>NZ_VOQR01000001.1:1265000-2465000 GCF_007995065.1 Sphingomonas ginsenosidivorax | reverse complement strand
AGGATTCCCCTGAAGTCCGCGGTATGATCCGCAAGGTTCAGCACATGGTGTCGGTCGAGGGCTAAGCCCCTCTACCTCACTAGTGACAAATACGGGGAAGGGGGCTAACGGCCCCCTTCTTCTTTCCATCAGCGCGACAAAAGCGAAAGCGAGTGCAAAGCATGAAACTCAACGAACTCCGCGACAACCAGGGTGCCCGCAAGTCCAAGATGCGCGTCGGACGCGGTATCGGCTCGGGCAAGGGCAAGACCGGCGGCCGTGGCCAGAAGGGCCAGAAGAGCCGCGAGGGCGTCTCCATCGCCGGCTTCGAAGGCGGCCAGATGCCGCTCCACATGCGTCTGCCGAAGCGCGGCTTCAACAACATCTTCCGCAAGGACTTCGCCGAGGTGAACCTCGGTGCGATCCAGAAGGCGATCGACGCCGGCAAGATCGAAGCGAACGCGACGCTCGACCATGACGCGCTCAAGGCCGCCGGCCTCGCACGCGGCGGCAAGGACGGCGTCCGCCTCCTCGCCAAGGGCGAGCTGACCACGGTCGTCTCGTTCACCGTCAACGGCGCGTCGAAGGGCGCGATCGAGGCGGTCGAGAAGGCCGGCGGCAAGGTCGACGTGATCGAATATATCGATCCCGCCACCAAGGCTGCCGCCAAGAAGGGCGTGAAGTACAAGGAGCGTGCGGCGCACAAGGCGTCGTTCAAGGCCTAAGCCTCTCCCTCCGTCATGCCGGGCTCGTCCCGGCATCCAGGGCCGCAAGCGCGACGTTTGTAACACTGGACCCCGGGACAAGCCCGGGGTGACGAAGTAGGTGGTGCACCGCCACCCCCCAAATCCGTTCGCCCTGAGCGCAGTCGAAGGGCTGGCCCGCTTGTGGCATTGTCCTTCGACTTCGCTCAGGACGAACGGATTTTCGGGTTTGGCAGGCCAACCTTATGCCGCGAGGCATTAGACAAGCCCGCACGGGCGCCTATATGAGCGGCGGGGGGCGGTTAAACGCATCCCGCCGTTTTTGTTTCCCCCTCGCGAAAGCCCGCTTTCGCGAGACCCGTCCAGGATATCTTGACGCATGGCATCCGCAGCCGACCAGATGGCGCAAAGCATCAGCCTTTCGAAATTCGCGAAGGCCACCGACCTCAAGAAGCGGCTGTGGTTCACGATCGGTGCGCTGATCGTCTTCCGCCTGCTTAGCTACGTGCCGCTGCCGGGCATCGACCCGACCGCGCTCGGCGTGCTGGGCCAGCAGACGCAGGGCGGCGTCCTCGACTTCTTCAACACCTTCTCGGGCGGTTCGCTCAGCCGGATGTCGCTGATCGCGCTCGGGGTGATGCCGTACATCACCGCGTCGATCGTCGTGCAGCTCGCGACCTCGCTGAGCCCCACGCTCGCCGCGATCAAGAAGGACGGCGAATCGGGCCGCAAGCGCCTCAACCAGTACACCCGCTACGGCACTGTCGGCCTGACCGCGGTGCAGGGCTATTTCATCGCGGTCGGTCTCGAGACGCTCGGCGCCAATGCCGGCGTCCAGGCGGTGATCGAACCCGGCATGCTGTTCCGCATGACCGCGGTGGTCAGCCTGATCGGCGGCACGATGTTCCTCATGTGGCTCGGCGAGCAGATCACCAGCCGCGGCATCGGCAACGGCGTCTCGCTGATCATCATGGCCGGCATCGTCGCGCATCTGCCCACCACGCTCGTCAACCTGCTCGAGGGCGGCCGCTCGGGCAGCCTCGATCCGCTCAAGCTGATCGGCATCGTTGTCGCGGTCGTCCTGCTGATCCTCTTCATTTGCTTCATGGAGCGGGCGCAGCGCCGCATCCTAATCCAGTATCCTAAGCGCCAGACGCAGCGCGGGATGCAGGCCGATCGCAGCCACCTGCCGCTGAAGATCAACACCGCGGGCGTCATTCCCCCGATCTTCGCGTCGTCGCTGCTGCTGATGCCGCTGACGATCACGCAGTTCGCGGGCAAGTACGCCGCCGGGCAGAGCAAGTGGGGCGATTTCATTATCACCCTCAACCAGTACCTCCAGCACGGTTCGCCGGTGTACATGCTGCTCTACGGCGCCGGCATCATCTTCTTCTCGTTCTTCTACACCGCCGTCGTCTTCAATCCGGAAGAGACCGCGGACAATCTGAAGCGGCATGGCGGGTTCATCCCCGGCATCCGTCCGGGCAAGAACACCGAGAATTATTTCGATTACGTGCTGACCCGCATCACCGTCATCGGTGCCGCCTATCTGACGATCATCTGCCTGTTGCCGGAATATCTCGTCACCGCGCTGTCGATCCCGTTCTATCTCGGCGGGACTAGCCTCCTGATCGTGGTCAACGTAACGATGGACACGGTTACGCAGATCCAGTCGCACTTGCTGGCGCACCAGTATGGCGACCTGATCAAGAAGGCGAAGCTGAAGGGCGGCCGCCTGCGCTGATGCGCAGGCCGGTCGATTTGGACTCCGCACGGACGAGGGAGTGCGTTTCGTGAATATCATCCTGTTGGGCCCCCCCGGTGCGGGCAAGGGCACGCAAGCCGCCACGCTGGTCGAGACGCGCGGCATGGTCCAGCTGTCGACGGGGGACATGCTCCGCGCCGCCGTCGCCGCCGGCACGCCCGTAGGGCTGCAGGCCAAGTCGGTGATGGCATCGGGCGGCCTGGTCTCGGACGAGATCGTCTCCGGCATCATCGGCGAACGCCTCGACCAGCCCGACACCGAATCGGGTGTGATCTTCGACGGCTATCCGCGTACCGCGGCGCAGGCCGAATCGCTCGATGCGTTGCTGGCTGCACGCGGTCGCACGCTTGATTACGTCATCGAGCTCGAAGTCGATGAGGCCGCACTGACCGACCGCGTCGTCGGTCGCTACACCTGCGCCAAGTGCGGCACGGGGTATCACGACAAGTTCAAGCAGCCCGCCGTCGCCGGCGTCTGCGACGTCTGCGGCTCGACCGAGTTCAAGCGCCGCCCCGACGACAACGCCGAGACGGTGCACACCCGTATGCAGGAATACCGCGCGAAGACCGCGCCGATCCTGCCGATCTACGAAGCGCGCGGCCTGGTCCGTCGCGTCGACGGTATGGCCGATATCAAGCACGTCGCGGCTGCGATCGGCGAGATCCTCGACAAGTAACCCCGCCGGCGCGGCGGGTGCATGACGGAAATGTCACCTCTCCTTCACCGCCCCGAAAGCTGCCGTTCTCTAGGAAACCGTAATGCCCGTCATGGCGGCGCAGACGAGTTTCCAGAGATCGGTGCCCGTCACTCCCGGGGGTATCGTTGGGGGCCGGTGGAAAGGCTTCTTTCCGCCGGCCTTTCCCGTTAGAGGATCGCCGGACGGGCAGGCAGGAAGGGCAAGTCGTTGAGCCGCAAGATCCTGATCGTCGAAGACGACGCATCCACCTCGGCCTATCTGGCAAAGGGCCTGACGGAAGCCGGCCACGCGGTGGAGGCCTGCGCCGACGGTCGCGACGGGCTGTTCCTCGCCAGCGAAGGCATCTTCGACCTCATCATCGCCGACCGCATGCTGCCCGGGCTCGACGGCCTGTCGATGGTCAGCGCGGTCCGCGCCGCCGGCATCGCGACGCCCGTGCTGATCCTGTCCGCGCTGGCGGCGGTCGACGACCGCGTCGACGGACTGAAGGCGGGCGCCGACGACTATCTGTGCAAGCCCTTCTCCTTCGCCGAGCTTTCCGCCCGCGTCGAAGCACTCGTCCGCCGCTCGGACCGCGCCGCGACCGAACCGCAGAAGACTCGCCTTTCGGTCGGCGACCTCGAGATCGACCTGCTCGCCCGCGCCGTCTCGCGCGCCGGCCGCACGATCCCGCTGGGCGCGCGCGAATTCAACCTGCTCGAATTCCTCGCCCGCCACGCCGGCCAGGTCGTCACCCGCACGATGATGCTCGAGAAGATCTGGAACTATCATTTCGACCCGGGATCGAACGTCGTCGACGTGCACATCGGCCGCCTGCGTCGCAAGCTCGAGGACGGTTTCCCCACGCCGATCCTCCACACGGTGCGTGGCGCCGGATACCGACTCGCCGTCGAGGCGTGACTAATCCTCCTCCGCCAGGGGGAGGTGGCAGCGAAGCTGACGGAGGGGGAGGACACGAAGCCGATGTTACCCTTGCCGCCCCCTCCGTCTGCCTCCGGCAGCCACCTCCCCCTGGCGGGGGAGGATAGTCCCGCATGATCCGCCTTTCCGTCACCGCGCGCATCGCGCTTCTGTCTATCGCGCTCGCGCTCGTCTCAAACCTCGCGCTCGTCGGCTTCGTCTGGAAGACGACGAGCGCCGATGCGATCGACGCGATCCATCTCGAAACCACCGAACAGTCCGAATCGCTGCGTGCCGTCTGGCGCAGCGGCGGGATGAAGGCGCTGCGCCAGGCGATCGGCAATACCGTCGTACCGGGCGACGTCTCGCTGGTCCTGGCCGTCGTCGATGCGAAGGGGCAGACCGTCGCCGGCGTGGCACCGGCCCGGCTCGCGGTGCCGCTCCGCCCCACCCAGTTCCGCATCGCGCGCCTGGGACGCGACGAACTCTGGTCGGCGCGTGAATCCGCCTATGCGCTGCACCCGATAGGCTCCGACTGGCTGCTCACGGGCCGCAACCTCGACCTGATCGCCTCCGAGGAACGCGCAATCGAACGCGCACTGGCGCTCGCCGTGCTGCTCTCGCTGGGCCTGGGGGTACTCGGCGGACTCGTCCTCGCGCGCTATGTCGGCCGCCGCCTCGACGCGATCGCCAGCGTCATCGAGACGGCAGGGGAGGGAGACCTGTCGCGCCGCGTCATCGTCGTCACCGAAGGCAGTGACGCATTCGACCGCCTGGCGGCACGGTTGAACGTCATGCTCGGAAAGCTCGAAGGCGTGATGGCGGAGCTCCGCATCGTCACCGACAGCCTCGCGCACGACCTTCGCTCACCGCTCGCCCGCCTGCGCACCAAGACCGAACAGGCGGTCCTGATCGCCGATCCCGACGCGCGGGAGGCGGCACTCGGCGGGCTGCTCGTGGAGACCGACCTCGTCATGCGGATGCTGACGATGGTCATCGAGATCAGTCGTTCCGGCTCGGTGTCGCGCGATCGCTTCGTCCAGGTCTCGCTTCCCGACCTGCTGGAGGAGATTGCCGAGCTTTACGCCCCCGTCGCCGAGGATGCCGGCCTGGTCTTCACGGTCGCGATCGACGATCGCCCGCCGGCGATCGCGCTCCACCGCGAACTGATGATCCAGTCGATCACCAACCTGATCGACAACGCGCTGCGCCACGGGGCAGGGGGCGGCGAGGTGACGCTCCGCCTCGTCCACCGCACCGACGGCATCGCCATCCAGGTCGAGGACCGCGGTCCCGGCATCGCCGAAGCGGATCGCGCGCAGGCGATGAAGCGCTTCGGCCGCCTCGACAGCGCGCGGTCCACACCGGGCGCGGGGCTCGGCATGGCGCTGATCGAAGCGGTCGCGCGGTTGCACGAGGGCCGGTTCGAACTTGCGGACAATGGGCCGGGGCTGGTCGCCCGCATCGTCTTGCCCATCTGATCTGTTCCCTCTTTGAAGGGGCCGGGATTGGGTTGGCCGGCGGTGCGCAACCCCCGAAGCCCCGATTCCCGGGCCGGCCGCAGCCGCTCCCCACACTGTCATCCCGAACCCGTTTTCAGGACCCGCCTGCGGGAGGCGCCGGGCGTCCTGCCTCGAACGCAGCGATCGCGACATCGTGGATGCTGAACCAAGTTCAGCATGACGAAGTAGTTCGGGCGCGCGTACTCCCACGCCGTCATCCTGAACTCGTTTCAGGATCCACCAAGCGGTAGGCGCTGATCCCCCCAGCTCGGACGCAGCGATCGCGACACCGTGGATGCTGAACCAAGTTCAGCATGACGAAGTAGTTCGGGCGCGCGCGCTCCCCCGTCGTCATCCTGAACTCGTTTCAGGATCCACCAGGCGGCAAGCGCCGATCCCCCCGTTCGAACGCAACGATCGCGAGACGGATGCCGAGCAAGGTCAGCAGGTGGAATCACCGCTGTTCTACACCGCTGATCCCTGACGGCCTTCCCCCACGCCAGCGATCTCAACGCCCGCGCCCCGCAACCTAACCGAAGCGCTGGCCCCCGGACCACAATCCCGCCACAAGCGCCCCATGGATAGCCTCACCGCCTTCGGCCTGTTCGCCGTCACCTTCATGCTCATCTGCTACATGCTCGAATCGCGGTCGCACTGGTGGCAGCTCGGCTTCGCGCTTGGCTGCCTGCTCGGATCGGCCTATGGCTTCCTGCAGGGCGCCTGGCCGTTCGGCGCGGTCGAGCTCATCTGGTTCGTCGTCGCGCTCCATCGCTGGTGGAAGACGCCCCGCGGGGAACCCGCTTGACCCGGCGGTCGGAACCGATTGCTTGACCCTTGGCGGGGGAACCCGCCGCTTGACAGTGCGTTCGCGCGTCCTTACTTGAGTGCCTCCCGATAACCCGGTTTCCGGCGACGCTCGTTTGCGTTCGCCGCTATCGTGCGTTTCGGATCATCGCTAGGAGATGGGCGCCGTGCAGCCATGCCGGGGCCCGTGGAGCAGGAGAACCAAGTTCATGGCACGTATCGCGGGTGTTAACATCCCGACCAACAAGCGCGTCGTTATCGCGCTGACCTATATCCACGGCATCGGTTCGACCAAGGCCAAGGAACTGACCGCCAAGCTCGGCATCGCCGAGACGACCCGCGTCCAGGACCTGACCGACCAGGAAGTGCTGCACATCCGTGAGGCGATCGACGCCGACTACACGGTCGAGGGTGACCTCCGCCGCCAGGTGTCGATGAACATCAAGCGCCTGATGGATCTCGCCTGCTATCGTGGTCTCCGTCACCGCAAGGGCCTGCCGGTCCGCGGCCAGCGCACGCACACCAACGCGCGCACCCGCAAGGGCAAGGCCAAGCCGATCGCCGGCAAGAAGAAGTAAGCAGCGCTTGCTTCTCCGCCGCGCGTCGACGCGCGGCGTTACCCAAAGATATAGGTCAGGAACGAACTCATGGCACGCGAACCTCAGCGCATTAAGCGGCGCGAGCGCAAGAACATCACCTCTGGCGTCGCGCACGTGAACGCCAGCTTCAACAACACCATGATCACGATCACCGATGCCCAGGGCAACGCGATCTCGTGGTCGTCGGCCGGCGCAATGGGCTTCAAGGGCTCGCGCAAGTCGACCCCGTATGCGGCCCAGGTTGCAGCCGAGGACGCTGGCAAGAAGGCCGCCGAGCACGGCGTCCGCACCATCGAAGTCGAGGTCAAGGGCCCCGGCTCGGGTCGCGAATCGGCACTGCGCGCGCTTCAGGCCGTCGGTTTCCAGATCACGTCGATCCGCGACGTGACCTCGATCCCGCACAACGGCGTGCGCCCTTCGAAGCGTCGTCGCGTCTGATTTCGGTGCTCTCCGTGCGCGGTTGCCCCTGATCAGGGTGAACGCGCCGCACGGGAACTGTTCTACGGCCGTCGGGCGTCCTGTCCGTCGGCCCCCAAATTAGGGGAAGCAAGTGTCTGTCAACGCAAAGAACTGGCAGGAACTCAAGAAGCCCAGCGGCCTGGAAAAGAAGGCCGGCTCCGACAGCAAGCGCAAGGCGACCTTCGTTGCCGAGCCTTTGGAGCGTGGCTTCGGCCTGACGCTCGGCAACGCGCTGCGCCGCGTGCTGCTCTCGTCGCTGCAGGGCGCGGCCGTCACCTCGATCAAAATCGAGAACGTGCTGCATGAGTTCTCGTCTCTGGCCGGCGTCCGCGAGGACGTGACCGACATCGTCCTCAACGTGAAGCAGATCGCAATCCGCATGCAGGGCGAGGGGCCCAAGCGCCTCCAACTCTCGGCAACGGGCCCGGGTGAAGTCAAGGCCGGCGACATCGCCGTCTCGGGCGACATCGAGATCATGAACAAGGATCTCGTGATCTGTCATCTCGATGACGGTGCGACGCTCAACATGGAGCTGACCGCCGACATCGGTAAGGGTTACGTGCCCGCGACCGCAAACCGCCCGGCCGACGCGCCGATCGGTCTGATCCCGGTCGATGCGCTGTACTCGCCGGTACGTCAGGTTTCGTACAAGGTCGACCCGACCCGCGTCGGACAGGACCTGGATTACGACAAGCTGACGCTGACGATCGAGACCGACGGCACGATCACCCCGGAAGACGCCGTCGGCTATGCCGGTCGCATCCTCCAAGACCAGCTCGCGCTGTTCGTTCACTTCGACGATTCGAGCGTCACCCGCTCGTCCGCGCCGATCGGCCAGGCTGCACCCGCAGCCGGTGGTGCCGAGCCCGCAGGCGACACGCAGCAGATCAACCGGTACCTTCTCAAGAAGGTCGACGAGCTCGAGCTGTCGGTGCGGTCCGCGAACTGCCTCAAGAACGACAACATCATCTATATCGGCGATCTGGTCGGCAAGACCGAAGCCGAGATGCTGCGCACGCCGAATTTCGGCCGCAAGTCGCTCAACGAGATCAAGGAAGTCCTCTCGTCGATGGGTCTCCGCCTCGGGATGGAAATCCCGGGCTGGCCGCCCGAGAACATCGAAGAGATGGCCAAGAAGCTCGAACAAGAGATTATGGGCTGAGGCTAAGTCGCACCGGGTCAGCGCAAGCTGGCCCGGAGACGACGCAGCCCGGCCGGCGGGCCTTGGCCCGACCGACGACGCGGCTTTGCCGCGGCGGCCAGAGAGAAAGGCGATGGGCGGTGGCCTTCAACACCGCCTGCTACGGGGTACCTCATACGGCCCCATAACGAACGTAAGGAATGACACATGCGCCATCGCGTAGGCGGCCGTAAGCTTCAGCGGACCTCGGCCCACCGTCTTGCTCTGTTCCGCAACATGAGCGCTGCGCTCATCAAGCACGAGCAGATCACCACCACCGTCGCCAAGGCGAAGGAACTGCGTCCTTACATCGAGAAGCTGATCACGCTCGCGAAGAAGGGTGGCCTGTCCAACCGTCGTCTCGCGCACGCCAAGCTCCTCGACGACGCGCAGCTGGTCAAGCTGTTCGACACGCTGGCCCCGCGCTACGCGGATCGCAACGGCGGCTACACCCGCGTGATCAAGGCCGGCATCCGCCTGTCCGACGCCTCGCCGATGGCGATCATCGAGTTCGTCGATCGCGACGTCTCGGCGAAGGGCCAGGACTCGGGCCCGGTGATGACGGAAGACTATGAGGACGCGTAATCCGCGCCTTCAGGTAAAATGAAGAGGCCGCGCTTCCCGGTTGGGAGGCGCGGCCTCTTTCGTTGTGAGGCCCGCCGGGCTATGCGCCCCGGATGGAGCATCCCGACAGCATTCTCATCATCGACTTCGGCAGCCAGGTCACCCAGCTCATCGCGCGTCGTGTCCGCGAAGCCGGGGTCTACAGCGAAGTCGCCCCCTTCCAGTCCGCTCAGGACGCATTCGACCGGATGCAGCCGAAGGGGATCATCCTGTCGGGCGGTCCGGCGTCGGTCACCGCGGACAACTCTCCCCGCATCCCGCAAGGCCTGTTCGAGGCCGGCGTCCCCATCCTCGGCATCTGCTACGGGCAGCAGCTCATGTCCGCGCAGCTCGGCGGCAACGTCGTCGTGTCGGGCGACGGCGGCGAGTTCGGCAGTGCCTTCATCGATATCCACAGCTCCTGCGCGCTGTTCGACGGCCTCTGGTCCGAAGGCGAGCGCCACCAGGTCTGGATGAGCCACGGCGACAAGGTCGACACGATTCCCCCGGGCTTCACGCCCGTCGCGACCTCGGTCGGTGCCCCCTATGCGATCGTCGCCGACGAAGCGCGCCGCTTCTACGGCGTCCAGTTCCACCCGGAGGTCGTCCACACCCCCGACGGCGCCAAGCTGATCGCCAATTTCGCCCGCCACGTCTGCGGCCTCACCGGCGACTGGACGATGGCCGAATTCCGCAACACCAAGATCGCGGAAATCCGCGCGCAGGTCGGCACGGGGCGCGTGATCTGCGGCCTGTCGGGCGGCGTCGACTCGGCGGTCGCGGCCGTGCTGATCCACGAGGCGATCGGCGAACAGCTCACCTGCGTCTATGTCGACCACGGCCTGATGCGCGCGGGCGAGAGCGAGCAGGTCGTCAGCCTGTTCCGCGGCGCCTACAACATCCCGCTGATCCACGTGAACGTCGAGGAGCTGTTCCTGACCGGCCTGGCCGGGGTCACCGATCCCGAAGCCAAGCGCAAGTTCATCGGCAAGACCTTCATCGACGTGTTCGAGACCGAGGCCAGGAAGCTCGGCGGTGCCGAGTTCCTTGCGCAGGGTACGCTCTATCCCGACGTCATCGAAAGCGTCAGCTTCACCGGCGGTCCCTCGGTGACGATCAAGAGCCACCACAATGTCGGTGGCCTGCCCGAGCGCATGGACATGAAGCTCGTCGAACCGCTGCGCGAACTGTTCAAGGACGAGGTCCGCGCGCTCGGCCGCGAACTGGGCCTGCCCGAGATCTTCGTCGGCCGCCACCCGTTCCCCGGACCCGGCCTCGCGATCCGCATCCCTGGCGAAGTCACCAAGGAACGCTGCGACATCCTCCGCAAGGCGGACGCGGTCTATCTCGAGGAGATCCGCCGCGCGGGGCTGTACGACACGATCTGGCAGGCGTTCGCGGTACTGCTTCCGGTCCGCAGCGTCGGCGTGATGGGCGACGGCCGCACCTACGACAACGTCCTGGCACTGCGCGCGGTGACCTCGACCGACGGCATGACCGCCGAGGCGTTCCAGTTCCCGGGCGACTTCCTGCCGCGCGTCGCGACGCGCATCATCAACGAGGTCAAGGGCATCAACCGGGTGACCTACGACTATACCTCGAAACCGCCCGGCACGATCGAGTGGGAGTAAACGGGGCGGGGGGCGTCTAGGACGCCCCCCGCCCGATCACGCGGCGAACTGGTTCATCGTGTTGTGTGCGCCGCCCGCCTTCAGGGCGGCTTCGCCGGCGAAATATTCCTTGTGGTCGTCGCCGATGTCGGAGCCCGACATGTTCTGGTGCTTCACACAGGCGATCCCCTCGCGGATTTCCTTCCGCTGCACGCCCTTCACATAGCCGAGCATCCCCGCATCGCCGAAATACTCCCTGGCGAGGTTGTCGGTGGAGAGTGCCGCGGTGTGATAGGTCGGCAGCGTGATCAGGTGGTGGAAGATTCCGGCGCGCTTCGCCGAATCCGCCTGGAACGTGCGGATGCGCTCGTCCGCCTCGTCGCCGAGCGGCGTGCCGTCATAGTCCACGCTCATCAGGCGCGCGCGGTCATAGGCCGACACGTCGCGTCCGTCCGCCGCCCAGGCGTCGAACACCTGCTGGCGGAAATTGAGAGTCCAGTTGAAGCTGGGACTGTTGTTGTAGACAAGCTTCGCGTTGGGAACGACCGCGCGGATGCGGTCGACCATGCCGGCGATCTGTTCGATGTGCGGCTTCTCGGTCTCGATCCAGAGCAGGTCGGCGCCGTTCTGCAGTGACGCGATACAGTCCATCACGCAGCGATCCTCACCGGTGCCGGCGCGGAACTGGAACAGGTTCGATGGCAGGCGCTTGGGCCGCAGCAGCTTGCCGTCGCGATTGAGGATGACGTCGCCATTCTGCGCGGTGGCCGGGTCGATCTCCTCGCAATCGAGATACGAGTTATACTGGTCGCCCAGGTCGCCCGCCGCCTTGCTGACCGCGATCTGCTTGGTGAGGCCTGCGCCGAGCGAATCGGTGCGCGTGACGATGATGCCGTCCTCGACGCCCAGTTCCAGGAACGCGTAGCGGCAGGCGCGGACCTTCGCGAGGAAGTCCTCGTGTGGCACGGTGACCTTGCCATCCTGATGCCCGCATTGCTTCTCGTCGCTGACCTGGTTCTCGATCTGCAGCGCGCAGGCGCCCGCCTCGATCATCTTCCGCGCCAGCAGATAGGTCGCCTCGGCGTTGCCGAATCCGGCATCGATGTCGGCGATGACCGGCACGACGTGCGTCTGATAATTCTCGACCGCATTGAGCAGGCGCTGCTCCTCGATCGCGTTGCCGGCGGCACGGGCGGCATCCAGGTCGCGGAACATCATGCCCAATTCGCGCGCATCCGCCTGGCGGAGGAAGGTGTAGAGCTCCTCGATCAGTGCCGGGACGCTGGTCTTCTCGTGCATTGACTGGTCGGGCAGGGGGCCGAATTCGCTGCGCAGGGCCGCGACCATCCATCCCGACAGGTACAGGTAGCGCCGATCGGTCGTGCCGAAATGCTTCTTCACGCTGATCATCTTCTGCTGCGCGATGAAGCCGTGCCAGCATCCGAGCGACTGGGTGTAGTTCGCCGGGTCGGCGTCGTAGGCGGCCATGTCGCGTCGCATGATCGCGGCGGTATGGCGCGCGATGTCCAGCCCGGTCCGGAACCGGTTCTGCACGCGCATCCGCGCGACAGCCTCCGCATCAATACCGTCCCACGCGCCGCTCCGGCTCGTGATCGTCTGGGTCATCGAACTGATGCTGGTCTGGTAGGTCATGGGCAATCCTCACTGCGTCGATACTCGCCTAGTAAGGCGCCTGACGCGGATGGGGCGGGGATCCGACCTTCCTTACGGGTCCGGTTGTCACTCCGGCACGGCAGCCCCGGTCATTCTGTCAATCGCGCGACAACCGTGCTGATCGAAATCAACACGTTGTGATCATGGATCAATCTCCGGAACATTCGCCCAGATGGCGGTGTTTAGGGGACTTCGTGACAGGAGAGCGTGATGGTCGACAATCACCCGAGAGACGACGCGCCGATCAGCGCGTCGAAGCGTAGCGACGCCACAGAGATTGCGCACGGACAGCTGGCCGATGCAAAGGGCAACAGCATCGTCGGGCGTGCGGTGACCATCAACAAGCCGGTCAGCGAAGTATTCGCCTTCTTTCGTGACTTCTCGAATTTGCCGTCCTTCATGGAAAACGTCGACCGGATCGATGTCGTCGACGAAAAGCGATCGCACTGGGTCGTCCGGGGACCTGCGAAGCTGACCTATGAATGGGACGCGCTCGTCACCGATGAGGTGAAGGATCGTTACATCGCATGGTCGTCGCAGCCGGGCGCCGATGTCGACAACAGCGGCCGTGTGGATTTCCGCGACGCCGGTGCGCGCGGCACCGTCGTGAGCGCGACGATCATGTACGACCCGCCCGGCGGTGTGGTCGGCAAGTTGATCGCCAAGATGTTCCAGCGCGAACCCGCGATCCAGGCGCGTCGCGACCTGCGTCGGCTAAAGCAGCTGATGGAAACTGGTGAGATCGCGACCGCCGCGATGAATCTCAAACAACGGGAAGAGGAGCTCGCCTGATGCGCGCACTGGCATGGCACGGCAAGCACGACGTCCGCGTCGACACCGTGGACGACCCCGAGATCGTCAACTCCCGCGACTGCATCATCAAGGTCACGGCAACCGCCATTTGTGGATCCGATCTGCATCTGTACGACGGATACATCCCCACGATGCAGGCGGGCGATATTCTCGGCCACGAGTTCATGGGCGAAGTCGTCGAGGTTGGCGCGAAATCGACGTTGAAGAAGGGCCAGAAGGTCGTGGTGCCGTTCACGATCGCGTGCGGCAGCTGCTATCATTGTGGCAAGCATCAATATTCGGCGTGCGACAACGGCCTTCCGTCGGACAACCAGGATATCGCGCAGGAACTGTACGGGCAGCCGATGTCGGGGCTGTTCGGCTACAGCCACATGACCGGCGGCTATGCGGGCGGTCAGGCGGAATATGTCCGTGTGCCGTTCAGTGATGTCGGGCCGATCGTCATTCCGGAAGGGGTGGACGACGAGAAGGTGTTGTTCCTCTCGGACATCCTGCCGACCGGATGGCAGGCAGCGGAATATGCGCAGATCGAGCCCGGCGACACGGTGGCCGTCTGGGGTTGCGGGCCGGTCGGCCTGTTCGCGGTGCAGTCGGCGTTCCTGATGGGCGCCGAGCGGGTGATCGCGATCGATCACTTTCCCCACCGGCTGGACCTCGCCAGGAAGTTCGGCGCGGAGACGATCAACTTCGAGCAGTCGGCGGTCTACGAGGCGTTGATGGAGATGACCGGCGGGATCGGTCCCGATGCGGTGATCGACAGCGTGGGCCTCGAGGCGCACGGCTTCTTCGTCGACAACGTAATCGACCAGATCAAGGCGTCGACCTTCCTCGGCACCGATCGCGCTCATTCGATCCGCCAGGCGATCATCGCGTGCCGCAAGGGCGGGCGCGTGTCGATGCCCGCGGTCTATGGTGGCTTCATCGACAAGTTCCCGCTGGGCGCCTTCATGGAGAAGGGGCTGACGCTCAAGACCGGGCAGACGCACGTCCAGCATTACATGCCCGCGCTACTCAACGCGATCATGGAGGGGAAGATCGATACGACCTTCCTGATCTCGCACCGCATGGACCTGGAGGACGCCCCGAAGGGCTATGACATGTTCAAGAACAACCAGAACGAAGTCACGAAAGTCGTGCTGAAGCCCGGCTTCAACTGAGGAACCCCGATATGGCCAACAAATTCGCGATCATTACCGGTGCCTCGACGGGCATCGGCTTCGAGCTTGCCACGCTGGCTGCGAAGGACGGGTACGACATTCTGGTCGCTGCCGACGAAGCGCTGATCGAGTCGGCGGCGCAGGACTTCCGGCAGTTCGGTACCAGCGTCGATTCGCTTGAGGCCGACCTGTCGACGTTCGAGGGTGTCGACGGGCTTCTCGCCGCGGCAAAGGGGCGGCAAATTGACTTGCTCTGCGCGAATGCCGGGCGCGGGCTGGGCGAGGCGTTTCTCGACCAGGACATCGCCGAGTGGCGCAAGGTGATCGATACCAACGTCGTCGGCACGTCGTACCTGCTGCAGAAGGTGCTGCGCGACATGGTGGCGCGGAACGACGGCAAGGTCCTCGTGACCGGATCGATCGCCGGCTACATCCCCGGCGCGTTCCAGGCGGTCTACAACGGCACCAAGAGCTATGTGGATAGCTTCGTCGCCGCGATCCAGAACGAGATCAAGGAATCGGACGGCGTCACGCTGACCAACCTGATGCCGGGTCCGGTCGAGACCGAATTCTTCGATCGCGCGCACATGCTCGATACGTCGGTCGGTGCCGATCCCAAGAAGAGCGATCCGGCGGACGTGGCAAAGGACGGCTGGGACGCGCTGATGGCGGGCAAGGCGGCGATCGTGTCGGGCTGGAAGAACAAGATCCAGTCCGCGGTCGCGAACATCACGCCGAACGCCGTGCTCGCCGAACAGCATCGCAAGATGGCCGAACCCGGCACCGCCGAATAATTCACTAGGAGAGACGATCATGACCCGATATCTGACCCTGGCAGCGCTGATCGCGCTGCCGATGACCGCCGTATCCGCGCAGGCACCGATGGGTGCACCCGCCTATGTCATGAAGGCCGGCGCCGGCGACCTGTACGAGCGGCAGTCGAGCGGGCTCGTGCTGGCGACGACGGCGAACCCGAAGATCAAGGGATTCGCCCAGATGATGATCACCGATCACACCAAGAGCACCGCCGACGTGAAGCGGGCGGCGATCGCGGCGAACGTCAAGGTCGCACCGCCCAAGCTGGACGCGGACGGCATGAAGAACGTCGCGGCACTGCGTGCGGCCAAGGGGACGGCGCGAGACACGCTGTACGTCCAGCAGCAGAAGATGGCGCATCAAAAGGCGCTGGCGCTGCATCAGGGCTATGCGGCTGGTGGGACCGTGGCGGGCCTGAAGACCGTCGCCGCTAGCATCGCACCGGTCGTCCAGACCCACATCACCGAACTCCAGGCGATGTAGTCACAAGTCCGCGGAGGCCGCCCGCGGACTATTTCGCCCAGGTCGTGACCGCCAGCATCAGGGCCATTCCCGCCAGACTGGCGAGGGTGGTCCTGAGCCGCGGATCACGCAGGTGGCTGCGGGGGACGAGTTCGCAGGCGCCGATATAGAGGAACGCCCCGGCGAACGCTGCCAGCAACGGCGCCAACGCCCAGCCGGGAATGGTGACGAGCAGGCCGAGGATCACGCCGATCAGCGGCGCACAGCCGTTCACGATCAGCCAGCGGATTGCGGTCGTGCGGCGGCTGGTCATCATCGACAGGCTGACCGTGTTGACGCCGTCGGCGATGTCGTGGGTGAGCACGGCGATCGCGATCACCCAGCCGATCTGCGGCGAGATCTGGAAGGCGAGGCCGATCCCCATGCCGTCGAGCAGGCTGTGCAGCGTCAGGCTGGCGGGTGCGAGATGCGCGCGCCATTCGCCTTCATACCCGCCCTTGGCACCCAGCACGCGGTCGAGCAGCATATAGCCGCCGAAGCCGACGGCCGTGCAGCCGATCACGGCGCGGGCGTCGTACAGCCCGGCCGCCAGCCCGAGCGATTCGGGGATGAGATCGAAGAACGACACGCCGAGGACGATCCCGGCAGTGAACGCCGCGATCAGCGTGATCCGCGAGGCCAGCCGAAGCGCGAGGAACCCCCCGAACAGCGTCGCGAGGCTGGCCGCGGCGCCGAATGCGAGCGGGATGAGGAGCGGGCCGTTCATGGCTGCGCCTGCCCCGCATGACGATACACTCTCAATTCCCTGTCACTTCCGTCATCTGCGCCGATCGCGCCCTAAGACAGGATGATACAGTGTATCGCAATCATAATCGACCGTGGCGAGTGATGGGCGCGCGACGGATCGGCCATGCGCACGCGGCGGGTGTTCGCGGCCATCCACTGGGACCAGACAGCGAACGTCCGGGATTGGTGGGAAGCTGACGTTCCGGAACGGACGAAGTTTCGGCATCAGGTCTACATGAAGCTGAACGTAAGACATGTTGCACTCGTATCGCTGCTCGTGTCCACCAGCGCGCATTCGTCCCAACGAACTCTTCCCCCGTTTCGCGTGATGGTTCGGGGGCCGGCTTCATCATGCAGCATCGAAGTTGATGGGCGTAAGGTCACGACAGATGAACTGCTTGCGATTGCGCGCCCGGAAGCGAAATCGGGCCGTCGGGCGCATCTCGACACGGACATGGGGCAAACACCCTATCGATGCATTGGCAGGGCGATCTACACTCTGCAAAGAGCCGGCTTCACCAAAGTTGCCTTTATTTCGAAACCTCCCACCAGCAGCGAAGATTAATGTCTGCAATTGGGCGCTTGCCGACCGGCCGCTGCTTAGCCCTCGCTTCGCCGATCGCGTATGTCGCGTCGTGATGGAAAGCGAAAGGTCCTCTTCTGGGCGCAAATAATGGTTAATTGACGCCCGACTCATTATTTTGAAAGTATTCTATTGCCTCCGCGATCGTCGCCTTCCAAGCATGAGTGTTGGAAGGAAGATCGTTTAAGAACGATTCCAAGACACTGTTAGCGGATATTTGTTGATCTGCCGTAAGATTGTGTGGTTCACCTTCCTGATCGTTGATACTTACATAGTTGCCATTCGCTATCCACACTTGGGCGGTTTCCAGATTGCGAAATCCTAGGTAACGGACAGCTACGGAATCTAGCTCAGTTCGTGTCCAGATAGCATTTTCCTCGAACATGTCAGAACCTTTCAAATTTCGCGCCCTCCGATGCGCCGATCCTCCGGAAATTACCGAACGTCCGCAAGTGGGCGTCAGCTGACGATCACAACTGATGGGCTTGAATCCGCAACTGGGCGATCCGCGAAGGTCGCGAAAGGTCACAAAAGTCACACTGAAAAGGGTGTTTTCGGTGCGGTGTGGCAGCGATGAGCAAGAGCCGCGTCGTTGAGAGCCACACCGTCCCATAGAGCGCGCGTGTAGGACAGCGGCGTTTGCAGACTGAGTATGCGTCTTCGCTATTGCGAATGACTTGCAAACTCCGCTAGAGCGATCCCGTGCTCGACAGTCCCCATTCAAAAGGCGCGCGCCTGCGATTCTATCGGCCGCGCGTTCGGCGTGTGGCGGTGGCGATGGCTGTGCGGATCGCGACCGCGTTGGTTGGCGGGTATGCGGCGGCGGCTGCGCTGGCGACGCTGGCGGCGCGGCTGTTGCCGATCGGTCGCGCCGAGGCGACGAGCTGGGCGATGATCCTGTCGTTTGCGGTTTATGGCAGTGTCGCGCTGTGGGCGCTGCACGAGCGGCGGTTGGCGCGTGTCATGCTGGTGGTATGGGGATCGGCGCTGGTCGCGGGCAGCCTTGCCTATTTGCTGGGCGTGCGGCCGTGAAGGTGACGCTGCGGCAGAGCATGGTATGGATCCATGGCTGGCTCGGTTTGCTCGCCGGATGGATCCTGTTCGCGATGTTCCTGACAGGCACCGCGAGCTATTTCCGGCCCGAGATCACGCAGTGGATGCAGCCCGAGTTCCGCAGCGTGCCGGTGAGCGCCGCGCGCGCCGCGCAGACCGCTACGGCCTATATGCAGAAGGTCGGCGCGGACGACGTGCAGTGGTTCGTCTATCTGCCCGATTCGCGGACGAGCGCGACGCGGATCTTCGAACAGCGCAATCCGGCATCGAAAGTGCCGCCGGTGGCATCGGAGATCGTGCTCGATCCCGCGACCGGAACGCCGTTGCACGCGCGGGAGACGCGCGGCGGCGAGCATTTCTATCGGTTCCATTTCCAGCTGCAGCTGCCCTATCCTTGGGGACGCTGGCTCGCCGGACTGTGCGCGATGTTCATGCTGGGCGCGATCGTATCGGGCGTGATCACGCACAAGCGGATCTTCGCGGACTTCTTCACGCTGCGCTGGAACAAGGGGCAGCGCAGCTGGCTCGATGCGCACAACGTGTCGGCGGTGCTGGCGCTGCCCTACCATGCGATGATCACCTATACCGGGCTTATCACGCTGGTAGCGATGTACATGCCGTGGCCGGTCGTCGCGAACTACGCCAAGCCGCTCGATTTCGGCGCGGTGGCGTTCGGTATCCCCGCCGACCGCGACGCGAGCGGCAGACCTGCGTCGCTGGTCGATATCGGTGCGCTGGTGGCGAATGCCGAAGTACGGTTCGGCGCGCCGGCGACGCGGATGGTGGTGCGCAACCCGAACGATTCGGCGGCGACGGTGACGGTCTATCGGCATCCCTCAGCCTCGCTCAACGCGCGCGGGCCGTCGGTGACCTATTCGGGAAGCACCGGGCGCCTGCTTGGGGCGTCGACGGGAAGCGGGCCTGCGCTCGCGACCGCGGGAGTGATGCTCGGGCTGCATGTCGCGCAGTTCGCGGGGACGGCGCTGCGCTGGACCTATTTCGCCCTGGGCCTGACCGGAGCGGCGATGGTGGGGACGGGGCTGCTGCTGTGGACCGTCAAGCGGCGCAAGCCCGGCGCGGTGCCGTTCTTCGGTCTGGCTCTCGTCGAGCGGCTGAACATCGCGGTGGTCGCGGGGCTGCCGACAGCGATGGCGGCGTATCTGCTGGCCAATCGCCTGATCCCGGTCGGGATCGAAGGGCGCGCGGACATGGAGGTCGCGGCGATGTTCTGGACCTGGGGCGCGCTGGCGGTGCTGCAGCTAGCACGGCCTGCCCGGCGCGCCTGGGTCGAGGGCTTTGCGATCGGTGCCGTCGCGTTCGTGGCCATCCCGGTGGCGAATGCGGTCACGACGGCGCGGGGGCTGCCAGGGTCGTTGTCGAACGGGGACACGCTGTTCGCGGCGTTCGACTTTGCGATGCTCGGGGCGGCGGCGGTGCTGGCGTTCGGCGCGGCGCGAGCGGGACGGAAGGTCGAGATGCCGGTCAGACGGCGGGTTCGGGAGATGGCGCATGGTTGAGATCGTCGCGACGAGCTTCGTCGCATGGCTGCTGTTCGCGGCGGCGTCATATAAATATCGCCGTGACCTCGGGATCGACTCGCCCGCCGCGATCGTCGGACTGCGGGCTGTCGCGGCGCTGTTGCTGACGCTGGCGCTGTTCCGGTGCGGGGCGCCGGTGACGGGCGAGCGCTGGGTGCGGTTCCTGGGGGGCAGCGCGCTGGCGGCGGTGATGCTGGTCATGCTGTTGTCGGTCGCACCGTTGCGAGCGCCGAGGCGCAACCCCAAATAGGTCGGGATCAGGAGAACCCCATGCCGACCTACCAGAAGACCGAAGAAGCCCTTGCCAAGCTGTCGCCCGAGGAATTCTATGTCACGCAGAACAGCGGGACCGAACGCCCCGGCACCGGCGCGCTGCTGAAGAACAAGGCGGCGGGCATTTATGTCGACATCGTGTCGGGCGAGCCGCTGTTCGCGTCGTCGGACAAGTATGAATCGGGCTGCGGCTGGCCGAGCTTCACCAAGCCGCTGGAGCCCGCGAACGTCGCCGAACTGCGCGATGCCAGCCTGGGAATGATGCGGACCGAGGTGCGCTCGACGCATGGCGACAGCCATCTGGGCCATGTGTTCGACGACGGCCCGCGCGATAGCGGCGGCCTGCGCTACTGCATCAACTCCGCCTCGCTGCGATTCGTCGCGCGCGAGGACATGGAGGCCAAGGGCTATGGCGACTATCTCGACCAGGTCGAAGACGTCGCCTGAGTGATCGGTGAACGAATCGAGGAGACCGGCACGCTGGTGCGGGACGGGGGTGCATTCGTGCTCAGGCGCGACCTGGGCGGGCGCTACTCGCTCGAACTGCAGCGCGTGCCGGTCGACCACGTCGAGAAGCGCGTGCGCGTCACTGGCGTGATCATCGGCGACGATCTGGTGAGCGTCGAAGGCGTTACCGCCGCCTGACGGCAATACAAGACAGTCAAACTGTCGATTTCTCGGGGTTTGCGGGTGTTCATCCGGGAACTCACGGTGTAGTCGCGCGTCGACAGGGCGAGTAGTTTCAAGGAATTCACGTGAACGACACCATCAATACCGTAGAACTCGCAGCCGAACTGACTGCCGCGTGGCTCGCCAATCCCAATACGCGTACCTCGGCCGATGACGTTCCTGCGTTCCTGCTGTCGATGCACGCCGCAGTGAGCAAGCTGTCCGCCGGTGGCGAAGGCGAAGTCGAGCAGGCGCCTGCTCAGACCTACGAACCTGCGGTTTCGGCGCGCAAGTCGCTGGCATCGCCCGACCACATCATTTCGATGCTGGACGGCAAGCCCTACAAGACGCTGCGTCGTCATCTGTCGACCAATGGCCTGACCCCGGAACAGTATCGCGAGCGCTTCAACCTGAAGGCGGACTATCCGATGGTCGCCGCGACCTATTCGGAAGCGCGCCGCGCCATGGCGAAGTCGATCGGTCTGGGCCGCAAGGCCGGCACCAAGGTCGAGAAGGCCGCCGAATCCGCGGTCAAGGGCGTGCGCAAGGGCGGCAAGGCCGCGCTCGACGCCGCCAAGCAGACTCTCGGCGGCGAAGGCTGATCCGCCACGGGGAGGGCTTCGGCCTTCCCCGGGTCCGGCGCGCTTGCCTCTAAAACGGGCTTGCGCTAAGGCCGACCCAATCGCGGGGCGGACGAGAGTTCGTACCCGCCATTTTCCATTGATCGGAGCTTTGTCAGACTATGCAGATTATCGTTCGCGACAACAACGTTGACCAGGCGTTGCGCGCGCTGAAGAAGAAGCTGCAGCGCGAGGGCGTCTATCGCGAAATGAAGCTGCGCCGGCATTACGAGAAGCCGTCGGAGAAGCGCGCACGCGAGCGTGCCGCAGCGGTTCGCCGCTCGCGCAAGCTCGACCGCAAGCGCGCCGAGCGCGACGGCGCACGGTAAGTAGCGGGCGGGCCCGAGGGCTCGCCTGAGCTTTTCGCCGGTGCGCCTATGCGCGCCGGCCGGATTGCCGCGGTTCGCGGCGCCACGATATCGAGGCCTTTCATGTCGACCGTGACCGCCGTTCCGTTGCTGCCCGTCAAGCGCAGCTACCTCGTCTATCTGTGGATCGGCATCGCGCTGCTGGTCGTGTCGGCGTTCGCGCTGGCGCGGCAGGGCGACGATCCGCTGGCGCGCAACGCGCGGGCGAAGGGCGTCGTGACGACCCCGTCGGGGCTGCAGTACAAGGTGCTCGAAAAGGGCACCGGGACTGCCAAGCCGACCGATACCGACGTCGCTCTGGTCGAGTATGAGGGCAAGCTGCTCAACGGCACGACCTTCGACAAGTCGCAGCAGCCGACGCCGATGCCGGTAGCCGGCGTCGTGCCGGGGTTCAGCGAAGCGCTGAAGCTGATGCCGAAGGGCTCCAAGTACCGCGTCTGGATCAAGCCGTCGCTCGGCTATGGCGACAAGGCGACGGGGCCGATCCCGGCGAACTCCGCGCTGATGTTCGACATCAAGCTGCTCGACTTCCTGCCGGAGAGCGTCGTTCGGCAGATGCAGGCGCAGCAGGCTGGTGGAATGCCGGGCAGCGCGATGCCGGGCGGGGCACCGGGTGCCGCGATGCCGGGCATGCCGCCGCAGGGCGCGCCGCGGTAAGGTTTTCCGTTATTGGTTAGAGATTAGGGGCGGGGACTTAGGTCTCCGCCCGTTTCTTTGTGCGCCCCGCGGGTCACCTCTCATTCCGTCACCCCAGCGTAGGCTGGGGTCTCGCGCGGCGGCGTGGCGCCCTTGCGTCGAAAGATCCCAGCCTTCGCTGGGATGACGGTTTGGGGGCTGGGATGACAGTCTGGGGAGGGATGACGGTTGGGGGGTGGGATGTGGTGTCCTCATCGTCATCCCGGGCTTGTCCCGGGATCCAGGGTTACGAACGTCAGCGCCTGTGACCCTGGATCTCGGGACAAGCCCGGGATGACGAAGGCGTTTAGAGCCCGAACCGCAGCGTCGCGCGGAAGTCGCGGCCCGCCAGCGGAGCGAAGTCTTTCAGGAAGCTCGCATGGCGGCGGGCGACGACGTCGAAGATGTTGTTCGCGCTGAGCAGGATGCTGGTCTTGCTGTCCTTGCCGAACGGGCTGAAGCCGATCGTCGCGTTGACCATCGTATAGGCGTTGGTCTTGGTCTCGAACGTCGTGATGCGGTTCTGGTCGAAGACATGCTCGACTTCCAGTCGCGCGTTGGCAGTGTCGCCCTGTGCCTCGAGACCGCCGAGGACGCGCATCGGCGGGATGCGCGGCACCGGGCCCTGGTCGACGATATTGGCACGGACATAGTCGCCGAGCGCGTCGGCGTTGATGACGTAGCTGCCGATCCGCGCGAGTCGGACCGAGGCGTTCGCCTCGAACCCGTAATAGCGCGCATCGGCCTGCTGGTACTGGAAGCAGGGCAGGTCGACGTCGCGACCCGACGGTGTGGCGGCGGCGACGCACACCGACGAGGCGACCTGGTTCTCCGAGATGTAGTTGGAGAACCAGTTGTAATAGGCCGACGCGTCGAAGCTGAAGCCGTCGCCATGCGCGTGCAGCGTGCCTTCCAGCCCCCAGCTCTTTTCGAGGCGGAAGTCGGGGTTGCCGAGTTCATAGGCCTGCGTGCCGGCATGCGCACCGTTGGCGAACAGTTCCTCGCCCGACGGCGCGCGTTCGGTGCGCGAGACGTTGATGCCGAGACGCACTCGGTCGGTCACGCCGTAGGAGCCGCCGATCGAGCCGGACACCGCGTCGAACTGGCGACCGCCGCGGAAGAAGCGGAGATCGTCGTCGGGGGTGCGCGACGCGACGTCGGTATGTTCGTAGCGCAGCCCGCCTTCGAGTCGCACCGGACCGCTGGCATATTGCTGCAGCGTGAAGACGCCGGTCTGGTTGGTCTCGTTCTTGGGCAGGAAGGCCTCGTCGCCGACGACGTTGAAGATGCGGTTGAAATACTGGACGCCCGACGCGCCCTGCCAGCCGCCGCGATTCGCCTGGACGAGTTCGAGGCGCCCTTCGAGACCCTTGTTGTAGAAGGCGGTGCCGACGGAGTTATCCTCTTCCAGCTCGAAGTGGCGATAGCTCGCTTGACCGGCGCGGAAGCGGATGCGGTCGAGGAAGCCGCCGCCGGTCTGCACTTCGCCGCGGACGTCGAAGCGGTTCTGGACGACGTCGAGGCGGGGCGCCTCCTGTTCCTGGCCGACCGCGGTCGCGTAGCGGACGGGGACTCCGTAGAGGCTGTCGTAGTGGCTGTACGACACGCCGAGATTGCCGGTGTCGGTGATGATCGCGGCGCCGACGCCCGCGGTCCAGGTCTCGCTGGCGGAGTTGGGCAACTTGTTGCGCAGGCCGGCATTGGCGGCGAAGTCGATCGGCTCGTCGGTGTCCTGCGGCAGGCCGACTTGGCTGAGCGCGGCGGCGCGTGCGGGGGCGGAGAGCAGATAGCCTTTGCCGGTGCGCAGGTCGTCGGACTTCAGATAGGAGCCGTCGGCGTGGAGGGCGAGATGCTCGCCGACCGCGATATCGCCCGCCATGCCGCCTGAGCGTTCGTTCGCGGCCGATCCGTAATTGGCGATGCCGTTGACGCGGTAGCCATTGGCAGGGACGGTGCGCGGGATGCGCGTGTCGATGACGTTGACGACGCCGCCGACCGCCGACGACCCGAACAGCAGCGCAGCCGGGCCTCGCAGCACCTCGATCCGCTCGGCGAGCAGCGGGTCGATGATCACCGCATGGTCGACGCTGGTGTTGGACACGTCGATCGAGCCGATGCCGTCGGTGAGCACGCGGATGCGGTCGCCCTGGAAGCCGCGCAGGATCGGGCGCGACGCGTTGGGGCCGAACGAGGTCGCCGACACGCCCGGCTGGCGCGCGAGCGTTTCGCCGATCGTCGGGCGCAGCTGGCGGGTCAGCTCGGCGCCGGTCAGGACCGAGGTGCCCTGCAGGACATCCGCTTCGCTGCGCGAGACTGGGGCGGTGACGATGATGTCGCGCTGTGCCGGCGCAGGAGTCGCACTCGGCGCAGGCGCGGTTTGGGCCAGCGCCGGGGTGGCGGCGAGAAGGGCAAGCATGCTGGCACCGGGAATTGTCTTCATACTGGAACTCCTGAACGTCGCGGCAACTGCTAGCGTTTAATGATGTAACGTATCAAGGGTCTTTGCTGCGGTGCGTCGGGTTTCCGGTTCGTGTTGCGATTGTGCACCGGCCGACGCAGTGGCAGGCGCGGGGGATGAGCATGACGGACATGGCGCGCGGGTTGATCGTGGCGGCCCCGCGATCGGGCAGCGGCAAGACGGTGGTGACGATCGGACTGCAGCGTGCGCTGTCGCGGCGCGGGCTTCGCATCGGGGGTGCCAAGACCGGGCCGGACTATATCGATCCGGCGTTCCATGCGGTGGCGACGGGACGGCCGTCGTGCAATCTCGACGGGTTCGCGATGACGCCGGCGATGATCGCCGCACTCGCCGCGGGGATCGCCGCGGAGGCAGACCTGATCGTCGCCGAGGGAGCGATGGGACTGTACGACGGGCTGGCGAGCGGAGCGGCGACCGGGGCGACGGCGGATATCGCGGCGATGCTGGGGTGGCCGGTGCTGCTGGTGCTCGATGCGTCGGGGGCGGCGCAGTCGCTGGCGGCGGTTGCGCACGGGCTGGCGAGCTTTCCGGGGGCGCCGCCGGTGATGGGGGCGATCGTCAACCGCTGTGCGAGCCCCCGGCACCGGCGGATGATCGAAGCGGGATTCGCGCGGACCTCGGTGCCGCTGCTGGGGTTCGTGCCGACCGACACGCGGCTGGAGATGCCGTCGCGGCACCTGGGGCTGGTGCAGGCGGGAGAGACGGCGGACCTGGACGCGCGGATCGAGGCGATGGCGGATTGCGTGGCGGCGCATGTCGATCTGGATGCGGTCGTGGCGGGGGCTGGGTCGTTGGCTGGACCCGACCAACGTTCGTCATCCCCGCGGAGGCGGGGATCCATAAACTCCAACGTTGCGCTGCCTGCCTTAAGGGTGGCCAGTCTGGATCCCCGCCTCCGCGGGGATGACGAGAGAGTGGATGGGGCGCCGCCCTTCCTCCGCCCGCCGGGCGAGCGGATCGCGATAGCGCGGGATGCGGCGTTTGCGTTTCTGTATCCGCATCTGCTCGACGGCTGGCGGCGGGCTGGGGCGGAGATGCTGTGGTTCTCGCCATTGGCAGACGAGGCACCGCCGGAAGACGCCGATGCATGCTGGCTGCCGGGCGGGTATCCCGAACTGCATGCCGGGCGGCTGGCGGGAAACGCGCGGTTCCTCGGCGGACTGCGGCGGTTCGCCCAGACGCGCCCGGTGCATGGCGAGTGCGGGGGCTATATGGTTTTAGGGCAGTCGCTGACAGATGCCGATGGCATACGCCACGCGATGGCGGAGCTGTTGCCGGTCGAGACGAGTTTCACGCAGCGCAAGCTCAACCTCGGCTATCGCCATGTGACGTGGCGCGAGGCAACGTCCTTTGCCGAAGCCGGTCAGACGCATCGCGGGCACGAATTCCACTATGCGACCGTCACCGGGGGTGCGCCGGGGAACCTCGCCGAGATGGCGGATGGCGAGGGCAATCCCTTGCCGCCGGCGGGCCACCGCGCCGGCCACGTCAGCGGATCCTTCTTCCACCTGATCGCCTGATTGACGCGGATCGGGGGCGGCCCTAGCACGCGGGGGCGTAAGGTTCCCCGGCGACGGGGATGAAAAGGGAACGGGAAAACCCCGGCTGCCCCTGCAACTGTAAGCGGCGAGTCGCCGTGCCACATGCCATTGGGACTTTCGGGTCCTGAGAAGGCGGTACGAATCGACACTGACCCGCTAGCCAGGAGACCTGCCTGACGCGGTCGTCTTTCGTCCGGCCAGGGTGCGCCGAACGGACGGGGAAAACCCGCGTGACGACATCGCCGACCTGCGCTTCGCAGGAGGAGGTGTTGTGCTTCCTCCTTCGTGGCTCGGGTCCCGAAGTCATGAAGGGGTACCCGTGAAGACATTTATACTCGCCAGCCTGTTCCTATCCACCTCCGCGTTCGCGCAAGAGGCGCCGAAGCCCGACGCTGCCGCCGACAGCGGCGCCGACGCGATCGTCGTGACCGCAACGCGCGCGCCGACCAGTATCGACCGTGTTGCCGCATCGGTGACGGTGCTCGACAAGGCTGCGATCGACCGCAACCAGGATCTGACCGTCGCCGACCTGCTGTTGCGCACCCCGGGCGTCAGCCTGTCGCGCAACGGCGGCTACGGCACCAACACGAGCCTGCGGATCCGCGGCGCGGAGACCGACCAGACCGTGGTGGTGATCGACGGCGTGAAGCTCAACGACCCGTCGTCGGCGGGTGGTGGCTACAACTTCGCCAACCTGCTGGTCGGCGATGCTAGCCGGATCGAGGTGCTGCGCGGGCCCCAGTCGATCCTGTGGGGCAGCCAGGCGATCGGCGGCGTCGTCAACATCGTCACGCCGCTGCCGACGCGCGACCTGGAGGGCAGTTTCGATGTCGAATCGGGGTCGCGGCAGACGGTCAGCGCGCGTGCCGGGATCGGCGGGCGGACCGGGCCGCTGGCGTGGCGGATCGGCGGGCAGAGCTTCACGACCGACGGCATCTCGGTGATCGCGCCGGCGTTCGGCGGACGCGAGAAGGACGGCTATACCAACCGCAGCGTGACGGGGCGCGCGGTGCTCGACATCGCGCAGGGCATCAGCGCCGATGTCCGCGGCTATTATTCGAGCGGGCGCGCCGATCTCGATTCGACCATCGCGGACACCGCCGACTACACGCTCAACCGCGAGTTCGTCGGCTATGCGGGATTGAACATCGACCTGTTCGACGCACGACTGCGCAACCGCGTCGCCTATGGCTATACCGACACCGACCGCGACAATTACGGGCCGGCGCGCGCACGGCAGAAGTCGTTCGACGCCGCGGGGCGCAACCAGCGGCTCGAATATCAGGGCAGTTTCGCGATCGCCAGGGGCTGGGACGCGACGTTCGGGGTCGAGAACGAGCGGTCGCGCTTCCGCAGCGTGTCGCCGTCCGCCTCGCTCGCGGTGCCGATCCCGGCGCCGGCGCGGGGGAAGGCCGAGATCACCGGCGTCTACGGGCAGGTGAGCGGCGAGATCGTCCAGGGGCTGACGCTGACCGGTGGCGTCCGCAACGACGATCACAGCCGCTACGGGTCGAAGACGCTGGTCTCCGGCGGTGGCGTCTGGGTGCTGCCGACCGGCACCGTGCTGCGCGGCAACTACAGCGAGGGGTTCAAGGCGCCGACCCTGTACCAGCTCTATTCCGAATATGGGAACCAGGCGCTGGCGCCCGAACAGGCGCATGGCTGGGAAGCGGGCGCCGAGCAGCGGTTCCTGGGCGGCAAGGTCGCGCTGGGCGGGACATATTTCGAGCGACGCACGACCGATCAGATCATCTTTTCGAGCTGCCCGGCGCGGCCGACGGTGGCGGCGAACCCGCTCTGTTTCCAGCCGGGGACAACGACGGCACGCTCGGGTTTCTACCAGAATATCGCGCGCGCGTTCGCACGCGGGATCGAAGCAGTCGGTCGCGCGGAGATCGGGCGGGTGAGCCTCGAGTCCAACTATAGCTGGACGGTGTCGGAGGATCGCTCGACGGGCGCGACCTTCGGCAACTGGCTGCCGCGCAGGCCTCGGCATGCGGCCAATGCGTCGGCGACCTATACGCTGCCGGGCGGGGCATCGCTGGGCGCGGCGGTGCGCTGGTCGGGGATGACGTACGACAATGCGGCGAACACGACGCGGCTCGACGACTATACGCTGGTCGACCTTCGCGCCGAGCTGCCGCTGTCGCCCGAGGTCCGGCTGTTCGCGCGGACCGAGAACCTCTTCGACGAGCATTACCAGACCGCGTACCGCTACGGCACGCTGGGCCGCAGTATCTATGCCGGCCTGCGGGGGCGGTTCTGATGGGGGGCAGCATGACACGCGCAACAACCAGCTGGATCCTGTTGCTGACGATCGCGAGCACCGCGACGACGTTGGTGTTCGCATGTGCGACGCCGTTCCCCGCGCTTGCGGCGCTGGCAGCGGTGCATATGCGGCGCAGCGACGGCGTGCTGCTGATGATCGCGGCGTGGGTCGCGAGCCAGGCGGTCGGGTTCTGCGTGCTCGGCTATCCGATGGATGCGTCGACGTTCGCGTGGGGGGCGTCGATCGGGGTTGCCGCAATCGCCGGCGTGATCGCGGCAAGCGCGGCCGCCACGGGGAGTCCGGCGGTGCGGCTCGTCCTCGCCTATGTCGCGGCGTTCGTGGCGTTCAAGCTGGCGATCTTGCTCGCGTCGCTCGCGCTCGGCGGGGTCGGCACCGCATTGTCGGTCGAGATCATGACGCGGCAGTTCGTGCGCAACGGGGCGATCCTGATCGGGTTACTGGCGCTGTATCACGTCCTGACCGCGGTCGGCGTGCCCGCGCCGCGACGGCGGGTGTTCGCATGACGCTGCTCCCGGTCACCGATGGCCCGGCGGTCGTCGCATGCAACACGTGCCGCTTCTCCGCCGAGGCGCGCGACGATGCGCAGGGCGTGCGCGGCGGGGCGCGGATGGTCGAGGCGTTGCGTGCGGTGCAGGCGAGCGACGATGCCTATGCCCGCGTCGCGGTGCAGGAGATGCCGTGCCTGTTCGCGTGCCAGGACTTCTGCACCGTGCACCTGCGCGGTGCGGGCAAGGTCGGCTATGTCCTCGGCCGGTTCTCGCCGGGCGAGGACGCCGCGCGCGCGATCCTGGAGTATGCGCGGCTCTATGCGGAGAGCGAGATGGGGCAGGTGCCGTTCAAGCAATGGCCGGCGGGGGTGAAGGGGCATTTCATCACCCGCACGCCACCGCAGGGCTTCGTCGTCGAATGACGATCTTCGCGACGGTGGCGGCGTTCGAGACCGCGCTGGCCAGCCTGCCGAGTGCGGACGCGCATGCGAGGGCCGCAGCGGTCGCGCGACAGAACCAGCTGACCAAGCCGCAGGGATCGCTGGGTCGGCTGGAGGAGATCGCGGGGTTCCTCGCCGGGTGGCAGGGGCGCGCGGTGCCGCGGGTCGACCGGGCGCGCGCGGCGGTGTTCGCTGGCAATCACGGCGTCGTCGCGCGCGGCGTCAGCGCGTTCCCGGCATCGGTGACCGCGCAGATGGTGGGCAATTTCGAGGCGGGCGGCGCGGCGATCAACGCGGTGGCGCGGGCGGCGGGGCTCGAGCTCGTCGTTATTCCGATCGATCTGGACCGCGCGACTGCGGACTTCACCGAAGGGCCGGCGATGTCGGAGGCGGACTGCCTTGCGGCGTTAAAGGCGGGGGCGGCGGTGGTCGATTCCGGGCTCGACCTGCTCGTGCTCGGCGAAATGGGGATCGGTAATTCGACCGCTGCGGCGGCGCTGTGCGCGCGCAGTTTCGGGGGCGACGGGCGCGACTGGGTCGGGCGCGGGACGGGGGTCGACGATGACGGGTTGATGCGGAAAGTGGCGGCGGTTGATGCGGCACTGGCGACGCATGACGGGGCACCGGTGACGGCGTTCGAGACGCTGCGGCGCGTCGGCGGGCGCGAGATCGTGGCGATCGCGGGGGCGGTGCTGGCGGCGCGGATGGCGGGCGTGGTGGTGGTGCTCGACGGGTTCATCTGCTGTTCGGCGGTCGCGCCGCTGGCGGCTTCGGCGCCCGATATCGTCGCGCATTGCATCGCCGGGCATCGGTCGGTCGAGCCGGGGCATAAGCGGCTGCTCGATCGGATCGCGCTGGAGCCGCTGCTGGCGCTCGACATGCGGCTCGGCGAGGGGAGCGGCGCGGCGCTGGCGGTCGGCGTGATCCGCGCGGCGGTCGCGGTGCATGCCGAGATGGCGACCTTTGCCGAAGCCGGGGTGTCGGCGGCGTGAGCGATCCGGTCGCGCTGTATCTGATGCGGCACGGCGCGCCGGTGCTGACCGGGCGGCTGCTCGGGCGGACCGACAGCCCGGCGACCGAAGCGGGCATTGCGGCGTGCGTGGCGCAGGCCGAAGGGCTGGAGGTGTCGGCGGTGGTGTCGTCGGATCTGGTGCGCGCGTCGGCCTGTGCGGCGGCGTTAGGCGGGGCAGCGACGATCGATCCGCGGTGGCGTGAGCTCGATTTCGGCGAGTGGGACGGGCTCGCGGCGGCGGAAATTGATGCCGCGCCGCTCGGGCGGTTCTGGGACGATCCCGATGCGAACCCGCCGCCCGGGGGCGAACGCTGGTCTTCGCTGACCGCGCGGGTGGCGGCGGCGGTGGCGGCGGTGACGGTGCCGACGCTGGTCGTCACGCATGGCGGTGCGATGCGCGCGGCGCTGGCGGGGCTGTGCGGGTTTGGGCAGCGGGAATTATGGGCGTTCGACCTGCCCTATGCATCGGTTCTGGCGCTGAAGGTCTGGCCGGGCCCGACGCCGACCGCGCAGATTGCGGGACTGTGGTGAAGCGGCTGGTCGTCGCGTTCGGGTTCCTGACCCGGTTGCCGATCCCGCGCGTTGCCGCCGACATGACAGACTTCGCGGCGGCGATCCGGTGGTATCCGATGGTCGGGCTGACGATCGGGGGACTTGTCGCGCTCGCGGGTTGGGCGGGGACGCTGGCCGATCCCTGGGTCGGGGCGCTGGCGGCGCTGGCCGCCTGGGTGGCGGTGACGGGGGCGTTGCATCTCGACGGATTGTCCGACCTCGCCGATGGCTGCGGCGCGGCGCATGGCGACCGGACCCGGTTGCTGGCGGTGATGGCGGATCCGCATGTCGGGAGCTTCGGGGTCGTCGCGATCGTGGTGCAGCTGCTGGCAAAACTGGTGCTGTTGCACGGCGTGGCGAATTGGTGGCCGGTGATCCTGGTGCCATTCGCAGCCCGGATCGGGCCGCTGGTCTGGGCGCGGTGGGTGCCGCCGCTGCGCGAGGGGCTAGGGTCTGCGGTGGCGGGCGCGGTTCGCCTGCGCGACGTTGTCGGTTGGGCGCTGGTGCTGGCAGTCGCCGCCGCGGTCGTTCCGCCGCTGGCCGTCGCGCTGGTGCTGGTCGCCGGATGGTGGTGGTGGTTAAAGGCGCGGATCGGCGGGGTGTCGGGGGACTGCCACGGCGCGGGGATCGAACTCGTCGAGACCGGGTTGCTGCTCGCGCTAGTCGTCGGCGGTTTCTGACAGCGCGAGCAGCGCGTCGATGTCGACATGGCGTTCGAGCGTCTCTGCGATCGCGTCGAGCGCGGCGTCGATCGAGGCGCGGTGGTCGGGGCCTGTGCCCGCTACGCCGATCCGGGCGAGCCAGGCGCGGCGCTGGCCGGCGTCGGCGAGCAGGCCGTGGACGTAGCTCCCGGCAATCAGCCCGTCGGCACTCGTCGCGCCATCTTCGCGGCCGTCGTCGAAGCGGCCGACCGGGCGCGTCGTGGCGAGGCCGGTGGTCCGGCCCATGTGCATCTCGTAGCCGTCGAACCGCGCGCCGAGCGCGGTACCGGTGACGTGGACGAGCGCCTTGTCCGCGGTCAGGACGGTATCGACGTCGAGCAAGCCGAGGCCATCGATCGTGCCGGCGGGTCCTTCGATGCCTTCCGGGTCCGCGATGGTGCGGCCGAGCATCTGATAGCCGCCGCACAGGCCGAGCACCGGGCGTCCGCGGCGGTGGTGCGCGTGGATATCGATGTCCCAGCCTTGCGCGCGGAGGAAGGCCATGTCGGGAATCGTCGCCTTCGAGCCGGCGAGGATGATCAGCGCGGCGTCGGGGATCGGGGTGCCGGGGGGGACCATGACGAGGTCGATACCGGGTTCGAGCTTCAGCGGATCGAGATCGTCGAAATTGGAGATGCGCGGGGTGATCGGGCAGGCGATCGTCACGCGGCCCTCGGTCGCGGCGGCGCGGCGTTCGAGGATCACCGCATCCTCGCTCGGCAGTCGCGCGGCGTCGGCGAGCCAGGGGACGACGCCGTAGCCGCGCCAGCCCGAGCGGTCCTCGATCGCGCGATAGCCGTCGTCGAACAGCGCGGGGTCGCCGCGGAACTTGTTGACGAGGAAGCCGTGGATCATCGCGGCGTCGGCGGGGTCGATCACCGCGCGCGTGCCGACCAGCGAGGCGATCACGCCGCCGCGGTCGATGTCGCCGACCAGGATGACGGGGACGCCGGCGGCGCGCGCGAAGCCCATGTTGGCGATGTCGCCCTGGCGCAGGTTGATCTCGGCGGGGCTGCCGGCGCCTTCGACGACGACGATGTCGGATTCGGCGCGCAGCCGACGATAGCTGGCGAGGATGTCGACCAGCAGCCCTTCGCGGCCTTCGCGCCAGCGTGACGACGGCAGGATGCCGCGGACCTGTCCGCGCACGATCAGTTGCGAGCTGCGGTCGCCCTGTGGCTTCAGGAGGACGGGGTTCATGTCGACGCTGGGCTCGACGCGCGCGGCGAAGGCCTGCGTCGCCTGCGCGCGGCCGATCTCGCCGCCATCGGCGGTGACGGCGGCGTTGTTCGACATGTTCTGCGACTTGAAGGGCCGAACGCGCAGGCCGCGATTGGCGAAGACTCGGCAGAGCCCGGCGACCAGCACCGACTTGCCGACGTCCGAGCCGGTGCCCTGCAACATCACAGCACCCATGCGATTCCTCCGGCGATGATCCACAGGATCAGGCAGGCCCTGCGAAACACCGCGAGCGCGCGCATCACGTCATGGCCGTTGGCGCCGGCGCGGCCGTCGCCCAGCCACGGCTTTATGTGCGCCATGCCGTCATAGGCGATAGGGCCGGCGAGCTTCAGATCGAGCGCGCCGGCCATCGCGGCTTCGGTCCAGCCGGCGTTTGGCGAGGCGTGTTTCCGGGCGTCGCGCCACATGATGCGGAAGCCGCCGGCGCCGGCGAGGCAGACGATCGCGCCGGCGAGGCGGGCGGGGATCCAGTTGGCGACGTCGTCGGTGCGCGCGGACGCCCAGCCGAACGCGCGCCAGCGTGGCTCTCGGTGGCCGATCAGGCTGTCGGCGGTGTTGATCGCCTTGTACGCCCAGAGACCGGGGAGGCCGAGGACGAGCAGCCAGAACAGGGGCGCGGCAATGCCGTCGCAGAAGCTCTCGGCGAGGCTTTCGATCCCGGCGCGGGCGATGCCGGCTTCGTTGAGCGTGGCGGTGTCGCGGCCGACGATCATGCCGACCGCGCGGCGCGCGCCGGCGATGTCGCCGACGAGCAGCGCGTCTGCGACGGGGCGGACATGCGCGTCGAGGCTGCGCTGCGCGAGGCCGGGGGCGGCGAGGATGCCGATGCCGATCCAGGCCCAGGACCCGAGCCAGGTGGCCAGAGCGGCTTGGGCTAGCCAGGCGATGCCGAAGGCGAAGCCGGCGACGGTCAGCAGCGTCAGCGTGCCGAGGATGCGGCGGCGGACGTCGGACCCGCTATTGCCACGCTCGCACCAGCCGATGATCCGCGCAAAGGCGCCGACGGGATGGCCGATGCGCGCGTAGAGTTTGGGCGGCCAGCCGATCGTCGCGTCGATCGCGAGCGCGAGCAGCGCGACGGGGTCAGCCATGACGCAGCGCCTCGGCCAGGCGTGTCCAGGCGGGCTCGTCACCGGGGAGACCGATGCGGAGCCAGCGCGGATCATGGTCGAACGGCCGCGTCAGGATGCCCGCGGCGGCGAGGCGGTCGAACAGCGCGGGCGCTGTGTCGTGATCGACGAGGCGGAACAGCGGGCAATCGCCTTGGGGGGCGAGGCCGTTGGTGCGGAGCAGCGCGTCGAGCCGGTTCGCCGATGCCGCGAGAGTCCTGCGCGTCGCGGCGATCCAGTCCGTGTCGCCGTACGCGGCCGTCCCGATCGCGATCGCGGCGGCCGAGACGGGCCAGCTGCCTAGCCGGTCGCGAACCCGCGCGACCATCGCGTCGGGGCCGCAGACGAACCCGAGCCGGAGCCCAGCGAGGCCGAAGAACTTGCCGAAGGAGCGGAAGGCCAGCACGCGGTCGTCCTCGCGCAGATGTGGCAGGACCGAGATCGCCGGGTCGATATCGGCGAAGGCTTCGTCGACGATCAGCCAGCCGTCGCGCCGGTCGCGGGCGATCGCGAGCAGTTGGTCGGGCGGCAGGATTCGCCCATCGGGGTTGTTCGGGTTGGCGATCAGCAGCGTGCCGGCGGTGCCGATGGCCTCGACCGCGATCGGCTGGCTGTCTGGGAGTGCGGCGGCGTGCGTCGAATAGGTCGGCACGACGTGGTGCGCCGGCTGGGGGAGGCCGAGGTCGCGGAGCAGGCGGAGGCCGATCTCGGTGCCCGGCAGCGCCGCGACCGCGCCGTGCGACATCCCGAACGCGGTGCGTGCGGCGGCCTCCAGTGCGGCGAGTGCGGTGACGGCGGGCAGGGGGCTCCAGTCGATCGCGACGCCGCTCGCGTCCCAGCCGTTCGGATTGATCCCGGTCGACAGATCGATCCAGGGCTGCGGCGCGTGCCGGTAGGACGCCGCGGCCAGGTCGATCCGCCCGCCATGGGTGGTCAGCATCCGGGGGACCTCGACTTGTCGATCATTCGCCGCCATCGCCAATCGACGGCGGCGGGACAAGGGTAAAGACACAATGGACGAGGTCGGTTCTCGCACCTGGCTGGTGCTGGGCGGCGCGCGATCGGGGAAGAGCCGGCATGCGCAGCGGCTTGCCGAGGCCTTCGTAGGCATGCACGTCTTCATCGCGACCGCGCAGGCGTTCGATGGCGAGATGCGCGACCGGATCGCGCGGCACCGGGACGACCGCGATTCGCGCTGGCAGACGGTCGAGGCGCCGCTGGCGCTCGCGGAGGCGATCCGGACGGCGGATGGTGCGGACCGGGTGATGCTGGTCGACTGCCTGACCTTGTGGGTGTCGAACCTGCTGCTCGGCGATCACGACATCGACGCGGCGACCGATGCGCTGGTGGCGGCGATCGACGCGGCGTCCGCGCGGATCGTCTTCGTGTCGAATGAGGTCGGCTACGGGATCGTCCCCGACAATGCACTGGCGCGGCGGTTTCGCGATGTCGCGGGGATCCTTAACCAGCGAGTGGCGGCGGTCGTCGACCGGGTCGACCTGGTCGCGGCCGGGTTGCCGCTGAGGTTGAAGTGAGCGGCGTGCCGGACCGTAGCGGCACTGCGAGCGTGGTCGGGCCGTTTGCGGCGTTGGTGCTGTCGATGATCTCGCTGTGCGTGGGTACGTCGTTCGCCAAGACGCTGTTCGGGGTCGCGGGACCGGCGGGGATGACCGCGCTGCGGATCGGGTTGTCGGCGCTGCTGCTGATCGCGGTGCAGCGGCCCTGGCGGTGGCGGCTCGACGCGGGGCAGGCACGCGTCGTGATCGGGTACGGCGTCGTGCTCGCCTGCATGAACCTCAGCTTCTACGCCGCGCTGGCGCGGCTGCCGTTGGGTGTCGCGATCGCGATCGAGTTTCTCGGGCCGCTGGGCGTCGCGGTCGCCTATTCGCGATCGCGGTTCGACCTGGTCTGGGTGGCGCTCGCCGCCGCGGGGATCGTCGCGCTGGTGCTGCCGGGGGCGTCGGGGCATCCGGTCGATCCGGTGGGGGTCGGCTTCGCGCTGACCGCGGCGCTGTTCTGGGCGCTGTACATCATAGTCGGCAAGCGTGCGACGGCGCGCGTGCCCGAGAGGCAGATCGTCTGCCTGGGACTGTGTACGGCGTCGCTGATCGCGGTGCCGGCGGGGATCGCGCAGGCGGGGGCTGCCCTGCTCGACGCGCACGTGCTGCTGGCGGGGTTCGTCGTGGCGATCTTCTGCAGCGCATTGCCCTATTCGCTCGAGATGTTCGCGATGAAGCGGATGCCGAACCAGGTGTTCGGGATCGTCGTCAGCCTGGAGCCGGCGATCGGCGCGGCGGCGGCGTTCGCGATCCTCGGCGAGCGGCTGGGCGGGCTGCAATGGATCGGGATGGGCTGCGTCGTTGCGGCGACGATCGGGTCGGTCCTGTCCCGGCCGCGGACCGACCCGCCGGAGGCGATGCCCGCCTGATACGGGCGCCGCGGTCAGCGCGGGCGCCTGAGCCAGCCGTGCATGTCCATCCAGCGCGCGAACGCCTCGAACCAGCCGGTGCTGGTCGTCGCCTTGGGGTACATGCCGAAGCCGTGGCCGCCCTGTTCGAACAGGTGGAACTCGACCGGGCGCTTCGCGGCGCGCCAGCTGTCGATCAGGCCGTAGCCGGCATTGCCGAACAGCGGATCGTCGGCGGCCAGCGCGACGAACATCGGCGGCGCGTCGGCGGGAACGGTCATCGCCGACAGCGGGCCGTAGATGTTGCCGATGAAGGCGGGCCTGGCGTCCTGCCCGTTCACGGTCGTCGCCATCGTCAGCATCGCACCGGCGGAGAAGCCGACCATGCCGATGCGGGCAGGGTCGACATGCCATTCGCCGGCACGCGTGCGGATCAGCGCGAACGCCGCGCGCGCGTCGGCGATCTGGGGCGCGAGGTTCGCCATCATCGCTTCGGGTGTCGGGCGCGGCATCGGCGGGCCGGCGCGCGGGCGGGCGAACGTCGCGAGGTCCGCAGGCGTTTGGTTGAGGCGGTATTTCAGCACGAACGCGGCGACGCCCCTGGCGGCGAGCGCGCGCGCGACGTCCCAGCCTTCATTCTCCATCGACAGCGTCTGGAACCCGCCGCCCGGCGCCACGACCACCGCGGTGCCGTTCGCCCTGGCCGGATCGGGGAGGAAGGGCGTGAGCGTCGCGACCACGACGTTGCGGGCAAAGACGCTGCCATATTGGCTGTGCCAGCTCTCGGGGGCAGCGGCGTTCGGCAGCGGACCGGTACCAAGCACGATCGCGGCGGACTGAGCCGGGATCGCTATCGCGGTCATCTTGTCGGTCTGTGCGGTCGCCGGCGTCACGGTCCCGAGGGTCAGCGCGCATCCCACAAGCCGCAGCAGAGCGCGGCCGAAACGCCGGCGGACCTGCGTCATCCCCATCGTGCGAATCATTATCGCTCTCCCCTGTTTTATCGTTGTTTGAGGAGAACTATAGTTAGCGCTACCACCGCGCAATGGGTTGCCGTCGAGCGGCGATGGTGGGCTTAGCGCGCCATCGCAAGCTGCGTGTCGTCGAACGCCAGATCGACCAGTGCGCGCATCGCGGTGTTCGCGGCGAGCGGATCGCCGGCCGCGATGGCGTCGTAGACGCGGACATGGTCGGGGATGGGGTTGCGCGGGAGGACCTTGGCGCGCTGCTTGAACTGCGTCGTCCAGTTCACCGCGGCGCCGATGCTCGCGCTGAGCACCACCAGCGCATCGTTGCGCGTCGCGCTCAGGACGGCGTCGTGGAACTCGCGGTCGGCAGCGCGTCCCGCTTCGGTCGCGAGCGTATGGCGGCGCATCGCCGCGAGCGCCTCCTTCATGGTCGTCAGGTCGGCGCGGTCGCGGCGTTCTGCGGCGAGCGCGGCTGCGGCGGGTTCGACGATCGCGCGCAGTTCGAACAGCCCGCGGACGAGCGCGATGTCGGGTTCGCCGCCGAACGCCCAGGCGAGCACGTCGGGGTCGAGCAGGTTCCAGCGATTGCGCGGCAGCACGCGGGTGCCGGTCTTGGGACGGCTTTCGACCAGGCCCTTGGCGGTCAGGACCTGTACCGCCTCGCGGTAGGCGCTGCGCGAGACGTCGAGCGCTTCGGAGAAGGCGACTTCGCCGGACAGGATGTCGCCGGGCTTGTATTCGCCCGACAGGATCGCTGTGCCCAGCTTGTTGGCGATCGCGCCGTGGAGCCGCCGACCGGTCCCGCGCGGTACCCGAGGTGCCGGCGCCCCGTCGCTTGGGGCATCGCTCAGGGCGTCAGTCGGGTCGGCGGTCGGCTTTGTCATGATGGGCTCCCGACATCAGGCGTAACAGTCGCGCGATGTTCGTGGAACGACAAAGATCGGCAGGCGTCGCGACCCGGTTGGGGGTCGCGACACCCGCGGTCGGTCAGAGGAAGCGGTTGATGAGATTCTCGATCCGCTCCTGCTGGCCCGAGACCGGCTGCGGATCGATGCCGCGCTCGACCGCCAGGTCGGCGATGCCGGCCAAGTCGAGCCCGCCGATCGTACCGCCGAAATCGCCGTCCCAGCCGGCATAGCGCTTGGCCTTGATCGCATCGACGCGGCCGTCCTCGATGATCGCGGCGGCGGCGAGCAGCCCCTTGGCGACGACGTCGATGCCGCCGACATGGCCGTAGAACAGGTCGGCTGCGTCGACGCTCTGGCGCCGCACCTTGGCGTCGAAGTTGAACCCGCCGGTGGTGAAGCCGCCCCCGCGCAGGATCTCGATCATCGCGAGCGTCAGTTCCTCGACCGAGTTGGGGAACTGGTCGGTGTCCCACCCATTTTGCGGGTCGCCGCGGTTGGCGTCGATCGAACCGAAGATGCCCAGTGCATTCGCAGTGGCGATCTCGTGTTCGAAGGTGTGGCCCGACAACGTCGCGTGGTTCGCCTCGATGTTGACGCGCACGTCGTTCTCGAGGCCGTAGCGCTTGAGGAAACCGTACACGGTCGCGGTGTCGAAGTCGTACTGGTGCTTGGTCGGCTCGTGCGGCTTGGGTTCGATCAGGATCGTGCCGGTAAAGCCGATCTTGTGCTTGTGCTCGACGACCAGGCTGAGGAAGCGGCCGAAATTGTCGAGCTCGCGCTTCATGTCGGTGTTGAGCAGAGTCTCATAGCCTTCGCGACCGCCCCACAGCACGTAGTTCTGGCCGCCCAGGCGATGCGTCGCCTCGAGCGCGTCGCGGACCTGCATCGCGGCGAAGGCGAACACTTCGGGATCGGGATTGGTCGACGCGCCGGCGGCGTAGCGCGGGTGGCTGAACGCGTTGGCGGTGCCCCAGAGGAGCTTCCGGCCGGTTGCGGCCTGGAGCTGCTCGAGATGGTCGACGGCCTCGGCGAAGAAGCGGCGATGCTCGGCCACGTTGGCGGCGTCGGCCATCACGTCGACGTCGTGAAAGCAGTAATAGGGGATGTCGAGCTTCTGGAAGAACTCGAACGCGACCTCGCGCTTCTGCGCCGCGGCAGCGCTGTCGTTGGCGCCGGCATGCCAGGGGCGGTTGAACGTCCCACCGCCGAACACGTCCGAGCCGGGCCAGCAGAAGGTGTGCCAGAAGCACGCGGCAAAGCGCAGATGCTCCTCCATCGTCTTGCCGAGCACGACCTTGGTCTTGTCGTAATAGCGATAGGCCAGCTCGTTGCTGCTGTCGGGGCCTTCGTATTTGATCTGGGGGATATCGGCGAAGAAGTCGGACATTGGGGGCTTCCTAGGCTTTGGGGGTGATGCGGGGATAGGCTTGGCGAAACGCGGCCTTCTTCTCGGCGAGCGCCGAGACGAGCGCGGGATCGGGGGCGATGCGGTGCGAGACGGGCGGCGCGACGCACACGGTGGCGGGGTCGCCGCCGTCGACCGCAAGCTGCGCGAGGCGGGCAGCGCCGAGCGCGGGGCCGACCTCGCCACCCTGGAGGTAGACGAGTTCCACTTCCATCGCCGCGGCGAGCGTCTCGCCCCAGTAACGCGACCGCGCGCCGCCGCCGATCACCGCGAGCCGATCGATCGTGGTACCGGCTTCGCGCAGCACGTCGACGCCGTCGGCGAGCGCGAACGCGACGCCTTCGAGCACTGCCTGCGACAGGCGGCCGGCGTCGGTGTCGTTGTCGAGGCGGAGGAACGCGCCGCGGACCTCGGCATCGTTGTGCGGGGTGCGCTCGCCCGAGAGGTAGGGGAGGAAGAGTTCGGGGCCGCTCGCGGGGCCGGCGGCTTCGGCGCGCGCGAACAGTTCGGCGGGGCCGCTCGCGCCGGTGATCCGCGCGACCCAGTCGATGCACGACGCGGCCGAGAGGTGGACCGACATCTGGTGCCACATGCCGGGCAGCGCGTGGCAGAAGGCGTGGACCGCGCTGTCGGCGTTGGGGCGGAACTCCCTGGTCGCGACGAAGATCACGCCCGAGGTGCCGAGCGACAGCAGCGCGTCGCCGTCCGCGACGACGCCGACGCCGACCGCACCCGCGGCATTGTCGCCGCCGCCCGCCGCGACGGGGACTTGCGGCATGCCCCATAGCTCGGCGACCTCGGCGCTCAGCGTGCCGGTGATCTGCGAGCCTTCGTAGAGCACCGGCATCTGCGCCTGCGTCAGCCCGCAGGCCGCCAGCAGCTCGTCGCTCCAGCTGCGGGCGGCGACGTCGAGCCACAGCGTGCCGGCGCTGTCGGACAGGTCTGATGCCTTGTCGCCGGTCATCAGCAGCCGGACATAGTCCTTGGGCAGCAGCACGGTGGCGATCCTGGCGAAGACCTCCGGCTCATGGTCGCGCACCCAGATCAGTTTCGGCGCGGTGAAGCCGGGCATCGCGATGTTACCCGCGATCGTGCGCAGGGTCGGCACCGCGCGCTCCATTGCTTCGCATTCGGCGAAGCTGCGGCCGTCGTTCCACAGGATCGCGGGGCGCAGCGGGCGGTCGTCGGCGTCGAGCAGGGTCGCGCCGTGCATCTGCCCGGCCAGCCCGACGCCGCGGACCGAGCGGCGGACCGCGGGGTCGATCGCCTGCACCGCGGCGGTGGTCGCGCGCCACCACGCATCGGGATCCTGTTCGGACCAGAGCGGGTGGGGGCGCTGGACGGTCAGCGCGGCGGTGCCCTGGCCGACGACGCTGCCGGCCTGGTCGAGCACCACGGCCTTGACGCCCGACGTGCCGATATCGATTCCGAGGAACATCAGTTGACGAACGGATCGATGGTCGGGATCGAGCCGTCGGCCGCGAACTTCAGCTCGGTGACCTTGACGTTGCGCAGGTGGTTCTTGTTGCTCAGCTGCGTGTCCGCGTAGAACAGCCACCATTTCTTGTTCCATTCGATGATCGAATGGTGGCTGGTCCAGCCCTGTACGGGCTTGAGGATATGGCCCTTGTAGGTGAACGGCCCGTAGGGGTTGTCGCCGGTCGCGTAGTTGAGGAAGTGCGTGTCGCCGGTCGAGTAGGTGTAGTAATATTTGCCGCCGCGCGTGAAGACCCACGACGCCTCGAAGAAGCGCTTCTCATGGTCGCCGCCGAGCACGGGCTTGCCGGCCTCGTCGAGGATCTGGACGTCGCGTGGGGCCTCGGCGAAGCTCTTCATGTCGGGGTTCAGTCGCGCGATCTTCCCCGACAGCGCGGGCTGGTCGTCCTTGCCGAGATCGGTGTCGGAGCCGTTGGGGTCGAACGTGCCCGTTGCCCAGCGCTGCAGCTGGCCGCCCCAGATGCCGCCGAAATACATGTAGCTCTTGCCGTCTGCGTCGGTGAACACCGCCGGGTCCATCGAATAGCTGCCGGCGATCGGTTTCGGATCGGCCTTGAACGGGCCGGTCGGGCTCTTCGAGGTGGCGACGCCGATGCGGAACGTGCCGAGGCCGTTCTTGTCGAGCTGTTTGTCGCGGACCGGGAAGTAGAGGAAGTAGGTGCCGTTCTTGTAGGCCGCGTCGGGGGCCCACATCTGCTGCGACGCCCAGGGCACGTCCTTCACGTCGAGCGCGACGGGGTTGACCGTCACCGGCCCGCCGATGCGGTCCATGCTCAGCACGCGGTAGTCGCGCATCGCATATTGGTTGCCGAGATCGTCGTCGGCGATCTTCACGTCGATGTCGTGGCTCGGGTAGACGTAGATCTTGCCGTTGAAGACGTGCGCGGAGGGGTCGGCCGTGTAGATGCTGGTGACCAAAGGTTGCGACAGATAGCGCTTGCCTTCGGGGCTGCGCGGTTCCTTCGACGCGGGTGCCGAATGCTGCGCGATCGCGATCGTGCCCGAGGCGGTGATCGCCGCGCCGGCCAGCGTGAGGGCAAGGGTAAAGCGCATCTGCGGGTCCTTCCTAATGTCGCCTTCTGACGAGGCTGTGACGCAGCAATGCGCCGGATAGCGCTACCATAGAAAGCCTGCGATCATCTAGCAAGCGGCCCGCGCGTTACCGATTCAACGCCAGCCGGCATCCATCCAGTAATTGTGCGCGGTGCACATCCGCGCGTCGTCCGACGCCAGGAACAGCGCGAGCGCGGCGATGTCGGCGGGGAGGATACGGCCGTCCAGGCATTGCGCGGCAACGATCTCGGCCTCGCCCTCGGGGGTGTACCATTTCTCCTGGCGCGGCGTCTTCACGTTGCCGGGGATGATCGCGTTGACGCGGATATTGTCGCGTCCGAGATCGCGCGCGAGGCTGCGCGTCAGGCCTTCGATCGCGGCCTTGGCGGTTTGGTACAGGATCAGTTCGGGGAGGCCGAGATGCCAGCTGATCGACCCGAAATTGAGGATCGATCCGCCGCCCGCCGCCTTCATTGCGGGGATCACCGCCTGTGCCGCGAAGAACTGGTGGCGCAGATTGACGTTCATCCGCTCGTCCCAATAGGTAGGCGTGACCTCGTCGACGGTGTGGCGGTCGTCGTTGGCGGCGTTGTTGATCAGCACGTCGCAGCCGCCGAGTTCGGCTTGCAGCTCGGCGAACACCCGGGACAGCGCGTCGAGATCGGTCAGGTCGAGCGGGCGGAAAACGGGCGTGTGTGCGACGCCAACGAGCGTTTCGATCAGCGCATGGCTCGCGTCTGCGGCGACGTCGACGAACGCGACCCTGGCGCCCTGGCGCGCGAACGCCTCGACCAGGCCCGCGCCGATTCCCGACCCGCCGCCGCTGACGATCACGCGCTTGTCGCGCAGGGACGGGTAGCGCGCGCGGGTGTCGGTCACTTGGGTCTCCGGTATCAAGGTCATGCGGACAACAGGCCGCGCGCGGCGAGGTTGCGGATCAGCGCGCTCAGGCCGAACGTCCAGGGGGCTGCGGCCTTCGACGTGGTCACGGCGTTGACGAGGCGTCCGAGCCGGGGCGTGGCGATCGCGACCGTGTCGCCGACCTTGTGCGTGAAGCCCTGGCCGGGGACGTCGCGGTCCTGCGTCGGGGCGAACAGCGTGCCGAGGAACAGGACGAAGCCGTCGGGATAGTGATGCTCGCTGAGCGACTGGCGGACCAGTTCCTCGGGATCGCGGCTGATCTGGTTCATCGAGCTGGCGCCGTCGAGCGTGTAGCCGTCGGTGCCCTCGATCCGCAGCGAGATCTCCGCCCCGCGGACGTCGTCCATCGTGAAGTCGTCGTCGAACAGCCGGACGAACGCGCCGAGCGAACAGGACGCATTGTTGTCCTTCGCCTTGCCGAGCAGCAGCGCCGAGCGCCCCTCGAAATCGCGCAGATTGACGTCGTTGCCGAGAGTCGCACCGACCGCGCGGCCTGCAGGATCAACCAGCAGCACGACCTCGGGCTCGGGGTTGTTCCAGCTCGAGTCCGACCGGATGCCGACCTCGGCGCCCCAACCGACGGTCGAGAGTACGGGCGACTTGGTGAAGATCTCCGCGTCGGGTCCGATCGCGACCTCGAGATATTGCGACCAGAGCCCCTCGTCGATCAGCGCCTGTTTCAGCGCGGCGGCCTCGGGCGATCCGGGGACGACGGCGCGCATGCTGCCGCCGATGCGGCCTTCCAGCCGGGCGCGGACGTCGGCGGCGGCGCTGGCGTCGCCGCGCGCCTGTTCCTCGATCACGCGCTCCATCGCCGACACCGCGAAGGTGACGCCCGATGCCTTGACGCATTGCAGGTCGATCGGGCTGAGCAGCCGGACGTCGCCGTCGACCGACAGGCCGATCGCATCGAGCGCGCCGATCGCTTCGCCCTGCGCGGGATCGAACGCGCCTTGCGCGACGAGCTCGGCGACGGTGGGGGCGACGCGGACCATGTCGTGGACGATGCCGTCGACCACGAGCACGGGCGAGGGGCCGTCACCGCGATCGATGCGGCCGAGCCAACGGCCGGCGCGCCACTCGCTGCCGAGTGCGTCGGCGGGGTCGAAGGTCAGGGACACAAGGCGTACTCCATGTTCCGAAAGAGCGTGGACGGTACCGCTAACGACTGGTCGGCGGCGGGGGAAGATAGATGGCCGCGAGTCATGGCGTCTCGGTCCATGCATAGGGGCCGACCAGCGTGCCGACGAACCCGCCCGCAGTCTTCGTGCTGAGGACGCGCGCGTCGACATCCTTGGCGAGCGTGCGCGTGCCGGTCGCGCCGGCATAGTCGAACGCCATCGAGGCACCGACGACGCGGATCGTCAGCGTGACCGGGCCGGCGGGCATCGGCGCGGAGGCGACCAGCCGCTCCTGGCCCTTGTCGGACAGGTAGAGCGCGACGACGGGCGTGCCGCCGATCCGGGTAATGCCGAAGAACGCATAGTTCGCATCGCTCTGCACCGCGGCGAGGCCGGCGCGGTCGCCGTCGCGGTCGGGCGTGAAGCGGACGGTGGTCGACATCGTCGCGACCGCATGCTGCTGGCGGCGACCTACAAAGGCCGGCGCGCCCGACAGGTCGCCAAGCCGCGTGCCGCGCCCCATCACGAGGTCGCCGCGATCGAGCCGGTAGAAGGGCGCCTTGGGGGTGCGGATGCCGACCCATTGCAGGCCGAGCTTGGCGCCGTCGAAGCCGTCGACATAGCCGAACTCGCCGCTGGTCGGGATCGGACCGGGCGTGCCCACGGGCAGCCGCGGCTTGGCGGCGACGAACGGGATCGCCTGGCCATTGGGCAGGATGATCGGCCAGCCGTCCTTCCATGTCACCGGCAGCAGGAAGGTCTCGCGGCCGATATTGTAAGAGTCGCCCTCATAGGGCCGCACCGCGAGGAAGGTCGCGTACCAGTCGCCGGTCTGCGTCTGCACCAGCTTGGCATGGCCCGACGAGGTGATCGGGTTCGGCCGCGCGGGGTCGAGGTCGCGCTGCGTCATGATCGGGTTGCCGGCATAGGGGACATAGGGCCCGCGCAGGTCCCTCGATCGCAGCACGACCTGCGAATGGTTGACGCTGGTCCCGCCTTCGGCCGCGGTGAGGTAGTAATAGCCGTCCTTGCGGACAATGTGCGGGCCTTCGATCCAGACCGGCTTCTTTGACAGGTCGACGCCGCCGTTGATCAACTGCGTGCTCTCGCCGACCATCTTGCCTGCGCGCCAGTCATATTCCTGGATCCAGATCGCGCGGTGGCCGTCGTAGCGCGGTGGTTCGGCGGGGGCGCGGTTGTTGACGATATAGGCCTTGTCGCCCTCCCAGTAGATCGACGGGTCGATCCCCTCGAACGGCAGCCAGATCGGGTTCGACCAGGGCCCCGCCGGGTCCTTCGCGGTGATCACGAAATTGCCGCGGCATTCGACGCAGGTGTTGACGATGTAGAAGACGCCGTCGTGGAACGAGATGTCGGGCGCGAACACCGCTTGCGACGTGCGCATGCCGGTGAAGTCGAGCTGTTCCGGCCGATCGATCGCGTTGCCGATCTGCGTCCAGTTCACCAGGTCCTTCGACCGGAAGACCGGCAGCCCGGGGAAATGCGCGAACGACGACAGGACGAGGTAATAGTCGTCGCCGACGCGCGTCACCGACGGGTCGGGATAATAGCCCGACAGGATAGGGTTGCGGTACTGGCCGGGGCCGGTCTTCACCCGTTCCTGCGCATGGCCGTCATAGCGGAACTCACTGAAGCGCGGCGGTTCGCTCGCCGATGCTGTGGACCCTATGCCGACGACGGCCAGCGCCAGCGCGGCGATCCGCATCGCACTTGTCCGAGCGACGGTGCGTTGCGGCGCGCTCTCGCGGACTGCGGATCTGGCCGCCATCGTCATCCTTTCCGGTATCGTCCCGCGGCCTTGCTCGACCGGTTGCGACCATTGTTATAGCGCTAACATTCGCATGCGCCAGCACCTCCGTAGTCGCGCTCCCATTTTGCCGGTACCGTTGCCCGATTGTCGGGCGCTATAGCGGTATCAACGCTCCATCTGCCTGCCGTCCGCCATTCCGCCAGTTGACGGATGCTGCGTTTTAACTACTCCTACAAGAACGTGAGAAACGGGTGCGCCGGCAGGCGGCCGACAGGGAGAGCATGACCGTGAGCGACCGCACCAGACAGCCGAAATCCGCCAGGGGCCTGCGCGCCCTGTTCGTACCGCTGATGCTGGCGAGCGTCGTCACCATGCCGGCACGCGCGCAGGAGGCCGCGCCCACGGTCGCGGCGACGCTCCATGCGGATACCCCCGGACCGGTGATCCACCGCGACGTGTTCGGCCAGTTCGCCGAGCATCTCGGCCACGGAATCTATGGCGGGATCTGGGTCGGCAAGGGATCGCGCATCCCGAACGATGGCGGCTATCGCAGCGACGTGATTGCCGCGCTCAAGGCCGTGAACGTGCCGATGGTGCGCTGGCCCGGCGGCTGTTTCGCCGACGAATATCACTGGCGCGACGGCATTGGCGCGACCAAGTCGCGGCCGACCAAGGTCAACACCAACTGGGGCGGCGTCAACGAGGACAACAGCTTCGGCACGCACGAATATATGGGGCTGATGGAGCGGCTGGGTGCGGCCACCTACGTCTCGGCGAACGTCGGCAGCGCCGAGCCCGCCGAGACGGCACAATGGGTCGAGTACATGACCGCGGCGCAGGGCACGACGGTGCTCGCCAAGGAGCGCGAACGCAACGGCCATGCCGCGCCGTGGAAGCTGCAGTATCTCGGCATCGGCAACGAGCTGTGGGGCTGCGGCGGCAACATGCGCGCCGAATTCGCGGCGGACATGACCAACCGCTACGCGCAGTTCGCCAAGGCGGCCAACGGCAAGATGCTCAAGATCGCGAGCGGCCCGAGCGATTCGAACTATGACTGGACCGACGCGATGATGCGCATCGCGGGCAAGAACATCGACGGGCTGGCGCTGCATTACTACACTCGCCCGCGCGACAAGAAGTGGAGCGACAAGGGCGCCGCCTTGGGCTTCCCCGAGCGCGAATGGGCGACGACGATGTCGCACACGCTGCAGATGGAAACCTTCCTCACCAGGCATTCGGCGATCATGGACAAATATGATCCGGCCAAGCGCGTGATGCTGGCGGTCGACGAATGGGGCACGTGGTACGATCCGACCCCGGGGACCAACCCCGGCTTTCTCGAGCAGCAGAACTCGCTGCGCGACGCGGTGGTCGCCGGGCTCAACATCAACATCTTCGCGCATCACGCCGACCGCGTGAAGATGGCGGCGATCGCGCAGATGGTGAACGTGCTGCAGGCGATGCTCCTGACCGACGGCGCGAAGATGGTGAAGACCCCGACCTATTGGGTGTACGACCTGTACAAGCCCTGGCAGGGCGCGACCTCGCTGCCGATCGAGCTCACTTCGCCCTGGTATCACAAGGACGAGGTGGCGGTGCCCGCGGTCAGCGCATCGGCGGTGCGCGATACCGCGGGGCAGGTGCATGTCGCTCTCGTCAACCTCGACCCCAACCGCGCGATGCCGGTGACGGTGTCGCTCGCGGGGCTCCAGGCGACGCAGGCGAGCGGCCGGATCATCACCGGGACGGCGATGGACGCGCACAACAGCTTCGACGCGCCCGACGTGGTAGCGCCGCAGCCCTTCACGGCCGCGCAGGTGGCGGGCGGTACGCTGACGGTCACGCTGCCGGCGAAGTCGGTGCTGGTGCTCGACGTGCGCTGAGCGAGTGGCGGGCGGTCCGACGCCTATCAGCTTGCCACAGGGCGGGCGATCGGCATCGGCGCCGCCCCGGTCGCCTTGGCGCGGTTGGTCGCCGGACCCGCGCGTTTTGGGCCAGGCGGCGATCGAGCGACAGATGGTCGGTTGGGGGCTTGGGCACCGCGCCGCCATCTGACGGCGGATCGACCCCGGCGATATGGTCGGGGCTCGCGATTATGGGGCGACGGGTGGCTCGAACGTGCCGACTAGTCTCCCGGCGGCGTATTCATCGAAGGTCGGGCCGCATGCGACTGCCGATCGGGATCGATCGTACCCGGTGGCGCGGTCGATTGGCGCTGGACGATCGCATGGTCGAGGACCTGGTCTATTCGCTCGCCAGCCTTTCGCGGCGGCGCCCCGATCTCCGCGACGAGCAGGCCAAGCGCCTCCGCGGCGAGCCGGCGAACCGGTTGGTGGACGGTGGTCAGCGGCGGCCACAGCGTGACTGCGGCGGTGGTATCGTCGAACCCGACCACGGTCAGTTCGGCGGGTACGTCGAGGTGACGGCGATGCGCCACCGAGACGATCGCGGCCGCCATGTCGTCGTTGCTCGCGAAGATCGCGGTCGGGCGCGGATCGGCCTGGAGCAGCGCGTCGCCCGCGGCCAGCCCCGAGGCGAAGCTGAAATCACCCTGCGCGATCGTCGTCGTCACGCCGGCGTGCTCGCGTACCGCCGCCTGGAAGCCATCGAGCCGCTGCAGGCTGGCGACCTGGCCCGGGTTGCCGACGACGAAGCCCAGCCGGCGATGGCCCAGGGCGATCAGTTCGCGCGTCATCTCGTACGCCGCGAGCCGGTCGTCGATCCGGACGCAGATCGCGCCCTCGACGCCGTGGGCCCCGACCGCGGCGACCGGCACGCGCGCCATGTGGAGCACCTTGAGCACGGCGGGGGATTCGCTGAGCGGCGGTGCGCAGATCAGCCCGGATATGCCGGAGCGCACCAGATCCTCCAGCGCGGACTGCGAGGGTGGGTGACCGTCCTCGCCCTTCAGCAGCACCAGCCGCGCGCCCCGGACCGACGCTTCCTCGAACACGCCTGTCAGGAAGTCGCTCATGAACGCGGCGCTGGGATTGGAATAGACGACGCCGATCTTCAGCTCGGCCGAGGTGACGAGGCTTCGCGCGGCGAGGTTGGGCGTGTAGCCGAGTTCGACGATCGCCTGCTGTACGCCGGCGCGCGTGGCGGGATCGACTCCGGGGCGATCGTTGATGACCCGCGACACCGTCATCGGCGACACGCCGGCCCTGGCTGCGACGTCGATGATCGTCGGACTGCGTAGGCGCCGCGCGCGTTCCTTCACACCGATCCTCCCACCGACGAAACCGAGCCGGTACCCCCTTAGCGACGTAGAGCTTTGTCGCACCGATGCAACGCCGGATCGCGCGCGGACGAACCGGCGAACGGCCGGTCGCGCGGGCAGGGGCGGTAAGACAGTTGCCCCGACGCCCCAATTCGGCGTACCAATTGATGATAACGTTACCGGGAACCCTAGTGCAGCGCTTTCGGCATATCCGCTGGACCATCATCGGCCTGTTCGTCGTGGCGATGGTGATCAACTATCTGGCGCGCAGCGTGCTGGGGGTGGCGGCGCCCGCGATAATGGCCGAACAGCACATCTCGGCGCAGCAATATTCGTGGATCACCGGCGCGTTCCAGATCGGGATCATGTTCCAGCCGGTCGCGGGGTATCTGCTCGACAGCATCGGGTTGAAGATCGGGTTCACGCTGTTCGTGACCCTGTGGTCGCTGATCACGATGGGGCACGGCCTTGCCAGCGGATGGCTTGGGTTTGCGGGCTTGCGCGGTGCGCTGGGGCTAGTCGAGGGATCGGCGCAGCCTGCGGGCATGAAGCTGGTCGCTGAGTGGTTCCCGGCGCGCGAGCGCGGCGTTGCGGGCGGGATCTACCAGATCGGCGCGTCGTTCGGTGCGGTGTTCGCGCCGCCTCTGGTCGCGTGGGCGGTGTTCAATCACAGCTGGCGCGCGGCGTTCTTCGTCGCGGGCGGGCTGGGGCTCGTCTGGGTGATCGCGTGGCTCGCCTGGTACGCGCCGCCCGCACGGCACCGGCGGCTGTCGGCGGCCGAGCATGCGCATATCGTCGGCGGGCAGGAAGCGGCGCTCGCGACCAGGCGGGTACGGCCGCCGCTGCGCGACCTGCTGCGGCGGCGCAACCTGTGGGCGATCGCCGCGGCGCGGTTCCTGGCCGATCCGGTCTGGGGGATGCTGTCGCTGTGGATGCCGCTGTACCTGGTGCAGGTCCGGCATTTCGACCTCAAGCAGATCGCGCTGTTCGCGTGGCTGCCGTTCCTCGCCGCCGATCTGGGGTGCCTGTTCGGCCCTGCGGTGGTGGCGTGGCTACAGCGGCGCGGCGTCGGGTTGATCGACGCGCGACGCTGGGCGTTCACGGTCGGCGCCGTCCTGATGATGGCCATGATGTTCGTCGGCACCGTGACCAATCCGGTCGCGGCGATCGCCCTGCTCTGCGTCGGCGGCTTCGCGCACCAGACGCTGTCGGTCACCGTCATCACGATGGCGTCCGACATGTTCCCGCAGGATCAGGTCGCGACCGCCACCGGCGTGTCGGGGACCGCCGCCAATCTGGGCGTGCTGATCTTCACGCTCGTGCTCGGATCGCTCGTCGCGACGGTCGGCTACCAACCCTTCTTCGTCCTGCTCGGGCTGCTCGACCTGGTCGGCGCCGCGATCCTCTGGACCCTGATACGAAAGCCTGCATGACGTTCCGCAATCCCATCCTGCGCGGGTTCAACCCCGACCCGTCGATCGTCCGCGTCGGCGAGGACTATTACGTCGCGACCTCGACCTTCGAATGGTATCCCGGCGTGCAGATCCACCGCTCGCGCGACCTGGTGGACTGGACGTTCGTCGGGCGCCCGCTCAACCGCGCGAGCCAGCTCGACATGCGCGGCAATCCCGATTCCTGCGGCGTGTGGGCGCCCGATCTGAGTTACGCCGACGGCCGCTTCCACCTGATCTATTCCGACGTGAAGCGGTACGGCCAGACCACGGTCGACGGGGCCAGCGGCGCGTCGCTGCGCGATTTCCACAATTACTGGGTGTGGTGCGACCGGATCGAAGGGGACTGGTCCGACCCGGTGCACCTCAACAGCAGCGGTTTCGACCCTGCGCTGTTCCATGACGAGGACGGCCGCAGCTGGCTGCTCAACATGCTGTGGGATCACCGGCCCGGCAGGGGGCGGTTTGCGGGCATTGTGGTGCAGGAGATCGACCTGTCGAGCGGCGCGCTGCTCGGCGAACGGCGGCAGATCTTCGAGGGGACGGCTTTAGGGTTCACCGAGGGGCCGCATCTCTACAAGCGCGACGGCTGGTATCATCTGTTGGTCGCGGAGGGCGGCACCGAGCGCAACCATGCCGTCGTAATGGCGCGGTCGCGGTCGTTGTTCGGGCCGTACGAGGCGCATCCCGACGGGCCGGTGCTGACCGCGATGGGGAAGCCGGACGCACCGTTGCAGCGCACCGGGCATGGCGACCTCGTCGACACCCCGGCGGGCGAGACCTGGATGGCGTATCTGTGCGGGCGTCCGCTGCCGGTGTGCGATCGCTGCGTGCTGGGGCGCGAGACGGCGATCCAGCCGATGCGCTGGGGCGAGGATGGCTGGTTGCGGACGCTCGACGGTGCCGCGAACCCGGATGGGGGCGGCGGTGCCGCGGCGCTTATCGACGAGCGCAGCGAGTTCGACGGCGGCGCGTTGCCGGCGGCGTTCCAGTGGTTGCGCACGCCGTATCCCGAGCAGCTGTTCAGCCTGACCGAGCGTGTCGGCCATTTGCGGCTCCATGGTCGCGAGACGATCGGGAGCCATTTCACGCAGGCGCTGATCGCGCGGCGGCAACAGGCGTTCCGCTATACCGCCGAGACGCTGCTCGACTTCGAACCGCGGCATTTCCAGCAGGCGGCGGGGCTGGTCTGCTACTATAACTCGACGAAATTCCACTATCTGTACGTCACGACCGACGACGACGGGCGGCGCCAGGTCCAGGTCCTGTCCGCGATCCCGAGCGCGCACGGCAGCAGCGTGGTGTCGGATCCGATCCCGATCGCGGCGGGGCCGATCATGCTGACCGTCGCGGTGGATCACGAGGCGATGCGGTTCGGCTACCGCCTGGCCGACGCCGCGGACTGGTGCTGGCTGCCCGAGACGTTCGATGCGAGCATCCTGTCCGACGAGGCGACGCTGCCCGGGCTGCCCAACTTCACCGGTGCGTTCGTCGGGATGGCGTGCCAGGACCTCTCGGGCGCGGGACACCCGGCGGACTTTGCCTATTTCCACTATGCCGAGCAGGGCTGAACCGGTGGATCCTCCCCCTGGCGGGGGAGGATGTGATTTCGATGCCGGAGGCGCAGCATCATTACGATAGCAGGGAGTGTTTCATGACCGATCGCTGCTGCGCCGGGCATTCTCGCCGCGATATCGATCCCGTATCACCGCATCGCGCACGAGCGCTACGCGACCTATGGACGACCGACGCAGCCTTTGGTCGGGCGACCATGCCGGCCTGAGCGCGGCGGGGCGGGAGAGGGCCTACGCTTCGTCGTTGGAGATCGGCGTCCGTGCCGCGCGTTGGACCGGCTTGCCGATGACTGGCCGCCCCGCTGGCCAGCGTCGCGCGATGCACCGCGCCTTCGCAACCCGGGCGATGGTGACCGCATCCCCCTGATTGCCGCCGAGGACATGATAGGCGGTCGGGTCCTCGCCGATATAGAAGCCGACATGGCCGCCCCCGGGGCGCGCGAACACGAGGACGGCGCCGGGCGCGAGCCGTTCGGGGCGGAGCGCCTGTCCCCATGCCGACCACGACGTCGCGCGCACCGCGATCGCGGCGGGCACGATGCCGTCCTGTTGCAGGCAGTCGGCGACGAACACCCCGCACCAGGGAACGCTGTCGGCGTTGTAGATCATTCCGAGCACCCTCGTGCCGAGCCGCTTGGCCCAGCCGAGAATGGTCGGACTGTTCGCCGATCCGGCGGCTTCCCTGGTGCCGAGCCGGCGCCTTGCGTCCACCAGCCATCCGGGTTCCTTCGGCACGCCGATCTCCTATCCGCCCGACCCGGGCGAACGGCGCCCCGCCGGGATTACTGCGACGCTGCGCCCGCGCGGTCGATGACGATCGCGGTCGGCGTGGTAGGCGCCTTCAGGACGATCGTCGACGTCCTGGCCGCGCTGTCGGTCGTGTTCGCGACGCGCTTGCCCTTGACGGTCGCGGTGCCGGTGCCGGTCCAGTCGTGCACCGTGACGGCGACACTCCGCCACCACGGCGTGTGGTTGCCCTGGGGCTTGGCGAAGCTGATCGTCATCCGGTTCCCGACGACCTCGCAGCGGATCGCCTGCCGGAAATAGCGGCCGCGCGCATAGGCGAGGCTGACGCCGTCGTCCTCGTACAGCGTGCCGCTGCAGTCCGCGCCGGGATAGACGTCGAGCGTCAGCGGGCCGGTCGGCGTCTCGCTCGTGCTCTGGACCAAAGGCTGGCGCGGCAGGATCGTGCCCGCGCGGACGAACACCGGCAGGTGGTCGAGCCGCGGCGTCTCGATCACGCGGTCGCCGAACGACCGCGCGGTCGGTACGGCTTGCGTCGCCGACTGGATCGGTCCGGCCGCGGCAGGCTCGGGGGTGCCGACGCGCTGGCCGGTCCAATAGTCATACCAGCCGCCGGCCGGCAGGCAGACGTCGTAGACCTGCGGCGATTCGGGCTTGGGCGGGGGCGCGATCAGCAGCGACTTGCCGAGCGTGAACGCCATCGACTGGTCGCACGACGCGGTCATCGCGGACGGATAGTCGTAGAAGACCGGTCGCATGATCGGGTCGCCGAGCCGGCTGTTCTGATCCGCCAGCGCGTAGAAATACGGCATCAGCCGATACCGCTCCTCGATGAAGCGGCGACGGATCGCGAGATGGTCGGGGCCGTCGACCCAGGGCTCGACGCGCGGCGTGCCGGTCGCCGAATGGTTGCGGAACACCGGCGTGAACGCGCCGATCTCGGTCCAGCGGGTGAGCAGGTCGGGACTCGGGCCCCCTGCGAACCCGCTGACGTCGGCGGCGCTGTAGCCGAAGCCCGACAGGCCGAGGTTGATGATCTGCTGCACCGACAGCTTCAGATGATCCCAGGTCGCACTGTTGTCGCCCGTCCAGGTGACGGCGTAACGCTGCCCGCCGGCATAGCTGGCGCGCGTCATCACGAAGGGACGCTCGTCGGGGCGCAGCTTCAGCAGGCCGTCATAGGTCGCGCGGGTGTTGAGCATGCCATAGACGTTGTGCGCCTCGCGGTGATCGGTCACGCGGGACGCGAAATCGTCGCTGTCGATGCGGTGGCGCGTGTCGAGCGGCATCGTCTTGGTCGGCGTCTCGAAGATCGCCGGCTCGTTCATATCGTTCCAGAATCCGGCGATCCCCGCGTCAAGGAACCCCTTGTACTGCGTGCCCCACCAGGTCCGCGCCGCGGTCTTGGTGAAGTCGGGGAACACAGACGGGCCGGGCCAGACCGGCGCGACATAGGGGGTGCCGTCGGCGTTCTTGATGAACGCGTCGGCCTTCATGCCGTCCTGATAGGGGGCGTAGCCGCTGTCGACCTTGGCGATGTGCAGATCGGTGATCGCGACCAGCTTGATCCCGTCAGCCTTCATCTCGGTCGCCAGCTTGGGCAGGTCGGGGAAGGTCTTGGCGTCGGTCGTGAACGGCCGGTTGCGGTCCTGATAGCCGATGTCGAGCCAGATCACGTCGGTCGGCACGCGGTCGGCGCGCAGCCGCGCGGCGATCTGGCGAACCTCGTCGGCCGAGCCATAGCTGTAGCGAGACTGCTGATAGCCGAGCGCCCATTTCGGCGCGAGCGGCGCATGCCCGGTCAGGTCGGCATAGCGCCGTGTAACTTCGGCGATCGACGGCCCTGCGATGAAATAATAGTCGATCGGACCGTCGGGGCCGCCGAACGAGAGCGTCTCGGCATCGCGATGGCCGAAGTCGAACCAGGTGCGATAGCTGTTGTCGAGCAGGATGCCGTAGCTGCCGCCCCCGCTCGCGCCGCCCGCGCCCGTGCCGATGAAGAACGGGATCGACTTGTAGATGGGGTCGTCCGCGCTGCTGAACCCGAATGCGTCGGTGTTCCAGTCGACGAAGCCGTGGCCGCGGCGGTCGAGCCCCTGCGTCTTGTCGCCCATGCCATAGACATGCTCGGCGATCGGCAGTGTCTTGGCGATCGTGAACGCCGTGCCGTCTACCCGCGGCGCGGCGGCATCCGCGGAGATGACCCGGCCGTCGAGCGTCTCGAACGTCACCGCGCCCCCCGCGCCGATCCGCACGCGGACGCTGGCGGTGGTGAAGCCGTCGGGCGTCGCGGTGACCGCGGCCTTGCGGCGGCGCAGTTCGGCGGACACCGCCCAGCTGGCATCCTCGGCATAGACGCCGTCCTTGGCCACGCGCACGCGGATCAGTCCGTCGGTCATCGCGGTGACGCGCATCATCGTCGCACCGGCGCGCACCTCGACGCCGTCGCTGCGCGGCGTCAGCGTGGGCGCGGCGGCGGGAGCGGTCTGCGCCTGGGTTTGCTGCATGGGCGGGGTGGCGCCGATGGCGGTCGCGGCGAGCAGGAGAGCGGTCAGGGTCATGCGGCATCCTCGGGGGAGTAGGGGGCGTGCGGCCGGAAATTCAGCGCGCAGCGGTTCAGGAAATCGTCGATGCGGGGCATGTCGACGGGGTCGATATCGGGGCCGGGCGGCACCAGCCGGGCATCGTCGGGGAAGGTGCCATAGCCTGCCATCAGGCAGTGCCAGCTGATCGCCGAATAATAGCGCGACAGCCCGGCACGGTCGATGACCGCGGTCAGGTCGGCGCCGGTGAACCAAGCGGACATCAGCGCCTTCACATCGTCCGACAGCGCGTCGATCGCGCGCGCCTGCGCCCAATAGCCGGTCGGGTCGTCGTGGCGCTGGTTCAGCCGGTAATGCGCGACGATATAGTCGCGTACGCCGTCATAGCGCGCGGCGATCCGCGTGTTGAACGCGGTGCGGGTCTCGGGCGTCGCGCCGCTCGCGTCGACCATGTCGAGGAACGCCTCGACCGTCGCGATGACGAGATGCAGCGCGGTCGCCTCGAGCGGTTCGAGGAATCCCTGTGCCAGCCCGACCGCGAGCGCATTGTGCGACCAGCTGTCGCGGACCCGGCCGATCCGGAATTTCAGGTGGCGTGCGTCGCCGGCTTCGGCACCCAGATGCGCGCGCAGCTCCGCCTCCGCCTCGCCTTCCGAGAGGTGCCGGCTGGAATAGACATAGCCGTTGCCGTCGCGCGTCGTCAGCGGGATGTGCCAGGCCCAGCCGGCGGACAGCGCAGTGGCGCGCGTCTGGCTGGGCACGGCCTCGCCGGCGGCGCGCGGCGTCGGCATGACGACCGCGCGATCGTTGAACAGCGCATCGGCATAGCTGACGAACGGCACCTCGAGCGCGCTATGGATCATGCTGCGAAACCCGCTGCTGTCGACGAAGAGGTCGCCCGTGATCCGCTCGCCATCCGCATCCACTAACCCCGCGACGTCACCGTCGGCGGACCGCTCGATCTCAGCGATGCGGCGTTGCAGATGGACGACGCCGAGTGTTTCGGTCGCATGGCGCGCGAGGAACGCGCCGATCTTGTGCGCGTCGAAATGATAGCCGTAGCTGACCTCGAACGGAAAGGACGGATCCGGGTGCGGCCCGCGCGCCGCTGCCGCGAGGCGGGCAGGGAGCAGGAAGCGATCGGGATGCGCGTCGACGTCGCGCCCGGTGCGCCGTGCCCGCGCGTGGTAGAAGAACTGCCCCGCGGTGTGGACGTCGAGCGCGCTGGGGAAGGGATGGAAATAGCGCTCGTACCCGGCGCGGTCCGACCAGCCCTCGAACCCGATACCAAGCTTGTAGGTCGCGTCGCACGCCGGCATCCATTCGGCTTCGGCGATCCCCAGCGTGTCGAACAGGTGCTTCAGCTGCGGCGTCGATCCTTCGCCGACGCCGACGATGCCGATCTCGGGGCTTTCGATCATTGTCACGCGCGCGTCGCGCCAGCGCTGCGCGATCAGGCACGCCGCGATCCAGCCGGCGGTGCCGCCGCCGAGGATCACGACATGACTGGCGCGGGGCTCGGTCACCGGCGCAGCACCAGCCCGGACAGCGGCGGCATCACGCGCACGTCCGCGCCGCCTGCCTCGAACAGCACGGTCCCGTCCGTGGCAAGCGCCTCGGGCCAGGCCCGCGCGTCGTCGCCGAGGTTGAACACGCACAGCAACGTCTCATCCCCCCCGGTCCGTTCGAACGTGATCAGCGCATCGTCGCTGTGGACGATGGCCAGGCTGCCGAGCCGCAGCGCCGGATGGCGCTTCCGCGCGGCGATCAGCGTCCGCGTCCAGTGCAGCAGCGAGCCCGCATCGGCCTCCGCGACGTCGACCGCGAGCGCACGGTGCGTCTCGCCGAACGGCAGCCAGGGCTTGTCATGGCCGAAGCCCAGATCGGGCGCCGCGCCGACCCACGGCATCGGCGTGCGCACGCCGTCGCGCGACAGCGTCAGCGGCCAGTTCGCGATCGCCTCGGGGTCGAGCAGGTCCTCGAACGCGATATCGACCTGCGGCAGGCCGAGCTCCTCGCCCTGATACAGGAAGATGTTGCCGCGCAGGCAGGCGAGCAGCAGCATCTTCATCCGCGCGAAGCCGGGCGCGTGCTCGGGGCTAGTCCAGCGCGACACCGCGCGCGGCGCGTCGTGGTTCTCGAACGCCCAGCTCGGCCAGCCGATGCCGGGCGTGTCGGGCCAGTTGCCGACCGCGTCCGCGACCAGATCGGGGGTCAGGCGGTCGGCATAGAGGAAGTTGAAGCCGTACGCGCTGTTGAGACGGGTGTTGCCCGCAGTGAACAGCTTCATCTCGCGGTCGCTGTCGTCGCCGCCGATCTCGGCGACGGTGAAGCGCGCGCCATAGTCGTCCAGCAACGCGCGGATGCGTTCGATGAACCCGACGATATCGGCGTGGCTCTGGTTGAACTGCTTCAGCTGGAAGTCGAACGACCGCGTGCGCGGGCGGTTGGTCGCAGGCGCGGGCGGGTTATCGCGCAGCGCGGGATCGTGCATCGCGAAATTGATCGCGTCGAGGCGGAAGCCGTCGACGCCGCGATCGAGCCAGAATTTCGCGGTCGCGATCAGCTCGTCCTGCACCGCCGGATTGTGGCCGTTGAGCTGCGGCTGTTCCTTCAGGAAATTGTGGAGGTAATATTGCTGGCGGCGCGCGTCCCAGGTCCAGGCGGGGCCGCCGAACACCGACTGCCAGTTGCTCGGCGGGCTGCCGTCGGGCTTGGCATCGGCCCAGACATACCAGTCCGCCTTGTCGCCCGATCGGCTGGCGCGGCTGGCGGCGAACCAGGGATGCTCGTCCGAGGTGTGCGAATAGACCTGGTCGATGACGATCTTCAGCCCCAGCGCGTGCGCGCGCGCGATCAGCGCGTCGAAATCGGCGAGCGTGCCGAAGATCGGGTCGACGTCGCGGTAATCCGACACGTCATAGCCGAAATCCTTCATCGGCGAAGTGAAGAAGGGCGACAGCCACACCGCATCCACCCCCAGCGACGCGACGTGATCGAGATGCGCGGTGATGCCGTTCAGGTCGCCGATGCCGTCGCCGTTCGAATCCGCGAAGCTGCGCGGATAGATCTGATAAATCGTCGCGCCCTGCCACCAGGGCGTCGTGTCGGTGTCGGTCATGGGTCTCATTCGCTGGGGAGGGCGCCGCAGATCGCGTAACCGAGGGGGGGAAGGCTGATCCGTACGGTGCCCGGCGCGGAACCGCGCGCGGGACAGGTGCCGGCGAGCGCGACGAACTTGGCGGACCGGTCGCCCACCGCGACGTTCTGCTCGACCGGGGCATTGCTCGTGTTGATCGCGACGAGGATCTCGCGGCCATCATCGTCGCCACGCGTGAAGGCGAGCAGGCCGGGCTTGTCCGACGCGAAACGCAGCATCGTGCGGCCGTGTCGCAGCTGGGCGTGATCGCGCCGCAGCTTCGACAGCATCGCGATCGTCGAGAAGATCGGATTGTCCCGCCCGAAATGCGCGGTCGCGGTCGTCGTCGTGGTCCCGACCAGGCGGTTGTCGTTGTAGCTCGCGACCTTGCTCGCGAACAGATCCTCGCGGGAATCCTGGTCGTTGCCGTCGCCGGTGAAGCCCTGCTCGTCGCCCGAATAGATCGTCGGCACGCCGCGCGCCGACAGCAGCAGGACGTGCGCCAGCGTCAGGCGCTGCAGCCGCTCGGCCTCGCTCGCCTGCGGCCAGGCCGCGTCGAGCATGTGGCCGATCCGCCCCATGTCGTGGTTGCCGAGGAACGTCGGCAGGCGCAGCGCGGCCGCTTCGCCGCCCTCGTACAGCACGTCGCCATTGATCCAGCGTTCGAAGACATCGGTGCCTGCCTTGCCCGACAGCAGCGCGCGCGCCGCGGCCTGGAACGAGAAGTCAAGCACCGCTGGCAGCTTGTCACGACGCGTATATTGCGCGGTGTAGCCGGGGTCGACCGCCTCCGAATAGACCTCGCCAAAGACGTGGAAATTGGGGATGCCGCGCGCGGCGGCACGCGCCTGCATCGCGGGGACGAACGCCCGCCAGAATTCGGGGTTCACATGGCGTGCGGTGTCGATGCGATAGCCATCGATCCCGAACCGGTCGATCCACCCGCCATAGATCGCGATGAACCCGTCGACGACGCGCGGGTCCTCGGTCATCAGGTCGTCGAGCCCGGAAAAATCGCCGAACCGTGCGGACTCGCCCAAAAAGGTCGAATCGCCGCGATTGTGATAGAACCGGGGGTCGTTGAGCCAGGCCGGCACCTTCACCTGCCGCTCCGCCGCGGGCACGAACGGTGTATAGGCAGAGGACGGGTCGGTCAGCTTGGCGAAATTCTCGGGCGTCTGGACGGCGTCGCCCCGGAACCCCGGATTGATCGCCGCGCCGCCGACCCCGCCGCGCCGCGCGTACGGATAGTCGGCCTTGCTGCGATAGCCGCACGGTTTGCCAACGCATTCGCGGTACTGGATCACGTCCGCGGTGTGGTTGGCGATGATGTCCATATAGACCTTCATGCCCCGCGCGTGGGCTGCATCGACCAGTGTCCTGAACTCGGCATCGGTGCCGAAATGCGGGTCGACGCGCGTGAAGTCGGTGATCCAATAGCCGTGATAGCCGGCGCTCTCGTGACCGGGCGCGCCCTGGACCGGCTTGTTCTCGAAGATCGGCGCGACCCAGATCGCGGTCGCGCCCAGCGCCTGGATATAATCGAGACGGTCGGTCAGGCCCTTCAGGTCGCCACCGTGATAGAAGCCCTTGGACGTCGGGTCGTATCCGGTCTTGAGCCGATCCCCCGATCGACCGCCCTGGTCGTTGGCGGGATTTCCGTTCTCGAACCGGTCGGGCAGCACGAAATAGATGATCTCGTCCTCGGGCAGCCGGCTGCGCACGTCCGCGATGGGGACGGCGGGCGTAGACAGCGCGAGCAGGATGGCGGCGATGCTCATGCGGCGGGGGCCGCGCAATGCTGCGCCACGAATGCCGCGTGGCTCGGCATCTGCGCCACTTCGCGCGCGTTCAGCTTGTCGATCATGTCCATGAATTCACCCAGGTCGGAAGGGGATATCGCGTCGGCGAGCGGATGGTGGCCGCGCGGCACGAGGCCCTGGCCGGCCAGCACCTGCAGCCAGCCGACCTCGGCGAACAGCTCCTCGCGCTCACGCACGATATGGCCGTTGGCCTGCCACAGCGCGATCTTGGCGGCGAGCGTGTCGGGCACCGCCATGTCACGGCACTGGCGCCAGAACGCGGTGTCGTCGCGCTCGGTCGCCTTGTAATGCAGGATGATGAAGTCGCGGATGCGGCTCCATTCGAAGTCGCTCTGCCGATTGAACTCGGCGCGATCGACCTCGGAAATCGTCTGCCCGGGCAATAGCGTCAGCAGCCGCGAGACCGCGGACTGGATCAGGTGGATGCTGGTCGATTCCAGCGGTTCCATGAACCCCGCGGCGAGGCCCAATGCGACGACGTTGCGGTTCCACATCCGGCGGCGCTTGCCGGTGCGGAAGGTGATGGTGCGCGGCTCGGCCATCGCCTCGCCGTCTAGCCCGGCAAGCAACGTCGCGGTCGCCTCGTCCTCGCTCATGTGCGCGGACGAGAAGACCACGCCGTTGCCGGTGCGATGCTGGAGCGGGATCCGCCACTGCCAGCCGGCGGCGTGCGCGGTCGACCGCGTATAGGGCGTGAACGCCGCACTGCGCGCCGAAGGCACCGCGACCGCGCGGTCGCACGGCAGCCACTGCGTCCAGTCCTCGTACCCGGTCTCCAGCGCCTCCTCGATCAACAGACCGCGAAACCCGGTGCAGTCGATATAGAGGTCGGCGCTGACGGTCGTGCCGTCTTCCAGCACCAGCCCCGACACGTCGCCGCTCTCGCCGTCGCGCGTGACGCGCGTGATCTTGCCTTCGATCCGGTTGACCCCGCGCGTCTCGGCATAGCGGCGCAGGTGGCGGGCATAGAGCGCTGCGTCGAAATGATAGGCATAGGGCATGCCCGGCAGCACCTGCGCGGTGCGCGCGGGGCCGCGCTGCATCCGCTCGGCAAGCGCTGCCTGCGTGTTGAGCGAATAGGCGGACAGGTCGCCCGCCAGCCCGAGCGCGCGCGCACGGAGCCAGTATTGATGGAAGGGGAGAAGCCCGACGTCGCGCCCGACATCGCCGAACGCGTGCATGTAACGCGAGCCCTTGCGGTGCCAGTCGACGAATTCGATGCCGAGCTTGAACGTGCCGCCGGTCGCGCGAAGGAACGCGTCCTCGTCGAGCCCCAGCGCGTCGTTGAACAGGCGGATCTGCGGGATCGTTGCCTCGCCGACGCCGACCGTGCCGATCGCGTCGGATTCGATCAGGTCGATGTCGAACCCGGTTTCGAGGAACCGGGCGAAGGTCGCGGCCGCCATCCATCCGGCGGTACCGCCGCCCGCGATGACGATCCGTAGAGGTCTTGCCATGATCTGCGCTCCCGGTTCGCCGATTTCAGGCCATGATTCCCGCTCTCGTCATAAGGGGCGGCCCGAAGACCGCCCCAAGACGAGATCAGAACTTGTAGGTCAGGCCGATATAATAGTCGCGGCCATAGCGCTGATAGTCGATGACCTGGCGCGGATCGTTGTTCTGGTAGGTGACGAACGGACGATCGGTCAGGTTCTTGGCCTGAGCCAGGATCGAGAAGCCGCGCAGGACGCCTTCCTGGAACTCGTAGCCGATCTGAGCATCGAGAATGCCCTCCGCCTTGGCGGTGCGATAGGTCGGCGTTGCCGACAGGCCTGCGACCTCCGCCAGGAACGACGAGCGGTAGCGATAGTTGGCGCGCGCCTGGAAGCCCCATTTCTCGAAATACACCGTGCCGCTGCCGGTCCACTTGGACAGGCCGGGCAGCGTGATCGGCTCGGGCGAGTTGGCGAACTTGATCGTCGAGTCGGTGTAGTTGCCGCTGGCGAACATCCCGAACCCGTCGAGTGCGCTGGTGAGCTTCTTGAACGGCAGCGACAGCGTGGCCTCGACGCCCAGCACTTCGCCGCGACCGGTGTTGGCAGGGGCGCTGACGTTGCCGATGTTCTGGCCCGCGGCGAGCACCGTCGCGCGCTGCGCCGGGGTAAGCGCGCCCAGCAGCGACGTGAAGTCGAACGCATAGGTGTTGTTCGGGTCGACGAAGTCGGTCAGTCGCTTGAAATAGCCTGACAGTGCGACATAGCCGCCGCCGTCGAAATACTTCTCGGTCGAGATATCCATGTTGATCGACTTGTACGGCCGCAGCGCGACGTTGCCGCCGGTCGAGGAGAAGACCGGGAACAGACCGGCGGGGGTACGACCGATGTTGGGCAGGTTGATGCTGACGTCCTGCGTCACGCGCTCCTGGTCGAGACGCGGACGGACCATCGTCTGCGACGCGCCCAGCTTCACATAGCCGCCGTCGATCAGCTCGACCGACATCGTGCCCGAGGGGAGGATATCGGTGTACTTCTCGGTCTGGTCGGCGGGGGCGATCGTGACCACGCTGTTCACGACGCTGGCGATCTGCCCGACCGAGCGCTGGTCGGAGCGGATGACCTGCACGCCGAGCGCGCCCTTCAGCGCCTTGCCGCCCAGCTCGCCGTCGATGTTGAGCTTGGCATAGCCGGTATAGACGTTCTCGATCACGCGGTTGTCGCGGACCAGCGCCGACGGCCGGTTGTCGAACGCCGGGGTCAGCGCGTTCGCGTAGACGGCGAGCGGATCATAGGTCAGCATCGCGGGGATGCCGAGATAGTCGAGCGCGACGTTCTTGCCGAGCAGCGCGTCGGCGGGGACCGCCAGGCTGGTCGGCGTGCCGCTGGTGACGGTGCAGCCCGTGCCCGCGCCCTTGGGGCACAGGAAATAGGACTTGTAGGCGCTGGTCTTCTCGCGACGGCTATAGTTGGCGCCGGCTTCCCAGCCCTTGACGATGCTGCCCTCGAACTCGCCGTTCAGGCTGGCGCGGAGCGACTTGAGGTCGTCCTTGAAGCTCGGCTGGTTGAGGAAGCCGGCCTGGACCACCGCGGTCGTGCCGTTGTTGCCCCACCCCTGCGGGTCGGTGAGCTTGAAGGTGTTGGTGTTGGTATAGTCGAGCGTCGGCACGATCTTGTAGGTGCCGTTGCCGTTCTTCGTCACCGTGACGCGGTCGGCGACGCCGCTCTTGCCGAAGCCGGTGCCGGTGTTGGTCTCGAGCAGGAAGTCGGTGCGCGTCGCGCGGCTCCAGCTCGCATCGACGTTGAAGTGGATGCTGTCGGTCAGCTTGAGGTCGTTGTTCCAGCCGAGCGACAGGTTCTCCGCCTTGCGCTGGTTATAGTCGTTGCGCTGCACCGCGAACACGTTGGTGAAGGTCGTCGCGGTCGCGAAGCCGTCGGCGACGGTCAGGCCGCTCTGCGCCGGATCGGAGAAGCCGAGCGGGAACTCGATGCCGCGCAGCAGCTGGGTTTCCTCGAAATGCGAATAGAGCGCGTCGAAGGTCGAGTGGAAATTGTCCGACGGCGCCCATTCGACCGTGCCGACCGCGCCGTAGCGCTTGAGCTCGTTCGACTGGACATAGGGCTTGGCGCCGCCGAGCACGAACGGCGAGGCGGCGGTGCCGCTGCCGGCATAACCCCAGGCGTTGTAGCGCTCGTTCTGCGACGGCGCCTGCGTCGCGGACACGCCGATCGCGATGCCCAGCGTGTTGTCGAGGAACTTGTCGACATAGGTCGCCGACGCGCGATAGCCGTAGCGCGACGAATCCGGGTTGAGGTTGTCGATGCCGTTCATCTGGCCGCGCGCGTTGATCGCGAAGATCCGGCCCGACTGTTCGAGCGGGCGCAGCATGCGCAGGTCGACCGTGCCCGAGATGCCCGCCGCGATCAGCGACGCGTCCGCGGACTTGTAGACGTTGACGTTGCGAAAGAATTCCGACGGATACTGGTCGTACTCGACGCCGCGGTTGTCGCCGACGGTGACCTGTTCGCGGCCGTTCAGCAGCGTGGTCGAGAAGTCGGGGCCGAGGCCGCGGATCGACAGGCGCTGGTCGCGACCCTCGAGACGCTGCGCGGTGACGCCGGGAAGGCGTGCGAGCGAGTCGGCGATCGACACGTCGGGCAGCTTGCCGACGTCTTCGGCGGAGACCGAGTCGACAATCAGGACGGACTCGCGCTTGATCTTGGCCGACGAGGCGAGCGAGGCGCGGATGCCGGTGACGACGATGTCGGCGTCGCCGTTGGTGGTGGCGGCGGCCTCGGGGGGCGCGGGCTCGGCGGGCTCCGGCGTCGGCGAGGGCGTCGTCGGCATCGCATCGATCTGCGCGGGGGCGGTCGGGTTCGCGGTCGGCGTGTTCGGCGAGGTGGCCTGCGCGAACGCGGCCTGGCCCGGCAGGATCATCGCGGCGACGAGCGCGGTCGCGCTGACGCGCAGCGCCAGCCGGCCAGAGGCGGAAAGGCCAGCGGTCGCGTCGACCGGTGCGCCGATGATGCGCGTAGCAAGATTGTTCATAATGTCCCCTTCGGCGGCGGAAATCCGCGCATCCTCGACCAGAAATTCAGTGTCCTCGACGTCGTTGCTGCGCGTCGATTGTCCCACCCCGGCTATATTTCCGGCAGGGTCGTTGCAAAAGAGACGAGCATACGTATTCAGGAGCTATGCCGGTCGCTCCCGCCCCGACTGTGTCCTTTGTGTCGCGTCGGCGGTCGCGCTGACGATGGGCAAGCGACCGACCTCGTTCGATATCGCGCAGCTGGCAGGGGTGTCGCAGCCGACGGTGTCGCGCGCACTGCGCGGGGTGAAGTCGGTCAATGCGCAGACGCGCGCGCGGATCGAGGCGATCGCGCGCAGTCTGCATTACGCGGTCGACAAGAATGCCTCGTCGCTGCGCAGCCAGGCGTCGAACACGCTGGCGCTGCTCTTTTTCGAAGAGGTCGCGGCGGACGATGCGACGATCAATCCGTTCTTCCTGTCGATGCTGGGGTCGATCACGCATGCCAGCGCGCGCGCCGGCTATGACCTGCTGATCTCGTTCCAGCAGCTGTCGGGCGACTGGCATGTCGATTACCAGGACAGCCGCAAGGCGGACGGGATCATCCTGCTCGGTTACGGCGATTACGAGGCGTATCGCGACCGGCTCGACCACCTGACCGAACAGGGGACGCATGTCGTGCGCTGGGGCGCAGTGGCGACGGGGCCGGCAGGAATCACGGTCGGCTCGGACAACCGCGGCGGGGGCGAGGCGGCGGTTTCGCACCTGACCGAAGGCGGACGGCGAAGGATCGCCTTCCTCGGCACCGCGGACGGACGCTATCCCGAGCTCGAGGAACGCTATCGCGGCTACCGCGACGCGCTGGCGGCAGCCGGCCTCGCGCCCGATGCGCGGCTGCAGGTCGATTCGATCACCGACGAGGATGCGGGGCAGCAGGCGATGGAGGACCTGCTCCGTCGCGACGTCGCGTTCGATGCGGTATTCGCGGCCAGCGACAGTATCGCGATCGGCGCGATGCGGGCACTCGCCGGCGTTGGACGCTCGGTACCTGGCGACGTCGCGATCGTCGGGTTCGACGATCTCCCCTCGGCGCAACTGACCAGCCCGCCGCTCTCGACCGTCGCGCAGGATTCGCGCCGCGCCGGCGAGGCGCTGGTCGCGCAGTTGCTCGCGCATCTGCGCGGCGAGACGGTCGACGCCGCGCCGCTGCCGACCCGCCTCGTCGTGCGCGCGAGCAGCGGGGGCTGAGCCCCCGGCGCTCAGTCGTCGAACAGGAACAGGTTGAGCGTCAGGCGCCCGACGAGCGGATCGGCACTGAGCGTCACGTCCGGCGGCAGGTCGGCGCAGTGGAGCGTGTTGCCCGCATAGACGAGCGCGCGGTTGAAGCGGCCGGGTTGCACTGCGATCCGTTCGTACAGTGGCGTGTCGCCCGCAATATACGCGGCTTCGGGCAGCCCATGCGTCGCGACGCTGGCCTCAAGCGCGGTCCTGAACCGGTCGAGTCGCGAGGCGTCGACGCTTTCGAACCCGGTGTCGCGCTGGCGGTAGAAGGCGGTGCCGCCCTTTTCGCCATGCCCCAGGAACAGCAGCACCGCGATCCGCCGCGCCTCGACCCCGTCGAAATGCGGCAGCCGCTGGATCGGGCCCAGATCGGCGGGCGCGGTGGTGACCAGCGAATAATAGGCCTCCGACACGGCCGGTGCAGGGTCGAGACCGAAATGCTCGGCGAGCAGAGGCGCGATCCGGCGGCGCATCGTCTCGGCGAGGCGCACCGGCACCTCGGCGCGCACGCCCGGATAATGCGGGCCGATCGCGCCCATCCGCAGGCTCGCCGCATCCTCGCGCAGCGCGTCGGGATCGGACCAGAACTCGTCGATCGCGATCAGCGGGCGGCGTTCCGCCCCCAGATACTGCACGGTCGTCTTCGCCGGATCGCTCATCGTGCTGCCTTGCCGCACCGAGGCCCGGTCCCGCAACATAATCGCCGCGACATTCGTATGCATGGTTGTGCGCGCCGCCGCTTCTCTGCACGCCTGTCCGCCAGGAACGCCGGGCGTTACACGGCGACCATGGGGAGTCGCGTCGTGACCGAGAAACCAGTCCAGGGCTTTGACGGCCTGTGGAACATCAGCTTCGGCTTTTTCGGCATCCAGATCGGCTTCGCGCTCCAGAACGCCAATATGAGCCGCATCTTTCAGACGCTTGGCGGGTCGCTCGACGACCTGTCCTATCTCTGGGTGGCGGCCCCGCTGACCGGGCTGCTGATCCAGCCGATCATCGGCCATTACAGCGACCGCACCTGGACCCGCTTCGGGCGGCGCCGGCCCTATTTCTTCGCCGGCGCAGTGCTCGCGGCGCTGGCGCTGTTCGTGATGCCCGAGGCGCGGGTCCTGTGGCTCGCCGCGGTCACCCTGTGGGTGCTCGACGCCTCGATCAACGTCGCGATGGAGCCGTTCCGCGCGTTCGTCGGCGACATGCTGCGCAAGGACCAGCATACCGCCGGCTATGCGCTGCAGACGATGTTCATCGGTGTCGGCGCGGTCGTCGGCTCGATCTTCCCCTTCGTGCTCGGCCATTTGGGCGTGTCGGGCGACGCGCTGTCCGGCGTGCCCGACACGGTGCGCTACAGCTTCTGGTTCGGCGGCGCCGCGCTGCTGCTCGCCGTGCTGTGGACGATCGGCAACACGAAGGAATACAGCCCGGACCAGATGGCAGCGTTCGCCGACCGCGACGAGGTGGCGATGCAGCCCGTCCGTGCGCTCGCCACGCGCAGCTTCGGCCGCAGCCTCGCCTGGATCGCCGCCGGCGTCGCGGTGATCGTCGCGGTGCCCGAGCTGGCCCTGCAGAAGGAAGTCTATCTGCTCGGTGCGCTGCTGGTCGCGTACGGCGCGGCGAGCATCGCGGCGATCCGCCTCGCGCGCGGAAACAACCCTGACAACGCGCTCAGCGCGATCGTCGGCGACTTCGCCGGCATGCCCCTCGTCATGAAGCGGCTCGCGCTCGCGCAGTTCTTCAGCTGGTCGGCGCTGTTCATCATGTGGATCTTCACCACGCCGGTGGTCGCGCAGTATATGTACGGGTCGAGCGACCCGACCAGCGCGGCCTACAACGCCGGTGGCGACTGGGTCGGCGTGCTGTTCGCGGTCTACAACGCGGTCGCCGCGGTTGCCGCCTTGCTGATCCTGCCGCGCCTCGCCGCGCGGATCGGGCGCGTGAAGACGCATATCGCGTGCCTGCTGTGCGGCGCGGCGGGCTTTGCGAGCTTCCTCGTGGTGCGCGATCCGATGCTGCTGATCCTCAGCGAGATCGGCGTCGGCATCGCCTGGGCGTCGATCCTCGCCATGCCCTATGCGATCCTCGCCTCCAGCCTGCCGCAGGCGAAGCTCGGCATCTATATGGGCCTGTTCAACGTCTTCATCGTCATCCCGCAGCTGCTCGTCGCGACGGTGATGGGGTCGGTGCTGAAGGCGTTCTTCCCGACCGAACCGATCTGGACGATGGCGTTCGCCGCGATCGTGCTGGGAATTGCCGCGCTGGCGATGCTGCGCGTGCCCGAAACCAAGGATGGAGTATCCTGATGCGCGCTCTCGCCGCCGCCCTGTCGCTTGCCCTCGCCGCAACCCCCGCGCTCGCCCAGCGCCCGCCGATCGACCAGCGGACCGAGGCGGACTATGCGCCGCGCCCCTATGTGACGCTGCAGAACGCGCCTTGGGCGAAGGACGCGGTGATCTACCAGATCAACACCCGCCAGTTCACCCGGGAAGGCACGTTCCGCGCGGCGCAGGCCGAGCTGCCGCGGCTGAAGACACTCGGCGTCGACATCCTCTGGCTTATGCCGGTCCAGCCGATCGGCGCGAAGAACCGCAAGGGCACGCTCGGCAGCCCCTATTCGGTGCGCGACTATACCGCGGTGAACCCCGAATTCGGCACCAAGGCCGATCTGAAGGCGTTCGTCGACGCCGCGCACAGGCAGGGCTTCCACGTCATCCTCGACTGGGTCGCCAACCACACCGCCTGGGATCACGCCTGGGTCACCCAGCATCCCGACTGGTACAAACGCGACTGGCACGGCGATTTCCACCCGACCCCGTGGTGGGATTGGACCGACATCATCGATCTCGATTATTCGAAGCCGGCGCTGCGCAAGGCGATGACCGAGGCGATGGCCTATTGGGTGCGCGACATCGGCATCGATGGCTACCGCGCCGATGTCGCGGGCTATGTCCCGCTCGATTTCTGGGAGGGCGTGCGCGTCGATCTCGAGGCGATCCGGCCGGTGTTCATGCTCGCCGAATGGAAGACGCCCGACCTGCTGATGCGCGCGTTCGACGCGACCTATAGCTGGCAATGGTACGAGACGATGGAGGGTATCGCAGCCGGCACCTCCGACGCGACCGCGCTCTACGGCTATTACAGCGAGAACGAAAAGGGCTGGCCCAAGGCGGGGATGCGGATGCTGTGGATCGAGAACCACGACATCAACGCCTGGCACAAGACGCAGTTCGAGGCGTTCGGGCCGATGCTCGACTCCGCAATCACGCTGGAGATGATCGGCGAGGGCATCCCGATGATCTACAACGGCCAGGAAGCGTGCAATCCGAAGCGGCTGAAGTTCTTCGAGAAGGACCCGATCGACTGGTCCAGGCCGTGCCGGCTCGACGCGCTCTACCGCGACCTGATCGCGTTCCGCAAAGGCCATGGCGCGCTCGCCAACGGCAAATGGGGCGCGACGATGATCAAGGTCGAGAACGACAAGCCCGCACAGGTCTTCAGCTTCGTCCGCCGCCAGGGCGACGACCAGGTGTTCGCGGCGTTCAACTTTTCGAAGACCCCGGTGACGGTAAACTTCCCGACCGCACTCCAGGCAGGCCGCTACGTCGAGTTCCGCACCGGTCGCAAGGTGACGCTGAGGGCCGGCGAGACCGTCACCCTGCCGGCCTGGGGCACGCTGCTCCTCGGCTGACGCCGAGGTTAGGGCGGAGGCCGTGTCGGATCGATGCAGCCCTGCCGGCCGTGTTCGTAGCTACGCCGGGGCTCGGACGAGATGATCGCTGCGAGCCCGTTTCGCGTGTGGTTCAGCCAGCGCTGGTGCTGTACCTGCCAGCGAAGGCATGCTGCCTAGCAAAGCGGGGAGCCGCGGTTGCCTGATATCCCGCGGGGTGGTCTCTGTACCTTTCTACTGTACACCGGACGGCTTATCCGCGCGACGCATCGACCGATATTGTGGCGTTTTCGCCGATCCAGGTTAACGGCCAACGCCTTATGCCGGTGCAGTTGCGGGTCGATCGCGCACCTCACATCGCGCTGGCAGGGTCCACCCCATCGGTCGATGTCGTTTCACGACCTCCATACTCCGCTGATCCGGGCCAGGGGCGCCACGGCGAACGCCTTCAACCGGTCCGTCTACGCAGGTCTGAAATCCGGCGGCCGTTACGTCGTCATCGATCACGCCGCCGCAGCCGGGTCGGGCGCCCGCGACACCGAGTCGCTGCATCGCATCGACCCCACGTTGGTCGTCGAGGACGTGCTGGAAGCCGGTTTCGTGCTGGACGCACAGAGCAACCTGCTCGCCAACGATACGGACACCCACGCGATCAGGGTGTTTGATCCCGCGGTAAAGGGGGAGACGGATCGCTTCGCCTACCGGTTCATCAGGCCCTGACGCCTATGCGCGCGGCAGGTGAGGTCGTCCCATCTTCGCCATCTATCGCCGTTTCGGCCGCGCTTTCGGACCGTCACCCGCGCATCGGTCACTCTCGCGCGGCGCTCGCCGCCACCGCCGATCCGGTCTGCTTCGGCTTGACGTAGCGGTCCAGCCAGTCGGTCATCTGCCACAGCGTCTCCTCGGTCGATTCCAGCGCGCGATAGCCATGTGGTTCGTTGGGCAGGACGACATAGCGTACCGTCGCGCCGTTGCCCTTCAGCGCCGCGTACATGCGCTCCGACTGGATCGGGAAGGTGCCGCTATTATCGTCCGCGCCGCCATGGATCAGCAGGATCGGCGCCTTGATCCGGTCTGCGTAGGTGAACGGGCTCATCTCGGTATAGGTCGGCGTCGCCTGCCAGTAGGTGCGCTGCTCGGCCTGAAAGCCGAACGGGGTCAGCGTGCGGTTATAGGCGCCCGACCGCGCGATGCCAGCGCGGAACAGATCGGTATGCGCAAGCAGGTTGGCGGTCATGAACGCACCGTAGCTGTGCCCGCCGACGGCCATTCGGGTACGGTCGCCGACGCCGGACTTGACCACCGCATCGACCGCGGCCTGCGCGTCCTGCTGCAGCTGCTTGACATAGGTATCGTTGGCCTCGGCGCCGCCTTCGCCGATGATCGGCATCGATGGATTGTCGAGGATCGCATAGCCCTGCGTCAGCAGGAACAGGTGGCTGATGCCGCGCGGGCGGACGAACCGGTTGCCCTGATCGACCGTCTGGCCTGCGACCTTCGCGTCGGTGAACTCCGCCGGATACGCCCAGAGCAACGTCGGCAGCGGCCCGTCGCGTTTCGCGTCGTAACCGGCGGGCAGGTACAGCGATCCAGACAGCTGGAGTCCGTCGGCACGCGGATAGGTGATCGTGCGCTGCGTGACACCAGCGAAGACCGGGGCGGGATCGGCGAACGCGGTGATCGCCTTCGCGCTGCCGGCCTTCAAGCCGCGGATCATGTAGTTGGGCGCAAGCTTCGCGCTCTCGCGCCGCGTCAGGATGCGCCGGCCACGCTCGTCGAGCAGTGCGACCACCGTTTCGTAATAGGGCGCCTTGGCGGTCCACAGCCGCGTCTGTTCGCCCCCGGCCAGCGGCATCGTGGCGAGGAAGGGGAACGCCCCCGCTTTCGTCGCGCCGTCGCCGGTGACGTACACGCCGTCATGCGCCGGCGTGAAGCGCATCACCGGCTTCCCGGCGGCATTCTCCTCCACCATCGGCTCGCCGGGATCCCCATATTGATCCTGATAGTTGAGCGTCGCTATCGTCCGCGTCTGGCCCGGTCGCGACGGCGCAACGGCTAGGCGATGCTCGGTCCGCGTGCGCCATTCGCGGTCGACGACCACCGCGAAGCCATCGTCGCCCCATATCGTCGTGGCATAGCGGGCCTGGGTCCGTGCCAGTTCCACCGGTACCGCAGCGAACGGCGCGGCCTGCATCATCACCGTGTCATGGAACGCGATCTTGGCGCGCGGATTGCCGCCGTCCAGCGCTTCGGCCCAGACCAGCGTCGCAGGCGCATCAGACCGCCAGACCGCCTCGCGCGGGCCCTTGACGGTGGCGTTGAAATCGACCGGGAGATCGTCGGCGAGCGGGCGATCGACCAGGGTCTTCACCGGTTGGCCATCCAACGTCGAGACGGCGATCTCGGTCGGGAAGAACCTGGCGGGCAGCAGATAGGAATATGGGCGCTTGAGCCGCTCGGTCAGCAGGTAGCGACCGTCCGGGGAGACGCTGAACTCGGTGATCAAGCCCGGCGTTCCGATCGGCTGCGCGGTGCCGGCAAGGTCGATCCGGACGAGTTGACCGGTGAAATAATGGTCGAACAGCGCCTCGTCATGCGCATCGCCGAGCAGATCCTCATAGGTCCGCGCCGCCGAGGTGCGACCGGCGCTTTCCTGGATCACCGGGCCGGTGGGCGTGCTGCTCGAAACGGGTGCCGCGCCGCGACCGGCGGGCACGGTATAGGCGACGAGCGCCTTGCTGTCCGGCATCCAGGCGAAGGGCGTGCCGAACGTGCCGTTCAGCCCCCGGGCGACCATGCGGGCGCTGCCATCGCGCTCGGCGATCCATAGCGAGAGGGCGTCGGCGTCTTGTGCGTAGAAGGCGAGGCGGGTGCCGTCGGGCGACCAATCGGGGGCGGCGAAGCGCAAGCCCGCGGGCAGCTTGACCGCGACGGTCCGCCCCGAGCCGACGTCCTTGAAGCTCAGCGCGTTCAGCCACTGCACGCGGACCTCGGCCTGGCCATTGGTGGCGGGATCGATGCGGTAGCCGCCCAGCCGCAAGATCGGTTTCGACAGATTGGCGATCGTCGGCAAATTCTCGCGCCCCAGAATCGCCAGCGTGCGGTGATCGGGGCTGACGGCGACGCCGGGGGTCGGCGGCGTCTCGAGTGCCTTGGCGATCGCATCGGGTGCGCGGTGATAGGCGCTGCCGCCGGGCGTCTGGGCGTAGGCCGTGGTGGTCAGGAGCAGGGCAATCAGGCAGGCACCGGCGCGCATTCGAATTCCTTTGTCTCTCCGTCACGCCGTCTGGCATCCGGGTCTGCGAGTGCCAACGACAACGCTAGATGCCGGAGCTTACGGGAGTTTGGTCGTGGAGCAAGGTATCGAACGGACCCTTGGCCTCTCGACGGACGCCGATGAACCAGAAGCGCGATGCAAACGTTCTTGGGGTGATCGTCTGAACGATAGCGGCATCCCCGCACGACCTAGCTCGAGCGGGAGGACTCGTTCATCATTCCGGCGATTTTTGCCGTCAATGCTTCCAGCGTGAAAGGCTTCGTCAACAGCTCCATCCCGGGTTCGAGATGGCCGTTCCCGACGGCGGCGTTCTCGGCATAGCCGGTGATGAAAAGCACCTTCAGACCCGGCTGCAACGATCGCGCAGCATCGGCGACCTGGCGCCCGTTCATACCGTTGGGCAGCCCGACGTCCGTGATGAGGAGCTCGACCTGCGTGACCGCCTGCAGCATCTTCAGTCCAGCGGCCCCATCGGCCGCACCGATCACGGTGTAGCCCGCTTCGCCGAGAACCTCGTCGATCAGATGGCGGATGGTCGCTTCGTCGTCGACGACCAGAACGGTTCCCTTGCCCACCGTCGCGGCGGTAGCGATCGCGGCCTCTTGCTCCGGCAAGACGGCATCGCCGTGGTGGCGTGGCAGGTAGATGCAGATCGTCGTTCCGATTCCCAACTCCGAATAGATCCGGACCTGACCTCCGGACTGGCGGGCAAAGCCGTAGATCATCGACAGGCCAAGGCCGGTACCTTCGCCGAGCGGCTTGGTCGTGAAGAATGGTTCGAAGGCGCGCTCGATGGTGTCCGCACTCATCCCGGTGCCGGTATCGGTGACGCAGATCGAGAGATATTGGCCGGGTGGCAGATCGCGTTCGCGGCCCGAACGATCGTCGAGCCATTTGTTGGCCGTCTCGATCGTCAGCCGCCCGCCATCGGGCATGGCGTCGCGGGCATTGATGCTGAGGTTGAGAAGAGCGTTCTCCAACTGGCCCGCATCGATGCATGCAGGCCAGAGACCGCCCGCACCGACGACCTCGATATCGATGGCGGGCCCGACCGTCCGGCGGAGCAGGTCTTCCATTCCTGCAATCAACCGGTTGATCTCCGTAGGCTTCGGATCGAGCGTCTGGCGTCGCGAGAATGCCAGCAGGCGCTGCGTGAGCGACGCTGCACGCCGCCCTGCGCCCTGCGCTGCAAGCACGAAGCGGTCGAGATCGTCGAGCCGCCCGCGGGCGACGCGCATCTGGAGCAGCTCGAGATTGCCCATCATCCCGGTCAGCAGATTGTTGAAATCATGTGCAAGGCCGCCGGTAAGCTGACCGACCGCCTCCATCTTCTGTGCTTGCCGCAGTTGATCCTGGGTATTGGCCAGTTCCGCTTCGCGCGCCTTCTCCGCGGTAATATCGCGTCCCGTCGCATAGGTCAGGTCGCCGGCGGGCGCGGCAACCCAGGCGATCCACCGGAACGAGCCGTCCTTGTGACAATATCGGTTCTGGATATTGGGCTGCTCACCCGCCTTCGCGGCCTGATAGGCGTCGATGGTGTCATCGTGATCGTCCGGCATGACGAACTCGTTGACATGATGTCCGACCAGTTCCTCGGGTTCATAGCCCAGCACCGTCGTCCACGCCGGATTTACCCGGCGAAAGACGCCGTCGAAATCGATGACGAGCATCAGGTCGGGCGATGTATTCCACATGCGATCGCGTTCGGCGGTCCGCTGCTCGACCTGATCCTCGAGCGTTTCGTTGAGGTCGCGCAAGGCCTCTTCAGCCGTCCGCCGGGCCGAGATGTCGTTGAAGAGAATCGCGATCCGACGGTCCGTCGCGTCGCCGATGCGAAAGGCGTAGACGTCGAACCAGCGACCGAGCGCCGCGGAGCCTTCCTCGAAGCGGACCGGTTCGCCGGTACGCGCGACGCGCCCGTAGATCTCGTAGAAGTGCTCCTCGAGGTCGGGGACCGCCTCACGCAGCCAGCGACCCCGGATCGCTTCGACGAAGCCGGTCTGGCGGTAGAAGGCGGGGTTCGCCTCGATGACGCGATAGTCTACCGGCGCCTGCCCATCGCCGAGGTCGACCTCGACGATGCAGAAGCCGGATTCGATGGAGTCGAACAGGGTACGATAGCGCGCGTCGCTGTGGGTCAACTGTTCCCGGCTGGCCTGAAGCTCGTCGTAGCGGCGATCCCGGTCGGCGACGGTGCGGCGCAGATCGAGCTGTGCCATGACCTGTCGCGCCAGGACGAGCAGCGTCTCCTGCTGGAGTTCGGTGAATTCTCGCGCGCGGTGATCCAGGACACAGAGCGTCCCGATGGCCAGTCCGTCCGCGGTCTTCAGCAGCGCTCCGGCATAGGCCCGGATGTGCGGATCCCCGGTCACCAGGGGGTTGCAGTCGAAGCGGCGATCCTTGGTAAGGTCGGGAACGACGAGGAGGTCGTCCTCCAGCAGCGCCTTGACGCAGAACGAACTTTCGAGCGGCGTCTCGCGCACGCCAAGCCCGACTTCCGCCTTGAAGAACTGTCGGCCATCTCCGATCAGGTTCACGACCGCTATGGGGGCATCGCAGAGCCTTGCGGTAAGCGCCGCCAGCTCGTCAAACGAGCGTTCGCGCGGCGAGTCCATCACGTCATAACACGCCAACGCCGCCAGCCGGTGCTGCTCGGGATCGTTGAACTCGGTGAGATTTGCCAATGGTCTAGTTTCTGTCCCGGGACGTGCGCCAATGGTGCATTATCACCTCCCTACAAACGGGCAACGCACAGAATATCGCCCGCGTCGGAACCTCTTGCGGACGCGTGACGCGATCCGAGGTGTATCATGCCGGACGAACGTCCGAAATCCGTGCGAACTTCGGACCGCATTGACGTCCGCTTGTGGGTCTTGCCGGAAGGGGGTTAGGCAAGGCAGCTTCCAACCAACTCACGTCGTTCGGCGAACGCGGTGTGAATGACCGCTTGAGCTGGAACCTGCCATTTGCCTACGCCGACGTCCGCTGCGCCAAACGCGTCCTCCACGTCAGTTCAGGCTCAGACCGCCGCGACACCGCCATCCACGAAGAGCTCATGCCCCGCGACGAAACTGCTCTCGTCCGACGCCAGGAAGAGCACGGCACGCGCGACATCGTCGAGGCGCGCAATGCGCCCGAGCGGAACCCCTTTGATGACGTCTTCCTCGGCGCCGGGCGTTTTGTCGAAGAAGTCCCGGATCAGCCGCGTCTCGGTGGCACCTGGCGCGATGACGTTCACGCGGATGCCCCGGTCCTTCAGATCGTTGGTCCAACTGCGCGCAAAAGAGCGAACCGCTGCCTTGCTGGCGTTGTAGAGCGACTGGCCCGGATAGGCCTTGGTACCCGCGATCGAGCCACTGAGCACGATCACGCCACCCTGCGCCATCAATGGCAGTGCCTTCTGCACGGTGAAAACCATCGCTTTGACGTTGAGGCCGAACGTGGAATCGAAATGGGATTCCTCGATGGCTTCGAGCGGGACGGGGTCGTGCATGCCGGCATTGGCGAAAACGACATCGACCCTGCCGTGGTCACGCTCGATGCGCGCGTAGAGCGTCGTGAGGTCGGCGAGGTTCGTTACGTCGCCCTGTACGCCGATCGCGCCGTGACCGATCTGGCGGACCGCGTCATCGAGCGAAGCCCGTCGACGCCCAGTGATGTACACCAATGCCCCTTCCTCAGCGAACTGCTCTGCGGTCGCCAACCCGATGCCGTCGCTACCGCCGGTAATCACGACGACCTTGTCTTCGAACCGCTTCGTCATCATACCGTCTTTCAAGTAAGTGGAGGAATGCTCCATTTAAAATATGGAGGACTCCTCCACTTAGCAAGCCGAGGATGAAAGATTTGATCGAGGCAGGCCTACGCGCTGATGCGGAACGGAACCGCCAAAGCATTCTCGTCGCCGCGGAGGAACTCTTCCTCGAGCGGGGCGCGGGCATCCCGCTGGAGGAGGTGGCGAAGCGAGCGAAGGTCGGGATCGGCACGCTCTATCGTCGCTTCCCGACGCGAGAATCGCTTCTGGCGGCCACCAGCAACGAGCGGTTCTTGTCGGTCGCGGAGACGAGTTGCGCGCGCGGTAGAGATCAGGATCCCGCGGACGCGATGCGCCAGTTTCTCGAAGAGCTCGCGATCAATACGAGCGTCTATCAAAGCCTCGCCGCCTCGCTGGGGACGGTCATTCAGCACGGCACGCCCGGCTGTATGGCAATCACGTCGGAAGGGCAGCGATTGCTTGGGCGCACGCAGGAGGCAGGGATCATTCGGAGCGATGCGACCTTCGACGACATCATCTGTGTGGTGAGTGCAATAGCGATCGCGGTCGAAAAGGACACCGCACCCGCGTCGCGCGTTGCGCATCTGGTGGACCTGCTCCTCAACGGCATGCTCGTGCGGTGACGCATCCGGGGCCCTGCACGGGCTGACGTCCCCGGGACCATGGGTGAGAGCCATCAAGGCGCCGCGAGATGCCGGGCGATGTTGGCCATGCAGACCGCCATGTAGCCCTTCCATTGCGCCTGCACGAACAGCCACAGCGGTACTCTGGCGATCCGGTTCTTCGCTGCGAAGGTGTAGGTCCACGTCACCGCGACTTCGCCGCCCTGCTGCTCGAACCAGAATTGTCCGACCGCCCCCGACATCAGATATTTGAGCGCGAAGCTCGGCTGCCAGATGCGATAGGCGAAATAGCGCGCGCGCTGGTAGTGAGTCACCCCTTCCCGGACGGTGCTGCCGTCCGCGAGGTGAACCGTCCGCGTCGAGCCCGGCTGGTCCCACGGGCCTGACACCTGCGAGGTGGAGACGATCCCGGGCAACAGGCCGTAGCCGGTGAGGATCTTGGGCAGGACATCCTCCGCCACGAGGAAGTCGAACACGTCTTCGATCCGTCCCGGGACGCGGATCTGCTGCGTCACGGCCGCGCTGAGCGCCGATGGTATCTGGGGTGCAGAATCCGGCAGCGACGGGTTGAGGGGTGCCGTGGTCATCTTGAGACTCCTTCGTCTGTAGCGGGGTGGGGGTCAGAGCGTGCCGTCGGCGAGCATCTCGCGGGTGCGCTTCAGCGTGGAGAGCAGCGCAGCCTTGTACCCCGTGTCACTGTCGAACTGCGCCTGCTCGGCCTGTTCCTCGGGGCCGCCGGGGGTTTGCCCGCGCAGGCCGAGATAGCAGTAGAATTTGAGCTGAAGCTGACCTGCCGCGTCCTCGAACACTTCGTTGACGATGGCGCCCTCACGCGGGCCGGTTGCCTGGAAGAAGGTGACCTTGGCGTGTCGTTCGAGCACGATGATCTCGCGCAGGTCGTGGCCGGCGATCGTCGCCTCGCGCACGAAGTGAGTGGCGCTCTGCTCGGTCACGTCGCAGCGGGTGCACAGGCCCGGCGGCAGGAACAGGCGCGCGTCGCGGGCCTTGCGCTCCAGCCCCTGCCACACCTGTTCGCGGGTCAGCGGCGTCTCGCCTTCGGGGTTCACGACGACGGTGGCGGTCGAATAGATCATGACGACGGTCCTTGTTCGGATAGGGGGGAAGGGGGTTCAGCCGACGATCTGCGCGATGTGATCGCGGTAGGTGCGCAAGGGGCGGCCGAGCAGCGCGGTCAGCCGGTCGACGTCGCCCGCCTCGGGGATCATGCCGTCGCTCTGGAAGCGCTCGGCCATCTGGCGCATGTCGTACGCCATCCAGCTGGGCATGAAGGCGCGCCAATTCTGTTCGAAGCCGATGGTGTCATTGCCGGGAAAGGCGATTTCGCGACCGAGCACGTCGGACCATATCGCGGCGGCGGCGGCGCCGGTCAGTGTGTCGGGCCCGACCAGGTTGATGTAGGTCGTCGGCAGCGGCTGCGGTGCCTCAGCGCGGCGGATCAGCTCGATCGCGGCGACCTCGCCGACGTCGCGCGCGTCGATCATCGCCAGGCCCTTGTCGCCGATCGGCATGGGATAGATGCCGTAGCCGGTGACCACGTCCTTCACCGTGATCTCATTGTCCATGAAATAGGCGGGGCGCAGGATCGTGGCGTGCAGGTCCATCGCCTCGATCATCCGCTCGACGCCGAACTTGCCGGCAAAATGCGGCACGTTGACGTAGATGTCGCTGTGGATCACCGACAGATAGACGATCCGCTCGATCCCGACCTCGCGGGCGACGTTGAGCGCGATCACCGTCTGTGTGAACTCCTCCGCGACGACGCCGTTCAGCAGGAACAAGGTCGACACGCCCGACATCGCGGCGCGAAGCGAGTCCACGTCGAGCAGGTCGCCCTGGACGATTGTCACGCCGGCGGGGAGGCTGGCCTTGGCAGGATCGCGGACAAGGGCACGGACATCGGCGCCGCGTGCGACGAGCTGGTCGACGACGTTGCGACCGATAGTGCCGGTAGCGCCGGTTACGAGAATGGTCATGGGGGTCACTCCTTGGTTGAGCCGGTTGGCATGTCCCAAATTAGTGATCCACACGCGCGCCAATAGACGCTATGTTTGGACAGCCCGTCTCACAGGTGGAACATATGGATCTCCTCGCGCTTGCCGATTTCAACCTGGTCGCGCGGCATGGCGGGTTCGGTAAGGCGGCCCGCGCCGCTGCACGCCCGAAGGCGACCTTGTCTCGGCGGGTGGCGGAGCTGGAGGCCAGCCTCGACGTGCGCCTGTTCGAGCGGGGCGCGCGCGCGCTCAAGTTGACGGAGGAAGGACGGGCGCTGTTCGAACGAACCGCCATCCTCCTCACCGAGCTTGACGAGACGGCGGCTGCCATCACGTCCCGCGGTCATGCCCCCCGGGGACGGCTGCGGATCAGCGCACCGTTGCTCTTTTCGCAGATCGCGATGGGCAGGATCGCAGCGGGGTTCGCGATCAAGTTCCCGGAGATACGCCTGGAAGTCACGACCGAGGACCGGGCGGTCGACATGGTCGAGGAAGCCTATGATCTGGTGATCAGGGTCAACCCCGCGCCGGATGATGCGTTGGTCGGACGCGCCTTCCTCCAGGATCGTCTCGTCGCGGTGGCAAGTCCGGACTTGCCTCGTTCGGCCGATACTCCGGTGCCGGCCGTCGTGCGCGGGGCGATCGGGCAACGGCAGACATGGGAGTTGGCAACTGCATCGGGCAAGGCGAACCTCCAGGTCGATCCTATCCTCGGACTGTCATCGCTGGTGATGGTGCGCGATGCGGTACGCGCGGGGGCCGGCGTCGCGCGGCTCCCGCTGTCGCTGGTCAGCCACGATCTGCTCGCCGGCACACTGGTGCATTGGGGTGACGTCGAAGGGCCGGGCACAGCGCTATGGGCACTATATCCCTCGCGCCGCTTGCTCAGCGCACGCGTCTCGGCATTCCTCGACCATCTCAAGGAAACCTTCCCGAAGGGGACGCCGGAGGAATTGGCCGCGTATAGTGCGTGGTGACGGGCGAGGGCGCGCTGGGATAAGGTCGAATGACAGTTTCTGACGGAAGCTGCCGTTCAACAAGATCAGGCGCGACGCGCCCACCGATCCTCACGCACGGCTAGCCAAGGTGACCCTCGGCAACCTTCGGTCGATGCAGTCCGGACTCGAACGCACCTCTGGCGAGAACCACGGTCAATGGGCATGGAGCCCCAACTGGATACGGTTCGCGCTGGCCCGCCCCTTTGTCGCTGATCCCGGTACGGCAATGCTCTACTCGACCGGGTCCACCCCCTGCTCTCGGCGGCGCTTACACGAGCGACGGGACAGAATACGCTCGCCAACGCGCGTGTTTTCGGCCAACTGGATCGATCAGAGCTGGGCACCGCGCGCCGTCCCGCGTGGAGTGGGAAGGAGTATGGCTTCGGCTGGTTCCTTACCAAGATGAAGGGCCATTTAGAGCGGTTCGCCTGGAGCCATGGTGGCCAGATGGTCTACGTCATCCCGATCTACGTATGACGGTCGTCATGACGTTGAACCCGAACGACGCAAGGGACACGGGGCACATCGATACGCTGCAGGGCATCGTCGAGAACGCGATAGTGCCTGCTGCTGAGCGGGGTGCGTCGTGAGTTTCGAGTAGCTGCCATCCGCTGAAAGTGGGGACAGCACAGGCAAACCGCGATTACCCCGTCGGCATGGCCGAGTGAAAGACGCCGACAACCAGCAGCACGAGAACAAGGGATACGGCGCTAGACAGCGCGACGAGGATCGCCGCCGCCTTGCGGTTCGTGTCGAGGAGGGTGGCGAACAGCGTCACGTTGCTGGCGACCGGGAACAGGGCGACGAGCCCGACGATCACGCGGTCGCGTGGGCCCAGTACGCCGACGAAGGCCGCTTCGAGTCCTAGCGCTGCGCCGATCAGTATCACGCCGGCGGCCTGCCTGACCGCGAGGATGCGCGTCATCAGCTTCGGCCGCCAGTCGTCGCGACCGGTTTCGGCAAGGTTGAGACCAATCACCGCCATGCCAAGCACCGACACCAATGTGCTGGCGATCGAGACGATCGGCGCTGCCGCGTCAGGCATCGTGACGCCGCCCCACCTGGCCAAGAGCGAGCCGATGACGACATAGACGAGCGGCACCCGCAACGCCTTGGTTGCGGCCTTGCGCGTACCTTCCTTGGTACGCGCAATGAGGAAATACCCGATCGTGTTGCCGTACAGCGCGCTGCCGATATACGCGCATACCACCGTCGATACGCCCACCTCGCCGAACAACGCCTGGCTGACAGGCACCCCGAAGAACGCGACGTTGAAGAACGAGAACGACGCCGACAGCAGTTTTGGATCGAAGTCGTCGCCGACCCGCTTGGCCAACCGGTATGCGGGAATGCTCATCAGGGCGGAGACGACGAACATCAGCGGCGGGATCACCAACAGCTGTCGTGTTTCCGCGCCGAGCACCTTGTCGATGACCAGCAAAGGGATGAGGCCGAAGACGAGGACCTTTGAACACAGCTTCGCTGCCCAGGGCACGCGGGCGCCGACGGCCCAGGCGAGCAGGATCACGCCGTAGAGCGGCAGCAGCGCCGCCGCGATGTTGCCGAGCGCGCTCATTGCTGGCGCAGGATATCGTCGACCGCACGACCGGCGCATTCGACGTTGAACCAGACCGCGTTGGTGTCGCGCAACTCGCCGTTCAACAATTGGCCGAGCGCGTATAGCCGTGGTGCATCGCGCGTGGCGGATATGATCCGACACGTCCCCCGGTGGGCGATGGCCCCACCGACCGGATGTGGTTGCAACCAGTCCTTCGCGAGCAGGTCCTTGACCAGGGTCTCCTTCATCTCGTCGAGCGTGGTGGCCTGGCCCGTAGCGTTGACGACGATCGGCGTGTCGAGCGTATCGCCATTCTCGTACCGGACCGTGAACCCAGTACCCGCCTCGTTGGCAACGGTCTCGTCGATCCGCCCGCGTACGCTGAGCAACCCGCGCGTCATCGCATCCGCCAATCGCCGTGCGTTCGCCATCGGCGTGACAAAGCGCGCCGCGGCGAAATGTGGCGCCAGCCATTGCCCGAACCGTTTCTGGTCGGCGGGTCGCAGCAAATTCCATATTGCCGTCGAATCATGGCGCGCGGCAGTGAGGATGCGCTGGAACGGTTCGTCTCCGGCTTCCGCTGCGGCAATGTCGTGCAGCAAGGCAGCCTCGGCGTCGCCGTCATAGCGGTCCTCCGCCTGCCAGTTGATCGCGCGTCCGGCAGCAGTCTCGGCTTCGAGACGAAAGAGGCGGAACAGGTCCACCACCGAGAAGGCGCGGCCCCGCTCGCGGATCAGCCGATGGACGTTTCCAAGCGTAAGGTGCTGACGCTCATAGCCTGTCTCGGGCGCAGGAATTTCGACGCGCGGTAGCATCCCCTCCTTCGATATCAGGTGGATGTGGCCGCGATGTCCGTTGTCGAGCAGTGTCATCACCGCGTCGATTGCACTCAGGCCGCTGCCGAGAATGACGACGGACTGATCCCGCTGGATGCCCTCAGCCATGCGGTGCGCGGGGTACGGGGAGTCGAAGTAACCAGGCGTACCGTTCAGATTGCCGAAGCGATCCGGATCGGGCGTGCCGATCGTCAGAAGAACGATGTCCGTCGCGATCGTCGACCCGTTGGTGAGCCGAACCGTCGCCGCGGCATGATCGCCCTCGATGGCGATAGCTTCCTCGCGGTGGACCTGGACGTCGATCCCGGCGGTGCGTGCCTGACCTAGCGCCCGGTCGAGAACCTCCTCCATATAAACGCGATACTCGCGACGCTGCGGATATTCGACGCCATCGGGATCGAGCGGGGTGCCCACTGCCGCGCGTCGAGCTTCCAACCAGGCTCGGAAATCGCCCGGCTCGTGGTCGTAGAGCCCCATGAGGCGGGATTCCGTGTTCAGGAGATGTCCGGGTTGCTCCGTGCCGAACGCCAGCCCGCGCGCAAGCTCATCGTCACGTTCGATCAGGTGGATCTTCCAACCTTCGCCCGGATCGTAGCTAAGCCGCGTTACAGCTTCGGCGAATGCGGCAACACCGCAGGCGCCCATGCCGATAATGGTCAATGTTTTCGGCATGAGATCCGTTCGCTGAGGAACGGCGACAACGCGCAGCAGCCTTTTCGTGCCACGGTCGACGTGAAAATTTTGTCATGTTTGATGCTTCGTGCGTTTCCGCGGCCATGGGACGTTGCACCGAGGGCTGGTCGCTCGGCTCCTAATTAATTCGCACGGCTGTCCGGCTCGCGGATATCCCTGATTGTCAGGGGGTTACACTATCGATCATAATCCGGGAGACATTATGAAAACGATCCTTGCCGTCGTCAGCGTTGTAAGTCTGACAAGCGGCGCCGTCGCACAGAAAACACCGGCAGTGGTGGGCTTGAAAACACAAGCAGAGCCCTATGCGACCGCGTCCGTAGTCAACCACCCCAGGACGATCGGCTGGCCCGAGGGACGTAAGCCAAAGGCGCCGCAGGGGTTTGAGGTGATAAAATTCGCTGGCGGACTGGACTATCCTCGCCAGGCGCTGTTGCTACCCAATGGCGATGTGCTGGTCGCAGAGGCTCGTACGAAGGCCAAGCTCGACGCCGAGCCGGACGTCCAGCGTGGCCAAGCGCTGTCGAAAACGACGGGCTTCAGCGCCAACCGTATCACCTTGCTACGCGACGCGAACCGCGACGGCGTCGCCGAACGGCGTTTCGTACTGATGGGCGGGCTCAACCAGCCGTTCGGGATACAGTACGCCAACGGGCGCCTGTATGTCGCCAATACCGACGGCGTCGTCAGCGTCCCGTTCTCGCCTGGTCAGACGCGCGTGACTGTCACGCCCCAGCCGCTCGTGTCGCTGCCCGCGGGTGGCTACAACAACCATTGGACGCGCAACCTGTTGCTCAGTCCTGACGGGCGAACATTGTACGTGTCGGTTGGCTCGGCTTCCAATGTCGGTGAGCACGGCATGGACGAGGAGACACGCAGGGCGGCAATTCTCGCGGTCGATCTTCGTACCGGACGGGAACGTCTCTATGCATACGGGCTTCGCAATCCTGTCGGCATGGCGTGGGCGCCTGGGTCGAATGTGTTGTGGGCCGCCGTCAACGAACGCGATCAGCTCGGCGACGATATCGCGCCGGACTATCTCGTCGGCGTGCGTGACGGCGGGTTCTACGGATGGCCCTACAGCTATTACGGCAAGCAGGATCCACGTCATGCGAACGACAAGCGCGAGTTGCTGGCGACGACGTTGATGCCCGATGTTGCCGTTGGTCCTCATGCCGCGGCGCTGGGCGTGGCGTTCGCAAAGGGAACGCCGGCCGCGCAACAGATTGCGTATGTCGCGCGGCATGGCTCGTGGAACCGGTCTGCGTTCATCGGGTATGACGTGCTCGCGGTACCGTTTGCAAACGGAAGACCAACGGCCGCGCCGCAGCCGTTCCTCACCGGGTTCGTTGCGGACGAGAAGAAGAATGAAGTCTATGGTCGACCGGTGAGCGTGCAGACGCGCGACGACGGTGCGATCTTCGTTGTCGACGATGCCGGGGATACCGTGTGGATGGTGCGACGCACGTCGTGACGACACCGGTATTCATGGTTCTCGCAGCGACGCTCGCCTGCGTCGTCACGCCACTTGCGTCGGCGCAGACCGTGCCGTTCATCGACACCGAGGATGCGACCCTGTCCGAAGTCGACGTGGGCGGCGGCGCCGTTCATCCGATCGTCTCGTTCGATGTCCGCAACGGCGATTACGCGCGCGGAGCGTATGACGACGATGACGCCGGCCTCGGCAGGGTTCCGGTCCATGTCGCGATCGGCGGCGCGGCTGTGCTGAAGCGCCGCGCCGATGGGGAGGGGACCCTGTTCCTGACAGGGCAAAGCTCGAACGGCTTCCATGCGCCGCGATCCGACGAAAGGTCCCGACCGCGTAGCTGGTACGAGAGCAATACGATCGTCGGTCTCGCATGGCGGCCAGTCGCTGGCCTGTCGGCAGCGGGAGCGTATGCCATCAAGGCCAGTCCCAACGGGGTGGCGGGCACGACCCATGAAGCCAGCCTGACGTTCCTCTACACCGGCAAGGACGCGGTAGGGTTTTTTGCACCTCGCTTTGCCGCGACGACGCGAACGAAGGGGCAGGGGGGCTTCTATACGATCGTCGGTATAGCCCCTGCGTTCCCGCTTACGCGCGCGGAGGACGGCCTGACGTTCACGGTGCCGGTTTCGGTCGGTGCCGGTTGGCGCAGCGTCTATGCAGCGGATAGCGGAGACAGGGTGTACGGCAGCGCCGGAATGAGCCTTGCCCAGCCGTTGACGATCGCTGGCGCAAAGGCGTCGTTGCAGGGCGAAATTCTCGCTCTCGTTCGTGACCGTCAGCTTAAACGGCTCGACACTCCCCGCGGCACGACTGCGTCTATCGTGCCGTTGGCAACGATATCGATCGCAATGGCTTGGTAACGTAGACCCCGCATGCGCGGGCCAACGACAACCGAGCGTGAGCGGGAGGGGGCGAACCCTGCCAAGCAATGCCGACCAGATACCAAGATGCATGGAGTGGGCCGGCGTCATGCCCTTCCATTCGGTCAGCAGCTCCCCGAGCAGCATGTTCGGACGAAGCCGGGTGCCGGTCGGTCGTAAGGGGGAGGCGATCACGACGCGTAGATCGGCCTGCTCCCGTTCGATCGCCGCCCTCACGGCCTCGATCAGCGCTCAATCGTTGTCCGCGTTTCGGACAATGTCCCCGAAGCCACTCTTGCTGCGGAACGATCTCTGGACCCAGAGGATCATGTGCTCGCCCATAAATAGCACGTCCTTGCGGGGACGCGTTCTGACGATGCGCATCCAGACGTCGCCCGGAAGGCTGGTGGGATCCATCGCGGCGAAACCCGCCGGCGAGGCGTCGAGGAACACCGAGACGCGCCCGCCGCCCAGCTTGGCCGCCGCCTCCTCGGCTCAGTAGACGTTGGACAGGGCGTGGAACTGGTCCAGCCGGCTGCCGCGGTGGAGCGCCGCCGCGCGCATCACTGCGGCGTCCGCCTGGGCCGCCGTGAGGAGCACGCCGGCGGTGCGCTCTGCCATCGCCGCGCGGGCCGCCTAGAAGCGCGCCGTGAGCTCGGCGTTGGCCGCCGCGAACGCCCGGCGCGCCTCGCCAAGGTCCTTCGTCGCCAGCGACTTCTTCCAGAGCTGGCGTCCGCCGAACTCCTCGCGGAGCGGCTTCGGGATCTGCCGCCGCCGATAGTATGTCCCAGTTTCAGGTTGCCGCCAGGGCTCCGCCATCGTCACCATTGTTGGTCCCGCTGTACCCGAAGGAGTTGAAGCCAACGTGAATGCTGCATTTCTGCGGATAGTGCGGAAGCTGGTGACCCCTACGAGAGGGGACCGAGGGTAGCGAAAATGGCGGAAAACCGTCATTCTCTGTACCCATGCCGGACGGTCTCTGTACCCATCCTCTGTACCCACCGGGCGGACGGCCCGCCCGGTTCCACGATCGGTGACTGGAGGCTTCGCCGGCGAAGGTCAACGCTGACCGACCATGGCGTCACGGCCCCTCCGGCGGACGATGGGCCAGCTGATCAAGCGCCCGTCGATCGCTGCGCCGTAGCCACAAGGGAGGGCTGCGGGGTGTTGACAGAGCCACCGATCATGTTCGTTGGGCTTCAGGATCGGGTGAGACCGGTAGGCCGCCTCCGGGGTTCTATGCAGCTCAAGCGGACGTCCATCTACCTGCCGCCGATCAGCGCGGGATGCGCCGAGGCAGACGGACCGAGGCGGGCTCCGCACTCATCGCCTCGGCATAGGCAACCCGCAACTGCTCGGGGTCTTTGTCGTCGTAGCCGAGCATGTGCCGCAGCAGGCGTGTGGTCACCTTGATTTTGCCGTTGATGATCCTGTTGTCGCCCACGCTGTACATCACATCTCGGTACGGCTTCTCCGTGAAGCTGCGCGGCAGCATCGCCAGCGCCGCGATCGCCTTCTTGCCGCCGCCCTCCTCCGCAATGAGCTCAGGAAGCATGCGGAGAAACACGTCTAGGCCGACGGATCGGAACAGGACGTTCTTCCTCGTGAAACGTTGGTCCTTGACGACCGACTTGGCAGGTTCGCCGGTTTTGGAGAAATAGTCCTTTAGCTCCGGAATGCCCGAGACAAACTTTTCCATGAAGGCTGCGACCCTCTCATAGTACTTAACTAAGTCAGCATCGCGCGGCCGGACAAAGCGGAGTTCCGCCCGTTGCTCGCGGGTCATCGAGTTCACGACGTTTGCAAGCAGGAAGGCGACAACATCGTAAAGCTTGATAATCGTCATGAAGTGCTCGGCATCGGTCTTCGAAAGGTTGGCAGTCCCGTACTTCACGAGCACTTGGCCTCGCGAAAAATAGGGATGCTCCTCGACTAGTTTACGCGTGATGATCGCCGCCGCGTCTGACTCATCAAGCGCGATAATCTCGGACTTGTTAACCGCCTTGGCCGTCTTATTGAGGGTGGTGAAGAGCTTTCTTGTCCTCTTGCGCCCTTCGGTATTGAGTTTGTGCGAGACGAAGATCACGGAGATCTGCTCGTCGCCCACCAATGCCTTCTCAGACACCGCCTTCTTGATTCCGCCGAGGCGATGCTGGCCATCCAGGGCGAAGAGTGTCTCGCCCCCGGCGAGGTAGAGGAAGCCGAACGCGGAACGGGCCCAGCCGTCCACGTCGCCGATGTCCCTATTCGCGCTGGAGGTCGGCGAAGAGCTGACGTTGAACTCCATCCATTCTGGATCGCCTCCGTAGACCGCAACTACTAGGGAGTTGAAGAAGTGGTCGCCCTCGTTGACGAGGTATCTACCGATCTCCGCCGCACGCCCCTCGCTCAACGCGCGCTGGATGAGATCGGAGAGCTGTCGCCCGGGCCGGACCTCGTTCACGTCGCTCGCGAACTGGATCCGCTCGGCGGCATCTCGCAGCCGCATGATGGTGGTGTAGTAGCTCCAGTCGCCGAGGCGCGCGGAGAGCGCGGGCAGGTGGATGGGGCCGATGGTCATGAGAATGCTCGCCTTATGGAACTGACCGATGCGTCGAAGTCCACGATGTTCGCGTCCGGCCAGAGCGCGGTGATCAGTTCGCTCTCGACCGACTTGATGTCCACAGTCGCCGGATCGAGCACGCAGTAGTAGAAGCTCGTGTAGCCGCGGTACCTGTATAGGAAGCTGCCAACCTTCTTACGGACCGTGTTGTCGAGTTCCGCGAGGTATTCGGCGTAGCGTACCCAGAGTGTCCGCGCGGTAGAGCCGGTCGCGCCGACCTCCCCGACGTAGAAGAGCCACGCGCTGGGTGGGAAGTCAGAATGCGGCGGATGGACGGCGAACGCATACAGCCCTGGTTTCTTGGGCACCTTGCTACGCGAGGCCTTGTCGAAAGGCACTGGAGTCCATTTCAGGCCGTGCCCTGAGGTATAGCTCCTCCAATAGGTCGGCGTCAGGCGGACCTGCTCGGTGTGCTCCTTCACCTCGGCCACCAGCTTCGCGTGCACGTCGGCCGGTGTTGCCTTCGGAGGCTTAGGCGCCTTCGACTTCGTAGTCGGCGTCACGCCCATCCCGATGCCTCTCCAGCTAGCCTAGGGCGCCGCATTCTCTCGTTCTGAGCCAAGTTCATGGTGCATGGTCTAGCAGGACCTTGCTGCGAGTTGCTAGTTTTGCTGATCGACGGCGTTCGGCACCATCAGCACGTCTTCGGCCCTCGTCGTGACGACCGCAACGAGGTTGTCCGACCGGCCACAAGCAGATGCTCGTGCTCCTGATGCCTAGCGGAATATGACTTAGGGCCTCGCCCGCTCTCGATGACGTGTTCGCGCCCCAGGACCGGTCCTTTCGCGACAACCTTATCGCCACGAGAATTGCCACTGAGATCTGAGCCAAGCGTAAACTGATCCTGTACTTAACGGCGCGGTCGATCCCATGAAATCCAGATTGGCGATGCGGCGGCGCTGAGAGGGACGTACCGCCAAGGTATATCCACCCAACAGGGTAAATCCTGCATCTCGCCAAGGTCCTCGAACCTCAAGCCATTCTCCACAGCGAGGTGCCAAACTTTGTCCCGAGCACGACTTTCGCACCGAAGCCAGCGGCGAGCTTTGCCGTAACCAGCCCGATGCCCGAACTGGCACCGGTGATCGCGACCTGAATTGGAAAGTGCTTCAGCCTAACGGTCAAGCGGAACCTCCGTTTCAGCAGCTTGTAGATCGTGATGGGCAGCCTTCGAACGCGCTTGCCGGTGGCCTGCGAATGCCGGTGCCTTCCGTGACGAGTGGCTGTCGTATAACCCTGGGAATCTGGGCATCGCGGGAAGGTACCGGAATCGTAAGAACTGTTCTTTCAGCGCGAAACGCCTTCGCTGATAACGCTGCAACCTACGGATTGAATTACGATCAGCCCGAACGCGCCATGCGCACGCTCGGACGGACCTGAACATTTGTCGAAAGTTAGGAAGCGTGAGCGGCTGGCCAATGTCCGAAATTAAGATGTGATCGCGCCGGTAGCTATTGACCAGAGCCGGTCGCTTACATCTGGTTTGATGAACGTCCGGTCCTGATGAAAGCTGCCGCTCGGCCTAGTTGAAGCTGTCTGGGCCATTAAATGTAGACAGGGGCTTAGGCTCCGCGCGGTTCCCGCTTGAGCTGGTCACCGCGGACCTTGCTCTGGAACTCGAATACCCAGCCGGGATATTCCCCAGGCAGCTTGCTGACTTCGTCGAGTGTGCTCAGTTCGGCGTCGGTCAGCGCCACCTTGGTCGCGGCGAGGTTGTCATCGAGTTGCTCCGGCTTCTTGGCACCGATGACGACGCTGGTGACGGCCTTTTGGTGGAGCAGCCAAGCGAGCGCGATCTGAGCAATCGAGACGCACTTAGCTTCCGCGATCGGCTTCATCGCATCGATCACGTCATAGCCGCGTTCCTCATTGACCGGGGGAAAATCAAAGGTGGCGCGGCGGTTGTCGCCATCCTTGGCGCCGTCGCGGCTGTATTTGCCTGATAGAAAACCGCCCGCCAGCGGACTCCACACCATCAGGCCGATGCCTTCGGATTCCACCATCGGCACCAGTTCACGCTCGAGATCGCGCCCGGCGATCGTATAATGTGCCTGAAGCGAAGCGAAGCGAGACAGGTTGAACTGGTTGGAAATACCGACCGCCTTTGCGATCTGCCAAGCGGCCCAATTGGAGACGCCGATATAGCGGACCTTGCCCTGTTGGACGACCGTTTCGAGTGCACGCAGCGTCTCCTCCATCGGCGTGATCTGGTCAAAGCCGTGGATCTGGTAAAGATCGATATGGTCGACTTGGAGGCGCTTGAGGCTCGCCTCCAGGGCGTAGAGCAAATGCGAGCGGGACGTGCCGCGCGCGTTCGGGCCGTCGCCCGTTGGCCCGAAGAACTTTGTGGCAACGATCACGTCTTCCCGTGCGATCCCAGCGTTGCGCAGCGCTTCGCCAGTGATCTGTTCGGAGAGGCCTTTTGAGTAGACGTCGGACGTATCGATGAAGTTGATGCCGGCATCGATCGCAGTCTTTAGCAAACCGTCAGCGTCTCCCTGCTGCAGGCCGCCCATGCTGCTGTAGATCCCGCTCCCGCCGCCGAAGGTCATGGTGCCGAGGCAGAGTTCGGAAACGAACAGGCCGGTGTGACCGAGAATATTGTAGCGCATAAGGTTCTCCTGGAGGAAACGGGCAGCCGATGTCCCCGCGATAGAGCGCGCGCACAGCTTCCTCGCGCCGGATTGTCGCAAACTTTTGCTCGATCCGATCACGAGTTGAACCAATCTGGTAGACGCTTGCCTTGACGTTCGGTGAAAAGCATATGGATTTTATGTGCGAAACGCTCGCCGATCTGGCCTACCGCCACGCCAATCAATCGGATGGCGCCTCGATCCCGCGCGTTAGCCTCCATGTCGCGCAAAAGCAGGGCTGGCCGATCGGGACCCTATACCAGCCCATGCTTGGCATCGTGTTGCGCGGCAGCAAGCAGGTGGTCATCGGCGACCGCACACTGCATTATGACGGCAATCATTTTTTCATTGCTTCAATTGACGTGCCCGCATCGCGCGTCACGATCGAGTATTTGCCTGAGGCGCCCTACGTCGCAGTACGGCTCGCGATCGACCAGGAGATCCTTTCGAACCTGGTTGTCGACGGACCTCAGAAAGACGAAGGCGATACCACCGCTTTCGCCGTGGGCGCGATGACGCCAGAACTGCTTGATGCCTGGTCACGGATGTTACGACTGCTCGATGCGCCAGACGAAATCGACATGCTGGCACCTTTGATCGAGCGTGAAATTCTGTTTCGCATTTTGCAGGGACCGCAAGGCGCGGTGCTTCGCCAGGCAGCGCGAGCGGGTAGCCGGATTTCACAAGTTCGGGATACCATCGCCCATTTGCGCACGAATTTGGACCGCGTCGTCAAAATTGAAGAACTGGTGGAGATCGCGGGGATGAGCGTGGCAACGTTTCATCGCCATTTCCGGGCGGCCACCGCCATGAGCCCCCTGCAATATCAGAAAACTCTCCGCCTGCAGGAAGCGAGGCGGCTACTGTTCGCCGACGCCGATGCGACAAGCGCGGCATTCGCGGTCGGATATGAAAGCGCCTCGCAGTTCAGTCGGGAATACACGCGAATGTTCGGCATGCCACCTGCTCGCGATGCTGCAAGGCTACGGGCCAGTAGGAACTAATAGACATGCACATCTGGCGTGAAGCCGGTTGATGCTGTCGCTCGAGATAATCGAGCTCCCCGAAACATCCTTTCCGAGAAATTCCGACGTCACCAAGGGCAGCTATCGTTTCCAGCCTCCCGAAACCCATCCGTCAGCAACGGCGAAGTCGGCTCGTTCGGCAACAGGACCGGAAGCCCCTCGACCGTCCGCTTACGCCGGATGCAAACAGGAGCGCCAACGCGTCGAATCCCGTCATCGCGAAGAACCAGCAGGCGAGAGGAGACTGCTTCCACCAGGGACCCGCGCCGCCATTGGCCCGATCGCGGGGGACGATCAGCCGATCGATCGGCTCATTTTTCTTGTTCATCGGTTTGGCCGCTCCGTCGCTTGAACAGCATCGTCTGCCCCTGGCGACCAAGCGACAGCATGTCTCCCTTCACGGTTATGGGAGCATTTCGCAGATCCACGACGCCGATGTCGTTCGGCATGAGGGTGTAGCTGATTAAGTTAGCTTTCTTGGCGTCGATCGGGAAGCGCGGTGATGTTAGTCCGTACGATGACATGGACAGTTGCACCCATCGCGGTTCGCGTTTCTCATCCTTAGCGAGTGCCCAGCCATCCGTCTGTGTGTAGTCGCTCGCCGGCTCGCCGCGGTCGAAGCCTACCAGAACGTCCACGCCTTGCACGCCACGACCCGAGGGCAGGGCGACCTTCACACGAAAGCCCCCCGCCGCGTCGAGCCTCGCCTCACCCTGCGTGATCGTCGGCGGCACCGGAACTGGATCGTTGATCAGAGTGATCCGGTTCCCGGCCGCGGTCCAACGCCCCTTGGCAGCTTCGTCGAGCGAGCCGACCGTCAGAAAATACTCGAACGTGCCATCGGCCTTCAGCCACAGACCCGACGCCAGTTCCATCTCCGAGTGCATGTATCGACCGACATGCCCGCTCGCCACGGCCGAGGCCAGCGACACGATCGGCGGTGGAGGTTTCGCCTCTGGCGCGATCTGGGCGTCCAGCGCCTTGATGACGGCTGGCCGCTGCTCCGCCTTCACCTTCTGCTCGTCGAGCGCGGACTTCAGCGTTTCAGGATCATCGTAGAGTTTGCTGGCGAGTTGAGCGGCCGGCTCGTTCTCGATACCCAGCGCGAGCAACGCAAACACGCCATGCGCGACGGTTGTGCCGGGTGCAGTGAGATAGATGCCGCCCTTTGGCGCTTCTAGCTGCGTGATGCCGCAGAGGTGTTCCAGGATCACACGAGGGAAGCTCTCCTTCTCCACTGGCTTGAACGCATGGTCGCCTGGGTCTGCCTTGATTGTCGGGGACGTGCCGTCCGGCCTGTACGCCGTCGAGCGCACCTCACGCTCCATGCGCCGCGTGCAGTCCTCTTCTACATCGACAGCGTAACGTACGGCACCGTGTTCGTCGGCCTTGGCCAGGTACAAGTTCACCCGTGCGGTGCGCTTATCCTTCGCCATCGTCACGGTCTTGCCCTCGAAGGTGATTACCACCTCCTCGCTCGCGACGATCATGCGCTCGTCCGTCAAGGCTTGAGCATTCGCCAAGGCCGGCAGAGACGCTAGTACCGCGGCGATGGCGGCAAAGGCCGATCCGGTGTCTCTCCCCACTCTGCTCATCTTCGCACCTCTTTGCATCTTTGTACGACTTGGGCCGCGGTGGGCAAGGAGCGATGCTTCTGACGATTGGTCTCTTCCGCGTCGGAAGTAAGGAAGATGGTAAACAAACGCTACGACCGCCGCCATACCGAACCGCTGCGGATTTGCGGAAAGCGTCTGGCCGTACAGGCGGGGAATGAATGACGACCGCTTCGAAGAACTGTTGTGAACTTCTGAACGGCCGCGGATAAGACGAGTTCCTGTTCGGTACCTGCCGCAGTTACACGATCGGTTTCGATGCCGTCGAGTAAGCAGAGCGGGTTTTCTATCCCGAGGTTCGATACAGCGGCCGACCATTTTATGTAGCAACGAGAAGCCCAGGTAACTTTCGGACTTCGGCGGGTCTCACGGAGCGCGGTCATGTTAACGGGCTTGGCAACACATCACGCGTGATCAGATCGTCGCCAACCCGAATGTGCCGAGGGGGAACTCGACGTCATCCTCCATCAGCGGACAAGCGGGACAGCCGACGGTGGAGGCTCACCTAGCCGCTCGGCTGCCTCGAAGTCTATTCCTCGGTTGCGACCAGATGCGCTGGCAGCGCCAAGGTAGCCAGCGTGCCGTCATGGTCGGCAATATGGAAGCGCCCTGACTGGCCGCGGGCAAGCGTAGTCGCGATCCGCAGACCCAAGCTCGTGCCCGCGTCCATTTCGAAATCTACAGGAAGCCCGTGGCCATCGTCCCGGATCGTTATTTCGAGGGCCCCAGTTGGGTCGCGCCAGACCTCGACGCCGATCAAGCCCGCCCTTTCATTGGCCAGGCCGTGCTCGATGGCGTTGGCGACGGCTTCGGCCACGATGAGAGCAGTGGGTACCGCCGCGTCCGGTTGAAGCCGGATTCGATCGTCTCCGGACACGCTGAGCGTCACGTCACAGCGGCCGCTCGCATCGACGACGCTGCGGCATAGTTCGTCCAGGAAGGGCACCAGTGGCTGAGCGGTACCCGATGGATCATAGATCTGTCGACTGATCCGACCGATGAGGGCAAGCCTCGTGCCTGCTTCGTCGAGCGCGGCTTTGGCGTCGACATCATTCAGTTGCCGTTTCTGCATCACCAGAAGTCCGGCTGCGACCTGAAGATTGTTGGACACGCGATGTTGAAGCTCGCGGAACAGCATCTCTCTTGTATTCGCGAGTATGCGGTTCGTTTCCCGCTCTCGTGCCAAGCGGCTATTCGCAACCTGCATCCAGTGCACGAGTGCGAGGTCGGTCGCGACCACCAACACGTAGAACGCCAAGGCAAAACCTGCGCCCTGGGTCAGTACGAAGCCGCGAGCAGGCGGAATGAAGAAGTACCATGCGACGAGACCGCATAGCAGCGCCGACAGGCTGCCCAGCCGGACGCCAAACAGGAATGACGTGATGATCACGGCAGGAAAGAAGGTGACGTAGGGAAAGCCGGGGGGAAGCAGCGGATCCGCCACCGTACGTAGCAGCCACGCCGCAGCCACGATCGCGAGTGTGGCCACCATCCCGATAACGGGACGTTCCCGCGCTATGGGAAGCCGCTCGATCCAGCGCATCGGACCCTGTGTGGCAACTGGTTCGATGGCCGATTTATTCATGGCGCCGGTAATACGACGCCGATCGTTTGGCGTCACCGTTTCATTGAGGTCACGTTACGACCGTCGATTGCGCAATCATGGCAGTCCGAGGCGTGTAGAAGGAGTAGAATGAACTGCCGCGAGGTGGTCAGACGTTCCCCACACAAGGTCAGGTGCCGCCTGGTCGCGTCGCAGCGCTCCGGCGCGAGGCCTTCGCATGGGCGATGGCGCGGCGCCAGCGTCGACGCGGAGTCCCGGAGTCGAGTTTATCCCGACGACGGCCAGACACCGGTTCATGAACGGTTGACGAGGCCCCTTCACTTGTGGACCTTCGGTACGCTGGGACCGGGGAAAGCATTTGAAGATCACGAACAACGGACGCGGCGTGCATCGTCGTGAGGTGAAGGGCGTCGAAACGCTCCAGGCCGGGCTGCCGGGCCATTGGTACGCATACACCAACCTTGACCTCGCGATGGCGCCCGGCGTCAGTCGCGAGCTCGACATCATCATCGTCACGGATGACCGCATCGTCATCGCCGACATCAAGGACTGGGACGGGCCAATCGAAAGCCGGGATGGGCGCTGGTTCAATCGAGGCAAGGACATCTGCGCCTCCCCCGTCCAGAAGATCGCCCAGAACGTCCGCGACATCCTCCCACTGCTCCAACTCCACCTCAAGAGGCACCTACCCCGGGGATCCTACACCGTGCCCAAGCTGGAGCGGATGATAGTGCTGACCGGCAGCAAGGAGCTCGGCGGCATCGCCGCGTCCGAGAGGGCGGGCGTCATGGGCGTCGAGGACTTCATCCGGTCGCTCGCGACGCGACAGCAGCGCGAGACGATCTTCGGACGCGTGCCCGCCTGGTTCAACACGCATCCCCTCACGTCTCCGGAATGGAAGGACCAGCTGTCGAAGTTCTTCAACGTCAAGAAGGGCGTCTTCCTACCCGGCCGACGCAGCTACGGGGGCTTCTTCGCGGCATCCGACGCCGCCGCCTTCCAGCACCCCGGTGGAATATATTCGGAGTTCGATGCGAGCGACGAACGCCAGTCGCCAGCGCTCGGGGTCCTTCGATTGTGGGACTTCTCCAAGGCGGCGACCGAATTCCAGACCGAGGAGGGGCGTGGCGAGATCGCGGGCAGGGAGCAGGCGGTCGTCGCCTATCTTCAGGACCGCAGCGACAGATGCGACGAGGTGATCCTCGACGGGAGGATGCGCGACCCGGATTTCGGAGTCGGCTATTGGGAGATCTACGACCGGCGCCGTCGCCTGACGCGTCTCATGGACTTCGCCGCAGTCGATCTGAAGGAGGTCTGCAAGTCCGACCGGATCGTACTCGCCCGCCAACTGATCTCAGCCCTCGATGCGCTGCACCTCGCCGAGGCCTCGCATCTCGACGTCGGCGGTCACAGCGTCTGGATCCAGCGCCCCTCGACCGTAAGGCTGTCCCACCTGATGGCGGCCAGCTATCCACAGGTGAACACGCTCGGTGAGAGCCGGTATCAGTTTCTTTCTAGCGGCGTCGTGCCCGAGGACATCCTCGGCGACAGGGGCACGTCGAAGCAGCGCGACGTGTTCCTCCTCGGAACCACCGTCCATCGCATTCTCTTCGGCCTTCCGCCCGTAGCCCAGGAAGGCGCCCCCCCGGAGTGGGATCCGTCGATTGACGCCACGGACGGTTACACGGAGCTGCATTCCTGGTTCGAGACGGCGATGGCGTGGGACCCGCGCAGTCGTTTCAAGAACGCAGGGACCGCCCTAACCGCATTCAACACCTCGACGGTTCAGCGGCCGACGGCGGCGGAAGTGCTGGAAGGTCTCGAGCGGCATCGCGGAGAAGTGCGGAGCCAAATGCAGCTCTACTCGAAGTATCCCGCCTTGGAGACCATCCGCGACGATGACTCGAAGGCGATATGGAAATCCAGCCGCGAGGGGAGCGGCCTCCTTGTGAAGATGTGGAAGCGCGCGTCGTGGGGCGATCAGACGCGGGAGGGCGGGCGAATCCTGGATTTCCTCGACCGCCTGCGGGAGATGGTGAACGCCCAGCCGCCCGGCTGCGCAAAGATCGTCGACGCGTTCTGGCTGAACGATGCCATCGTCGCCGTGCAGGAGTGGGTCGATAGCCCGGATCTGGCCACGCTGCGCGCTGATGCCACGGAGTGGACCGAGATCGGGCCGCGCGTGGAGTTCTGTCGGGCTCTTTGCGATCTCGTGGACGGCCTGCATTCCCGCAGGGTGGCGCACGGTGATCTGAAGCCCTCCAACATCCTCGTCGATCCGCTCGCGCCTGGAACACCGGTGCTCATCGATCTGGTGGACTTCGCGAGTGCCGCGGACGGCGAACTGCGAACCACCATGTATGCGCCCGAGGCCGGCGGCCGGTACGAGAGGGACCGGTTCGCGGTCACCCGCATCGTCGAACAGCTGCTCGAGCATGTCGAGGGCGATGCGAGGCTCAACGAGTTGGTCACGGACGCGATCGAGAAGATCAGAACGGCCGAGCCTCCCAACTCGACGCTCCTCCCCCTCATTGAGGCGCTCGAGGCCGCCGCGGTCGAGGAGGCCGACGAAGCGGCGCCGATACTTACCCTGTCGTGGCCGGGCCAGAGGAGCGGTGTCCTCCTTCCGGACGAGGGCCGGTACTTTCTGCGGCGGGCACCCTACCGCCGTGCGATCGTGATCAGGGGTGCCTGCGAGGAGATCGAAGTCGAGATCGACCCGGCAGCCCGCCCCTTCAGGATATCCCGCCGGCCGGTGGGGCAGGGGTTGATCTCCAGCGTCTCGAAGCACGAGTTCGGCGAACTCGACGCATTGATAGAGCTGGTCGAAGGGCCCGCCGGCGATCTGCAGGCGCTCATGCCGCTGTTCGAGCGTGCAGATGTCGTCGAGAGGCTCATGGCGCCCACCACGCAACTTCCCGCGAGCGTGGCCGGGGAAGATGAGGAGGACGCACAGGACGACGTCGTCGAAGACGTCCCCGGCGAGGCATTGGCTGAGATCACGGCGGATGCGCCACCGCCGACAGGCATCGTCGATGTGGCTTCCCTCTGGAACCGTCTCATCGATGCGGAGAAGGATCTGGTCACCTACGGGGAGGCCACCGAGGACAGCGGCTTCAACAAAGAGGCGCGCCGGCATCTAGTGCCCTTCGACCTCCTGGGCGGATCGTTCGACTACAATCGCCTTGACCGGGTCATGGTGGAACGCCTGGATTCCCGAGGGTCCTGGCGTTCAATAGCTTCTCTGGACGTCCAACGGTCCCGACCCGATGCGCTGTTTCTCGACGGGAGCCGCTTCGACGGTCGCAACGGGTCCCTCGTGAAGCAGTTCGACCAGCTTCGCTTCCGGAGCCGCTTCGAAGAGACCAGCCTGGATCGGCGCCATGCCGCGGTCTCCCGCATAACCAAACGAAATTCTCGAACCCGCGATCTGATCGACCTCTTCGATCCACGCCTGGCCGCCAAGCCGAAGACGCTGAACGAGCAGTTCGACGCTAAGGACCTCGAGAAACTATACGGTCTCAATTCGGTCCAGGCGGAGGCGCTGGCCAAGGTTCTTCGCACGCGTCCCCTCGCGCTTGTGCAGGGGCCTCCGGGCACCGGCAAGACGGTCTTCATCGCCGCCCTGGTCCATGCGGCTCTGACGTCCGGCCTGGTCCGCAACGTGCTACTTTCGAGCCAGGCGCACGAGGCGGTGAACAACGCCGCAGAGGCAGTCCTGAAGCTCTTTGCCAAGACGGGCGACGTTCCGAGCATTCTCCGGGTGGGGAATGAGAACGTCGTCTCGGATCGCCTCCTACCGTTCCACAGCGAACGCGTGGAACGTCTCTTCAAGGACGGTTTCCGCGCGGAGATGCGCGAGAGGCTCGCGATCGCCGGTCGTGGCCTCGGCCTCGATGAAGGGCTCATCGAGCAGCTCGTGCACATAGAGATCGCGATAAGACCGCTGGCGCGCCATCTGGAGGAGCTCGAGGACGAGGAGGACGCCGCCGCGCGCGAGAACGCGCTTAGGCTCACTCTGGAGCAGCAGCTCGATCCGCTTCGAATAGGCCGGGACGCCGTCCGCGACGTTCCCGCGGCGGCGCTGGTGGCGCTCCTGGTGGAGGCATGTCTCTCGCAGCTTCAGTTCGACCGTCGGCCAAGTCCCGACCGGATCGCACGATTCCACGCGGTCGCTGCCATGTCGCGCGAGTTCATAGCCAGCGTCTCGTCCGAACAGAGGAGCTTCGAGACCTTTCTCGCGGGGACCCGACAGATCGTGGCGGGCACATGCGTGGGTCTGGGAAGGTCGTCTCTCGGCCTCACGGCCACGCCGTTCGATCTGGTGATCGTCGATGAGGCCGCCCGTTGCACGGCCAGCGAGCTCGCGGTGCCCATCCAGGCCGGCGAATGGGTGGTGCTCGTCGGGGATCACAAGCAACTGGAGCCGATGCACGAGCGCAAGGTCGTCGAGGACGTCGCACAGCATTTGGGCGTCTCCGAGATCGAGGTGGCACGCAGCGATTTCGAGCGTGTGTTCGAGACATCCTACGGTGAGGCGGCCGGTCAGACGCTGCGGACTCAGTACCGCATGCTGCCGCCGATCGGAGACCTGGTGTCGTCGAGCTTCTACGCCAGATCGCCCCTCCAGCACGGAAGAACGATCCCGGAACTCGATCTGGCTTCGCTGCCGCGGGAACTGTCCCACCCTCTGGTATGGGTCGACACCTCCGATCTGGGGGAGCGCGGACGCCAGTCCGACACGGATACAAGGGGAAGCCTGTTCAACACCGCCGAAGCGGATGCCATCGTCCTCCTCCTGAAGCGCTGGTCGGAGCATCCGGAGTTCCTGGAGCATCTGCAGCAGCCCAGCCCCCATGCTCACGCCATCGGGATCATCTGCGCCTACTCGAAACAGCGGGATGTGATCAGGCGTAAGATCCAGGGAGCGAACATCTCCCCTATACTGAGAGCCGCCCTGAAGATCGACACCATCGACAGCTATCAGGGAAAGCAGAATCCGATCGTCATTGTCTCCCTTGTCCGCAACAATCGCGACGGCGGCATGGAGGGTGATACGAAGATGATCCGGCCGGGCTTCCTTTCCACGCCCAATCGCATCAACGTCGCGCTCAGCCGCGCCATGGATCGTCTGGTGATCGTCGGTAGTCGAACGAGGTGGAAGACAGGCTCGCCGATGGCCTCGGTCGCGGGCGGTTTCAGGCGGAAGGAGGAGGCGGGCGATGCGCTCGAGATATCGGCTGCCGAGCTTCTGAATGCAGCGCCCCCTGCGGGCTCGAGCGGACCGTCGGCCGCCACGACCGGCAAGGAGATGGCGGAGTGAGCGTCACACCACGCCCGAAGCTGACACCCCGGCCAACCCGGGTCGGGCTTCTGGAGGAGGCTGCGGACCGTCCTCTCCCCCTTGCGCTTCATGATTTCGCGCTTCCGTGCCGCCGCTTCGTGGTGGAGCACAAGATCGCGGAGGTCGGAAAGGTGTCAGTCACGGCTGAGTTCCTTCTGCGCCTCGTCAAGAACCTCGGAAGCTGCACGGAGGAGGAAGCGGCGTCGTTCTTCGGCTATAGTCGAAGGGAGATGTCGTACGTTCTGAACGAAGTCGAATCCGAGGATTTCGTAGAGCGCTCAAACGGCCGCCTCACTCTCACGGGTACCGGAAACGGACTCTTCAGCGCCGGCGACGACCAGCCCGCGATCTACGAGGTCGAAAAGAAGTCGGTTAGGGTCGGGTTCGACCTCCTGTCGCTGGCGCCGCAGGAGCGCTCGCCGCTTTCGCTGTTCGAGATCAAGTTGCCGGAACTGCCCGTCCAGGACGCGAAGCGGGTGTCCGATGCGACCGAGCACATCCCCAACTCGTTCCGGCGCTTCTACAGTGAACTCGCGGTCAGGACCGACCCCGCAACCACACCGCGGCGCTCGCTCTATTCGATAGACGCAGTCTCCGCCAAGGAGCGGTTCTCGGCGATCGTTCGAGTACAGGTCAACTCGACAGGGTTGCGGCCGACGGTCGGAGAGGTCGATCTGACGGATTGGCGGCCCGACTTCGAATTGGCTGACCGCGAGGCGATCTCGATGGCCGCCGCCAAGCTGGTGGAGAGCCTGACGGTGAACGCTCGCGGTGACGACGGCGAAGCGTATGATCAGCTCATCGAACTGGCGCCGGAGTTCATGAAGGACTTCACCCGGCGCGATGGCCTGTCCGTGGAACGCTTCTATCGCTACGCCTACGCGAGCCATGGCGATGTTCGATCGGACCGTCCGACCGTTCCGTTGCTAGGCTCGCTTTTCACGCTGGAGAACGCCCGCCGCTTCGTCGACGTGATCGGCTACGGATTGAAGCGGATGCAGCGCCCCGCGCAGGCGCTGTTCTGGGTCGTCCCGCAGGTTCCGCTGTGGGGAAGCTGCGCCGTCCTTCCCGAGATACTCGATCGGACAGTCGAGCGGTTGGCCGCGGCGAACGCGGACATGATGACGAAGAAGAGGATCGAGACGGCCGCACTGACAGCCGTCAGACCGGAGAAGTGGATAGGCGAGGCCTTCTCCAATGTCTTCGCCTCGGAGCGTCGGGCCCTGCCTGGCGGCCTAGAGCTGGTGCTCGTTCCCGGTGCCTTCGTGGCGGCGATGGTCCACGCCCCTATCGGCGCCGCGAGCGGGCTGGCCGTGCCACTCGGGTTCACGAGCTTCGACCCGAAGGTCGTAGCTCGGGCCACCGATCTGCTGCGACGCACCGGAAAGATGTTCCATCTCACCGAAACGCTCCTAGAGGATCTGGAGCCGATGACGATAGGGTAGGGGAGGGTGAGCCCGCCGTGCCGGGTTAGCAAAGCCGGCACGGTGCGAGCCGAGATCGCGGGGCCATACCCACCGGCCCATGAAAAATTCGTTGTAAGAATCACCGGCCGCGGCTGCTCTCATAGCGTTGCCCCGATGTACTGATGGCCCGCTTCCGCGGCGGTACAAACCCGATCGTGTGACGACGACGCCCGGTGGTTGACGCGAGATCGTACGACTGACGCTGGAACTCGCGGACGCGTTGCCTTTGTCGTCCAAGACGATGTCCCACGCGATCGAACGCAGACACGTGTGGAGTTCGAAAAAGTTAGCGAACGGTCGATGAATCTCGAGTGCGCGCCTGTTGATCCACTGCGCTCGTCATGCGTTTGGGCTTCGCAACGTGAAGGAGACGGTGATTGCCGAGCTGAGCACGAAGGACCGCGAGAAGCTGGATAAGGGATCATTTGCCTTTCCCGAGCAGGAGAAGGAGCCGCTTGAGAACGCCAGCCACGCTCGCAACGCAGTCGCCCGGTTCAGCCAAGTGAAGGACGTCACCGATGAGGAGCGAGATGAGGCGTGGAAGCGGATCAAGACCGATGCGGGGAAGTTCGACGTCGAGATCAGCGAGAAGGATTGGCGAGAGATGGGAACGTGATTCATCGTCGCTGATCACCGGGAGCGCGGTGGGAGAACGCGAGCGTCGCCTGTCGGTCAGCACCGATCTCCTCTGCGACGAAGCCTCGATTACGCGGCATCGTCAGTAGCACGGCCTCAGGCAGCGTGAGGTTCAGGCACCGCACTTTGGCGATCCGAAAAAGAAGCTCAAGGACCAGTGGCTTTTCACCAAGCGCGATGAACTAATCTTTCGCATTGCGGGATCTGGTGCAATGCGCCGGAGGTGGGGACGCGTTCATGATGCTAACGATGCCGCCCGGACAGAACATCGCGCCGTACCATGATTGGCGGATCGCAGTCCTCGATCGGAGTCAGCAGACCGATTGGCGGGACCCGACCGGGCCGGCTGTGGGCATCATCCGAACCCTGCCCACCGGAACCCTCGACGTCGTTCAGGTCGGCTAGGCTTTGCACGCCGCTGGTGTGCGGAACGGAGAATCCATTTGAACACAGAATTCGCCCACGCCTTCGTCGATCATCTCGCCAAGCTGCTCGAGCTGGTCGGCGTCGCGATTATAATAGGCGGCGTCGTGCTGGCGGCCTTCCTGTTCATACGGTCAGGGTTTCGAAGCGGTGGTTGGCAAGTCGCCTACCAGGCGTGCCGCTCCAACCTTGGCCGAAGCATCCTCCTTGGGCTCGAGCTGCTGGTCGGTGCCGACATCATCTCGACGATTACCGCACCGCTCACGTTCCAAAGCGTCGCGCTCCTCGGCGGCATCGTCATGATCCGCACCTTCCTCAGCTTCTCGCTCGAGACGGAGATCGAGGGTTGCTGGCCGTGGCAGCGCGCCGGCCGCGATCGTGGCGACCGGGACCCACGTGCACGATCACCCGACACGACATCGTCGAGGCGCGGTTAGGATGTCGACTCAACGTACGTTGGGCGATCAATCCACAGGGCGGCAGCAGAGTCGCGGTCGGCGCTTCCGGGCAACATTCAAAAGAAGCCCGTAAGCGGGAGACCTGACGGCTGCGCCGCGAGTGAGCGCAGATGAACGTTAAGCGTGACATGCTAAATCGGCCGCCTAATTTGCAGAGGCGCTAAATCGAGTTCGGGCTGGGCGTCCTAATAATTGGATCGGACCACTAACATAGGTGGTAGCAGACTTTCGATGCGTTCGCCCGATGATAGGCGGCAGCTCCGCCATGCGCTACTTGCCGTTAAGAACGCGTTTTGCCTCGAACACGGCATCGGCGGCTTTTCCCCCGACGCGGTCAACATCCTTGTTGAACTGCGCAACGACGCGGGGTGCCGTCAACCCGTCCAACCCCTTGCGCAACAGCCCGTTATACTCTTGGCGACTATCGGCCTTGGCAAAGGTTCGGGCTTTGAATTCCGAAAGGGCTGCCTCGAATTTGAGGCGGTCCCTCGGCCCCAGATCGGCCTTAGCAGCGCTTAACGTTCGGTCGAACGCCTCTGCGCTGGTACCGTCGATGACCGTCGGCTCATCGCGACCGAGGCTGCAACCCGAGACCAGCAGGCATGCGGTAAGCAGAAACCACGGTCGCATATAGTAGTCCTTCGATCCGGAGTTCATTCGCTCTCACCACCTTCTGCCCGCATGGTCCAGACTGAACTTGTCTAAGACGGTCGACGCGGCGGCCGCGGTACCGCTGACGTGAGCGTCTGACATCGGGTGCGGGCGGATTGGCGCGCGTTCGCATTCCGGTCCAGCGTGCTCATCGCCCAGCCGGAGGAGCGTTCGCCGCGTCGCTGCATCGGCCAGTCCCGTAATGCACCAGCAAGAACGGACGGAGGGACCGTCGGGAACGTCGGGTTCATGGGAGAAACGTACATGTGGGTCATAATACTGCTAGGACTATCGGCTCGCGAAACACTTTCGGAGGACAATCGCTATGACGAACGGTGCATCACGCCCGGCTGATCCTACCGCGGCGGCGGTCTCCGTAACGGCGACGAGGCATCCGCTTTCCGAGGACATGCTCCGGCGGATGGATGGATACTGGCGCGCAGCGAACTATCTCTCGGTGGGACAGATCTATCTGCGCAGCAATCCCATGCTCGATGAACCGCTCGCGATCGAGCACGTAAAGACCCGGCTGCTCGGGCATTGGGGAACGACGCCGGGGCTGAACATGCTCTACGTCCACCTCAATCGCGTGATCGTCGCGCGCGAGCTCGACATGATCGCGATCATCGGCCCGGGGCATGGCGGGCCGGGGCTGGTCGCCAACACCTATCTCGAAGGCTCGTACACCGAACGCTATCCCGCGATCGAGCGCAGCCGAGGCGGGATGGACCGGCTGTTCCGGCAATTCTCCTGGCCCGGCGGCATTCCGAGCCATGTCGCGCCCGAGACACCGGGGTCGATCCACGAGGGCGGCGAGCTCGGCTATTCGCTCGCCCATGCCTTCGGCGCGGTGTTCGACAATCCGGGGCTGATCGCCGCCTGCGTGGTCGGTGACGGGGAGGCAGAGACCGGCGCGCTAGCCACCAGCTGGCACAGCAACAAGTTCCTCAACCCGGCGCGTGACGGCGCAGTGCTGCCGATCCTGCACCTGAACGGGTTCAAGATCGCCAACCCGACCGTGCTGGCGCGGATCGGTCCCGACGAGCTGACCGACCTGATGCGCGGCTATGGCTATGACCCGCACTTCGTCGAGGGGGACGACCCGGCCGAGGTGCACCAGCTGCTCGCGGCGACGCTCGATACCGTGCTCGACCGCATCGCCGCGATCCAGTCCGCCGCGCGCTCGGGCGACGAGGTCGAACGGCCGCGCTGGCCGATGATCGTGCTGAAGACGCCCAAGGGCTGGACCGGCCCGAAATTCGTCGATGGCTTGCCGGTCGAGGGCACCTGGCGCGCTCACCAGGTGCCGATCGCCGACTTCAAGGATCCGGAACACCTGCGCCAGCTCGAGGCATGGATGCGCAGCTACCGGCCCGAGGAACTGTTCGATGAAGCGGGCACGTTCCGCGAGGACTATGCCGCGCTCGCCCCGACCGGTCATCGGCGCATGGGATCGAACCCGCACGCCAATGGCGGCGAACTGATGAAGCCGCTGTCTCTGCCGGATTTCCACGCCTACGCGATCCCGCAACCGGGGCCGGGCACGGTGAAGGCCGCGGCGACGGCAGCGCTGGGCGGCTATCTCCGCGATGTCATCGCGCTCAACGGCGACTCCGCCAACTTCCGGCTGTTCGGTCCCGACGAGACCGCGTCGAACCGGCTACAGGCGGTCTACGACGTCACCGGCAAGGCCTGGATGGCGGAGACGGAGGCGAACGACACCGATCTCAGCCGCGACGGGCGCGTGATGGAGGTGTTGAGCGAGCATCTCTGCCAGGGCTGGCTGGAGGGTTATCTGCTGACCGGCCGGCACGGGCTGTTCTCATGCTATGAGGCGTTCGTGCACATCGTCGATTCGATGGTCAATCAGCATGCCAAGTGGCTGAAGGTCACGCGGGCGATCCCGTGGCGCAAGCCGATCGCGTCGCTCAACTATCTGCTGACGTCGCATGTCTGGCGGCAGGACCATAACGGCCTGTCGCACCAGGACCCGGGCTTTCTCGATCACGTCGCGAGCAAGAAGGCCGACGTCGTGCGGATCTACCTGCCGCCCGACGCCAACTGCCTGTTGTCGGTGGCGGATCACTGCCTGCGCAGCCGCCATTACGTGAACGTGATCGTCGCCGGCAAGCAGCCCGAGGCAAATTGGCTGAGCATCGACGACGCCGTGCGCCACTGCACCGCCGGTGCCGGGATCTGGGACTGGGCCAGCGATCCGGGTGAACCCGATGTCGTGATGGCCTGTGCGGGCGACGTGCCGACGCTGGAGACGATGGCCGCGGTGATGCTGCTCCGCGACTATGTGCCCGACATCCGCATCCGCGTCGTCAACGTGGTCGACCTGATGGTGCTCCAGCCGCAGTCGGAGCATCCGCACGGGCTCGACGAGCGCGCGTTCGATGCGTTGTTCACGACCGACACGCCGGTGATCTTCGCCTTTCACGGCTATCCCGCGCTGATCCACAAGCTGACCTACCGCCGGACCAACCACAACAATATCCATGTCCGCGGATACAAGGACGAGGGCACGACGACGACGCCGTTCGACATGGTCGTGCTCAACGACCTCGACCGCTACCGCCTCGCGCTCGATGCGATCGAGCGGATACCGCGTCTGCGCGACCGGGTGGCGGACGAGACCGCGCGCTACTGGGCGCTGATCGAGCGGCACAAGCTGCACGTCTATCAAGAGGGCGACGACCTCCCCGAGATCCGCGACTGGCAATGGGGGTGAGTACGGGCCGGACCGACATCCTGACGCTCAACGAGGGGTCCTCCTCGCTCAAGTTCGGCCTCTATGCGGCTGGACCGGATGGCGTCGAGCAGCGCGTGGCGGGGGAAGTCGAGGGCCGGCAGCCGGCCGACCTGTTCGACCGGATCGACGCGGCGCTGGCCGGCGTGCGGCCGGCGGCGGTCGCACACCGCGTCGTCCATGGTGGACCCGAGCTGTTCGACGCCGTCGCGATCGATGACGGCGTTCTCGCGCAGCTGGAGCGGGCGACGGCGTTTGCGCCGCTGCACGGCCCCGCCGCGGTGTCGCTGATCCGCGCATCGCAGGCGCGATACCCGGAGGTGCCGCAGATCGCGTGCTTTGACACGGGTTTCCACGCCGATCTCCCTCAGGTGGCCGCGGTCCTGCCACTCCCGAAGGCCTTCCGGGCGGAGGGCGTGCGTCGCTACGGTTTCCACGGGCTGTCCTGCCAGTCGATCGTCCACCAACTCGGGCCGGACCTGCCGGAGCGGCTGATCATCGCCCATCTCGGCAGCGGCGCCAGCGTCACCGCAGTCCGGGAGGGCAAGTCGATCGACACCAGCATGGGCCTGACGCCCTCGGGCGGGATCGTCATGGCATCGCGCGCGGGCGACCTCGATCCGGGTCTGTTGCTGTACCTGATGCGCGAGCGGGGCATGGATGCGGCGGGCGTCGAGGATGTCGTCGACCGCCAGTCCGGGATGCTCGGCATATCAGGGATATCTGGCGACCTGCGCGCGCTGCACGTTGCAGCCGGGACCAATCCTGACGCGGCCCTGGCGATCGCCATCTTCTGCCGCTCGGTCGCCAAGCAGATCTCCGCGATGATGGCCTCGCTCGGCGGTGCGGACATGATCGTCTTCACCGGTGGGATCGGCGAAAACGATGCGATCGTCCGCGCCGCGATTTGCCATGACCTCGGTTGGGCGGGTGTCGAGATCGATTCAGCCATGACGGACGGACAAGGGGTCGTCGTGCGGGTGATGGCGTCCGACGAAGGTGCCGCAATGGCGCGTGCTGTTTTTGGTCTCACGAACACCGCGGGCGGAGCGCGCTAGGCAAGGTCACGAGCTGACTATAGGCGATGGCGCCGGCTACCAGGCGATCGCCGTCGGCATCAACGGGGCATCTTGCGCTCCGCTTGATCCTACGCCGCCGCCGGCACGCTTGACGCGGTAGAGCGCTGCATCGGCGACCTCGATCAACGTTTCCAGCGATGTGCCGTATGGCGGCGATGTCGCGTAGCCGAGGCTTACGCCGATCTCGACGATCGTGTCGTCGATCCGATATGGCGCCGCCAGCGCGCGCGCCAGGCGCCGCGCGAACATTTCCGCTTCTTCCGCGTGACCGATACCGGCCTGCACGACCGCGAACTCGTCGCCGCCCAGGCGGGCCGCGATATCGCCGGGGCGAACCGTTGCCGCGATGCGGGCTGCCAATTCGCGCAGCAGCGCATCACCGACCGGATGGCCGAATCGGTCGTTGACGGGTTTGAAGCGATCGAGGTCGAGACAATGCACGGCAACCATGGGAACGTCGCGATGGGACTGAAGCAGGTCCGCGAACGCTTCGCGCAGGCCGAACCGGTTTGCGAGGCCGGTGAGCGCGTCATGCCGCGCTACCATCGTCATCTCGTTGCGCAACGAGATCTGCTGCCGCGCCAGCCGATACGCATACCGGATCGTCTCAAGGCTGCCGACAAGGAACGCGAAGAACATGGCCGCGAGGATGAGACGGCCGACGCCGCCCCCCGACGCCGCAGCCAACGCGATCGGGACTGTCGCCAGCGTAACGCAGGCGGCGCAGATCCGAGGCCGGATATAACCCCTGGCCACCGCGCCCGAGCAAAAGCCGAACAAGAGCCCCGTCGCCAGCATCTGCGGGATCGGTTGAGGCGACACGAAGCTTGCCGCACCCAACAAAGCCAGTGAACCCGCAAACGACAACGTCGACAGGCCCAGCCTGAACTGCCAGTTCGCGCTAGCACGCCGATCCGCTAGCTGATCGGCCGATTGCCGACGATAGGCGAGGATGACGCCGAGACGACCTATCGATGCGGCCATTCCGCCGGTCAACGCTATCCAGGGCAGCGCTCCGCCGATCTCAAGCGCGCAATACGCGCCGACGGCGAGGAAGATTGCGGACATGATTGCGGCCGGCACCAGCATCGTAAATGAGGTGGCGATCAGTTCGACGTAGACAGGCGTGGGCTCGGGAGGGCCTGGTTTGAAATACCGCATCCACCGCTTTAGGCGCGTTATCTATCTAAGGCGTTAACCGGCATGCCGCAACAACGCACTCGCGCGCACCGCGTTCAGGATGAATTGTCAGTCATCTCCGGCGTGCGGGTGGCCCGCTGGGGTAGCGCACCACTGGTTGCCGCGCGCTCGATGAAAAGCGTCTGAAGTTGGGATCAAGCTGAAGCCAAGGAAACAGCCGATTTGAGCCGTGCTGGTCGCGGCAGCTTCCGACCAGATCAGACATTCAGCGTCGTTGATGTGAGCGGCGGCTATTGCTGAAACCCGCCATTCGTGTCGCGCGATCCAGCCGGTTGGCTACGCGCCTTGATTCCGGATGTCCACGCGGCCGCTCCGCGAACCCCGCAGCCTGTCATTGCGCACCATTCGATCCTTCTGTGTCGGTGTGGTCGGCGCTTCATCATTCACTCTGCACCTCGATCGCGCTGCTGCCGTTCGACGCCGGTGTGACCGCGATCTTGACCGCGATCCTCTCCTTCACGTCGTCGATGTGACTGATGACGCCGACGCGGCGCCCGGTCGCGTGCAGTTGTTCGAGCACGCCGATCGCCTGGCCGAGGCTGGCGCTGTCGAGCGCGCCGAACCCCTCGTCGATGAACAGGCTCTCAACCCGCAGTCCCTGGCCGGTCGACATCTCGGACAAGCCGAGCGCCAGCGCGAGGCTGACTAGGAACCGCTCGCCGCCGGACAGGTTGGGAAGACCGCGGATCTCTCCAGCCATGTCGTTGTCGACCACCTGCACCATCATTTCACCGCCGGGCGCGCGCTCCAGCGAATAGCGCGGCTTGAGCTCCTCGAGGCGGGCGTTCGCGTGGAGCAGCAGGCGCTCCAGCGTCAGCCCTTGCGCGTATTTCCGGAACTTGTTGCCGGTCGCGTCGCCGATAAGGACGTCGAGCTGGAACCATGGATGCGCGACGGTGCGCTCCTGCTCGAGCGTCAACCGCAGTGCCGCCGTCGCGTCGCGCGCGCGGTCGTCCTGACGTATCACGAATTCCGCGTCGCTCAGCTCGGCCCGCGCCGCAGCCTCGGCGGTCACGGCCTCGCGGAGCGCCTCCTCAAGCGCCTCCCGCTGGACCGCCGGCGCCTCGGTCGCGGCATGGGCGTCGCGGTCTTCCACACGCGAGCGGAGCTCGGTCTCGGCGACCACGGCGGCGCGGTCGATCTCGGCCAACGCCTTCGCCTCCGCATCGAGTGCGGACGCGCCGTCGGCCGCAGCCCGCTCGACCAGTTCTAGGCTGACCTGCCTCGCGACCAGTTCTGCCTCGAAGGTCCGGGTCCGCGTCGCCGCGTCGGCCTCTTCGAGCTCAAGCGACTTGATCGCCTGCCCGTGGCGCGCCTGCGCGGCGGCGGCGGCCGACCGGGCACCGTCGCACGCGATCCGCGCCGCCTCGCGTTCCGTCGAGGCCGCCTCGACGGTCTTGACGATGCGGTCGGCAACGGTTTCGACGGTTTCCCTGCCGAGCATCGGCGCGCGCTCTCCGATCAGAGTGTTGCGTTCGTCGCCGCACGCGCGTTCGGCCTTCACTGCACCTTCGAGCCGGGCGGCCTCGCGACCGTGGTCGATCTCGGCATCGCTCGCGGCCTTGCCGAGTCCGGGTAACCCGGCGTCGATCGCCGCCATCTCACGGGTCTTCTCCAGCCATACGCCGACGAGGTCATTCAGCGTAGCGACTGCCGTAGTGTCGGTGCGCCAGTCGAAGAGCGGGTTGAGTGCGGCATCCAGACCCGCGGCAACCTGTTCGAGCCGTTTGCCTGCATCGCCGAGCCGCTCCGCGTTGCGCCCCGCCTCGGTCTCCAGATCCCGGACGGTCTGCCTGGCAACACGCTCCTGCTCGACGGCCTCCAATGAGGTGGTACGGGCGGCGTCGAGCGCTGCCGAGGTCCGCTTCTCATCCTCGCGCGCCCGCAAGAATCCAGCGCGGCGTTCCTCGACCACCCGCAGTCGAGAGGTCACCTTGGCGCGGATCGCCTGCGGTCCGATCGCGACGTTTATCGCGCATGGGCCCAAGGCCTCCTGCAGCTTCGTCAAGAGGGCGTCACGCACGTCGGCTGCGGTCGAGACCGCCTTCTCACCCTTCTCGATTCGCACCGTGACGGCGGCGCGGCGGGTCCCATCTTGACCGATCCGATCGAGCAGGACGGCTCGCTCGTAGCCGAGCGCCGCGATCTCCGCCGCCAAATTCGCGACGCGATGAGCGTCCTCGGTCGCGCGGCCATGGATCAAGCCGGCCAGCGCCTCGACAGCGTGGTCGGTCCCACCACAGACCGGGCAGGGCTCGCCCGCCACCAGTTCCGCCCGAAGCCGCTCGGCGGCATCCCCGGAAGCGGCGGCGGACAGCGCGCCCGCCCTAGTCGCCTCGGCATGGCGCGCCCCGAGGACCGGAGACGCGGCATCGATCTCGCCCTTGCGCTCGTTCGAAGCCGAGAGTTGGGCGTCGATACGCCCGAGTTCGGCGCGGTCGGCGTCGATCGCATCGCTCTGCCGTCCGAGTTCAGTTGCCGCGCGCTCGAACGACAGCAGACACGGCTCGACCCCGGTCAGCCTGTCACGCTCTGTCTCCGCGTCGGCGGCGGCATCGAGCGTCGGCAGAGCGACGCGAGCAATCCTGCCGCTTTCCTCCGCCGTCGTCAGCGCCTCGCGGGTGGCGTTCGCCGACTTCTCGGCCTCGACCATTGAAACGTGGGCTTCCGACAACCGGGTGACAAGCGTGCCGGCTTCGGCCTGCAGCGTGCCCGCGCGCTCCGACAGATCGGCATGTTCGATGAGGTCCGCGGCGAGATCGTCGCGCCGTGCCAAAAGCGGACTGCGCGACTTGTTGGCATCGAGCCAATCGGCCAGCAACGTGCGGCCAGCCGTCGCCTCGTCCCGCTCAGCGGTGGCGGTCGCCAGGTGCGCAGCGCTTGCCTCGACGTCGCCGGCGGCGGCCTCTCGCGTGGCCGTCAGCGGCGTCAGCTTTGCACCGAGCTCGGCGATCCGGGCATCAAGGGCGCGCGCGGCCTCGAGGTGGGGCCGCTCGCGCTCTCGGTCCAGCTCGGCAAGTCTCAGCTTCTCGGCGGCGACACAGTCGATGGCCAAGGCCTCAGTTTCGCGTCCCCGTGCAGCGACGGCCTCGCGGTCGAGCTCGGAGATGCGCAGCTGCGTTGCGGTGACCTTCGCGTTCGCGTCGGCCGCCGCCTGCCATGCCGGGACGATGGAGAACGCGACCCGCCGGTTGGCCATGTCGACGCGCCGCGGCTCGGCCTCGGACCGCCTGAGTTCCGCCGCGCCACGCGCCTGCTCGGCCACCTCGACGCGCACGGCCAGTTCACCTGCCCGCGCGTGCCAGTTCCGATCACGCTCGCGCGCCGCCAGCACGCCCTTCGCCGCCTCGTGCTCGCCGCTCGCCTTCGACAGGCGGTCCTCGGCCTCGGCGCGCTGGATGTCGTCCAGGCCGTTCTGCGCGGCGATGCGCATCTCGATGGCGTTCAGCGCCTCGCGAAGGCGGTCGGCCTTGGCGCGCGCAGCCACGCCGAGGCGTGCGTAGAGGTCGGTGCCGGTCAGCTTCTCTAGCAGTTCGGCCCGCGTGTTCGAGTCAGCCTCAATGAACGCGTTGAAGTCGCCCTGCGCGAGCATCACCGCCCGCCCGAACTGCTGGGCGGTCAGCCCGACCTTGCTGCGGATCGCGTTCAGCGTCTCCGTGCGCGTGCCGCCGTAGACTTCGCCGGTATCGAGGTTGGTGAAGGTCTGCTGGACGAGCTGGAGAGCACCGTCGCTCCGAAGCCGCGCGCGCTTCACGTACCAGCGGGCGCGGTAGCGGCCACGGTCGAGACCGATGAAGTCGACCTCGGCGAACCCCTCGCCAGCGCGGTGGCGGAGCAGGGCGCGGGGATCGTCCGCCGAGAGGGTCTCGCCGCCGGCCGCGCCGACCTGGCCGCGCGCCGCCGATGCCAGGCGAGGCACGTGGTTGAACAGCGCGAGACACACGGCGTCGAGCAGCGTTGACTTGCCGGCCCCGGTCGGGCCCGTGATCGCGAAGATGCCTGCCGACGCCAGTGGCTCGGACTCGAAGTCGACCTCGAACTCGCCCGCGAGGCTGGTCAGGTTCTGACCGCGTATCGCGAGCACCCTCACAGCTGGGTCTCCGACTGCACGGCAATCACCAGCTCGGCGAATGCACGGGCGAGGGCTTGGTTGGGCTCGGCCGCGTGGCGCTCAGCATGGAGCGCGGCGAACACCGCCGAGGGCTCGAGCGCATCCAGCGCCTCGCCCCGCCCGGCGAGGCCGTCGCGCACCGGCGCGTCAGGATAGATCGAACGGATGCGGGTGAGGCGGACCGGCTTGCCCTCGAGCGCCGCGTGGACACGGGCGGTCACCCCTGGCTGAGGCCGGTCGAGCAGCACTGTGACCTCGACGAACGGCCTCCGGCCGAGCGTTTCAGGCTCGCCGAAGTCGAAGGCGGCGAGCGCGAGTTCCACCTCCTCGAACGACTGCGCGCCAGCAGCCGGAAAGGACACGAATGCCGCCAGGCGGGGGATCTCCAGGACGCTCACCCGCGGCTCGCCGTCGCCCAGGTCAACGACGGTGACCGAGTGGTGGTAGTCGCGCTCGGCCAGCGAGAGCGGGATCGGCGAACCAGCGTAGCGGATCAGCGTCGAGCCGGCGACGTCTTGCGGACGGTGCAGATGGCCGAGGGCGACATACGCGGCGCGCGCGTCGAACAGCGTGGAGGCCTCCGCCTCCTCGCCGCCGATCACTATCCTGCGCTCGGAATCGATCGACACGTCGCCACCCGACACATGGAGGTGGCCGGTCAGGACGACCGGCAGGCCGACTGCCCTTGCCTCGGCGGCGATCGCGACCTCGGCATAGAGCGAGGCAAGGTCGCCACGACCGAGATCGCCCGGCCGGCAATACGGGATGGCGGCCAAGAGGGCGGCGGGACCCCCGCCACGGCCCGCGAGCGTCACGAACAATCCGTCCAGATCGAGCGCACCCTCGCATCGGGGCAGCTGGCCGACGAGGTGGACGCGGCCGCGCCCCAGCAGCGCGCCGGGCAGGTTGATGCGCGCGGCCGAGTCGTGGTTGCCACCGACGATGACGATCTGCAGCCGCGGATGCGTCGCGAGCGCGTCGCGGAGGAAACCGTAGAAGCGCGCCGTTGCGGTGACCGGCGGGTTCGCCACGTCGAAGATGTCGCCAGTCACGACGAGCGCGTCGATCTCGAGCGTGCCGATCTGCTCGAGCAGCCAGCCCAGGAACGCATCGTGCTCCTCCTGCCGGTCATGCCCGTGGAGTTCCTGGCCGATGTGCCAGTCCGAAGTGTGAAGGAGACGCAATGCGTTAGAGGGGCGTGACGACATCGTCCACAGCTACCCGAATAACTGGGAAAATGGCAGCCTCAGACAAGCCATGCGCCGATCGCCCAAACCCGCCCCGCGCGCGGTTCAGCCACCCGCCTGCTCGAAGGCGCAATCGTCGCACTGGTTGGCGGCAGTACAGTAGCAGACCTGGCGCCTGCCGTCGGGATAGTTGGTCGCCGAGCAGGGCCCGGAATGGCCCGGGCCGCAGTTCCCGATCACCACGTCGAACTGGTTCGCCTTGGCCTTGTCGTGCGCCTGCACGAGGTCGCGCCCATGCTTGGGCAGGTCGCCACGTCGTGGTCGCCGGCATCATCCTCGTTCGTCAGAAACCCGGCAGCGCCAAGGGCGTGCTGCTCATCACCCTCGAGGATGAGACCGGCATCGCCAATGGCATCCTCTGGCCGGACCGGTTTGAGGCCCAACGCCGCACCGTGATGTCCGCATCGATGATCGGCATGAAGGGCAGGGTGCAGAAGGAAGGTGAGGTGATCCATGTCATCTGCGATCGGATCATCGATCATGGCGATCTGCTCCATCGCGTCGGCGAGATGTCCTTTCCGCACGTGACCGGCAGGGGCGATGGCGCGCGCCATCCAGGGTCGCCCGATCGCGGCGACAAGGGTTGGAGCCCAGGTCCGCGCAACTGCTACTGGCCACCTCACGCCGATGGCATGGATCCGGAGGAGGTCATGCGGTTCAAATCCCATGACTTCCGATGAGCGCGGTGTCACTGCCCAGGCATCAACGAGTCGTCATCGCATTGTCGGTCCACATCCTGCGCGGGGGCGCTCGTTGCTCGGAAGCCCGGGTCGATGGGGTAGAGATCCGGTTGGCACTGCGATGCCTGCTGCACCATTGCCCGGAACGCTGGCCGCTCGAACTCTAATGGGATGCCGCTCAGCAGGATAACGACATCGGGCGTGCCCAAGGCGTCACCGCAGCGTTCAAAGGTATCATCAGACAGTTGCGTCGATCCGGATGCTATGAGGAAAGCCCGCAGCATTGATGGTGCGCAGGAAGATGCAAGATCCTGCGGCCAGCGACGGTCCGGTGACGGTAAGGCGGGAGGAGGTCTTTGCCTACGCGATCCCATCCGATCCAGATCCCGTGACTCGCCGCCGCATCGCCTTGGAGATCTCGGCGACTGGTGCGAATGCTCGGGCCTGTCTCGTCCCTGCCTCCATGCCTACAGGATGCTCGGGCGTGCGACGTCGCGCCGAGAGATCTCCGATGCCATCAGATATAGAAATTGTAGCGGCTGGCCGGTCACGAAGTCTCGGATGCGTGGACCGTAGTTCCCACGCAGCAACTCGTCGAAGTGGTGGGGCCGGTACCTGGTGATCGAGCCGAGCCAGTATGTCATCGCGTACATCGAGAGCAGCTGCGGCAGTCGCTGATCCGCTTCAGTCGATGGTGACAAGTAGAGATAGTAGCGACGGTATGGCGGTATGACGGTAACGGTCATCCACAGGGACGGCCGCAACGCGTCGATGAGATGCTGGAGCTCAGGTAGCGGATCGCCATCGACCGGGCGCCGAGGCGTGATCTGCTCGAACCGAACGCGTTTCGGTCGGTCGCACCTCACCTGGCGAAACGTGCCCGCCAACCCGGCGCGAGACAGCATGTCCTGAGGTTCTATGCCGAAGCGCGACAGATCCTCGCGCAGCATGTCGATGCGCAGCCACACGTCACCCGAGGCGGGATGGTGACGGAACGCGATGTCCCTGACGATGAAGAAGCGCTCGGTTTCGTCCGCCGCCTCCGCCCACAAGCGGTGACCTGAAAGGATCTGCGGTACCACCGAGGCGAGCCGATACTTCCCGGCAAGGGCAGGGCTCTGGCCTGGGAGCGTCATCGCGATTCGCTCGAACACCTTCAAATCGGTTGCGAATGGCCGGCCGGGTTTGACTGTCGACAGAACGGCATTCTCGACCCCGTGGCCCGCCGCGTGCTCCTCCCACAATCCGTGAAGCGACCGCTCGAAGGTCGCGACGCCGCCCCGGGTCAGGCAATACGCCTTCATCAGGTTGAGATAGCTGTAGTACAGCGCGAGGGGCCGGGCGGCCTCGTTGCCTTGACTGGTGCCGACCTCGAAGAACGCACTGGCCTGCCCGAGGCACGCCAACGCCTCGGGCAGACGCGCTGGCTCACACTCGCTTTCGATCGACTGCCTGATGATCGCCCAAGGGTCGAGAGAGAAGAGGCGGGTGCTGGGGACGTTGATCGTGGCCGAGGCTCGTATCGGCCAGAACGAGAAGTCGAGCTTCCGGCCCTGCGCGGATAGGGCGCTGCCATCCCGCTCGCCATCAAGCCCAGCCTCGTCGGCCGGATACATCAAGAACCGCCAGCCGCGTGGGCAGACGGGTTCCGCGGCTTGGTGACAAACAGCCGCTCGTCACCAGGCGAGTTGGCGTCGAGCAGCCGCAAGGCCCCGGACGACAGCTGTCGCACGAATTCGACCGCGTCCACCTCCCGACTGTCGTCCCTGCGCCTAAACGCGAGCCTGAAGGTGGCCTCGGCCGCCTCCTCTGCAAAGGTGTTCTCGAACCGATCGGTGCCGTGGGCCGCATCGAGTCGGCTACGCTGCTCCGGCTCGAAGACGGTGATCAGTCTTATCTCCGCATTGCCCCAGCCTTCGTCGCGGTACTCCCGGTGCTTGAAGGTGTTGGCGACAGCCCGGGCCAGGGGGAGATCGGGAAGCCACAGATCGATCTCAGCCCGGAAAGCGCGCTCATCAAGCGAAGCTCCGGCTAGGCCAGCGGCCTTCTGGAGATCTTGCCGGAGCCAGTCGGTTACGGCGGCTGCCGAGATGCACGCGCTCTGCAGGAGATAGACGCAACCATCGACGTCGATTGGCGGATCGCTGTTGAGGCGACTCTGGAACTCGGATGACTCCCAATCGAGCTTGGCCCAGATGTCGTGCGCCTGATCGTGGAAGAGCAGGCGGTCCGGCTCATCCGCCCATTGGTGCCGGTTGACCCTGCGTCTGCCCATCGTCAACTCCGTGCACGGCGATCATCGCCGAAGCGAGCGTGCGATATACACGGCATGCCACTTACGGCGCCAGCGCCGTAGACACATGCTCGGACCTCAATGCTTCGCAGGACACTTCACCAGGGTAAGAGGGAAGTGGCACGGTACGCCCAGGTGGTGCGCGGGTGAAGCGCCTTGCCGGGATCGGGGAGCGATCTGCGGTCCATTGCTTCATGATAAAAGCCACCAGTCGCGGTCGCCCAGTAGGTGACGTGTCGACAATCGTCATTGCAATCAGCCATTGAGCGGCGGCGTGTCACACAATCCTGCCGCATCTATCCAGGCTTGTAGCCGCCAGACGCCGACAGCCATTCGCCCGTCACCCAGGCGGCGTCGTCGGACGCGAGAAAGACCGCGACCTTGGCGACGTCTTCAGGCGTTCCGAAGCGGCCCAACAGCGTGCGGTCGATGACATGCTGCTCGAACGGACTTCCCATAACTCCGGCGCTACGGATGCCTTCGGTCTCGGTGGCGCCGGGGGCCAACGTGTTGACCCGGATGTTCCTTGGCGCGAGCTCCGCCGCGAGAGACCGCGTTATGGTATCGATTGCCCCCTTGGTGCCGGAGTAGACCGACATGCCAGCCTGTCCCGCGACGCTGTTGACCGAGCCGATGTTGACGATGCTGCCGCCGGACGCATCGAAACGGCTGACGGCCGCTTTGATCATGAAAAGCGTTCCAAGTACATTGGTGTCGAACTGGCGTCGGAAATCCTGTTCGTTGACGTCTTCGATCGGAAGAACGGTATAGACGCCGGCATTGTTGACGAGGATGTCGATACGCCCGTGGCGTTCGACGGCAAGATCGAACAAGGCGTTTACGTCAGCCTCGTTTGCGACGTCTGTCTTCAGGGAGACGGCACGACCGTTGGCAGACGCGATGGATCGCACAACCGAGTCAGCTCCCTCACTGTCGCTCGCATAACCGATGACGACACTGGCGCCCTCGGCCGCCATCGCCTTGGCAATCGCAGCGCCGATGCCCTTCGAAGCGCCACTAATCACTGCGACCTTGTCTTGAAGTCTACCCATGGGTTGTTCGTCCTTCTAGGTGGCTGACATTGCGTGTATGCGGTTCCGCACCAGCGATACCCTTGGAGGTTAAATGCGACAGGCTGCGCAGGATGATAAGTCGGTAATGCCGCATCCCTCCGATGCGAAAGCGCACCAATGAGGCAGTGGGACGAGGTTCGCATGTTCCTCGCCGTCGCTCAGGGAGGGACGGTCAGAGCAGCGGCGGACCGGCTTCGCCTCAACCATGCGACGATCCTCCGGGGCATCGCGCGTCTCGAAGAGGCTCTGGGCGTCAAACTCTTCGACCGCTTGCCGGCCGGCTATCGGCTGACTGATGCCGGCAGCGACATCGTCGAGCTGGCGGAGCAGATGCAGACGGCCTCGGCCCGGATCGAAGCTCGCGTCTTCGGTCTGGATCAGAGCGTATCGGGCAAGCTGCGCTTCACCATGCCACCGTCCTTCGCGACGCATTTGCTCATGCCTGACATCACTCGCTTCCGCACCGATCATCCTGACATTGGCCTGGAGATCGCCGCGTCAGGCATACTCGCCGACCTGAGCAACCGGGAGGCCGACGTTGCGCTGCGTGTCGTTCTGGACGCCTCGTCGATCCCTGATTATCTCATCGGTTCACGCACGCACGGCTTCCACTCTGCCTGGTACTATCACCGCGACTTCATCGCGAATGACACGGCGTCTCAACCGGCATGGCTATTACGCGAAGGGGCATCGATCCCGGTGACCTGGCCGTCCGCAGCAGGATTGAGCGCTTCGCCGACCCCTGTGCGATTTGCGGACATGCGCTCGCAATTCGCAGCGGCCCGCGCGGGGATGGGTATCGCCCGCCTCCCGTGCTTCCTCGGTGACGCCGATCCCATTCTGGCCCGCGTGCAGGGCTGCCCGATCGAACGCGACGGCGAAGTATGGCTCCTTACCCATTCGGAAACTCGCTCCACCCGCCGCGTGAGGCTCCTCCGCGACTTCCTTCAGACCGCATTGCAGCAACACGCCGATCTGCTCGAAGGCCGCGGAGGGAATGGCTGACCCAACCATCGTCCGACCGATTGTGGCACCGGAGGTGAACGCTCCTAGAACCGGAATTCATGGGTCACGGAGGGCAGGCGGAGGAAGGTGGGCCTCGTTGAACGTCAAGTACCTGACCCACATCGACGACTATGACGTCACCGGCGTCGACAAGCGTCTGTCGACGGCCGTGGCCGGAAGCGGCGGCTGGCGAGATCTGAGCTTTGTATCCGCGTTAGTTGCGGTAGGATGCCTTCTGGAATCTGTTCGATAGAAAGCACTAAGTTGTCCGGCACGCGAAACAGACCGAACCTGGCTGCGATCGCCGCAGCCTACGCTCATGATTTCATCGGAGCGCTGAGGTGGGGCGAGGGTGGCGGCAGACCAGATGGTCAAGGCGCCCCCCGAGAAGCCATGGTTGTACGGTATCTCCGCGAAAGCCTCGGGTCGTCCATTGGCGTCTGTAAGGGTCATATACTGTATCCCCACATGTCTAACGGCGTTTTGGACGTCAGCCTGAGTTCTGAATTCGACGTAATCTTCTACGATAGGCAGCGGGCTCCGGCCTATCTGAAATCACCTGACGGAGCGGTGCGGATCGTACCCTATGAAGATGTCTATGGAATCGTTGAGGTGAAATCGACCTTGTCCGAGACGACGGCTGGAGATTGTTCGAAAAAGGTCATGGAGTTGCGGGGACTTGCAGAACTGGTTGCCGAAACCAAGACCGCAGGCTCGATGAGAGCAATGGCCAAAGCAGCTAATACCGTTTTCGATTACGTGCATGACGATGAAGATGATGATGAAGCGGAACGTACACGGACTGCTCCATTCGCCTTCGTGATCGCGTACAAAGCTGATTACGAAGGTTCAGCTTCTGCACATTTTGTTGAGAGCGCCGTTGCCTCCATGGGGCGACCTACCGCCATATTCGTAGTAGAGCGCGGGTATTCGGTGCGCATGCGCAACCGACAAGCGAACCACGACATCACCGTCGCAGCGCGCGCTCTCATCACCGGCCTCCCGAAAAGCATAGTCGGACAGAGTACGGAGCATTTTAACGCCCTCGAATGGGAGGTCGCGGCACCTCATCTGGACCACGAATATGTGAACTTCGAGTGCTCGGCGGATAGATGCATCCTGTCGTTCATCACGTTGGCAAGCGATGCTTGTCGCGCGCAGGTTCTCGAGGAGTACGACCTGACCAGCCTGATCGGAGGGTGGGCCAATCATGCCTCTAAGCCGAACAAGAAGTGATGAGGCGAAACAAATTGACGTGTGGAATCACGCAAGTCGTGTAGCTTCCGCTCATTGCGCCCGTTGAAGCATAGTAAAAGGGTTGCATCATGAAGCGTCGGGGACGCTGGCCGAACCTCGGCCATCTAGGTGGTGAGGGCGGAGATTGGAGTAAGGCCGCACGGACATCGGCGCAGCTCTTCGAATCCAGGATTCCTATGTCTACAAACATTGATTGAAGGCAGGGCGGTCGTGGCCATCCGTTCGGGATAGCCGGACCTCATTTTTCTATCCGCAGATCATCCGTCTTCGCGGCCTTTCGTCGAATCACGGCCGGTAAAAGCCGCTTCCAAACTCTTGTTGACAGGGTGAACCGATACGACAGGGTTGGTCGTCAGGATCATTCCCAACTTCATCTAAGGATTGCCATTGCGCGCTGTAAGCATGGAGCACTTTCGGTCGACGCTCGCCCGTATGTCGGGTACGCCGATACAGGCAGGAGATGCCGGCGAGGACCTTACCCGCCGGTTGCTTGATCAATGTGACGTCTCCTGGTTCTTCGTCGAGCAGGACCGCGCGACCAAGTCCACGAGGCTCAGGGCGCTTGGCGCAAAGCGCGTTGACCTAGTCGTGGCGTTTCAAGGTACCAGTCTGTTACTCGACTCCAAGTGTCAGCATCCAAGTAAGCGGGCGCCGGACGGCTCTCTGACGTTCGGTTTGGAGCGGACCGAAATCGCGAGACTTGAGGCAACGGCGAAAGAGTTCGGTTTACCTCTCGCAGTGATCTTCTGGGATCGCGGAGTGCAGTCCGCAACATACGTCATCGAATACCTGGATCGTCTCGATCGCGAGGTCGAGATCGCCGGAAAGCCTGGGTTGGCGGCTTGCTTCGAACGTCATGAGACTTGCGACGTCATGTTGTTCGACTGACGTCAACGTGGTCCCGGGGACTTCCTTGAGCGCTAACCGTCCCGGCGAATGATTTCGAAATGTATTCTTCCTTCGATCGCGTCGACCGGCTCTCTTGCTGTGATGATGTATGTCGCATCGAACGGCGCGATATCGGCGGCGGTTACGAATGACAGCAGAACGGGGTCCAGCGCGGCGCTGTGGTGGTGCTTGAGCAAATCCGTCGAGAAGTGGATCCGCCGCTCCCCAGAATGCACGTGCGTCGATCGAGGGAGCCACATGCGGGCGGCAGGGCTTTCAAACTCGACGGGCAGTTGTCGGACGATGGCAGTCCCTGGAGCCAACGGCCGCAAGGGCGGCGCCTCAGGGGGTGTCGGAACCAAAGGCGCCTCGTCGTTCTCGTAAAGGATAATCCCAGCTGGGAAGGTCACGTCCACATCGATCGCCGTTGCTGGCAACGATCCCGTGTTCTCGACCTTCAACTGTACCTGAAAGCTCCGGAGTAGCAGGCGCGCGTAGTCCTCACGGAGTTCCAGATAACGCTCGTAAGACGAATGATAATGCCGGACAAACGAGTTGTAGCCCTCGGTCTCCTCGATGGTCCATTGGCTGACAGGCTTCGCGCGTGCAAGTCCGGCGAGTATGCTCGACTGTCCCATTCGCGGCGACGTCGCAGTTCCCAATATCCCGTTTCGGGACCTCGGAAGAGGAAGGATCGGCGTATCCGAGCGGATTTGGTCGAGCGTCTTCACTCCAAGTGACACTACCGTTTGCGACACCTCACGTGGTGCGTCACCCTCGCCATCGATGGTGACGCTTAGCTCCGGAGCCCTGTTCCTACTGCGGTCATCCTCGCGCTGAGCGGCTTCGGCAATCCTGAGACCGGGCGCGATCCGTGTGCGAAGCGCGGACTTCAGTTCGCTCGCTACCTCGCGCCTCTGTTCATCCGTCGCGTCCTTGTGCAACTTATAGACGATCGGTGCCCTCCAATGACGGAGATCGAAGGGCAGGTGTCGCAGCGCGGCATCCTGCGCCCCATTCATGAGCAGAACGATCCGCTCATTGCCGAGAACGTGCACCGCATAGCCAAGTTCGAGCATGACGTTGGGGTTCGGGACGCGCTTTCCCGCAGGGGTGCTGATGATCGGGGTGACATCCGCGACGAGCACGGCGCAGTCGCGGATTTTTCGGAGAATGGTCTCGGCGATCGGAGGCGATCCGCCGACACCTCGCGTGTCATGGTCAACCTCGATGCTTCCATCGTCGGCGAACGGCGGGTCTCCTTCGTCCTCCTCGCTGTCCGGACGCTCGGCGTCCTCCGTTCCATCGATACCGTTCAGGTCTCTTGCGAGTTCGGCTAGAACGTCACGGACAAAATGGCGTCCGGCAGACTGCGGCGTGTCGCTTTGCCAAGACCAGAATATCTTCATTCATCGGCGATAGGCGTTTCGGCGAATGTTCGGAAGGCGTGTTCACCACGAATCGCAGGTTGAGGACCATCTTCCGTCGGCTCCGATGATCGGCATCGTCTACATTCGGATCAAAACCTCGGCGGGGCGTTCCCTGCCCGGGCCGGCGAGCACCAGTACGCATGGACCGCCGTGCGGTCGCATCTCGCATCCTATCGTTCGCTGACCGGAGGCAGTCGTCGGCAACGGGTTCAACAATTCCGTCCGCTGTCGAACTCCGACAATAGCGGAGGCGCCTTCCGACATCGATCGGGGACGATCCAAACGTTCAGTCGCCAATCTGCAAGGCAGCGCGTCGTGTGGCCTTCGGATCTGCATTGTACGTTGCGCACTCCAACGGTAAGCAACAACGTCACATCCCCCAAACAGCGATGGTCGTCATGCAACGCTCCAGGATGCGCCTACCAAACGGATTCGCAGCGCTGCGGGATGATCTGGGCGACATCGTCGCGGCACGACGGCGCATTCGCTTTGGGGGGCAGCAGGCCCTCGCCGACCGTATCGGGATCGCGCGGGAGACCCTGTGCAGGATCGAGCGAGGCCGGGCGTGGCCTCAGCCGGGGACGATGGATCAGCTTCTCGGCGCCCTAGACCTCGGATGGGACGATGTTGCCATCCGGGGCCGATCGCCAAACCGCTGCCGAACCGGCGGCGCGATGCGTGACGGCGATCCGCGGATGGAGCTTTGCCGCGCGCTTCGGATCGGGCGTCTTCATGCTGGCCTTCGCCTCCGCGCGCTTGCAGCGACCTGTGGCGCATCAGCGTCGCAGCTCTCCCGCGTGGAGCGAGGAGAGGTCCTGTGTAGCAGCCTCTTCGTGGAGGATTCCGACGCCAGCGGTTGCCGCAGGGTGACCTTCTCGCATCCGCACTTGGCCGAGCTCGCCAAGCTAGGTTTTGGAGAGAGCGTGGACGGACTGCATGTCCGCACCGTTTTCGAAGATAGATTTCTCGAGCCCGTCGGGCGGTTGAACCGCTTGGAAGGGAAAAACGATGAGTAACAGTTACAGCTTCGCCGCCATCCGCGGCGTGCAGGCGGGCCGCGCCTACTACGTGGCGATGGTCCCGCTCAGGATGGTCGAGCGGCTCTTCCGCTTCGACGAGGAGGAGCTGCCGACGGCGCTTCGCGCGCAACGGGGATTGAACAAGGGCCGCGTACCCGCGATCGCACGCTACATCGCGACGAACGCCGGCGAGTACGTCCTGTCGGCACTGTCGGCCACGGTCGATGGCGGCATGAAGTTCGAAGCCGCCGTCGGCGAGAGGTCGATCGGAACGCTCGTCGTCGAAATGACCGCGACCATCGTCATCAACGATGGCCAGCACCGTCGCGCCGGCATTGTCGAGGCTTTGAAGGAGCGTCCCCATCTCGGCGACGAGACGATCGCCGTCACTCTGTTTCCAGACGGCGGGCTCGCCAGGTCGCAGCAGATGTTCGTCGATCTGAATCAGCATGGGGTGAAGCCGTCCAGATCGCTACGGCTCTTCTACGATGCCCGTGACGACGCGGCGCGGCTCACCAGGGCGGTCGTCGAGGCCATACCGCTCTTCCGTGATCTAACCGATCTCACGCGCACCAATCTCTCCGGAACCTCGCGAAAGCTGTTCGCCTTCAGCAACCTGCACACGGCGACGGCTACGCTGGTCGACGAGGCCGGATTGGAAGCGACCGCCGAGCAACCCGGGCCAGCCATCGAGTTCTGGCGGCATGTCGTTGGCGCGATGCCGGAATGGAGACTGGCCGGCGAGGGGAAGGTCTCGGCGGGCGAGTTGCGGCGAGACCGGGTACATGCGCATGGGGTCGCGATGGAGGCGATGGCGATCGCGGGCGCCCGGATGATCGCCGAGCGCCCCGCCTCCTGGCAGGATGCACTTCTCGCCCTCGGCACGATCGACTGGTCCCGTGGGAACACGGGCCTCTGGGAGGGTAGGGCGCTTCTGGGTGGCCGGGTCAACCGGTCGCGCACCAGCGTCATGCTCACCGCGGACGTCATCCACAGGGCGCTACGCGGATGCGACGAAAAGTGAACAAATCGACTGACTGTCGCCGGTACTTGGACTAGGATTCAGACGTGCAAAAAGACAACAAGCAAACCGCCAAGCCGCAGCTCACGGGTCCCGAATCGATCGCCCGCCTGATGGAGGACGTGCGTGAGATCTATCTCTCCGATAGCCGTCCGTGGGTGGTGGGCTACTCCGGTGGCAAGGATTCCACCACCGCGCTTCAGATCATCTGGACCGCGATCACCGCACTGCCGAAGGAGCAGCGGACCAAGACGATCTACGTGATCAGCTCCGATACGCTGGTCGAAACGCCGGTCGTATCCCGCTACATCGACGTCACGCTTGAACGGATCGCCGCCGCGGCCATCGAACAGGGCATGCCGATCATCACGCAGAAGGTGGTCCCCGACGTCGACCGCAGCTTCTGGGTGAACCTCATCGGTCGAGGCTATCCCGCCCCATCGCGCCGGTTCCGCTGGTGCACGGAGCGGCTGAAGATCGAGCCGGCCAACGAGTTCATCAAAAGCCGCGTCGCGGAGTTCGGCGAGGTGGTGATGGTTCTCGGCGTACGATCGCAGGAGTCGTCGACCCGCGCACAGGTGATGTCGCTTCACAAGATCGAAGGATCGCGGCTGTCGCGGCACTCGTCACTCCTGAACGCCTTCGTATACGCGCCGATCGCCGCCTTCTCGACCGACGACGTATGGACCTACCTGCTCCAGAACCCGTCACCTTGGGGCAACGACAACCGCGACCTCGTCGCGATGTATCGCAACGCCTCTTCCGGAGAGTGCCCTCTGGTGGTCGACACGACCACCCCGTCCTGCGGCAACTCGCGCTTCGGATGCTGGGTCTGCACCGTCGTGGAACGCGACAGGGCGATGGAGGCCATGATCGATTCCGGTGAGGAATGGCTGACGCCTCTGCTGGAGTTCCGTGATCTGCTCTCAGGTACACAGGTGCCCGAACGCAAGCGCGAGTTCCGGGACTTCCGGCGCCGGACCGGACAGATCAACTTCATTCCCAATACTGACCGGGTCATGCCCGGGCCGTACACCCTCGACTTCTGCCGTACGCTTCTTCGTCGGCTGCTCGAGACGCAGAACGAGGTGGCGCGCGAAGCCCCGATCGGGGAGGCTCCCACGCTGATCGGTGAGAACGAGCTTCACGAGATCCGGCGCCTATGGCGCACCGAGCGCGGGGATTGGCCCGACAGCGTGCCCCGCATCGTCCGCGAGACGCTGGGCAAGGATCTGGACTGGGTCGCGGAGGACACCGTCTCGTTCACGGCCGACGACGGAGATCTGCTCGACGAGATCTGCGCGGGAAACGATGTGCCGACCGACCTCGTCATGCGTCTTCTCGACATCGAGCGTGCATCGCATGGCCTCAAACGGCGGCACGCGGTCCACACGCGCATCGAGGACGCGTTCCGTCTCGAGTGGCGGGACCTGGACATCGTGGTCGACGAGCAGCGTCGGAAGCTCGGTCTTTCCGACGACGTGCTCGTCGCGGATGATGAAGCCGAAGTCGAGGAGGCCTTCGACGCTGAGGGCGGCGCGCGATGATCCTTCGGGCAATCGAGCTCGAGAACTTCGGGCTATATGCGGGTCGCCAGCGCATCGACCTCGTTCCAACACGGGGTCGACCGGTCGTTCTCATCGGCGGACGCAATGGCGCCGGCAAGACGACGCTCCTCGAGGCGGTTCGTCTGGCACTGTACGGACGACGCGCCCTCGGGCTGCGCGTCGCCCAATCCGAGTACGAGGTCCATCTACGGAACCGCGTGCACGTCGGCGCCCAAGGCGAGCCCGCGAAGGTCGCGTCCGTCGGGTTGGAGTTCGACTACGCCGAAGCGGGTGTGGTGCAGCGGTACCGCGTGTCACGCCGATGGACGGTTCGGGGCGCCAAGGCCGTGGAGACGCTAACCCTCGAAAAGGACGGAGCCCCGGTCGACACCGTGCCTCGTGACGAGTGGCACGCGTTCCTTCAGGAACTCATTCCACCCGGCGTCTCGCAGCTCTTCTTCTTCGACGGCGAGAAGATCGCGGACATCGCGAGGGATGATCCCGATGAGGGCCTCGCCGATGCGGTCCGCGGCCTGCTCGGCATCGAACTAGTCGGACGTCTGCGGACCGACATCGGCCTGTATCTCGCCCGACGCAGCCGCCGGGAGGACGGTGCGGCCGCCGGCCGCCTGGAGACCGTCGTCCGCGACATAGCGGCTCTGGAGCGACGGATCGGAGACATGTCGGAGGACGTCGCGGAGCTGAGCACACGTCATCTCTCCCAGACCGGCGCCGCCAACAAGGTCCGACAGCGATTCATCGCCGAGGGAGGCGACGCGGCCAACCAGCGCGCGTCGCTCGAAGCGAGCCGGAAGGAAGTAAAGGAGCAGATCGGCAGGCGGGAGCACGAGCTGCGCGATCTCGCCGGTAGCCTGCTGCCATTCGCCATGGCCCCGAAGCTACTGGCAAGGTACTCGGCTGCCCTTTCGAAATCCGGGAGCGCTGGCGCGGCAGAGGAGGCCGACGCACTTCGGCGCCGCCTGCTCGCGTGGCGCGACGGCGGCGATCCGCAGCGGGGCGCTACTTGGAAGGATGCGCACTGGAAGGATCTGGAAGGCTTCCTCAAGGCCGACGCCGACAGTCCCGGTGTCGCCGATCCCACGCTGGACGGCCTCGATGCCGCCGAACGGCGGAGGCTCACGGCCCGGATCGCGGAAGCGCGGGACACGGTGCCCGCCAAGGCGTCGGTGCTCGTGTCCGACCTCGATGCCCTGACGAAGCGCCTTCGGAGCTTCGATGCGGAGATCGTGCGGGCATCCGGTCACGCGGCGGGCGTCGTGCTCGACGAACTTCTGCTCGCGGAGAAGGACGTTGGGGTAATCGAGGCCCAGTTCAAAGCCCGGACCGAGGAACTCCGCAGTCTCGAGTACCAGCGCGCAACCCTGATCCGCGAGAAGGAGCGGGCGATCGAGGCACAGACCGAGGCTGCCGCCACCGAGGAGCGCGCCGCGCTGGCGGGTCGGGTCGGCCGAGCCCTGCAGCAGTACGAGGAAAGGCTACTGGATCTCAAGATCGAGCAGCTGCGCAAGGAGTTCGTGGAGCGGTTCAACCATCTCGCGCGTAAGGGCGATTTCGTGGCCGACGTTCGCATCGATCGCTCGACGTTCGATGCGACGCTTATCGACAAGTCCGGTGGCGAGATCCGAAAGTCCAGCCTGTCGGCCGGGGAGAAGCAGGTCTACGCGATCGCCATGCTGTGGGCCCTGGCCCGCACGAGTGGACGCGCACTGCCCATGATCATCGACACGCCGTTGGCGCGACTGGACTCGGAACATCGATCGACCATCGTCGAACGCTACTTCCCGGAGGCGAGCCACCAAGTGATCGTCCTCTCGACCGACACGGAGGTCGACGGACGCCTGCTCGAGCAGTTGTCGCCCAGCATCAGCCATTCCTACCGCCTCGAATACGACCACGAGCTGCGTTCTACGCATGCGATACCGGGTTACTTCGGGGACGGCGACACGGAGGTCGTTCATGCGCTACAGCAAGCTTAAGATCTCGGCGGACGCGACGAGCCGCCTACGATCGATCAGGCAGAGGACGGGGGTCACCCCCAACCTGCTCTGCAGAGCCGCGCTCATGCTATCTCTGGAAGAGGGCCCCGTCACCTCACTCGCGCCCGATGACAAGGGGCAGGAGTTCAACGCCTACACTCTAACCGGCGAGCATACGGGCATGGTGGGCGCACTGCTCCGCTTCGTCGAACAGGAGGACGGCGGTCCCGAACTCGCGGACGAGGAACTGCTCGATCGTCTCCGCGCCCATATTCATAGGGGCGTGGGCACGCTTGCGGTACGCGCCAAGTCTCCGGCCGATCTCGGCCGTCTGGCCATGACCTCGTGACGAACGGCGCGAAGGGGCCGGTCTATCTGGACAACAACGCGACCACCGCGGTCGACCCGCGCGTCGTCGCCGCCATGACGCCCTACCTGACGGAGATCTTCGGCAATCCGTCCAGCGTCGAGCATGTGCACGGCAACCGCGCCCAGGCGGCCGTAGCGAAGGCCCGACAGCAGATCGCCGCCTCGCTTAACGCTCGCGACAACGAGATCATCCTCACTGGGAGCTGCACCGAAGCCGACAACATCGCGATCCTCGGAGCCGCACGCGCACGTCCGGAACGCAAGCATCTGGTGACGACCGCCATCGAGCACCCCGGCGTCATGGAGCCGTTCCGGCAACTGGAACGTGAAGGCTTCGAGCTGACCGTCCTCGGGGTCGATGAGCATGGTCGCGTTGACCCCGCCGCCGTTGAGTCCGCCCTTAGGGAGGACACCGGTCTCGTCTCGGTCATGGGTGCGAACAACGAGGTCGGCACCATCCAGCCGATCGGTGAGATCGGTGAGATCTGCGAGCGTCGCGGCGTGCTCTTCCACACCGACCTCGCTCAGCTGATGGCGCACCGGAAGGTGGACGTCGCCGCCGAGCACATCCACCTCGCCAGCGTATCGGGCCACAAGGCCTACGGGCCGAAGGGCGTGGGCGCGCTGTATGTGCGTTCCCGTTCGCCGCGGGCGCGCGTTCAGCCGATCATGTTCGGCGGTGGGCAGGAAAAGGGGCTTCGACCGGGCACCGTGGCTGTCCATCTCGTCGTCGGGCTCGGCGAGGCGCTTGAGGTAGCTGGACGGCAGGCGGCAGCTGACGACCAGCGGCTCCGCGCGATGACGGCGAAGTTCCTGGAGGTCGCCCGGGGCGCGATCGACGGCGTCGAACTCAACGGCCACCCCACCGAACGGATCGCGACCAACATCTCGCTCTCGATCCCAGGGGTCGAACCGCTTGCGTTGATGCACAGGTTGAATCCCTTCTTCAGCTTCTCTGCATCGAGCGCCTGCGCGACGGAGAAGGTGCAAACTAGTTCCGTCCTTCTTGCGATGTTCGGCGACACGGCCCGAGCGCGGCAGGCGTTCCGGGTATCGCCGGGTAGGTTCACGGAAGCGGAGGACATGAGGAACTTCGCTCACCTTCTGGTTGAAACCGCAGCGGATCTGCGGCGCTACGCAGCCTGAGCGCCGTCGCGACGAGGCAACCACAGGACATTCGTGACGATGCCAAATGATAGCCGTAAGGGGAACGACTTCACCGAAAAGACGAGAGCGATCATCGGCCATCGGGCAGGTTTTCGTTGTTCGCATCCGGCATGCCGCGCGCCAACGGCTGGCCCTTCCGCCGAAAGCGAAGCAGCACGGTCCGATACCGCGACGGCGAGTCACATCATTTCGGCGTCGCCCAATCCCCCGGCCAGACGTCGTCGTCCAGTCGGTGATAAAACGGAACTTCACGGTCCGGACAACGGCATCTGGATGTGTGGCACCGACGGCAGACTCATCGATACCGACGAATCGACGTATACTGTCGAGACCCTCCGACACTGGAAGCGGCTGGCAGAGCGGAGGGCGCATCTCGCTCAGATCCTGAAGAGGGATAGTGTCGTTCTCGCTGACGACGACACAATCAGCCATCCCCTGGCCCCTCTGTATCTTCCCGTCGGTCCAACTCGCGATCTGGTCGATCGCATCGATACGGTACTCATCGAAGCGTGCAGCTATGAGGTATGGGGAGCCGCGCCCACGCATGTGATCCGCGAGCTTCTGGCCGAAATCGTCCGCAATGCAGCTTCGTACGGGGGTGCGACCGAGGCCCTGCTCACGGTGGAGCCCACTCGAATACACCTGACGGACAACGGCGCGGCGTTCGACCTGCTGAGTCTTGTCGGGCACCAAAACGGAAGAGGGGGGCAGGCGGCACTCTCGACAGTCCTCCGCGACTGGTCGGGTTCAATCTTCGTTGAATCAGAGGTAACGAGCGAAGGGAATCGCTACACCGTCGCGCTCATTAGAACCATCAAGCAGCTCCAGGCGGTAACGCCCTGCACATTCACGCTCAACTACGAGGCCGTGATGGGACATGCAGAGCCTGTACCGTCCGACTACGATCAATGCAGCGTCGTTCATCTCATTTGGGACATCGGGATCACCTATTCCGATGTCGACGAAGCTCATGCATGGGTGGCCTGGCTCAGAGAGCTTGGTAAGGCGGTCGTGCTAGTTGCCCCGCCGATGTCCGACGGACTTCAAGAGTTTATTCGGGCGAAATTTCCTGAGGAGCGGCTGCTCATTCTACGGAGGGATGTCGCCTAGCTTCGTTCTCGGTGCATCCTGCTAGGCGGAAATCCGCCGTCGGTGGCATGCCGGCTTCGATAATCTTAGTTTACGCTGACAGTTCCGACTTGGAAGGTCCGAGGGCTCTCATAGGCAAGGTGTTTCCAGATGTTCAACGTCGATGCCCCCGCCGAGAACATCGGTGCACTCACCGCGTGGCTCAAGAAGGAACATCGGTCCGACTTCCTCTATCGCGGGCAGACGAAGGACTATCCGGTGATGGTGCCGTCCGTTTATCGGCATCTCGTCCCCGACATGTCTGATCCCTCGCCCATGGCGAAGGTGGATCCCGACCGACTCGACGGATTGTCCCTGCAGGCTCTCGCCCGTCTGGACATGCTGCAGCTTCTGATCAGGCTGGCCGGCGTCGGTCTCGGAAACATCATCGCCCAGCAGTACGGCCTAACCTCAGAGTCGCTCGACGTGACAGAGAGTATCGATGTCGCGAGCTTCTTCGCAACCAGGCGCTACCCACACTATGATCAGGTTGTAGACGGCATCGGCGTCATCTACCGGTTCGACTCCAGTGCGGATCGACGCCTTTCCCCTCCCTTCCGGATGCGCGACCTCGATGATCTCTTCGAGCGTGGAAAATCCGATATCGGGTTCTTCGACTTCTTCGTTCAAAAGCGCAGCCTCGATCGCGTATTCGATCGCGACCGATGGTTCGGCTTGGAGGAAGCAGAGGAAAGGGTGGTCTCTACGATACCCTTCGCGACCAGTTGGAGAGACCTTCGTGAATCCCTCGATGCACAGCGGGCCGAGCGCCCCCTTCAGCCTCGCGGGAAGCATGATCGCCTTGCGAAGGCCATCGACGGGCTCGATTGGGGGAAGACCCGCTTTGCGGAGCAGCACGGCGGTTTCCTGCGCCCGGCGATCTTCTGGAATTCGGCGGTGCCGAAGAGACATAGCGTCGTTCGTACACGTACGGATATGGCGCTTGCATACGGCGGAGTTGGCCTGCCGGGCGATCTAGATCTTCCGGACGATCCCGGACCGATCCGTGCGCTTCCGCTGGTCATTCCCTCGTCCGCGATCAAGCAGACGGCGATCGGTGTCGAAAACATTCGAGCCCGGCCAGACTGCCAACCGTTCTTCTTTCGGCATGGGCCAACCCGCGCCGCACCTATCTTGCGGCGCAGTCTCTGGCCTGAGCCCTCCGAGGATTCACTCTACGGCGCGCTTTGGCATGAGGCCATCGAGGCGTTGGCCCGCCGGCACTATCCCAATCACATCCCGCCTGTCGATGATCCGGAACAGGGGCTGCTCGATCGCGGCTATCGGGTCGTCGGCGAAGCGAAGACCAGGGATGCACGGAACCTTGACGATCTGTACCGGGGGCAGCTCGAGGACGTGGACGAGGTCATTTGCGCCTTCGGCGCCACTCCCGACCTCCTGGCGGCGAAGGGCGACGCTCTGGCGGAACTGGGGCGATCGCGGGCCGCGCTGGGCACCTTCGCTAACGGCTTGCGTACAGACCGGACGAACGTGAACCTGCTGGTGGGGCTTGTAGGTCTGCTCCGCGGACGGGGCCGGAAGAGGTGGGAACGACGGCTCGTCGACTACGCTCGCACCATTCACGCCGACGATCTGCGATTGATCGAGGCGGATACCGCCCTTTGTCTCGATGCCTTCGATCTCGAGCGCGCCGTTCCTGTCGTGGACCGAGGGTTGACGCTGACGGTCGAAGGGTCGCGCGAATGGGGTAGGCTCGTCTTCTACCGGATCATTGTCGCCGAGCTCCTCGGTGATCGGGTGCTGTCGACGGAGTTGCGCGCTGCTGCGGAAAGATTCGAGGTCGGCTATGCGGAACTCGACCACGTGGTAGAGACAGTTCGACATCGCTACGAGCGGCAGCGCTGATCACTTCGAAGTGCCCGGGACCGAACCCGTCGAGCGTCCGATATCCGTACCCTTGACAGGGATCAGATCGCGACCGATCGCAAGGGATCGATCACCGCAGGATCCCAGTCTTCGGGCGTTTGGATCAAAGAGGAGAGGGCTGCCATTGGGGTGCCGGAGCGCATGTAGGCGCAGAGAGTGCGGCCCGCCTCGCCCCGATTATCTTTGGGGGGACGTCAACGGTACTACCCGCCTCATTCCAAATCATCTGTTTGATCCGAACTTAGGAAATCTGACTGTGTTGCTGCCAGCCGGGCGGCCGTTCCGGAACACCATGCTTCGCCGACGAAGTCATCACGCTTTGCGAGCGTATCCGACCATCCTATGAGCACAAGGGGGCTTTGAGTTCCTCCTTGACGGAGGCTGCCCAAATGACTGTTGCCGATTTAACCTCTTACCATTCTTTCGCAGCGAGGGAGCGTCGAATAGCGGCGCTGATCGAATGTCGTCTGGCAACGCTCCGTTCCGGCGACTTCCCTAGGTTCGCCGGAGCCACGGCATCCATGCTAAAGGAGTGCACCGAGGACGCAGACTACGTCATCGAGATAGCACTGAGAGTTACGATGCTCGCGGACTTGTTTCCAACGATAGGGGACCATCAAGTCGCCGGGAATGAGAGCCGCGTCGCGAACCGTGTATGCGACTACGCGATGCGGGCCTCGTACGTCGCGGCAGACCTCGCTCCCCGCTTCCAGTCCATGGCAAAGAGCGCGCAACTGCTAGTTGAGAATGGCGAGCGGCGCGGGCTGCCAGTTAAGCTGGTCAGCGTACACCTCGCACAGTTCGGATTCTGGGAACAACCTGATGATGCGCAGTTCGTGGTCACGATTGAGACGCTGGGGCAGAACCTGCGGAGTCGTCACATGCCCATGACGACCGGAAGCGAAGAGGCTCTGGGAAGACTGTTCGTCACGGCGATGGAAACACTTGAACGGCGTGCTGTCGCCCGGGCCCGTTTGGACGATGCGAACGCCGACGGAACGATCGATCTCCTGTCGCTCAATGCGATTGCCCGAGTGGGGAACGCCATGGCGATCCTACAGACGATGATGACGCGGAACGATTTGACCCTCGGAAACGATTTCGAGCTCTGCTGGGAGGAAGGCGCGATATATTCGATCGCTGATGGCACCGACCGTGTGGCCTGGACGGGCTCCATTCTGACCGTCAGTGACTACGTTCTTCCGGAGACTACCTGCATCAACGCCATCGGACGTCCTGTTACTGACGTGATCGCCCACCCTGCGCTCGATGAACGCATTCTCGTCGGCACGGTCACGAGCCACGAGGGCGAAGGAGCCAATTTCGTGATCGCGTGTCTCGAAATCCCGGACCTCTACTTCAATGTGGAGTCGGGTCAGATCTGGTCAGCATGATAGCCGCGAAAGCCGGCCACGCTCGGGACGAAGCGCCGTCACGAGGTCAGTACCGGGTCGGCCGCAAGAACAGGCACTACCATCATGGAGCGCGCGGTCACTAAGAAGAACTGGCAACCGAGGTCATCTTCCAAGTCCGATCTCTTCCTCGATGGCGCGCCGGATGATGCTGCGACCGGAGCCCGAAGCGTTGCGGAAACGATCTTCCGTGAAATCAAGGTCCTCGGCAGGTTTCAGGATCGATCGGAAGTGGTCAACCGAGATCACCTTCGTCTCGTAGGCCGCCGGTGCCAACTTGCGCAGAATGTCGAACAGCGCTTGGACGCCAACGGTCTTGTAGATGAACGAGTCGACGGGCGCGAGCGCCCAGAACAGCTCGTTGCACGCCGTCAGGTAGTTCAGGACCATCGTATAGATAACGACGTCCTGCCCGTTGAAGTATGCCTCCCGAAGCGGCGACCTGTCCTTACGGCGGTCACGAATGTCCACTCGCCGGACCTTCCTAGGGGTCTGGAGACTATTCGCATCGCTCTTCGGGTTACTAGTAAGGAGCCTTGCGATCCCCTCGACGATGACGGCCGTCGACACCTTCCAGCCCGTCGTTCCCGTCAAGGCCGCCAACGCTGCGTCCTTCTTCGGCGCAATGACGATGCGTCCCTTCAATGGCGAGCCCTCGTCGCTTCCCAATCGGCGGGTGAGGAACACGGCCAGCTTATCCGGACTCCAGAACGATGGATCCTCGTCGTCGATGTTGTAGCCGAACATCTCGTACGTCAGACTCTTGTCGACCGGCTTCTGGTTCGAGTTGATCGTGGCGAATATCTGGGCCTGGAACGACTTGGGCAGGTCCAGGTAGATCGTGCAGATCATGTCCATGTCGAGGCGTTCAAGCACCTCGGCCTTGGTGAAACCGAACAGGCGATGCTGACCGTCGACCACTGCCGCCAACTTGCTTTCGCTGGGGATTACCAGCTCATGGCAGCCGTCATCGCCAACCTCGATCCGCCACCGCCGGTCGATGCCAGCCGGGTTGCGATCTTCCGGGCCAACTTCGGACTCTCCCGTCTCCTCCTCCTCGGCGTCCTCGTCGGCCTGATCGTCCGGAGCATCCTCGGTCGTCCCGTCGCTGGGACGTGAGTTCGCCGCCAGAATGATCGAGTTTGGAAAGGCGGTGTCATCACGATCGATGTACCTGCCGACCTCCTGGAGCCGCTTCTCGCGTTGCTCGCGCTGCGTGCCGCCGAGAACGTATGGCTTCTTCGTGTCGTCGGTGTGCTCCGCCGTCAGCACGTCGCTGAAGCAGACGTCGAGGAGCAGCCGGGCGGGCAGGGCGGCCACGAAGCATTCTGCGAGCTCCTGACGGATCCGCAGCGCCTTGGTGCGGTATGGGAACCGGGTTGCCGTCTCAGTCATGCGTCGAACCCATCCAAGTTGCCGTCCAAGGGACGGGCCGTATCACCGCCGACAGCGGCGAGGGGGAGTGTCTCATCGAAGAAGTCCGGGTTGTCGGCGTTTGCGATCCACCAGAACCAAAGCGACACGATCGTAGCCAGGATTGCGATTGTGATGGCCTTGTGCGCGGTGAGTCCGCGATCGAAGATCAGCCAGAAGCCGACCACCGCGAGCGCGATCGATGCGGGGAACGTGACGGCCTTCAGCGCCTTCAGATACCGCCCGAGGATGATCTGAAAGCATGTCGAGCCGACGAGCGCGGGGAAGAACGTCGCCAACGCGGTTCTCAGTGAGGCCAGATCGACTGGACTGTCGCCTCTGCCGAGATTGATCAATTCGACCCAGATGCCCAGCCCGCCGATGCCGACGACGCTACCGATGAAGAACGAAACAAATGTGGCGTGTCGCAGCGGGCGCTTCGTCCGCCGCCACAGGTCATGGCCGAGCTCACCCCAACCACCTTCAGTAGCCGCCATCAGTCCTCCCCCCCGGTCCATACGCCCGCATATCGGACCAACATCTCCTCCACGGTCGCCGGTGGAAGCATCACTTCGTCGAGCTTGGCGAAACCGGCCACGGCGTACCGGTTCAGAAGCTCGACCCCGATTTCGCTGAGGCCTGTGGTCTTCTGTGGATCCAGCAGCAGGATCATCTCGCGCTCGACCGATGCCTTGTCGGCCACGTTGATGCCCTTACGATCCAACTCGGCGTCAATCAGCAAGCCGGCGATGAAGTCCGCCTGGGGCTTGTAATCGTCGGGATAGATGGGATTGAACTCGGCGTCCTCGAGATCATCCTTCGCACCTAGGGTCCGCGCGCGGACGCCAACGAGCATGCATACGTACCAACTGTCGAACATCAGCCACCGTGGCGATCGTTGGTCACCGATAGTCTTAAAGAACGGCCGCGCCTTGGCGGGTAGCGTGAAGTTCACTGTACGGTCCCCGGTTCTGCTGCGTGGAAGCGCTTGAACTCGTCGAGTCCCTCCCGCATCTGCGACACGTCCCCGTCATCCTTCCAGATCGTGACGTAGCGGACATCCTGCCGCGGGTAGAACGCATCGGCAAAACCGTCCTTCTCACTCGAAATCACGAACATGATCATCTGATCGAACAGCTCCGGAATGACCTCGCCGACCTCCCGCCGCACGCGGGTGTCGAGCGAGACCGCAGGACTGTCGACGATGAAGGGTAGCTTGTGCGGAGCGGCGCTCAGCAATGACGTGATGAAGGCGTAGGCAACCGACAGGCTCTGGCCTTCGCTGACGCCGCCCTTTGCGCTCACACCGCTGGATTCAAGTTCCAAGGCTGATCCGATACGCGCGACCCGGAGGGGTTCACCCTTGACCAGCCGAGCGAGCTTCTCGTTGGTCGCCAAGCGAACACTCTCGCGCAGCTTGTCCAGCGCACTCTCCGCGACGAGATCAACCAAGGCAGTGATCTTGTCCGCCGACCGCGTGAACTCGACGGTCTTGGTGGCCGCGGCGTACTTCCGCTGGCAGGATTCTACCTCTGCACGACAGAGCGCCACGTTCGTCTTCCAGTCCAACCTCGAGAGCAGTTGGGTCTGCCGGTCGGTCGTGCTGAGATGACCGGCCTCCCGACTGATCCGTTCCAGGTCGACCTCGATCTGCTTCTGCTCGATCAGGAGGGACTTGAGCTCCTCATCGCCTGCCTCGACCTGCTCGCGTTGCAGCTGTTCGAGCTGCTGATCAAGCGAGCGCCGCTCGCGCAGTTTCGTCTGCAACTCCTTCGACGCCTCGGCGAACTCGTCACCCGTCGCGACGCTTTCGCGGACGCTGCGCTTCATCCGGTTGATGATCGTGATCTGGTCCTCGGCGAGATATTTGTCAGCGCCAGCGAGAATGGCGTCGTGCTCCTTCGGCCCAATCTTCGTCTCGCACACGCAGAATTCGGCGTGCGCCAGTTCGTGGAAGAACTCCTGCGATATGGTCTTCGGAAGCTGCAGCGTCGTGAGCCGCGTGCCCAAGCCACGGAGGCTGACGAGAAGGTCCGGACTGATCTTCGTCGGCGAGCGCATCGCCGCAAGCGATGTCGCGGAAAGTTCTGCGATCCGGCTCGATACCGAGGACAGCTCGGCGTCGAGCTTGGCCCGACGCGCCGCGAACTTCTCATCCTGCGCCGTTCGCTCGGAGATCCGACCCTTGATCTCGGCTTGGCGCGCGTCGCGCGTCTTCTTCTCCGACTGCAGGGTCTTCAGCCTCGACCGCAGCGTCGACAACGTGCGCTCCGCTTCGCTCAGCGCATTCTGCAGCCTGGTGACGCCCTTCTGCTCGCGTGCCGTCGTGATCGATGCCGCCTTTGCCTGCTCCAGGGCAACCAGCTTGGAGATGTCGCTCTTCAGCTGATCCAGCTGATCCAGTCGGTACAGGGTCCTAATGGCCCGCGTCGTGCGATCACGTCCCTCCGCTCGTATCTCCTTCGCGAATTCGCCGTCGAAGACGAAGAGTCGCGTGAACTCGGGCGTAAGCAGCTTGCGGAGGAGGGGAGGGAGGTTCCATCCTTCTTCCCTCCCGCCGGCTAGAAGGGCGGCGCGGGTCGTCCAATAGGTGGCGCGGCGGGCCACGAAGTCCAGTTCCAGCTCGACGCGGTACGGTTTGTCATCGATCGAGAGGCGCAATTCGAACAGACCGTGTTCCGTGTCGTCGTCGGCTCGCAATCCTACCACCTCGTCAGGCGTAAGATCGGCACCTGTCAGCACCGCACGAAGAAGCGTCATCGTCGTTGTCTTGCCGGTGCCGTTCGGCATCTGGACAAGCGTCCAGCGCGGCTCGCCGTCGAGTGAAACGGTGACGTCGCGGATTCCGCCGCGGACGTTTTCATAGCGCCAGCCGACGACCCTAAGCTCCACCTGGCGTGCCTCTGTTGTCGGTCGTCTCGACGCCGAGTTCGATCATGGCGAGGACGTCGCTCTGATCGTAATTGTCAGCGAGGCAATTCTCGATCAACCTCCGCAACCGGCCGAGGAGGGCTGGATCACAAGCACCCGGCACGAGGACCTCGTCCAAGGCCGCCGTGATGTTCGGATCAAGGCTGTCGTCACTGTCAACGGCCACTCTATTCCTCCCTCGTCACGGCGCTGAGCGCGCGGAACCAGTCCCGCCTGCCGATGTCAGCTGACGCCTCACCCCCAACGTCGTCATGACCCACATCGTCGGTGCGGATGAAGTCGACGACCAACGCCCGCTTTCCCGGATCGTTAGGATCGACCCGCAGGCAGCGACCTAGCCGCTGGACGGTCTCCAATTGGGCCTTCGCCGAGGCGAACAGGACGATTGCGCCGACCGAACGGATATCGATCCCCTCGGAGATGCGGTGGCACGTGATCAGACATGACAGCTCGCCACGCGCGAAGCGTCCGAGGTTCGCGCGGTCGTCGCCAGCATAGTAGGTGTGGTAGTCGATCCCGGCTCGCATCAGGGTGTCCTGGACCTCCAACCCATACTCCGCGGTCTCCACGAAGATCAGGCTGCGTTCCAGGATCTCCGGCCTCTCTGCTATCAGTGCGGCGAACGGCGGCAGCTTCTCGCGCGACAGTTTACGGATACGCGCGATCTCCTGATACAGGCTCTCGATGGGAGGCGCATCGGCCATCCGCGCCCGCGCGTGATAGCGCCGGATGGCCTGCCTCACCGCGTCCTTGTCGACGGCGGAGAACTCATACTCGAGCTCGAGATAATCGAACTCGCACAGAATGCCGCGTCGGATCGCCTTCTCCAATCCGAACTTGAAGATGGTCGGACCGATCTCCTCTTCGATGAACGTGTTTCCGTCAGCGTCGTATTCCCGTTCCGGTGTCGCGCTGAGACCGAGGCGCCAGCCGAAGGGCTTGATCTGCCCGGGTAGGTCGCGGACCATTGCCGGAGCCCCCATGCCATGGACCTCGTCGCAGACGATCAGACCGTTGGCGGTCAGCCGTTTCGCAAGACGAGGTAGGACCGCACCGAGATTCGTCCGGGAGGTGAGCAGCACGGAACCCTCAGCGTCGTTCAGATAGCCCTGCGCCTCGTGATACCGCTCGAAGGCCCGGTAGACCGGCCGTCCCTCCGCCGCGAGGACAGCATACCATTGGTCTAGCAGATCCGTGCCCGCCGCGGCTACGATCGCGGTCTTCGCCACGTTGCGCTCGAACAGTTCGTTCATGATGTTGACGGCCGTCCTGGTCTTGCCGGTGCCGGTGGCCATCTCCAGGACGCCGTTCCGCTCCTCGAGAAACCGCGCCAGTGCCTGCTTCTGATGGCGCCAGCGGCTATCCTGAGGCTTCGTCTTCTGTGCCTGGTACGGACGCGGCGTCCGATCGCGGAACTCGATGAGGTTGCGTCTGATCGCTTCCGGCATGTCGTAGATCCGGACGTTCGGGTCGGCATTCTCCCAGAGAAGCTCGAACCGTCGTGTCTCAGCGGCGACACGCTGCGCTTCGCGCTCATCCACCCACGAGTAAAAGGCGCTCACGGACTCGTAGTTGCGGAATGCATGGGCGCTGTCGTTTGGTGATCCGTGGAACGCCACGGCGTTGCCTGTTGCGTCCGAGAATATTCCGAACTTGTCGTGAAAGTCGCCGTCGAGCGCGTTGGCTGGCGTCGCGACCCTGAATTCTAGGATGCCGTCGGCGACCATCCACGCGATCGCGGCGAGCGTCTCCGTTTCCAGCGCTCCCTCCAATTCGTCCAGGCTTCGCTGCAGCGTGGCGCGGAGGGCTTCGTCCCGGATCGCATCGCTTCCCTCGGCGAGTGCGGCGACATCCCCCGGCTCGAGCTTCGGGCTGGCGATGATCCTGGCCTTGCCGCCGTTCTCTGCGAGACCCGCCAGGCCCGCGGCAGCCATCCGCATCCATCCGGACGTGAAGAAGCCCACGCCTCGGTCATATGTGACCGACCGGGCGAGGGCGGGGACGTAGAACAGCTCCATGACCTTATGGGTCGAGGTGTCGAACTTCGTTGAGGTCGAAAGCTCGCGGAGGGATCTCGCCTCCGGCGTGCTGTTGTTCTGCGTAGGCAAACTGCTCCCCTTGCATCGAGACTGCTACGTCTGCCGTCCCGACGCAACCGGCTTCTCTGCCGAGAAGTGTTAACGATCCGCGTCGTGCGCGACAGATAATGGCCCGCGATGATCCGAAGCGGAGGTTGAAGCGAACCTGTCTCCTTTGAATTGTCATTCTGCATGTCGAACCGGCTGTCGGTAAATTGAGGTAAAACGTGCCGCCGCTTCAGGGCCGGCACTAATTCCCGTTAACGGTTGGAAGGATAGGTTCTCGCATGGTGCGGAAAAGACCTGACTAAAGGTTCAAGGATAGACAGATGGATGATGAAACTGCCCAGCAGGTGATCGAACTCATTTCGTCGATGCTCCGGTGGGAGATGCGCAAGCGTGCGCTGAGTTGGGATTGCGACGTCCATTCGCTTTCCATTCGAAGCGGACAGCAGCTTGTCTGGGCTGCACAGCCCAGCGCCGGCGGGCCGGTCTGCGTTAGTCACGAACTGAAATGGTCTGACTGCTCGACCCTCGCAGATCTCACGGCTGCAGCCGAGCTTCTATGTGACACGGCGGAACAGATCGAGCGAGGGGCGGCAGAACGTACGGCATCCGCAGCGGTATGCACGGCGGCCATCAACGGACTCCTACCCTCGAGCGCCAACGCAAGCTTCCGAACTGACGCACTTCTGTTCCGAACGTGCAGGGTGCGCAGCGGATACGAGGCCGCGGCGAAGGTAGAGCTGCACTTCGAGGACGGCAGCACCGTGCAGCGGGGCTAGGTGACGTCAAGTAGTGCCCGTCGAGCGCTATGAGTTCTTAAAGTTCACGAGGGCATCCACGCGGCTCCGACCCATCTCGGGCAGGTGACCTCCATCACGTCACGACGCTTGATCACAGCTCGAGAGCTTCCGTCTGTCACCTTGCATCCTGCGTCATTCTTGCAGCCGGTCCGCACTAGCTGCCGGAGCTCCCGGCGCAGGGAGATAGTTGGCGGGTGGAGGTCCGCGATGTCGGAAAATCTCAGTTCGAAATCCAATAGATAGGAAGCTACAATGGAAGACACGAAGTTCCAGCACGCATTCGAAGTACTGTCTGTCCTGCTCAAATGGGAGATGAAGGACCGTCCGCTCGATTGGGATCATAGCGTCGAAACCCTGTCGCATAGCGGTGAAGGATGCGTCATCTGGCGCGCCAATCCCGCTGTAGGTGGCTCCGTCCGGATCGTTCGTGACTCACGATTTCTCGAGTGCGCCGGCGGTTATGAGTTGGCCGACATCGCGAAGGACCTTTGCGACACGGGCGAGCAGATCGTCGATCACAGCTTCGAACGTGCCGAGGGCGAGCGCGAGATGACCGCGACGGCGAAGACGCTTCTGCGTCGGAAAGTCGCTCGTGGCATTCGCCTAGCACGCGTCGAGTGCGCCCCGATCCCTGTGGACTATTACTACAACATCGGTACCGAAGTGACGTTCGAATACGAACTAGGGGGCGACAGCCAGCAGTACATGATCACGGCCGACTGCGTGGAGGACCTGAAAGATCGGTTCGAAAGGATGATCATCGAGCTACATTCGCAGTCATTCCGGATCGCGGCTTAGGGGGACATGGAAGTCGTGCGAACCGGTCGGGCAGTGACACCAGCGAAGCGCATCGTCGCGTAAGGTGGCGGGTGCGCGACAACATTTGCACCGCACTTCCACCATCCTCTTCGACGACTACGCGCCGCGTTGCGCTTCCACGCGCTACCTCGGCGACATTGAGATCGAAGACCGGAGCGATCCGGTTGAGGAGAAAAAGAATGTTTATGCAGAATGACATTACCGCCCCATCGAAGGCACCGCATTTTCGAAAGGCTCACATCGATTCCGTCAAAAGGGCAGACCAGCTGAATGCCGTCGTTAATGGTGCGAATGCCTCGCGTACCGGGATCAAGCGTTTGTCAGAATTCTCGATTGCGCCCGTGCGGGACGATGACGACTTCAAGTATTTTACCCAGATCCGCGCGAAACCCATATTCGGTTTTGGCGGCTGCGAATTTCGATCCGACGTGCCGGTACGCGACAGTCATGATCTAGACGTCGATGAGGTTGCGGAAAGGATACTCGAAGAAGCACGGATGTTTATGGGCCTCCGCGGTTTGGGAGGCGCCATGAAACGGATGCGCGGCATGATCGACGGCATCCTCGCGCCGGCGACGACGGGACTTTGTCCAATGCGCTTCGTCGCGCTCGGGTTAACGGTCGCGGACGGCCGGTTCGTCGTCGACGTCGAAACGCTAGGCCACGATCTCATGAGCGGAATCGAGCGCGTTCATCACCATGACTATGATGGCCTTCGGAAATGCCTCGAATCGCTCGTAGCGACCCATGTCATCAGGCAGGGGCTAAAGATCGCAGCAATGGCTTCACGCGCGATTGGTTGGATCGACGAGGCCGCGCTTCGAATTCTGGATGGGTCGGGCATGGAGCGCAGCGACGCCATCGCACGCCTCCGTAACGCGCGCTCACTGGAATTTGATTTCGGTGGGGACAAGGGGCTCGATCTGAATGCCGAACTTTTCTGGGAAGACGGCGTCATCAAAGGCTACGTGGGCTGCTTCGCGGAAGATTGGCGATTCTCGACGAACAGGCTCATCGCTCGCGCGAAGGATGTTCCCGAGACCGTATTGGCCGCGTGGGTCGGCCGTAGGTTCGGCGATCTGATGGAACATTCCTTCGTGCCGGCTGACGCAGTCGTCACCGGCGTCGACAGCACGGCGGAGGAATTGCTCTACGTCGACTTGGTGATCGGCACCCTGCTTGTCGATGAGCGCACCGGCGTACACCTTGATATGCGCATCAGCTGATCGGCGAACCGCACGCAGAGGCATCTCGGCGGCGAGCCAAGGCCGGAAGGACCGGGGGATTTTCGGCGTTCCGACGTGCCCGGAGCCTTCTAGCGATGCGAGGTTCCTCACCGGAGGAATCCGTCACCGAATATAACTGCGAAATCCAGTTCGAGCGCCCTCCGCTCGTCCCCCTCGATCGCGATGGCGACCTTCTCAGTAAATCTCGCGGCCACAGACCCTCCCTGTTCCAGGGTGTGGAAATCGCTGTGAGAGATCGGCCGCGCAACGCGCGTGACTTCAGCGCATGGCCGGAGGCCACGCTAGTTCCCATGCACAAGGGTTTCCACACCCTCCCGCCGGCCGGCGCCGGTAGGTCTGCGAAGGTGACTCAGGATGCCGCGGAGAGCAAGTGTCGGAGAGGACGGCCAGTGCCCCAGCTCGAGAAGGGAGGGAGCGGGTGTTGGAACCTCTGTGCAAGGTCCGCTAGTTGCGCCAAGCCCACGTCGACACTCGATCGAGCATCCCCCGACACCAAGGACATGGCCCTATTTCACGGCACCCGCCTCCCGTTGATAGCGGATCGGTCGGTACTGACAATCGCTACCCGCGCGCTTCGCACTCAATTCCGCATCCGATCCTCTCGAAGCCTCAGAAGGGCTCTCCGCTCGGCCGTGCCACGCTCATCCGCGGTGCAAGCGACGTCGACCTCCTCGTGCTCGGAGGCGTGTATAGGTACGATCCCGGTGGCGCACCTGCTTTGGCTGGGCAATACACCCCCTGGTACGGCTCGGTCGTCGTTGACGTGGGCGAGCTGCGCGAGGAGTGCGAAGGCATTCTCGAACGCCGTTACTACGCAGCGACCGTCGATACCTCGAAGCCCAAGTCCATCGGGCTGAGCGAGGGCTCGCTGGCACGCGACATTGACCTCGTGCCGGCGCACTGGTCGGAAAACGTCACATACCAGTCCACGCTGTGCCAACGCGACCGTGGCGTCTGCATCCTTGACCGTTCGGTGCCGAAGACGCTCATGAACCTGTCGTTCCTGCACATCGACCGGCTCGACGTGGGGGACCGTCCCACCTTCGGCGGCCTGAAGATGTCGATCGCCTGCTGAAGAACCTGAAGGCCGACAGCACCTGCGAAATCGGGCTCTCCAGCTATGACATGGCCGGCGTGATGTGGAACTGCGATGCCGCCATGCTGCGGTATCGGACGGGCCACGAGCTGTCGGTCCTGCTCGGCACCGACCAGTGGCTCGAATGGGTAGTCGCGGATCCAATGCACGCCGCCGGCTTGATGACACCTGATGGCATCCGGCACGTGCTCGACGAACCGAGCAAGTTCGCCGCGCTGGCCGTTTTGGCGAGCGAAGTGGCGGCGTTGCGGGCCACCGTCGCATCGGAATGGCTGCCGATGCTCAAGTCGCACACGACGAACTTCGCTGCGGACCGGCGGTCGCTGCTCGAAGATGTCCTGATATCAGGATGAGCCTGCTTTGCCGGTCGGCTTGCACATCGTGGCCGACCGGCACAGCTACTTTCAGTCGTTTGCAGCCCGTTTGGGCGGCGGCGCTGCAGACCGTTGAGATGGACAGATGTCTGACGGTGGCACTCTCGGAAGGTCCGGTGAGTGTCGGCTTTGGGTTATGCCTGCGGCGGTAATCGACCAGAGCCGGTCGTCCAGTTTCGCTCTAGTGAACGTCCGGTGCTGACGATACCTGCCGATCAGTTTGTGCGAAGCGGACCATCGGCAACGCGGTCGAACGACCCCATTGAGTTGCTACTCTCCGGACGCAAGCCGCCTTTCGTTCATCGCCTCGTAAAGGCGCATACTATACACTTTTCAGCCCTATAGACTTTCTATCAGTCAATTAAAACCGAAAGAAACCAGCTACATAATAGTGCCTATGAGCGACCTATGAGAGTCTCTCATAGGCGGGCAACAAACCTCTATTGAAAAGGTAGGGATTAACCGGGCAACTGATGGCGATCCGAACGGCGGGTCGCAGGAAGGGCGCTCATGGCATCGACGCAGTTTCCAAGCTGGCTTAAGCGATTGAAGCGTGCGCGCTGGGTGTCGCCGGTCATATTGATCCTGATATGGGAGGCGGCGTCGCGCAGCGGGCTGATCCCGGACCGCACGCTGGCCGCGCCGTCGCTGGTGATCGGAACCCTCTGGAGCATGCTCGTATCGGGCGAGCTGGCGGGCAATCTGCTCGTGTCGCTCGGTCGCGCCGCCTGCGGGCTGGCGATCGGCGTCAGCCTGGGCGTGGCGCTCGCGCTGATCGCCGGGCTGACGCGCGAGGGTGAGGCGGCGGTCGATTCGCCGGTACAAATGCTGCGGACGCTGCCCGCGCTGGCGCTGTCGCCGCTGTTCATCGTCTGGTTCGGGATCGGCGAGACCCCAAAGATCGCGCTGATAGCGTTCGCGACGCTGTTTCCCGTCTACCTCAACCTCTACAACGGCATCCGCGCGGTCGATGTCCGCCTGATCGACGCCGGGCGCAGCTTCGGGCTGAGCCGGCTGCAGATCGTCACCGAGATCGTCCTGCCGAGCGCACTGCCGCAGCTGCTGGTCGGCCTGCGCTACGCCTTCTCGGTCGCGGTGCTGATCCTGGTGGTGGCCGAACAGATCAACGCCTCGGCCGGGCTCGGCTTCCTGATCAACAACGCCCGCGATTTCATGCGCACCGACATCATCGTCGTGTGCCTGCTGGTCTATGCCGGGCTCGGCCTCGCCGCCGACCAGACCGTGCGCTTCATCGAGACCCGCGCGCTCGCCTGGCGTCCCAAACTGGTGGAGGGCTGATCATGACATTCCAGGTGATTTCGAAGTATCGCGCGGGGGAGGTGCCGGTGCCAGTGCCAGTGTCCCGGGTCCGTACAGCGCCGGTAGTCCGGCTGCACGGGTTCGATCGCCGGTTTGGCCAGACCAGCGTCATCGAGAACCTCGATCTGGAGATCGACGACGGCGAGTTCGTTGCGCTGCTCGGGCGCTCTGGTTCGGGCAAGACGACGCTGCTGCGCACGCTGGCAGGGCTCGACGATGCAGGCGACCAGGACGTGACGATCCCCAATGCCCGCGCGGTGGTGTTCCAGGACGCGCGGCTGCTGCCGTGGAAGCGGGTGTGGGCCAATGTGGGGCTGGGCCTGCGCGGCCCCGACGTCCGCGCCCGCGCCGAAGCGGCGCTGCACGAGGTCGGGCTCGGCCACCGGCTGGACGCGTGGCCGCTGACGCTGTCGGGTGGCGAGGCGCAGCGGGTCGCGCTGGCGCGTGCGCTGGTGCGTGCGCCGAAATTGCTGCTGCTCGACGAGCCGTTCGCGGCGCTGGACGCGCTGACGCGGATGCGGATGCATGGGCTGGTGATGGCGTTGTGGCGCGCGCATGGCCCTGCCGTCCTGCTCGTCACGCACGATGTCGACGAGGCGATGGCGCTCGCCGACCGCGTGCTGGTGCTCGATCATGGCCGCATCGTCGCCGAGGAGGTCATCACCGCCGAACGCGGCGAGCGTACGCAAGTGATCCGCCCGCTGCGCCGCAGGCTGCTCGCGGCGCTGGGGGTCGAGGCGGTCGAGGGCGCCTATGCCGACAGCATCGATTTCGGGGCCGCACGGTGAGCGCGCCCGCCAATACGGCACGGTTGCGCGACTTCGTCACGGGTTTCAGCAGCCTGCTCGCGCGCGTGACCGATGAGCGGCTGATCCTGGAAGAAGGCGGCGCGCTGCTGGAAAGACTGGTGGCGCACGACGACTGGCTGCCCGATGCCTATGCCGCGCCCGATCCGACCCGGTACCGCCAGTACCTGCTCCACTGCGACAGCCGCGAGCGCTTCTCGGTGGTGAGCTTCGTGTGGGGTCCGGGCCAGGCGACGCCGATCCACGATCACCGCGTCTGGGGTCTGGTCGGCGTGCTGCGCGGCGCCGAGACGTCCGAACCGTTCGCGCACGACGCTGGCGGCGCGGTCCGCAGCGCCGGGCCACCCGAGCTGTTGTCGGCGGGCAAGGTCGAGGCGGTCTCGCCCAGCATCGGCGACATTCACCGCGTCGCCAATGCGCACGCGGACGCGGTGTCGATCAGCATCCATGTCTACGGCGCCAATATCGGCGCGGTCGAGCGCGCGACCTACGGCGTCGACGGCACCGCGAAACGCTTCGTGTCGGGCTATGCCAACGCGACGCTGCCGAACCTCTGGGACCGATCGGGAGCGACCCAATGACGACACCGCAAGCCATCCGCCGCGCGCTGCTGCTGGGGGACGAGATCGCGCTGCTCGATGTCCGCCACGAAGCGGACTTCGCGACCGGTCATCCGCTGTTCGCGTCCAACCTGGCGCATGACCGGATCGCGGTCGAGGCGGAGGTCCGGTTGCCGCGCAACGATGTGGCGGTGGTCCTCTACGACGATGGCGAGGGTCTTGCCGCACCTGCCGCGGCCGCGCTCGCGGCGATCGGCTACACCCGGGTCTCGTTGCTCGACGGCGGGCTGAGGGGGTGGGCGGATGCCGGCTACGAGCTGTTCGAGGACGTCAATTCCTACTCGAAGGCGTTCGGCGAGCTGGTCGAGGCGCAGCGGCATACGCCGTCGCTGGCCGCCGAGGACGTCGCTGCGCTGATCGAGGAAAAGGCGGATATCGCGATCCTCGACGCCCGCCGGTTCGAGGAATACGCGACCATGAGCCTGCCCGGCGGCACCAGCGTGCCCGGCGCCGAGCTGGTGCTGCGCGCGCGCGACGTCGCGCCCGATCCGGACACGACGATTATCGTCAATTGTGCCGGCCGCACGCGGTCGATCATCGGCACGCAGTCGCTGATCAATGCCGGTGTTCCGAACAAGGTCGTCGCGCTGCGTAACGGCACGATTGGCTGGACGCTCGCCGGGCAGACGCTCGCGCATGGCAGCGCTAAGGTCGCGCCCGATGTCGCGAACGACACCGAAGCGCGAGCGAAGGCCCGCGCGGTCGCCTACCGCGCCGGAGTCAGGCGGATCACGCCGGACGATCTCGCCGCGCTGGTCGCCGACACGACGCGCACGCTCTACCGCTTCGATGTGCGGCGGCCGCAGGAGTATGCCGCGAGGCATATCCCCGGCTTCCGCTCCTATCCGGGTGGGCAGCTGGTCCAGGAAACCGACATGGCGGCCCCCGTCCGAGGTGCGCGCATCGTGCTCGCCGACGATATCGGTGCGCGTGCCGACATGACCGGGTCGTGGCTCGCGCAGATGGGCTGGGCGGTGTTCGTGCTCGACGGCGGTTTCGACAGCATACTCGAGACCGGCGCAGGACCGACCGTCCCGCCGCTCGATCCGGCGCATCGCTACAAGCGGCCGTACGAGGGCACCGACAACGCCGCGGCGGCGATGCAGGCCTATCTCGACTGGGAATACGGTCTGGTCGACCAGCTCGCGCGCGACGGCACGCACGGCTTCCGCGTCCTTTGAATTCCACCCGAGGAGACAGTTCATGCCCGTCAAGTTCATCGGCTATATCGGCTTCAACGACCGCTCCGAGATCCACGACAGTTCGAAGTCGCGCGCGCTCGACCGCGACTATGTCGAGGCTGCGGCGATCGCGCAGGAGAAGGGCGGCTTCGATCGTGTCCTGATCCCGTTCGGATCGGACAGCCCCGAGAGCCAGATCGTAGCTGCGCACGCCGCTGCCCGAACGACCACGCTCGGCTTCCTGATCGCGCATCGCCCCGGCTTTACCCAGCCGACGCTCGCCGCGCGGCAGCTGGCGACGCTCGACCAGTTGTCGGGCGGGCGCATCGCGGTCCACATCATCACCGGCGGCGCGGACAGCGAAATGGCGCGCGACGGCGATCGCTCGACCAAGGACGAGCGCTATGCCCGCACCGACGAGTATCTCGGGATCCTGAAGGCCGAATGGTCGTCAACGACGCCGTTCGACCATGACGGCCGGTTCTACAATGTCCGCCAGGCGTTCAGCCAGATCAAGCCGACCAACCTCCCGGTGTTCTTCGGTGGATCGTCGCCGGCCGCGATCGACGTCGCCGGGCGCCACGCCGATGTCTATGCGCTGTGGGGCGAAACCCAGGCGCAGGTGCGCGAGGCGGTCTCGACAATCCGCACCGCGGCGGCGAAATATGGCCGGCGGCCCGGCTTCTCGCTGTCGCTGCGCCCGGTGATCGCCGATACCGAGGAAGCGGCGTGGAAGAAGGCGGATCAGATCGTCGAGCGCGTCCGCGACCTGCGCAGCGCGGCGGGCGCACCGCTGACCGGCCACGCGCCGGTCAATGCCGGATCACAGCGGCTGCTAGACGCGGCGAACCAGGGTTATCGCATCGACAAGCGGCTTTGGACCGGCGTCGCTGCGCTCGGTGGTGCGGCGGGCAACTCGACCGGGCTGGTCGGCACCCCCGAACAGGTCGCCGACGCGATGCTCGATTACTACGACCTCGGCATCGACCATTTCCTGATTCGCGGGTTCGAGCCGCTGCAGGACGCGATCGACTATGGCCGCGACCTGTTGCCGCACGTCCATGCGCTGGTCGCGGCCCGGGATGCCGAACCGTTGCGGGCGGCGGGCTGATGGCCGATTACTGGGCAGAGACCGGCGGGGAGGCACCCGTCGTGCCGCCGCCAGCCGAGCCCCGGCGGCGTTGGTGGCCGCTGGCTGTGGTCGTGCTGCTGCTCGTGGCGGGACTCTGGGTCTGGCTCAACCGGACGGTGGCGCAGGGCGACGTGCTCCATGTCGGCAGCCAGCGCGGCGGGACCAAGGCCCTGATGCTGGCATCGGGTGCGCTCGACGGCGCGCCCTACCGCATCGAATGGTCCGAATTCCCGGCCGCGCAGACCTTGCTCGAAGCAATCGGTGCCGGGGCGGTCGATGTCGGCGTGGTTGGCGATGCGCCGTTCCAGTTCGCCTATCAGTCGGGTAGCTCGATCAAGGCTGTCGGAGCGCAGGCCGCGCGGGTGCGCCCCACCGGCGGGCTCGCGCTGCTGGTGCCGGCGAAGTCCGGGATCCGCACGGTGCAGGAACTGCGCGGCAGGTCGATCGCGACCACGCGCGGCTCCATCGGCCACTATCTCGTGCTGCGCGCGCTGGAGGCGAAGGGGCTGAAGGTCGCCGACGTGAAGCTGCTGTTCCTGTCGCCGGGGGACGCCAAGGCGGCGTTCGATTCGGGATCGATCGATGCCTGGTCGATCTGGTCGCCCTATACCGCCACCGCGTTTGCAGAGGGCGCGCGGTCGATCGCCGACGGTCGCGATTATCTGACCGGCTATGGCTTCGATGCGGCCAATGCGGACGCAGCTACCGCCAAGCGCACGGTCCTGGCCGACTATCTGCAACGCGAAGCGCGCGCGCAGGTCTGGGCGAAGACGCATCCGCAGGCGTTTGCCAAGGCGCTGGCCAAGGACACCGGGTTGCCGCTCGCGATCGCGCTGTCGCACGTCCTGCACCAGCCATCCGTGCGGGTGCCGATCGATGCCGCGCTGCGCGCCGAGGAACGCGAGGTCGTCGCACAGTTTCGCAACAGCGGCGTGCTCGCCGGCAACCGGCCGCTCGACGGCGCGTATCTGCAGCTCGATCCCGGGCCACCGCATGGCGACTGATTGCCGAATGCGGGCCTGACCCGCCGCGGTTTCGCGCCGCTTTACCCATACCATCCCGTGACAGCCGCCACGTCCCTTCGGGGCGATCGACGGCGCATGTCCAGCTCAGGGACTTTCCATGACGACTTTCCGCCTGCTCTCCGGCGTTGCCTTCGCCGCCCTCGCCACCACGGCCAGCGCGCAGCAGCTACCAGTGCAACTCGCCGCCGTCGATCGCGCGCCGCCGATCCCCACAGCCGCGAATCCCGGCGCCGCGGCGCTCGCGGAAGGCGACGACATCATCGTCACCGGGGTGCGCGGTACGCAGCCCCGCACCGTCGCGAACAGCCCGGTGCCGATCGACGTCATCGGCAGGCAGGAACTGCAGGCGACGGGGCGCACCGGCCTGAAAGAAATACTCGGCGCGCTCGTCCCCTCGCTGACGATGCCTGCGCTGGGCGGCGGCGGTACCTCGGCCAGCGTCAAGCCGATCGCGATCCGTGGCCTGTCGGGCGACTATCTGCTCGTCCTCGTCAACGGCAAGCGCCGCCACACCACCGCGCTGATCAACAACCTGTCGCGGGTGTCGGGGGGATCGACGCCGGTCGATATCGACCTGATCCCGACCAACGCAGTCGCCCATATCGAGGTGATGCGCGACGGTGCCGCCGCACAATATGGATCGGACGCGATCTCGGGCGTGATCAACATCATACTCGACGACACCAAGCAGGGCGGCGCGTTGTCGCTGACCGGCAGCCAGCTCTATTCGAAGGGCGCGCCGCTGGCGCAGGCGAACCTCGGTTATGGTACGCGGATCGGCGACCAGGGCGGCTTCGTGCGCCTGTCCGTCGAAGCCAAGTTCCACGATCGTGCCGACCCCTCGGCCGAAGCGGTTCCGCGCATCCTGCCGCTGGTGAACGGCCAGCCCGATCCGCGCGAGGCGGAGCTGAACCATGTCTATGCTGGCGGCTATGGCCGATCGAACCGCGACGCGGTGGCGGTCGGCTCGCTCAACGCCGAGCTGCCGGTCGGCGCGGTGACGGCCTACAGCTTCGGCACGCTCAGTCACCGCGACATCAAGGACGCGCGCGGCGCCTATATCCCGTCGAACACCGGCTATGGCGGCCAGACCAACACCAGCGCTTTCGCGGTGTTGCCACAGATCTACCCGACCGGCTTCCAGGCCTATCGCCGGATCAAGGAGACCGATTTCCAGGCCACGGTCGGCCTGCGCGGCGACCTTTCCGGCTGGGCGTGGGATTTGAGTTCCAGCTATGGCCGCGACCATGTCTGGCTCGGTGCGGAGAACACGCTGAACCCGTCGATCGGGCCGACCAGCAAGCATGATTTTTACCTTGGCACGCAGAACCAGGACCTGTGGGCGAACACCGTCGATGTCACCCGCGACTATGATATCGGCCTCGCCAAGCCACTGACCGTCTCGCTCGGTGCGGAACATCGCTGGGAGCGGTTCCAGAGCCAGGCGGGCGAACCCGACAGCTATCGCAACGGGGGCTATCAGATTCCGAAGGACTCGACCCCGTTCGGCCAGCTGTACGGCGGGCTGTTCCCGTCGCCGGGACTGGTGTCGTTCACCGGGACCTCACCCGCCGATGCGACCTCGCTCAACCGCAGCAACGTGGCCGGCTATATCGACCTGTCGACCAACCCGACCGACGCGTGGTTTATCGGTGCGGCCGGACGGTTCGAGCATTACAGCGACAGTGCGGGGGACACCGCAAGCTGGAAGGTCACCAGCCGCTACGAGATCGCCCGCGGCCTCGCGATCCGCGGCGGCGTCAACACCGGCTTCCGCGCACCTTCGCTGGCGCAGACCGGCTTCTCAACGACGCAGAACACCACGACAGTGATCGGCAGCGCACCGGTCTCGACGATCTCGAAGTTCCTGCCGGTCGACAGCGCCGCGGCGATCGCGCTCGGTGCGAAGCCGCTCACGCCCGAAAAGTCGCTCAACTACACCGCCGGCATCACCTATGAAGCCGGCTCGCTGCATCTCACGCTCGATGCCTATCAGATCCGCGTCGACGACCGCATCGTCAAGACCGAGTTCCTCGGCACCGCGGCGAACGGCGGCAGCGCGATCCGCACCATCCTGCTCGCGAACGGCGTCACCGGCGTCGACAGCGCTCAGTTCTTCACCAACGCGATCGACACGCGCACCCGCGGGATCGACGCCGTCGCCGACTATACGCTGAAGAGCAGCGCGCTCGGTACCTTCCGGTTGAGCGCGGCGTATAGCTACAACAAGACTCGGATCCTGGGCATCGCGGCCAATCCGTCGCAGCTCAGTACGCTCAACGTGACGCTGTTCGGCCGCCAGGCGCAGCGCGACCTGGTCGTCGCGCTGCCGCATTCGAAGGTGATCCTGACCAACGCTTGGTCGCTGGGCCGCGTCCACGCGCTCGCCCGCGCCACGCGCTACGGAAAATACACCGAATCCAGCAACGTCGCGACGGGCGACCGGACGTTCGGGGGCAAGTGGGTGGCCGATCTCGATATCGGCTATGACTTGAGCGAGCATCTCACGCTCGCGGCCGGTGCGAGCAACCTGTTCGACGCCTATCCCGATCGCCGCGGCCTGATCGCGACCGACGGCTCCGGCGCCTATGGCAATTTCGCGCCGTTCGGACTGAGCGGCGGATCCTATTATGTCCGCGCCGGGATCACGTTCTAAGCTGGGGACGATCAATCGAGCGCTTGGATGGTTTCGCGCGCGAGGTCGGCGAGCCGCCGGGTGGGGGCGTCGAGCGTGTCGGCGGTCTGCAGAATCGAGGCGACCCGCGGCAGCGGTGGCAGCAGATGCGCGTCGAGCGCCGCGACGTCGCGCAGGAACAGATGCGTCCGGCAGGTGAGGCCGAGCCCCGCCGACACCGCCGAGCGCAGGGTGGTGAGGTTGGGCGTCTCGACGGTGATGCGATACGGCCGCCCGGCCTCATCCAGCGCGCGGATCGCCGCCTCGCGGAACCGGCATGGGGTCTCGAGCACGGCGAGCGGAACGACGCTGCGCCGCGCGAGGCTCGCGTCGCCATACCAGCTCATCGGCGCGGTCGTGATCGCGCTGGGGTCGGCGCTCGCGGAGAACCCCAGGATGATGTCGAGCTGGCGCCGCTCCAGCAGACCCTGCAGTTCCGCGGTGCCGGCGACGCGAGCGTAGATCTGCGCATCCGGGTGGAGTTCGGCAAAGCGCGCGAGTAGCCCCGTCAACAGCGTCTCGGCGAAGTCCTGCACCATGCCGACGCGCGCGGGGCCGGCGAACCGCCCGGAGCTGATCGCTGCGATCGCCTCATCGTGCAGGTCGAGGACGCGCCGCGCGTAATCGAGCATCATGTCGCCGGCCGGCGTGAGGGTCAGCCGGCGACCCTCGCGGACGAACAGCGACTGTTGCAGGAGTTCTTCGAGCCGCTTGATCTGCAGGCTGAGCGCGGACTGGGTGACGAAGACCTGTTCGGACGCGCTGAGCATCGATCCCGAATCCACGATCGCCACGAAGCTTCGGAGCAGGGTCGTCGGCAGGTTGACGGGCATGCAGAATCCTTCGGGGCACGTCAGGTGCACCTCGAAGGTATCGGCCGGTCTCTAAATCCCATCCAGTCAGTATGGGTTTGGGCTGGGCAATATATTCTGGGGGCGTGCTAGGCTGCGGCGGCGAGCTCCAGCCGCGCGACCGCGGCGAGGATCACGGGGGCTTCGGTGCGGACCAGCCAGTCGGGGCTGACGTCGACGAAGCGCACGATGCGGTCCTGGTCGATGACGATCACGGTGGGTTGCGGCAGTTCGCTGGTGCCGATCCCGGTCAGCTCGCCGATCCAGCCGGGTGCGGTCTCCGCGGGCACGTCGCCGCGCGCAAAGGTAATCCCCAGGCGCCGCGCGAGCGTATTGTCGCGGTCGGCGGCGACGGCGAAGTGCAGATCATGGCGATCGCGGATCGCGCCCAGGCTGCGCTCGGGCAGATGCGGGCTGACCGCGACCAGCCGGATCCCCGCCGCGTCGAGCGCCGGTCGCAGCTGCCGGTCGTAATAGGGCAGAGCGAGATTGCAGGCCGGGCAACCTGCGAAGCGGAAGAAGACCAGCACCCCGGGCCGGTCGGCGACCAGCGTCTCCAGGGTCAGCGGGGTACCGTCCGACCCGTCGAGCGTGAAGGGGGCGACGACATCGCCGACCTGCACGACCGTCGCCGGATCGAACGCCGCGACCAGCGCCGCGCGTTGTTCGATGTTCTTGGCGAGGCGCTCGGATGGCCAGGTTGCCACGCGGTCGGCGTGGAGTTTGACGAACTGGTCGGTCAGGCTTTCGATATGGGACATGCGTCCTCCTTGGCCGCACGGGGGCGGCAACAGATCGGGAATGGCGGGAACGATCAGGCGGCGGCGCGCGCGTCCCGCGCGGCGGTGTAGCGGTTCGCCGGCACCTCTAGCCCGAGACTGTCGCGGAACGTCTCGCCCTCATACGCGTCGCGGAACAGCCCGCGCGTCTGCAGGATCGGCACGACCTTGTCGACGAACAGTTCGAGTTGTCCCGGCAAGGGTTCGAAGATCACGAAGCCGTCTGCCGCGCCGCCCTCGAACCAGGCCTGCAGCGCATCGGCGACCGTCTCGGGCGACCCGACGAAGGCACCGCGCGGCGTCGCGAGGCGTTCGACCACCTGGCGCAGCGTGAGCTGCTCGGCGCGCACCTCCGCCAGGATGCGGTTGGCGCCGCTCTGCTGGCTGTTCTGGCCGATATGCGCGACGTCGGGGAACGGGCCGTCGAGGTCGTATTGCCGGAAGTCGTGGTCGTTGAACGTCCGCGCGAGGAACCCGAAACCGGTGTCGAGCGACTCCGACGCAGCGACCTCGCGGTAGCGCGCTTCGGCGTCAGCATCGGTATCGCCGATGAACGGCGTGATGCCGGGCAACACGAACAGCGTATGGGGCGCGCGCCCGAAGCCGCGCGCGCGCTTCTTGACGTCAGCATAGTAGCTGGCGCCTTCCTCGAACGTGGCGGCGGCGGCGAAGATTGCGTCGGCGCGCTTTGAGGCGAAGTTGCGCCCTTCGTTCGACCCGCCCGCCTGGAAGATCACCGGATGGCCCTGCGGCCCACGCTTGATGTTGAGCGGCCCGCGGACCTGGAAGAACTCACCCTGATGGTCGAGCCGGTGGAGTTTGTCGGGATCGACGAAGACGCCGCTGTCTTTGTCGCCGACCAGCGCGTCGTCCTCCCAGCTGTCCCAGAGGCCCTGTACGACGTCGAGATATTCGGCGGCGATCCGGTAGCGCACGTCATGCGCGGGATGCTCGGCCTTCGAGAAATTGGCGGCGGTGTCGCCGAGCCACGAGGTGACCACGTTCCACCCGGCGCGCCCGCCGCTGATATGGTCGAGCGAGGCGAACTGGCGTGCGACGTTGAACGGCTCGGAATAGCTGACCGTCAGCGTGCCGACGATGCCGATGTGCGACGTCACGGCCGCCAGCGCGGACAGGATCGTGATCGGCTCGACGCGGTTGAGGTAATGCGGGCTCGACTTCTCGGTGATCGACAGGCTGTCGGCGACGAACACGAAATCGAACTTGCCGCGTTCGGCGAGCAGGGTCTGCTGCTTGTAATGCGCGAAATCGGTGCTGGCGGTGACGTCCCTGCCGGGATGCCGCCAATCGTTCCAGGTGCGGCCGACGCCGTGGAGGATGAAGCCGAGCTTGAGCTTGCGTGGCTGCGTCATGAACCTGTTCCTCATTGCGGAGACGATGGTTCGGGATAGGACGCGGGCGGACCCGGGACGAACGCGGATTGCTCAATCGCTGATGAGAATAGCGAATAGCGGCATCGCCAGATAGTGGCCGCTTTGCGCACTACCGCGGCAAATGCCGATCGTCTGCAGCCGGCCAATCTCTGTCGTTCTGCGGTGCCGGTCCGGCAAACGCCGGACGTCGGATCTTGGCAAGACCTGCCGCTCGACAGGTCGCTGATGAACGGCAGAAATGTCCCAGAACGCGCCGACCGGTGCCGACCAGCTCAAGACATTCAGCGTTGGCGATGGGAGCGTCGGCTTTCGCTAAAACTCGCCATTCGGCTCCAGCAAACCGGCCGGTCGGCTTTGCGCCCCAATTTCGGCCTTTCGGAGCGAGCTTACGCGATCAAAAAAGCGGTCATTTGGTCAATGCCTGTCGAACAGATTTCCGCGGACGCCGACCGGACTTTTGCAGTCCGATCACCTCCACATCATGCCTGTTTGCGCTTGTCCCTCTCCGCTTCCGCGACTTTTCGAACATCACTTCGCTGATCGCCCAGCGCTTCCGTAAGTGCGGCATTGTCCAGGTCCCCTAAAGCGATGCGCAGTTTCAGCAGCGCCTCGAGCGGACTTGGGCCCTGGACATTCTTGTCCGGCTTTTTCGCCTCATGAGCTTGCCAATCGGCGTAGGACGCCGCGGCAGGCGTCGCATCGATTACCTGACCGTCCTCGACCAAAGCTAGCCCGAGCTCCGCTGCCGCGGTTACCGTCGAGGCGTAGCGATCATCGAGGCCCAGTGCGATCGCGGCACTGAGACCTTCTGTCACTGGCGGCCTGAGGTGCTCCAGCACGCCAAAAATATACTCAGCGCCCCATGAAAGCGGTGACGAAAGGCGCTCGACAAGCACCTCAGTTGCACTCTTTGCCGAAAGTTTCGCGTGGGCGATCTCCGCCCCAGCCCAAAGCGAAGCCCCCCGCGCCCCCGCCAATATCCGGCGCGCATCATCCTGGGTAATCTCTACCGACTCCAGAAGGTTGCCCGCGACATAGGCCAGCCATTTCGACCCGTGCCGGACAGCGGTTTCGAGGTGCCCCTTCTCCATGGCCAACGCGCTCGCCTTGTCCCACTCAAGCCTTGGCATGTCGATGGTCGGGAAATGTAGCGCGTAAGGCTTCGCGATCGGGTCGAGATCGAGGAAGCGGACTACTTCGCGCGCCTCCTTCGCCAGCGTTGCACCGTCGATGGTCGAGATCGCCACCATGGCCCGCATCGCGGTTTCAACCGCGCTCTCGTCATACGGGTCGGACCACTGGCCCAAATCGCGCTCGTTCACCCGACCGAACTCCGACAAGGAATAATATCCGGCGAACTGGAGAAACCGTTCAAAAGGATAGTCGGGCTTGGGCTGAGCGCTGTCCTCGTCCAGGGCCACGGCAACCGCGAGGGCGCGCAGCGCTCTGTTATGCGCTCGGCACTCGTCCTCAGGCGGATTGAGGAACCGATCCATCAGACTTTTCCCGCCTGTTTCCAGCGCGCGTAACGCGCTGTAACTAAGCCCGTGGGCACCTAGGATACGAGCAATGCGCGACTGGGTATTCGACCCCTGGAAGGCCTCATGCCGCAGATATAGCTCTGCAAAGGCTTCCATGGCAGCGGGCGGCTGAGCTTCGAGCGCCGCGATGCCGACGGCGCCAACCAGATCTAGATCGTCCGTCGGGCGCAGTACGAACATCCCGCCTTTGCTATATCGCGAATCGGTATTGGGCAGCAGGTCCGCAAGCGCTGCCTCGAGACGATCCGCGCTGAACCCCGTCTTGTCGGCGGAGACGCTACAGGCCCAGGCGGTCAGCCGGGTGGGGAAGTCCTTGGCTTCCAGTCGCTCCGCCGCCAGCGGCAGGACAACAGCTGACCGCCGAGCCGCCAGCTTCATTACGGCAACGCCAATCGCAAACTTCTTCTTTGCCCCCGCTTCGATCGCATCGAAGGCCATGATCGCGAGCTCGCTTGCGACCGTGTCGTCGGTCCGCGCGTCCGGGTCAATCGCCACGGCAAGCGCGCGTTCCACTTGCCCGTCATATCCAGCAGAGCCGCGCGCCAGGAACTGGCGTGCAATATCGTTCCCATAGCCCAGCCCGCTGGCAAACGTCGTCACCTCGGTCCAGTCCGGCAATTCGATGATACGCGCCAGCTCGCCTGCCCGGGCCTCCGGTTCCATGCCCACGATATGACGCGCGGCTGCGAACTCGGCGAAGGTCTTATGCACGAAGGTCAGCATCTCGACGCCGTCATGGTGAACGGCCTCGATCAGCCCGGCGCGCTCCCAATAGCGAAGCGCAGCCTCGACAATGCTGGTCGCGGCGAGCTTGGTCTTGCCCAGCGCGGTGGCCAATTCCTGTGCGCCTCGATCCACCAGGCTGACCTTTGCGACAAGCGGGTCCCCGACCACCGTCCAGCCCAGCACGTCGAGCACATAGCCTGCGATCTGCGCCGACAGATCCTCCGGGCGCTCAATCCCGTCGCCGCTTTCGAACAACGCGATAAGCTGCTCGTAGAGTTTGGGCCGTGTCTCCGGAAGACACCCTTGGCGATGGAGAAGCGACGCCGCCATGCCGAGAGCCAGCGGACTTATCGCTATCGCATTCGGGTTGGATGTGCCCTCGAGTTCCTTGCGCGCGAGTTCGTGCGCTTCCCCGCGCGACGACTCATCGGACAGAGCGGCCAGCAAACTGCCGAGATTGTACGAGCCGGAACTGCTGCTCGGTGCGATGAGCCGATAATGCTGCCACTGAGAAAGCTGCGTCGATGTGTATCCGATCGGCCTCGTCGTGACGATAATTCGCGCCCTGGGATGGCCCACCGCATAGGCCTGGATTCCAGCGGCCACCGCTTCGTGCCGGGCGCCGCAATCGTCGAGACCATCCGCGATCACCACGATGTCCGAAAGGCGTGCGCGATCGAAAGCCTCGACCGTGACAGGCGATCCATCCAGACCGAGCTTCTTGAGCGCGGACTCAAACCCTTCGCCGCGCAGCATTGCCGCAGCCACCTGCTTCAAAGAGACGAGCAGGACCGGATAACCGTCCGACGCGTACTCATATGCCAATTTTGTCGCGAGGGTCGATTTGCCGAGACCGGGTCCGGCCTGGATCACAGCCCGGCGACGAAAGCGTCCCGTCCACTCAGCGTCATATTCCCGGTCGGAACGCGGACCGCCCAGTGATCCGTCGTGATAACGAGCCAGGGCTTTGTGGGCGCTTTCGGCGGGTGGCAGCTCGAACGGTATCTTGACCATCAGCATGTCGATCAGCGCTGACAGTGGCAGCCGTTTGCGCGTCGCCGAAAGCGTGAACCCGTCGCGGGTCTCCATGACCCAACGCGCTAGACGTGAGGCAATTCCCGCCGCACCGTCACTGTCGCTCAGCACAATGCCGTTCGATGTCAGCAGACGGATCAGGCGCGGCATGTCGGCACGGCCGCGCTGCTCCATCATAGTCACGGCATCTTCGTACAAAACCTGCCAGACGTGATCCGCGTCCGCCGCAGTTTTGCACGTCGCGGCGAGCAAAGTGCTGGCCAGCCGTCGGTCCACGTCATCTGCGGCCAGCCCGTGCACGACCTGCACCCGCAGCCGGGAGCATACCAGCTGAGGATCGAGCCCGTCCTTTAGAAGCCGTGCGAGCCAGTCCTTGCCGATCCCGGACAGCATGTCAGTACGCCCCTGGCTAATCCGCTCGATGTCTCGGGCCAATTCTCCGCGAACCGTCCCGCTGCTGTCGGGAGCCACAGCCAGCACACCATAACCGAGGCTGCCGCTCGCCAAGGCCAATGCAAGGGCGTCGAGGGCTTCCCAAAGCGCTGCGCCTTTCTGCAGGCCCTTCTTGGCCTGGACCTCCACGACGCGACCGTCTGCGAGCTCGAGACGAAGATCATCTCCCGGGCCCTCGGATTCAGCCCAGATCGCGATAGGCGTGTCATCGACTACGCCCCGCAGCCAGCCAAGCGGCTTGCCCGCCAGAAGATGGGCCGCCGCGACTGCGGTGAGGGTCGCCTGGAAATTGGTGCCGCCCGCGGCGGCAATTCCACCGCCCGGCTTCTTCGCCTTGGACGCAGTCTTCTTTACAGGGACGGATGCGCCGGATTTCTTTGGTAGGGCCATGGTGAATTCTCGATAACGACGTGACCGCGCACGGTCACCGCAGTGCAGGGTGGCCGGCCGACATACTAGGCAGGCGGTGGGCCGGATTTTGATTTGGGTGAACGGCCTGCGCGCTTGGGCGCCGGCGCCTTGGTGTTCGCCTTGCCGGTCATTCCAGCCTTTGGCTTGGCCTTCACCTTGACGTTGCGCTGACCGTCAGGCGAGCCGGTGACGTTGATCACGTAGACGTCGATCTGGGATCTCCGACCTTCAGGAATACGATCGATCAGCATCCGTCTGAGTTCGCCAGGGCTCGTCGGCATGGTCTCCCCGGCCGGGTGCGCCGGGAGGTTTTTTCCGGGCACGTCTCCGAACCACAACACGATATAGACGCCGCGCCCGGATGCCCGCCAATCATGCGTGTAGCGCGCGTCGAGCTGCTCGACCGGCGCATCCCAGACATCCTTGTGCCACTGCCCCTTGATCTCGACAGGGAGCCCGAGCGAATCCTTGGCAACAGAAATGTCGGCGCGGGTTTGCCCGGGCATCTGCTCCTCGGGTCCGAAGCGCACCGATTTGGGAAGCTCGCCCGAAATCTGCTCGATCAAGCGGTTCCGGCAGTAGTTCTCGATATGCGGCTTGTCATCTTTCCAATAGACAACCCAGCTGTCGAGGCCACTTCCCTCCAGCTTCCTGCTCAGCAGCGCGATCCTATCCCCGAGGAACGCGCGCAGATCGTCCACGCTCTGCGGATCGTCCTGGATCGCGACCGCGCGCAAAAGGACCACGTCGCTTGGCCTGTAGTCATGATCGCTACGCACGCGCAGCTGAAGCTTCGCAGCGTGCCGAAGCGACTCTTCATGACCATTTGCCACCGTCTGACCGAGATGCGCTAACATATCAGTGGCAGCTGCCTCGGGCATCGCGCCCAGCTGATAGATACAGGCGTCGATGAAGCGGCTGGCGTCCCATTTGTTCGTATCGCCCGACGTGATCCCATCGGGGCGAGACGTATAGGGCCAGAGCGGCGCTAAGCTGGTGACCAAAAACCCGAGCTGCGCGATGGACAGCCGCGAGAGATTGAGATTTCCCCAGCGCGTCAGGGCTCGCCTCACGCCCCAGAGCAGTTCCCGATTGTCGCCAATCGCTTCGCGCAACACGTCGGCCCGTGCCTCGAAATCGAGGACGAACTCGGCGCATAGCCAGAGATCGACGGCATCCCGGTCGGCGCAGATCAGGTCGCGGGATGCAACGACCACCTTGCTGGCAGCAAGGTAATCGGCGGAGGCAAGGATGGCCAGCAGAAGATCTGCGAGTGCAAAGCTTGGAACCTGCGGAAACCGCAGTAACCATTCGCCGGCCAACTTGGCGGCCAGTTCGGTGAAGTCCGGCGTGTGTGTCAGCAGGTAAAGGTCCATCACATGGGCTGCGCTGACCTCAAGCTGCGGCTCGATACTGTCCCTGAAGAATTGCTCGGTCGCCGCCTCATCCGGTAGTGCTGCGGCCTGCAACGGTTCGCCGATGCCGAAATGGTCGGTACCATTCGACTCCGGATCGCGGCGCCAGCCCATCCAGGCCGATGCAAGCGTTGCGTACGGTAAATCAGCGATATCCTCACCGCGGCGGAGCATTTCGATCACTCCGACGACTAACGGAAGCTCGACATAGTACCGACCGTTTCCAGCATGCTCCGTGGCGATCTCGCGCGCCGTTGGAAGGTCGGTGCGGTGAGCCGCCGCGACGAAGCCGTCCAGGACATTGCCCGCTAGTGCCTCGCCCAACAGAACTGCTATGCGCTTCGGCCCGTCGTCCCCGTCCTCGTTCAATTCGTGGAAGCGCCCGAAATAGGCTCGGGCCGGCGTGTCCAGCGTGCCACCATGCCCTTTGGCGATGTCGTCAAGATGGTCAGCGAGAAAGGTGCGGTGTGAGGCGAAGACCTCCGACCGCCGCGCTTCCTCCTCGGCCTCCCATTCGAGATCCTCGGGATCCTCCTCCTCCATTGCGGGCGCGTAGGCCTCAATCAGCGCTAAACGCGCAGCGTCTCCATGCGCGCCAGCGATCGCAGCTGCCCTGACCTTCTCGGGTAGCCCGTCTCGCTGCCGCGCAATGCGCAAAAGGTCTTCCCAGACTTTGTCATTTCGCCCCTCAGTCGCGTCCGTAGCGTGCCACTGCTTCAGCAGGAACACTATGTCATCCTCGCTGGGCAGCAGACCGAGGCTCGAATCGGCGAGCCTGAAATAAGCCCGCCATGCATCCTGGTCCTTTGCCTTGAGCAGTAGCTCCGCGAGTACCTCGCGACGCAAATCCAGCTGCTCGCTGAAATATTCACGAAGCCTCGTGCGGCGCTTTTGATCATAGCCCTGCCTGCCGTCGAGCCAGCCCAGCCAGCGAATGCACTGGCTTGCGCTCGGCGGCGGCGCATGGCCAATCCGTGCGATCGCCAGCGCGCGCACCAGATCGCCCAACAGCCCCGCGGATTGCCCGGCGCCGCGAATGAACGGCTGTGCCTGCGCGGCGATCTCGTCCAGCCACGCATCCAGGACTGCGGGTCTCCGCTTCGCCAGCGCGCGGGTCGAGAAATGGACGCTGCGAATCTGCCGGGCCTCCGCTCGGCTCATCGGCTTCAACGTAAGCTGTGCTCGCGCAAGGACGACTGCGACCGCCTCCGCGATAGGCACGTCCTCGGTGCTGTCGTTCACCAACTCGTCAGCGGCAAGCCGGATGGAGTTCTGATCACCCAATTGCCAGAGCGCCCGGACTAGGTCCGCCCAGCTCTCGATCAGCCCAGCCGCCTTAATCGCGTCGAGAGCGGCATCACGCTGGTTGAAGCTGCGCGCAGGGTCGAGCAGCAGTGCGGTCAGCTCAGCCTTCATGTCCGCCGCTAGGGCACTTCCCGCCAAGGCTTCGAGGAGTAGCGCGCCGAGCGCGACGTGCCGGTCCCGGACCGCGAGCAGGCCAAGTATCTCGGACTTCAATTCGGGGCGCATCAGCGCGCTGGCGGGATGACGAGACCAATCTTCCGACCGGAAATAGGGATCCTCGTGCGACAACGCGGCCAGCGCCTTCAACAACGCGCGCGCATTCGCGAGCGGCATGCTATCGCCATCGCCGTAGCGCAGCACCCCATACGGATCGGCTGCGATGCATCGCTCCGCCAGCTCGGCGCTGAAATGGGCCGTCCAGGCGTGCAGCCCGCGAAGCGAGGTGGGCACATTCGCGCCCTGCAGCATCAGCGCGTGCAAACGGGCTGCCGATGCACCTCGCCCGGCGCAACCGGCAATCCATCTGGCGGCCAGGAATTCGGCGATCACCCGGTGCACGGGTACGAACAGGCCCTCGCCATCACGCTGGAAGAGGCGCGTCTTCAGCGCATCCTCTATTGCCTCGCCCATCGGCAGGGTTCGGATACCGGACGCCGCCGCATACCCCGCGGGCGCCTTGGCAGGCGGACCGACGAAGACGCCGAGCTTGTCGCCCAGCAGGATCGCGGCACACGCGGCACCGGCCGCCTGGAGCAATTCCTCCGGATCGCGCAGCGCATGCGCCCGATCCTGATGCCGCGCATTTTCCTCGCTTAGCAGCAACCTCGATGCGGCATCGAGCAATCCTGCCCGGCTGGCCGGCAATTGCTGCTCGGACTCCGCGATCTCGCCGATCAGTCGCAATGTGAGAGGGTTGCCGTAAATGTCCCGCAGACCATGCGTTACCAGATGCTCAAGCACCGCGTCGGCGTCGACCGACGGGAAACGCGTCTGCAAATAGTCGCGTGCCTGGTCGACGTGGAACGCCTCGAGCACCAGCACAACCGCATCGCGTCCATAGTCGTCGCTGATCCTGGCGCGGTCGGTGGCTCCTCGCCAATCCGCCGCTCTGCACGACAGGATGAAAGCGGGATTGCCGAGCTCGGACAATTTGGTGAGCACCGCTTCGACGCCCCCGCCAGCGACATTCGCACCGATTTCGTCAACCCCGTCGATGACCAGCGTGGTGGCGTCACCAACCAGCAGCTGCGGATTGGCATTCCGAACAAAGCTGCCCGCGCGCAGAAGCACATGGCCCGTGGTATCGCCGAGCGTCTTCATCAGCACACTCTTCCCGGCGCCCGGATCTCCGACGATCACGATCGGAGCGGGCAGCGCCGCGATCTGGTCTTCGCCGAGATCGCTTATGCCGTCTGCACCCCGGTCCCAGGATAGTCGGCGCGCCAGAGGGGGAAGGTCGGACATGGATGAATCTTTACCGGGCCAACCTCGGATACGAAACCTGTTCGGTTGCTTCGTCCACAGCTTTCACCGCCGATTCCGATTACTTCTCGTGTAGCTCTACGTTTCAGCGCGTGCTCGGGGCGGGGGCTTCCTCTGAGGCCGAGCCCCGTGGTCTCGGCACACCTTATCTGCGGGGAGCGTCCCGCAGCAACGCGCACGGTCCGTTTTGGCAGTCTGGCGACTATGAGCAGTCAGGCCGCATCGGCCCATCTCCAGTCGATTTCCGATGGCCGTTCGGGGAAGCACTGGACGTCCGCTACTAGCGCGACCTGCCGTTCGAGGCATCACCTCGTAAGGGCAGGAAAGTCCCAAATCCCGCCGTTTAGCGTCGGGAGCGGCGTGGGCCCTGGAGACCAATCCCAAACATGAATGAATGGCGGAAGTCGGGGAGCCGGGATGGCGGCCTGAACGACCGGGTTTGGGTCTGACGCCCGCAGTGCTGCTCAGGCCGCCGCGCCGAGCGATGCTGCGAGGTGATCCACAATCGCTCGCACCTTCGCAGAAAGTCTCGGGCCGGCCGGGAAGATTGCAAATACCTCAGCCGGGTCGAGCTCGTACCCTTCGAGCAGCTGCACGAGCTGGCCGGAGCGCAGCTCCTCTCCCGCCATGACGCGGGTGCCGAGGGAAAGGCCGAGGCCGGCCACTGTGGCCGCCAAGACACCCGGGGCCGAGTTGATCCAAAGCCTCGCATGCACATCGACCGACGTGACGGTCTTGTTGTGCCGGAAACGCCAACTCTCGCTCCCGAACGAGCCATGCTGAAGGATACAGTCGTGACTGATCAGATCCGTCGGCGTAGCGGGCGTGCCATGGGTGGCGAGGTAAGCGGGCGCCGCGATCACCACTCGCTCGATCAGCGCGAGTTTACGCGCGCCGAAGGCAGAGTCGTCCAAGGGGCCTACGTTGATGCGGATAGCGAGGTCGACGCCGTCCGTGATGAGGTTCTGGCGCGCGTCACTCATGGACAGCTCGACTTTCAGGTCGGAATGGCGGGCCAGGAACGGCGCCAGCACCGGGATGATCGCGCGCGTGCCGTACATGAGTGGCATCGCGAGCCGGATCACACCGTGAAGTGAGTCCAAGCCTCGCGTCGCCTGCTCTGCCTCTTCCATCTCGGCGAGAAGGCGTCTGGCGCGCTCCAGATAAAGGGCACCGGCGTCGGTCAGCGAAAGACTGCGGGTGGTGCGCAGCAGCAGCGTCGTGCCGAGCCGCGCCTCCAGCATGCCGACGATCCGCGATACAGAGGGCTGAGACAGCTTCAGTTCGCGCGCAGCGCGCGAAAGGCTGCCGCTGTCCGCTACGCGGACAAAAACGGTCATCTCCTGCCAGCGATCACTCATTCGAATCTCAGATAAATGTTGTTCGATCTGAATAGATACACTGCATCTCGCTGACGACCTATTTTCCGGGTCACGGCTCCCATTCCCAACCCCATCGAAGAGAAAGCGTCCCTGCAATGGCTATCAAAATCTACGGCGACCCCGGTTCGGGCAGCCGCCGCCGCGTGACCGCAGCCGCGGCCGCGATGGGCATCAACATCGAGATCGTGAACATCGATCTCTTCAAGGGCGAGAGTCACACGCCGGAGTTTCTGGAACTGAACCCACATGGCTTATCCCCCGTCATGGTGGACGGCGACTTCGTCCTCTACGAGTCTGCGGCGATCAATCTCTACCTCGCCGAGAAGGCGGGCAGCGATCTGGCGGGCCGCACCACCGAGGAGCGGTTTCAGGTCCTGCAGTGGATGTTCTGGTCGGGTGAGCAGTGGCGCATTTATGCGACGCTCACCTTCGACGAGGTGCTCGGCAAGAAGTTCATGGGCCAGTCCGCGGACGAGACGATCATCAAGCTGGCGGCCGACAAGATCCGCGCAGCCGCCGCGGTGCTCGACGCTCATCTCGCCAAGCACGACTACATCGTGGGTGACCGGCTCACACTGGCCGACTTCGACATCGCCGGACCGTTCTCGCAGAACGAGCGGACCAAGATCCCGCTCAACGACTTCCCAAACTTGGTCGCCTGGCAGCAGCGCCTGCTTACCGACGTTGCAAGTTGGGCGGCGACGAAGCGCGAGGTCGACGAGCGCATCGACGGTGCGCTGGCCGCGGCCGGCGTCAAGCTTTGAAAGCGTGGCGCGGGCGTCCTTGAACGACGACTGTCGCCATGCTTTAGCCACTGCTGCAGGGAACGTCGTAGTTCGGTAGCCGCGCCTACATTTTTAGATGAACGATCGTCCGGTTTCAGGAAGCGGAAATCTGGCCATGAGCGGCAAGTTCTGGGTCTATGCGGTTAGGGCCGCGATCTTAAACTGTTCGATTGTGCTCTAAGTCGCCGTGCCCGTCGGCCACGTGTGCAGCGCCTGTTGTACAACCTTAAGTAGCACCTCGTGCGAGAAGCCGGCTTTCGCCTGCACCGCAATGCCGTGTGCGACCGCTAAGAGATAGGCTGCAAGCGTGGCGGGTTCTGCGTCGACGGGCAGATCGCCCTCAGCCTTCGCTTTCTCGAACCGTTTGATTAACGCTGTTTCGCCCTCAGCGCGCCACGCGATCAGCGCTTGCCGGGCAGGCTCGGCGTCATCCGACCCAGCGAGGGCGCCGTTGAGGCCGAGGCAGCCGGTGCGATCGGGGAAGCGCGTGCTGAGCTCCGCCGCGCCTTCCAAAACCTGCGCCGCAACCTGCCGCGAAGTCGGCTGGCCGAGCGCCTCCCATACGTAGCTGCCATAGTTGCTGCCGTAGCGCTTTAGCGCCTGAAGGAAGAGCGCCTCCTTATTGCCGAAAGCTGCATAGAGTGCGGGTCGCTCGGCCCCGGTCGCCGCGACGAGGTCGGCGTAGGACGTGCCCTCGTAGCCTTTGCGCCAGAAGACGCCGAGCGCGGCCTCGAGCGCGGCTTCGACGTCAATCTTACGCGGTCTCGGCATTGCTGCCTCCGGTCTGTTTCATAACAGCCGTTATAAAACCGCTTGACCCCCAAAGTCGAGGATCATAACGGGCGTTACGTAACGTCCGTTATGATATCCAGTGGTGCTTCACCGAAGGAGGCTGAATGCCGAAGTTCAATCGCCAACACACTCTCGCGGTCCGCCCGCAGGGGCCTGCCAAGCTGAGCGACTTTAAGCTCGTGGAAAGCGCGGTGCCATCGCTTGACGATGGACAGGTGGTGTTCCGCAACACGCTGTTCTCGATCGACCCATACCAGCGCAACCTGATGGGCAACGGCTCGTCCGAGTGGCCGACGATCGACATCGGCGATCCGATGGGCGGCCCTACGGTGGGGATCGTCGAGGAGAGCCGGAATCCCGAATTCGCCATCGGCGACCATGTTCAGTCCTGGGTGGGCTGGCAGGATTACGGCCTTTCGGACGGCTCCGACCTGCGTAAGCTCGATCCCACGGTTGCGCCGCTCTCCACCGCGCTCGGCCCGCTCGGCCTGACCGGCTTCACCGCCTGGTACGGGATGACCAAGTTGCATGACTTCAAGCCCAGCGGGACGCTCGTAGTGACCGGGGCTGCCGGCTCAGTCGGCTCGTTCGCCGCTCAGCTCGGCAAGCTGCGCGGCCTCCGCGTCGTCGGCGTCGCGGGCGGCGCCGACAAGGTCGCGTACCTCAAGAACAAGCTCGGGCTCGATGACGCGATCGATTACAAGGCGTCGGACTTCAAGGAGCAGGTCGCGCGTGCGCTGCCGGGCGGGATCGACGCGTTCTTCGAGAATGTCGGCGGGCCGGTGTTCCCAGTGCTGATGGAGCATTTCAACCCGCACGCGAAGATGACGCTCTGCGGCACCATCTCGGACTATAGCGATACCGAGCTGCCGACCGGCACCAACTACCTGCCTCGCCTCATCACAATCATCCACTATCGCTTTCTCGACATCAAGGCGTTCGCGACGCCCTACGTCATGGACACCTTCCCCGAGTTCCTGGCGGAGGCGACGCCGTTGGTGACGGACGGCCGCATCAAGTACGGCGAGGAGTTCGTCGACGGCTTCGACACGCTGCCCGAGACCTTCCTCAGGCTGTTCGATGGCAGCCACAGCGGTAGGAAGCTGATCGTCCGGAACGACCGAACGTGAGCACCGCGCGCAACAAGGAGGTCGTGCAGGCCTACATGGACCTGTTCGGCCGTGCCGACATCGACGGCCTGCTGGCGATGATGACCGAGGACGCAACCTGGACGATCGTCGGTAAGCCCCACCTGTTCGCAGGCGTCGGAGAGAAGTCCAGGGGGGAAATCGAGAACATCTGGCGCAAGCTCTACGCCGGGATTGACGGCGGCCTCGATATGGCGGTGACCGGGATGATCGCCGAAGGCGACCAGGTGGCGGTGGAGGTCGTTTCGCACGCCCAGCTGACGAACGGCACGGTGTACGAGAACGCCTACCACTTCCTCGTCACGGTGCGGGACGGCCGGATCGCCGCGGTCAAGGAATACACGGACCTCATGCACGCAGCCGAAATCTTCGGCTGATCCCACACGGCGCACCTGGGCAGCTGCCCTACGGAGCCGTGCGCGCACGATCAAAAGGAACATCGACATGACTGACCTGACCGGAAAGCGTGCCCTGGTAACGGGCGGCTCACGTGGCATCGGCGCCGCGATCGCGGTAGCCCTTGCGAAGGCCGGCGCGGACGTCGCCATCAGCTACGAACGTGCGGCCGACCGCGCCCGTGAGGTCGTGGAGCGGATAGAGGCCACGGGACGGCGCGGCATCGCGATTCAGGCAAGCGCGGCCGATCCCGAGGCGATCGAGGCGATGGTGGCGCAGGCGGCCGAGGCGTTCGGCGGGCTCGACATCCTCGTCAACAACGTCGGCATCGCGCGCGTCGGCGCTATCGCCGACATGAGCCTAGAGGATATCGATGCGCTGCTGCACGTCAACGTCCGCGGCACGATCCTGACCACGCAGGCGGCGATCCCGCACTTGAGCGAGGGCGGCCGCGTTATCACCATCGGCTCGAACGTCGCGGAGCGCGTGCCTTTCCCGAACCTCACCATGTACGCGTTGACCAAGTCGGCGCAGCTGTCGTTCACACGCGGGCTGGCGCACGAGCTTGCGGAGCGCAAGATCACCGTAAACGTGGTGCAGCCCGGCCCGGTCGATACCGACCTCAACCCAGCAGAATCGGACACGGCGGAGTTCACCCGCAGCTTCACCGCGCTAAAGCGCTACGGCACTGTCGAGGAGATCGCCGCCGTCGTGACGTTCGTCGCAAGCCCCGCCGCGAGCTTTATCACGGGAACAGCCCTCACCGCCGACGGCGGCTTCAACGCCTAAAGGGCGGGTCGCGAGTGCGTCGGAGAACCTATGGTTCTCCGACGTCGCCACAACCATCGGAAACCGCAGCAAAAAGAATGAACGAATGACCAGAGATGGAGAGCCGGCGACGGTCCGCGAATGACCGGGTATGGGTCCTCAAGGTCGCAGAGTTGCCAAGCGGCTTGCGCCCAGTTGTGGACATTCCAGGGTACAAAATTGATTCTGAAATCGCAGCCTGAGGGGATCAAAGCCCCCTAAACCCACCCCCGCTAATCAGCACTTTTGGACTCGCGACCTTCTCGCTTGCGTCGACCCTGAACGTCACAAGGATTTGGTGAGCATCCCTCGCTCCCCACCACCGCCTCAAAATGATCTGCTTACGGAACAGGAATGTCGGCGCATCACGGTAGGCATTGCCCAACGACGATGATTCATTGGAGAAGCCGGCGTTCTTCAAATACGACAAGGCTGCGCTCGCGGGAGCGCCCGTAGGAAGTTGATTTTTCGCGGCGTTGGCCTCTTCCTCTACCCGGCTGGTCATCCTGTCCTGCTCGCACGACGATAGAGCTCCTCCGCCCGCTACCAGCAGAAGCGAAAATAGATAGGGATTGCGACCGCTCATTACCCTGCTCCCCTCTAAAACGCCTGTTACCTACAGGGTGGCATTGGCCGCTTCTTCAACCGAAAGCCGCCAGTCCGCAATCCACCGAGGCTGTGTGAAAACGCCGTGATGTGATATAGTTGTCGGCGTCATCTGGAGACGTCGGATGGGTCGTTTTGTCGAGGGCTGTGACCGCCGGGAGCAGCTTTTCCTGCCGCCCTGCGTGGACGATTATGTTGTCGAAGACAGTGCGGTTCGGATCGTCGATGGGTTCGTAAACGAGCTCGACCTGACGACGCTGGGCTTTGCCGACGCCGCGGCGACGAGCCGGCCGGGCTATCATCCGGCGACGCTGCTCAAGCTCTATATCTACGGGTATATGAACCAGGTGCAATCGAGCCGGCGGCTGGAGCGCGAAGCAGGCCGCAACGTCGAGCCGATGTGGCTGACGGGCAAGCTCGCACCGGACTTCAAGACCATCGCCGACTTTCGACGCGAGCACGGCGCCGCGATCCAGGCGACGTGTCGCCGGTTCGTCCTGCTGTGCCGGCAACTCGGTCTCATCGCGGGTGGCACGGTAGCGGTGGATGCGCGTCCGAAGACGAACGGTCGAGCACGTCTTCGGCACCATCAAGGACTGGATGGGACGAAGCCACCTCAAGACGCGTACTCTGAAGAACGTGGCGACAGAATTGAGCCTCCATGTACTCGCCTACAACATCAAGCGGGTCATCGCCCTGGTCGGCGTGCCGGGACTGATCGCAGCAATCCAGGCCTGAGCATCCGCGTGCGCGCGCTTCACTTCAATCGCTGTCGGGCGGCCGTTTACACACAGCCTCCACCATCTATTGCCGTTCAGTCGCTTGAGTAGGGTCGCCCAAACCGGCCGTTCGGCGGACATGAACGAGCGGCGGGTTTCAGGAAGCGGAGAGGGGGCCTGAATGTCGTGTATTGGGTCTTGATGACAAACAATAGGCCAGTCGAGAGTCCGCGATCATATTCGCGACCGTCAGAACTTGACGGTCGCGCCGATGAAGAACTCGGTACCCATGACGTCATAGGTAGCCGACCAGGTGTTAGAGTTCGGGCCCTGTGTCGTGATCGGCGGGTTGTTGTTGAAGACGTTGTTGGCACCGCCGAACAGTTCGAGCGACTTGGCCGCTTTCAGCGAAAAGGACAAATCGATGTAATTTTGATCATCGAGCACGGGATAGGCAATGCTCGACAGCGTCGGCGCGGTGGCTGCGCCTGACCGGATGTGGACGACGAAGCGGTCCGTGGTGACGGCACCGATATACCGATGACGCGCGCTCAGGCTGAGATCGCCGATGTTCCAAGTGATTCGCGACGTGCCGCGCCAGCGCGGGAGCGGCTGGCCGCAAGTCGCACCGTGCGATCCGGCACAGTAATTCTTGATCTCGTCGAACGCCGCAACCGGCGTCGACGTGAACTCCGCGAGCCAGGTATAGTTCGTCCCAAAATCGACCGTGCTCGTCTCGCCGAACAGGGGCAGACCGAAGCCCAGATTTAGCCGATACTGCACGGCGAAGTCGATACCGGACGTTTTCAGCGATCCTGTGTTCGCGTTGCGGATCTGTGCCACATACGGATCGTTGATCGCTCCGGAATTGGGATCGCGGCTTATCGCGCGGCAGTATTCGCTATTCACATCCTGCAGCACGTTAAAACACAGGTTCATCGTGTTCTGCAGGCCGCCGCCCAGCGCGGAGATCGCGCCGTCGAGGGTGATGTTGAAATAGTCGATGCTTATGAACATACGCGGCGCGAAACTCGGAGTGATGACCGCGCCGACCGTGAACGTGTCCGACTTTTCCTCACCGACATTGGGGTTGCCGCCGAAATCAGCAGGAATGATGTTGTTGGGCTGTACTCCTGCGGTAAAGACGGCGGCTGCCGGCACGCCGTTGGCGATGCAGATCGCGCGTACCGCTTCGGTTCGCGCGGATGCCGGCCCACGGTCGCCGCAAGGGTCGGTCGCGGCCCCCACCACCCGGTTGAGGCCACCGAACACTTCGGCAACGTTCGGCGCACGGATAGCCCTTTGATACTGTCCACGAAACGCAAGATCGCGACTCACCCGCCAGTCGAGCCCACCAAGATAAGTCCAGACGATGCCAATGCCGCCAAGGTTGTAATCGGATCGGCGGAACGCTGCGTTCGCGGTCAGATCTTCTACGAACGGCGTGTTGTGGATGAGCGGGACACGGACCTCGCCGAACACGTCCTTGACTGAGATGCTGCCGCTCGTCGGCAACCCAGGATTGAACCCAGCGACGTCGCCCGACGCCAGGAAGGAATCTGGATTGAACGTGGCACTGGTCTTGCGCCATTCGCCGCCGAACGAGAAGCCAAGCGGCCCTGCGGGAAGCGAGAACAGCTTACCCGTGATGTTGCCCGCTGCCACCTGCAGCGTCGTCTTGGTAATATTCGTCGCGCTGATCGAAATCGCGGCCGAACATGCCGTTGAAATGTTCTGCCCAAAGATGTTGCAGACCGGCGCCGCACCGCCGACCGAAAGCAGCGACGCTTGCAGCCGGCTCCGGGAAACGGCGTTGCGTAGCTCTACGGTCTCATCGCTTTTCGCGTAGCTGTAATAGGCATCGTATTTGAGATCGGTCAGGAAGCCTTCGCTTACGTCGCCGATATCGCCGCGAAGCCCCCAAGCGCCACGAAAGACCTTCCGCTGCGAATCGCTCTGCCGCGGTCCGACTTCGAGATAGCGACGACCTGCGGTCAGCACGGCCAGTCCGTCACCCCGAGTCGTCGTCTGGCGCGTCGTGCCGCTGACAATAGTCTGCGGACCGGTTTCGGCGAAATCCAGCTGCTGCAACACGCCTTGCAGCTGAGGGGTCAGATAGGGATTGTTGACGTTGAAGAGCGTCGGCGCACCGACGTTCGTGGGCGCGAGCTGAGCGTTGCTGCGCACGTCGGAGTAATGCAACTCCATGTACCCGGTCAGGGCTTTGGCGAAATCGAAATGGCTGAAACTGTTGACCATCCGCCGTTCCAGGGGCTGGATCAGATAGTTGTCGGGCGCGAGATTGAAATCGTCCTGCGGCGTGATCTGCGGGCGCGCAGCCGTTCCGGCATCGTTGAAGGTAAAGCCGCGGGACCCGACTGCGCTGAGGCCGGCGGCGGCATAGGCTGCGTTGAGCGCCGCGTTGCTGCCGCCGGCCGATGGGATGCCCGAAAAGCGGCCATTGGGGATGTCGCCGCTGCCGCCGCGCACAAAGCCGAGTTCGCCGCCGCCCGACTGACAGGTCTGGCCAGCAGGGATGGGGAACGGCATCCCGGCACCGCGCGAGCTGCCGGTTCCGGGCACGACGCAGCCATCCTGCAGTGCGTCGTACGCGAAGCCGCCGCGTTCACCGCGGGTGATCGAATTTCGCTTCTGGTAGTTGCCCGAGACGACGACATTGCCGCGATCGTCGGCGAAATTGCTGCCGACCGTCAGGTCGAAATTGTAGACCGGCGTTCCGGTCGGGCGATCGATGTTCAACTGCGAGCGCCCTTCGACGCCGCTGAAATCTTCACGCATGATAAAGTTGACCACGCCGGTGATCGCATCCGATCCATAAACCGCTGACGAGCCGCCGGTGACGATCTCGGTCCGGGCGATAAGCGCCGCGGGAATGGTGTTGAGATCAGTGACCTGATCGGGACCGTAGATGGCGAAGCGACGGCCGTTCACGAGCACGAGGTTGCGGCTCGGGCCGAACCCACGCAGGTTGACGCTGGCGGTGCCGTTTAGCGTGTTGGATGTCGATCCGCCTTCTTGCGAAGCGACGAACTGCGGCGACGCTTCCAGAAGATTCTCGACGTTGACCGTACCGGACAATTTCAGGTCGGTCTCGCCCAGAACCGCGACAGGCGTCGAGGCGTTGAAGCCGTTACGGGCAATGCGCGAGCCGGTCACGACGATGTCGGGGGCTTCCGCCTGCTGACCTTCGGCATCAATGGATGGCGAGACTGCCACAGTCGCCTCAGACACATCGCCCGACGCTGCTGGGGCAGGGGTTGTTTGCGCATGAAGAGGGGCAAGACTGAAAGAACAGGCTGCTAGGACAATCGCCGAGCCGCATAGAAACCGTACACGGTGCTTAGTGACGATGCGCTTCATACTTCATCCCCTCAAGTCGCCGCGAACGAGATCGTCGATCGATTCATCCGGACGCGTGATTTCCACGACGGCGCGCCGGATTTCCCGATCGCGTTATTTTCCGACTCTAAGCCGACACTTGTAATGATCGGCACTATCGTCTGAATGCGGTTTGACGGTAGCGGTACCATATGTCAACAGGTGGCGGCCCATCTCATATTGCGAGATTTTGTCCGACAATTGATTAGCTGGGCGGTACGGTACGATACCGGAATTGACGGCGATCCGCGGCAATGCGGACGCATGACCGGAGAGGATGTTTGGTATGCGCTGTGCAAAGCTGTTCGTGCTTGCTGCCTTGGCAACCCCAACGGCCCTGGCCGCACAAATCCTAGACCCGGTCTTCGCGGACCATGCCGTGTTGCAGCGGGATCGGCCGATCCGGCTGTGGGGCAGGGTTGCGCCACAGGAACAGGTCGACATCACGCTGCAGGGCCGCCACCGGACCGTCCATGCTGGCCCGGATGGCCGATGGTCGGTCGTTCTGCCGGCGCTCCGCGCGGGTGGCCCGTACAGGCTCGAAGCGCGTCGCGGCTCCGGTGGCAGCCAGTCGCTTGAGGATATCGCGATCGGCGACGTGTTTCTGTGTTCCGGCCAATCGAACATGGAATTCCCGCTGTCGAAGAGTCGCGGTGGCGCGACCGAGATCGCAAGCGCCGCCGACTCCAATCTGAGGCTCGCGACGATGCCGGCGGTTTCCGCCGCGTTGCCGGTCCGGAGGCTCGCGCAACCCCTGGACTGGCGACCGGCATCGCCCGCGTCGGCGGCGGAATTCTCTGCAGTCTGTTGGTACATGGCGCGGGCCCTCCGGCGCACCGTTCGGGTGCCGATCGGGTTGATCGACGCCTCGTGGGGCGGATCGACGCTTCAGGCGTGGCTTAGTCCCGCCGCGCTTGCCGCCGGTGGGGGCGACCGCGACATGATCGATCTGCTCGCCGCGTACAATCGCGATCCCGCATCCGCGAACCTCACTTGGGGAGAGCGGTGGCGGCAATGGTGGCTGTCCGAGATATCGCCGACCGACGAACCGTGGAGGCAGACCGGAACGACTGGCTGGGCACGCGTGCCTTTGCTCGACCTTTGGGAGAAATGGCCTGCGCCGGTGCTCGCCGACTTCAACGGCATGGTCTGGTACCGTACGCACGTCACGCTGACGGCGGAACAGGCGCTGCAGGCGGCGACACTCGATGTCGGCGGCGTTGACGAGATCGACCAGAGCTGGGTGAACGGGCGTCCGGTCGGCACCGGAGCGGGTGACGAACCGCGGCGCTATCCGGTGCCGGCCGGAACGTTGAAGGCCGGCGACAACGTGGTCACGGTCAACATATTGGATACCTGGGATACGGGCGGATTTTACGGGCCCACCGAACGGCGCGCGCTCGCGCTTGCCAACGGTCGGCGCATTCCGTTGTCCGGGCCCTGGTTCTACCGCAAGGTCGACCACGCGCGACCACGGCCACCCCGCGCGCCGTGGCATCCGGCCTCGGGTCAGGGAACGTTGTACAACGGGATGATCGCGCCGCTCGGTGCCTACGGCCTGCGGGCGATGGCGTGGTACCAGGGGGAGTCGAACACCGCCGATCGTCTCGCCTATGGCGACCGGCTGACTGCGCTGTATCGCGATCGGCGCGCGACGTTCGGCCCGACGCTGCCGATACTGATCGTGCAGCTCGCGAATTTCGGTCCCAAGGCCAACCGGCCCGTCGACAGCGATTGGGCCGCTGTGCGCGAGGCGCAACGCCGACACGTGCTCAATGACGCGAACTCCGGCCTGGTCGTCACGATCGATGTCGGCGATCCTTCGGACATTCATCCGACCGACAAGCGAACCGTTGGCGAGCGGCTGGCGCAATCCGCTTTATCGGTCGTTTATGGCCGGCATGGGCCCCGCGCTGGTCCGCAACCGATGACCGCCCACGAAGGGAACGGACGCGTGATCGTCCAGTTCGGCGACATTACGGGTCGGCTCTCGGCGTCGACCGCACCGCAATCGTTCGAGCTGTGCGGCGCGACCCAGTCATCATGCCGCCGCGTACCTGCAAGTGTTGGCGCCAAATCGGTTGGCCTGCCCTCCCAGCCCGGCGCGACGCGCGTCCGGTATTGCTGGGGCGACAGCCCGGCATGCGACGTGCGCGATGCCGCCGGACCGGTAAGCCCGTTCGAGATTTCGCTGACACAAGCGCGCCGCCCCACGGCCGCGTCGCGATGATTGATAAGCTATTGGAGACCACGACATGACGATGAATCGGCGCAATCTGCTCGCGGCTGGTGCCGCTACCCTTGCCTGTTCCTTGGGACAGAGCCTCGGCGCCGCGACCGGCCCCAACTCGCTGGCCCGGCTGGCGAGCGCGAAGGGAATCCGGTTCGGGAGTACGATCGGTCACACGAACTTCGCGGACCCCGCCTATCGCCGGCTGAACGCCGCGCAGTGCGGGCTGATCGTTCCCGAGACCGAGATGAAATGGATCGCGCTGCGCCCGGATGCGCGCCGGTTCGATTTTCGCGCGGCGGATGCGATCGTCGCATGGGCACGGCAGGAACGCCTCGGCATACGCGGCCATACGCTGCTGTGGCATTTTGAACGATGGATGCCGGAATGGACGCGGACACACGACTACGGCGTGAAGCCGGGTACCGAAGCCGCGCGGCTGCTCGACGAGCATGTCGATACCGTCGCACGACGCTACGCCGGCAGGGTCGACAGCTTCGACGTGGTCAACGAGGGCATTGATCCCGATACTGGCCTTCTTCGGGAGACGGTGCTTTCGAAGCCCGTCGGTGCTGAAAACCTGATCGACATGGCGTTCCGCAGCGCACGGCGCGCGGCGCCGCACGCGGAACTCGTGTATAATGACTTCATGAGCTGGCGGTCGGACGACGCACGCCACCGCGATGCAGTCCTCCGGCTGCTCGATCGCCTGAAGACGCGCGGGACCCCCGTCACGGCGCTTGGCATTCAGAGCCATCTCGGCAGTAAGTACAGCGAGGCGCCAACCGGGCTGGGTGCTCTCGACGAGAAGGCGTGGCGCCAATTCCTCGACGCGGTGACGGGGATGGGACTTGATCTGCTGGTCACCGAACTTGACGTTCACGACAACCCATTGCCCGGCGCGATCGGCCCGCGCGATCACGAGGTCGCCGCACATACCCGTGCCTATCTCGATCTGATGCTGTCCTATCCGCAATGCCGAACCGTGATGTGTTGGGGCTTGAGCGACCGCTACAGCTGGTTGCAACCGTTGCGGCCGCGCCCTGACGGCCTGCCCAAGCGCCCGTTGCCCTATGGCGACGCGTTCGCGCCGAAGCCGATGCGCGATGCGATCGCAGGGGCGTTTGCTGGCGCCGTTCCGCGATCGCGAACCCCAGTATAATCATTGGCAGTGTTGGTATCTGCCGTAGGCGGATCGTACGATCCGCATTTTCTTTTACCCTGATTGTCAGGACACGTCGATCGGTAAGGGGGCAGGCGATGGCCCCCGAACGGTCGAATTGTGACCTCGTAGCCAGGAGCGGCCCAGCGCTTCCAAACCATTCCGACGTTCAGCTTGACCCAGTGCTCCCCCCGAAACCGGCCACGTCAGACGAACGTCAAGGCTGAACAAAGGGCCGGTTTCGGGAACCGACTAGAACGCCCGCACTGACCATTTGTGAGTCAGAAGTTCGCCTGCGGACAGTTGCGGACAGCTGGCTCCGCTCAGCGCCATGAAGCGCGATCGCAAATGAAGATCATTCGATCGCGTCGCCACGGGCAGCACGAGGGCTGATCAGCTGTCCTTCTCGGCGCGCTTGCGGTCAGCCTTTTTCGCGCGACGAATGGCGGCAGCATGCTGACGCGCACGTTTCTCCGAGGGCTTTTCGTAGTGTTTCCGGCGCCTCAGTTCGCGATAGATCCCTTCGCGCTGCAGCTTCTTTTTGAGGACGCGGAGTGCCTGATCCACGTTGTTGTCGCGTACGATGATCTGCATGCTGTTTTTCTCGAGATGTCGCTCAGTGCCGAAGACGCAACTCGCTCTAGGGGCCAGGGCCCCTCAAGCCAAGACCCGATGCGCCGGATCGGTGCCATTGATTAAACTGTCTGCGACACGAACAAATGTCTGAAGTTGGGGATCGCAAAAGGACCGTTCGACGTCGCTTTTTGGGTCTTTCATGCTGGGAAGTTGCTGGTCCGCTAGCGCCCACGCCAGGACGTTCATGCTGGCGACATGGGCTTCGGATAATGGGCATTCGTTTAGCTCGATCTTTCCCGTTTCTCCGTCTCCGGTCGGCCATTTCGGGAAAGAGCAATTGGGAACAGATTTTGGGAAAGGAGGTGCCCTGGACAAATCTCGGCGCAAACCTCCGGGCTACTGTCCCGCTATGGGTTCGTTTGTGGGAAGCGGAATTTACCGTGCGGCATCTAGGCGGCTTCCGGATCGCGCTGTTGCCGATCCCGCAATCGTCTGTACCCTCAGTGGATCGCCGATCACCGTCGATACGCAATGCTTAGAGTTGCTTCGGAGCCTTACTCGTCCAAACAGCTATCAGATGTCCTACTGCGAAGGCTTGCTACAGTGCTGCGCTAAGCCACACCGCTAGCTTGAGCTTGTCTCACAGCGGCAGCTGAACTGACAAACGGCTTCGGACTGGAAATCGCCAGCTGGGTTAACGGGCCATCATACGCAGCGGACTGGCTATCAAAGTGTCGGGTGTCTGCAAGTAAACATGCCTTGATCTCCGCACCGCGGAGCGGCTTTCTGAATAGGTAGCCCTGCAATTGGGTCCACCCGTCATCGACCAGCGCAGTCATCTGCTGGGCGGTCTCCACACCTTCCGCGACCACCCCCATGCCGAGCGTCGCTTCTAGGCCGACAACCGATTGTATGATCGGTGCAGACGTTTGGGAGGTAAGCATCTGCCGGACGAAGCTCTGGTCGATCTTGACCCTATCGAACCGGAACCGCTCGAAGTAGCTGAGTAACGAATAGCAGACACCGAAATCGTCCATCAGGACCTGGATGCCGAGCGTGCGCAACTGCTCCCGCTTTTGAAACGTGTGGTCGACGTCCCGCAGAAATAGATCTTCCTCGAAGAGGTCGATCCCGACGCCTCGCCGATGAAGGCGCAAGGCGTCGGCGAGCTCGGTATCTGCGGCGTCGCAGCAGCGATCGCCAATGCGATCTACAATGAGACGGGCGTTGGGGTCCGTGAGTATCCGATGACCTTAGACAAACATCTTGAGAGGCTGCCACGCGTCGCCTGAGGCTCGGGAACGAAGTGGCATGACGCACGTGAATGGAAACGCCGATACGGGGCGGGAGCACGAGAAGTCGTGCCCCCCAATTTGAGCACAATTACGTAGTCTCTCTCGGCGTTTCACTTTACCGACTTAACAGCCTGAAGGAACTCAGCGGCTGTACCTCTTCGTCAGCTACATCCACGGGCAGCCTCAAAGGGAGCGAAGGACGCGATAGCGATCCGCTAGGGCGCGCCGAGTGACGGCTGCACTCTCATCCAGCCATTCGTAGGCATGTGGCGTCCCGGGATGGACGTGGAGCTCGAGCGGGACGTCGGCTGCCGCCAGCTTCTGGGCGTAGGCAAGGCTCTCGTTCCGCAATAGATCGAGATCGCCTACCTCGATGTAGGCGGCCGCCAGGCCACGGGCGTCGTTGAGCCGTGCAGGAGAGGTCGTCTCCGAGGCTGGACCATCGGCCCGAGCGTTCCAAGCGGTCTCGTTCATGCCAGCGGTCCATGCGAGGAAGGGAGCGAGGGCCGCGCTAGAGACCGTAACCCTGTCGTCGAGCATGGGGTACACCAGAATCTGCTGTGCGATCGGAATTCCACGGTCCCTCGCTAATACGGCGGCTGTCGCCGCAAGTCCTCCGCCCCCGCTGTCGCCCATCACCGCGATGCGGGTGGTGTCCACTCCAAGGCTGTCTGCCTCGTTGATTAGCCACATCACCCCGGCGAAGACGTCCTCGCTGAGTTGCTGTCCTTTGCCCTCGGGAGCCACGCGATAGCCGACCGACAAAATGGGGACAGACGTCTCCGCCACGTAGACGCGCATCCTTCGGTCGTAGTGATCGAGGGTGCCAGCCACCTGCCCGCCTCCGTGAGAGTAGACGACAGCGGAGCCGGGGCGGGCGTCGTCCTTGGTGTACCAACGGGCTTCGAGCGTGACACCGTCGCCAACGGGGAGGGAAACGTCTTCACGACTGACGCCGTCCGGGACGGGCGGTGATAGCCGCCCCATCTCGGTATACTGATAGTTAATTCGATCGCGTAGTGCCTGCACGTCATTCGCGGGAGGATTGGGCATGTTCAGAAAGTCTGGAGGAAGTCGGCCTAGGGCCTGCGCGAGCTCATCGTCTAGACGATAATTGGTCATTGGTGTTTTCCTCAAGACGTGGGTCGCAGACGGAGCGCGCCCGATATGTTAATGTCGAAGTAAAGTCCGAATCCTGCCCAAGTCAGCGACCCGTGCATTCGATTGGCAGTTCCAGAATGCGCCGAGCGCGAACGCATCGAATTTCCTTTTTTTCAGAAGAGAGTGGATTTCATGATCGTCGAGCGAGGTTTGCCCGCAGAACCTCTTCGAGCTTCAGCTCGACCTCGCGCGTGCCAGCGCCGGACGCGAGCGCTGCCTTGGCCAGTTCTCCGGAGGCGGGGGTGAAGGTTTCGCCGAGGTAGCGGTCCTCCGCACGCAGAGCGTCCTCAAGTGGGCCGTCGGCTGCGTCGATCGCATTGGTAGCTGCGATTCGAACGCCTGCGGGTAGGTTGGCAATGGTCCGTGCGACCCAGTCGACAAAAGCGTCCAGTTCTTCGGCAGGCAGAGCTCGATTGATCCATCCCCAGCGTTCCGCAGTCGCGGCGTCGATCAGGCCGCCTGTGAGCACGATTTCGAGGGCGCGAGCGCGGCCCACGAGGCGGGGCAGGTGGGCAGTTGCGCCAGCGCCGGGGACAATGCCCGTGAGGGTCTCGAACTGGCCGAATGCGGCGGTCTCCAGCGCTGCGAAGCGGAGGTCCAGGCTGGCCATCAGCTCTGGGCCACCCCCACGGGCAAGGCCGGCGACCTTCGCGATGGTGGTCTGGGGCAGACGCCGCCAGCGCTCGTGAAGCCGCATCATCGGGCCGGTTCCGACGAGCGTCTCCTCCGCGATCGGCAGGGCGGCATACGCCTCAGGGTTCTCGACGAAGGTCAGGTCACCGTGTGCTATGAAGAACTCCGGGTTGGAGCTCTGGATGACGATGACTTGCAGGTCTGGATCGTTCTCGGCCGATGCAGCGACTGCGTCCAGATCGAGGAGAAGCTGGGCCGTCATGAGGTTGACGGGCGGGACGTCGATCGAGACCCACAGCACGCCTTCTTGGCGCTTGAGGCGAAGGGTGGTCAGCGACTGTTCGGGCATCGTCATCGGGTTATCCTTCAGTTTTCTCGGGAGCGCATTGAGAGCGCTTTCAACGCTTCGATGTATCGGGGTCAGACAGCAGCGACGCCGCCATCAACGAAGAGCTCATGACCTGCGACGAAGCTGCTTTCGCTCGATGCCAGGAACAGCACGGCGTTCGCGACATCCTCAAGGTGGCCGAGGCGGCCGAGGGGGACCCCCTTGATGACCTCTGCTTCGGCCTCTGGTGCCGCGTCAAAATAGCCCCGCATCAGCTTGGTTTCGGTAGCGCCAGGCGAAACGACGTTTACGCGGATGCCGCGATCTTTCAGATCAATGGTCCAGCTCCGTGCAAAGGAGCGGACGGCGGCCTTGCTAGCATTGTACAGGGATTGGCCTGGATATGCCTTGGATCCGGCGATCGAACCGTTAAGGACGATCACGCCCCCTTCCGTCATCAGCGGCAGCGCCTTCTGCACCGTGAAAACCAGACCTTTGACGTTGAGGTCGAACGTCGCATCAAAGTGAGCTTCTTCAAGCGCTTCTAGCGAAATGGGTTGGTGCATGCCGGCATTTGCGAAAACGACATCTACTTTGCCGTGGTCACGCGCGACGTGATCGTAGAGCTTTGTCAGGTCATCTAAATTCGTGACATCACCCTGCACGCCGACTGCACCGTGACCGATTTGGCTGACAGCTTGATCAAGCAATGCCTGTCGCCGCGCGGTGATGTACACGAGGGCTCCCTCCTCCGCGAAGAGCTGCGCGGTTGCCAACCCGATGCCGTCGCTACCGCCGGTAATCACTACGACCTTGTCTTCGAACCGCTTCGTCATCATACCGTCTTTCGAGTAAGTGGAGGAATGCTCCATTTGAAATATGGAGGAATCCTCCACTTAGCAAGTCGAGGATGAAAGATTTGATCGAGGCAGGCCTACGCGCTGATGCGGAACGGAACCGCCAAAGCATTCTCGTCGCCGCGGAGGAGCTCTTCCTGGAACGGGGGGGCGGCATCCCGCTGGAGGAGGTGGCGAAGCGAGCGAAGGTCGGGATCGGCACGCTCTATCGTCGCTTCCCGACGCGAGAATCGCTTCTGGCGGCCACCAGCAACGAGCGGTTCTTGTCGGTCGCGGAGACGAGTTGCGCGCGCGGTAGAGATCAGGATCCCGCGGACGCGATGCGCCAGTTTCTCGAAGAGCTCGCGATCAATACGAGCGTCTATCAAAGCCTCGCCGCCTCGCTGGGGACGGTCATTCAGCACGGCACGCCCGGCTGTATGGCAATCACGTCGGAAGGGCAGCGACTGCTTGGGCGCACGCAGGAGGCAGGGATCATTCGGAGCGATGCGACCTTCGACGACATCATCTGTGTGGTGAGTGCAATAGCGATCGCGGTCGAAAAGGACACCGCACCCGCGTCGCGCGTTGCGCATCTGGTGGACCTGCTCCTCAACGGCATGCTCGTGCGGTGACGCATCCGGGGCCTGCACGGGCTGACGTCCCCGGGACCATGGGTGAGAGCCATCAAGGCGCCGCGAGATGCCGGGCGATGTTGGCCATGCAGACCGCCATGTAGCCCTTCCATTGCGCCTGCACGAACAGCCACAGCGGTACTCTGGCGATCCGGTTCTTCGCTGCGAAGGTGTAGGTCCACGTCACCGCGACTTCGCCGCCCTGCTGCTCGAACCAGAATTGTCCGACCGCCCCCGACATCAGATATTTGAGCGCGAAGCTCGGCTGCCAGATGCGATAGGCGAAATAGCGCGCGCGCTGGTAGTGAGTCACCCCTTCCCGGACGGTGCTGCCGTCCGCGAGGTGAACCGTCCGCGTCGAGCCCGGCTGGTCCCACGGGCCTGACACCTGCGAGGTGGAGACGATCCCGGGCAACAGGCCGTAGCCGGTGAGGATCTTGGGCAGGACATCCTCCGCCACGAGGAAGTCGAACACGTCTTCGATCCGTCCCGGAACGCGGATCTGCTGTGTCACGGTCGCGCTGAGCGCCGATGGTATCTGGGATGCAGAATCCGGCAGCGACGGGTTGAGGGTTGCCGTGGTCATCTTGAGACTCCTTCGTCTGTAGCGGCGTGGAGGTCGAGCGTGCCATCGGCGAGCATCTCGCGGGTGCGCTTCAGCGTGGAGAGCAGCGCAGCCTTGTACCCCGTGTCGCTGTCGAACTGCGCCTGTTCGGCCTGTTCCTCGGGTCCGCCGGGGGTTTTCCCGCGCAGGCCGAGATAGCAGTAGAATTTGAGCTGAAGCTGGCCTGCCGCGTCCTCGAACACTTCGTTGACAATGGCACCCTCACGCGGCCCGGTCGCCTGGAAGAAGGTGACCTTGGCGTGTCGCTCGAGCACGATGATCTCGCGCAGGTCCTGGCCGGCGATCGTCGCCTCGCGCACGAAATGGGCGGCGCTCTCCTCGGTCACGTCGCAGCGGGTGCACAGGCCCGGCGGCAGGAACAGGCGGGCGTCGCGGGCCTTGCGCTCCAGCCCCTGCCACACCTGTTCGCGGGTCAGCGGCGTCTCGCCTTCGGGGTTCACGGCGACGGTGGCGGTCGAATAGATCATGACGATGGTCCTTGTTCGGATAGAGGGGAAAGGGGTCAGCCGACGATCTGCGCGACGTGGTCGCGGTAGGTGCGCAAGGGGCGGCCGAGCAGCGCGGTCAGCCGGTCGACGTCGCCCGCCTCGGGGATCATGCCGTCGCTCTGGAAGCGCTCGGCCATCTGGCGCATGTCGTACGCCATCCAGCTGGGCATGAAGGCGCGCAGATTCTGTTCGAAGCCGGCGGTGTCGTTGCCCGGGAAGGCGATTTCGCGGCCGAGAACGTCGGACCATATCGCGGCGGCGTCGGCGCCGGTCAGCGTGTCGGGCCCGACCAGGTTGATGTAGGTCGTCGGCAATGGCTGCGGCGCCTGCTCGCGGCGGATCAGCTCGATCGCGGCGACCTCGCCGACATCGCGCGCGTCGATCATCGCCAGGCCCTTGTCGCCGATCGGCATCGGATAGATGCCGTAGCCGGTGACCACGTCCTTCACCGTGATCTCATTGTCCATGAAATAGGCGGGGCGCAGGATGGTGGCGTGCAGGCCCATCGCCTCGATCATCCGCTCGACGCCGAACTTGCCGGCGAAATGGGGAACGTTGACGTAGACGTCGCTGTGGATCACCGACAGGTACACGATCCGCTCGATCCCGACCTCGCGGGCGACGTTGAGCGCGATCACCGCCTGGGTGAACTCCTCCGCGACGACGCCGTTCAGCAGGAACAAGGTCGACACGCCCGACATCGCGGCGCGCAGGTTATGCCGTTCAACTGCCAAGCCGGTCTGCCCGAAACTGCCCCTTCGCTGTGATGAACGAATGGCGGTAGTTGGGATGCGCGAATAGCGGCCTGAGCGACCGGGATTGGGTCGAAGCGGAAATAAGCGGGGCTACACCGGCGTCAGTAGATTGCTGCTGCGCTGCAGCTGTTCGATGTCACGACGGGGCGGTGCGCCAAACAGGCGCGCATATTCGCGGTTGAACTGCGAAGGGCTTTCGTAGCCGACGGCAAAACCCGCGCCGCTCGCAGTGGTGCCTTCCGACAGCATCAGGCGCCGTGCCTCCTGCAGGCGCAACTGTTTCTGATACTCGAGCGGCGTCATTCTCGTCACAGCTTTGAAGTGTTCGTGCAGCGACGACGCGCTCATCCCCGCGGCGGTGGCGATGTCCCCGATGCGGAGCGGCCGGTCGAACCCTGTGCGGATCGTCGCGATCGCGCGGCTGACCTGGTTGAGGTGGCTGTCGGCGACCGCCATGTAGCGAAGCGCGGGCCCGTGGGGCCCCTTCAGCAAACGATACAGGATCTCCCGCTCGATCAGCGGCGCGAGCGCGGCGATGCTGTCGGGCTGGTCCAGCAAACGGACCAGCCGGCACGCCGCGTCGACCAGATCGTCGTCGCTGCGATAGACCGCAAGCGCCGGCAGATCGGCCTTGGGTGCCCGGGCGCCTTCGGCTAGGATGAGGTTCGCCAGCACCGCTTGGTCGATGTCGATCTTGCAGCAAAGGTACGGGGCGTCCCGCTCGGCCTGAATGACGTGTCCGACGAGTGGGAGATCGACCGAGACCAGCAGGTAATGCGCGGCATCGTAGAGAAGGCTTTGTCCGCCGAGCGAGACCCGCTTGGCTCCCTGGGCTATTATGCAAAGCGACGCATCGTAGACGGCGGGCAAGGGGACGGTTGGTTCGTCGGCCCGGAAAAGCGACAGCCGAGCGATTCCCGTGCTGACCATGCCGGTTCGGGTAATGTGGCGTGCAGCCAGTGCGGCCAGATCTGCGATCGTGCTCATCGAGGGGTTGTGTCCGCTGTTACGTACATCGGCAAGCGTGGCGCCCGTCGTTCCGGAGGATCGTGCAACGATCGCGGCGGATCGGTCTCGCGCCAACCGATGGTTCGGTTCCATCTGTGCCCAGCCTTCATGGCCACAGGAAAGGACTCATCATGAACGACGTCATCGACAAGACTGTGCTGATCAGCGGCGCGTCCAGCGGTATCGGCGAGGCCACAGTGCGGGAACTGGCGGGCAGGGGCGCGCGCCTCTTCATCGGCGCGCGCAGGACCGGGCGGCTCGAGGCGCTCGCGGCGGAGTTGGGTGCGAATGTCGCGTGGCACGTGCTGGACGTGACCGACGCGGCGAGCTTCGCCGCCTTCGTCGACGCGGCGGAAGCGCGGTTCGGCCGCGTGGACGTGCTGATCAACAATGCCGGCGTGATGCCGCTCTCGCCGCTCGCCGCGCTGAAGCAGGACGAGTGGACGCGGATGATCGACGTCAATGTTCACGGCGTGCTGAACGGGATCGCGGCCGTGCTGCCCCGGTTCATCGCCCGGAAGGCGGGTCACGTCGTGAACGTGGCATCGATCGCCGCGCATTTCGTGATGCCGAGTGCCGCCGTCTACTGCGCCACCAAATATGCGGTCTGGGCAATCACCGAAGGGTTGCGTCAGGAGCATGACGACATCCGCACGACGATAATATCCCCCGGAGTCGTCGCGACCGAACTGGGCAACGACATCACGGACCCGGCGATCGCCTCTGCACTGACGACGTGGCGCCAGAAGTCGCTGACCCCCGACGCGATCGCGCGGGCGATCCGCTACGCCCTGGAACAGCCCGATGGTGTGGACATCAACGAGGTCATCGTCCGCCCGACCGCAGCCGGCATGTAGCCGCGTCACGCTACCAGTCCGGGCGGACTTTCGGTCTGCCCGGACTCGTGTCGATGTGAACGGCTGTCTGCGATCGAGACGACCCGATCATCGCAACGACGTGCGTTCAGGCGGCGGGCGCGGCGTAGGAGCGCAGTTCATCGAGGATCGAATGTCGCGACGGACGCCAACCAAGCGTGTGTTCGGCGCGTTCGCCCGACACCAGCTGGTCGCACGCGATCGCATCCGCGAACCTCCCGAGCGCCCGCCGAGCCTCTTCCAGCGGCCATTCCGCCACTCGGCCCGCGGCGCCAGCACCCTCGCTGGCGGCGCGTGCGATGTCGATCAGCGGGATAGCGGCGCCGTGCGCGCCGTTGAAGATCGAGGCCGCCGGCGCCTTTTCGAGCGCCAGCAGATACAGATCGGCGAGATCGTCGACATGCACGCACGTCCAGCGGTTCCGCCCGTTGCCGACGTACCGCGCCGCGCCATGTTCCTGCGCCGAACCGTACATCATCATCGTGGTCCAGGCGTGGTTGCCGTAGACCCAGGCGGGACGGATGATGATGCCGTGAACGCCATCAGCCGCGGCGCCTAGGATCTCCGCTTCGAGCGCCTGGCGAAAGCGCACCATTTCCAGCGGATCGAGCGGGCTGTCCTCCGTTGCGGGGGTGTCGCCGGTGGCACCGTACAGGAAACAGCCGCTCGTATAGAGAAAGCGCTTCGACGTGCCGCGTAGCGCATCGATGATCGCGCGGGTCGCCGCTTCGTCATAAGTCGCGCTGTTCTGGTCGTTCGGCGACGCGGCATGGACGACCGCGTCTACGTCCTGAACGGCGTTTGCGATACTCGCTGCATCCTCCAGGTCGCCGTAGGCCGCGTGATAGCCCATGTCCGTCAGCTTGGCCGCGCTCGCTTCCGAACGCGCGAGTCCCACCACGCCATGCCCCGCCGCCGCGAGTCGACGCGCGACCGCGCCGCCGATCAATCCTGTAGCACCCGTTACCAATACACGCATGTCAGCACCTCATTGCCCCTGTGGCGCGAGGTAGAGCGGACCTGGGGCGCTGCGGGAAATCGCAAGAGGTGATACGCCGTTATCAGCGGGGCCGATGGCGTCAGGCCGACGCGGCGATCCCGGCGATGCAGTCGCGCAGCCAGACCGTAGCGGGATGATCGTCTACCCGCCGATGCCACATCATCGCCAGCGGCCAGTCCGGCAACGCGATCGGCGGCTCATACACGACGATACCCAGATTGGCCGCGGCGAACCGCCGGGCGACGCGCGCGGCAAGCGTCGCGATCAGATCGGTGTCGGCGACGACGAACGGCGCGACCAGGAACTGCGGCAGGCTCAGCACGACACGGCGTGCCAGCCCGAGGGCCGCAAGCTTGCGGTCGACCAGCCCCGCACGATCGCCCTCGGGCGATACCAGGAGATGCGGGGCCGCCGCGAACGCCGCGACGTCGGCCGCGTTCGCAAAGGCCGGATGCCCGGGCCGGGCGATGCAGGCGAAACCTTCCCGAAGCAGCGGACGTGTCAGGATGCGTGCCGAGGCGTCGACGGGAACGCTGAGCGCGAGGCTCGCCTCGCCGCTGTCGAGTAGATCGACGACTTCGTCCTTGCCGAAAATCCCGCGGACCCGCACCTCGAGACGAGGCGCTTCGGTGGCGAGGTTCGCCAGCAGCGCGGGCAGCAGGACGAAGGCCGCATAGTCGGTCATGGCGATCGTGACGACATGATCGGCGGTCGCCGGGTCGAAGCCATCGTCTTGCAGGACGGTCCGCATCAGGCGAAGCGCAGCGGCGATCGGGCCTGCCAGGTCATCGGCGCGCGGTGTCGGTTGCATCCCCGTCGACGACCGCACGAACAATTCGTCGTCGAGCACCTCGCGCAGCCGCGTGAGCGCCCCGCTCATCGCCGGCTGACTCAGACCGATGCGCTGGCCCGCACGGGTGACGTGGCGTTCCGCGTAGAGGGCATCGAACGCCTTCAAGAGGTTCAGGTCGAAGCCAGCTATATCCATCCAACGGGCATATAGGGATGCGGTCGGCTGGGGAAGTAGGGCAGGGGTTCGGTAAAAGGTTGCTCTTTCCAGAGGATCGCCGAAATTTGGGCGGCGACCCGCACTCAGTTGCGGTTGATACGGGCATGAACAAATGTCCAAATTGGGGAAGCGAAAACCGCGCGGGAACGTCCACAACTGGGTCGCAGTTGCCGCGTCGTCGCTATGGCAGTCGTCTATCTGCGACGGTTTGGCAGATCGGAAATCCTCGCGAGGGCAGCGGTTACAGGCGGTTGACGTACCCATTTTTCCCACGCGTCCGTGAAGGGTCGGAACAGCGAGTCGGCAACCGATTGTGGCAAGGCGCTGTCCGCCAAATTCGCGAAGAATGATTGTGAACGGTGTCGACTACTCCGCTTAAGTAACAAGGTGTTGAGGTTTTCAGCTTATCTCTGGGGGGCGAAACCAGCGCCAGGAAAAACATGCGATCGGCCCCCCATATTTTTAACGAAGACGCCCGATTGGCAGCGCTAGCGGAATACGATCTGCTTAGCGAAAGCGACGATGTCGACCTAAATGAGATGGTTCAACTGGCGGCACGGCTGTTCGATGTTCCGATAGCTCTGGTCTCGCTCGTAGAGCGCGACACCCAGACGTTCAAGGCGCGCATTGGCCTTGATGTCTGCGGAACTGCGCGTGACATTTCCTTTTGCGCGCATGCGATCACCCAGACCGACATGCTGGTCATTCCCGACGCGTTGCTTGACCCTCGTTTCGCGACCAATCCGCTGGTGACCGGTAGCCCCTATATCCGCTTCTACGCTGGCGTTCCGTTGCGCTCGCCAGACGGATTTGCGATTGGCTCGCTCTGCATCATCGATCACCGGCCGAGGAACGGCTTCTCCGACAAGGACAGGACGAACCTTCAGGCGCTTGCCAGGATCGTGACAGACAGGCTCGAAATACGGCGCTTGGCGATAGCAGGAGCGATCAGCCAGTCCCGGTTCGAGAATATTGCCGCCACATCGCCCGACGGCATCATCTGTGCCGACCAAGACGGCGATATCACTTTCTGGAATACTGCCTGCGAACGTCTGTTTGGCTTCACTGCCGACGAGGCGGTGGGAAAAAGTCTGGATATCATCGTTCCCGAACGTATGCGCGGCGGCCACGGTGGTGGACTGCAGCGCGTTGCGGCTGGCGGTAAGCCGAGGCTGGTCGGCACGACTGTCGAACTCGACGCTGCGCGTCAGGACGGATCGGAATTTTCGATCGAACTTTCCTTGTCGATGTGGTGCGAGGCGGACCAGACCAGCTTCGGTGCCATCATTCGGGATATTAGCGAACGTCGCGCCAATGAAACCCGGCTCTTCAATCTGGCCCACATCGACAGTTTGACCGGTCTCCCCAACCGTGCCGTCCTGCTCGGCCGGATCGGCGAGTGTGCGAAAGCTGAACCCGTTGCGGTTTTTATGGTCGATCTCGACGGCTTCAAGAACGTCAATGATACGCTGGGCCACACCGCTGGTGACGCGGTCTTATGCCAAGTGGCAGAGCGAATCCGTGAGTGCGTTCGATCGATCGATACCGTGGCGCGGCTAGGTGGCGATGAATTTGCCGTTCTGATGCCGGACAGCCCCGACCAGGCAGCCGTCGGGGCAACTGCCGATCGTATCATTGCCGCAATCGGCGCGCCATGCGTCACCGAGGAGCAAATGGTCCATATCGGTGCCAGCATCGGCATCGCTTTCGGCCCGAAGGACGGCGAATTCGCGGAGGATCTCCTTTCCGCGGCGGACCTTGCTATGTATCAGGCGAAGGGTGAAGGACGAAACTGCCGGCGGTATTTTGCCTCGCCGCTGCGTGACGCGGCGATCAATCGCCGGGCATTCGAAAGCGAGTTGCGCCGCGCGATCGACGGGAACGAGTTCGAGCTATTCTACCAGCCGCAGGTTCGGATAGCTGACCGCGCGCTGCTTGGTGTTGAGGCACTATTACGCTGGCGTCATCCAGTGCACGGCTTGCTGTCGCCGGATGATTTCCTCCCCACGGTCGAGAGCGGCCTTCTCGCGCCGGAAATCGGGCGGTGGGTCATGGAGACCGCATGCGCTGACGCTGTAGGGATGCGCCGCAAGGTCCCTGATCTCATAGTAGGCGTCAACGTGTTCGGCGCTCAGTTCAGTACAGGGCAGCTGGCGATCGACGTCGCCGCGGTACTCGACCGGACCGGCTTGCCGCCCGAGGCGCTGGAACTGGAGATCACCGAGAATATCGTCTTGCGGCACGACGACACGATGCTCGCACCGCTACGCGCGCTGCGAAAGACGGGCGTCGGGATCGCTTTTGATGATTTCGGGACCGGCTTTGCGTCTCTCAGTTTGCTCAAGCGCTATCCCCTTAGCCGGCTGAAGATCGACCGAAGCTTCATCCGCGAAATATGCACCGATCGTGTCGACGCCGCTGTCGTCAACGCAATGGTCTATCTTGCAACCAGCTTGGGGGTCGAAGTGATTGCGGAAGGCGTCGAGACCGAAGCTCAGCGCGACCTGCTACGCGCTTGCGGATGCTCGACGGCGCAGGGCTACCTCTTCGGCAGGCCTATGCCGATCACCGATCTGAACGCGTATTTATCCCAAGACGCTCGAGCAGTTGCCTAAGCATCGCTCGCGCATTTGCATCGCGCGCAATAGGCGTAGGTCGACTTCACGGTCCGTGAAGCAGCCGACCTAGGGTCAGGACTCATTGGTCATAGCCAGAAGATGACGGTCGCCGCGAGGGCGACGGCAGAGAAGAAGAGCGCCGCTTCGTCACGCCACCGCTCCGCCACCAGCAGCCGCCCAGCTGCTGCATCGAGCACGGCAGTGTCGTAAGACAGGTTGCCGTCGCGCTGTCGCGTGACGGTCGCGAGGGCCTCCACCTCCGCGACGAAACGCGGCAGGTCGGCGGGAGGCACGGAAATGGTGCCGGTGACGATCAGCATGGGAGGACGCCTTCCTGCTTGAGGCCGCGACGGTCAGGCGACATCCAGGACGATCTTCCCCTGGATGCCGCCCTTGGCGGTGCGCGCATGGGCGGCCGCCGCGTCCGCTAGCGGGAAGCTGCTGTCCACCACGACGCGGACCGTGCCGTCGTCGAGCAAGCGAGCCGCTTCTTCGAGCTGCGCCCCGTTAGAGCGGACCTGGGTGGAGGATACGGTGATGCCGCGTTCGTAAGCCTCGCCATATCCGGCAAAGCCGAGCGGATTGACCAGGAACAGCGCGCCGCCGGGCTTCAGGATACGGAGGAACCGCTCCATGTTGGCGCCGCCCACCGCATCGACGACGAGGTCCGCGTCGTCGATCACCTCCTCCGCAGCCTCCTTGGTATAGTCGACGAAGCGGTCGACGTGGAGATCGCGCATCAGCGCCGCGTTCTTGCCCGATGCAATGGCGATGACGTGCGCGCCCTGCCATTTGGCGAGTTGGACGAGCAGGTGGCCCACCCCGCCGCCGGCGCCGTTCACCACCACCGTCTTGTCGGCGAGCGGCACGGGTTCGTGGCGGAAGGACTGGAATGGGTTAGGGGCGTCGTGGCCGAGTTCAATCAGGAACTGCCATGCCGTCAGCAGGGACATGGGGGCAGCGCCTGCGTGGGCGTGATCGATGCCCGCAGGCTTGAGCGCCAGTTCCGTGGCGGCCACCCGGACGTACTGGGCGTAGGCATCGCTGCCCTTCATCAGGTCTTCCGGAAACCGCACCATCGCGAACACCTCGTCCCCAATGGCGAAGCCCGTTACGTCATCAGCCATGGCCTCGACCACGCCCGACACGTCGGTGCCGATGACGATCGGGAATGCAGGATGAGGCTGCCATTCCGGCGGCATCGTGCGGTAGCCGTCGCGCAGGTACAGGTCGGGCGGATTGATGCCGGCCGCGTGCACGCGGACCAGCACCTCGCCCGGTCCGATCGCTGGGCGCGGCGCTTCCTCGTAGCGCAGTACATCGGGTCCGCCGAATGCATGCAACCGTACGGCCATCATCATCTCACTCACCATCATCTCCATCTTCTGATCCATGCGGGACGAGATACGATCGGCTCAAGGGGTTGATAATGGCAGCGAGTGGCGCTTCAGTGATGCCATGAAGGAACAAATGGCGCTGGAGCGGCTGACAGGCCTTTTTGCGTTCGCGCGTGCGGGAACGCTGGGCAGCTACACCGCCGCGGCGCGGTCGCTGTCGATCTCGCCCTCGGCGGTCAGCAAGAGCGTCCAGCGGCTCGAGAAGCAACTCGGCGTGCCGCTGTTCACGCGCACCACCCGATCGCTGACGCTGACCGCGGAAGGCCGCGAGCTCCACGAGCGGGCGGTTCGGCTGCTGCGCGACGCGGAGGAGATCGGGCAGGTGGCGGCTGCTACGCGTTCGGAGCCGTCGGGCAGCTTGCGGATTGCGAGTTCGCTGCCGATCGGGGTGCACGTGATCGCGCCGGCGCTCCCTGCATTCCGTCGACAATACCCCAGGTTGTCAATCGATCTGCGGCTGAGCGACCGCTTCGTGAACATCGTCGACGAGGGCATAGACATCGCCGTTCGCATCGGCGACCTCGCAGACTCGAGACTTCTGTCGCGCAAGCTGGCACCGGTGCAGCTTTGCTGCTTCGCCTCTCCGGCCTACCTTGCCGAGCGCGGCGTTCCGACGCATCCGGACGACCTGGCCGATCATGATACGGTCACGCTTCGCTACCAGAGCACGGGACAGCCGCTGCGCTGGCCGTTTCGAATCGAGGGGAGGGTGATCGAGGTCGTCCCGCCCTCTACACTGACCGCCGACGTCAGCGAGGCGCTTGTTGCCATGCTCGCGGCTGGTGCCGGCATCGGCATGGGCGCCACGTTCGTCACGGCTCCCTATGTCAAGCGGGGAGAATTGGTCCCGGTGTTGGCCGACTTCGCGGTGGAGCGGAACAAGATCACCGCGCTCTGGCCGGAGAGCCGTCGGGTAAACCCGGCGGTGCGGGCAGCGCTTGGTATGCTGGAGGAGGCTTTTGCAGGCCGCGATTAGTCGCTGGTGGCAAGCTTTGAGTGCATCAGCTCTGCCTTCAACGAGAACACGCGCTACGACAGCTTCATACAGTTGATGAAGGTTCTCATGGCGACAGGCATGTGACGTCTGCTCGGATAGTAGAGATGGAAGCCCGGGAAAGGTTTGCACCAATCGGCCAGCACGCGCTCGAGCGATCCGTTTGCAAGGTGTCTCTCCACCAGACTCTCGACCAGCAGTGCGACGCCGCACCCCCGCAAGGCGCCGTCGAGCAGAAGGTCGGTGTCGTTGGCAGTCATCACGCTGTCGACGATCACGTCCACAGGACCCTCCGGGCCATCGAAGCGCCATGGATGCAGTGCTCCGGTTTCGTACCAGCGGTACGTCAGGCAGGCATGACCGTTGAGTTCAGCAGGCGTCTGCGGCGGCGGCCGCTCCGCGAAGTAGACTGGTGACGCGACGACCGCCATGCGCAGGTCCGTAGTGAGGGGCACCGAGATCATGTCCTGCTGGACGATCGTGCCCGAGCGGATTCCGAAATCGAAGCCCTTGGCGATCACATCGGTGATGCTGTCGTCGATCACGATTTCTAGCCGTATGTCGGGGTAGGCCGCGCGAAAAGCCGCCAGTTTCGGCATCACGATCAACTGCGCCGCAGTGCGTGGCATGTTGATCCGCACGAGCCCACGCGGCTGCTGCTGGAAGGCGCCGACATCGCGCACCGCATCGTCGACTTCTGCGATCGGCGGCCCTAGCCGCTTCAGCAAGGCTTGCCCTGCCTCGGTCGGCGCGACGCTGCGGGTCGTACGGTGGAGGAGGCGGGCGCCCAGACGCTGTTCGAGCGACCGCATGCTGTGGCTTAGCGCGGAGGGCGACATGCCCAGCCGCTTCGCGGCGCCGCGAAAGCTTCGTTCCTCGGCGATCGCCATGAACGCCATCAGTTCGGCAAACTCCGCGCCGCGCATATTGGTGCATCCTGTTCAACGGCCCGTGCCGGATCGAGGGCATTATACTCGTTTGGTGGATGACCGATATCGGCTCGAGACGCGAAGAGGATCGACGATGACGGACATGATGCGGCGCTGGGAGATGGATGGGATTGGGCGCGATCGCCTCACCTTGTGCGAGCGCCCGATCCCGGTCCCCGGGCGGCATGAGGTGCTGGTGAAGGTGGGCGCGGTTTCGCTCAATCACCGCGACAAGATGGTCGTCGAGAACGGGCGCGGTCTGGCGCTCGACTTTCCGTTCACGCCTGGCTCGGACCTCTCCGGCCGGATCGTGGCGACAGGGGACGACGTCGAACGCTTCGCGGTTGGCGATCGCGTGATCTCCTGCTTTACGCCCGAGTGGATTGATGGCGCACGCGAGGGCACCGCCCGTACGCCGGCCTACCGCACGCTCGGCGGCTTCTTCGCAGGCGTGTTGGCCGAGTATGTCGTCCTGCCCGAGGACTGGTTGGTCGCGGCGCCGGCGACGCTGGACGACGTTCAGGCGAGCACGCTGCCCTGCGCTGCGCTTACCGCCTGGTTCGCGCTCGTCGAGCGTGGCGGCGTGCGCGCCAGCGACACCGTGTTGATCCGGGGGACTGGCGGCGTGGCGCTGTTCGGGCTCCAGTTCGCGAAGCTGCACGGCGCGACGGTGCTCGTCTCCTGCAGTCCGGAGAAGATTGATCGCGTCCGAGCGCTGGGTGCCGACCACGCAATCGATCGCCATCGTCCGGACGGGCTGGAGGCGCTATACGCGCTGACTGACGACAGTGGTGCGGATCATATCCTGGAGACCGTCGGCGGGGCCTATCTCGGCGAGTCGGTCCAGGCGGCGGCAGTCGGCGCGCGCATCTCTCAGATCGGTGCGCTTGACGGGTTCGACATCTCTTCTCCCGCCATGCCGCTGATGATGAAGGACGTGACGATCCAGGGCATCGGCACCGGTCATCGTCGCGCGCTAGAGGATATGGTGCGCGCCATCTCGCGGACCGGCATGACGCCGGTGATTGACCGCCGCTTTCCACTCGCCGATCTGCCTGCAGCACTGGACCGTCTCGACGCGGGCCCGTTCGGCAAGATCGTGATCGATGTGGTCGACGAGGCCGCAGCAGGGGCATCGGAGTGATGGAACGCGCAGTCTGGCGCGACGCAAACATGGACGCCCCCATGCCGGTGCTGTCGGCGCGAGGGATCGCGCTGCCAGCGCCCGGCCGGGGCGAGGATCTGCAACTGCGAGTTTCCGGCCCGGTGACAGGCGACGGCCTGCCCGTCATCCTGTTTTCGCACGGCTATGGCTCTTCGATGGACGGCTATGCGCCGCTCGCCGATTACTGGGCCGCGCACGGCTTCGTCGTGATCCAGCCGACGCATCTCGACGCTAGGCGACTTGGCCTCGCACAGGACGATCCGCGCCGTCCGCTGATTTGGCGCACCCGCGTCGAGGACATGAAGCGTATCCTGGACAATTTGGCCACGATCACGCGGTCACTGCCCGGTCTCGAGGGCCGCGCGAACCATGGTCTCGTGGCAGCGGCCGGTCATTCGTTCGGCGGGCAGACGACGAGCATGCTGCTCGGCGCGCGGATGCTCGGGGCCAACGGCGACGGTGAAGACATGTCCGACGACCGGGTCAAAGCCGGGATACTGCTCGCATCGGGCGGCCGCGGTGGATCGGATCTCAGCGACTTGGGGCGTGCAATCACGCCCCATCTGAACTCCGGATTCGACCACATGACCACGCCGACGCTGGTGGTGGCCGGCGATGCGGACCATTCGCCGTTGACGATGCGCGGCCCGGACTGGTTTGCCGACCCTTATCGGCTCAGCGCCGGCAAAAAGGCGCTGCTCACGCTTTTCCGCGGCGAACACATGCTGGGCGGCGTTTCGGGCTATGACGTAACGGAGACCACCGACGAAGACCCGGCGCGGGTCGCCGTCATCCAGCGGATGACGCTCGCCTATATCTGCGGCGCGCTTCTTGGCGACCCCACAGCGTGGGCCCTGGAATGTGAGAATTTGGCGGAGGGACCCGCACCGTTGGGGCGGGTTGAAGGCGACGTATAGGTAAGACCCTTCTGGCTACGCCCGTGGTCGTAGCCAGAAGCGAGCGGCCGCAAAGCTCGCCTTATAACCGTTCACATTCGCATCCGCGGACTTATGAAATCGATCACATTAACGAATGTACGCTTGTCGGACGCGGGGATCACGCCGTTAATGACCGGGATTGGGTCAAAGCGTTGGTGCAGCGAAAAGCTGCCGTTCTGCAGACGCCGAGAAGCAGTCGTTTGACGAGCTATAATGGGGACAGTGGGGTTAAGCTGCCTTGTTTAACGCGACCAGTTTGCAGAAGGGGTGGTCGCCGCGCTCGCGGAGCGCCGTCTTGAACATCAGCGCCTGAAACCAGCTGTAGTTCATAGCGTTCAGCGGCCCCTCCTCGCCGCGCGAGAAGGCGGCGTAGTTGCGATTGAAGAACGCCTCTGCCGTGTCTCCGGCGGGCACGGGCGAGGGGACGTCGTCGAGAAAGCGGGTAATGTTCTCGATGCGGGCCTCGACTCTGCCTTCCGGTCCGGGCTGGAGCGACCAAAAGGCGATGCCGATCCGGTTCGCCTCAAGTTCAGCATCCCAGCCACTCATGCCCTTCCAGCGCTTGGCGACATCCTGGAGATAGTGGCCGAGCTCGTGCGGGGCGATGAAGCTGTCGAACATCTCGCGGTACATGCCTTCGGGCGACAGGCCGAGCGTCCCCTTCGCCGCCCAAGCGGTGATCGCGGCGCGGCTGTCGGCATCGAGGTTGGCCCACTCGGTGAAATGGACGGTCCGGTCGTCGTACGAATAATGCACGTCGATGGTCTTGGTGGGGTCGACGACGACCGCCGGAACGAACGGCAGGGGTCGCGCCGCAGTCGCGGGCGGTGCGGACGGAGCGGTCGCGGATCGACTCGCCGATCTGCTTAACCGTTGGCGTCAAAACAGGTGGGCTGGCTCCTACGCTGGCAAAGGACGCCGCCAAAGCAGCAAGCATCCTTGCGCCCGCGACACACGTGCTCTGCATGACCTTGCTCCCTGCCCACTAGACGTAGATGTTTCGCTCGTTCGTCGGCGGAAGGGAAGAGCGGACATTTCGTTAGCCCCCAGACCCGGTCGCAGACCACCAACTGAGCGATGAACGGATGGCCGCTTTCGGGAGCGCCAAAACCGCCGCTGAGCGGCCGGGATTGGGTCTTTCCGGTACATCTTCGTGCACTTACAGTCGGAAGCGCGTGAGTAGGACGGCGGGGCGGGATCTCTGGCGGCCTTTCAAAGCGTATTGGGATTGATTAAGATAGACGGAGAGCTCTGAGGGATCGTTAAGCTGCGTCGCCGCCCACCGATTGCCTGACGGTCTCGCCAAGCAGCCTAAAGTCGCTCGTACGCGGATGGCCGCTGCGCCAAACCAGCGCGATCATTCGCTCTGCGTGAAGGCCCTGCGCCGGCCGCGTCTCGACACGCGTGCCGCCGAGGATGCCGGCGTCGATCGCCATCTGCGGGAGCAACGTGTAGCCGAGACCGGCGTCGACCAGTTGGACGAGCGTGTGCAGCGTGGAAGCGACCAGCCGGCCTTCAGCCTCCGAAGCTGCGCGGTTGCAAGCCGCAAGAGCGTGCTCTTTGAGGCAGTGTCCGTCCTCTAGCAGAAGCAATCGGTCATCGTCGGCATTGCATAGCGGCGACGCCATCTCATCCTGTCCCTTAGCCGCGACGAGGATCAGGCGATCGACTGTTATATTGATGCTTTCGACGTCGCCGCACTCGACCGGCAGGGCGAGGAGCACACAATCGATCGCACCCCGCTCCATCGCTTCACAGGCGACGCTCGTCACCATCTCCCGCACATACAGCTGCAGTCGCGGCCAGTCGCGCGCGATCGCGGGCAGGATACTGGACAACAGGAACGGGGCAACTGTAGGGATCGCTGCCAATCGCAGGCTGCCCACAAGCGGCTCGTACGAGCGCTGCGCAGCGACATGAAGGTCTTCGGCAGCTCGCACGATTTGCCGAGCGCGGACCACGATCTCCTCGCCGATCGGGGTGAAGCGGACATGGCGCTTGGAGCGCTCGACCAAGCTTGTCTCAAGCACACGCTCGAGCTCAGCTATGCTCGCGGAGAAGGCGGATTGTGAGATGAACGAGGCGACAGCCGCCCGTCCGAAATGCCCATGCTCGTGGAGTGAGAGCAGATACGACAATTGCCTGAGCGACGGGAGGGGCTTCATCGACTGAAGCGATAGCAGAAAACTCTTTAATTCATTGGATAAATTTATTCCTCAAATTTAAACCGGGAAAATCGCATAAAGAGGAGTAGCGAAATGGCCGACGAAGATCCTAGCGCACGCTGCCCGATGGGCGGAAAAGGCGGCGGTGCGGGCACTGTCCGTTCGCTGCTCGGTCGGACCAACAAGGATTGGTGGCCCGACGTTCTTCCGGTCGAAATCCTTCATCAGCATGGCGTGTCGCCCAACCCTATGGGCGAGGACTACGACTATGCAGAGGCGTTCCGGACGCTCGACTATGCGGCGCTGAAAGCCGATCTCACCGCGCTGATGACCGACAGCAAGCCCTGGTGGCCGGCGGACTACGGTCACTACGGCCCCTTCATGATCCGCATGGCGTGGCATGCCGCGGGCACCTACCGGGTTACGGATGGGCGCGGCGGCTCTTCGTCAGGCCAGCAGCGCTTCGAACCGCTCAACAGCTGGCCGGACAACGGGAACCTCGACAAGGCACGGCGCCTGCTATGGCCGCTCAAGCAGAAGTACGGAAAGCACATCAGCTGGGCCGACCTGTTTATTCTGGCCGGCAACGTCGCCATTGAGAGCATGGGCGGCCCGACCTTCGGCTTCGCCGGCGGCCGCAAGGACGTCTATCAGTCCGAGGGCGACACCTATTGGGGCGCCGAAGAGCAGTGGATCGGGCACGCCGAGCATAAGTCGCGGATCCGCCCGGACGAGGAGCTCGAGCTCGAAGGGCCGCTGGCCGCCGACTCGATGGGCCTCATTTACGTGAATCCCGAAGGCCCCGGCGGCAATCCGGATCCTCTCGGTTCGGCGCGTGACATGCGCGCCACCTTCTCGCGCATGGCGATGAACTCGGAGGAGACGGTCGCGCTCACTGCGGGCGGCCACGCCTTTGGCAAGACGCACGGCGCGAAGCCCGCCGAGAATTTCGGTAAGGAACCTGCTTCGGAAGCCGTGCACATGCAGGGCCTCGGCTGGCTCACCGACAGCGAGGAGATCGGCAAGGGCCACATCACCACCTCGGGGATCGAGGGTGCGTGGTCGAACAACCCGACGAAGTGGACCGGCGATTATTTCCGCCTGCTGTTCAAGTACGAGTATGAGCTGACGGAAAGCCCCGCGGGTGCGAAGCAGTGGACGCCGATCAACCAGGAATGGGAGGACATGGCTCCCGACGCGCGCGACCCCAGCAAGCGCGTGCCGACGATCATGACGACGGCGGACATGGCGCTGAAAGTGGATCCGGAGTTCCGCGCGATTTCCGAGCGTTTCCGCGACGATCAGGCGGCGCTTGACGACGCCTTTGCGCGTGCCTGGTTCAAGCTGACTCACCGCGACATGGGCCCGAAGGTTCGTTACCTCGGGCCGGAAGTCCCGGAAGAGACGCTCATCTGGCAGGATCCGGTGCCGGAAGGTACGGCGCCCAGCGATGCCGAGGCTGGGTCGTTCGGGGAAAAGGTCCTGGCCTCTGGCCTCAGCATCGGTCAGCTCGTGAAGACCGCTTGGGCGTCCGCTTCGACCTACCGCAAGTCCGATCACCGGGGCGGTGCCAACGGCGCGCGTATCGCGCTGGAGCCTCAGAAAGATTGGGCGATCAACGAGCCCGCGGAGCTTGCGACGGTGCTTGCCAAGCTCAATGAGTTGCGCGGTGCGATATCGCTTGCCGACGCGATCGTTCTCGCGGGTTCGGTGGCAATCGAGAAGGCGGCGAAGGATGCCGGTTTCGAGATCAAGGTGCCGTTCACCGGTGGTCGCGGGGATGCGACACAGGACTGGACCGACGTCGAGAGCTTCGCTTGGATGGAGCCGCAAGCCGATGGCTTCCGCAACTATCTCAGGACGCGGCAGACCGTGAAGACCGAGGAGTTGCTTCTCGACAAGGCTTCGCTGCTCGGTCTGTCGGCTCCCGAAATGACGGTTCTGCTCGGTGGTCTGCGCGTGCTCGGCGCCAATCACGGCGATAAGCCCGAGGGCGTGTTGACCGATCGCAAGGGCCAGCTGACCAACGACTTCTTCGTTAATCTGCTGGACAACGAGACCTTCTGGCAGCTCGTCGACACGGCGAGTGACGAGGAGTTCATCGGACACGACCGCGGCGGGAAGGGCGAAAAATGGCGCGCCACCCGTACGGACCTGGTGTTCGGCTCGAACTCGCAGCTTCGCGCGACGGCCGAGGTTTATGCTGAGAATGGTAACGAGGAAAAATTCGTCAAGGACTTCATCAAGGCTTGGGTGAAGGTCATGGATGCCGACCGTTTCGAGGTGACCGCCAAGCCGGTGACTTCGAACATCGCGACCTGACCGCGGCTAGAACGGGAAAAAAGGCGGTCGCGAGAGCGACCGCCTTTCTTTTGTCTGACGACCGCTCAACCCTCTGGTGGCAGGCAATTTGCCCCCGAACTGTAAGGAGTGAGATTGGCTTTAGCTTTCAGCAAGGAGATCAGTCGGTCTGCCAACCTAGTCACGGCAGACGACATTTACCGAAGGGTACTCGCGCTAATTCACGTGTCTGCCCACGCCGCTACAAGTGCCCAAACCTGCGGAGCGTGGCCACCGTTGGCATGAACGAATAGCAAAGGTTGGGGCCTCAAAACACTCTGCGAATGACCGCAAGTGGGTCGTTCACACGCAATTCCCAAAGTCGATTTCAGAATACCCAGGCTTTCCCGTCCCGTTTCGAAGGTTCCCTTGATCAGTTTCGGGAAAGAGAAACTTGGCAGGACATTTGGGAAAATCGTCACTGGAATCCGCTTGCCGGACACTGGGTCCGCCGCTGAGCCGGCGTCGTGGCGGGGCCATCGACGTAAGTGAATGAGGCGCCTAAACGGCCGTCATAGACCATCCGGGGTGCAGGATTATAGTGACAGGGTCCGCCAGGATACGATTTGCGACCGTCGCGGCGCCGGGCGCAATGCCACCGGTGATCTGGTTAGGTATCACAATCATTCTCACGATCGTCGACGCCTTTGGCATCTCTACGGCGTTCGGATCTGTACTCGCGCTCGTTTTTTGGGGCGCACTGGTCGGCGTAAATATGCTCGGCTGGTTCGCTTGGCGACGATCACTGCCGGGGAAGCGTGACGGCGCAGGCCGCATGGCGCTGGGGGCCCTCGTCCTCAACTTGCTGCTCGCGATCGAGGTGCCGCTGCTCTACCGCCTGATGGGGCGGGTCGACGCTTCAGTCGAATGGAAACCGTTCGCCTATGGTCTGCTGGTGACGGGGTTCGTCATGATCCTGCTTCGCGCCACGCGGGCACGGCATACGCCGGCCGGACAGGGCGACGACGTGGCCGACACTGCTCGCTCGGCAGCGATGCCAACCGCGAGTTTTGGCATTCTCGCCCGCGCTGGCATTAACCCGGCAGACCTGCTGTCGGTTCGCGCCGAAGACCATTACTGCCGCCTCGCGGTGCGCGGTGGGGGGACGCTGTTGGTGCACTATCGTTTCCGTGATGCAGTCGGCGACCTCGCCAACGTGCAGGGTGCGCAGGTCCACCGCGGGGCCTGGGTCGCAAATTCCGCCGTCACGGGCAGTGAGCGCACCGGGCGGCGCTGGGCGCTTCACCTCGCCGACGGGTCGCGCGTGCCGGTTAGCGAAACGAGCGTCGCGCTGTGTCGAGCGCGTGGCTGGCTGGAGCGCGGCGAACTCGCGTAACGCCAAACCGGTTTGGCGAAATCTGAGGCTTTCCGGCGCAATTACACCTTACCGAACCGCGGTCTATCGACCATCACGTCTCTTGTAGCGGGGATCGGGAACGGACAATGGGTGGGATATCGGCAATGGGCGCGGCGCATTTCGCGATGGGAAGCGTAGCGCTTGTCAGCGGCGCCGTCGTGTTGATGTTGCCCAAGGGGACAGCGCGGCACAGGCGCGTTGGCAAAGTCTATGCGGCCGCGATCCTCGCAATCAACGGCACCGCTTTGTCGATGTACGACCTCACCGGGCGGCCCAACGTCTTTCACGTCATCGCGCTCGTCAATCTCGCGACGTTGGCGATGGGACTGCTGGCGCTACGCCGTTGGCGCTGGACGCGCGAGCCCAGTGATCTTGTCACTCACCAGCGACGGATGGCAATGAACTATGTCGGCCTGTGGATGGCCTTCATTACCGAACTGCTGGTCAATCCGATGCTGGGCGTCAGCCGGATCAGCGACCCGCGAAGCCACTGGCCCCTGATGATCGCATTGAACCTCGCGCTGTTCAGCGCCGGTGGCTGGCTGGTGCGGACGCGCCTAACCGCTACGACGGTGCGGGCATGACGCCGCAGTCGTCTACCGATCCGTGCGCGCCACTCGCAGACGTCGTTGCATTGGCGGCGCTGGCCTGGGTCGCGGCGGCCGCGTTGCATGAGGGGATGGGGCACGGCCTCGCCTGCACTGCAATGGGGGGCGATCCAACGAACTGGAGCACCTTCCACTTCGGCTGCAACCAAGAAGCCATGTCGCTGTGGGGCAGGCGGATCGTCGCAGGAGCTGGAACCGCGGTCAACGTCACCCTCGCCGCGCTCGGCTGGCTCGTCTGGCGAGGAAGCTGCTCGCTGAGGGGGCGGCTAGCCGGTTGGATCGTGTTCGCACTCAACGGATTGACCACCTTCGGCTATCTCGTCTTCTCCGCTTGCTTCGGCATCGGTGATTGGAACGGGCGCGGAGTGATGGCGGGGGTAACCGATCCTGTTCTCGCGCGTTTTGCGCTCGCGGGCGTCGGCGTCGCCGGTTACTATGCCGTCGTCCGCGTCGCTGCGGGAATGCTGTCGCGCGTGCTCAACGGTGCAGGTATGGCTGCGCAGGCACGACGGTGTGCAGTCATTGTGTGGATGACGACAGGGGTGATCTCGCTGGCTGCTGCGCTGGCGTCGGGTAGCGACTGGCGATCTACGATCGGCGCGTCCATCGGGGTCGCACTCGGCGGTAACGCCGGCCTGTTGAGCATCGGTCGGTTCGTTAAGCCAACGGCTGCCGCATCGGCGACCACACTTTCTCCAAGTTGGCTGCTGCGCGTGGTTGCTATCCTCGGGACGGTAGCGTTTGTTGCGATCCTAGGGCCGGGTATCGCATTGTAACGCAACGACGCGGAGGCACCGCTGATTGGTCAGAACTACCTCCGCCTTGGACATGAACGAGTGTCTGAAGTTGAGAAGCGGGGGAGGGCGCTTGAATGGCCGGTTATGGGTCGATCTCTGGTATGACCGTGCTTTAGTTTCCACAGCTTAGTCGTCGCCGCTCGTCACGTTGATGATTTGGCGAGCGGCCGGGCCAAACGGGGAAGCACTTGGTCCTCATCTCGAACTCGAAGGCGGTAGACACCATATCGGATGGTGACGATGAGGGCTTCAACATGACTAACTACCGCAAGACCGAGGACGCGGTCGCCGCGCTCACGCCGGAGCAGTTCCGCGTGACGCAGAAGAACGGGACCGAGCGTCCCGGCACCGGTCCGCTGCTGCGCAACAAGGACGCCGGCATCTATGTGGACATCGTGTCCGGCGAGCCGCTGTTCGCCAGCACCGACAAATACGAGTCAGGCTGCGGCTGGCCAAGCTTCACCAAGCCGATCGAGCCAGCGAACGTAAAGGCGAAGCGCGACTGGTCCATGCTGATCCCCCGCACCGAGGTGCGATCCGCACACGGCGATAGCCATCTGGGCCACGTGTTCAAGGACGGGCCGCGCGATCGCGGCGGCTTGCGCTACTGCATCAACTCGGCGTCCCTGCGCTTCGTCGCGCGTGCAGACATGGCCGATCAGGGATATGGCGCCTATCTCGAGAAAATCGAGGAAGTCGCCGTTCCCGCCCGCACCGAGCGGGCCGTGCTCGCCGGCGGCTGCTTCTGGGGAATGCAGGACCTGATCCGCAAGCTGCCGGGCGTCGTCTCCACGCGCGTCGGCTATTCCGGCGGGACCAACGCGAACGTCACCTATCGCAACCACGGCACCCATGCGGAGGCGATCGAGATCGTGTTCGATCCAGCGCGCACCGATTTCCGTACGCTGCTCGAATTCTTCTTCCAGATCCACGACCCGACGACGCGGAACCGGCAGGGTAACGATCGCGGGAAGAGCTACCGATCGGCGATCTTCTACACCGACGAGGCGCAGAAGGCCGTCGCGGAGGACACGATCGCCGAGGTCGAGACGTCGGGACTGTGGCCCGGCAAGGTCGTCACCGAACTCTCCCCGCTCGGCGACTTCTGGGAGGCGGAGCCGGAGCATCAGGACTATCTCGAGCGCAAGCCGAACGGGTACACCTGCCACTTCGTGCGGCCCAATTGGAGACTGCCGCATCGTGTGAAGGCAGCTTGATGGCGGAGGACTATGCGCATGGCCGGCGGGACGGCTTGCGGCTCGCGCTCGCGGTCCTAGCGGCGGAAGAGGCCAAGTGGGCGGCGCTGCTCGGCGAGAGCTCGTCGTGGCGAACCAACACGATCCGCGAAGTGCGGCACAAGACACTGCAAGTCGCGCAGACGCGGGTGCGGACTGTTCTGAACCGGCACACGCCCAAGGATGACGAGCCCGCGATGTCGGACGAATTCGCGAAGGCGCTCGACCAGATCGCCCTGTGACGCCTCGCGCGTCCGACTAAGCCCGGCCGACGAGTGCGATCAATGGGTCGCCCGTCCTGCCGTCTGCGAGCATCTCGACCGTGATGCTCCCGAAGCCTGCCCGCTCCAGATAGAGCGGACCAAGGCGGCATGTCCCGCGGTGTCGAGCGAGTGCCAGATTGCGACCGCCTTGGTCGGGAAGCAGCGATTGGAGAAGCTGACGACGAACGGAGCGCCGGCCGTCAGCGCGCGGCGCACCTCGGCGAATACACTCACAGGCTGCTGGAGATACTGCACTCCGACGCAGCACAGGGCTGCGTCAAACGAACCGTCCGCCAGCGGCAACGCGGTCTCGCTGTTGAGGTCCTGTACGAACCATCGGTCGAGCTGCGCATTGGTGGCCAGTTCTTCGGCGTTCATGCCCTGGCCCACGATTTCGTCATATGCGCGATCGGGCGGCAGATGGCTGGTCCAGCTGGACATCATGTCCAGCACGCGCGCGCCTTGCGGGATCACTTCCTGATAGCACGCCGTCAACGCCGCGACCGCGCGTTCGTCAATATGCGTGACGAGCCGCGGCGGTGCATAGAAGGCCAGATCGTCACCTGCATCCTGCTTCGCGAACGCGCCGACCGGGAGTTCGGGGAGCGCATCTCCGGTCATACGTCGTCTTCGATACCCGACGACCTCGTGGCCGCCGCGAGCAGTGTCTCCAACGCCGTCGGGCGGAAGCCGCGGGCGTCCACACCGACGTCGAACTGGCGCGGCATGGATTTGAGCCTGCCATGGCTGTGACCATGCAGGTTGATCGAGCGCCGGTGCTGGCCGTTCCAGCTTCTAAACGGATAGTGGCAGAGCACCAACAGGGTTCCGTCGACCGTCAACTCGGCATAGTCCTGAACGCTCGACCAGCCCGCCGCGTCGCCGGTCGCGGGCTCGTCGTTGTTGCCGCGCACCAGGTGCTTGATGCCGTTCAGGCTCGTGAGCAGGCTCGCCACGTCGGACGAGCGACGCGCGACGTCGCCGAGGTGCCAGACCTCGTCGGTCGGCGCCACCGTCGCGTTCCAGCTGGCAACGAGCATCTCGTCCATCTCGGCGACGCTCGCGAAAGGGCGGCGCTGAATGTTGATCGTGCGGTGGTCGCCGAAGTGCGTGTCTGCGGTAAAGAACAGCGTCATGGCGACCGTTCACAGCATCTCGAGCGGACGGCGACCGCGCGGACGCGGGAACGCGGCTTCGAGCGCCGCGAGGTCGGCGTCCGACAGGATCAGGTCGCTTGCGGCGCGGTTCTCTCGAACGTGCGCCACCGTGGTAGCCTTCGGGATCGCGAACATGCCATCGCAGCGCAGGGTCCAGGCGAGTGCCACTTGCGCCGGTGTGGCGCCGATTGTTTCCGCGACACGGCCGAGCGCTGGGTTGGCGATCAGCCGGCCCTGCTCAACCGGGCTATAGGCCATCACGGGCATGGCATGGTCCGCCAGCCATGGCAGAAGGTCGTGCTCCGGCCCGCGGCGGGTAAGGTTGTAGAGGATCTGGTCGGTGGCGCAGCCATTACCGCCGACGGCGATGAGTTCGGTCATGTCGGCTGTGTCCAGATTGCTCACGCCCCAATGGCGGATCTTGCCCGCCGACCTGAGCGCCTCCATCGCCTCGACCGTCTCCGCGAGCGGGACCGATCCGCGCCAGTGGAGCAGGTAAAGGTCAAGCCGGTCAGTGCGGAGCCGCCTCAGGCTCGCTTCGCAAGCATCCGCGAGCCGCCTGCGCGACGCGTTCTGCGGATACGCCTTGCTGACGAGGAACACCTCGTCGCGCACATCGCCCAGCGCGTCGCCGACCAGCGTCTCCGCCGCCCCGTCGCCATACATCTCGGCGGTGTCGATCAGCGTCATGCCGAGTTCCACGCCGAGACGCAGCGCTGCCATCTCGTCAACTCGCCGTCCGGGTTTCTCACCCATCATCCACGTGCCCTGACCCATGGCCGGCACGCTTTCCCCAGCCTTCAGCGTGACGGTCTTCATCGGATCTCCATGGCTGCAACTGCGATTGCGGAGACAACGCAGGAGCGAGCGTTTCGGGCGTGAAGGCGAACCTGCCTTCATGGCGGCTTCGCCTTTGCGACGCTTGCGCCGTTAGCCCGCGGGGACCAGCATCGTCGCGGGCATTGATAGGCGAGGGGAGGCGGCTGTGCAGGTGGCAGGGGCATCCGAAGCCGTCAGACCGGGAGGCGGCGTGCCGAACCTGACCCGCCGCCAGATCGCTGCCATCTGCGCGGGCAACGCGCTCGAGTTCTACGATTTCGTGGTCTACGCGATCTTCGCCGCGCAAATCTGGCGCGCGTTCTTCCCCTCAGAGCGCCCCGGGGCGAGCCTGCTCGCCTCGCTTGCGACATTCGGGGTCGGCTTCGCGACCCGCCCGCTCGGCGCCCTCGTCATCGGGCGGTTTGCAGACCGGGGCAGGCCGGCGGCCCGCGATGATAGTCTCGTTCTCGCTCGTCGGTCTATCGGTCGACGGTCTGGCGCTGACACCGGGATACGCCAGCATCGGGATGGCGGCGCCGGTGCTTGCGGTGCTGTTCCGCCTCCTGCCAGGGTTTGCGCTGGGTGGCGAGGTGGGCCCGCGCACCGCACTGCTGCTTGAGAGCGCGCCTATCCGACGGCGCGGCCTGATCGTGTCGCTTCAGGCGATGAGCGCCGACAGGGCCGTCATGATCGCGGGACTGGTCGGGGTAGCGCTCGCGCCGGTCGCGGTTGACACTTGGAGCTGGCGACTGGCGGTGGTTCTCGAGCTCACGATCCTGCCGTTCGCGCTCGCTGCGCGAAGAACGCTCGTCGAGACGCTGAAGCTCGAGGAGACGCTGCCGCGAGGCGCCGGGGTTTATACCACGCGCCGCGTCGTCGAGCTCGGCGTTTTGATGCTCGCGGTTGCAAGCGTGTCGAATAAAGTGCTTGTCTATCTCGGCTTCTGTGCGACCGCAACGCTCGGCGTCATCCAGCAGACCGGGTTCGCCTGCGTGATGCTGGTCGGGCTAGGCGGCGTGATCTGCGATCCGCTCAGTGGCTGACTCTCCGACCGTTCGGACGGCGGCCGGTGATGATCATCCCTGCGGCGGCGCTCGCGATCCTCGTGATGCCTGCCTTCTGGCTGGTCGCGCACCACCCGACGCCCACAACGCTCTACGCAGCGAGCATTCTGCTCGCCGGCATGTTCGACCTCTCGACGTGCACGATGCTGGTCGCGGTGGCTGAGGGGCTGCCGCACGCACGCCGAGCGGGCGGCTTCGCGCTGATCTACGCGGTCGCGATATCCGCGTTCGGCGGCTCGACCCAGTTTGCGGTGGCCGGGCTCATCAGGCTGACCGGAAATCGGCTGACGCCGGCGTGGTATATGCTCGCCGCGCTTGTCGTAGGGCTCGTTGCGATGTGGCGCTTCCCCGAGACCCGACCAGAGCTCCTGGCACTTGAAGGTGGCGGGAGTGTCTCAATGAGGTCGCCTAGCGCCCAAGGGCATGGGAAGCGGTCGGATCAGAGTGAGAACAGATGATCAGTATTGTTCGCCAACGGCTGTCTTTGATGGAGCCGCCTGACGGCCGGCCCTTGGAATGGCGCGGCATCCCGTGCGGAGTGTATGAACAAATGGCAGAAGTTGGAGAGGTAGAAACAGGCCGCGAATGACGGCATGTGGGTCCTCCTTACCACATGCGGCGAACGCCATCGCCCCTCCGGTTAAGTTGAAGGGACGATGGCAATAACTCACGCGGTCGCGCCACCATCAATGTTGAGCGTGGTGCCGGTGATGTAGCTCGCATCGGGGCCAGCGAGGAACGCGACCGCGCCGGCAATCTCCTCGACCTTGCCGTAGCGGCCGAGCGGGATCGCTTGCAGCACCTGCCCGGCGAATTCGCTGTCGGCAGGGTTCATATCGGTATCGATCGGCCCCGGCTGTACGGTGTTAACCAGTATGTTGCGCGACGCAAGGTCCTTGGCCCAGCCGCGCGCCAGTGCCGCCACTGCTGCCTTGGTCGCACTGTAGACGGTGGTCGCAGGGAAGGCCATTTCGCCTGAGATGCTGCCGATCAGGATGATCCGCCCGCCATCGCGAAGGTGTGGCAGGGCGGCGCGGGTGCCGACATGCAGGCCCTTCACGTTGACGCCGAACTGACGGTCGTACGTCTCGTCGGTGTCTTCGGTCACGGCGGAAAACTCGGCCACACCGGCATTGTGCACGAGTATGTCGATGCCACCCAGGGCGGCGGCGGCCTGTTCGACGCCCGCCCGCTGCGAGGCCGGGTCGGCGGCATCGGCCTGGAAGGCGAAGGCGGTGCCGCCCGCACTTTCGATCGCCGCCACGGTGGCGTCGGCCGCCGCCTTGTTGCCGGCATAAGTGATCGCCACGGTGGCGCCATCGGCCGCCAGCCGCTTGGCGATGGCCGAGCCGATACCGCGCGATCCGCCGGTGACGAGCGCGTTCTTGCCCTGAATCGACATATGTATTCTCCAAAAATGCTGGCCCGCGATCACGGCGTCGTGCGCTGTCGGCAGGCAGGAAATGGGGTGATGCTTCAACAGTTCAATAAACCCGAACTATTAAATCTGTCATCTAGCCCTATGTTCGTCGCATGCCTCGCTTCACCCATCCCCGGCTGGAGGACGTGCCGCTCGATCTCGCGCTCCACGCGCTGGCCGATTCCAATCGGCTGGGCATGGTGGCGCGGCTCGCCGAGACCGAGCGGCTGAGCTGCACCGACGCCGCGCCGTGCGAGTCCATCCCGAAAAGCACGCTGTCCAACCACCTGAAGCTGCTGCGGGCGGCGGGACTGATTGAGACCACGCAGGCTGGGCGCGAGATGATCAACACGCTGCGCCGCGCCGAATTTGACCAGCGTTTTCCCGGTCTGCTCGACGCCGTGCTCGCCAATCGGCCGGCCTGATTATCGGCCGATCGCGTCGAGTTCGGCCACCGCGTCCTCGGGTAGTGTCAGCGAGGCAGCGGCGAGGTTCTCGTTGAGGTGCGCGACCGACGAGGTGCCGGGGATAAGCAGGATGTTTGGCGAGCGCTGGAGCAGCCAAGCCAGCGCCACCTGCAGCGGTGTTGCGTCCAGCCGTTCCGCCACGGCGGAGAGCGCCGCCGACTGGAGCGGGCTGAACCCGCCGAGCGGGAAGAATGGGACATAGGCGATGCCCTCCGCTGCCAGCGTGTCGATGAAGGCATCGTCGTCGCGGTAGGCAAGGTTGTACTGGTTCTGGACGCCAACGATTTCGGCGATGTCGCGGGCTTCCTCGAACTGGGTCGGCGTCACGTTGCTGAGGCCGATATGGCGCACCAGCCCCTGGCGCTGGAGATTCGCCACCGCCTTGAGCGGCGCGGCGAGCGATCCCTCGGCCGGGCCGTGGACGTCGAACATCAGGCGCAGGTTGACGACGTCGAGCGTCTCTAGCCCGAGGTTCGTCAGATTGTCCTCGACCGCGCGGGTCAGTTCGTTCGGCTCGAACGCGGGCAGCCAGGATGCATCATCGCCACGCCGCGCACCGATCTTGGTCACGATCAGCAGGTCGTCGGGGTAGGGGGCCAGCGCTTCTCGGATCAGCCGATTAGTGACGTGTGGGCCGTAAAAGTCGCTGGTGTCGATGTGGTTGACCCCAGCCTCGACGGCAGCGCGAAGGACGGCAAGCGCCGCATCTTGGTCGCGTGGCGGGCCGAACACGCCGGGCCCGGCGAGCTGCATTGCGCCGTATCCGAGCCGCTTCACGTCGCGGCCTGCGAAGGAATAGGTGTCCGCTTGATCGATCGTCATCACTGTTCTCCTGTGCTGCCCCGAGATACGGGTTGCAGATCATCGTGATAAGCCGGAGTGATCTGCACGGGCTGTACGGAAAACCGAACGATGAAGGCTGACCTGGCCGATCTCAACGCCTTCCTGGCGGTCGCGCAAGCGCGCGGATTCCGCGATGCGGCGCGGGTCGCCGGTTCGAGCGCGTCGACGCTCAGCGAGGCGGTACGCCGACTGGAGGCGCGGCTGGGCGTCCGACTGCTCCATCGCACCACGCGCAGCGTCGTGCCGACCGAGGCCGGGACGCGGCTGCTCGAGCGACTGGCGCCGGCGCTGGGCGAGGTCGAGGCGGCGCTCGATGTCGTCAACTTGTTCCGCGACCGGCCGGCAGGTACGCTCAGGCTCAACGTGCCGGTCAGTGCGGCACGGTTGGTGATGCCGGCGATCCTGCCCGGCTTCCTCGCCGCCTTTCCCGACATCCAGGTCGAGATCGTCGCCGAGGACGGATTCGTCGACATGGTGGCATCGGGTTGCGACGCCGGCATCCGCTATGACGAACGGCTGGAGCAGGACATGATCGCGGTGCCGATCGGCCCACGTATCCAGCGTTTCGCGACGGCGGCGTCTCCGACCTATCTAGACGCACATGGGCGGCCCGGCCATCCGCGCGACCTGCTGCATCATGCCTGTTTGCGTGGCCGGTTCACAAGCGGGGCGCTGACCAGCCCATGGGAGTTCGAGCGCTCGGGCGAGATCGTGCGAATCGAACCACAGGGGCCGCTGATCGCCAGCGTGGCTGGTGCGGCGGATTTGCTGGTTGATATCGCCGTCGCGGGAGGTGGGATAGTCTCGCTATTCGAGGACTGGCTTCGGCCGGCGCTCGACCGCAGCGCACTTGAAGCGGTGCTGCCGGAATGGTGGCAGTCCTTCTCGGGCCCGTTCCTATACTATTCTGGCCGCGGCCTTGTGCCCCCGCCGCTGCGCGCGTTTCTTGATTTCATCCACAGCTAGGGCGCTTCAGCGGGCCCCGACAATGCGTCGGGTAGCGGCATACTCCGAAGAATGAAAAATCAAGCGCAAGGGGGGCCGGCAATTGGCCTGCCCTCCAGCTGAATGAACGGCGGAAGTCGGCGAGCAGGTATTAGTCGCGGAATGGCGGGTTTTGGGTCAGAAAGGTGCCACTAAATTGTCGTCGCTGTTTCGATCGATATACTTGTTGTACGGGTCGACCCCAACGAACGCCGGCCGCGCCGCGGTGACGATCCGCACCTGCTGCCCGCCGCTGCGGAGCGGGCGGCGCTCCATCGCCAGCACGTCCGCCCTTGAGAAGGCGGCGAGCCCCGGCCGCGACGCGAACGCGCCGACGTCGATTGTGTCGGCGAAGGGAACGGGCGTCTCGACCCCCTGGCCGTTGGCGGTGAACTTGGCGGCGTTCACGGTCAGCAGCGTCTCCCACCTTCCGTCGGGCAGGCGGCGGGTGGTCGCGTTCTTCGCCTCGAAGTCCCACAGCACAATCCGCTCGAACAGGTCGGCGACCAGCTGCCGTTCCTGCCCGTCGCGCGCCAGCGACGCGAAGCCGGCGACGAGGTTGGTCGAGCGCGCATAAGGCCGCCCCTTGAACCGGTAGCGGTCGAGCAGCCCGCGCAGCATCGCGTTGACCCGTGCCTCGCCCAGCCGGTCCTGGAGCAGGTACAGCGCCACCGATCCCTTGTTGTAGTGGATGTAGGGCTGGTTCTCGACGCGGGCGAGCGGCAGTTCCTCCACCGCCTCGCCGCGGCGGCCGCGCAGATAGTAGTCTAGCTCGTACTTCAGGAACCGCCTGATCTTGTCGGGGCCGTAGAGCCGCTTCATCACCATGAGCGCCGAATATTGCGCCATGGTCTCCACCCACACGGTGCCGCCCTGCATGTCGGCGCTGATCACCTGGTGCGCCCAATATTGGTGCCCCAGCTCGTGTGCGGTGATGTAGGTGACGTAGTCGATCCGGTCGGCCGAGCGCGCGTCGGCGATGAAGCCGATCCGCTCGGAATAGGGCACCGTCCCCGCGAACGCCTGCGCGAAGCTGGCATAGCCGGGGAACTCGACGATCCGGGCATAGGGGAACTGATAAGGCCCGAAATTTTCCCGGTAATAGCCGAGCGCGGCCTGCATAGCAGCCAGCATCCGGTCGACGTTGTAGGCATGGGCGGGGTGATAGAGGACCGACAGGCGGACCCCGTCGGCGACCCGCGCCTTTTCGGCATAACGTGCCGACTGGATCGAGAAGAAGGACAGGATCGGCGCGCCCGACACGAAGCGCGCGGTGCGGCGGCCGTTGGCGACCGCGTCCGCCACCTTGCGACCGGGCGCGATCGGTACCTGGTCAGCATCGGTCGACAAGGTGATATCCGACCGCACCCAGTCGGTGTGGACGTAGTTGCTCCACTGTGCGGAAATATCCTCCAGCTTGGCCGGGCGCAGTTCCGCCGGGAGGCCGTACTTGCGGCGCTTGGTCCGGTCCTGGAGCAGCCCGCTGCGGTCCATGCCGAGGGTCGGCGCGAACTCGCGGTTGTTGAGGAAGGTGCCGTTGGCGACCAGGCGCGTGTCGTCGTCGTTGGCCGCGAAGCCGCGGTCGACCCGCTCGGTACGGAAGCCGAGCGTGCCGGTCGCCCCCGGTGCGACCGGCCGCTCGAAGCGGTAGATACGGTACTGGTTGTCGTCGTCGTCGCTGACCAGCCACGCACCGGGGATCGTCACCGCGACCAGCCGGGTGCGGTCGTCCTGCAGGCGGACGTGCAGGTCGCGGAGCGGCGCGCCGGTGTCGTTGACCCAGGCGTAGCTGCCCTCCGCCTCCATCCGCCGCGCGGCGGGGTGGAGCGCGATGGTCAGCCGGATGTCGGTCAGCGTCGGCTGGCGCAGCCCCGCATAGCGGAGATACTTCTTCTCATAGGCCGCGGCCCGCGCGTCCTGATCGGGGGCGCTGCGATATATGTTGAGGACGTCCATCTGGCGCCAGGCATAGGCCCCGCTCGCCGCGACGGTGACCAGCGCGACCACCAGCACCACCCCCGGCGTCCCCCGGAGCCGCCGCGGCGCGAGGCGGAGCCGGTGGCCGAGCTTCACGTCGGTCCCGCGCCGCCAGAGAAGGTGCGCCGTCACCGCTAGCGCCAGCGCCCACCCGCCCCAGTAGAGCCGCAGCCACCATCCGCGTGCCGCGCCGATCTGGTCGCCGTTCATGTCTGACAGCCGCAGCGTCCCGGTCGAGCCGTAGAGGTAGAGCGGGTGGTCCCAGCCGATCGTCGTGAACACGCTGGTCGCGACGAGGTAGACCACCATCAGCGCCCAGCCGACGTACTTGTTTGGGCTGAGCGCCTGGATGAACACCGCGAGCACGGCGAGGATCACAAAGTCCGCCGCGAACGGCAGAACGTACCAGGCGAGATACTCGCCGAGCGCCGGCGTCACCGGGCCGCGGAAAAGCTGCACGACGATCCCCGCGACGACCGAGGCGAGCAGGGTCGTGACCAGCACGCCGGCCACCGCCAGCACCTTGGGGACGAGGTACGCCCAGTTCGGCAGCGCGGTGGCGTCGACGATTTCGTGCATGCCGCGCTCGCGGTCGCGCCACACCAGCTCGCCAGCGTAGTAGATGGCGATGATCAGCGGCATGATCGTAAATGCGCCCTGGAGGGTGCCGATGACGGTGAAGGTCATCGGGTAGAGCGGGGTGCCGTAGCGCTCGCCCGCGACTAGTAGCGAGGCGACCGTGTTGGCGAGGCCGACCGCCAGCATGATGACGAAGCCCGGGCTCCTGAAGATCAGCGCCATCTCGAACCGGATGCGCGCGAGGAGCTGGGTGGTGCCCGCATGCGCCGGGTCGGTCGCGGGCAGCGAGGCGGCGACGCGCGGCGGGGTGGCGGCGAGCTTCGCCGCGCGGCGCTGCTCGCGACGCAGGCGGCGCTTCGACGCGCCGCGCTCGGTGAAGGAGAAGCGCCACCACGCGACCACCAGCGCCAGCCCCCCCAGCATCACGGCGATGACCCGGTTGGCGGCGAGCACGCCCGCGAAGGCGGGCATGGCCGCGTTCGCCTCGGCCGGGGTCCAGTAGCGGGTCAGCCAGCCAAACGCCCCGATCCCGAACGGTTCGAGATAGGCGATCGTCTCCCGCCATTCCGGCTTTTCCGCGGTGATGCCGATCAGGGTAAGGTAGACCACCAGGAAGGCGATCACCGCGAGGTAGCTGTAGGTCATCGACCGGGTCATGGTCGCGACCGCGAAGAAGATGCCCGCGGTCAGGAACAGGTTGGGCAGGCCGAGGAGGAGATAGGCGTAGAGATAGTCGCCGGCCCGGTTCGGGCCCAGCGTCTCGGGATCGACCCACGGCATCAGCGTGCCGAGCCACATCGCCAGCGGCACCACGACGAAGGCGATTGCCGCCGCCCCGTAGGCGCCGAGGAAGCGGGCGAGGAGATAGGTCGCCTTGGTGACCCGGGTCGACCGGACCATCTGCCCGAAGCCGCTCTCGTCGTCGCGAACCACCACGTTCGCCACAAAGGCGGTGGTCACGAACATGAAGAACAGCGACATGATGAAGTGCGTCCGCGCGATCGCGGTGGAGGCGTTCTTGTGGACGCTGCCGCCGCTGCCGAGCGAGATCTGCTCCACCGTCACCGACCCGAAGGTCAGGAGGAGGAACAGGATCGCGACCGCCCAGAAGACGGGGTTGCGGAGCTGGTAGCGTAGCTCGAAGCGGGCGATGGCGCCGAACATCGCGGGTCAGGCCGCGACGGGGGCGGCGCGGCGCGAGCGGGCGAGGGTGGAGAAGTACACGTCCTCCAGGCCCCCTGCCGTAGGGGTGAAGCCGTCGCCGGGATCGTGGTCGGCGAGGACGTGGACCACCGTGCGCCCGGCGAACAGTCGAGAGGAGATGACCTCGTGCGCCTCCCGCACCGCGTCCAGCGCGCCCGGCGCGACCGTCTTCGCCCAAACTTGCCCGCGGGTCCGTGCCATCAGGTCGAGCGGCGCGCCCTCGAGTTGGATGCGCCCCGCCGCCAGCACCGCCATGCGCGGGCACAGGTCCGCCACGTCCTCGACGATGTGGGTCGACAGGATCACGACGACGTTCTCGCCGATCTCGGCCAGGAGGTTGAGGAAGCGGTTGCGCTCTTCGGGGTCGAGGCCGGCGGTGGGCTCGTCGACGATGATCAGGCGCGGGTTGCCGATCAGCGCCTGCGCGATCCCGAACCGCTGGCGCATGCCGCCGGAGAAGCCGGCGATCGCCTTCTTCCGGTGCGTCCAGAGGTTGGTCTGGGCGAGCAGCGTCTCGACGGTGGCGCGCCGGTCGGCGGCCGAGTGCACCCCCTTCAGCACCGCCATGTGGTCGAGCATGTCGTAGGCGGAGACTCGCGGGTAGACGCCGAAATCCTGGGGCAGGTAGCCGAGCGTCGCACGCAGGTCCTCAGGGCTGGCCACCACGTCGATGTCGCCGAAGCGGATAGTGCCCGCAGTCGGCGTCTGGAGCGTCGCTACCGTCCGCATCAGCGTCGACTTGCCGGCGCCGTTGGGTCCGAGCAGTCCGAACATACCCGCCGGGATCGACACGCTGACGTCGTCGAGCGCGCGGGTGCCATTGGCGTAGACGTGGGTGACCCCTGTCAGTTCAAGCATGTGTTTCGACTCCCCCTCTAACAAGCTTAGCAAGGTGTACCAGGGAAGCAATACAGCGGTCTAACGATAGCCGGCATAATCCCCTGCCGGCCAACTAATCCCGAGCGAAGCACGGCTCGTGAACAAGCGGCCGCTTTTGGGATCGCCCGGGTAGCTCTGGATGTCCGATTCTGGGTCTGAACCGCATCGGAAATGCGGGATGTTCCCGATGCAGCTATCGTTACCTGACTATGTACTTGGTCGCGCCGTCACGCATAGGATCCAAGCCGCGGCGACAGCCTCCTCCAAAGGGCGCTCATAGTTCTCGGCGCCCCAGGCGAGGGCGATGTGTAACAGCCCTCCTTCGACACCGCGTCGGAGCATCGTATTGGCTCTGACGGGGCCGCGATCATCGGGATCGAGGGCGGCAAAGAGCGGCTCGGACAGGTCATGCATTGAACGTCGAATTGCATCGTCGATCGACGGATCTACGCCGACGATTTCAACGAGAAACACGCGCGCCGTGGTGGGATTAGCGCGTAGCGTCGCGAAATATGCGCTTAGCATCCGTCTGGTACGATCTTCAGTCGGTAGGGTGGGATCGTCGGCCACAACGATCTGCGTCAACACTGCGGCGATCACCTGATCGAACGCAGCGAGTAGCAGCGCCTCCCCATGCGCAAAATTCTCGTAAAAATAACGTTCGGTAAGGCCTGCCTCGCGACAGATCGCGCGCACGCCCGTGCTGTGGAACCCCTGCGAGCCATACAGGCGAACGGCCGCCTGTATCAGCATCGTGCGCCGCTCAGCCCGTCGAGCGTCAAGCGTCTGCCCGGTCCACCGTTTTGTCGTCGCCGTCATTCGGGCAGAGTAGCAATATTGACAATGACAACAAGCATTGTCATTCAGTTCGGGAAAATGGTAGGAGTGGAACATGGCCGGTATGGAGCACCTGGACGTGCTGGTGGTAGGCGCCGGTCTGTCGGGGATCGACGCCGCGTTCTGGTTGAAGACTGGCAATGCCACGCGAAGCTGGGCGATCTTCGAGGGGCGCGATGCGATCGGCGGCACGTGGGATCTGTTCCGCTATCCGGGGATTCGCTCGGATTCGGACATGACGACGCTGGGCTTCCCATTCCGCCCGTGGCGAGGTGAGAAAGCGATCGCCGCGGGTGAGGATATCCGCGACTATATCCGCGACACCGCGGCAGCGTTCGAAATCGACGCCAAGGTGCGACTGCGTCACCGCGTCACGACTGCACACTGGTCCTCGGCAGACGCGCTGTGGATCGTGTCGTATACCGTCGATGGCATCGCGGCCCAGCTGACCTGCCGCTTCCTGTTCCTATGTTCTGGCTATTACGACTATGCCGCGGGGCATTCGCCGACCTGGCCGGGAATGGACGCGTTCGCGGGACAGGTCGTCCACCCGCAATTCTGGCCAGACGAGCTTTCGGTGGCGGGTAAGGACGTCGTGGTCGTGGGTTCGGGTGCGACCGCGGTGACGCTGGTTCCGGCAATGGTCGACCAGGGCGCCGCACATGTTACGATGCTCCAGCGATCGCCGACCTATATCGTCTCGCGGCCGTCACGCGACGATCGCGCCGAGACGTTGCGCCGCTGGCTGCATGACAAGGTAGCGGAGGCGGCGGTTCGGTGGAAGAATATCGGCTACGGCATTTTCGTCTACGGCGTGTCGCGGCGCAAACCACATGTGTTGAAGCAGAAGATCAGGCAACAGCAGCGAGCGATGCTGGGGCCGGACTTCGACATCGCCACTCACCTGACGCCGCGCTACGATCCGTGGGACCAGCGGCTGTGCCTCGTCCCTGACGGCGATCTGTTTAAGGTGCTGCGCAACGGGCGGGCGTCGATCGCAACCGACGAGATCGCGCAGTTCACGCGTGACGGTCTCCAGTTGAAGAGCGGCAAGGCCATCCCCGCCGACATCGTCGTGACCGCGACGGGGCTCAAGGTGCAGCTCATGGGCGGCGCACGACTGACCGTCGATGGCGCCCTCGTCGATCCGGGCAAGCGGCTGCTTTACAAGGGGGCGATGCTAGACGGTGTGCCCAATCTCGCTTTCGCGATCGGCTACACCAATGCGTCCTGGACGCTCAAATGCGACCTGACGTCGCAGTTCGTTCGCCGCCTGCTCGATCATATGGATCGGCGCAAGATGGACAGCGTCGTGCCGGTCTCACCGTCATCGACTGCGGGCAACGAACCGATCCTCGACCTGAGCTCCGGGTATGTGCAGCGGGCGGCAGACCTTCTCCCTCGACAAGGCGCGAGCGCCCCGTGGAAGGTGAAGCAGAACTACCTCCGCGACCTGTTGGCGTTCCGTACCGGTCGAATCGACGACGGTGTTCTGCGCTTTGGGCGGCGTGATTTGGCTGCAGAGAGAGCGGCATGAGCGCCCGGATGGAACTTGCCGGCAAGGTGGCGGTAGTGACTGGCGCAGCGGGCGGAATAGGCCGTGCAATCGCGCGATCGTTGGCCGTGCGTGGCTGTCACGTCGCGCTGGCCGACGTGAATGAGGACGGGCTGACTGAAACCGCCGCATTGATCGGCAACAGCGTCCGCGTCACCCGTCACAGCCTCGATGTTGCGAACCGCGATGCTGTCGCCGCCTTTCCGGCTGTGGTTCTGGCCGCGCACGGGCACGTCGACGTGGTCGTCAACAATGCTGGTGTCGCCCTGAGTGGTTCCTTCGCACAGCTCACCGAGGCGGAGTTCGACTGGCTCTTGGACATCAACCTGCACGGCGTCGTCCGCATGTCACGCGCGTTCCTGCCGCTGCTACAGCAGCGTGAGCAGGCACAGCTGGTCAACCTCTCCAGTCTGTTCGGAATTATCGCACCACCCGGACAGAGCGCTTATGCCGGGCGCGGCACTGGCGGTCCTCGACTTGACCGGCCCGGCTCTCGTCTCGCTCATGTTCGACGGCACCGAGGACGTCATCCTCACCCGCGCCCGACCCGGCGGGCGCAAGATCCGTCAGCCGTTCTTTGCGATCCCGCTCTTCTTGGTGAACGATTTGACCGGGCCGATCGGCGACGATCTGCATGAAGCGTTCGACATACTCTGGCAGACCGCCGGCTGGCCCGACGGCTCGCCGTCGTTCGGCACCGGCCAATGGCAAGCCGACCGCACCTGACCGGTTAGGGTTTGGTAGGGGGCGGGGCCGGGCAGGTGCTCGGGCGCAGCGCCACGATGAGGTAGTTGTTGCACATCTTCACCTGCGACCAGGCCATCATCTCGGCGCGGTAGGCGAGATAGCGCTTGGCGCAGTCCGGGCCGTTTTTGTCGGGCCGCATCGTCGCCTCTTCCTTGGCGCAGACGAGACGTCCCCCTGTTGCGCGGAACCTGCACCCGCGTTCGATCAGGGTAAAGCGAAATTGACGCCGGATCAGCGGCAAGTTGTGATGATTGCACCCGGCGTCCAGGCGCGCGCGAGCGGCTGAAATGGCGAGTTTGATAAATACAATGCACCCACCTTCAACTCGGTGTGCAGGAGTAACTTTATGACATGCAGTAGCCTCGTCCGCGAAGCGGCGATCAACCAGCGTCTTGCCCAGATCCAACAGCGGCTGGCCGACATTGCGGCCATGGAATGTGCCTCGGCACTTGCGGGTGGCAAGGGCCGTGCTGCCCAAGGCCATTTCGATCCCGAACGCACTCGGCTGATGGCCGAGAGCGACGATCTACTCGACGAAATGGAGGCGATTGGCGGATCTCTGATCTTTCGCCCGGCCAACCTGACGCCGACCCCCTGACGGCAACAGTGCCCATTAGCCCGGCCAGCCACGGCGTGAGCGCCGTGGCTGGTTCGGTCACCTGACGAACGCTGCCACCTGCCCGATCAGCTCGGCCTGATCGAGGTAGGCGGCATGGTCGAGCACGTCCTGAAGAAGGCCGGCGGCATAGCGCTGGATCGGGCTCGTGTGAAGATACTCGCCGAGCGTCGTGCGCTCCAGCCGTTCGAGCCGGTCCGCCGCGCGCGGATGGGTGTCCATGCGATCGCTGATCGTGAGGCGCCTATCGTTGCGATCGCGCAGGAGTTCGCCCGCCCGCTGAATGAAATCCATGAAGGTGAAGAGGAGGAACACCGATCCCAGCCGCCGTTGCAAGCCATGCAGCGATCCGGTCATGGCATCGACCACGACATCCGGCGCGGGGCGGGGGTCGCCCTGCAAGGTGGCTTTGGCTCGGTTGATCAGCTGCGACCGCATCAACCCAAGCGCAAACGCGTCCGCGGCGAATTCGAATTCGTGGCGGATCTCCGTGACGTCGTGCTGTTGCTTGATCTGCGCCTTGAGGCGACGCGGATGATCGAAGGCGACGTGCCCGAGTTCGTGCATCACGATGAAATCGAGTTGATCCATCGTTAGCTCGTGCCCAAGGAACCCGGTCTGCTCCTCGTACAAGAACACTGGCTCGCGCATCAGATCCGGCGCAGCGACGTCGGACCAGAAGTGCAGCACCATTGGCAGCAGTGCGTTCCATGCGCGCGCCATCCGCTTCGGGCCAGCCAACTCCTTGGTGCCGAAGAAGTGGAGCAGGATGGCGTTGAGCTGCTTGAGGATTGGCTCAAGGGCACAGTTCAGGCAGATCAGCGATCCGTCGGGCCCCGTGACCGTCATCGCATTGAACTTGTTCTTCTTGACCAGCGCGCACGCGACGCGATCGAGACCGAACCTTTTGACGTTGTCGAGCGGCAGATCGCCCATGACCCGAAGGAACGTGAGGCGCCCCCAATAGGGCATCAAGCCTTCGGGCTGGGCAAAGGTGCGACTGACTTCGGCGGCGCGTCTGGCCAGTACGGCGTTCAGGGCGGCGTGACTGCACGCGGCGAAGCGCGCATCGGGTGGACCCTTCGTCTCTGGCCAGATGAACTGGACCATCGACTTGAGGGCGAGGAACACCATCTCTTCGGGGCGCACCGGGTTACCGGCGTGCAGGTCCTTGATCTGCCGGCGCTGCCAGTCGGTCAGGCCCTCGAATGCGGCATAGTCGACGACCTGCATCTGTTCGAGGTCGATCACGACCTTGGGCTTGGGTCCGTCGCCTTCCATCTGCAGCGCATGGAACCGCACCTCCGCGGGAATGGCCTGCAACTCGTCTTTGGTGAGCAGCATCTTCGATCGCGCCAGATCCTCGTCGACCCAGGCCTGATACGGATTGTCAGGCTTCATCCTGGCCTCGCTTGAACTCTGCCTCGCATGCCAGAATCGCGTCGATCTGTTCGACGATCAGCGCCTGGAACTTCTCGAATGTGCGGTAGCAATGGTCGCGCTCGATCTCGAGCAGGTCGGCGACCTCGGCGATGCCGAGCGGCGGGCTGCCACCGAGCGCATATTGCAGCCGGCCGTCTTTCACCTCGCGGCGGACGGACTGGGTGAAGCCGATCACGAACCGCGACGAGAAGCCGTGATTATAGGCGTTGCGGAAATTGTCGGTTGCCGCCTTGAAGGGCCGATCCGGCCAGCGGTTCGAGCGTCCGCTTGAAGCGACGGAAGGCGCGCCACGGCTTACCGAACGGTTCGATGTCGTTGAGATAGAGGTTCTTGTCGGGAAATGCGTTCTTCCAGCCCTTCAGGTCCTTCGCCTTGTTCGCCTGGTGGCTGAGATGCCCGACCGCGAAGGTGAAGCGCGACTTGACGGCGTAGGGCTGACCGAGCGCAACCGTCCCGATCAGCATCTCCTCCAGCAGCCATGGGGCATGGCGCCAGAAGGCGAACCGGTGGAGCAGCCCGTTATGGTGCATGGCGGACCGGTAAAGGACGTGGTCAAGAAAGAGCGGGCAGACATAGGCTGCCTCTCCCAGTCCCCGCGGCTGTAACCGTCGACGCAGCATCGCATCAGGCTTTCTCGCGACCGGGCTCTTCATCGACGGCTTCGCGGGCGGAGGTGGCGCCAGCACGGGAATCGCGCAGGCGATCGGTCGCGACGTCGATATCGCGCTGAACCACACCCCGTCCGCGATCGCGATCCATAAGGCGAACCATCCCGGAACGACGCACTACTGCCAAGACTCCGTGCGGCATGACCGCTCGCGGTGACGCGCATGCAGCCGGTCGCCGGCATGTTGCGCGACTACGGCTTTCGCGTCGGATGCGGGATGATCGACGAATGGGGTAACATACAGTCTGTGACGTTAGTCGTGATGCGTGGACCACTGAGTCCGCAGACCATACTGGTGAAGTTCTGATAAATATGGTCGCGTCGGGAGGATCCACAGCAGCCTAGATCGCTGCTGTTACGCTTCCCAATCAGGCCCTTCCTCGTCCGGGTAGAACGCGTGCGGATCTAACAGGGTCCGCGGCGCGATGCGGGCGCCGACCGACCGCCGATATCGTCTTGATCTACCGCAACCGAACGGACCCGGGCTGCCCGGCGTCCGTTCGTGGACCAGAGGAGAGGCCGGATGGTTGAGATACCGCGTACCGAAGACTTCACCGCTCAGGCTGCCGAAGGCTGTGTCTTGCTCGATGGCCCCGGGATAGCCTGCTCTTTGCATCCAGACGCAGCACGAGGGGTTGCAGCGTTGCTGACCGCCGCTGCAGGCCAAGCGAGCGAACAGCGAACGATGATGAAGAATGTTGGCAGTACCAAGCCGACCTGATCACCCCTCCCGGCGAGGCAGTTGCGGCCCTTTTTCGTGGGCGTTATCACCGCCTTATGGGGATACGAGACAGCATGCGTCAGCTGGCCGCAGAGGCTCATGGGCGTGGTGAAAAATACATCGAGTGGGTGTTGCGACCAGAATACGTTGAGAAGCTGGCAGCAGAATCGCAAGGAGTTCTGGGGTACAGGGCGCCACTTCCTACCTCTTTCCTAGGGGCGCCGATCCGCCTCTGCGGACTAGACAAGCCGAACCATCTCGTGACGTCAGCGAACAAGGTGCTCCTACCGAAGTTGTGAAGGTTCGCGATCAGGCTTCGAACTCTGGGCCGTCATCGTTCGGATGGAACGCGTGCGGATTGAGTGCCGGGCCGCGCAACCTCGCGCGCCAGTCCAGCTGATTTTTTCCGACAATCTGAAACCGTCAGCAGAGCTGCCCGTTTCGGTCGACAGAGGAGAAACCGGATGGTTGAGATACCGCGTACCGAAGATTTCACCGCTGAAGCAGTTGGCGAGCAGGTCCTGCTGGATGGCCCTGCAATTCCCTGCTCACTCGAGCCCGATAGGGCAATGCATCTGGCGGACCTGCTGACCGACGCTGCGGTCCAGGCGGCCGGACAGCGAATGATGTCGAAGTCCAGCTAACCCGCAACGCAACCCGGGGAAGGACGGGCGGCCGAGGGCGGCCCGGCTATCGCTTAGTGTTAAGCGTTCCGGCGCTTGTCATTCGATAAGCATCGCGAGTCTGCTGGGCACCATCTGCCGTGATCCCATCGAACTGCCGCCACGCGGCAGCGGTGTTGCACACGCGCGTCGCCATGAACGAACCGGTCGCCGTCAGCGACCGGCAGGTCTTCTTCTCTTTCACGGGCTTGTCGGATGGCTTATTTGCATCCTCTGATGTTTGAGCGCTCACCGCTACAGGGCAGATCAATAACGCGGCTGCGAACAACAGTTTCATCAAGCGACTCCATGCTTTTGACCGGATCGTAACCCGGTATTTCTCAAGCGCAAGAGCGTCAAACCCACTGACGTTATTCCGTGGGTCGCTAGGCTCCGAACTCCGGGCCGTCATCATCCGGATAGAACGCGTACGGGTCATGGATCGGGCGCGGACCATACGGCGATCGCCTTGACGCCGTACGGGTTGGTCGGCTCCGGCCGCAGCTCGACCGGGTCACCGGGCGCGCGGAGCATGATCTGCATGCGCCGGTTGCTCTTGCTCTTGTCCTCGTTCGGGACGTCGATGCCGACTATGGACGCGGTAGGTTCGTTACGGTCCGCCGTGGCATTGTTATCGCCGGCTGCCGCTGTTCCGCGTTGCTGACATGCGTTCGGCATTCTGGGCGTTCGCGGCGTCTATGGCGGCCCATTCCTCTTTAGTATGACAGGTGCGTGCAGGGAAGAACGATCCTGTGACGTCTTCCTTGCGACAGAGGGGCTTCGGTGGCTTAGCCTTCACCGCTGGCTGCGTCGACGTCGCTGGCGGTGCTGCAACGGGTTCAATCGCCTGAGCTGCTGCAACACCTGGGGCTAGCAGCAACGCAACCGTAATCAATGTCCTCATCGTACGCCTCCGTAGGTTTGCTGGAAGCGTATACTGACGTGCCGCAAGCGCAAGAGGGTCACAGCAGCTGTCCTTAGTTCACTCGAAACGGACTACGGAGGCAATGAGTTCGTCCATGTGTTCGATCTTAAATGTTGCGGGTAAGGGAGGACAGCCTACCGTGGTTCGCTGTGAGCCATTCCATTACGAATCGCTGAGGCCAAGATGAATAACCCGCGAACATGGTTTGGGCCGAAGGTCATCGGGATCGGCTGGTCCCCGCGCACGTGGGAAGGCTGGGCAGTTATTGCGGTAGTTGTCGCCGTTGGTGCGATCATCGGCAGGCTCGACGCATGACCGAAGCCCCTGACCTCAACGACGCGCTCGCTCGGCTTAAGGCGTTCCGCGCCACCTGGAACCCCGGTGAGACAATCAACGACGAAAGCGGGCTGACCGCTGACGACATCGACGTCGTGACCAGCTTCGTCAACGACTACCCGTCGAGTGACTGAACTTGGCCCCATGACCGACCGAGAGGTCTGGATCGTCGCTGGCGATATTATGGCGGAGTATGGCGATCAGACCACGGACTACATCATTGACCGCGTGACCGACGCATTGGGCGATCGTGTCGCTGTTGATGACTGGCGCCGCATCGCCTCGGCAGTCGACGTGATCGCCGCCGGCGGACCACGGTGCTAGTCAGCGCGCCTATCAGCGTGCGCGAACGGTCGGCACTTCGTTGAGGTCAGTCGTCCACGACGGGGACCGCATTTCGGACCGCATCTTCCACTCGCGTTTGAATCCCTGAGACGCGGTCACCGCTGCGAACTTGCCGAACCGGCCGTTGATCTCGTCGATCGCGTTCATGAGGCGATCGCGCTTCTCGGTCCCCGCTTCGAATAGCGTGCGTGGCCGAAGATCTGCGGCGACCAGGTCGTCAAGCATCACACCGGCCTTCGTATAGGCATAGCCATCGCGCCACGCGCGTTCAGCGCCGCGCTTGGCGGCTGCGATGAGCTCAAGGCTGTCGCTCGTCATCGGATGGAGCGACACCGTTCGGGAGCCGGCATATTGAGGGCGGTCCGGCTTGTGCTGGTTCGTGTGAAAGAAGGCGGTCAGCCGGCCGGCGACCAAGCCGTGCGAGCGCAGCTTTTCGCCGGCACGCATGGCGTATTGCGATAGGGCGCCGAACAGCGTGGGGAAGTCGGTCACTGGCGTGCCGAAGGATCGGGTGACCGCCATGCCCTTCCGCCGAGGTTCAATCGTCTCGACGACGTCCGACGGCACGCCGCGCAACTCGGCGACGAGCCGCTCGAGCACGACCGTTCCGACGGCACGCGCCTGTTTCATCGGCATATCCCGCAGCGCGCCAGCATGCTCGATACCGAGCGCCTCGAGCTTGCGCGCGGTAGCCCTTCCAACGCCCCACACATCGCCGACGGGGAAGCGGTCCATCACCCATGTTCGGACGCCATCGTCGCGCAGGTCAGCGACGCCGTCGAACATCGGGTTCTTCTTGGCCGCGGCGTTGCCCAGCTTCGCCAGCGTCTTCGACGTTCCGATGCCAACGCAGGTCGGAATCGTCGTCCACTTCCGGACCCGAGCGCGCATGGCGTTGGCATGGGCAACTAGGTCCTGGCCTTCGAAGCCGGACAGGTCGAGGAAGGTCTCGTCGATCGAGTAGATCTCGAAATCACGCGCGAACGCGTCGCACGCGGCGATGACGCGGCGCTGCATGTCTCCGTAGAGGGCGTAATTCGACGACAGTACGCGGATGCCGTGCGCGCGGATCTTGTCACGCAGCAGATGAACCGGATCGCCCATCTTGATCCCAAGCGCTTTCGCCTCGGCCGACCGCGCGATCGCGCACCCGTCGTTGTTCGACAACACGATCACCGGCACGCCGACTAGGCTGCTGTCGAAAGCCCGCTCGCAGGAGACGTAGTAGTTGTTGCAGTCGATCAGCGCGATCGGCGCGGTCACCGGACTTGCCGCGCGACGCCGACCACGACGCCCCAGATCTCCACGTTCTCGTCGACGAGCGTATGCGGATACCCTTCGGCCTCCGGGATCAGCCAATATCGGTTGCCCATCTGACGCAGGCGCTTCAGCGTTCGATCGCCGTGAACCAACGCGACGACAATTGAGCCGGCCCGGGGCGACTTCGCCCGGTTCACGACAATCAGGTCGCCGTCGTTGATCCCCGCGCCGACCATCGATTCGCCGTCGACGCGCATGATGTAGCTCGCTGCCGGGTGCTCGACGAGCCAGGCGCCGAGGTCGATCGGCTCCTCCATGTCGTCCTGCGCCGGGGAAGGGAAACCTGCTGGCGTCCTGCACAGAACGAACGGCACCTCACGTGGGATAAGTTCGAAGGGCACGTCATAAAGCTGGATATTAGGCATACGCTGGTCCCGGCGGCTCTGAGAGCTTCAACTAGCGCCAAAGAGAACACAAAGGGAACACGTCTTTGGCAAAGAGGCGTCGATGGATCAAATTTCCTGTGGGGGAATCGGTTGGCCGGGCGGCGCGGACGGCGTCCTCGGGCGCGGCCCGAAACGTCGGTTATCGGCGCAACACCGCTGGCGCTGCGGTTGCCGTCTGATACGTCCTGTTATGGACGCAGCGGGACTTGTGCGGGCGCGCCGGGCTGACGGGAAAATCAGGATCACCGGCAGCCTACTTTCCGCCGATCGTCGTGACGGGCAATCCGCCCCGCGCCTGACGTCCATGGAACGTGATATTGAACGACAAGCTGTACGGCGATTTTCGCAGAGCTTACGCCGCAGACAGAAGGCGTGCGAAATCAGTTCTGATCGGCTGCGTGATACTCGCGCTCATCGCGGTTTCGGTGACGATTTAGCGGGAAGATCAATCTTCTGACCTTGCGGGTCGCGAATTGTCAGTACGTCGCGGAGGTAGACTTGCCCGACTCGCTCGCGTTCCGAATTTAGAATGTCGATGCGGTGATCTGTAATCAGTTCTGCAGTATCAATTACCGTCGCGGCAATCAGAGAGCGAAACTCCCGTCGCGCCCGCAGCTTAGCGTCTTCGATATCACGTGCTTCGATGCCGTCGTAATCGGTGGTAATCTCGCTGTTGAAGACATTGAAGAAGAACTTGGGCACGCGGCTCTCCTATTTGACTGCCACGCCACCGCGGCAGCCCGCTATCCGCCTCGCAATAGAGGGCGTCAAGCGAGACGACAGAGTTGTCACGTCGTGATAGCCGGCGATTCCAGCAGATCGACGGCCATAGAGACATACGCCGCCGCGAGCAGGTGTCCTTCGCCATCCAGAATGGCCAGGAGCGCTTTCATCGCTTCAATTAGGTCGGGTGTCGCCCCGGTATCGGATCCCATCACCATACGCTGCTCCCGTGGTTAGGAAGCGCCCCAGGGCTTCCTTCGTCGCGGGGCCGCGCGTCGTGCGACGATAGGAAACCAAGATAGATCGGTAGTCGATCAAGTTTCAAGGGATGCGTGCGCCAACCTTTGGCCGTGCGATCAAATGGCCTTCGCGCCAGCGGTTCCGCACTTTGCGAACTTGCTCTTGGTGTCCTTGCAGCGAACCGGTTTCGCGGGTGCCGCTGTGGCGCACTTAATGAACTTGCCCTTCGCATTGCGGCACGGTGCCGCCGCGGCAGGCGTGCTGGCAATCGCGAGCAGGGCGAGGGCGGCGAGGGCGGTCTTGAGCATATCCATCTCCATGCGAGTCGATTGCTTGCAGCTTATGCCGATCGTCACGGGGCGCAATGGCCCCAACTGCGAACGTACCACCGTCGTCAGGCGGATCAAAATCGACACCAAGGTCGCAGCCAAATGCATCAGGCTTACGTACCTATCGGATGGGCGATCGTATCCAGGAGATCGCACGACTGCGAACAGTCGAATTTCTCCTGGAAGAGTCGCTGCGGCGAGCGCACGGAAACGGTGTCATCTGCGCTCGATTGAAAGACGTACTCGACCTGATTCACGCGCGACTTCTTGCTCTCGGAAGTTGAATTGCGCCCGGTCGTATCGACAGACGCGCACTCCTACCGACCGCTCTCTCGCCGAGCGGGGCGATGAGGGAGTGCGGCTACCTGCGGAGCTACCGAACGAATGAGATCATGCCGGGTGGAAATACACCCATTTTCGTTCTCTTAATGAACCCAGGTTAGAAAGCACTGAGTTCGAGAGGAAGCCCATGAGCAGGAAGAAGTTCGCCGGATATTGCATTGGCGCTTGGGTCGTGACGTTGCCCGGTCTTTGCCTGATGTCGATCGCTGTTAACCGCTGGATTTGATCTCGCGGACTGGCGGTAGCGAACAGTTTGCAGTCGTGATTACGCCCACGAGCCGGCGTTCAACGCGGTTTGGAACGTCATCGCGTAGCCGTCGCATTCCTCGAGGAACACGTCGTCCGCGGTGACGCGGCGAAACTCCTTCGGGCTGTTCGCGCCCTTGATCTGGATCCAGCCGCCCTTGTAGCGTTTGGCCCTGATCTGGTTGTCGGCATGCCGCGGCTTGAACGTCGCGACAGACCGGACGATCGGCCACTGCAGCACCGGGTCGAGATCGTCGCGGCTGAACTTCTCCGCGTCGTCGATCGTCGGCTGGTAGATCAGCGTGCGCGCAGGGTCGAACTTGATGCGCCAGGCGACGAAGCACTGCAGGATCGTCGAGTAGCCGATGCGGCTGCTCTTCCTGACCGACAGCTGAGACGTCTCCGGATCGGTGAACGCGTCGGCGATGTCGGCCTGAAACGGGAATAGCCGGATGCGTGCGCCGTGGTCCGATCGCGCGTGCTCTGCCATGAACCTCGAAAGGGGGCGGCCGCTCGCGCGGCCGGCACGCTGCCAGCCAGCCAGCGGCAAGCGCTACACCGTGCGCGCCGGGCGCGCGGTACGGCTCAGGCGCCGGCTTCGTCTTCGGGCTCGCCCTCATCAAAGCCCCCGCCGCGCGCCTCTTCGATCCGGGCCATGCTCAAGTCGGTAAGGACGTTGTTGATCTCGGCGTCGACGCGCGACCGGAGCTTCGTGTCACCCTTGGCAACCCGGGCGCCGACCTGCTGCAGCTGGGCGACGATCATGACGATCACGCCCGCGCCGGCGGCAACCATGTCAGGGAGCGATGCGAGCTCCTTGCTGCGCTCGGCATTATCCATCGCCTTCGCATCGGCCTGCTCTTTGGCGAGGCGGGCCTGCTGCTGTTCCTTATCGAGCGAATCCGGATCAACGTCATCGACGCCGTATTTCGTCTGCGCCCAAGCTTCGATGTTCTCGAGCAGCGAGGATCCGTCGGCGGGCAGGTCGCCCTTCGACCGGAGCTCGCCGATCCACCGGCTGGAGCAGCCGAAGAGCGCGGCGAGCTGCGGCCGGGTCGGCTCGTCGAGGTCGATTTGCGCCACTTCCCTGCTCCATCTCGCGAAAGCCGCAGAAAACCGCCGAAAATGGCACCAGGGAGGAAGAACTATAGGGCATCTCGTGCCTAGCGATCCTCTGCGCCTTTGCCCCCCGTATTACCTGGGATGCCGGGAAGGACCCAAGCGCCCCATGCCACGATGTGGGATGGTGAGGGCAGGGCCAGTCGGCGGGACATGAAAATTGCCTCAGGTGAGAGGGTTAGGCTCCACAGTTTGGATACTCGCTACCGACTGCGGACAGCAGCCCGGAGATCCCGCGCAGCCTGCTCGACGTCCTCGATGAGGCGATCGCTGCGACCATGGTGGCGAGAGCCTGCGTTCATGTCTTCGGCGATCCGCAACAGCCGCATGCCGATAGCCTCGACCACGCCAGCGGAAGTGGGCTTGGACGTAGTGGCCATCTTAATCCTCGTCACTGCGTTTGCGCTTGATGTGCTATCACGGCAGGGTCATTGACCTATTATGAGTTTTCTTCCCCACCCCTCAGTGCTTCAACGACTGATGGACGATCAGAATGTCTTGGCCAATCGCTCGGTGTCGAAGCCGGTCGCTGACATGCATCGGGCAATCGCCGGACTGTATCGGGAGCAGCTAATAGAGACCATGAACCGGGGCTAGTTTTGCCGTCAAGCGGACGCAGTAGGCAGGAGAAGGTAGTTGGCTCAATCCTAACGCGCCGATGCTAAGCAATGCTTAGAACCGGGCAATGAGATAGATACTTACCCGGTATTCGATCGCAGTCTTCTTAACCGTATCCTTTAACGCTCCTTAAACCCATTAAGCTGAGTTTGATTTGGCGGAGGGCATGATGGAAAACCAAAGCGACGATTTCAACGCACTGAGCGAACACGCCGAGGATTGGCACCTCGAGTTCTCGTATCACACTGCACGCGCGGCTCAGGAACAGGCACTAGCCGCTCGATCAACGGTGCCTGAGGCTCAGAAAGCGCACTCGAGTTTGGCACAGTGCCACCGGGCACGTGCAACCTTGGCCCGGGCTGTCACCGAAATGCCGGACGCCGGACCCGTGCGGGTAATCAATCCAAACCCAGACGAAGAATAATTTTGGGCACCCCTTCGGACGTCGCTCGGAGCGGCAGCTCCTGCGTGAGGGGATGAGGGTGGCAATGCCACAGCGCCCACCGCGGTCCGCTTAAGCGGCGATAGGCGTATCCTGTACTGCATTTGTTCCGAGTAGCCAAGCCTCGATTTTCAGGTTGATGCCAGCGAACGCGACCAGCACGAACTTGCCATCGCCGCCCTGGACGACCTCACCGAACAAGCCTGCTGCAGCGCCCTCCGTAACCCGAACACGCTCACCAACGACGAACGCCTGACGCTTCCCCATCTTTGCAGCGCGCTTGCCCCGCTCCTCAATCCGGCGGGCGCCTTCCACCTCGGCATCGCTGATGAGCGGGATGTCCCCAAGGTAGCGGAAGACCGAGAAACCAGGGTGGTCGGTAAACGGCTGCGCCGCCAGCCTCACCAGGTCGTCTCGGTGCCGAGCGAGCAAACACGAACGTCGGCATGTTCGGTGCGGCATACTCGATCCGCTCGCGGGAGCGGCCTTTGCGCCGGGTCAGGGTTTGCACGGGGCTCCATACGTCGAAGCCAGCCGCCTCAAGGGAGGCCGCCAGCGGCAGTGTCCGCGACGCGCCCGTTCGAAGAGTGCACCAATCGTTTCCGCGCCCCATGGTCTCAACCTTCGCTTGGTTCAAATATGTGGCAGGCAATGTTGCCCGAGCGACGCAATTCCGGCGGCCGCGCGTTGACCGCGTTCGAACCATGGAGATCATCATGACCGACGACACTACGCCCAAGCCCGTCGACAACGTCGCCCTGAAATCTGGCGATGCGGACAGGACCGCAGACGGCTTCGGTAAGGGCTCGGGCTACTCTGGCGATGAGTATGACAGCGTCGATCATGCGGCAGAGCGCCACCTGCAGAACCGGGACGGTGCGCACGACGCTGGAGCGGACGAGCCCGCCGACGGCCGCGACATCCCTCGGGAAGCGGGCAAGCGAGCGTACATCGACAATAAAACCGGTGAAGTTTACGGAAGCGGATCGAGCGCTGGCGGCGGCAATCCAGGCGAAGACATCGACCTCGACACCTCGGGGAGCGGACCCGAAGAGTGACGGCGACAGGGAGCATGCCGCCGTCATGCGTGCTCCTCATGCTTCCGTGAGCCGGCTGGCACTCTGGGAATTACGATCCGATGGTACCGCTCAGTCGCCTGCAATGATCGTGATTTTAGGCGGCCGTTTAGCGTCGGGAAAGAACCGGTCGCGGTATCGGTGCACCGAGCGCGACCGGAGGTGTCCCGGCAGGGATGACGCCGGGCCGCGAGGGATCGCAAACCCAGCAGGCATCTAATACCATCCAGTCCTTGGTGTGTCACTGTACTAATACAGTGGATCCATTGCGGGGTGCGGGGCCGCATGTTGGCGTACCACCGGCTCGATCGTTCGGGCAGCGCGTTAGGGACAGGCAACGATTGGAGCATGCCATGCCTACCGACCCGAACACCGACCTCGAGCGCGAGACGACCGGGGAGCCGTACGTCGATGGAAACATCGAAACCGAAGAAGGCGTGTCCCCGGGTGGCAGCAGCGTCGAGGATACCGACGCGGTTAGCAACGACACGCCGGACTCGATCGCGACGGACGCCGACGACGTTGACGACGGAGCCGACAGCCTCTCGATCCGCGGCGACGACTAGCGACCTGACAGCGCACCGTAAGCCGCTGCTGCCAGCGTGACCGTTGGCGAGCGCGGTCACGCTGGCACCGGCATCGGATGGACGTCGGCTGGCGGTCCAGGGATGGCCATCCGCCGGTATCGTTCGGCAGTCGCACGGCTGGCCGCGAACGCCTCGTCCTCGGATCTAACCTTCGTTCGCAATCGAGCCTCGATCCACGACACGGGTTCAGCTCGTCCGGCAGCGCTTAACAACGCTGCGTTCGTCGCCTCCTCACCATGAGCCTTGGACCATTGGCGATCAGGGCCCGTGCCGACTTGATCGATAGCCCCGCTTCGCCCAGCAGCGCCACGCCAGCGTCGAACAAAGCCTTCCTCGGATCGACCGGCGGCGCTGCGGCGCCCGTTACGTCAGTAACGGAACTATCTCCTCCCTCCTTCCTCTGGCGGGACTTTTCCCCACCAGTGGGCAACCGCTTCCCCACCGGTTCCCCACTCGGCTTAGTTGAAGGGGGGCCCGCTTCCCCACCGAGCACCTTTGGAGCGGGTGTCAGTTCCCCACCCGAGGTGTCTGGAGTGGTACCCAGTTCCCCACCGTCGCGTGTTGAACGCGCCTCAATGTTCACCCAGTTCCGAACCGCTTCCGTCTGCGGATAGGTCGAGTTGGGTTTCTTCGGGCGCTGGTACTGGCAAAAGTTACGGACTGCCCCATACCGCTTGCCACCGACCTCGTAGGTCATCACGCAGTTTGCCTCAACCAACTCATCCAGCAACGCGACCGCGTCGACGCTGTCCGCGAGTAGCGTTCATGAATCAGGTCGGCACTAACTGGTCGGACCTGGCAATCTCGAACACGGCCGACCCGAAGTTCGTCGAGGGACTACGCATGTCGGACCTGTACGCGCGCATGGCCTGGGGTGCGATCGAGGACCTTGCGCGGATCGGCGGCGTGAACCTCGCGGAACAGGGCGCATGACCTGCTCAAGTTGCACGCACTTCACGGCGAGGTCGGCGTGCGACGCGACAGTCCAGCCGGTTGCCGAGCCGCTCGGTGCGGTCGGCATCTGCCGGCGCTGGCCGCCTCGCATGACCCGCAGCAACAGCGGCCACATCGCTTCGTGCTTTCCCAACGTCCACCGCGCGCACGCGTGCGGCGAGTATCAGGGGCTCATTCCATGCTGATGGCTCACCCCGAACAGAACTGCTCCACCTGCATTTGGTGGAAACGCATGCCCGCGCGGGTCGCAGCATGACCTTCGGTCAGACCCTCCGCGCCGTCTGGGAAGAGATCGCGCCGGACTTTTCGTATGGGTACGATCGCAGCGGCCTCGAGCGATGGGATGGGAAGGGCGAAGGGCCTTGCCGCCATATCGGTTTCGAAGGCTTCGGGCTGTCGTTCTCGCTGTTCTTTGGCCGCATGCCGCCGAAACAGGTCGACTTGGCCGCTCCGGCCGGCACTCGTGAGACGGGGGCGGCAGTCTGATGGGCATCGAACCCACGCAAGCTGAAGTCATCGCCGACCGCCTTGGTAAGCTCTTCCACCGGGCGATGACCCTGCGAGACGCGAAGACGGACACCCCGCTTCGTGTTGTTCATGCAAGTGAGCTTCTACAAAGGCCGATGCGCAGCCGGCTCGAGCGCGTCGACGATGCGGCGTCCGGCATCGACTACGCCGCCTGGCTCATCGGGGAGACAGTTGCGGTCATCGGCGGCGACCCTGCGCTACATGGCGTTTTCGCCGCCTTCGAGCGCGCGCACGGAACGAGGGCTTCGTCTTGGCTGGATCATCGCTGGAATGGAATTTCTGCATCTGACGGAAGTTGGGTGTCGTGATGAGCGCCCCTGTTCAGGCTCCAACTAGCCTCGATCGCTACTTGTCAAAGTCCGTCCCTCTCACAAAAATTTCCGTAGCGCGGGGCCGTGGGATGCCGCGCCTGAACGCAACCGCTTCCCGAAGCGCTTCGTCGGCAGATGCCTGCGACTTAGTTCCAGCTATTTGCCTGAACCGTCGCGCGGCAGCAGGTGAAAGGGACCCGCGTACGAGGATGACAGACGGAACAAAGACGCCCGGAGCAGTGTGGTCGGGAAACTCGATCTCAAAAGTGCCGTCATCGTTAACCGTTGATATCATGTCCTACCTTAGCCAGAGCGTGCCTCGCTTACAGATCGGTAGGGACTGCACCGTGCTGTCGTATGATCAGCGAACGGGGTTTGGCAACGAACAATCTATCCGCTGCGCCGCCAAACCCAATCGGCCGTCAGTCTGTCTCGCTAGTCCCGCTGCCGTCGTCGGTCGACTTCCATTTGCCCTCGGCAACTTGGTCGTCATCAGTATCCATCCCGTCGCGACCGGCCTTCGCCAGGTCTTCGACCTTATGGTCACTGTCGGTTTCACCGGTCTGATCGCCTGTCGTAGTGCCGCCCGGGTTCTGCTTCTTGATGTCGTCGGCGGGGCTCGCGCCCTCGCCGGAGTTCGGTGTGTCGTCGCTCATGGCAGGCTCCTCTTCTCGTGCCTCAACGCACCCTGTCCGGGTTCGGAGCCATCGTGCCGGCAGCATCGTGATGAAATGGGAGAATGCACATGACGAATATCATCGACCTGTCGCGGCTCTCCAGGGGTACTAGGCTAGAAGGGATAGGTCGGGTCGACCGACAGCGCGCGGATGCTCTTCGCGTCGATTGGTTGGCCGAGCGCGTCGCAATGAATTGTCGCGTCACGAGGCGCCCCCATGGCGCCGAACGCTTTAACGCAGTCGGCCAACGATGCCTTGGATACGACAAGCGCGCTTCGGAGACGGCGACCCAATTCGCCCGGCATGTGCAGCTGAGCATCTCGATGCCATGGTATTTTCGTCAAGAGAAACGCCTAATCGTTATGCCGGCCATAGCGATGCGCGTTAAGGAAGCGATGCGCAACTGGCACCGGCATGGGCGAACGCTTCGTGGGTAGCGCATTCATGATCGAGAGGATGCCCGACTGGCCCGCCGCTATGACGGGAGAGATGGCGCTAGCATACACCGGTGTTGCCGAAGCCCAGCTGCGCGAGTGGGAGTGTCGTGGTACCGTTCGCTTCTGTATGCGTGGTCCTCGAGGGGCTGCGATTGCTGCCCGCTCATCGCTGTTCGCGATCCATATGTTCGCGGTATTCATCGCCTAGTTCATCGCCGAGGTAGCGCTCGGCAAACTGTCCGACTTGAATGGTCGGGGACTGGTCAGTTTTTAAGTAACTCGTCAAAGAGTTGAATAGGTCGAACCGCTTTTCGTGGTCGACGGGCGCCGAGTTGATAAAATCCCGTGTCTTTTCCCAGAATTGTCTGACGCGATGGGCATTGCTTTCCGGAATGTCGAGGCCAAGAAAAACACTATGAAAGTATGCGGCGGCCTCGTCGCGTTGGCTCGCGGTAAGTTGACTATCGTAAACTGTCGCAGTCCACCCATCTGGCAGCGGAGGAGTGACGGCATCGTTGGCCACGAAAAGCCCAATTTTGTAAAGCTTAGTCTTAGGGGTAAGGAAGAGGCTGCCCGAGTTCGCGCAATTGCCAGACGGTTAGCGTATCGAGCGCCGCGCCCTTGCCGCGCGCTCGGCGCACGAACGTCGCCGCTTCCTTGCGCTCATCTTCGGCACCGACGCAGGTCCGCAGGTTAGTCCCGGTCATCGACAGATGTTCGGCGAGTTGCAGGACCGAGCGGTTGGAGGTCGCCGCGATTGCTGCCAACGGTACCGGGAAGGACGTGTAGGTGGATGCGACGACATCGTCCTTGTCCTGGAGGTCGCGGACCAGGTCCAGGATCGGCTGCACGTCGCCGTCCTTCATTGTCATCTCGAACATCGAGCGCGCGGCCGGGAAACGCGCTGCGTGCATCGCCATGATATCGTGCAACAGCCAGACATATTTGTGCTTGAGTGCGCGCACGCGGTAACGCCGCAGTCCCCCGATCTCGGCCGGCATCTCGATAATGTCACCGACTGACTTGCCGACAAGGGTTGCTGCTAAGGGATGGTCCGGCGCGAAAAGCTGGTCGACCTCCGGAATGTCCTCATCGTCGATAATGCCGGTCACATCACGGGCGCCGTCCAGCCCCTCGAGATCGAACCAGAAGCCGCTCTGTGCAGGGCCGGCCCGGCCGATCGGAGAGGGCAGCGCCTCGTCCATGAAGATGAGCGAGGGATAGGAGGAGACGACGCTCTCCTCCCGGCGATGCGCCGCCGCCACCCTGTATCCCAGTTTCAGCGCGCGCTCGGTCTCGCTCGCGCGGCGGTGCATATGCGCAAGGCGCATGAGATCGTCCGGCGATCCATCGACGGCGTCGTCGTTGACGCCCGAGATCAGATCGCGCGCGTTCGTCTCGCAGTTGCCTCGCATAAGGGTGCTCGACAGTAGCAGAATGGCGCGTAGATCGGTCGGATCGGCCGAAATAGCAGACCGCAGGTAGCGCTCGGCGGCCTTGAGGTCGCCGCGATTATGTTCGGCAGCGCCCGCCAACCGCGCATAGCGCGGAAGCGCGATCACCTCGGGGGCAAGCGACCGGTAGAAGGGTGACGTCCGTGCCTGCGACGGCGCGTTCGCAAAGGCATGAGCAAGCCAAGCTAATGGTTCGGACGGCCGATCCACGCCGACGAACCCGTCGACCGCCGCAATGATATCGTCCCAGGCCTCGCGGAAGAGCGAGAGCTGGGCAAACATTACTCGGTCGGAATAGCTCGTCTCCGAGGTTATCAGCGACTTGATCTTGGCGGCCATCGCCGCGATGCCTTCGGGTTTTGCGCCCCGGTAGATGTCCGCGACCGCGATATGAGCGCTGACACCAAGCGGCCAGCGCTCGAGGAGCTGTTCGACATCCTCGTCGAGGTTGGCGCTGGTCCTTCCGGCGTGACGCGCGCGGAACACCAGCACGTCGAGCAATTGGCGTGCGGCAACCGGCAATCTCTCGCGACGTTCGTTCGTCGCCTCCTCGATCACCGCAGACCATTTGTGAAGGTTGGAGAGCGCGACCAGCAGTGGCAGGACCGCAGTGTCCGTGATCGGGGCGCTGCGGAGAAAAGCTTCGGCTTCGGCGAACTCATCGCGATCGATCGCGACCCACGCCGCGCTTAGCGCCGCGTCGGGGTCTTTGGTTCCCGTCGCCAGCACCTGCTCCGCGATGTGTTTCGCCTGATCCAGGTCGCCGAGCGCCCTATAGGCCGTGACCAGATTATAGCCGACCATCGTCCAATTCGGTTCGGTCGCATGCTCATAAAAGCGGACTTCGTCCCAGTGACGTTGGAGCAGTGCCGCACCCTCGCGGAGTTTGCTTCGCCGGTCCTCGGAAACCGGACCAAGTCGTTCGACGATGTCTCCGGAGAGCGCTTCGTCGACGAGGGCGTCGCCCGCCATCCGGACCGAATTGCCGTCGGCTGGGAAGCGCACGAGCGTCTCGGCTGCAAGCACCCACCAACCCTCGGTAGAACCCTTAGCGCGAAGATAGCTGACCCGGTGGATGCGAACGCCGTGGTCGTCGAGAAGATCAGCCGGGACGATTCCCATGGGATCCCGCTCAACCGTGTCCATCGACGCCACTTGAAAGGCGAGGCCGGCCGCGCCGGAATTGGTGGGATCCTCGCGCAGGATATCCTCCGCAAACGCCCAGGCTCCAGCGAGATCCCCTCTGATAGCGAGCGCCAGGATCCTGTTCGCCCGCGTTTTCGGATCAGTCGGGTTGAGCGCGTACGCCTCGTCGAGCAGCGGCGCTGCGCTCGCTTCCTCGCCGAGCTTCATTCGCGTAATCGCGATGTTGACCTTGACCCGCGCCCGGATCGCGACCGAGCTCTTCACATCAAGCGTTTTGTCGAGCGCCTCGAGCAGATCCAGCGCGGTGCGCGGCTTACCGGCGTTCAGCATGTCTCGATAGGAATCGACCTGCGCGTCGAGATGTTGATCGAAGGCGCTTCGTGCTGTGTCGATGGGGCCGGCCGTGATCGTCGCTCGGATCACCTCCAGATGCTGAAGTGCCTGCTCGTTCTGGGCTCGGATCTCGGCCTGTCCGGAAAGCGTCTCGTCGCCGAGTTCGAGCAAGCGGTTGGTCGACGCGCTATAATCGGGGTCGAAGGCGGCCAGTGCCTTCGGGGTGCTGCGGATCTTCTCCTGAAGGGTGTCCCAGCCCCAGACCTGGATGTCGATCGTCCGCCCGAGCTTCGCCTGATCCTGCGCCAGATCGATCGCGAGGAAATCGTGGGCCGGCTCGTCAGTCGCAGTCGTAACGATATAGAATTCGGTGAGCGCCGGCTTGATGGCCATAGCCTGGCTGACCTCGTGGCGGATGGTCGACTCGGTGAGTTTCGCGCCACGGGTGATGAGCTTGCATTGGATGCCGACCGGCTGGCCTGGATTGCGATCCCGCCTGCCGATCAGATCGAGACCGAACTGCTTCTTACCCCGCGTACCGAGGAGCTTGACGTTGGGGTCGTTGATCAGTCCTGCGAACAGCGGAATGCAATTGCTCTCGAATACCTTGTCGTCGGTCGGAATGTTGATGATCGTCGAAGAGCCCACACACCGTTTTCCGTGTTCATGCTTATGACGAGCGAACGTCGTCGCCGATACCTTCCAGTACCGGTGTTCGCCTATCGTTCTATCTGCCGCAAGCTGTCCAATTTCGCAATCGCCGCCTTCAATGAGAGACGCGGGCTGACAGATTCTGCGGACTTAGATTCGTGGGTGGCCGCAAGAATTGGGCCGGCAGTCCCAGCGGATACCGTAGCTGAACGAGCGTCGGGTTTCGGGAAGCGGCTAGGCACGGCTGAACGTCCGGGATTGGGTCGTCTCGCGCTCATGAGATTGGAACACCGCCGGTTACAGCGATGACGTTGCCGGACATGTAACTGCCTTCAGTCGACGCGAGCAGCACGTAGGCGGACGCGAGCTCGGCCGGCTGGCCGGCACGGCCCAGCGGCGTATCCTGACCAAGTGTTTCGAGTTCCGGCGGCGACTTGGCAATCGGCTGGATAGGTGTCCAGATCGGGCCGGGCGCGACCGCGTTCACGCGGATGCCGTCACTTGCGAGAAGATTCGATAGTCCAACCGTCAGGCTCGAGATTGCTCCCTTGGTCGCCGCGTAGACGATCATGCTCTTGTCGGCGACCTTGGCCTGCTCGCTGGTCGTGTTCACGATGGCCGATCCCGGCTTCATGTGCGGCGCGGCCACCTTGGCAAGGCGGATCATGGCGAAGACGTTGGCGGCGAACGCGTCCTGCATCTCTTCGTCGTCGATCGTCCCCAGACCCTCGTTCATCGTCTGTGCGGCGGCGTTGTTGACGAGGACATCGAGGCCGCCGAATTCTGCGACCGTGCGCTCGATCAGCGTCGTACAGTGAGCACGGCTACGGATGTCGCCAGGTAGTAGCAGGCAGCGCTGACCGGCCTTCTCGACCCAGGCGCGCGTCTCCTCGGCATCGGGCTGCTCCTCCGCAAGGTAGGAGATGGCGACGTTCGCGCCCTCGCGAGCATAGGCGATCGCTACCGCGCGACCGATGCCGGAGTCTCCGCCGGTGATGAGGGCTACCTTGCCCTCCAGCAGCCCCTTCCCGACGTAGCTCTCCTCGCCGTGATCGGGCTTGGTCCTCATGTTCGCCGTCAGGCCGGGTGGCGGCTGCTGCGGTTCGTTCGGGAAGCTCGTCGGCTGGCTGGTGCGCGGATCGTCGGTCATGTCGGTTCCTGTCGATGGATCGGGGCTGGAACGGCTCGCGACGCATAACGTGCCGCGGATACGTGACGCGACGATCCGAGAGACAGGACTCAATCGAGCGTCTCGGCATGGCGATCGGCCCACGCCTCGCCCTCGTCGCCGCCCCATAGAAGCCATGCGATGTAGCCGGCGGACGGGTCGCTGTCGGAACCCCACGCGTGCGCCTTGGCCCCCTTGTCGACCGTGTGACGCGCGAAGTAGCTGTGCATCGACTTGACGTCCTCTGCCGACAGGTCCTTTCGGGCTGCGAGTTGCTTGGCGCGGTGCACGCCCACATCGGTGCCGCCGCGACCGAATTCCTCTCGGAGCTTGAGGCCTTTTTCGGCATTGGCGCCCATTTTCGCGGTCGGCTTGAACGTGTCAGGCATCATGCTCTCCTGTATGAACCGCAATAACGCGTCGGCCGGGCGACTTATCCGCTCCCGCGCGTTGGACGGTGCGAGGAGCTTTACATGACCCGACGCATCCTGATCACCGGCGCGAGCGTCGCCGGCAATACCGTCGCCTGGTGGCTGGGGCGTGCGGGCTTCGACGTCACGGTGGTCGAGCGCGTGCCCGCGTTCCGCGACGGAGGCCAAAACATCGACGTGCGCGGGCCGGGCCGCGAGGTGCTGCGACGGATGGGGCTCGAACAGACGGCGCTGGACCGGGGTACCGGCGAGGAGGGCACCGCCTGGGTTGAGCAGGACGGTACCGTGGCCGCGCAATTTCTGACTGCCGAACTCGGCACCGATGGACCGACCGCCGAGATGGAGATTCTGCGCGGCGATCTGGCCCGGCTTCTCTACGAGCCTGCGCGCGAGTACGTCACCTTCCGGTTCGACGACAGCATCGTCGGCGTCGAACAGGATCCGGCCGCCGCCATCGTCACCTTCGCCAGCGGCGTCACGGAACAATACGACACGGTCATCGTCGCCGAGGGCGTAGGGTCGGGGACGCGGGACCTAGTTTTTGCCGGCGAGAACGAACCGCGCTGGATGGACCTGACGACCGCCTATTTCACCATCGCGCGCGCACCGGACGATGACCGGTTGTGGCGCTGGTACAATGCGCCGGAAGGCCGCAGCGTGTCGCTTCGGCCCGACCGGCACGGCACTGCCCGCGCCATGCTCTCGGTCCAGCAGCCTCCCGGGGGAGAGCAGGACTGGGACACGGGTCGCCAAAAGGCATGGCTGCGCGAGCGTTTTGCCGGTGCCGGCTGGCAGACCGAGCGCGTGCTGGACGGGATGGACGCGACCGGCGACTTCTACTTCGATGTCCTGCGACAGGTGCGCATGCCGCACTGGTCGAAGGGGAGACTGGTCCTCACCGGCGACGCCGCGTGGTGCGCGACTCCGATCGCCGGCTATGGGACGACGCTGGCGATCACCGGCGCGTATGTGCTGGCGCAGGAGCTGATACGCTCCACGGACGTCGAGGCGGCGTTTGCGACCTATGAGCAGACGATGCGCCCGATGGTGGAGGATGCACAGGGGGTGCCCAAGCTCGCGCCGCGCCTGGCGAACCCGCATAGCCGGCTCGGCATTCGCCTGCTGCACGGCGCACTGAAGGTCGCGAGCCGCCCCACCGTTCGCGGCGTCGCGGGCAAGCTGTTCGGCGGCCGCTCCAAGGACGTCGACCTGTCGCGGTACGACGAGCGCTCGCCGAGCGCATCACCGGTCGAGTCGCCTGCCGCGTCGACAAAGGGCTTGTCGCCGATACTGGCGCTGGGTGCGGTTGGCGCTTTGCTCGGTGCGAGTGCGCTGATCGGGCGGCGCAACGCACCCGATCCGTCGCATCCCGGCATACGCCGCTGGTACCGCCGGCTGGACAAGCCCGGCTTCACGCCGCCTGACGCCGCGTTCGGCGCGGTCTGGCCGGTGCTGGGGACCGGACTGGCGGTCGGGGGATATCGCCTGCTGCGGCGTCCGGCGGGTGACGCGCGGAACGCGGCGGTTGGCCTCTGGCTGTTGAACACCGCGATGGTGGGCGGATGGACGCAGCTGTTCTTTCGCGAGAAGCGGCTCGGTGCGAGCGTGGCAGCATCGGGTGCGATGGTCGTCGCCGGTGCCGCCTATGTCGCCGCCGCCGCCAGGGTGGACCGGCCGGCGGCGGCCACGGCGGTGCCGTTCGTCGCCTGGCTTGGCTTCGCGACTATTCTTGCCGAGCGCATCTGGCGCGACAACCCGGCTGAGGATCGATGAGCGCCGTCATTTCAAGGGCGCTCGAGATTAGCGCTTCGACGGTGCAACGTCAGCCAAGCAGTAACGATATTCTTGGTCATCTGAAAATGAATGAATGGCTGATGTTCGGTGATCGCAATTGGCCAGCGAATGTCGGATGATGGGTCTTCTCGACATTCATAACGGACGATCATGCGCCAATACCAGTCAGCGCGGGGATGAACGAACGTCGGAAGTTGGGGAGCGGGGAAGGGCGCGCGAAGGTCCGGGTATGGGTCGGCTCAGACCTCAGTGCGTTCGGCCAGTTCCAAAGCGTCCTCCACATCAACGCCCAGGTAGCGGACCGTGCTGTCGATCTTGGCATGGCCGAGAAGGATCTGAACGGCGCGGAGATTGCCAGTCGCCTTGTAGATGATCGATGCTTTCGTGCGCCGAAGCGAGTGCGTCCCGTAATCCTGAGCCGGAAGGCCGATGCCGACAACCCACTCGTGCACGAGGCGGGCATATTGCCTCGTGCTCATGTGAGCCATGTAGTCGTTTCGGCTCGGGAAGACGAAGTCGTTCACTGTCCCGCCGCGTCGTTCCAACCACGCCCGCATCGTCTTTCGTGCAGTGTCCATCAGCTCGAACTGGACCGGTCGTTTGATCTTCTGCTGAACCACGACGGCGCGGTCGCGGACGCGCCCGCCGGAAACTACATCGCCTATCCGCACCCGGACCACATCACAGCCGCGCAGCTTGCTGTCGATGGCGAAGTCGAACAACGCTCGGTCGCGCAGTCGTCTATGCTGGTCGAGCCAGAAGCGAATGGCCCAGACCTGTTGCTGTTTCAGCGCCCGCTTCGCACCGATAAGCCGACCCTCGTTCCAGGGGCGAAGTTCGTGAAAGGCGAGGTCCAGCGGCGAGTGCCCCATCGATCATCTCCATCGGTACGGCTCGGCGAATCGAGCGTACGCAGGCGCGGTAAACCGACGATTTGGAAATGTGGTTGATCGCCCGTCGGTGATGCTGACCAAGCGGCCAGTTCCGGGCGGTGCCTCGTAGTCTCTGGAGCGGCCGGATAGGGGCCCAGCTGCTTTCAGTGCGTACTGATAGCTCGTCGGTGACGCTCATGCTGCACGATATGTCGCGCAAAGGCGTCGGGCCGCAACCACTATAAGCCGTTCTATCTCTAAAATTATGACAAAAGCGTTAGATTGATAGTGACTCGCAAAAGCGATTACCCTAGGTGGCTCGCGTCAACGGGGGTAATGATGAGTTTATCGAGCATAATGCTGGCGGGCGCAGCGCTGGTCGGAGCGTCGGTCGCGGCACCGGCGGAAGAGCCGAAAACCGCTGAGTCCGGTGTGTTGGACGACGTGCAGAAGGCCGACGAAATCACGGTTATCGGCAAAAGCTATGGTCGCGCGGTCGGCAAGACCGTGACACCGCTCAAGGACACCCCAAACACTATCACGGTCATCGATCGCGACCAGATCGAGGCGCAGAACTTGTTCACGCTCGAGGACGCGCTGACCGCGACCAACGGTATCACCGTCAACGGCGTCGGCAGCGAGGACCCGTCGTTCTTTTCGCGCGGCTTCGCGATCACGAACTACCTGATCGACGGCGTCCCAAGCTTCTCGTTCAACTTCCCGTCCGCCGTGCCGGATCTGTTCTTCTACGATCGGCTGGAAGTGCTGCGTGGCCCGGCAGGTCTGTTCAGCGGCTCAGGCAATCCGGCCGGCAGCATCAACATGGTGCGCAAGCGACCGCTCGACACGTTCAAGATGCAGGCGAGCGCGGGCACCGGCAGCTATGACAATGTACGGTTGGAACTCGACGTCTCGACGCCGATCGGGACCAAGGCGGGCTTGCGCATCGGCGCGATGGCGCAGGACCAAGATCAGTTCTTTGCCACCGCGCACCGCAACCGTATCGGCGGGTTCGTGGTCGGTTCGCTGGAGATCGGGACGCGCACCACGCTGACGGTCGGCGGATATTACGATCGCTTCCGCCCCGCGGTGCAGTCGGGCCTGCCTGGCATCATCGGCGGCGCCGACGGAAGCGACGGGCAGTTGCTCGACGTCAAGCGATCGACCTATCTTGGGGCGGACTGGAACCGCTTTAACGCCGAGACCTGGACCGGGTTCGGAGAGCTCGCGCACAGGGTCAGCGACCGGTGGACGCTGCGCGCGACGGGATTGTTTACCGACGTCGATCGCGTCGACATCTACAGCTATATTGGTAATCAGCCGGTCACGGCCACCAACGGTGCGACGAGTCACATCGCCTATCGCGGCGACAGCAAGCAGCAGACGCGGTCGTTCGACTTCAACGGCATAGGTAGTTTCCCGCTGTTCGGGCGCGACCAGACGCTGATCCTCGGCGCCGATTACCAGGCGAGTTCGGGTACGTCGTACAACACGCGGCTGTCCAACTATGCGCGGATAGACGTGTATAATCCTGTGTCGCCGTTCGAACCACCGCTGAATCCGTACGGCGCCTCACCCTATTATCCGGTGCAGGGCAGCGGCGCGACATGTCCCAATTCCAGCACCGCGATCGTGCCGGCACCCGCCAATTGCGTCCTGCAGGTCTATGGCGCCACAGGGACCGATATCGAGCAATTTGGTATCTACGGACAGATGCGGCTTAGCCTTTTCGCAGGCCTGACGTTCATCGGCGGCGGCCGCGTGACGTGGTGGGATACGACGACGACCAGTTTGCTGACGCCAAGCGGCGTCCTGCCGCCATCGGCGCGGTACGGGGTCGACAACCGCTTCACCCCCTATGCCGGAATCGTCTGGGACGTGACGTCGCAGCTGAATCTATACGCGAGCTATGCCGACAGCTTCACGCCGCAGGCGGCTCCGGTTGGGCGGGCGCGGCCCGACGGACAGCAGATCGAGCCGCTGGTCGGCGCGCAATACGAGGTTGGGACCAAGCTTTCGCTGATGAACGACCGGCTGTTGCTGTCAGCGGCGGCATATCAGATCACGCAGACCAACCGGCTGTTCAACGATCCCGACATCGCCACGGTCGTGCTCCAGACCGGCAAGGTCCGCGCGCGGGGCGTCGAGGCCGAGGCGACCGGCGAAATCTTACCGGGCTGGCGGATCAACGGCGGCTACACCTATACCAAGACCAGGTATCTCGAGGATCAGACCGCCGCCTTCGAAGGGCTGCCGCTGGTGCCGATCGTGCCCGAGCACATGATCAAGGCGTTCACCAACTATGCGCCGGTCGACGGGCCGTTGGCGGGCGCGAGCGTCGGCGGCAGCGTGACATGGTTCAGTTCGACCTTCGGCGGCAATGCAGCGGTGTTCAACGCCGACGGCACGCTGCGCACCCGTTCCACCATCGTTCGCCAACCGGGCTATGCGGTGCTCGACCTGCGCGCAGGGTATAAGCTCAGCGAACGGCTGGGGGTCTCGGTCAATGTCGCAAACGTGCTCGACAAGACCTACTATGCCCGCATCGCCGCGACCGGCCGCGGCAATTACTACGGCAGTCCGCGGACCGCGTTCGCGACGCTTCGGTACAGCTTCGAGTGACGGCGGGCGATGCGCATATGCGCGCGCGCTGGGCGCGTCGCGGCGACATCGCCCTCCGCGTCGTCGCGGCGGTGCCGCTTGCTTACGCAACGGCGAGCCTATGGGCGATGGCGATCGCGCGGTTGCTGCCCGGTGATCGTGCGGAGGCGAGCGTCACCGCCGCCATGATCGCGCTCGCCGTGTGCGCGGTGGCGGCGATGTGGGCGTTCGCGGCGTGTAGCGGCTGGCGGGCGATCTGGACGCTCGCCGCAGCCGCGGCGATCGCGGCGGCAATCGCGTGGATCTCGATCGATGCGACGGGGCGATTATGAGCAAGGGCTTTCGACAGTCGCAGGCGTTCCTGCACACCTGGTCCGGGCTGCTGCTCGGCTGGATCCTGTTCCTCGTCTTCGTCACAGGCACAGTCGCGTTCTGGCGCGAAGGCCTCAACCGCTGGATGCGACCCGAATTGGCGCGTGTTGAACAGCCGATGCGCGTGTTGGCAGGATCGCAAGCGTTCCTCACCGGCAAGGCACCGGACGCAAAGAGCTGGTTTATCCCGGTGGCAACCGAGCGATCGCCCGGTGCGCACCTCTTCTGGATACCGCAGCCCAAGCCGGGTGAAGAGCGTGGCCGGGGGCGGCGCAGGGTGCGCGGACGGGGAGACACGCAAGCACTGATCGGAGCCGACGGACAGGTCGCGCACGCGCGCGAAACGCGGGGTGGGGAGTTCTTCTACCGGTTCCATTTCGACCTCCACTATGTGCCGGTGATCTGGGCACGGTGGTTGGTCGGGTTCGCGACCATGATGATGCTGGTCGCGATCCTCAGCGGGATCGTGACGCACAAGAAGATCTTCAAGGACTTTTTCACGTTGCGGCGCGCCAAGGGGCAGCGGTCGTGGCTCGACGGGCATAACGCGACCGCGGTGCTAGCACTGCCGTTCCACCTGATGATCACCTATACCGGGCTGGTCACGCTGATGGCGCTGCTGATGCCGTGGGCGGTCGTCGCCAATTATACCGACGAGAAGGTCGTTTTCGCGGCTCTTTTCCCGACCGCCGCGGCGGTCGAGCGGACCGGCCGGCCCGCGCCGCTGATCGACCTGCGGAGGATCGCGATTGATGCGGAGCGCCGGCTCGGCGCACCCGTCAGCATCATCGAGGTCAGCGATCCCGGCGATGCTGCCGCCCGGATCACGATCAGCCAGAGCGCCAGTTCGATGCTGTCGGCGCGGACGCCGCGACTGACCTATGACGGCGTGACGGGACGCCTCGTATGGCAATCGCCGCCACCCGGCGCCGCCGCCGAGACCGCAGGCGCGATGGTCGGCCTACATGCCGGACGGTTTGCCGGGAACGGCGGACGCTGGCTGTATTTCCTGTGCGGGGTCGCCGGTACGCTGATGGTGGCGAGTGGCCTCGTCCTGTGGACGGTCAAGCGTCGCGAACGCCTGCCCGATCCGACTCGGCCACACGTCGGGTTTCGCGTCGTCGAGCGGCTCAACGTCGCGGTGATCGGCGGCTTCCCGTTCGGGATCTCATGCTTCTTCTGGGCCAACCGGCTGCTGCCCGTAGCGCTGCGCGCGCGGGCGGAGTGGGAGATGCACGCGCTGTTCATCACCTGGGCGATCGCTGCGGTGGTGGCTTTCGTTGTCAGGCCGGCACGCGTCTGGCCGTTGCTGTTTGCGACGACAGGCGTGCTGCTTGTCGTCTTGCCGATGTACGACATCTTCGCGACAGAACGCGGGCTGTTTGCGTCGCTGGCGATCGGCGACCTTATGATCGCGGGTATCGATGCGAGCATGTTTGTTTTCGGGATCGGGTTCCTTCTGCTCGCGCGCCGCGTCGCAGGCCACCGCCCTGCCGCAAAGCGTATTCGCAAGACGCCGACCGTAATAACTTCGACGGTTCTGGAGCCCGCCGAATGAGAATTCTCACCCTCCTGCTTGCATGTGTCGCGTTCGTCCTGCTCGGCGTTGCCACCGACGTGCATCATCGTCGCCGGTTCGGATGGTGTCCGCCAAAGCACCGGAGCCGCATGCTGCGGACCAGCGGCTGGCTCGTGCTGTTCGCAAGCGTGATATCTGCGCTTCTCGCCCGAGGCTGGGTCTTCGGACCGATACTTTGGACCGGGGCGATCATGGCCGGTGCCGGGATCGCTTTCCTCATTCTCAACTTCATCCCCGCCCGCGTCGACCCGCGGCACTCGCAATCCTCCGTTGAAGGACTCTAGCCTATGCGTACCCTGTTCGCAGCGCTCATCTTCTGCCTTCCTGCAACCGCGCAGGCTCACGAAATCTGGATTGAACGCGACGGCACAGGCCCCGCGCGCGTCTATCTGGGCGAGCCGGGCGAACCGATGCCGTCGGGCGGCGATACCGAGTTCGCCAAGCTGAAGACGCCGCGGATACTCAGCCAGCCAAACGCGATCCTGACGCGGCGTACCGGGTTCCTGGAGACGAACTTGCCGGCCGGCGACGTCCGCGCGTGGGACGATACCGTGTTCGCGCCATGGGGACCGGACGGGGGGAAGGAAGGCGTGGTCTATTACGCGCGCGCAGGTCGCGCCGAGCCGCTCGCCAAGTTGCTGTTGGAACTAGCCCCCGTAACCGCGAACGGATCGCGCTTTGTGTTGACGCGCGCCGGCAAGCCGATGCCCGGCACCGCCGTCGCACTCTACGCGCCGGACCGTTCGAAGATCGAGCTAACGACCGATGCTGCGGGTATGATCGAAACAGGTATCGGCAAGCCGGGACGCCATCTTCTCGTTGCTACCGCGAAAGAGAATGGCCCGATTGCGTTTCCAGATGGCGTTGCTCAAACGGTGTACCGCATCACAACGACCTCGTACGTCGTGCAATAAAGTGGCGACATTGCCGCGCAACGATCTCGCTCTAGGTTCTAGCTCAAAATCTTCACGTCGCTGCCAGGCCCTCTACCGAAGTGTTTTCATCGGTGAACGCTTCAAACATTATGTAACGGATTGGCGGCGGGTGCTGCCCATCGATCCGATGAATGAATGGCCGATGTTTGGTAGCAGATAGCAGCCTGCGAATGTCGGCTTGTGGGTCTCCTTACCACATGCGGCAAACGCCATCGCCCCTCCGGTTAAGTTGAAGGGACGATGGCCATAACTCACGCGGTCGCGCCACCATCAATGTTGAGCGTGGTGCCGGTGATGTAGCTCGCATCGGGGCCAGCAAGGAACGCCACCGCGCCCGCGATCTCCTCGACCTTGCCGTAGCGGCCGAGCGGGATCGCTTGCAGCACCTGCCCCGCGAATTCGCTGTCGGCAGGGTTCATATCGGTGTCGATCGGTCCCGGCTGCACGGTGTTGACCAGTATGTTGCGCGACGCGAGATTCTTGGCCCAGCCGCGCGCCAGCGCCGCCACTGCTGCCTTGGTCGCGCTGTAGACGGTGGTCGCGGGGAAGGCCATCTCACCCGAGATGCTGCCGATCAGGATGATCCGCCCGCCATCGCGAAGATGCGGCAGGGCAGCACGGGTGCCGACGTGCAGGCCCTTCACGTTGACGCTGAACTGACGGTCGTAAGTGTCGTCGGTGTCTTCGGTGACGGCGGAAAACTCGGCCACACCGGCATTGTGCACGAGGATATCGATTCCCCAAATGCGGCGGCGGCCTGTTCGACGCCCGCCTGCTGCGAGGCCGGATCGGCGGCATCGGCCTGGAAGGCGAAGGCGCCGCCGCCCGCGCCCTCGATCGCTGCCACGGTGGCGTCGGCCGCGGCCTTGTTGCCGGCATAGGTGATCGCCACGGTGGCGCCATCGGCCGCAAGCCGCTTGGCGATGGCCGAGCCGATGCCGCGCGATCCGCCGCCCGCGCCGAGGGCGTAGATGACGAGGTGTTGCCACTCAGGATTGGTCACGACCGGCACGATGTGAGCTCAACCCTGCCGAGGCTTGTTTGATCCGGCGTCGGCTCCCGGCACAACCTACGTGAGCGATGATTTGCGCTTGGGTGCTTTCTCGCCCTCGGTGCTGCGCGCCCCCTTATTCAGCGTGTCGCTCGGTCGACGGGCATCGCCTTCATTCTGGTGCTCGGTCGACAGGTTCGGCTTGTCGGTTTCCGTCGTGGGCTTGATCGGATCAGTCATCGTCACTCTCTTTGGGTGGTGAACTGCCGATTGACCGCGCCGTTCCAACGGTCCCGAGCCCATCTGTTCGCCAATTTCGGTGCTACATCCCGTTTCAGGACGCTGCAATGTGCTACTCGCAGGCTACGCCATCGCGATCGCGATCGAGGCGCCGCGAGTAGCCATTCTGCCCTTCTCGTATCGGCGCAGCTCCAGCGGCGCGCGGTCGCAGGAAGCCCGCTTGCACGGAAGGGAGACCAGATCAATTTCGGAGTTCCATCGACCGCGGACTTGGCAAACCGGGCACATGGCATCGAGGCTGCCGTTGCGCGGCTTTTCGGCACGATGTCGAAGGCGTGGGGGCTGTCAGGTCCAACGCTGTAAATGATATTGCTGGCGTGCGGCTTGCGATACTCTCTTGTGGGGCATCTTGAACGCGTATGCCGCCGGCTGGGTCCGGTAATGCCTTTGCCTGTTCATCTTGATGTCCAGCAAAGAGTCGCGTGTCTTTCCAAAGCGCGCGGTTCACGATCGGATTGCCACGAAGCAGAAGTATTGAGCAAACCCAATGACGCGCATCGAATATTGCGCCGCGCGCCTAAGGGCCAAACGTCTCTTTATTCGGCTGCAACGTTCCCAGTCTTGCGTTTGCGCGAAGCGGCAGACGGCTTACCGTCAGCCTTTGCAGCGTACGTCTGTCCTGGCTTGCGACCCAATCCGATCTTCTTGGCCATTGCGCGACGGGCCTCCGAGTATGTCGCCGCCACCATCGGGTAATCAGCCTTCAGGCCATACCGCTCGCGATATTGGGCAGGCGTCATACCGTTGGTCGACAGGTGGCGGCGCAACGTCTTGTAAGGTTTACCGTCGATCATGCTGATGATGACGTCAGGGTTGCCAAGCGACTTACGAGCGGTGACGGCGGGGGTATACTCTTTGGCCTCCACCGCGGGCGCAGCGGCTTCCTGGTTTCCACCTACAAGGGACGAAACAGTTTCGTACATTTTGCCGAGGAAGGCTGGTACGTCACCAGCTGAGGTACGAGTACTGGGGTTTGCTAACCAGGCAATCGTTAAATCTGTTGCGAGCTCGATTGGATTTGGTTCGTATGCATCGTCGGCCATCTGAATGCTCCATTCCGAAGTGCCCAGTTATATAATACGGAAGACTCTTACAAGCTAGCTGCATCGCCCCGCGGCCTTCGGTGAAGTTACGCTCTGGCGTTCTCAACTGAAGGCCCAAGTGTAACAACTCACTATTGCGCGGGGTGTCCGAATATCCCGAAAGGGGGCGTGCCGTCGGGCTGTCCGCATGCTCGAACAGGGGCATCTGAGGGGCGCCGGCAGGCGCAAAAGTGTGCCATGGCGGATGTGTCGTCCGCCATGGCTACTATTGGTCAAGGCCGGCAGATTGGCGATCAAGGATGTCTAGCACTTCCGACAGTTTCGCCGCAGCAGCCTTATTGCCGTATGCGTCAGAGAGATACTGAGCCCAAGCTACGGCAGCACGTAGCAAAATTAATGCTTGGTCGGGAATTTGCTGCATTACACGACTCACACTGAACGAGTAATCGTTCAATAATCTAGGTTTGACCGGACAGCGTGGCGATTGCCGCAACGCGAGACCGATGCGGTTTCCGATGCGCCGAGGCGATTTGCCTGCCTCTTAGGGCCCAGACCGGTCGATCTGTTCAAGAATATCTGAAAGCTGTGCAGCAATCAACGTTTCGCCAATATCGTCAGCTAAGCTCAATGCCAAGCTCAATGCAGCTCGCAAAGAACTTATTTTAGAATCATTGCCTTTGGACATCTCCCCGTAAGCGCATAAAATCCGAGAACGTCCAGTGTATTTACTACAATTTATGTTGGCAACGATCGCGCTATCGTAGATTAAGTGAAAGGGTCATGAAGGCAATGATCAGAGATCAAGAGCGCAGTGATGCTGCAAAATACCTCCTGAATATGCGGGCACAGCGGAAGGACCATTTCCCGAGCGAGCTATTCGACGAACACGCTTGGCAAATATTGTTGATTCTGTTTGTCAGCCTAGCTGGTAACGAGGTTGTCTCGGAACGAAATTTGCTCGAAGCGACGGGGCTGCCGGTTGCATCCGGACGGCGTTGGCTCGATCATCTCGTACAAGATGGCCAGGTTGAGACAAGGAACGATGGAGATGACGTAATCTTGTCGGCCAACGCGGTATCGTCAATGCGGAAGTTCCTAGACCAGCAAGCGTCGCGCTGAAGGCGGCAGTAGGGCGAAATGAGCACTGGTTTGGCGGCATGACTGATCGGCGCGGCGGATGCGTTCTCCGTCGCGCCGATGTCCGTCCTTGGTGTATAGCGGGCAGGCTGCTTTTCGGGCGACTATACCCTCAATCCGACTTTTGTCCGTAGCGCTCAGAACCGGCGAGCAATCGCACGTGATGGTCGCAGCATAACATGCGCCCGACACAACACTTGCGGTGAAATTTCGAGTCGCAAGAGCGTTTGCAAGAACCAAAAAGAACTGAGAAATGTCGTAGTCCAGGACGGTGCGTTCATCAACCTATCCTGCTCCGACGTACACATACAGGTAAAGCGGCACCGCGGCGAAAGGACGATTATGTTCGAACTCGCAGAACCAGCATCACCTGCACAGGTTCGCTGTGCAATCTACACGCGAAAAAGCAGCGATGTTGGTCTTGAGCGTGACGTCAACTCGTTGGACGCGCAGCGTGAGATATGCGCAGCCTACGTCAAATGCAACGAGCACAAAGGCTGGCGCGAGTTGCCGACCCGTTACGACGATGGCGGCTATTCGGGCGGAACGCTTGATAGGCCGGCGCTGCATCGACTTTTCGCTGACGTTGAATCAGGAGAAATCGACGCGATAGTCTTTTATAAGATTGACCGACTAACCCGCTCCCTAGCCGATTTTGTACGGCTCATGGAAAGCATGGAGCGTTTCGGCATCTCCTTCGTCAGCGTAACCCAGTCTTTTGATACGTCAGACAGTATGGGCCGAATGGTTTTGAACGTACTTATCACGTTTGCGCAGTTCGAACGCGAAATGCTGAGCGACCGGATCAAAGACAAGCTTGCAGTGATGCGCCGCAACGGTCTTTTTGTGAGCGGCAAGCCGCCATTAGGCTACGACAAGATAAGTGGTCGTCTCGTTGTCAACGAAACCGAGGCTCAAATCGTTCGCGGGATTTTTAGCCGCGTCGGGGATTATCCGACGGTTTTCCAGCTGATGAAGCAGTTGGAGTCAGAGGGTGTTCGCACGAAGGCTTTTACCAGCAAGAGCGGCCGAACGATCGGCGGAACTCCGATGCACGCGGGGTCAATCTACCGGTTGCTCAGAAACCCCCTTTATATCGGCTTTATAAAAGAGGGTGATGAGTGGCATCGCGGTCAGCATAAACCGATTGTCGATCGCGAAATATGGGATCGCGCGCAGGCACTTCGGGCGATACGCTCGCGGCCTCGAATTGCTTGGGATGTATCACGCAATTTGCTTCACGGATTGATTTGGGATGAATTCGGTCGACCGTTGCACACCAACACCGGGGGAACCGGGAAACAACGATACAGATATTACGACTCAGAACCCAAGGATCCCCGAAGGCAAAAGCAGCTATCAAAGGTACGAGTCCGCGCCGACGTCGTCGAGGAATTAACCTTTGCATCTCTGTCGGCATTTTTCGCGGATGTTACTGAGATTAGAAGAGCAATGTTAAAACTAAGCCGGTTTGAGACTGTAGATGAGCAACTCGCCGTGCAGGCTAGTACCGTCGCAGAGCGGCTAGCGCAATCTAGCCGAGATCAGATCAGGCACCTGTACGAGATGATTTTCGTTCGCGTTGAAGTAGCAAAAGCCGAGCTAAGGCTTATCATTAAATGTAATAGACTTGCTCTACTGCTAGCTACGGGAAAATTCAATATCGATCGTGTTGTGATGGAAGAAAACTCCCCACCTCAAGCGCACTTAATTTCCATAAACGCGAATCTAATTTGTGCACATCGCGACTTCAGCCTACCGATCAAGCCTACTCAACAATATGGGATACCTGACAAAAAGCTTGTTAACCTTCTCGGTCGTGCGTTCGAAGCTCGTGCGTTCGTGATGGCGAACAGAGATAAACCGATTGCCGACCTTGCAAAAACATTTAAACTTGGTCCTAGCAAGTTTTCACGACTGATCCGCCTAACCTACCTCGCCCCCGACCTCCAGGCCGCGATCATTGATGGAAATTGTCCCAACGATCTCACCCCGCACAAATTGATCTACAGTGCTTTGCCACTCGATTGGCAACAGCAGCGGTTAATGTTAGGGTTTGACATGTTGGGATGAGGTATCTCGCGATCCCGGTCCGGTTTATGACTGCGATAACTGGCAGCGAGGGCTGCTATTGGGCGATTGTGTTGAAAAAGTCGGGGTGAGCCGCGGACCAGCCTGTAGTTTAGAGCGGATCTAGACGCGCGCTGCGCCTCAGGCGGGTGCCATCTGCGTCGGCATCGGGATCAACTTGGCCATCTTGCGGAGGTTCTGGGCGGTAGCGGCGAGGAGGAACTCGTCTTTTGCGCCGTTGGGACCTCGCAGGCGCAATCGATCCAGCTTCAGGATGCGTTTGAGATGCGCAAACAGCATCTCGACCTTCTTCCGCTGGCGGCGGGAGGTCACATAGGCGTCGGTGGTGGCAATATCGCGGGCCAGGTCACGAGCGCCTTCGTGGATGGAGCGCGTGACCTTGCGGGCCGGCATGTTGGGCGTGCAGCGTTGCCGCAGGTCGCAGCCGGCGCAGTCCTGCTGCCGGGCGCGATAGCGGATGAAGCCGTCCTGGCCGACATCGCCGCGGGCCTGCGTGAAGTTGCGGTTGCGGGGGCGCAGGCGGTTGCCGGCAGGACAGACATAGCTGTCGTCGCCCAGGTCATAGCGGAAGTCTGCCCGAGCGAAGGTGCCGTCGCGGCGGGCCGACTTGTCGAACACGGGGATGTGCGGGTGGATGTCGCGCTCGTGGACGAGCCACGCCAGCATCTCGGCCGAGCCATATCCCGTGTCCGCTGCCAGCCGTTCGGGCCAGACGCCGAAGCGGTCCTGCACGCGCTCGATCATCCGTTTGCAGGCGGTCACCTCGGCCTGCCGGATCGCGGTACTCGGCTCCACGTCCATGATGACGGCATGGTCGAGATCGATCAGGTAGTTGGTCGAGTAGGCGTAATAGGCCTGCCCGCCATGCGCGCAGGTCCAGCGCGACGCCGGATCCGCCGGCGCCAGAAACTTCGGCACGACCGGCGTGGCCGCCCCGAATGCGGCATCGTCGAGGACGGCAAGATACTCGCGAACGGCACGCCTGTCGGCGTCGGGCGGCAGGCCCTCGCTACCCGGGCCGCCGGTCTGACGATTGGCATCGGCCCGGATCAGGCTGGCATCGACAGCGAAGCCTTCGCCACCGACCAGCCCCTCGGCCATGCAGCGCTCGACCGTCGTTTCGAACAGCCGGCGCAGCAGGTCGCTGTCGCGGAAGCGGCCATGGCGGTTCTTTGAGAAGGTCGAGTGGTCGGGAACGTCGCCTTCCAGCCCGAGCCGGCAGAACCAGCGATAGGCCAGGTTCAGATGCACCTCGTCGCACAACCGGCGCTCGGAACGAATCCCCATGCAGTAGCCGATGATGAGCATGCGGATCATCAGCTCGGGGTCGATCGATGGCCGTCCCATCTCGCTGTAGAACGGCTTCAGATGTTTGCGGATGCCCGACAGGTCCACGAACCGGTCGATCGAGCGCAGCATGTGGTCCGCCGGCACATGCCGCTCCAGACTGAAGCTGTAGAACAGCGCTTCCTGCGCTACCGTCCGCTCGCCCATCATCGGCCCGTCTCCGCTCACCTCGCGAAGATTGAATCAGACCACCGACGCCACTGCAAGGCCGACTTTTTCAACACAATCGGGCGTTAGCGGTCGGACGATCGAAGCCACGGCGTGGGGCGTCTGCCGGGGTATCGGTCTGGGCCGAACTTCGCAAAATTGGCGGAAAATCGTACAGGGATGCGGTTGCGCGGCGGAAAGTATATCCGCCCTTTAGAGCTTAACCAGTCCGGCTCAATGGCATGGTTGCTGGCGAGGCGGCTGCGTAGATCGTGATCGTGAACAGTGCCAAACGGTTGGCATCAGTGACTGTCATTATCCAATCTTCACCGTCCCAAAATTCGCTCTCCTGCTCACATATTAGCGCAGCGGCGTATTTAAGGGCGAAACAGCGAGCAGCGTGAAGCGTCGGAAGCTTCTCCCCCACACAAGCAATGGCCGGTTTGCTGTCGTTGATTTCGAAAAAGTAGATGGACATAGCGCATCCCGATTGAAGCGGGAGCGCGGTGTCTCTCAGCCGCCGAGGACCAGCGGTAGGGGTACAGCGATTACGTGAGCTCTAAAGTTCCAATGCGTGGCGCCGACGGTCGCATAGACGTTGCGAGCCGTAAGCGACCGCGGCGGACGAGATATCTGCCTCTAGCTGCCGCTTTCACGCTCTAGGATCAGAAGGGCCTGACCTAGTTCGTCTCGATTGCGCTGCAGTCGATCGAGGTATTCTGCAGTGACATCCTGGCCATCGTTCCACGCTTTCATCGAGCCGCTTTCCCATAGGGCGATCGATCGATCGAGACTTTTGATCTGCCGCTGCAAATCTGCAGCCGTCTGCCGATGATCCATCACTGATTTCCTCAAGCTCCACGAGGGTCATATGCTGACCAACGCCGCGGTGAAACCCGTGCGGCCGCGCGCGGCCGCCTACAAGATTTTCGACGAGCGGGGCCTGAACCTTTACGTCGCGCCGAACGGCCGCAAGTCGGTGCGCATGAAGTTCCACTTCGAGGGGCGCGGGAAGCTTTCGACGATCGGCACCTGGCCAGAGGTGTCGCTGGTCGACGCCCAGGCGCGGTGCGAGCAGGCGCACGAGCTGCTCGGCCGCGGCGTGGACCCCTCGAGCAAGTCGGCCGCGGCAGCGGCCGTGCAGGGGAAGCCTTCGCAGCGCCAGCTACAGCCCCCCGGCCTACTCCTATGGCTACGTCAATCCCTGGCTGCTGCGCGAAGCGCTGAGACCGAAAGACGAGCGCTCCCCACTCAACGCTGCATTGATACCTAAACCAATCGGCTCGCCGGAGAAGTGTCCGATCTGGCGCGTGACTCGATCAGCTTAAAGTGCAGTCAGCGATAGCCGGATGGCGGCTCGCGGCGGATTTGTCCTCTGACGCGGCAATATTCCGTGTGGTTAAAACGACGTTGCCGCCTCTGACAAGCGTGTCATCCGTACGAAAGTGTAATAGGCAAGCGCCGCAGCCAGTCCAGAACCGAAGGAACCTACTTCGTGATTACCTTCATTGCGGCGCTCCTAGTGCCCGTTGCCGCCCCTTGTGATGGTTCGACAACACCGGAGGTTGAGCGTTGCCTCGACGCTAATCTTGGTCGCGCTGAAGTTGAGTTGAACCGCTACTATAATACTGCCGTTGAGCAGCTCTCGAAACAGCAGCAAAATGCTGCGATCGCTCAGCTTGGTGCGTCCCAGCGGGCTTGGCAGACTTATCGTGATGCCGAATGCAATGCGATATTCGAACGGTGGAAGGACGCATCGGTGCGCGGTGCTATGGCGGTTGGGTGTCAGATTAGGGTCACCAAGGCCCGAACCATGATCATCTGGCGCAACTGGCTCACTACTGCGGATAAATCGCCGCCGCTGCTTACCCGACCAGAGGACGGCAGTTAATCGGCATTAGCTGCGATTATTGAAAGCCGATGCGGACATCAGCGACGGGGGTTAGCGGATACCCGGGCGTAGGCGGCTTTAATGCCGCGCGGCCGATGCGTCCTCCGCCGCGCCGATGTCCGCCTTTGGTGGAAGGCGGACATGGTGCAATCAAGCGGATAGATCGTCCCACCTACCCGCTTCGAAGACGGTGACGGCAAGCTGCGATCGGTCGTTATCATAAAACCCGGTAAGAGTGAGGCCGAGATTGGGCATGATGAGGAAGCCGAGGTTCTCGCGAGTATCAACATCCATCGCAGCGATTTCGCGCCACAAGGCGGGATGATCGAACAAGGACTGACGTTTGAAGAATATGGGAGCCGGAGGGGCGAAGCCGACCTCCACCGCGTACCCGTCCCTGAACGCCGCCCGAGCGTTGACGCTGACGTAGCTGACTCCCTTTTCGCCAGCTAAGGCGCCTCTCCTTGTAGGTCGCCCTTCACCCAAGACTGCGTTAATCTCTGCGCGAGACTTGCCGATAAAGTCTCGGCGGAACGCGTCACTGGCAATGTCAAAGCGTTTGGAGATCATGGCTGCCTCTCTATTGGTCATCGTAGTGTACCATCGAGGCGAGCGGCGGCAATTGGGCGTCAGCAATCGTTCGCGCTATGCCATGGACCGGACCGCGGCCGATGCGTCCTCCGGTGTGGTGCTGGCCGACTTTAGCAGCGGCTTGGTAGTTTCGCCGAGCCGCACATGAAGACGAACTCGTTATTTACCGGCGTCGTCTGGTATACTGTCGATCGCAGAGGCCAGCCATGCCCCGACGACTGGAAGATCTAGACGGTCGGCAAGGTTTAGGAGTTCCTTCATCCGCGCCTTTAGATACGCGACGGTCTCGGTTTCGTCCCTGTCCATGAGCGGGAATAGCGCCGCTCAAACGTGACCGTCGATAGCTTTAAGATACTACGCGGGGTGTTATTTGCACTACATCCGAGGGGCGTTCGCTGGTGGCGTGAGGCGTCTCCACCGTGGTGAGAATTCTAGTCAGCGCATTGGTATAATTTTGTCTCGAGACTCCAGCAACTGCCCAGCAGCCGATGTCTCACCGTCCAGGTAGATTTGCTACTAATTAGTCCATCCGCATCCGTGCCCGATTGTTGTTGCCCCCTAAAGGCCTGACAGAGCCTCGCTGGTTTGCGGGATGAACTCGCGTGGGGATCGATAGCGCAAAGCGCGGTGGGGATGCACCTCGTTATAATGGTCGAACCAGCCGGGCAGTTGGTCGATAACGCTCTGCGCATACGGCCTGAGGTTCACACGGACATAATCGCGCTTGCGAGTGCGAACGAACGCCTCAGCCATGCCATTCGATTGGGGACTGCTGACTGGGGTCGTGCGTGGGATCAGCCCAATGCCTCAGGCGAACGCACGTGTGTTGCGAGCGGTGTAACAGCTGCCGTTATCGGTCAGCCACTCGATCGGCTCGGGCACGCGTTTCACCCGTCCGTAGCGATGCTCGACCGTGGCAACCATCAAGTCCTGGACGTCCTCTGCGGTGATGCCGCCCGTCGTCGCCACATGTCCCATCGCCTCACGGTCGCTGGAGTCGAGCGCGAATGCGACGCGTACCTTCTCGCCATTGTCACAGGTGATCTCCAACCTGTCGGAGCACCAGCGGGTGTTGCGCAGATCGACGGCGACCCGGCCATCGTGACGCCGTTCCTCGCGGCGTTCGCCGTCCCGCTGTAGCAGCAGCCCGTGCACCTTCATGACGCGGTAGACGCGTTTCGGATTGGGCGCTTCACGCCCGGTCTTGTCGGCTTCCCGGCGCAGCAGAGCATGAACGCGGCGATAGCCATGGGTTGGCAGATCGGCGACGAGCGCGCGGATGTCGACGACCAGCTCGGCATCCGGCAGCGGCGGTCGTCCGCGTGGGCGTGGCGCCGGGCGATGGCGCATCGCGGACAGGTGTGGGCGAGCAATTTCGACCGCCTCTGCGACCGCGCTCACCGTCCATCCCGCGGCAACGAGGTCGAGCGCAACAGCAGTTTTTTTTGGGCCTGCGGCCCGGGGCACGGCCTCGCGGAGCAGCTCGTTCTCCATGGCTTTCTTGCCGAGCAGCCGGTGTAGTTCGCGCACCTGCGCCTCGCGCGCGCGGTACTCGGACGCCGGCACCACTTCCTCGCCTGCTGTCGCGGCGGTCAGCGCACCCTGCGCCATCAGGCGCCGCCAGGTGAAGATCTGATTGCCACCGATGCCGTGCCGGCGGGCGACGAGTGACACGGTCATCCCCGGTTGATACGTCTTCTCAACGATCCGGACCTTTTCCTCCGGTGTCCACCGCCTCCGCCGCTGAACACCGGAGAGAACCCCGCCATCGTTGTAACGCCTGATCGTACCGTCAGTCATATGCCTCACTCTTAGCTAAGAGCGGCGCCCTGTCAGGTCATTTAGGGGGCCACCTCACCGATACACTCCATGGCCGTTAGCGTCAGAACACTCGGGATCTATCGACTCGGCGCGCGGCGGCATAAGCACGCTCCGGGTCCGTGAGCTACCAGACCAGCTGATCAAACTCGGCGCGATCTCGAACTCACCTGGCACGCAGCGTCACCTGCGTGTGAACGACCTGACGGCCTGCCGGCATCACCTCCGCCGCGCCTATGTCCGCGGTCTCTCGTCCTTGGGCAGCAGATCGACGGTGATGCATTTGCAGCGGTCGACGATGCTGAGAGCGATTGGCTGGTGCTATGAATGCCGAAGCGTAAAAGGCAGCTTTTGTCTCGGTGCCAGAGAACAGGCAAGCTTCACAAACGGCATCGCCCTTGCGCATCGCATCCGATCAGCGTTCTCAAAAACCGTGCGAGTAGGCCGTGTCAGCTCCTTCGTGAAGCGATAAACAATCACAAATTAAATCGAAATTAAAGATAATTATCCCAAGAACGGTTGAATGAGTTATCTAAGGGGGATCCGATGAGGATCGGGTTCGGACGACTAGCTGCATTCAAGTCCGATGTTCGCGGCAACACGCTTATTTTGTTTGCGTTCTCTCTTCTGCCGTTGATGGGTATGATCGGCGGTGCGCTCGACATGAGTCGCGCCTATCTGGTCAAGTCGCGGTTGCAGAATGCGTGCGACGCGGCGGTGCTCGGCGGACGGCGCGCGATGAGCGCCTCGACCTTCGACACGCCGGCGCGCGACGCGGCGAACCGGTTCTTCAACCTCAACTTCGCGACCGGCCAGTACGGCACCACCGCGCTGACCATGGCGTACGACGTCGGCAACGATATGATCGTCCACGGCAAGGCGGGAGTCGTCGTCACCACGACGATCATGAAGATCTTCGGCTTTGCGAGCATCCCGCTTGAGGCGACCTGCGACGCGCAGCTCCAGCTGCCCAACAGCGACATCATGTTCGTGCTCGATACGACACTGTCGATGTCGGAGACCAATACGGGCGACTCGCAGAGCAAGATCGCTGCGCTTCGCCAAGCTGTAACCGACTTTTATACGACGCTTAACAATGCACAGTCGCCCGCCTCGCAGGTCCGCTACGGCTTCGTCCCTTATTCCTCTACGGTGAACGTTGGCCTGCTGCTCAAGCGCGACTGGATGGTCGATAACGCCGAGTACCAGTCGCGCGAACAGGACGGCCCGCCGGTCCCCAAGGATGGCGGCAAGGAAGGTGACACAATTCCGAAGGAAACAGATACCTCGGCATGGTCCCCGCCGCCAGTGGTCACCGAAACCACAGGACCATCGGAAAGCTGCGTCGCCCCGGCCAATGACGACAAGACTAACACGAGTTATTCGGCATGGTCGCCGTCCAACACAGCCGTGCCCCGGTCCCGCTCCGGCACCCGTACGCGCAACGGCAGTACCTACTCGGCATCGCGCAACAGTGCGGGCGTTTGCATCATCAAGAAGACCACATACACCAACTCGGTACAGACCTTCACGGACAACGTCATCGCGAACCCGAATGCCGGGCAAGATAAGGCTGACGGCTACACTTATTACTGGAACTACAAGAAGATTGCCTTTCCCGTCGGGATCGTGAAGGGATCGAATTCGTCGGGGCTCATGGCCGGCGGCAGCGCGACGCTAATGATTGGCAACAACTTTACCGCCAAGACAATCAACTGGGGCAATAGCAGCCAGGGCGCCTGCATTGAGGAGCGCCAGACGCTACGTCCTTACGAGACCGGCACAGCCTATGATCTTGACATCGACATGGTGCCCATACCCAGCGATGCGCGAACCCAGTGGCGCCCGTTCCTGCCTGACCTAGTCTGGGCGCGCTCAGTAACCAACTATACTCCCGCCGGCGCTGGCGTGATCACCGGCTGGCAGTTCGACCCGGTCACGCACAGTTCGAACAACTATGTCGCACTGTCATCGTACAAAACTGACTTCGCCGCCTGTCCGGCAGCCGCGCGCAAGCTCGCGGCGATCCGTACGACCACGGAAAAATCGGATTTCACCAACTATCTGAAAGCGCTTGTCCCGCGCGGTCGCACCTATCACGACATCGGCATGCTCTGGGGCCTGCGACTGATGTCCGCCGAAGGGCTGTTCGCGTCCGAGAACGCCGCGTCCGCGAGCGGCGGCAACATCGCGCGCAATCTCATCTTCATGACCGACGGCGATACCGAGACCAATATCGCCGACTATGACGCCTACGGCCTCGCCGCGCTCGATCGCCGCCGCACCCCCCTCAACAGGCTGCCGACCAAGTCGGAGCAGGACGGCATCGTCGAGGACCGGCTGTCACGGCTGTGCACGGTGGCGAAGGAAAAGAAGAACATCACCGTCTGGGTGATCGCGTTCGGCACCAGTCTGACGTCGCTGCTGTCCGACTGCGCCTCGCCCAACCGCGCCTATCAGGCGGACAACGCGGCCGAACTCAACACGACCTTCGCGGACATCGCCGCGCGGATCTCGCAGCTGCGGGTGACGCACTGATGCGCCCGTTCCTGCGCGACACGCGCGGCGCCGCGCTGATGGAGTTCGCGATCGTTGCGCCGGTCCTGCTGACGATGATCGTCGGCGGGCTCGGCGCCGGCCACACGCTCTACGTCCAGTCCGTCCTCGACGGCGAGATGCAGAAGGCGGCGCGCGACATGAGCCTCGAGGATGCGAGCGCAGAGGCCCGCCAGGCGGCGATCGAAGACCGCGTGCGCGACCAGGTCCACAAACTGGTCAAGGGCGCCGATGTCGACTTCGAGCTGACCGCCTATCACGACTATCGCGACGCCGATGCCAAGGTCGAGGAATATGTCGACGGCAATCACGACGGGACCTGCAACAAGGGCGAATCCTACGTCGACGCCAACAACAACAACAGCTGGGATCGCGAGGGGGGCACGACCGGCATCGGCGGGTCGAAGGACGTTGTCCTGCTCAAGGCCATCGTTTCCTATGCGAGCTTCCTGCCGTTCGGGCAGACCAGGGGCCAGATGAACCTCACCTCGACGACGCTGCTCCGCAACCAGCCGTCCAGCGACCAGGCCGCCGCGCCGCTCAGGACATGCGCATGAGGCATCGCCCCCTGCGCGCGCTCGTCGCGGACCGGCACGGCCTCGCGCTGATCGAGTTCGCGCTCGTCCTCCCGGTGCTGCTGACCCTGGTCTTCTACGGCATCGAGATCGCCAATTTCACGCTCGCCCGCCAGCGCGTCAGCCAGCTCGCGCTGCAGGTCGCCGACAACGCCTCGCGGATCGGCGTGCAGGAGGTGCTGCGCAACCGTCCGATCACCGAACGCCAGATCAACGACCTGTTCACCGGCGGTGCGCTGCAAGGCGGCTCGCTCGACATGCGCAACAAGGGCCGCATCATCCTCTCCGGCCTAACCGTCAACAGCTCGGGCGGGCAGTGGATCCAGTGGCAGCGCTGCTTCGGCGGCATGGCGTTCGCCTCCAACTACGGTACCGAGGGTACAGGCGCGAATGGCTCCGCGTTCAAGGGCATGGGCCCCTCGACCGCGAAGGTCACCGCGTCCGCGACCGGTCCCGTCGTCTTCGCCGAACTCGCGGTGGCCTACACGCCGATCATCTCCACCACCTGGGCACCCGCCACGACGATTAGCGAGATCGCCTCGTTCGCGGTCCGCGACGATCGCGACACCTCGGGCAGCGGAATCCGCAACGACGAGAACGCCCCGGTCTCGCGCTGCAAGTAACCGGCGAATGACGTTCGGTATCGAGCCACGCGCATCGCGTGCCCCGGTGCTCTGGAAACGTGGCGATGACATCTGGATGGCTCCGTCAAACCAAATGCACCGGCTGGTAAGGAGGGCAGGGTAGGAGAGTAGCCATGCCTCGCGCCCGCAAGCCAGCCTCGCCGTTCCGCTACTTCAACTCGTCGCCGGAGGTGATCCGGCTGGTGGTGCTGATGTATGTCCGCTTTCCCCTGTTGCTGCGGAACGTGGAAGATCTGCTGTTCGAGCGGGGCATCGACATTTGCCACGAGACGGTGCGCCTGTGGTGGAACAGGTTTGGTCCGCTGTTCGCAGGCGACATCCGCCGCCAGCGCGTAAGCCGCATGCGAGGCTTCCGTCACTGGCGCTGGCGTCTGGACGAGATGTACGTGAAGCTGAATGGTGGGATGGTCTACCTGTGGCGGGCGGTGGATCACGAGGGCGAGGTACTGGAGAGCTACGTTACAAGAAGCCGCGACAAGGCCGCGGCGCTTGCCTTCATGAGAAAGGCGCTGAAACGGCACGGCTTACCCGAAGCGATCACTACTGACGGCCTTCGCTCCTACGGAGCGGCAATGAACGAGTTGGGCAACCGCGAGAAGCAGGAGGTCGGACGCTGGGCCAATAACCGGGTGGAGAACAGTCACCTGCCGTTCCGAAGACGAGAGCGAGCGATGCTACGGTTCCGGCAGATGAAGACACTGCAGAAGTTCGCCTCCGTGCACGCCAACATCCACAACCACTTCAGTCTCGAACGCCACCTCATCGACCGACAAACCTACAAGGAACGACGCTCCGCAGCTCTGGCGGAGTGGCAGATCCTGGCAAGCTAGGCTGCCGCGCTCAAACCCGAAGTGCATCGTGTGGAGAGTGGTTCGCGTTAGACTGACAGCACCCTATCGTTCCAACGACATTACCGCGCTCGTGGAGGCTGCAAGACAGGGCATCGGTATCGTCGCGTTCGGTGAGTGGTCCATGGCACGGGATTTCGCTGAGGGCACGCTGACGCCGCTATTGCCCGAATGGAGTTTCGAGACCGATGGTGGCATCCATCTCCTTCGTCCGTCCGTTCGTCTCATGCCGGCGCGAACCGAGGCGTTCGTCCGGTGGATAGTTCAGCTGTTCGAGGAAGCCCCTCCTTGGCACCGCGCGCCGGTAACGCGAGCACTGGCGGATTGAGCTGCATCACGATCGGCGTCGCCATCGCCTACTTTTGCCTTCGACGAACCAGTATCCAACCTAGATCGCGCCCGGCGGCAACGGGCGCTGCGCGATGACGACGTTCTTCCACTCCAGGCTACGAACGCCATTCGCAATCCTCGTCCAGTCGATGCAGGAGAAGTCGATGCGGTGAAGATCGCGGTGAATGGTGCGGATCCGTGGTTCCGATCCGTAGCGGCCGCCCGTGCTCACGGGCGCGTGGCCGCAGATCTGATCCAGGGTCCGATCGCTCAGACCCGCATCGTTCCCCATCGCCTTGAAGGCGTGCCGCAGCGAGTGGAAGACGAGGCGCTGGTCGCTGGATACATGGCGATCGATGATCCGGTTGATCTTCTGGCTCGCCTCCTTCGTGCGCTTGCCGACGCTGTTCGCCTTCAGGTCGGGGAAGAGCTCGGTCTGGCCGAGCCTCCCCAGCGCGTCGCAGTAGTCGAGGAAGCCCAGTTCGAGGAGCTTCCCGTGCACGGGCACGAGGCGGATCGAATCGTCGGTCTTCACGCTCTTGGCCGCCGCGTCGTCCTCGCCGGCGTATTCGTCGATGTCGAGATAGACGACATCCCCATCGCGGCGGACGTCCGCGAGCGCGACCTGTCCGATCTCCTCCAGGCGGGCACCCGTCGTGATCGACAGCAGGAAGATCCAGAAGACGCTCGCGTCCCGGATCCGGGAGGTGGCGCTCCAGGTCGAGGGGTCGGTGAACAGCGGGCACGAGCACAGTGTCGCGAGCTCGTGGTCCTCGAAGCTCCGCCGCGTCCTCCTGCTCTTCGTGTAGCCGACGATCCGGATGCCGCTGCCCGTGTTGAGCGGCGTCCACCGCTGCTGGAACGCGTAGGTCAGCAGCGCCTGGAGCGCGCCGACCCGCTTCTTCAGCGTCGGCGGCGCGCACTTCGGTAGCTTGTCCGCGTGCTTCCTCACACGGTCCGTGAAGGGCAGGGACCTGTCCGCCCGCGGCATCGTGGCGGGCAGCTTGGCGGCCTCGTCCCGGTAGTCGTAGAGCAGGTCCGCGTCGATCGTGGACACGGGCACGTCGCCAGCGAAGTCGATGAAGTCGTCGACCGCCGCCTCGTACTCGCCGGCGGTCTGCGGCCGCGGTTCGTTGCCCGCCTTCCACTCGCGGTACAGCTCCTTCAGCCGCAGGTTCGGCCGCAGTCTCGAACTCGTCGCGCGGGGACGGGTGTGAGCCAGCCGCGCCCGGTTGGCCTCCTCGTCCCCGGAGCGCCTCTCGTCGACCACGGCCAGCAGGGCCCTGGCGATCTCGTCGTCCGAGAACCGTTCGGCACCCGTGTCGAACGCGCGCAGCCGTTCGACCGGGCCGACGAGGCACGGCCGCCAGGCCGCCTCGGGCTCGCGCCACCGCAGGCGAATCCAGTTGGTCCCCGTCTGCTCGATGCTGCCGCCATAGGCATCGGTGACCAGGGCCTCGAAGCGGCCTGCGTCGCGGACCACCGCGTCCCAGTCCGTGTTAGAGGCGGGCCCGAGGATGGCCGGCGGATAGAACTCGTCCTTGAGCGTGCTCGAACCCCGCCCGCCCGCCGCGGCGTCGAGCTCCATGAAGGTCATCACGAGTCGCTGGGTTCCGGACAGTCCCTTCCCTGACGCCGGCCCCTCGCACCAACGACGCACGAGCGCGGCTGGCGTGGGTATGAGCGTACCCTCCGCCATCCGGCGGCGCGCATCCGCAAGCGTCGCCTCGAAGGCGGCGTTCTCGCGCGCGAAGCCGACCTTGGCGAGCGCTGCGTCCTTGGTGCGGAGCGAGACCTTCACGACGGCCCTGCCGTCGAACGCGGCGCGCAAGGCCTCGGGAACCGCCCGCCTGAAGTAGAGCTGGCCGGTCCTGGGATCGGCGAAGGGGGACGCCATGCTGGTCTTCTTCACGTCGTTCTGTACCCATGTTCTGTACACATGGACGGTAAAGATGACGTGAATCCGGCTATTTCCGCGCTTTAGCGGGAAATGGTGACCCCTACGAGAATCGAACTCGTGCTTACGCCGTGAGAGGGCGTCGTCCTAACCGCTAGACGAAGGGGCCGCATAGCAGAGGTGCGCGTCTACGGAACCGCGCCGGGGGCGTCAAGCGGGTTGCGCGCCCCCGGTGGTTTTTGTCAGGCCGCGACCTTCTTGCGCTCGGCCATCTCGGCATTCAGCATCTCGGCGAGCAGGAAGGCGAGCTCCAGGCTCTGGCCGGCGTTGAGGCGCGGGTCGCAATGCGTATGGTAGCGGTCGGCGAGGCTCTGCTCGGTGACGTCGACCGCGCCGCCGGTGCATTCGGTGACGTTCTGCCCGGTCATCTCGGCATGGATGCCGCCCGCGTGCGTGCCCTCGGCGCGGTGCACCGCGAAGAACCCGCGGACCTCGGCGAGGATGCGGTCGAAGGGCCGCGTCTTGTAGCCGTTGGCGGCTTTCACGACGTTGCCGTGCATCGGGTCGCAGCTCCACACCACCGGATGTCCCGCGCGCGTCACCGCTCGCACGAGCTTGGGCAGATGCGCCTCGATCTTGTCGAAGCCGTAGCGCGTGATCAGCGTCATGCGGCCCGGCACGCGGCCGGGGTTGAGCGTATCGAGCATCCGCAGCAGCGCGTCCGGCTCGAGGCTCGGCCCGCACTTGACGCCGATCGGGTTGCCGATGCCGCGCAGATACTCGACATGGGCGCTGCCCTCGAACCGCGTGCGGTCGCCGATCCACAGGAAATGCGCCGAGGTGTCGTACCAGTCGCCGGTCAGCGAATCCTGCCGCGTCAGCGCCTGTTCGTAGCGCAGCAGCAGCGCCTCGTGGCTGGTGTAGAAGTTCGTCTGCGCCAGTTGCGGCACGGTCTCGGGATCGATCCCGCACGCCGCCATGAACTCGAGCGCCTCGCCGATCCGGTCCGCGGTCTCGGCATATTTCTTCGACCACGGGCTGCGGCCCATGAAGTCGTGCGTCCAGCGATGCACCTGGTGCAGGTTCGCATAGCCGCCGCTCGCGAACGCGCGCAGCAAATTGAGCGTCGCCGCCGACTGCGAATAGGCGCGGATCATCCGCTGCGGATCGGGCGCGCGTGCCTCTGCGGTGAAGGCGATGTCGTTGACGTTGTCGCCGCGGTACGAGGGCAGCTCGACGCCGTCGATCGTCTCGGTATCGGCACTGCGCGGCTTGGCGAACTGGCCCGCCATGCGCCCGAGCTTCACCACCGGCAGCTTCGACGCGAAGGTCAGGACGACTGCCATCTGCAGGATCACGCGGAACGTGTCGCGGATGTTGTTCGCGCTGTGCTCGGCAAAGCTCTCGGCGCAGTCGCCGCCCTGCAGCAGGAAGCCACGACCCGCGGCGACCTCAGCGAGACTCGCGGTCAGGTTGCGCGCCTCGCCCGCGAATACGAGCGGGGGGAAGCTCGCCAGCGTGTCGGTGGCGGCGTCGAGTGCTGCCGCATCGGGATAGTTCGGGAGCTGACGCGCTTCGGCGTGGGTCCAGCTGTCGGGGGCCCAGTTCGCGGCCATGATGATCGTTCCGTCGCTTTTTTCAGGTGGGAAGCGGCATGCGCCCGTAGCCCCGTCTTGGCAACGTAGGAAAGCTTGGGGTGGGCGCTGCGCGTATGGTGCGGGAGCTTTGCTGCACCCCTGCGCTTTCGTCACCCCAGCGAAGGCTGGGGTCTCTTGCGGCTCCTGTCCCGTCCTGTCGCCAAAGACCCCAGTCTTCGCTGGGGTGACGGTTTAGTATCCGGCTGCGGGGTCGGTGACGTTCTTCATCGCTTGCCCGGCGAGAAACGCGGTCAGGTTCTCGAGGAACAAGGCGGCGCCGCGCGTGAACATCGTCGTCTGGCTGCGCCCCGACAGATGCATCGTGACGATCGCGTTGGGCGCGGACCAGAGCGGGTGATCGGCGGGCAGCGGCTCGGGGTTGGTCGGATCGAGAAACGCACCGGCGATATCGCCTGCCTTGAGCGCGGCGACCAGCGCATCGTCGTCGATCATGTCGCCGCGCGCGATGTTGACCAGCCAGGCGGTCGGCTTCATCGCGGCCAGCTCGGCGGCCCCGATCACCGCCTTGGTCGACCCCGTCGACGGCGCGGCGAGGATCACCCAGTCGAACTCGCCGAGTCGCGAAGCCCAGGCGTCGGGCGTCAGCGTGCCGTCGCGGCCGCTGCGCGTCACCGCGGTGACGTCGACGCCGAACGCGGCCAGCCGGTCGCCGATCATCCGCCCGATCGTGCCATAGCCGACAATCAGCGCGCGGCTGCCCGACAGCACCGTCTTGCCCGGCGCGTCCTTCAGCCATTCGCGGCGGTCCTGCGCGCGGACGATCTGGTCGAGGCGCTTGGCGGCAACCAGCACGCCCATCACTGCATATTCGGCGACGGTCTCGGCGTTGAGCCCCGACCCGTTGGTCAGGATCGCACCCTTTTCGCGGACGATGTCGAGCGGGAACGCGTCGAGCCCGGCATAGATGGTCGACACCCATTTGAGCTGCGTACCGGCTGCGCGCACCGCATCGCGGATCAGGCCCTGCGGATGGAAATCGACCCAGGCGATGTCGGCGTCCGCGATCATCGCCTTCGCTTCGTCCGGCGTGGTGAACCACGCGACGTCTAGGTCGGACGGCAGTTTGGTGTCGAGCAGCGGGCGGGCGAGCGCGGGGAGCACGGCTTTCATGACAGTTTCCAATCCCAGGCGAGCGCGTCGCCGTCCATGACCTCGACCCCGGCGGCGACCAGCGTGTCGCGGATCGAGTCGGAGCGCGCGAAATCCTTCGCGGCGCGGGCGTCGCGGCGTTCGGCGAGATGCGCTTCGATCGTCGCTTCGTCGATCGTCGCGTCGACGGGGCGGACGCGCAGGTCCTCGCGGCGGAGCGTCAGCAGGTCGAGACCGAGGACCGCGTCGAAATCGGCGAGCGCCGCCAGCCGGTCGGCCGGGGACACGCGCTTGTCGCCCAGCAGCTCGTCGAGGATCGGCAGCGCCCGCGGCGTGCCGAGGTCGTCCGACACCGCCTCGTCGAGCCGGTCGCGATACGCCGCCGCGCTGCCCGACGGGCCGCCAGCGGGGCGCGCATGCAGCGCGTCGACCGTGATCGCGAGCCGCTTGAGCCGCGTCGTCGCCGCCGCCAAATTCTCCCACGAGAATTCCAGCTCGCTGCGATACTGCGCCTGCAGGCACATCAGCCGATAGGCGAGCGGGTGGAAGCCGCGGTCGACCAGCGTCTGCAGCGTCGTGAAGTCGCCGCCGGATTTGCTCATCTTCCCCGAGCGTTCGACCAGGAAGTTGTTATGCATCCACAGGTTGGCGCCGGTATCCGCGCAGGCGCAATCTGCCTGGTTCTGCGCGATCTCGTTGGGGTGGTGGATCTCGCGGTGGTCGATCCCGCCGGTGTGGATGTCGAACTGCGCGCCCAGATATTTCTTGCTCATCACCGAGCATTCGAGATGCCAGCCGGGTGCACCGCGGCCCCAGGGCGAGTCCCATTCCATCTGCCGGTTCTCGCCGGGCTGCGAGGTGCGCCAGATCGCGAAGTCCTGCGGGTGGCGCTTGCCGGCGACGGGGTCGATGCGGCCTTCGCCGACATCGTCCTGCGAGCGCGCCAGCTTGCCGTAGTCCGGAACGGTCGTCGTATCGAAATACAGGCCGTCGGGCAGCTGGTAGCAATGCGCGTCGGCGATGCGCTCGGCGAAGGCGATCATCTCGGGCACGTGATCGGTCGCGAGCGGGAAGCGCGACGGTTCGCGGATGTTGAGGTCGCTCAGGTTGCGCTTGAACGCGTCGGTGTAATGCCGTGCGATCGCCCAGATATCCTGGTTCGCGGCGCGCGCGGCGGCCTCCATCTTGTCGTCGCCGGCGTCGGCGTCGGAGGTCAGGTGGCCGACGTCGGTGATGTTGACGATGTGGGTGAGGTCGTACCCCTTCCACGTCAGCACGCGCGACAGCGTGTCGGTGAAGACGTACGCGCGCAGGTTGCCGATATGCGCGTAGTTGTAGACCGTCGGCCCGCACGAATAGATGCCGACCTTGCCCGGATGGATCGGCGCGAACGCCTCGAGTTGGCGGGTAAGGCTGTTGTAGAGCGTGAGGTTGGTGCCGGTCATGCCGCGAGCCTTAGCGGGGTGCGGGGCAGGGGGCAAAGGGCTGCAGTGTCCGTCGTCACCCGACGAGACATGACCGTGCCAAGGATGGATCAAAACGGTGGGGGAATAGCCTTGATAAAGCGGATGGTCGTGATCCTGTCGCCATCGAGCACGATCCCCGCAAGCCACTCACCGCCCGCGAAAATGGTCACCGCTTCAAGCGCCCTTCCCGTCGCATCGTGCAAATCGGCCACCGTCAGCAGGTTTTCGTCCCAGGCCTTCGCGTAGGGCCTGATCATGGTGATGCTCGAGATCGGAAACTTCTGCAGCGCGACCCGCCCGTTCACGATCGGCGTGATCGCCTCCTTGGGCAGGCCGCGTGCTTCGGATGGAAGCTTGTTGACGTAATCGCGCATCGACCGCGCGGCTTGGTCGTCAATCGTAACCTGTGGTCGCCGATCTGCACCCCGGCGCGAACGGTCGAGCAGGCGGATCACGGCAAAGCTGCGATCCGCCAGGGTGGGGTCCAGCTGAAAGAATTCATGGTGTCCGGCTTCGCATTTGATCGCGCGGTTCGTACGCTCTGCCCATCGATACAACGCGGTCGAAGATGCGGTTTCGGCTGGTGCCGGCGGCAGTTGGCCTCCTTGGGGCAAAACCGGTCGCAAGGTGACGGTCACCTTGTTCTTCCGACAAAACCCCGATCCGGCCATCAATTGCGCGGCGGTATAGAGCCTGATCTCGCTCGCCACGGGCGTGCCGGGGAAGGGAAGCGGGCCCATCCCCTCCGGACCGACGCTGGCTTCCACGATGGCGGGATGGCCAGGTGCGAGCACCGTATCGCCGAGTTGCGCGGCGCTCATTTGCCGCGCGCGTTCCAGCGAGAGGGGAGGGCCGTCGCGGCGCACCTCTATCGGCGCCGTCACCATCAGCAAGACCGTCAGCATAGCCTCTCCCGGGATGTCCACGGATCGACGCGCCGGAGGCGCTGTCGCGATGACGATAGGGCTGGCCCCCGGCGAACCCCAAACGAAAAAGGGCGGCCCGTTGCCGGACCGCCCTCTTCGTACGCGATACTGTAAAAGCGGTTTAGCGCTTCGAGAACTGGAAGCTGCGACGGGCCTTCGCCTTGCCGTACTTCTTGCGCTCGACGGTACGGCTGTCGCGGGTCAGGAAGCCTGCCGCCTTGACCGGTGCGCGCAGGATCGGCTCGAACTTGGTCAGCGCCTGGCTGATGCCATGCTTGACCGCGCCGGCCTGGCCCGAAAGGCCACCGCCCTTGACCGTGCAGACGACGTCATAAGCGCCATCGCGCTCGGCGATCGTGAACGGCTGGTTGATCACCAGACGCAGAGTCGGACGGGCGAAATAGGTTTCCTGATCGCGGCCGTTGACCGTGATCTTGCCCGAACCCGGCTTGATCCAGACGCGTGCGACGGCGTCCTTGCGGCGACCGGTCGCATAGGCGCGGCCCTGCTTGTCGAGGATCTGCTCGCGCAGCGGCATCGGCTCGCGGACCGGCTCGTTCGAGACGGGTGCCTGGATGTCACCCTCGGCGGCCGGAACCGTCTGCGCGGTCGGTGCTGCCGGGGCGGGCTGGTTGGTCAGGCTCGCGAGATCGGCGAGCGACTGGCGGTTGTCGGACATCAGTTGCCCACCTTGTTCTTGCGGTTCATCGAGCCGATGTCGAGGACTTCGGGGTTCTGGGCTTCGTGCGGATGCTCGGTGCCCTTGAAGATGCGCAGGTTGCGCATCTGCTCGCGGCCGAGCGGACCACGGGGAATCATGCGCTCGACGGCCTTTTCGAGAACGCGCTCCGGAAAGCGGCCTTCGAGGACCTTGGCGGCGGTGATGCCCTTGATGCCGCCGGCGTAGCCGGTATGGCGGTAATAAACCTTCTTCGCGGCCTTGTTGCCCGTGAAGCGGACCTTGTCGGCGTTGATTATGATCACGTTGTCACCGCAGTCGACATGCGGGGTGAAGCTGGTCTTGTGCTTGCCGCGCAGGATGTTGGCGACGATCGACGCCATGCGGCCGACGACCAGACCTTCGGCATCGATGATATGCCATTTCTTCTCCACCTCGAACGGCTTGGCCGACTTGGTGGTCTTCATGAGCGCCTTCATGGGCGTTGGACCTTCCAGATAGAATGCAAACGCGCCGGTCCGAAGACCAGCGCGGTTGCGGGCCTAATGTTCAAAGGGCGCCGATAAGTCAAGCTTTCCGCCGCTTTGCTGACGGGTATCATGTTACCCGTGGGCTGGGCGGCCGATCGCGTGCGCGGCGAAGACCGCCGAAACCAGCAGGAGCGCCGCGTTCGCCTGGTGTGAGACCGCGACATGGATCTGCACGCCGGTCATCAGCGTGGCGATCCCGAGCATGACCTGCAGCGTGACGAGGCCGACGACCCAGAAGCCCGCCTGGCTGCCCGCCTTGGTCGCGGCGACTGCGAGCCAGAGCAGCCCGGCGGCGGCGGCGAATGCGAACCAGCGGTGGATGAACTGCACGACCACCGGATTGTCGACCGCGTTGGTCCAGCCGGGCGACAGCATCGGCGCGCCCGCGGGGAACAGCGCGTCGCCCATCAGCGGCCAGCTCGCAAACGCATAGCCCGCATCGAGCCCTGCGGTGAACGCGCCGTAGACGAGCTGGACGAACAGCAGCGCGAGCGCGACGATCGCCGGAGTCGCGAGCCGCGCGGGGGCCGCGAGCGGCGAGCGGTGCAGCGCGATCAGGTCGAGCGCGGTCCACACGATCCCGGCGAGCGTCACCAGCGCGGTCATCAGGTGGACGGCGAGGCGGATGTGGCTGACGTCGGTACGCACCGCGAGACCCGACGACACCATCCACCAGCCGATCGCACCCTGCAGCGCGCCGAGCGACAGCAGGGCGGTCAGCCGCCAGCCATAGCCGGCCGGAATGCGCTTGCGGATCGCGAACCAGATCAGCGGCACCGCGAAGGCGAGCCCGATCGTCCGCGCCAGCGCGCGATGGAGATATTCCCAGAAGAAGATCGCCTTGAACCCGTCGAGCGTCATGCCGCTGTTGAGCTGGGTATATTCGGGAATGCGCTGGTAGTTGGCGAACTCGGCCTGCCACTGCGCCGCGGTCAGCGGGGGAACGATGCCGGTGATCGGCTTCCATTCGGTGATCGACAGGCCCGAATTGGTCAGCCGGGTGATCCCGCCGACGACGACGATGCCGACGATCATCGCCGCGACCGCGAACAGCCAGATCGCGACGGCACGGGGACGGACCTTGATGAAGGCGGCGCTGGGCTGGAGCATGCCGCGTACATAGGCGAGGCGCCGGCTTGTTGCCAGCGGCGCGCGGCCTTAAGTTCGCGGCATGGCAACAGTGCACAAACACCGCGAACCGCAGGGCGACGACCTGACCACCGCCGCGCGGACCGCGCTCGAGAAATCGGGCGAGCAATGGACCGCGATGCGTGCGAGCGTGTTCGGCGCGCTCGCCGGGTTCGACAAGCCGGCCAGCGCCTATGACATCGCCGAGGCGGTCTCGAAGGTGGAAGGGCGCCGCGTCGCCGCGAACAGCGTCTACCGGATCCTCGACCTGCTGGTGGCGGCAAACGTCGCGCGGCGGGTCGAAAGCGCCAACGCCTATGTCGCCAACGCACACCCCGATTGCATCCACGATTGCATCTTCCTCGTCTGCGACAAATGCGGCCAAACCACGCATATCGACGACGACCCCGTCACGCAGGGCGTCCGCCGCGCGGCCGAAGCGGCAGGATTCGCGCCGGTCCGCCCGGTGATCGAGGTCCGCGGCGTCTGCGCAGCGTGCGCGGGGTGAGGGGCTCCGGCTCCTCTATCCTCCCCCGCCAGGGGGAGGTGGCAGGCGAAGCCTGACGGACGGGGCGGAAAGGGCGACATCGGTTCCGTGTCCGCCCCCTCCGTCGCCTTCGGCGCCACCTCCCCCTGGCGGGGGAGGATCGAGGGTCTGTCTAGCCCAGCCTCTTCCCCATCCGCACCATCGGCACCGGCACATCCCCGGGCGTCGCGATCCGCTCGATTGGTTCATAGCCGCACGCGCGGTACAACGGCTCGCCCGTCAGCGTCGCCATCATTTCCGCCCGGGCATACCCAGCGTCGCGCGCCGCCGTCTCGCACAGCGACAAAATCAATCGTCCGATCCCGCGCCGCGCCCGGTCCGGGTCGGTGTACATCGCCCGGATCCGCGCCGCGTCGGTCGCCGGATCGAGCAAGGCTGCGTCGCGCAGCGACACGCTATGATCGCCGCCGTACAGAGTCGCTCGCCGGCTCCACCCGCCGCAGCCGACCAGCGCGCCATCCGAATCATGCACGACGAAATACGTCCGGTCGGCGATCAGCTGGGTATCGAGTCCCATCACCGCGCGGCTCGCGACGACCTGCGCCGGCGTCAGGAACGCGTCCTGCAACCGGTCGATCGCGCGCGCCATCAGCGCAGCGATCGCGGGAATGTCCGCCTCGGTGGCGGGGCGGTACGTGAGCGCGTCCATCGGGCGATCGTACCGCGATAGTCGGTAACAATCGACACGTTCCATCACCTGGTTTATGCCGGGCCGATGTCCGATTTCCCCGCAACGCCGCTGCTCGACACGGTCACGTCACCCGCCGACCTCCGCGACCTGAAGCCAGACCAGCTCCGCCAACTGGCCGACGAGCTGCGCGCCGAGACGATTTCCGCGGTGGGCACCACCGGCGGTCACCTCGGTTCGGGGCTGGGCGTGGTCGAGCTGACCACCGCGATTCACTACGTCTTCGACACGCCGCGCGACACGTTGGTGTGGGACGTCGGCCATCAATGCTATCCGCACAAGATCCTGACCGGGCGCCGTGACCGCATCCGCACGCTGCGCCAGGGCGGCGGGCTGTCGGGCTTCACCAAGCGGTCGGAAAGCGAATACGATCCGTTCGGCGCGGCGCATTCGTCGACGTCGATCTCGGCGGCCCTGGGTTTTGCAACCGCGAACAAGATCGCGGGCAAGCCCGGCAAGGCGATCGCCGTGATCGGCGACGGATCGATGTCCGCGGGCATGGCCTATGAGGCGATGAACAACGCGCAGGCGGCGGGCAACCGGCTCGTCGTCATCCTCAACGACAACGACATGTCGATCGCACCGCCGGTCGGCGGGCTGTCGGCCTATCTCAGCCGAATCGTGTCGAGTCGCGGCTTTCTGGGCCTGCGCGAGCAGCTGAAGCGGCTCGCACGCAAGCTCCCGCGGCCGTTCGCCGAGGCGGCGCGCAAGACCGACGAGTTCGCGCGCGGCATGACGATGGGCGGCACGCTGTTCGAGGAACTGGGCTTCTATTATGTCGGCCCGATCGACGGCCACAATCTCGAGCATCTGATCCCGGTGCTGGAAAATGTCCGCGATGCCGAGGAAGGCCCGATCCTGGTCCATGTCGTGACCAAGAAGGGCAAGGGCTATGCCCCCGCCGAGGCCGCCGCGGACAAGTATCACGGCGTGCAGAAGTTCGACGTGATCTCCGGCATCCAGACCAAGGCGCCCCCGGGCCCGCCGCAGTACCAGAACGTGTTCGGCGCGCAGCTCGTCAAGGAAGCCGCAACCGACCCGCGGATCTGCGCGATCACCGCGGCGATGCCGTCGGGCACCGGGCTCGATCCGTTCGCGAAAGCCTATCCCGACCGCTTCTTCGACGTCGGCATCGCGGAACAGCACGGCGTGACCTTTGCCGCAGGTCTCGCCGCGCAGGGGATGCGCCCGTTCTGCGCGATCTATTCGACCTTCCTGCAGCGGGCCTATGACCAGGTCGTCCACGACGTCGCGATCCAGAACCTGCCGGTCCGCTTCGCGATCGACCGCGCCGGGCTGGTCGGCGCCGACGGCGCGACGCACGCCGGGTCGTTCGACATCACTTATCTGGCGACGCTCCCCAATTTCGTCGTGATGGCGGCGGCGGACGAGGCCGAACTGGTGCACATGACGCACACCGCGGCGCAGCACGACAGCGGCCCGATCGCGGTCCGCTATCCGCGCGGCAACGGCACCGGCGTCGCGCTGCCCGAGACCCCGATGCTGCTTGAGATCGGCAAGGGCCGGATGGTTCGCGAGGGCAAGACGGTCGCGATCCTCAGCCTTGGCACGCGGCTCGAGGAAGCGCTCAAGGCCGCCGACGTGCTCGAGGCCAAGGGCCTGAGCACCAGCGTCGCCGACCTCCGCTTCGCCAAGCCGCTCGACGAGGCGCTGATCCGCCGCCTGCTCGTGACGCACGAGGTCGCCGTGACGATCGAGGAGGGCGCCGTCGGCGGTCTCGGCGCGCATGTCCTGACGCTGGCGTCGGACGAGGGGCTGACCGACGGCGGGCTCAAGATCCGCACGCTGCGCCTGCCCGACACGTTCCAGGACCAGGACAAGCCCGAGGTCCAGTACGCCCAGGCGGGACTCGATTCGGATGCGATCGTCGACACCGTGCTCAAGGCATTGCGGCACAACCGCGCGCCGCTCTCGGACATCGCCAGCGCCTGAGAATTCGGTGACGACGCAATGACGTCACTGTCACGAATCTGTTGCATCCTGCTGCCATGTCGCGGGAATGATGGCGCATTCGCGTGATTGCGTTTGCGCGTCTATCCGATTCGGCCGCGGGGCCGACGAGTGCAGACAGGGGTTCTAGTGGCATGGCAAATTTGGGTGATATCGCGATCGTCGGCTTCGGCGCGGATACGGGCGTCAAATCCTTCTCGTTCGTGATTCTCGCGGATCTCTCGGGGCAGACGATCAACTTCACCGACAATGGCTGGCTGGCCGCGGGCGGGTTGCGCACGAACGAAGGCACCATGTCCTACACCGTCCCGGCGGGTACCGCGATCGGCACCGTCGTCACGATCTCCGGGCTGACGGGGGCGTTCAACCCGTCGACGGCGGGCGATCAGATCATCGCCTACACCGGCGACGCGACCGCCCCTAATGTGCTGTTCGCAGTCGATTTCGCCGATGGCAACACGACCTATGCGGCCGACGCGACCAACACCAACACCTCGGCGGTCCCGACCGGACTGACCTTTGGCGAGACCGCGCTCGCCTTCGCCGCCGACAACGCCGCCTATACCGGCCCGCTGACCGGCACGCGCGAGGAGATCCTCGCCAACATCGCCAACGAATCACTCTGGACGCAGAACGATACCGCGGGCGTCCCTTATCCGGCGAACTTCACCGTCGGCGGAACCGCCGCAGTCGGTAGCGTCTCGATCGCCGACGCCAGCATCACCGAGGGCAATGCCGGCACCAGCACGATCGAGTTCATCGTGACCCGCGCCGGGGGCAGCGCGGGCGCAGTGACGCTCGACTATGCGGTCACCGCGGGTACCGCCGATGCCGCCGACCTGACCGGCGCGGTCACCGGCCAGGTGTCGTTCGCCGACGGCCAGACCGAGGCACGGATTTCTGTATCGGTGGTGGGCGACACGCAGTTCGAACCGAACGAGACCTTCTCGGTCACGCTGTCGAACGCATCGGCAGGTACGATCACCGACGGCGTCGCGACCGGCACGATCGTAAACGACGACACCGACCCGACGGGTGTCACGCTGTCGATCGCCGATGCGTCGGTCGTCGAGGGCAATGCCGGCACCACCGCGCTGACGTTTACGGTCACGCGCGACGGCGTGACGACCGGCGCCGCCTCGGCAAGCTACGCGATCGTGCTGAACGGCACCGCAGGCGCCGATGATCTCGCGTCGCAGCCGCTGACCGGCACGGTCAGCTTTGCCGCTGGTGCGACTACCGCCACCGTCATCGTCCAGGTCGCAGGCGACGTCCGCCCCGAGGGCAACGAGACGTTCAGCGTGACGCTGAGCGACCCGGTCGGCGCGACGTTGGCCGATCCGACCGCGACCGGCACGATCCGCAACGACGACGTCGCCAACGTCTTCATCAACGAGATCCATTACGACGACGCCGGCACCGATGCCGGCGAAGGCGTCGAGATCGCCGGCGTCGCAGGCACCGATCTGACCGGCTATTCGCTCGTCTTCTACAACGGCAATGGCGGCGGCGTGTACGCGACGCAGGCGCTCAGCGGCGTGATCGTCGACCAGGACGACGGCTATGGCACGCTCGCCTTCGCGGGCCCCGCGGGCGGTATCCAGAACGGCTCGCCGGACGGCATCGCGCTGGTCGGCCCCGGCGGGTCCGTGGTGCAGTTCCTGTCCTACGAAGGGCCGATGACCGCGACCGCGGGCGCGGCCGCCGGCATGACCAGCATCGATATCGGCGTGTCCGAGGAGGGCGTCGCGGAGGGCTTCTCGCTGCAGCTGACCGGCGACGGGTCGAACTATTCGGACTTCAGCTGGGCACAGGCGCAGCAGAACACGTTCGGCGCGCTCAACACCGGCCAGAACTTCCTGTCGGCGACCTCGCCGGGCTTCGTCCGGATTGCGGACGCGAGCGTGCAGGAGGGCAATAGCGGCATCACGCAGATGGTCTTCACCGTCACGCGCGCAGGCGGCGGCGCGACCGCCGCATCGGTCGACTACACGCTCCATCTGAACGGGAATGCCGACGCATCCGACCTCGTATCGGGTACGCCGATGTCGGGAACGGTCACGTTCGCGGCGGGCGTCTCGTCGCAGCAGATCGTCATCGGCGTCGTCGGCGACACCGTCGGCGAGCTCAACGAGACGTTCGGAATCGACCTCGGCAACGCGGTCGGCAACATCACGATCTCGGACGGCACCGCGGTCGGCACGATCGTCAACGACGACCCGCTGACGCTCGGCATCTACGACATCCAGGGGGCAGGGCATCGCTCGGCCTATGTCGGGCAGCTCGTCACAACGACCGGCATCGTCACTGCGGTCGACAATAACGGCTATTACATCCAGTCGCAGGTCGGCGACGGCAACCGCGCGACGTCGGATGCGGTGCTCGTCTTCACCTCGACCGCCCCGACCGTTCGCGTCGGCGATCTGGTCAACGTCAGCGCCACGGTGTCCGAATTCGTCGGCGGCGTCGGATCGCTGAGCGTCACGCAGCTCTCCAACCCGACCAACGTGACGGTGGTGTCGCAAGGCAACGCGCTGCCCGACGCGATCGTGATCGGTGCTGGCGGCTTGTTGCCGCCGAGCGAGGTGATCGACGACGACGGCTTCACCTCGTTCGATCCCGCGACCGACGGCATCGACTTCTACGAGAGCATGGAGGGCATGCGCGTCACGATCGAGACGCCGCAGGTGGTCGCCGCGACCAACGCGTTCGGCGAGACCTATGTCGTCGCGTCGGCAGGTGTCGGTGCGACCGGGCTCAACGCTCGTGGCGGCATCACCCTGTCGGCAGGCGACGACAATCCCGAACGGCTGCAGATCGATGCCGACAGCGACCTGTTCGCCGGCTACGCGCCGTCGCACACGCAGGGCGACGTGCTGAGCAACGTCACCGGCATCATGAACTACGCCTTCTCCAACTATGAAGTGCTGGTGACCGAAGCCGTGACCGTGTTGCAGGACGTGGCACCGCCGACGCGCGAGACCACGACGCTGGTGGGCGATGCCGATCACCTGACGATCGCGAGCTTCAACGTCGAGAATCTCGATCCGGGCGATGGCGCGGTGAAGTTCAACCTGCTCGCCAACGAGATCCGCTACGCGCTCGGCGCGCCCGACATCATCGGGATGCAGGAAATCCAGGACGCCGACGGCGCCGGCAACGGATCGAACCTGTCGGGCCAGGTCACGGCGCAGGCGCTGATCGACGCGATCGTCGCCGCCGGCGGTCCGACCTACACCTATGTGGAGGTCGCGCCGACCACGGCCAACTCGACCGGTGGCGAGCCGGGCGGCAACATCCGCAACGGCTATCTCTACAACGACGCCCGCGTCGATTACATCGCGGGCAGCGCGGTGACGGTCGGCGGTTCGGCCTATGTCGGCACGCGCTCGCCGCTCGCCGCCGACTTCCTGTTCAACGGGCAGAAGGTCACTGCGATCAACGTCCACTTCACCTCGCGCGGCGGATCGGACGCGGCGTTCGGCGATACGCAGCCTGCGGACCAGGCTGGCGACGGCGCGCGCACCGCGCAGAACATGCAGCTGCGGACCTATGTCGACGGGCTGCTCGCCGCCGACCCGGCGCTCAACGTCGCGATCATGGGCGACTTCAACGGCTATTATTACGAGACCGGCCAGCAGGCGCTGACGGCAGGCGGCGTGCTGACGAACCTCTACACGCTGCTGACCGAGGAGGAACGCTACTCCTATCTGTTCGAGGGCAACGTCCAGGCATTTGACAACATCATCGTGACCGGCGGGCTGCTGAACGGCGCGCAGTTCGACGTGGTGCACTACAACGCCGAGCAGCCCGATTCGGCGGGTCGCGCCACCGACCATGACCAGGTCGTCGGCCGCTTCGCGCTGCCTAGCATCATCAACGGCACCGCGGGCGACGACACGCTCAACGGCACCGCGGGCAACGACACGCTCAACGGTCTGACCGGGAACGACACGCTGTACGGGCAGGGCGGCAACGACACGCTCTATGGCAACCAGGGTAACGATACGCTCTACGGCGGTGTCGGCAACGACACGCTCTATGGTGGCCAGAACAACGACACGCTGTTCGGCGATGCCGGCGACGACGTGCTGTACGGCAATCTCGGCAACGACGTCCTCAACGGTGGCACCGGCAACGATACGCTGGTCGGCGGCGACGGCGACGACATCCTGTACGGCAACCAGGACAACGACACGCTCGATGGCGGCGCGGGCGACGACCAGCTCTATGGCGGGCAGGGCGACGACTCGCTCAGCGGCGGTGCGGGCAACGACGTGCTCGAAGGTGGCAAGGGGATCAACGTCATCGCCGGTGGCGACGGGGTCGATGTCGCCGGCTACGCCAACGCCGCAGCCGGTGTCACCGTCTCGCTGTTGCTGCAGGGGCAGGCTCAGGCCACCGGCGGTGCCGGCACCGACACGCTGTCGGGGATCGAATATCTCCTCGGCTCGAGCTTCGGCGATACGCTCACGGGCGATGCGGGCGCCAACATCCTGTTCGGTGCGAACGGCAACGACACGCTGAACGGCGGGTTCGGGATGGATACGCTGGTCGGCGGCGAGGGCGACGACATGCTGTTCGGCAACCAGGACGGCGACGCGCTGCTCGGCGGGTTCGGCAACGACACGCTGTACGGCGGGCAGGGCAACGACACGCTGCTCGGCGAGCTGGGCAACGACGTACTGGTCGGCGGCCTGGGCTCCGACACGCTGTTCGGTGGTGCGGGCGCGGACATCTTCCGCTACATGCAGGCGGCGGACTCGACGGTCGCGGGCCGCGACCTGATCGTCGACTTCGAGACCGGGGTGGACCGGATCGACCTGCTCGCGGTGCGCACGGGGGCGGCGGATTCGTTCACCATCACCCACAGCGGCGGGCTCAGCTATGTCGACGTCGATCTCGGCGGCGACGGCACGCTGGACCTGCATATCGGCTTCGTCGGCGAGCAGGTCGTTGCCCCGACGGACATCCTCTGGGCGTAAGAGCAAGCCTGCGATAGGGACGACGGCGTACAAGGAGAGCGCCGTTGTCCCACATCCTCGCGATCGATCAGGGCACGACGTCGACGCGCGCGATCGTGTTCGACGATCGGGCGCGGGCGGTGGCAACCGCGCAGACCGAACTTGCGCAGCGTTACCCCGAACTCGGCTGGGTCGAGCATGATCCCGAGGATATCTGGCGCGACACGCTGGGGACAGCCCGACAGGCGATTGCCGAGGCGGGCGTGCCGATCACCGCGATCGGGATCACCAACCAGCGCGAGACGGTGGTGGTCTGGGACCGCGCCGACGGCGTCGCGATCCACCCTGCGATCGTGTGGCAGGACCGCCGGACCGCCGATCTGTGCCGCGATCTGAAGGCCGACGGTGCGGAGGCGGAGGTCCGGGCGCGCACGGGGCTGCTGATCGATCCCTATTTCTCCGCGACCAAGCTTGCCTGGATCCTCGATGCAGTACCCGGCGCCCGCGCGCGGGCCGAGCGGGGCGAACTCGTCTTCGGGACGATCGACAGCTTCCTGCTGTGGCGGCTGACCGGCGGCGCGGTCCATGCGACCGATGTCACCAACGCCGCGCGCACGCTGCTATACGATATCCGCGAGCAATGCTGGGACGCCGAGCTGTGCCGGCTGTTCCGCGTGCCGATGGCAATGCTGCCCGACGTCCACGACAACGCGCATGTGTTCGGGACCACGACCTGCTTCGGCGCGCCGATCCCGATCGCGGGGATGGCGGGGGACCAGCAGGCGGCGCTGTTCGGCCAGGCGTGCTTCGCGGCCGGCATGGCCAAGTCGACCTATGGCACCGGCTGTTTCATGCTGCTCAACACCGGCGAGCAGGCGGTCGCGTCGGACCACCGGTTGCTGACGACGCCTGCCTATCGGTTGGACGGGCGGATGACCTATGCGCTCGAAGGTTCGATCTTCGTTGCAGGGGCGGCGGTCAAATGGCTGCGCGACGGAATCGGCGTCATCACCAGCGCACACGAGACGCACGACATGGCGACGCGGGTCCCCGACAATCACGGCGTCTACATGGTACCGGCGTTCGTCGGACTGGGCGCGCCGCACTGGGATCCGGACGCGCGCGGCGCGATCTTCGGGCTGACGCTGGGCGCGACGCAGGCGCATCTCGCGCGCGCGGCGCTGGAAGCCGTGGGGTACCAGACGCTCGATCTGGCCGAGGCGATGGTCGCGGACGGCGGCGCGGTGCCGGCGGCGATGCGCGTGGACGGCGGGATGGCCGCGAACGACTGGCTGTGCCAGTTCCTGGCGGACATGCTGCAGGTGCCGGTCGAGCGGCCGGTGCATCTGGAGACGACGGCGCTGGGCGCGGCGTTCCATGCCGGGCTCGCGACGGGGATGTGGTCGGGGCTGGACGCGCTCGCGCGGACGTGGCGGCAGGGGGCGGTGTTCACGCCGATGATGGGCGGAGCGGCGCGTACCGCGCTGACCGCAGGGTGGCGCAGCGCGGTACAAAGGACGCTGTCCGCCTGATCCTCCCCCGCCAGGGGGATGTGGCGCCAACGGCGACGGAGGGGGAGGACACGGAGCCGCCGTGGCGTTCCCGCCTCTTCCGTCACGCTACGCGTGCCGCCTCCCCCTTGCGGGGGAGGATCGACACGTGGAGCCTTACAGCCCGACCACACCCCCGTCCGCCTTGGTGATCACCACCGTCGCCGAGCGCGGGCGCTGTCCGGCGGCGGCGACCGACTGGTTGGCTGGCCAGTTGCTGGTCGGCGCGTTGGGGTTGGTCGCGTTCTCGCCGGGATGCTGGATGTTGAGGAACAGCGAGCGGCCATCCGGAGTCGAATGGATGCCGGTGATCTCGCACTCCTTGGGCCCGACGAGGAAGCGGCGCAGCGAGGCACCCGGCGCCTTGCCGATCCGCGTCGTGACCGTGCTCGTCGCCCCGCCCAGCGTGTTGGTGACCGACCGGGTGGCCCCGTCGTTCACCGTGCCCGGGATCGCCGCCAGCATCATGCAGTTGGTGACGTCAGTGTAGGCGCCGTCATCGGTCTGCAGCCACAGGACCGGCGTGATCAACCCCGATGCGTTGCTGGGCAGCCCGAACCACATGCCGTCGGGCGACGAGAAGTCGTTGGTCGCGTCAAGGCCCGACAGGTTGATGTTGGCCGCGTCGAGATCGCTGCCCGCACCGAACGCATAGATGTCCCAGGCGAACGTCGTGGCTTCCGAGCTGTCGCCGCTTTCGCGCAGGCGGATGACGTGGCCGTTGACGTTGCCGGTGCCGGCGGCGCGTCCGTCGGTCTTCGGGTCGGTGTACGCACGCGGGTTGGACGCATCGACGCCCGCCGCGGTGCGCGACGCGTTGTTGGTCAGCGTGCAGTACATCTCGCCGGTCGCGGGATTAACCGCGGTCCATTCCGGGCGATCCATCTTGGTCGCCCCCAACACGTCGGCGGCAAGCCGGACGTTGGTCAGCACGTCGGCCTGGCTCGAGAACGCATAGGTCGCGTTGGCCGAGGTCAGGACCCCGGTATTGTAGACCAGGGGCAGCCACTGGCCCGATCCGTCGGCATTGAACTTGGCGACGTAGAGCGTGCCCGCGTCGAGATATTTGTCGCCCATCGCGAGGCGGTTGGCGTTGGTCGCGTCGGCGGCCGACCACGCTGCGTTCGACACGAACTTGTAGATATATTCGTTCTGCGCGTCGTCGCCCATGTAGAAGGCGGGCTTCACGCCGGCGATGGTGCGGCCGATCTGGCAACCCTCGTGGTTCATGCGGCCGAGCGCGGTGCGCTTGCGCGGCGTCGAGGCCGGATCGAACGGATCGATCTCGACCACCCAGCCATATTGGAAGATCTCGTTGCGGAAGTCGCCGGTGCCGTCGGCGGGCGCGCCGGCCTGCGCGGTGATGTTCCAGCGCGCATACAGCGTGCTGGTCGTGTCGGCGGGGGTGACGGTCGCCCAGCCGTAATTGCCGCCGGTGTTGCTCTCGGGCTTGCCGTAGCGGGTCAGCGAGGTGTTGGCCTTGACCCCGACCGCGCCGGTCGCGGCGCGACGTGCGGCGTCACCGACCTCGCGGCGGAAATAGCCGACCCAATTCTCTTCGTTGGTCAGGTAGGTGTTCCACGGCATCGTGCCGTTGGCACAGTTGTTGATCGTACCGCGGCCTGCAGTGCCGTCGGTCGAATAGCGCGTCTTCAGTGTATCGGCCCCGCGCACCGGCCCCGAGAAGCTCATCGGCGTCAGCGGCGTGATGCGACGGTTGAAGCTCGACGTCGGCGCATAGCTCCAGTCGGTCGCGCGGTTGACCTCGACCACCGACACGCCGTGGCACTCCATTTCCTTCAAGGCTTCGGCCTCGGGCCGGACGCCCGCGACCGTGGTCGGGCCGTTCGGGTGGAGATAGGCCTGCGTGATGTTCTCGTGGTTGAGCACGAGCAGCCCACGGGTGTTGCCGTTCGCATCGGGCGCGCCGGCGGCGGACAGGCCGAAATAGCTCATGCCGTCATGGTGATCGCCCGCACGGCGCGCGAAGTTCGTGTCGGTGCCATTGTTGGCATAGGCCGAGACGCCGCTCGCGATCGGATCGCCCAGCCGGTACAGCACGGTGACATTATAGCCGGCCGGCACCGCCACCACGTCGGCGAGGCTCTTGGGCACGGCGGTGAAGCCGAGCGAGGCGCCGCCGATCGTGACCGTCGTCTCTGCGGTGGTTGTGCCGCTCGCCGCGGTCGCGGTGAAGCGGAACACCAGGGCGGTGCCGTTCGCGACGCCGGGCGCGATGAAGCTCGCGGTCGCGGTATTGGCGTTGGTCAGCGCGACGGTCGGGCCGCTCACCTGGGTCCAGGCGACGCTGTCGACCTGGCCGATCGCGTTGCCGGTCAGCGTGACCGGGCGACCGGCGGCCGCATTGGCGCTCGACCCTGCGGTCACGGTGACCGGGCTCGACCCGTTGCCACCGTCGTCGTCGCAACCGGCGAGCAGCATGCCGCCGAACACCGCGGCGGTCGCGGCGCTGAGGCCGCCCATCAGCGTCTGGCGGCGCGAATAGCGGACCTCGATCAGGTCGTTCAGATGCGGGTTGGCGCTGCGATTGGTATCGATGTTGCCGTCGGTATAGTCGGTCATGATGGGTCCCCCCGGGGCGTGGTCAAAAGAATGTCGGTGAAGGGTGTCGCGCGTCAGAACTTCGCGCCGAGTTCGACGCCGTAGAAGCGCGGCTCGCCGGCGATGTAGGTCGGGATGCCGAAGCCGCCGCCGGTATTGCCGGCGTCGATCAGATACTTCTTGTTGGTCAGGTTCCGCGCGAACCCGCCGATGCTGTAGCGACCCTGCGCCAGCTCGATCCCTGCACGCAGATTGACGAGCGTGTAGCCGGGCGTGCTGATCGCCGGGTTGTTCGGCAGCTCGAAGAACACTTTGGTGCGATAGGTGACGCTCGGCGTGGCGTAGAGCGTGGCGCCGCCGACCGGCAGGCGGAGGATCGCGCCGCCCGATGCCGTGGTCTTGGGCTGCAGGCGGAACTGGTCGCCCGCGAACACGCCGTTCGAGGCTTCGTCGCCGATCCCGCCGTCGATGTACGCGAACGCGCCGAACAGCGAGAGATAGGGCGCGAGGCGGAGGTTGCCCTCGAGCTCGACGCCCAGATTGTTCGCCGACCCTGCGCTGCGCGTCGTCGTGACGCCGTTCTCGGTGACCGAGACCTGGAAGCCGTCATAGGTCTGGTAGAACACCGATGCGGCGCCGCTCAGCGGCCCGACTTGACCCTTGATGCCGCCCTCGTAGTTCCAGACCTTCTCCTGCGGCACGATCGCCAGGTTCGGACCGACGCCGAACGCGGTGGCGCGGGCGGCGAGCTGGACGACCGGCGAGCGGCGGCCCTTGCTGATCGTCGCGTACAGGTTGATCTGGTCGTTCAGCTTCAGCAACGCGTTGAAGCGCGGCAGCAGCGCATAGAAGCTCTTCTCCGCGACGAACTTGTTGCCGTTGGTGTTGGCGGTGCCGAGCAGGCTGGTGCGCACGCCGAGTGCGGCGAGCAGCTGCGAATTGGGCTGCACCGACGAATAGCCCGACTGGCGATCCTCGATCAGGACGCGCGCGCCGGCGGTCAGTTCGAGCGCGGGGGTCGGGATCCAGGTCGCGTCGGCGAACATCGAATAGGTGTCGTTGTTGCCGTAGTTGGTGAACTCGGAACGATACGGCACTGCGGTCAGGCGACCGCCGCTCAGCACCGCGGTGGCGCGCGTCGCGGGGATCGTGCCGTTGGCGGCGACGCAGTTCGTGCCGGTCGGGATGCCCGCGGCATTCAGTCCGGCGCGGACCTGCGCATAGGCGGCGGCGACCGAACAGGCGATATAGGTGCCTTCCTCCGTCGCGAACGGCACGCGCTGGAAACCGTTCTCGAAGAACGCGTTCCAGCCGACCGAGGCGCGGTATTTCGGTCCCTCGAACGCGAAGCGGCTTTCATGGCTCCACTGGTCGCCCTTGGCGTCCTCGGCGAATTCCAGATAGGCCGCGGGTCCGCCGTCCGCGTCGAAGATCTCGAGCGCGTCGAACCGGCGATAGCCGTTGACGGTGGTGAACGTGATCCCCGGCGACAGGTCGACCGCGACGGTCAGGTTGGCGTCGTAGACGTTGCGGTCGAGGCCCAGCTTGCGCGCACCGAGTGCGCCCAGGCTGTCAGGCGATCCCGACAGCTCGGCATAGCCATAATCGCCGGTCTGGCCGCCGGTCGGCGCATGCGCGCGGCTCTTGAACGCGGTGCCGGGGTTGCGCTGGCCGTCATAGGTGAGGACGAGGTCGGCGGTGACGCTGTCGCTCGGGCGGAACCGCAGCGACCCGCGCAGCCCGCGCTGGTCCTGGCCGTTCAGATCGTCCTGGTCGACGCCGCCTTGGTTCTGGTTGGGGACGTTGGCGTCGCCCGCGATGTTGCGGACATAGCCGTCGCGGTATTTGTACGCGAAGGCGAGACGCCCGGCGATGACGTCGTTGCCGGCATTCAGGAAGCCCGACACCTGGGTGCGGTCGTAATTGCCGTACGACCCGTTGATCGCGCCCGAGACGCCCGCTTCGGGGCGGGCCGAGATCACGCTGATCGCGCCGACCGCAGCCGCCGTGCCGAACAGCGTCGCCTGCGGGCCCTTCACGACCTCGATCCGCTCGAGGTCGTACAGGTCCTGGTACGCACCGCGCGAACGGCTGATGTCGATGCCGTTGTAGTAAAGCGTGACGCGCGCGCCCTGCTGCGCCGAGCCGTTGTCCGAGGTGATGCCGCGGATCACGAAACCCGGGTTGTTCGCGCTCTGCTCCTGGATCTGCAGCCCGGGAATGAACTGCGCGACTTCGGTCAGCGAGTTGACGCCGATCGCCGCCATCCGCTGACCGGTCAGCGCGGTGACGGTGACCGGCACGTCCGCGATCCGCTGCTCGCGCTTCTGCGCGGTGACGACGATCTCCTCGCCGGTCTCCTGGATCGCCTGTTCGGACGTGTCCGGTGCGACGCTGGCCTGCGCCAGTGCGCTCGTCGAGCTAGTGGCTGCGAGCGTCGCCAGTGCGAGCCGCGTGATCGATCGTGTCATGAAATCCCCCGTTCCGTTGCGGGGTCCCTAGGCACCACGCGTGACGATACGGTGTCGAAACGATGAACGATGAATGACGCGTATGTGACTCGCATGTCACATCGCTGCCACGCGGCTGTAGCGATTGCGGATTAGCGGACGGGTTCATTCCAAGGGGCCCTTCATGACCATCAATCGCCGCGACGCGCTCACCCTCATCGGGTCGGGGGCGGCCATTACCCTGCCGGCACTGCCGCTCGCGGCCGCGACGACCGCGGTCCGGTTCGACCACGGCGTTGCCAGTGGCGATCCAGCCGCCGACGGCGCGATCCTGTGGACCCGCGCGACTCCTGCGACCGGCACCGCGGACGTCGCGCTCGACTGGCACGTGGCGGAGACCGCGGACGGCAAGCCCGTCCGATCGGGCCGCGTGAAGGCGCGCGCCGCGCGCGACTTCACCGCGAAGGTCGAGGCGACCGGGCTGCAACCGGGACGCGACTATCATTACTGGTTCACCAGCGGCACCGACCGCTCGCCCACCGGTCGGTTCCGCACGCTGCCAAAGGGCGGGGTCGCCGACGTCGTGATGGCGGTGGTGTCGTGCCAGCTCTACGGCGGCGGCTTCTTCAACGCTTACGACTCGATCGCCAGGCTCGACCGCCTCGACGCCGTCCTCCACCTCGGAGACTATATCTACGAATACGGCCCCGACGGTTTCGGCGCCGACGTCGCCAGGAAGATCGGGCGCATCGTCGAGCCCGCGCACGAGATCCTGACGCTCGCCGACTATCGCGCGCGCCACGCGCAGGTGAAGCGCGACGCCGACATGCAGGCGGCACACGCGCGCGCCGCGTTCATCTGCGTCTGGGACGATCACGAGGTCGCCAATGACGACTGGATGGGCGGCGCCGAGAACCACGATCCCAGGACCGAGGGCGACTGGAAGGCGCGCAAGGCGGCGTCGATGCAGGCCTATTTCGAATGGATGCCGATCCGCGATCCGAAACCCGGCCAGCCCTGGGAGGCGATCAACCGCAGCTTCGACTTTGGCGATCTGGCGACGATCGTGATGGTCGAGACGCGGCTGCTCGCGCGCAGCAAGCAGGTCGCGAGCAAGGGCGAGGGCATCGCGCCTGCCGATTATGCGCCGATGATGGCGGAGCGCGCGCAGCCCGAGCGCGAACTGCTCGGGCCCGCGCAGCTCGGCTGGGTCGAACGCACGCTTGCAGCCTCGGTCGCGGCGGGCAAGCCGTGGCAGGTGCTCGGCAACCAGGTCGTGATGGCCAGGGTCGCCGGTCCCGATCTCGAAAAACAGATGGGGGCGGAAAAGTTCGGTGCGATGATGGCGAAGCTGCCGGCGATGTGGCGCGACCGGCTCGCCGCCGGAATCGCCTCGTACCGGGCGGGCCTGCCGTTCAACTTCGATAGCTGGGACGGGTATCCGCCCGCCCGCGAGCGGCTCTACGCCGCGTTCCGGCGTGCGAAATCGCGGCCGATCGTGCTGTCGGGCGACAGCCATGCGGCGTGGGCGAACGACCTCCACGACGCCGCGGGCACGCTGGTCGCCGCGGAGTTCGGCGCGACCGCGGTGACCAGTCCGTCCTACGGATCGCTGCTTCCCGGCATCGGCGCGCACATCGCCGACGCCAATCCGGAAGTCCGGTTCTGCGACCAGGACCACAAGGGCTATCTGCTGCTGACGCTGACCCCCGACCATGCGACCGGCGAGTTCCGCACTGTGTCGACGGTGCTTGCCAAGCCGTTCCAGACGGCCACCGCCCGGCGCTTCCGCGCGATCGCGGCGCGGCCCGACCAGCCGCTGGAGGATCTCGGCTGATCGATCGGCTTTCGATGTGACCCGCACGCGAGGGGCGATAGTCGTTGACGCGGACGTGGCGATCCGTTCCAACCGCCGCCAAGCCTGCGCGTGACGGGTCACAGGGAGAGCAAGATGCGGATAACCATTTCGGTCGCGACGGTGTTGGCGATGCTGGGCACGCTCGCCAGCGCACAGGACGCGCCGCTCTCGCCGGTCGCGCATCCCGAACTCTGGCCCAAGGTCCAGAGCCGCCCCGCGCTCGACCCCGGCGTCGAGGCCAAGGTGACCGCAATGCTGCGCGCGATGTCGATCGAGGACAAGGTCGGCCAGATCATCCAGGCCGACATCGCGACCGTGAAGCCCGCCGACCTGCTGACCTACAAGCTCGGCTCGGTGCTGAACGGCGGCAATTCCGCCCCCAATAGCGACGAGCTCGCGCCGCCCGCCGAATGGCTGAAACTCGCCGATGCGTTCTACGATGCGTCGATGACGCGCAGCGACGGGCGGCCGAAGATCCCGGTGATCTGGGGTACGGACGCGGTCCACGGCAACAACAACATCGTCGGTGCCACGCTGTTTCCGCACAATATCGGGCTCGGCGCCGCGCGCGATCCGGCGCTGATGGAATCGATCGGCCGGATCACCGCGAAGGAGACCGCGGCGGCCGGCCTCGACTGGAGCTTCGCACCGACGCTCGCGGTGGTGCAGGACGATCGCTGGGGCCGCACCTACGAAAGCTATTCGGAAGATCCCGCTCTGGTCGCGAGCTATGCCGGCCCGGTGGTCAGCGGTATCCAGGGCAAGGTCGGCACCGCCGACTTCCTGGGGCCGGCGCATGTCATCGCGACGACCAAGCATTTCCTCGGCGACGGCGGTACCGGCGGGCGCGACCAGGGCGACACGAAAGTGCCCGAGACGGTGCTCCGCGACGTCCACGGCGCCGGCTATCCGCCCGCGATCGCGGCGGGGACGCTCAGCGTGATGGCCAGCTTCTCGAGCTGGAACGGCGCCAAGATGCACGGCAATGCCAGCCTGCTGACCGATGTGCTCAAGGGGCGGATGGGGTTCAACGGCTTCGTCGTCGGCGACTGGAATGCCCACGGCCAGATCCCCGGCTGCACCAACGAGAGCTGCGCTGCGGCGATCAACGCCGGGCTCGACATGTTCATGATGTCGGGCGACTGGAAGAAACTCTACGCCAACACGCTGGCGCAGGCGAAGTCGGGCGAAATCAAGCCGGCGCGCCTCGACGACGCGGTCCGCCGCATCCTCCGCGCGAAGATGCTCGCGCACAGCTTCGACATGGGGCGCCCGTCGACGCGTCCGTTCGCCGGCAAGTTCGACCTGATCGGATCGGCCGAAGGGCACGCCGTCGGGCGCCAGGCGGTGCGTGAATCGCTCGTCCTGCTCAAGAACGACGGCAATGTGCTTCCGCTGAAACCCGCCGCCAACATCCTCGTCGTCGGCAAGGCGGCGGACACGATCGCGCAGCAGGCCGGCGGTTGGTCGATCACCTGGCAGGGCACCGACGTACCGAACTCGGGCTTCCCCAACGCGACCTCGATCTGGAAGGGTATCGACCAGGCGGTCCGCGCGGCCGGCGGCACGGCGACCTACGCCGCCGACGGCGCCTATGCGACCAAGCCCGATGCCGCGATCATGGTGTTCGGCGAGACGCCCTATGCCGAGTTCATGGGCGACCGCCCGACGCTCGAATACTCGCCCGGCGACAAGAGCGATCTCGCGCTGCTCCGCAAACTGAAGGCGGTGGGAATCCCCGTGGTCGCGGTGTTCCTGTCGGGCCGGCCGATGTGGGTGAATGCCGAACTCAACGCCGCCGACGCGTTCGTCGCCGCGTTCCTGCCGGGCAGCGAGGGCGCCGGCGTCGCAGACCTGCTGTTCGCCGACAAGGCGGGCAAGCCGGCCCACGACTTCCGCGGCAAGCTGTCCTTCTCCTGGCCCAGGCGCCCCGACCAATATGTCCTCAACCGCCGCGATGCCGGCTACGACCCGCTGTTCCCGTTCGGCTATGGCCTGACCTATGCCGACCATGTCGTGCTGCCGCGGTTCGACGAGACGCGTCCGGCGGGGATGGCGGTCGATTCTGGCGGCGTGTTCTTTGCCAAGGGCCGCGTGCCCGACGCCTGGAGCCTGTCGCTCGCCGAGGGGAGCGGATCGACCCGGATCGTCGGCAACACCGGTCGCAGCCCGGCGGGTGCGCTGACCGTCGCCGGTGTCGACCGCAACGCGCAGGAGGATGCACGTCGGTTCACTTGGTCCGGCGCACGCGAGGCCGATCTGCACATCGACCCCAACGCCCCGCTGGACCTGTCGCGCGAGGCGAATGGCGAACTGAGCCTCGTCGTCCAGTACCGCGTGGATGCTGCGCCAACGGCGGCGGTTGCGGTAACGATGGCTGGCGGGAAGGGTGCAACGGACACACCGGCAGCGGTGGCGGTCGGCGGCGTGCTTCGCGCAGCACCGGTCGGGCAGTGGCAGACTTTGGCGATTCCCCTCAAATGTTTCGTGACCGCAGGCCTCGACCCCGCGCGCGTGACGCAGCCTTTCGCCATGACGACGAGCGGCAGGCTGACGGTTTCGATTGCCGATGTTCGCGTGACGCGCGCCGATGTGCCGATGGACAAGTGCGGGGTGCGCTGAGGTACTGGCATCCGCATAACGGATACAGTAACTGCCGAAACGGCTACTCTGCTGCCTGACGCATTATACTAATCTAGATCTATCTATGTAGAATATCCGACCGACTCGATCATGGCCGTTTGACAAGCCTACAGTTTATGTTAGCCCTACCATCGCACAGTTCATCAGGGTGTGCGTAATCGTACAGACGGGCCGGAGAGCCTGTTTGCGAGGAGGGGTGTTATGAAGGGGTTCACGGGGACGCTCGCGCGTTCGGTCTCGGCCATCGCCATCGTCACGTGTCTGTCCGCGCCAGCGATGGCAGCGGCGCAGGCCGGGCAGGGTGCCGACGCAACACAAGTTCAGCCGACCGCGACGCCGGCATCGGGGACGACGAACGTCGCCGCCGTGCAGGCGACCGCCGCGCAGCCCGGCAGTCAGGATCCGCAGGCCGCGACGCCGGGCGACGGGGACGAGATCGTCGTTACCGGCATCCGCGCCAGCCTTGATCGCGCGATCGACATCAAGCGCAACTCGGCCGGCGTCGTCGACGCGATCTCCGCCGAGGATATCGGCAAGTTCCCCGACACTAACCTCGCTGAATCGCTGCAGCGGATCACCGGCGTGTCGATCAGCCGCGCCAACGGCGAAGGGTCGCAGGTCGCAGTCCGCGGTTTCAGCGGCGGCTTCAACCTCGTCACGCTCAACGGCCGCCAGCTGGCCTCGACCAGCATCGACACCAGCACCGGCAACGCCTTCGCGACCGGCACGGGCCGCTCGTTCGACTTCCAGAACCTGGCGTCCGAAGGCGTCGCCACGCTCGAAGTCTACAAGACCGGCCGCGCCAACATCCCGTCGGGCGGCATCGGTGCGGCGATCAACGTCGTCACCCGCAAGCCGCTCGACGCACGCGAGGACGGCCTGTCGGGCTCGATCGGCGCCAAGGCACTGTACGACAGCTCGGTCGAGAAGGCGGAGGCCGACCTCAAGAAGATCACGCCCGAACTGTCCGGCCTGATCAACTGGAAGAACCCGGACGAGACCTTCGGCGTCAACGTCTTCGGCAGCTATCAGCTGCGCGAATCGGCATCGGCCCAGTCCAATCCGAACTATTGGAACATCGTTCCGGTCGCCGACTTCCTGAACACCGCCGGCGCGTACATCACGCCGGCGACGAGGATCACGAACCGTCCCACGACGCCCTATGTGCAGATCCCGAACGACAGCCGCTACCAGTTCTCGGAGAACCGTCGCGAGCGCATCAACGGCCAGGCCAACATCCAGTTCAAGCCGACCGACCGGCTCGAGATCACGATCGACGGCCTGTATGCGCGCAACAAGCTGAGCGACGAGCGCAGCGAGCAGACAAACTGGTTCCAGCGTCCGTTCAGCGACGTCACGTTCGACGACAACAAGCAGATGCAGACCGCGATCGTCCTCGCCGAAGCGAAGCAGGCGGACAAGGGCTACGAGCAGCAGCGGTTCGCGACCAAGACCGAGCTCTACTCGTTCGGCGGCAACGTGAAGTGGAACTTTACGGATGTTCTGTCGCTGAAACTCGACGCAAACCATTCGAAGTCCACCACCAACCCGGACAATGCGAACGGGACGTCGGCGACCACGATGGCGATCGGTGCGCCGGTGCGCGCGACGCATGCGGTCGATTTCTCGAACGGCTTCCCGCAGCAGTCGGAGACGCTGAACGACTGCAACGCGACCAACGGCGGTCGCGGCGGCAATTGCAACAACATCCTCGACATCGGCGACCTGGGTACGCAGATCGCCCGGCGCATCACCTCCAGGCAGGAATCGAAGGTCAACCAGTTCAATGGCGAACTGGGCTGGGATCTGGGCGACAACAGCCGTTTCGTCGTCGGCACCAACTATGTCGATGCCAAGACGCGCTCGGCGAGTTCCAACACGCAGCAGCTTCTGGGCGACTGGAGCATCACCGACACCGGACTGGTCCAGCAACTCGCGGCCGATCTCGTGAAGACCTATTGCCTGACCTGTAAGTTCGACAAGTACAACCCGAACTCGGCCGGATCTGCGCTCGTCGCGTTCCGCGGGGACGCCGTCGACCTGCTCGACGTGTTCTCGCCATATTACGCGAACGTGCCGGGGCGTGCGGACGTCCTGCAGGGATCGTCGGACGACACGGTCGGTGAGAAGACCGCAGCGGTTTACGGTCAGCTGGCCTGGGGCGGCGAACTCGGCGGACGCCGCGCCAACGCGCTGATCGGGGTTCGCTACGAGAAGACCTGGGTCAAGTCGCTCAGTCTCCAGTCGATCCCGACCGCGCTGGCCTGGCAGTCGGACAACGACTTCACCGTTCTCGGCGGCCCCGCCGGCGGCGCGGTCGTGGTGCGGTCGAAATACGACAATCTGTTGCCGTCGCTCGACTTCAACATCGAAGTGCTCGACAACGTGGTCGCGCGTACGTCGTTCAGCCGGACCCTGGCTCGTGCGGACTATGGCAATCTGTTCGCGTCGGTCACGGCCAACGCGCCGAACCGTCCGACCGCGCTCGGTGCGGCGCCTGCGCCCGCGACTCGGCAGGATCCGGGGCTGTTGCCGCTGGTATCGGACAATTTCGACGTGTCGGTGGAATGGTACTACAAGCCGACGAGCTTCGTCTCGGCGGGCTTCTTCTACAAGAACGTGCGCAACTTCGTCGGTAACCAGGTCACCAACGGCAACCTGTTCGGGCTCCGCGATCCGGGGTCGGGCGCAGCGGGGTCGCGGTCGGGTATCGCGCAGGCCTATCTGCGGAACAACGGGATCACCCAGACCGACCGCAACCTGTTCGCCTATACCGCGCTGCTGCAGCAGAACGGCGGAAACCAGGCGGCGACGACCGCGGCGTTCCGCGCGGCGCTCGATCCCCGGACGGGCGAGGTCAACGATGCGGTCTACAATCCGCTCGCGCTCGCGGTCGATCTCACGGGCGATGCCAACGATCCGCTCGTCAACTTCGCGATCAGTGGTCCGGTCAACAACAAGGAAGGCAAGATCCACGGCTTCGAAGTCGCCTGGACCAACTTCTTCGGTCAGTCCGGCTTCGGCTTCGCGGTGTCGTACACGAAGGTCAACGGCGATGTGAACGTGGATCCCTATGCCGATCCGAACGTCAACATCTTCGCGCTGACCGGGCTTGGCGACAGTGCCAACCTGACCGCGATCTACGACAAGGGCGGCATTTCGGCCCGCGTCTCGTACAACTGGCGCGACAAGTATCTCGCCGCCACGAACCAGGGCGGCAACCGCAACCCGTTGTTCACCGCCGCCTTCGGGACGCTCGATGGCAGCATCAGCTACGACATCACGCAGAACTTCTCGGTATCGCTCGAAGCGGTCAACCTGACGAGCGAACCGTTCCGTCAGTACGCCCGCACCGAGACGAACCTGGTCTATGTTCAGGAGCTCAAGCCGCGCTTCTATCTCGGCGCGCGCTACCGCTTCTGATGCAGGCGGGCGTGGACTTCGGTCCACGCCCGGCAGTCCCCGAACCTGGCCGCCGCGCATCGTGCGGCGGCCTTTTTCTTGGCCGGTCGCTACCGCGCTGATAAACCTGACGCACCAACAGGACCCGAGCGGATGACCCCCGTACAGATCAACAACATCGACCACGCCGGCCTGCGGGTCAGCGCGCGGGCAGGCGCCGCGTTCGGCGACGCCGCCAACCAGGCACTGGTATTCCCGGCCGAGTTCGAGGCCGTGCAACGCGAGTTCCCGATCGTCTTCCGCCGCCGCGACGAGGGGCTGCAGGCCTATGCGTTGCTGGGGCTGGACCGCGACGAGAACCTGTTCCTGTCCGGCGCGTACTGGACGAGCCGCTATGTGCCCGCCAGTCACCAGCGCGGGCCCTTCTCGATCGGTATGGTGCGCTCCGCCGCCGACGACGATGGCGAGCCTATGCTGCACGTCGATTTCGACGACCCGCGCGTCGACGACGAGTCCGGGCTGCCGCTGTTCCTCGAACATGGCGGCAACACGCCGTATCTCGACCATGTCACCGGCGTCCTGCGCCTGTTGTACGAAGGGATGCAGACGGCGCCCGCGGTCTATGCCGCGCTCGACGACGCCGGATTGCTCACCACGGTGACGCTCACCGTCGATGTCAGCGAGGAGAGCCGGTACACCATCCCCGACGTGCTGGTCGTCGATACCGAGCGGCTGGCCGCCCTGACCGGCGACACGCTCGAACGGTTGCATCGCTCCGGCGTGCTGCCGCTCGCGATCCTCGCTGCCGCCTCGCTCGGCAACATCCAGGAACTGATTGCCCGCAAGCAGATGCTCGCGGACGCCGGCTGACCGCGATGGTGGCCATCGCCCGGCGGACGCGCGTGATCGAGGGGGCGGACGCGCGCACCTTGCCGATCGCGGCGCTGATCGCGGAAGGACGCCCGGCGATCCTCCGCGGCATCGCGCGCGACGTGCCGCTGGTCGCGGCCGGCCGTGACGGCGCGGACGCGGCGGTCGCCTGGCTCAAGCAGTTCGACGGCGGCCGGCCCGTCACCGCCTATCGCGGCGACCCTGCGATCGGAGGCCGGTTCGGCTACACCGAGGATTGCACCGCGCTCAACTTCACGCGCGAGCGCGGGTCGCTGTCGGCCTATCTCGACCAGATCCTCGCCACGCGGGACGATCCCGCCGCGCCCGCCATCTATATCGGCTCGACCGACATCGACCAGTATCTGCCGGGGCTCCGCGCGCAGGCAGTGCTGCCGTTCGGCGATCCCGACCTGGTCGACCATCCGCCGCTCGTCAGCATCTGGATCGGCAACCGGACCACCGCGTCGGCGCATTACGACATGTCGAACAACATCGCGGTCACGCTGGTCGGGCGGCGGCGCTTCACGCTGTTTCCGCCCGACCAGGTCGCCAATCTCTACCCCGGGCCGCTCGATCCCACGCCCGCCGGACAGGTCGTGTCGATGGTGAACTTCGACGCGCCCGATTTCGACCGCCATCCGCGCTTCGCCGATGCACTGGCGTCGGCCGAGGTCGCGGAGATGGAGCCGGGCGACGCACTCATCTACCCCGCTTTGTGGTGGCATCAGGTCGAGGCGCTCGATCCGTTCAACGCGATGATCAACTATTGGTGGAACACGTCGCCGTCCTTCATGGACACGCCGCAGAACACGATGCTCCACGCGCTGCTCAGCCTGCGCGACCGGCCGGATCACGAGAAGCAGGCTTGGCGCGCGCTGTTCGACTATTACGTGTTCGGCGCGCCCGACCAGGCCGCGGCGCATCTGCCCGAAGCCGCGCGCGGCGACCTCGCGCCGATGGACCCGCAGCGCGCGCGCATGCTGCGCGCCAATCTGCTGCGTCGATTCAATCGCTGATCCCTGGGGGACACATGGCCGAGACTTTGGTGAAACGCGTGGTGATCGCCGGCGGCGGGACGGCGGGCTGGCTCGCCGCCGCGGTATTGTCGCGGCAACTGGGCATGATCCTCGACATCACCCTGGTGGAGTCCGAGGAGATCGGCACGATCGGCGTCGGCGAGGCGACGATCCCGACGATGCGCGCGTTCCAGGGGCTGCTGGGCATCGACGAGCGCGAGTTCATGCGCGCGACCAAGGCGAGCTTCAAGCTGGGCATCGCGTTCGAGGGCTGGACGCGGCCCGGCGATCGCTACGTCCATTCGTTCGGGACCGTCGGCAAGTCGACCTGGATGGGCGATTTCCAGCATTTCTGGCTGGCGGCGAAAGCGCGCGGCGATGCCGGCGACATCGGCGACTATTGCTACGAACTGCAGGCCGCGGAAGCAGGCCGGTTCGCGATCGACGAACGGTCGCAGCTCAATTATGCCTATCATCTCGATGCCGGCCTTTACGCCCGGTTCCTCAGAGCGCGCGCCGAAGCCGACGGGCTCAAGCGGGTCGAGGGCAGGATCGCCCAGGTCGATCAGGATCCCGACAACGGACATATTCGCGCGCTGGTGCTGGAGTCGGGCGAACGGATCGAGGGCGACCTGTTCATCGACTGCACCGGCTTCGCCGCGCTGCTGATCGGCAAGACGCTCGACGTCAGCTATGAGGATTGGGGCCATTGGCTGCCGACCGACAGCGCGTTCGCGGTGCAGACCGCGGCGGTCGAGCCGGCGCGTCCCTATACGCGCGCGATCGCGCATGGGGCGGGGTGGCGGTGGCAGATTCCGCTGCAGCACCGCGTCGGCAACGGCCTGATCTATGCGAGCGCGCATCTGTCGGACGACGCGGCACGCGCGCGGTTGCTGGACGCGGTCGAGGGCGAGGTGCTGATCGAACCCCGGAAAATCCGCTATCGCACCGGGCGGCGGCTGCGCGTCTGGGACAAGAACTGCATCGCGCTCAGCCTGGCCAGCGGGTTCGTCGAGCCGCTCGAATCCACCACGTTGCACCTGATCATGACCGGGCTGACGCGGCTGATGCAGCAATTCCCGTCCGAGGGGATCAGCCCGGCGGTGGTGAATCGCTACAACGACCAGTCGCGCCGCGAACTGGAGGCGGTGCGCGACTTCATCGTGCTGCATTACCACCTCAACCACCGCGACGAGCCGTTCTGGCGCGAGCGCCGCGCGATGGCGATTCCCGACACGCTTCGTGCGCGGATCGCGTTGTTCGAGGACGCCGCGCAGACCTATCAGGGTGCGGACGACCTGTTCCGGACCGACTCCTGGCTGCAGGTCCTGTTGGGGCAGGGGGTACAGCCCCGCGCGCACCATCCGATGGCGTGGATCATGCCGCGCGATCAACTCGCCACCGCGCTGCGCGACATCAAACGCAACATCGCCGCAGCCGTCTCGCAGCTACCGCAGCACCAGGCGTTTCTCGACCGTTATTGCGCGCCAGCCTGATCGGTGGCCTGATCGGGCTCCCACAGTTCGATCGGGTTACCCTCGGGATCGTGGATGCGCGCAAAACGGCCGACGCCGGGCATGTTCCACTCGGGGTCGGTGGCGACGTCGATACCGGCCGAACGAAGCGCGGCGCACAGGCCGTCCAGGTCATCGACCCGCAGGTTGAGCATCCAGCGCCGGTCGGCGGGGAAATAGTCGGTGTCGGCCGCGAACGGCGCGAACACGCTGGGACCGGCCTGCGTGTCCCAGGATCCATAGGGGTCGGACCCGACGCCGAGATGCGCGACATACCAGGCGCGCAGCGCGTCCGGATCGGTTGCGCGAAAGAAGAAGCCCCCTATTCCCGTGACGCCCATGCGCGTTTCCTCCTGGTCTGGCGGGATCGATCGTCCGTATTCAGCGAAAGCACACCGCGCGTGCGCGTCTGCACGCAGGCGAGCATGTGGTGTGAGGTCATGAACAATGTTGCGCCGTGCGGACCACCAAAGCAACAATTGGCGATCGTCTGCCCGGTCGCGATGATCCCGAGCAGGCGACCTTCGGGGGTCAGCACGTGAACGCCCCCGGGGCCTGCCACGAATAGGCGGCCGGCACGATCGATCGCCATGCCGTCCGGCAGGCCGGATCCGCCGGCTGCCTGCTGTGCGCGCATATCGCTGAACAGGCGGGGCTTGCCGACCGCACCGCGCGCGTCGAGCGGATAAGCGAGCAGTTCGGGGCGCGTCTCGTCCGACAGCGCGAGGTACAAGGTGCGTTCGTCCGGCGACAACGCGACTCCATTAGGGCGGCGATGCGTGCCGTCCAGCAGCGCCAGCGTGCCGTCGGGATCGAGCCGGTAGAGCCCCTGGAAATCGAGTTCGCGTAAGGGCGAATGGTCCTGGTCCTTCAGGCCGTAAGGCGGGTCCGTGAAATAGATCGTGCCGTTGCGCGCGACGGTTACGGTGTTGGGGCTGTTGAACCGCTTGCCCTGGTAGCGATCGACTAGGATCGCTTTCCGCCGCGTATCGAGGTCGACGCGCGCGATCGCCCGGTTGCCGCTGTCGGCCATGACCAGCCGCCCCGCCGGATCGATCGCGAGTGCGTTCGCGCCGGCTTCGTTGAACGCGGCGGGGATCGGACCTTCCAGTCCGGAAGGGCGCATGAAGACGTCCAACCCCTCCTTCGCGCGCCACCGCCAGATCGTGTTGCCGGGCACGTCGCTGAACAACAGCCAGGCCTTGCGACGCACCCAGACCGGACCCTCGGCCCAACGATAGCCTTCGCCGAGCACCTCGACCGGCGCGGAGGGATCGATGATCGCGTCGAGCGCGGGATCGAGCCGCTGGATGCTTCCGACCCGACGCCGCGCGGGCAGCGCGCCGTGTGCGGCGGCGGCGAGGGGCAGCGCGGCGGCGGCGGTGAGGATCTGTCGGCGCGAGAGGGGGGCGGTCATGCAGCGTCCAGCGTCACGGTGCGACCTTCGCGCGCGGCGCGGTAGATCGCCTCGATCACCCGCATGTCGGCCAGCCCCTCCTCGCCGGGTACGATCGGCGTGCGGCCAGTCTTCACGCATTCGGACAGGTGGTCGAGCTGCCCGACAAACTGGTTCGGCCCCGTCGATGCCAGCACGCGTGGGGTCGTCTGGCCGTCCTTGCGGATCATCATCCGCTGGCCTTCATAGGGGGTCGCCGGCTCCATGTCGATGTAGCCCTTGGTGCCGATCACGCGGTAGCCATTGTGGTTCGAGCTGTAGCTCGACACGCAGTTCGCGATGACCCCCGACGGGAAGCGCAGCATGAAGTCGATGCGGTCCTCGACCGTGCGAAACCGCGGATCGGTGCGGTCGGTCGACTCGATCGCGCTGACCTGTACCGGTTCCTCGCCCGCCAGGTAGCGCGCGGCGTTGAGGCTGTAGATGCCGATATCCATCAGCGATCCGCCACCCGAAAGCGGCCGGTCGAGTCGCCACTGGCCGGGCTTCGCGTCGAAGCCGTGTTCGGCGGTGATGATCCGCGTCGGCCCGACATGGCCGCTGCGCGCCAGTTCGATCGCGAGCCGGTTGTACGGCTCGAACCGCGAACGATAGCCGATCATCAGCAGCCGCTTCGCCTTGCGGCACGCGCCGATCATCGTCCGCGCCTCGGCGACGCTGGTCGCCATCGGCTTCTCGCACATCACGTGCTTGCCGGCCTGTGCGGCGCGAACGACATATTCGGCGTGGAGGCTGTTGGGCAGCACGACATAGACGATGTCGATCTCGGGATTGTCGCGGATCGTGTCGAAACTGGCGTAGCTGTAGCGGTTGCGCGCCGGGATGCCGTATTCCGCGCCGTAGCGTGCAAGCTTCTCGGGCGTGCCGCTGACGAGCGCGACGAGGCGCGAATGCTTGCAGTTCGCGAATTGCGGCATGATCTGGCGGGTCGCGTAGCTGCCGAGGCCAACGATCGCATAGCCCAGTTTTCGCGCGGGATCCGCCTGCGCCGAGGCGGTGCCGGTTTTGAGCGCTACCAGCCCGGCGCCCATGCCGATCAGCATCTCGCGGCGGTTCGTGTCCTCGATACCCATGCGTATCCCCTCCCTGTATCGCCGGCTTCGACCGGTCGGTGCGAACGATAGCGCTATCGCGGCTCGACGGAACCCCTTTATTGCGAGTGGCGCGACGCGGCGGAATCGGCCCGGATCGGTACGATGACCCGGGCTACGCATTCTCCGGGACTTGCCGACGGGATCGGTTGCGCTAACGTCTGCCGATATGAATGCATCTACGACTTCTGCCATGAAGACATCGCGCCGCGCCGGCAGCGCGCCGACCATCAGCGACGTCGCACGGCTCGCCGGCGTCTCGCCAATGACCGTCTCGCGCGTGATCAACGGCGAGAGCAACGTCCGCCCCGCGACCCGCGAACTGGTCAACACCGCGATCTCGACGCTCAGCTACGCGCCGAACTCCGCCGCGCGCAGCCTGGCGGGGGCCGGCCAGATCCGGATCGGCCTGCTCTACAGCAATCCCAGCGCCGGCTTCCTCAGCGAGTTCCTGCTCGGCAGCCTCGACCAGGCGGCGCGCAGCGACGTGCAGATCGTCGTCGAGAAATGCGAACTCGGCGAGCACGAGATCGAGGTCACGAAGCATCTGATTGCCGGCGGGATCGACGGCATCGTCCTGCCGCCGCCGCTCTGCGAGGCCAAGGCGGTGCTCGACCTGCTGGAGGCGGCCGACATTCCCACCGTCTCCGTGGCAAGCGCGCTGCCGTCCGAGGACATTCTGGCCATCCGCATCGACGACCGCGAGGCAGCGCTGACGATGACGCGGCACATCATGGCGCTGGGGCATCGCCGGATCGGGTTCATCACCGGCAACCCCAATCTGTCTGCCAGCGCGCGACGCCTGGAAGGCTATGCCGCGGCGTTGCAGGAGGCGGGGATGGCGGTCGACGACGCCCTGATCGCGCACGGTCTGTACACCTATCGGTCGGGCCTTGATGCTGCCGAGCAGTTGCTGGCGTTGTCCGATCCGCCATCGGCGATCTTCTCGTCGAACGATGACATGGCGGCCGCGACCGTCGCGGTGGCGCACCGGCACGGGCTCGACGTGCCCGGCGACCTGACCGTGTGCGGGTTCGACGACACCACGCTGTCGACCGCGATCTGGCCCGAACTGACGACGATCCACCAGCCGATCGCCGACATGTCACGCGCGGCCGTCGAGATGCTGGTGCTGGCGATCCGCCGGTCCAAGGGCAGCGAACTCGCCGAACGGCATCGCCTGCTCGATTTCACGCTGATCCGCCGCCAGTCCGACGCGGCCCCGAGGCGTCGCCCCGCCGCCTGACGCGCTTGACGCGGCCAATTATGATGGTAGCGATAACACATAAAGCGCGGGCCGTTCGTCGCCATGAGCCCGCCAGGAGAGTTTCGCGTGCAGCGTCAACCGGTCCGTCCCTTCCGCTCCCGCGACTGGTTCGCCGACCCGGCGCGGTCGGACATGACCGCGCTCTATCTCGAACGCTTCATGAACTATGGACTGACGCCCGCCGAGCTGCGTTCGGGGCGACCGATCATCGGCATCGCGCAGACCGGCAGCGACCTGTCCCCGTGCAACCGCATCCATCTCGACCTCGCGCGGCGCGTCCGTGACGGTATCCGCGATGCGGGCGGGATCGCGATGGAGTTTCCGGTCCACCCGATCTTCGAGAATTGCCGCCGCCCGACCGCCGCGCTCGACCGCAACCTGGCCTATCTGGGACTGGTCGAGACGCTGTACGGCTATCCGATCGACGCCGTCGTTTTGACCACGGGGTGCGACAAGACGACGCCGTCGGGGATCATGGCGGCCTCGACGGTCGACATCCCCGCGATCGTGCTGTCGGGCGGGCCGATGCTCGACGGCTGGCACGACGGCGAGCTGGTCGGGTCGGGTACGGTGATCTGGCGCTCGCGGCGCAAGCTGGCGGCAGGCGAGATCGACGAGGAGGAATTCCTGCAACGCGCGACCGACAGCGCGCCGTCGGCGGGGCATTGCAACACGATGGGTACCGCGTCGACGATGAACGCGGTGGCCGAGACGCTCGGTCTGTCGCTGCCGGGCTGTGCCGCGATTCCCGCCCCGTACCGCGAGCGCGGCCAGTTCGCGTACGAGACCGGCCGCCGTATCGTCGACATGGCGTATGAGGACCTGCGCCCGTCGAGGATCCTCAGCCGCGAAAGCTTCCTCAACGCGATCCGCGTCGTCACCGCGATCGGCGGGTCGTCGAACGCACAGCCGCATATCCACGCGATGGCGAAGCATGCGGGGATCGAGATCACCGCGGCGGACTGGTCCGATGTGGGCTATGACCTGCCGCTGCTGGTCGACGTGCAGCCCGCCGGCCGCTTCCTCGGCGAACGCTTCCACCGTGCCGGCGGCGTGCCCGCGGTGCTGAGCGAGCTGCTCGGCGCGGGCAAGCTCGATGGCGACTGCCTGACGGTGACCGGACGGACGCTTGCCGAGAACATCACCGGTCGCGTTGCCACCGACCGCGAGGTGATCCGCGCGTTCGACACGCCGCTGAAGGAGCAGGCCGGGTTCCTGGTGCTGTCGGGCAACCTGTTCGATGTCGCGATCATGAAGACCAGCGTGATCTCGCCCGCCTTCCGCGACCGCTATCTCCAGCATCCCGGCGCCGAGAACGTGTTCGAGGCACGCGCGATCGTGTTCGAGGGATCGGACGATTACCACCACCGCATCAACGACCCCGCGCTCGATATCGACGAGGGCTGCATCCTGGTCATCCGCGGCGCGGGCCCGATCGGCTGGCCGGGTTCGGCCGAGGTCGTCAACATGCAGCCGCCCGATCACCTGATCCAGCGCGGCATCATGACCCTGCCGACGCTCGGCGACGGGCGGCAGTCGGGGACGTCGGACAGCCCGTCGATCCTCAACGCCAGTCCCGAGAGCGCGGTCGGCGGCGGCCTGTCTTGGCTGCGCACCGGCGACGTCATCCGCATCGACCTGACCGCGGGCCGCTGCGACGCGCTGGTCGATGCGGACGAGATCGCGCGGCGGCGCGACGGCCCGCCGCCGCCGGTCCCGGCGAGCAATACGCCGTGGGAAGAGCTGTACCGGGAGAAGACCGGGCAGCTTGCCGACGGCGCGGTGCTCGATTTCGCGGTGAAGTATCGTGGAATCGCGGCTAAGACGCCGCGGCACAATCACTAATTCTACCGTGGCAATACGCCGGAACACCGGCAGGGGAGAGGGACAATGACGGACACACGGGCTATGGAGGGCGGGGCGGTAAACCACGGCTTCATCGCGGCGATCGTCGTGGTGGCGACGATCGGCGGATTCATGTTCGGCTATGATTCGGGCGTGATCAACGGCACGCAGAAGGGGCTGGAGGCCGCGTTCGGCCTCGGCCGGCTCGGTATCGGCGTCAATGTCGGCGCGATCCTGGTCGGATCGGCAGTGGGCGCGTTCACCGCGGGACGGCTGGCCGACGCGATCGGCCGCCGCAACGTGATGATGATCGCGGCAGGGCTGTTCCTGTTCAGCGCCTTGCTGGCCGGCGCGGCGACGGGCTCGGCGATCTTCATCTTCGCGCGCATCATCGGCGGCCTGGGCGTCGGCGCGGCGAGCGTGATCTCGCCGGTCTACATCTCGGAAGTCACCCCGGCGTCGATCCGCGGGCGACTGTCGAGCGTGCAGCAGGTGATGATCATCTCCGGCCTGACCGGTGCGTTCGTCGCGAACTTCGCGCTGGCACGCTACGCGGGCGGCTCGACTGCCGATTTCTGGCTGGGCTATCCGGCCTGGCGCTGGATGTTCTGGCTGCAGGCGATCCCGGCGGCGATCTATTTCCTTGCGCTGCTGACGATCCCGGAAAGCCCGCGCTTCCTGGTCGCCAAGGGCCGCGACGAAGACGCCCGCACGGTGCTCGCGCGGCTGTTCGGGTCGGCCGAGGCGGACCGGAAGGTCGTCGAGATTCGCAATTCGCTCGACGCCGATCACCACAAGCCGAAGCTCAGCGACCTGGTCGACAAGACCACCGGCAAGATCCGTCCGATCCTGTGGGCGGGCATCGGCCTGGCGATCTTCCAGCAGCTCGTCGGCATCAACGTCGTGTTCTATTACGGCGCGGTGCTGTGGGAAGCGGTCGGCTTCACCGAGGACAACGCGCTGCAGATCAACATCCTGTCGGGCGTGCTGTCGATCGCGGCGTGCCTGTTCACGATCGCGACCGTCGACAAGATCGGCCGCAAGCCGCTGCTGCTCGTCGGGTCGGCGGGCATGGCGGTGACGCTGGCGGTGGTCGCCTATGCCTTCTCGACCGCGGTGACGGGTGCAGGCGACGCGGTGTCGCTGCCGGGCCATAACGGCCTGATCGCGCTGGTCGCGGCCAATCTGTACGTCATCTTCTTCAACGCCAGCTGGGGCCCGGTGATGTGGGTGATGCTGGGCGAGATGTTCCCGAACCAGATCCGCGGGTCGGGCCTCGCGGTCGCGGGCTTCGCGCAGTGGATCGCCAACGCGGCGATCTCGGTCAGCTTCCCCGCGCTGGCGGTGTCGCCGGGTCTGGCGGTCACCTATGCGGGCTATGCGTTCTTCGCGCTGCTATCGTTCTTCTTCGTGAAGGCGCTGGTCAACGAGACCGCGGGCCGCGAGCTGGAGGACATGGCGGGCTGATCGTCGATCACCTGTCGCCGACGAAAGGGGCGCCGCGGAACCTCCGCGGCGCCCCTTTCTCGTTCAGGCGCAGGATGTGGGGAGGGGGCCGGCCGCCGGCGGGAGCGTCGGCGGGCCGCTCAACGACGGCGTCGGGCCGGGCAGGGAAAGATCCACCGCTGCAGTATAATAGGGATCGGCCTCCGCCTCCTGCAGCGTCACGAACCGGAACCCCATCGTCCGGTACAGGTCGAGCAGGCGCGGCATCATGCGCGCGTCGAACGACCCGACATGCATGAGCAGCACATAGGGCACGTCGCGGCCGAGTTGCGCCTTGGCACGCGCCTGCGACGCGAGCGCTGCGGAGCGGGCGTCCGCGAGGAAGCGCGTCTCGAGCTGCGTGATCGCTGCGGTATCGCGCTTTGCGGCACAGGCGGCGTAGGGCGCGTTCCACTTGAAGTCGTCGAAGCTCATCGTGACCGCGGCGACGCGGTATCCGCCCGCCTTCAACGAGGCGCGCGCCGCGTCGCGTACCAGCGGCGTGCCGCCCTCCGACAGGAAGGGATAGCGGAACCAGTGCCAGTCGGTGCCCTTCGCCACGGTTGCGAGCGGGGCTTCGTTGCGCGCGACGTCGGCGGCGAACGCGGCGGCCCCTACAGTGGCGAGGTTGCCGTGCGAATAGCTGTGGTTGCCGAGCGGCAGTCCCGCGGCACGCCAGGCCGCGATCGCCTTCGCGGAGTCTGCGGGCGTGTCGAGGCCGAAGCCGGCGTTCAGGAACCCGAAGGCGGGGGCCCTGGCGGCGGCGAGGGCGGTGGTGATGCTTCGGATCACGTCCGTCCGCGACTGACCGGGCGCGAGCGGCCCGTGTGCCGGGATGTCGTCGAAGGTCAGCGCGATCGCCGGCCGCGGATCCGCCGCGGGCAGGACCGGCACCGGCGCGAGTGCACCGATCACGGGGCGCGTCGCTCCGCCGAACAGCGATAGCGGCACCGCGCTGCCCATCACGCGATAGCCCGCTTCGGACGGATGGAGATGATCGCCCGAATCATAGGCGGGCGACAATCGGTCGGGGTGCGCCGGGTCGCGCATCACGCGGTCGAAATCGACCACCGCGTCGAACGTGCCGGAGGTGCGGATGAACGCGTTGATCGCCTGGCGGTCGGCTTCGGTCTCGGCGCCGGGATGGTAATAGGTGTTGCCGCCGAAGGGCATCACCGTGCCGCCGATCACCTTGATGCCGTGTGCGTGCGCCCGCGCGACGACCTGCGTGTAGCCCGCCTTGATCTGCGCGACGATCGCGGCGTGCTGTGCGGGCGTGGCGGGCGCCTCGCGCGTGAGGACGCCCAGGTCGTTGACGCCTTCGAGCAGGATCGCCCAGCGCACGCCGCTGCGCGCGATCACGTCGCGGTCGAACCGTGCGAGCAGGTTGGGGCCGAGCCCGTCGAGCAGCATGCGGTTGCCGCCGATCCCGGCGTTGACGACGCCGATCGCGCGCGTCGCCGTGGAGGCGCGCAGGCGGGCGGCGAGGACGTCGGGCCAGCGCGTGTTGCGCTCAGGCTTCACGCCATAGCCGTCGGTGATCGAATCGCCGATCGCGACGACGGTCCCGGCGTTGGCGCTACCGGCGACCTCGATATCGGCGAGCGCGTACCAATGGGTCGTCGGCGTGGCGCCGGCGAGGTCGGGGTCGGCGACGTGCTCGCCCGCCAGCGTGAAGCTGGTCGCGCGTGATCCGGGATGGCCGGTCTGCGGCGCGGCGGCGTCGGGCAGGTACAGGCTGACCGCGAGGTCGGCGCCGGCTTCGGCGCCGAACGCGACCGGATCCGAATAGATCTCCGCCCCGGCCGGGATCACCGCGTCGGCGCGCCCCGCAAAGGTCAGCCGCACGCCGCGATCGATCCGCGGTGTGCCGAGCGCCGCGGCATGCGCGACATGGCCGGCGCCGATCGCCAGCGGCCGCGTACCGAACGCGTTCGACAGGCGGATGCGCATGCGCGTGCCGCCCGCCGACAGCCGCACGACCTGCCGCAGCGTGATCGCAGCGGCGCGGTCGGCGGGCAGCGCGTTGTCCCCCTCGACGACCATCTGCGACGATCCCCAGCTGCCGATCCAGTGCGGCGCACGTCCTGCGTCGCGCGCATCGGCGCTCGCAACCGTCAGTACGGTCAGCGCCAGAGCGCCGGACAGCCATTTGGTCATCGGTCTGCCCTTCGTCATTGCGGGTTGCCCGGCGCGTGCGGGAAGCGTTGCGCCTCGTACCAGGCGAGATCATGGGCGGGCGCAGCGGCCCCCGCCGGCAGAGTCAGCCCGTTGACCGACATCCAATAGGCCAGGCTCGCATCGCGCCACCAACGCGCCTCGCGCTCCTGCACCGCGAGGTAGGTCGCGGTCTTCTGCCAGCGTTCGTCGTCGACTTGGCTGCGCAGCGCGTCCCAGTCGCGGCGCATCCCCGCAACATAGCCGATCCCGGCGTCGTAGTGATGGACGAGCTCGGCCCACAAGGTTCGGCCCGACGCCATCGGTCGCGTCCAGGGGACGTGGTGGAACCACAGCAGGTCGCGCTCGGGCGTGGTCGCCGGGTCCGCCAGCATGCGTGCGACCGGCGGCGCATATTGCGCGACGGCGTTGCTGCCGCTCGCGGTACGATCGAAGCCGATCCCGGCCTTGTCGGCCTTGTGGTAATAGACCGGGTTCCATTCGGGGCGCTTGAGGTCGGCGACCCACGGGCCGGGGCCGTAGTGATGGCCGGTGGCCATGACGTGCGCGAGGCCGAGCGGGGTCATGTAGTCGACCACCGCCTCGCGCGAGCCCATCATCATCTTTACGACCGGCTCGACCAGCGCGGGCGAGAAGGTCATCGCCGCCCACTCACGCGCGACCGCGTCCGATCCTAGCGTCGGATCCCAGGCCATGCGGCCGAACGCGAACCAGTTCGCCTGGTTGAAGGTGGAGCCCGCCCAGTCGCGGTCGCGGCCGATATTCGCGACGCCGGCGATTCCCGCCACCTGCCTGGCGACCGTCGATCCCGGCCCCTTCGCCATCGTGTCGGCCTCGAGCGTCTCGGCAAACAGGGGTCCGAGATAGGCGAGGTGCGTCGCGAAGCCGAGATATTCCTTGGTGATCTGGAATTCGATCATCAGCGGGGTCTTCGGCATCGCGCCGAACAGCGGGTGGAACGGCTCGCGCGGCTGGAAGTCGATCGCGCCGTTCTTGACCTGGACGATGACGTTGTCGGCGAACTTACCGTCGAGCGGCTTGAACTCGGTATAAGCCTGTTTCGCGCGGTCCTCGGGGTCGGTCTCGGCATAGACGAAGGCGCGCCACATCACGATACCGCCATGCGGGCGGACCGCGGCGGCGAGCATGTTGGCGCCGTCGGCATGGCTGCGGTGATAGTCTCGCGGTCCCGGCTGGCCCTCGCTGTTCGCCTTGACCAGGAAGCCGCCGAAATCGGGGATCGCGCGGTAGATCTCGTCCGACTTGGCCTTCCACCATGCCGCGACCGCGGGGTCGAGCGGATCGGCGGTCTTGAGGCCGCCGATCTCGATCGGGGCGGAGAAGCGCGCCGACAGATAGACCTTGATCCCGTAGGGCCGGAACACGTCCGCGAGCGCCGCCGCCTTGGCGATGTACGGCGCGGTCAGGCTGTCGGCCTTCGCGTTGACGTTGTTGAGGACGGTCCCGTTGATCCCGATCGACGCGTTGGCGCGCGCATAATCGACGTAGCGCGGGTCGCGGAAGTCGGGGAGCGTCCACCAGTCCCACAGCGACTGCCCGGCATAGCCGCGCTCGACCACGCCATCGAGATTGTCCCAGTGGTTGAGCACGCGCAGTTTCACGAGGGGGGTGGAAGTCAGGTCGATGCGATCGGGGCGGCCGCCGGTCTGCAGATGGCGCAGCAGCGCGAAGCTGCCGTACAGCACGCCGCGATCGGTGTTCGCGGTGACCAGCGTGACCGCGCGACCCCTCAGCGTGACGCTGCGGATCAGGTAGCCCTCGTCGCCGAGCGATGCGACCGGCAGGCGGAGTGCGGCGACGCCGGGATCGGCAGCCTTGGCGAGCATGATCGCGGACGTGTGCATGCCGGTCAGCCCCCGTCGCAGCTCGGCGGCCGCGATGCGTAGCGTCGGCGACTTGCCACGGGTCTCGATCCCGGTCACGGCCGGGCCGGCTGCCGGGTAGCGCATCCACAGGTCGTAGCCGTCTTCGGCATGCGCCGGGGCGCCTCCGAGGATTGTCGCGAGCATCGCGAGTCCCAGGCCGAGTGTCCGTCTCATCATCGTCTCCTGCGGCGGGTTCGCATTGACACTGCGGCCCTTTGTCCAACATGGTATCGCTATCACGACGACGGCATCGACAGCAATGCCGCGCTTACGCTGGAGATACGGATGCCGGGCAAGTCACATGATCGTAGCGCAGCGACGCGGCGCGACCTGCTTCGCTGGCTGGGGACGGCATCCGTCGCGGCGCTGACGCCGGGCGTGGTGCACGCCGCGACCCCCCGCGCGATCTACCGCGACCCGAGCGCGCCGGTCGACCTGCGGGTCCGCGACCTGATGGCGCGGATGACGCTGGAGGAAAAGGTCGCGCAGACCATCGCGCTTTGGGCGACCAAGGCCGAGGTGATGGTCACCGGCGGGATCGCGTTCGACCCCATCAAGGCGAGCGCGGCCTATCCTGCCGGGTTCGGGCAGGTGACGCGGCCGTCGGACATGCGCGGCGGACCCTCGGTCGACGCGGTCGCGGGCGGCACCGGCGCGCGGTTCCGCGGCTCGGCGGGGACGATCGCGTTCGTCAACGCGGTACAGCGCTGGGCGCGCGACGAGACCCGGCTCGGCATCCCGGTGATCTTCCACGAGGAATCGCTGCACGGCTACATGGCGCCCGACGCGACGATGTTCCCGCAGGCGATCGGGATGGCGGGCAGCTTCGACCGCGACCTGATGCGGCGCGCACAGAGCGTGATCGGCCGCGAGGTCCGCGCGCATGGCAGCCATCTCGCGCTCTCCCCAGTCGTCGACATCGCGCGCGATCCGCGCTGGGGCCGGATCGAGGAGACGTTCGGCGAGGACCCCTATCTGTGCGGCGAGATGGGCGTCGCGGCGGTCGAGGGGCTGCAGGGCGACAGCGGCACGCTGCAGCCGGGGAAAGTGTTCGCGACGCTGAAGCACATGACCGGCCACGGCCAGCCCCAGGCGGGCAACAATATCGGACCGGCACCGATCGGCGAGCGCGAACTGCGCGAGAGCTTCTTCCCGCCGTTCCGCGCCGTCGTCACGCGGACCGGGATCGGCGCGGTGATGCCGTCGTACAACGAGATCGACGGCGTGCCGAGCCACGCCAACCACTGGCTGCTCGGCGAGGTGCTGCGCGGCGAATGGGGGTTCAAGGGCGCGGTCGTCAGCGATTATGGCGCGGTCGAGGAACTCGACACGATCCATCACGTCGCGCGCGACCTGAACGACGCTGCGCGGATGGCGCTGAAGGCGGGCGTCGACAGCGTGCTGCCTGACGGCATCGCCTATCGCACGCTGCCCGCGCAGGTTCGCGCCGGAACGGTGCCGCTCGCCGCGGTCGACACTGCATGCGCACGGATCCTCGCGCTCAAGTTCCGCGCCGGCCTGTTCGAACAGCCGATGGTCGATGCCCGCGCCGCCGAGCGGCTGACCGGCAATGCCGAGGCGCGCGCACTCGCGCTCGACGCGGCGCGCAAGTCCCTGTGCCTGCTGACCAACGACGGCACGCTGCCGCTGACCGCGAAGGGCCGGATCGCCGTGATCGGGCCCAATGCCGCGATCGCGCGGCTGGGCGGCTATTCGGCACCGCCGCGCCAGACCGTGTCGCTGCTCGACGGCGTGCGCGCGCTGGTCGGCAACGCGGCGCAGATCGTCCATGCGCAGGGCGTCTTCATCACCCAGAGCGAGGACCGCTCGGCCGATGCGGTGCTGCTCGCGGATCCGGCGCGCAACCGCGCGCTGATCGCCGAGGCGGTCGAGGTCGCGCGCAGCGCCGACACCATTATCCTGGCGATCGGCGACACCGAGCAGACCAGCCGCGAGGGTTTTGCCAAGGCGCATCTCGGCGACCGCACCACGCTCGACCTGCTCGGCGAGCAGAACGCGCTGTTCGACGCCTTGAAGGCGCTGGGCAAGCCGGTCGTCGTCGCGGCGATCAACGGCCGCCCGCCGAGCTGGCCGAACGTCGTCGCGCACGCCAACGCGATCCTCGAATGCTGGTATCCGGGGCAGGAAGGCGGCACCGCCATGGCGGAGGCGCTGTTCGGGCGGATCAACCCCGGCGCGAAGCTGCCCCTCACGGTGGTGCGCGAGGTCGGGCAGGTGCCGTTCTACTATAACCGCAAGCCATCGACGCAGCGCGGTTACCTGTTCTCCGAGGTCACGCCGTTGTTCCCGTTCGGGCACGGACTCAGCTACACGAAGTTCGAGATCGGGACGCCGCGCCTGTCCGCGCCCAGCATCGGTCGGGCGGGATCGGTCACGGTCGAGGTCGACGTCGCCAATGTCGGCACGCGCGCCGGCGACGAGGTCGTCCAGCTCTACGTCCACGACCTGGTCGCGTCGGTGGCGCGGCCGGTGATGGAATTGAAGGGGTTCGAGCGCGTCACGCTGGCGCCCGGCGAACGGCGGACGGTGCGGTTCACGCTCGGCCCCGACGCCTTCGCGCTGTGGGACATCGACATGCGCGAGGTCGTCGAGCCCGGCCGCTTCCACATCGAGGCCGGGCCCGATTCCGCCACCCTCAAGACCGCGATCCTCGACATCGTCTGACGGGTCGCGGTGTGAGTGGCAGGCGGGCAGGGTGCGGGGTCAGTCCCGCACCACCAGCCGCGTGTAGAGATGCCAGGTCGCATAGCCGAGCCAGGGCAGAACGACCGCAAGCCCGATCGCAAGCGGGATCAGCCCGAGCAGCAGCAGCGCCGCGACGCGCAGACCCCAGCCGAACACCTCGCGCGGATTCTTCTGCGCGGCGGCGAGCGAGGTGCGGATCGCGAGCCCGGCATCGACCGGCTGGTCGACCACCATCGGGAACGACGCGAGCGCGAACACTAGGGTCGCGATCGCGAACGGCAGCCCGGCCAGGTTGCCGAGCAGGATCAACGCCCAGCCCTGCTCCGTGGTGAACAGCCGACCGAACACGTCGCCGAGGCGCAACGGCGCGTCTGCCCCGAACGTCACGTCATAGACCGCATAGGCGGCGACCAGCCAGCCGATCATCAGCACCGCGAGCCCGGCGGTCAGCAAGGCGAGCGGCAGGCGGCTGCGACCGTTGAGCGGATCGAGGAAATGCCACCAGCTCGAATCGCGACCCTCCTCGCGCCGGCGTGCGAGCTCGTAGAACCCCGATGCGGCGGCGGGGCCGAGGATCGAGAGCCCGGCGACGAGCGGAAAGAACAACGGCAGCAACGGATCGTTGAACGTGACGACGGCGGCGACCAGGCAGATGATCGGATAGAGCAGGCCGATGACGATCAAGTCGCCGCGCTTCTCGAGGAAATCCTTCCACCCCTCCGCCAGCGCCCAGCTCAGGTCGCTGGTGCCGATCCGCCGTATTTCGGGGATCGCGCGGATTTGGGTCGCGGATAGGGATGCGTGTTCCGGAAGCGTTGCCATGATCTGCTCTCCTATGGGGTCGTGCTCGGTTCCTTGCTGAGTCGTTTCAGTCTGTGGTCTGTACCATATACGCCTTGCGCGCGGGCGTGGCTAATCGTTCAGGCGAACGGGCGATTGAGCCGGACGATTGCCCAGTTGAGCCATGCGGCGAAACTGACCCACGCCAGATAGGGCAGGATCAGCAGGCTCGCCTTCTGCGAGATCGGCCACAGGCCGACGACCAGCGCGACCAGCGATCCCCACAGGAACACCACCTCGACCAGCGCCCAGTCGGGCCGGCGCGCGCGAAAGAACAGCGGGCTCCACGCCGCGTGAAAGACCGCGTTGACCGCGAACAGGATGACGACCTGCGTCCGCGCGACGTCGTCGACCGCGGCGGTCCAGGCCGTCACCGCCGACCAGGCGGCAAGGCCGAGGATCAGCGTCCAGGCCGGGCCGAACAGCCAGTTGGGCGGTTGCAGCGATGGTTTGCGCAACGTCCGGTACCAGTCCCCGATCGGGGTCATAAGACCGCCGAACGCGCCCAGGAACACCGCCACCCCTGCGGCCACGGCAATCGGCATCCACATCACATTGTCCATCTTGTCGCGTGTCCAGCGCGTGTTACACATTGTGGGTGCGCATGTCCTTCCCCTTTTCCGCGATCGTCGGTCAGGACGAGATGAAGCGCGCGTTGCTGATCGCCGCGGTCGATGCGCGGATCGGCGGAGTGATGGTGTTCGGCGACCGCGGCACGGGCAAATCGACCGCGGTGCGCGCTCTGGCCGCGTTGCTGCCGCCGATCGACGCCGGTGCCGCAGGTTATCAGGACGGGACGCCGCGAAAGGGCAAGGTCGCGGTGCCGTTCGTCGACCTGCCGCTGGGCGCGACCGAGGACCGCGTCGTCGGTGCACTCGATCTCGAACGCGCGCTGGGCGCCGGGGTGAAGGCGTTCGAACCCGGGCTGCTCGCGCGCGCCAATGGCGGATTCCTGTACATCGACGAGGTCAACCTGCTCGAGGACCATATCGTCGACCTGCTGCTCGATGTCGCGGCCTCGGGCGAGAATGTCGTCGAGCGCGAGGGGCTGAGCGTGCGGCATCCGGCGCGGTTCGTGCTGGTCGGCAGCGGCAACCCGGAGGAGGGGGAGCTGCGGCCGCAACTGCTCGACCGGTTCGGGCTGTCGGTCGAGGTCCGGACGCCGCAGGACTTGCCGCAGCGCGTCGAGATCCTGAAGCGGTGCGACGCGTTCGAGCGCACGCCCGAGGCGTTTGCCGAGAGCTGGGCGAAGGCAGAGCGGCGCACGGTGAAGCGGATCGCGGCGGGGCGCGCGGCGCTGCCGAACGTCGTCGTCCCCGACGCGGTGCTCGCATTCGCGTCGCGGCTCTGCATGGCGGTGGGGGCGGATGGCCTGCGCGGCGAACTGACGCTGATGCGGTCGGCGCGTGCGCTGGCCGCGTTCGACGGCGTCGCGGTGGTCAGCGAGGCGCAGATCGCCAGCGTGGCGCCGATGGCACTCCGGCACCGGCTGCGGCGCAACGTGCTCGACGAGACCGGGTCGACCGCCAGGATCGAGCGCGCGCTGGAGGATCTGGCGGCGTGACCGGCGCGGGCGAATCTACGCCCGATCCTCATGCCGATGCGCTGCTGGCGGCGCGCCTGTGCGCGATCGATCCGGGGCTGGGGGGTATGGTCCTGCGCGGTGGTGCGGACCTGCGCGACGCGGTCGTCGCGGAACTGCGCGCCGGTCTGCCGGAGGACGCGCCAGTGCGGCGGGTGCCCTCACATATCGACGACGAGCGACTGCTCGGCGGGATCGACCTGACCGCGACGCTCGCCCGCGGGGTGGCGGTGCCGCGCACCGGGCTGCTGGCGGAGGCGGATGGCGGCGTGGTGGTGATACCGATGGCGGAACGGCTGTCCGATGCGACCGCGGGGCGGCTGGCGGCGGTGATCGATACCGGCGAAGTCGTGATCGAGCGCGACGGTGTCGCGCTGCGGGCGGACGCGCGGTTCGCGACGGTAGCGCTCGACGACGGGGTAGACCCGGACGAACGCACGCCCGCGGCACTGGCCGAGCGGCTCGCGTTCTGGGTGGATCTGTCAGGGGTTCGCCGGGCGGCGTCCCGCCCCTCGTTCCCCCGCGAAGGCGGGGGTCCAGGAGTCCCGAGCGGAGCGTTGCTTGGCTCTGGCCCCCCCCTTCGCAAGGGAACGGGGAGGGTGCGGCGACCGGCGCACCGCTCGGCATCACCCCGGCGGGGGCCGGGGCCCAGTTGGGGGCCGTCGATGGCGACGCGCGGTCCTTCGTTACCGCTGCCTTCCTAACTGGGCCCCGGCCTCCGCCGGGGAGGGAGGGTGCGGACGAGTCGGGGGCTCAACCGCTTCAAGCCGAAGACGTCCGGAGCGACGCGGAGGCCGTCGCGACGCTTGTGACCATAGCGCATGCGCTCGGTATCGACACGGCGCGCGCCCCGCTGTTCGCGTTGCGCGCGGCGCGGGCGGCGGCGCGGCTGGACGGGCGAGCGGATATTGTCGACGCGGATATCGTCCTTGCCGCGCGGCTCGTGCTGGCGCCGCGCGCGACCCGGATGCCGGCGGGGCAGGACAGTGGCGAGGCGCAACCACCGCCGCCACCGCCGGACGGCGACGCCGGTGAGGACGAGCAGCATGATCCCGGCGCGATCGGCGATGTCGTCCTCGCCGCCGCGCTGGCCGCGCTGCCCAAGGACGTGCTCGCGCGCATCGCCGCGGGCGCAAAGCGCGCGCGCGCAACTACTGCGCAAGGGGCGGGCGAGCGACGCAATTCGGGCGCGCGCGGGCGGCCGATGGGGGCACGGTCAGGCATCCCGGGAGGCGGTCGGCGGTTGAGCCTGATCGACACCCTGCGCGCCGCCGCGCCGTGGCAGGCGCTGCGTGGCGGCGGGGCCGGCCATATCGCGATCCGCCGCGACGACCTGCGCATCCGCCGGTTCGAGACGCGCGCCGAGGCGATGACGATCTTCGCGGTCGATGCATCGGGATCGGCGGCGCTGGCGCGGCTCGCGGAGGCGAAAGGGGCGGTCGAGCTGTTGCTCGCCGAGGCCTATGTGAAGCGCGCGCAGGTCGCGCTGATCGCGTTCCGCGGCACGGCGGCGGAATTGCTGTTGCCGCCGACCCGGTCGCTGGCGCGCGCGCGGCGGTCGCTCGCCGAGCTGCCCGGCGGCGGGGGCACGCCGCTGGCAGCAGGCCTGCGCGCGGCGCACGACCTGGCGGAGGCGGCGCGGGGACGCGGGCGGACGCCGTTCATCGTCGTGCTGACCGACGGCCGCGCCAACATCGCCGCCGACGGCCGCGCGGTGCGGCAGGCCGCGGCCGCGGATGCCGGGCTCGCGGCCAAGGCGATCGGGGGGGCGGGGATCGCCTCGGCCTTCGTCGACATCTCGGCGCGCCCGGGGCCGGAGGGCGCGGCGCTCGCGGCGGCGATGCACGCGCGCTATCTGCCGCTGCCGCGCGCCGACGCCGCGACCATGCACGCCGCGGTCCGCGCGGCGCAGGCCGCATGAGCACGCCGCGCTGGTCGCTCGAGGGGCGCGACTGGCCCAACCGCGCGCACAGCCGGTTCGTCGATACCGGCCGGATGCGCTGGCACGTCCAGAGCTTCGGCGCCGAGGATGCGCCGGTGATCGTGCTGCTCCACGGCACCGGCGCGGCGACGCACAGCTGGCGCACGCTGGCGCCGCTGCTCGGCGATCGGTTCCGCGTCGTCGCGCCAGACCTGCCCGGGCATGGCTTCACCAGCGGTCGGCCGGCCGGCGGCTTGTCGATGCGGGGGGTGGCGGGGGCAGTCGGCGACCTGCTGCGGACGATGAAACTCGTGCCGCACGCGATCGTCGGGCATTCGGCGGGCGCCGCGGTCGCGATCCGCATGACGCTGGACGGCGTGGCGGCGCCGAGCGCGATCGTCGGCCTGAGTTCCGCGCTGCTTCCGTTCCCCGGCCTGGCGGCGAAGCTGTTCCCCGGCCTGGCGCGCGCGCTGTTCGTCAACCCGTTCGCGCCGCGCCTGTTCGCGCAGATGGCGCGCCTACCGGGCGAGACCGGCCGCTTCCTCCGCCGCAGCACAGGCTCGCACATCGATGCGACCGGCGAGCGCTGCTACGAGACGCTGTTCGCGACGTCGAGCCACTGCGCCGGCGCAATCACGATGATGGCGGACTGGGACCTGGAGTCGCTCGCGCGCGACCTGCCGCACTTGAAGGCGCGGCTGCTGCTCGTTCACGGCGACCGCGACACCGCTATCCCCCTCGCGAGCGCTCGCCAGGCCGCCGGAAAGGCCGGCGCGCGGCTCGAGGTTCTGGAAGGGCTCGGACACCTGGCGCACGAGGAACGCCCCGATCTCGTCGCCACGGCAATCCGCGCTTTCGTGGAAGAACCCTGATGCTGGCACTGCTCGACATGGCGATCGCAGGCATCCCCGTGCTGATCTTCTGCGTGTGGCAACTCGTCTCGGTCAACCGCGCGATCGCGCGCGATAAGTCCGACTCACCAGATCGCGCGGGGCATGCGGTAGGGGAGCATCGACTGGACGATCGGTGAACGGAAGCGGCCGAGCGCTAGGCTTTCGTGCACCGCCTGCACATCCTCGCCGAACAGCCGCGTCGACAGCGCCGAGCGTGCGTAGAAGGGCGCGTCGATCCAGGTCTTGATCACGCGGGCCGCATGGCCGGCATCGGCACGGGTGGCGCGCTTGATCAGCCACCCGGTGCGCGGCAGCGCGGCGGGGGCGGGCTGCATCACGTCGTGCCAGCGGCCCTGCGCATCGAACTTCAGCGCCAGGTCGAACGGCGTGCCGTCGCGCCGCACGCCTTCGTATAGCACTGCGACGTCGCTCTTCAGATGCGCGCGCGACCAGTGCCAGTCGTCGAACCCGTCTTCGAGCGGCTCGTCGCCGAAGTTCGAATCGAAATAGCCGGGCCCCGACCAGCGCATGCCGGGATGCGTCATTGCGACCTCCACCTGCGCGTGGGGCGCGACCGGGTGCCAGCGATGCCGGCCGGCGGGGTCGAGCGCGAATGCGGTGGTGCCGATCATCTCCGGGCGGACGCGTACGGTACCGCGCACCTTGTAGGGCAGCGGCGCGGAGATTTCGGCGATCTCGATCACCAAAGTGTCGCCGTCCCAGCGCAGGCCGCTGGGCCCGACGACGAAGTGATCCGCGTCGCGGTGGAGTCGGCGCGCGGGGCGCTCGGTCATCGCCCAGGCGCTGCCGCGCGGCCCGGTCAGCGACACGTTGATCGCGCAGTGGTTCTCCGGATTCCGCCGGCCGCGGATCCTGTAATAGGGCGAGAAGACGCTGCCGATAAAGGCGATGATCGTCAGCCCGTGAGCGCCGTCTTCGCTGGTCGCGTCGACATACCACCAGGCATAGCCGCCGGCATCGACACGGACGTCGAAGCGCGGTCCCTGAGCAGGCAGTCGACGGCTAGCCGGGCGGAAAGCGCCGCCATCGGGACGCCCGCGCCGGGGTGGGTGCTCCCGCCCGCGCAATAGAGCCCAGCGATCCGCGTCCGGCTGCCCTGGCGGCGGAAGGACGCCGCCCACCCGTGCGAGGCCGGTCCATAAAGGGCTCCACCCGTCGACGGAAACAGGCGCTCGAACGCGCTCGGCGTCGTCAGCACCGTCGAGGGCGCCAGCGCGAGCGAAAGCCCCGCCCGCGAAACGCCGTCCAGCATCCGGTTCGTACATGCCGCGATCTCCCCTTCGGTTAGGCCGGCGCCGTCGCCACGGGGCGGCGCGTTGATGATGATCTGGACGCGCTCGGCACCGCTTGGCGCCGGCGTGGTGTCGTCGCGGTCCTGCGCGCAGACATAGACGCTGGGGGCGTCGGCGAGCCGGCCCGCAGCGAGCGCGGCGAACTCCGCGCGATAGTCGGGCGAGAAGATCACATTGTGCCGCGCGAGTGGGAAGCCGGATGCCCGGGCGTGGCCGGTCCACACCATCGCACTGAGCGAGCGTCGGTTCGGGGCGACCGGCGACACGGCACGGCGCGCGGCGGTGCCGAAGCAGCCCGATGCGACCGCCGCGGGATCGGCATTGCAGATGACGGACGCGGCGGCGATCCGTTCACCGGTCGCGAGCACGACGCCGGCGGCGCGGCCACGCTCGACGCATATCTCGCGCACCGGCGTGCCGTAGCGAAACCGCACGCCACTGCGCCGCCCCAGCGCCTCGAGCGCCAACGCCAGCCGGTGCAGGCCGCCCTGGATCAGCCACACGCCGCTCGCCTCGACATGCGCGATCAGCATCAGCGTCGCGGGACAGGCGAACGGCGACGACCCGCAATAGGTCGCATAGCGCCCGAACAGCTGGCGCAGCCGCGGATCGCGGAAATAGCCGCCGAGTGCGTTCCACAGCGAGGTGTAGGGCCTGAGCGTGCAATAGTCCGCAAAGCCCCGTGCGCCCATCCGCCAGCCGAGCGTGAGCGGGTTGGGCCTGGTCGCGTGCAGGAACGGCCGGTCGACCGCGTCGAACACGCGCTTCGCCTCCTGGCGGAAGGCGCGGTAACCGCGCGCCTCGGCCGCGCCGGCGAAATCGCCGATCGCCGCTTCGCTCGCTGCTGGATCCGCGAACAGGTCGAGTCGCGCGTCGTCCCAGGCGTGGCGGGCCAGCGTGGTGGCTGGCTGCATCGTCACATGTCGGTCGAGCCTGTCCCCGCAGGCGGCGAAGACATCCTCGAACACGTCGCGCATCGTGAAGACGGTCGGACCCGCATCGATCGCCGCGCCGTCGATCTCGAGCGCGCGCAACTTCCCGCCCGGACCGCCGTGAGCCTCGACGACGGTGACCGCATGGCCTTGCGCGGCGAGCAACGCGGCGCTGACCAGCCCCCCGACGCCTGCACCGATCACTACCACCTCGTCCGTCACCGGCATTCCTCCGATTGACGTCAGGCTATCACGTGTCCACAAAACTAGACACATGATTCTGGCAGTTCACACTGACGACATAAAGAGGCGCTGGATTGGCTGGCGCAACCGGCTGCTCGCGTCGCCTCGATTCCAGCGCTTCGCCGCGCGGTTTCCGCTGACCCGGCCAATCGCGCATCGCCGTGCACGCACGCTGTTCGACTTGGTCGCGGGGTTCACCTATTCGCAGATCCTCGCCGCCTGCATCGAGACCGGGTTGCTCGACCTGCTGGCACAGGGCCCGCGCGACGCCGGCGCGGTCGCGGAGCGGCTCGACCTGCCGCTGGCCGGTGCCGAGCGATTGCTCCGCGGCGCTGCGGCGTTGCGGCTGGTCGAACCGCTTGGGACCGGCTGGGTGCTCGGCAGCAACGGTGCCGCACTGCTCGGCAATCGCGGGATCGGCGAGATGATCGCGCACCACCATCTTCTCTATGCCGATCTCGCGGATCCGGTCGCATTGCTACGACGTGGCGGGGGCGGGGGCGCGCTGTCGGCGCATTGGCGCTATGCCGAGGCCGCCGGGCAGGGCAGCGCGGCGGATGTCGCGAGCTATTCGGCGTTGATGGCGGCGTCGCAGCCGCTGATCGCGGCGCAGGCGATCGATGCCTATCCGTTCGCCCGGCATCGCCGCGTCCTCGATGTCGGCGGCGGCGAGGGGGCGTTCCTGCGTGCAGTCGCCGCACGGGTGCCGGACGTGGCGCTGGGGCTGTTCGACCTTCCCGCCGTGGTCGCCCGCGCGCGCGCGCGGTTCGAGGAGGCCGGCCTCAGCGCCCGGACGACGCTGGTCGGCGGCGACTTCCTGTCCGATCCACTGCCGGAGGGCTATGACCTCGTCACGCTGATCCGCGTACTCCACGATCATGACGATGCGTCCGCCATACTGCTGCTGCAGCGCATTCACGGCGCCTTGGCCGCAGGTGGGCGGCTGCTGATCGTCGAGCCGATGGCGGAGACGCCGGGTTCGGAGCCGGCGGGTGACGGGTATTTCGGACTCTACCTGCTGGCGATGGGATCGGGTCGCCCGCGCAGCGCGGCGGTCATCAGGCAGATGCTGGACACCGCCGGCTTCCGACGATCACGCATCGTGCGCACCGCAATGCCGTTGACCGCGCGAGCCATCGTCGCCGACCGGTGAGTGTCCAATGCAGTGGACAATATAAAACGTCAGGCGCAGCTTACGAGTCAAGAGGGTCGCCAAGACCCATGGCGCAGGGGACGAGCGTATGGACGCAGTGGCGGTCATACTTGAAGCACCGGAAAGGTTGTCGCTCCGCACGCTTGCGCTGACTCCGATGGCGGACGGCCACGTCTGCGTCGAGATCGACTGGAGCGGGATCAGCTCGGGCACCGAGAAGCTGCTCTGGACCGGGCGGATGCCCGACTTTCCCGGCATGGGCTATCCGCTGGTACCGGGATACGAGTCGGTCGGCCGGATCGTCGACGCTGGACGGGATGCCCGCAGCCGGATCGGGGAATGGGTCTTCGTGCCGGGCGCGAATTGCTACCGCGATGCGCACGGGCTGTTCGGCGGATCGGCGCGCCGCGTGATCCTGGCCGGTGCGCGCGTCGTCCCGATCGATGCAGGGCTGGGGCGTGATGGCGTGCTGCTCGCGCTCGCGGCGACCGCGCACCACGCGATCGCGATCGGCGGCGTACCCGACCTGATCGTCGGCCACGGCGTGGTGGGGCGGTTGATCGCACGGATCGCGATCGCGCTCGGTGGTAGCGCACCGACGGTGTGGGAATGCAATCCCGCTCGCCGCGACGGCGCCGGCTATGCGGTGATCGATCCCGCGGACGACGACCGTCGCGACTATGCCGCGATCTGCGACGCCAGCGGGTCCGGCGACATTCTCGACACCGCGTTCGCGCGGCTCGCCAAGGGCGGGCAGGTCGTGCTCGCGGGGTTCTACGACCGCCTGTCCTTCGCGTTTCCCACCGCGTTCATGCGCGAGGCGCGGTTGCGGATCGCCGCCGAGTTTACGCCCGCCGACATCGCCGCCACGCTGGGGTTGATCGACACCGGGCTGCTCGAACTCGACGGGCTGATCAGCCACGCCCGCCCGGCGGCGCAGGCCGCGGACGCCTATCCGCAGGCCTTCACCGATCCCGCCTGCCTCAAGATGGTCCTCGATTGGAGCGCAGTATGAGCATGTTCGATCCCGGACCCCTGCGCGACGAAGCGCACGCCGAGCCCGATCCGGTGCACACCGGCCCGATCACCAAGGAGACGCAGATCATCGCGATCTACGGCAAGGGCGGCAGCGGCAAGTCGTTTGCGCTGGCGAACCTCAGCTACATGATGGCGCAACAGGGCAAGCGCGTGCTGCTGATCGGCTGCGATCCCAAGAGCGACACGACGTCGCTGCTGTTCGGCGGCAAGTCGACCCCGACGATCATCGAGACGTCATCGCGCAAGAAGCTCGCGGGCGAGGAGATCGGGATCGAGGATGTCTGCTTCCAGCGCGACGGCGTGTTCGCGATGGAGCTGGGTGGTCCGGAAGTCGGGCGCGGCTGTGGCGGGCGCGGCATCATTCACGGCTTCGAGACGCTGGAGAAACTCGGCTTCCACGAATGGGGGTTCGATTACGTCCTGCTCGATTTCCTCGGCGACGTGGTCTGCGGCGGGTTCGGCCTGCCGATCGCGCGCGACATGTGCCAGAAGGTGATCGTCGTCGCGTCGAACGACCTGCAGTCGCTCTACGTTGCCAACAACGTCTGCAAGGCGGTCGAGTATTTCCGCAAGATGGGCGGCAATGTCGGCGTCGCGGGGATGATCCTCAACAAGGACGACGGCACCGGCGAGGCCAATGCCTTCGCCGCCGCTGTCGGCATTCCGGTGCTCACCGCGATCCCCGCGAACGAGGATATCCGCAAGAAGAGCGCGAACTACCAGATCATCGGCAAGCCGGGCGGGCAATGGGCATCGCTGTTCGAGCAGCTCGCCGAGAATGTCGCGACCGCGCCGCCGCTGCGCCCGACGCCGCTCGACCAGGACGGGCTGCTCGGACTGTTCTCGGCGGACGTGACGGGCGCGGACTATACGCTGAAGCCCGCGAGCCAGGCGGACATGCGCGGCGTGGCCTATGTGCCCAAGCCGACGCTCGAAGTCGTGTACGACGCGGTCTGATCGTGGACCCGCACGCCCCCCTCCGCGATCGCGACCGGATCGACCTCAAGGCCGACACCGGCGGATGTTCGAGCGGCGCGACGCTGCGCGAGGCCGCCGAACTCGCCGGCAAGTCCGACGTGCTCGCGCGCTACGACGCGGATTATCCGAAGGGCCCGCACGACCAGCCGCAATCGATGTGCCCCGCCTTCGGGTCGCTGCGCGTCGGCCTCAGGATGCGGCGCACCGCAACGATCCTGTCGGGGTCAGCGTGCTGTGTGTACGGCCTCACCTTCACGTCGCATTTCTACGGCGCCAAGCGCAGCGTCGGCTATGTGCCGTTCTCGTCCGAAACGCTCGTCACCGGCAAGCTGTTCGAGGATGTCCGCGACGCGGCCCACCAGATCGCCGACCCCGCTTTGTACGACACGATCATCGTCACCAATCTGTGCGTGCCGACCGCGTCGGGCGTGCCGCTGCAATTGCTGCCCGACCAAATCAACGGCGTCCGCGTGATCGGCATCGACGTGCCGGGGTTCGGCGTGCCGACGCATGCCGAGGCCAAGGACGTGCTCGCCGGCGCGATGCTCGCCTATGCGCGCAAGGAAGCCGAGTCCGGCCCGGTCGCCGCGCCGAAGCAGCGTCCCGACCGCCCGACCGTCACGCTGCTGGGCGAGATGTTCCCCGCCGACCCGCCGGGTATCGGGCTGCTGCTCGAACCGCTCGGCCTCGCTGCCGGCCCGGTCGTGCCGACCCGCGAATGGCGCGAGCTGTACAGCGCGCTCGACTGCGCGGTCGTCGCGGCGATCCATCCCTTCTACACCGCCAGCGTCCGCGAGTTCGAGGCGGCGGGGCGGACGGTAGTGGGCTCGGCGCCCGTCGGCGCGGAGGGCACTGCAGCGTGGCTGGACGCGATCGGTACGGCGTGCGGCATAGCCCAAAGCAAGGTCGACGCGGCCAAGAACCGCTTCCTGCCCGCGATCCGCGGCGCACTCGCCGCCAAGCCGATCCGCGGGCGGATCACCGTGTCGGGCTATGAGGGTTCCGAACTGCTGGTCGCGCGGCTGCTGATCGAGAGCGGCGCCGACGTGCCCTATGTCGGCACCGCCTGCCCGCGGACGATCTGGTCGGACCCGGATCGCGTCTGGCTGGAGGCGCACGGCGTCCGGGTCCAGTATCGCGCCAGTCTGGAACAGGATCTCGCGGCGGTCGACGCGTTCGGGCCCGACCTGGCGATCGGCACCACGCCGGTAGTCCAGCATGCCAAGCAGCGCGCGATCCCGGCGCTCTACTTCACCAACCTGATCTCTGCGCGGCCGCTGATGGGGCCGGCGGGGGCAGGGAGCCTCGCGCTTGTGGTCAACGCTGCGCTCGCCAACCAGTCGCGGTTCGACCGGATGAGCGCGTTCTTCGATGGGGTCGGGTCGGGGGCTACCGCAGGGGTGTGGGATCACACGCCAGTCGACCGCCCCGAGTTTAAGGCGAAGTACGCCGCCAAGCGCATCGCCGCCGCGAAGGCGGAAGAGAGTGTCGGGGTATGAGCGGCCTCCTCCCCACCCGTCACCCTGAACGCGTTTCAGGGTCCACCGCGCAACAGGCGCAGACCGCCTTTGTTTCACCGTGGATGCTGAACCGAGTTCAGCATGACGAGGCGTGCGGACGGGAGGGCAGGCCATGACCCTCATCCTCGATCACGACCGCGCGGGCGGCTATTGGGGCGCGGTCTACGCCTTCACCGCGATCAAGGGCCTGCAGGTGATCATCGACGGCCCGGTAGGGTGCGAGAACCTGCCGGTCACCTCCGTCCTGCACTACACCGACGCGCTGCCACCGCACGAACTGCCGATCGTCGTCACCGGGCTCGGCGAGCAGGAGCTCGGCCGCGACGGCACGGAGGGTGCGATGAAGCGCGCCTGGGCGACGCTCGATCCCGATCTGCCCGCCGTGGTCGTGACGGGCTCGATCGCCGAGATGATCGGCGGCGGGGTGACGCCCGAGGGCACCGCCATCCAGCGTTTCCTGCCGCGCACGATCGACGAGGATCAATGGCAGTCGGGCGACCGCGCGCTGACCTGGCTGTGGACACAGTTCGGCCCGAAAAAGGTATCCGCACTGCGTCCGCTCAAGGAGGGCGAACGCCCCAGGGTCAACATCATCGGTCCGATGTACGGCAGCTTCAACATGCCGTCCGACCTCGCCGAGATCCGGCGCCTGGTCGAGGGGATCGGCGCGGACGTCGGGATGGTCTTCCCGCTCGGCAGCCATCTCGCCGACGTCCGCAAACTTGCCGACGCGCGCGTCAACGTCTGTATGTACCGCGAGTTCGGCCGCGGGCTGTGCGAGGCGCTCGAACGCCCCTATCTGCAGGCGCCGATCGGGCTGGAAAGCACCACGCTGTTCCTGCGCAAGCTTGGCGCGCTGCTCGGGCTCGACCCCGAACCGTTCATCGAACGCGAGAAGCACACCACGATCAAGCCGATCTGGGACCTGTGGCGGTCAGTCACGCAGGATTTCTTCGGCACAGCGAGCTTCGGCATCGTCGCCACCGACACCTACGCGCGCGGCATCCGCAATTTCCTCGAAACCGACATGGGGCTGCCCTGTCATTTCGCGTTCAGTCGCGCGGCCGGGATCAAGCCGGACAACCAGGCGGTGATCGCCGCGATCCGGACCAACCCGCCGCTGATCGTGTTCGGGAGCTTCAACGAGCGGATGTACATGGCCGAGGCCGGCGCGCGCGGCGTCTACATCCCCGCAAGCTTCCCCGGCGCGATCATCCGCCGCCACACCGGCACGCCGTTCATGGGCTATGCCGGTGCGACCTACCTTATCCAGGAAGTGTGCAACGCGCTGTTCGACGCGCTCTTCCATATCCTGCCGCTCGCCGGGCAACTCGACCAGGCCGAGGCGACGCCGGCGCGGATCGAGCGCGAGGTCGCGTGGGACGATACCGCCAAGACCCAGTTCGATGCCGAGGTCGAGCGCGCGCCGGTGCTGGTGCGGATCTCGATGGCCAAGCGCATCCGCGACGCCGCCGAGCGCGCCGCGCGTCGTGCCGGCGAACACCGCGTCACGCCCGAGCGCCTCGCGCTCGCCATCCTCGAAAGTCGCGCATCATGACCGCGGCCCTCCTTTCCCGCGCGGTCGGTCGCCGATCGTCGCGGTTCACCGGATCCAGGCGGGCATCCGGCCCGCAGGGATGCAGGGAGCGCATCACGCTCCTGTCCTCGCCAGGAAACACGGAGACGTAGACATGAGCGACCCGAGAGACAGAGACGAGAGGATGGGGCCGGGCACCTATCTGACGCCCGAAGAGGCCAAGGAATTCCACAAGCTGTTCATCATGAGCTTCCTGATCTTCACGGTCGTCGCGATCATCGCGCACTTCCTGGTCTGGAGCTGGCGGCCCTGGCTTTGATCCGACCCGTCTGATCCCTTCATCGTAGAGAGAGGAACCACGTCATGTGGAGAATCTGGCTGATCTTCGACCCGCGGCGTTCGCTCGTCGCACTGTTCATCTTCCTGATGGTGCTCGCACTGTTGATCCACTTCATCTTGCTCAGCACCGATCGGTTCAACTGGCTGGACGGCCCGCACAAGACCAATGCGGTCGGCGCACCCGCGGCGCCCGCGGCCCCGGCGGGAACCTGACCCGCGCCGTTCGTGGATACGGGCGGGCGGGGTCGGTCCGGCCTCGCCCCCCGATGACGACCTGACAGGGATTCTCCGGCATCCGCCGGGGGGCGGAGAGATGCGATGGCGCTGCTGAGCTTCGAGCGAAAATATCGGGTGCGAGGGGGCACGCTGATCGGCGGCGACCTGTTCGATTTCTGGGTCGGTCCCTTCTATGTCGGCTTCTTCGGGGTGATGACCGCGATCTGCGCGTCGCTGGGCACCGCGCTGATCTTCTACGACGCGTCGCTGGGGCCGACCTGGAACCCGTGGCTGATCAGCATCGCGCCGCCGGACATCTCCTACGGGCTAGGGCTGGCGCCGCTTCGCGAAGGCGGGTTCTGGCAGATCATCACGATGTGCGCGATCGGCGCGTTCGTGTCCTGGGCGCTGCGCCAGGTCGAGATCTGCCGAAAGCTCGGCATGGGGTATCACGTGCCCTTTGCGTACGGCTTCGCGATCTTCGCCTATGTCTCGCTCGTCGTGGTGCGGCCCTGGCTGCTCGGGGCGTGGGGCTTCGGCTTCCCCTACGGCATCTTCAGCCACCTCGATTGGGTGTCGAACACCGGCTACCAATATCTCCATTTCCACTACAACCCCGCGCACATGATCGCGGTGAGCTTCTTCTTCACCACCGGCGGCGCGCTCGCCTTCCACGGCGCCTTGGTGCTGTCGGCGGTCAATCCGGCGCCGGGCGAAGCGGTCAAGTCGCCCGAATATGAGGACGCGTTCTTCCGCGACACGATCGGCTATTCGATCGGTACGCTGGGCATCCACCGGCTCGGGCTGTTCCTCGCGCTCAGCGCCGGGTTCTGGAGCGCGATCTGCATCATCATCTCGGGGCCGCTCTGGACGCGCGGCTGGCCCGAATGGTGGACGTGGTGGCTCAACCTGCCGATCTGGTCCTGAAGGGGGGGTATGATGGCACGCTATCAGAACATGTTCACGCAGGTGCAGTTGCGCGGCCCCCTCGAATCGGGGCCGCCACTGCCGGCGGGCAGCTTCCGACGGATCGGCGAGGGCAGCTACAATTACTGGGCCGGCAAGCTGGGCGCCGCGCAGATCGGACCGATCTATCTCGGCAAGCTCGGCATCGCGTCGCTCGGCTGCGCCTTCCTTGCCTTCGAGATCATCGGGCTCAACATGTTCGCCAGCGTCGGCTGGGATCCCGTCCAGTTCGCTCGCCAGCTGCCCTGGCTCGCGCTCGAACCACCCGGCCCGCAATGGGGCTTCCAGATGTTCGTGCCGCTGGCGCAGGGCGGCTGGTGGCAGATGGCGGGCTTCTTCATGAGCACCGCGCTGATCCTGTGGTGGGTCCGCACCTTCGCACGCGCCCGGGCGCTCGGCATGGGAACGCATGTCGCCTGGGCATTCGGGGCGGGCATCTTCCTGATCCTGACGCTGGGGTTCATCCGGCCGATGCTGATGCGCAGCTGGGCGGAAGCGGTGCCGTTCGGCATCTTCCCGCACCTCGACTGGACCGCGGCGTTTTCGATCCGCTACGGCAATCTGTTCTACAATCCCTTCCACTGCCTCTCGATCGTCTTCCTCTATGGATCGACGATGTTGTTCGCGATGCACGGCGCGACCGTGCTCGCGACCGGGCGCTATGGTAGCGAGCGCGAGATCGAGCAGATCACCGATCGCGGCACCGCGTTCGAGCGCGGTGCGCTGTTCTGGCGCTGGACGATGGGGTTCAACGCGACCGCGGAATCGATCCATCGCTGGGCCTGGTGGTTCGCGGTGTTGACCCCGCTGACCGGTGCGATCGGCATCCTGCTGACGGGGACGGTGGTCGACAACTGGTATCTCTGGGCGATCCTCCACGGCTATGCGCCGCATTATCCGGGGACCGGCGTCATCGATCCCGCGACCCTGCCGGGAGCGCCGCAATGACCCGGGTCGTCACGATCGTCGCGCTGGGCGGCAGCGTGCTCCTGCTCGCGGGCTGCGAACTCGGTCCCAAGCGCTCGACGCAGACCGGCTATCGCGGCGCCGGGCTCAACCAGATCATCGACCCGGATACGATCGCCGAAGCGACCGCCATCCCGCCCGCGCCTTATCCCTTGCCGCCGGACGGTGGTCCGACCGCGGGGGAGAGCTATCAGAACGTCAAGGTGGTCGCAGGGCTGAGCAAGGAGCGTTTCGACCATCTCATGGCCGAGATGAACCAATGGGTCGCGCCGCCCGAACAGGGCTGCAATTACTGCCACAACCCCGAGAACATGGCCTCGGACGAGAAATACACCAAGGTCGTGGCGCGGCGGATGCTGCAGATGACGCAGACGATCAATTCGAAATGGGCGAGCCACGTCAAGCTGACCGGCGTGACCTGCTATACCTGTCACCGCGGCAACGCCGTTCCCGAGTATAAATGGGCGATGGCGGAAGGCACGACCGAGCCGACGACCATCCTGCGCAACAAGCATGGCCAGAACACCCCCAACCAGAATGTCGGCTATGCCTCGCTGCCCTATGACCCGTTCGCGCAATATCTGAGCGGCAAGGCGCAGATAAGGGTCGCGAGCAGCAGCCCGTTCCCGAGTTCCGACCATATCGTGTCGATCAAGGCCGCCGAGCAGAGCTATGGCCTGATGATGCACATCAGCGGCGCGCTGGGCGTGAACTGCACCTATTGCCACAACAGCCAGTCGTTCCGCGCCTGGAACCTCAGCCGGGCGCAACGCGGGACCGCCTATTACGGCATCCGCATGGTCCGCGACGTCAACGAGAACTACATCCAGTCGCTGCAAAGGGTGTTCCCGGCGTACCGCAAGGGGCCGCATGGCGATCCCTACAAGGTCAATTGCACCACCTGCCACCAGGGCGTGTCGAAGCCGCTCGGCGGGGTCTGCATGATCGCGCAGGCTCCGATCCTGTGGGGCGGCGCGGCGCCGGAGGCGGCGCCCGAGGGTGGCACGGATGGGAGCGGCGCGGCCGCGGTGCCCGGTGCCTTTGCCAAGCCGGCGGCGATGACGGCGAGGAAATGACCCCGGTCGCGGCGTCGCGGGGGCAGTTCGCAACCCCGGCGGGCCGCGACGCATGACGATGCCCAACCACCCGCTGCGTGCCGCACTGTCCGAGGAGATGCACCTGCGGCGTCTGCCGCGACTGGCCGCGCCGTGTCGGCTGGTGCAGATCGTCACCGTGCTCGACGAGGCCACCGCCGACGCCGCGCGCGATCATATCGACATGCTGGCAATCGATGGCCGTTCGATCGTGCCGCTGGCGAGCAAATACGGCGTGCTCGCGCTCGGTGGCATGACGCTGGTGTGGGAGCGCCATACCGAGTTCGCCACCTATACCCTTCTGCGCCCAGGTGCATTCGATGCGCCGTTCGATCCCCACTGGTTCGATCCCGTCCTGCCATTGGTGCTGTCGGACATGCCAGGCGCGATCATCCGCGCGACGCAGATTGCCGTCATGCGCGACGCCGACGCGGCCGCGATCGATGTCGAAAGCTGGTGTTCGCCCGAAGCGACGATCCTGTGCGACGTCGCCGACGGCAGCGCGCGGATCGTTTCGGACTTCCGGCTGAACGAGGACGGCTATGGCCGTTTGCTGGTTATCGACCGCGGGCTGGAACGCGACGAACCCGCACAGCTCGTGCTGCGGCTGCAGGAGCTCGGCAATTATCGCAACATGGCGCTGCTCGGCCTGCCGCTGGCGCAGCGCCTGTCCCCCAGCGTCACCATGCTGGAAGCGCGGCTGGCGCACCTGACGCAGGCGGTGTCCGAACGGACGTCGCAGGACGACCAGCTGCTCGACGAACTGACCTTCCTGTCGGCGCAACTCGCCCAACTCGTCGCCGAAACGCGGTACCGGGTGAGCGCGACACGGGCCTATGCGCAGCTCAGCGCCGAGCGGCTGGCGTCGCTGTGCATCGGTGCGGTGCGCGGATACCAGACGCTGGCCGACTTCACCGAGCGGCGGTTGGCACCCGCCGTGCGGACCTGCGATTCCTTCTCGGCGCGGCTCGAGGATCTGTCGCAGCGCGCGGCGCGGACCAGCGAACTGCTGCGGACCCGGATCGACATCGCGCTCAGCAAGCAGAACCGCGACCTGCTGCTGTCGATGGACGCGCGCGCGCGCGTGCAGCTACGCCTGCAGCAGACGGTCGAGGGGCTGTCGGTGGTCGCGATCAGCTATTATCTCGTCGCGCTGGTCGGCTATCTGCTCTCGGCGGTGCCGGGCGTCGAGCACCAGATCGCGGTCGCCGCGACGGTCCCGCTGGTGGTTGCGGTCGTCGCTTTCGGGCGGTGGCGCCTGCATCGCCATATCGGGCGTTAGCTACCGCACCAAATGTTCGTGCCGCGCGAGGGCGACGCGTCCATCGTCGCGGAGAACCCTATGGTGTCCGCGTGGCGATCCAGTTGAACAGGAAGTTTCGGTGCTCGGCCCAGGTCTGGCCTTCGGCGCGATCGCCTCTCAGGCAGACCGAGCTGTGGTATGGACCCTTCCCATCCGAGGTCCGAAAGCTCGCACAGGTCCGTCCGCGATCTGTCTTCCATCGACCGTTCTCAATGGTGCTCTGGTAGAATGATCCGCTTACCGTCCCATCCGGGTGCAGGGTCAATTGCATGGGTTGGGTGTAGGTCTGTCCGGATTGCGCAGACAGATCAACGGTCCAGGTCCCGGCCAGACCCGGCGAGCTCGTGACCGTCGCCGCGGCCTGCAGCGCCAATCCCAATAGGGCACCCATCATAGCGGTATTCGCCTTTTCGCGGCTTCATGTCGACGCCAGTCTCGTGTCTGTTGCAGGCCGTCAGACGGCCCTTCGCCTTCGCTCAGGGCGAACGGGGGAGAGGGCGCACGAAGGGCGGGCCAGCAGTCCGAAGCCCCCCTTCGATGCGCGTCACGCGGCCATCGCCTGGCGGGCGAGCTCGCATTGCGACCAGATTTCGCTCAGCGCCGTGACCAGCTTGTCGATATCGTCGTCGGTGTGGACCGGCGAGGGCGTCAGCCGCAGGCGTTCGGTGCCGACGGGGACGGTGGGGTAGTTGATTGGCTGGACATAGATGCCGTGGTGCTCGAGCAACCAGTCGCTGATGCGTTTGCACTTGTGCGCGTCGCCGACCATGATCGGGATGATGTGGCTGGGATTGTCGAGCGTCGGGATGCCCATCGCGTCGAGCTGCCGGCGGACTTTCGCGACGCGGTCGCGGTGGCGGATGCGTTCGACCTGGCTGGTCTTGAGGTGGCGGATGCTCGCGGCGGCGCCGGCGGCGAGCGCGGGCGGCAAAGCGGTGGTGAAGATGAACCCGCTGGCGAAGCTGCGCACGAAATCGCACAACGCGGCCGACGCGGCGATATAGCCGCCCATCACCCCGAACGCCTTGCCCAGCGTTCCCTCGATCACCGTCACCCGGTCCATCAGCCCTTCGCGCTCGGCGATGCCGCCGCCGCGCGGGCCGTACAGCCCGACGCCGTGGACCTCGTCGAGATAGGACATCGCGCCATGCGCCTCGCACACGTCGAGGATCTCGGCGATCGGCGCGATGTCGCCGTCCATCGAATAGACGCTTTCGAACGCCACGAGCTTGGGCCGCGCCGGATCGAGCGTCGACAACCGGCGGTCGAGATCCTCGGGCGAATTGTGATCGAACTTCTGCACCTCGGCACGGCTGTGGCGGATGCCCTCGATCATCGAAGCATGGTTGAGCGCATCGGACAGGATCACGCAGCCCGGCAGCCGAGCGCCCAGCGTGCCGAGCGTGGCCCAGTTGGAGACATAGCCGCTGGTGAACAGCAACGCGGCCTCCTTGCCGTGCAGGTCGGCGAGCTCCGCCTCGAGCAGGACATGGCTGTGCGTCGTGCCCGAAATATTGCGCGTGCCGCCCGCGCCCGCGCCGCAGCGGTCGAGCGTGTCGTGCATCGCATCCAGGACCTTGGGGTGCTGGCCCATGCCGAGATAGTCGTTCGAGCACCAGACGGTGACCGGTCGGCGGCCCTGGTCGACGAACTGCTCGGCCGCCGGAAAGGCGCCCGCCTTGCGCTCGAGCTCGGCGAAGATGCGGTAGCGGCCGTCGTCCTTGAGCGCGGTCAGTTCGGTCTCGAAAAACGCCTCGTAGTTCATGCGATCCCCCCGTCGGTGGTGATGGCGGCTTCGGCCGCTCGGGTGTTCGAGGCCCAGCGCCACATCTTCGCATCGCGTAGCGGTAGGACCAGGAAAAGATGCTCGACGACGCCGAGCACGGCAAGTCCCGCGAGCAGCGTCGCGGTGGCGGACGTTCCGCTGCCCGCCGGTGCCGCCTCGGCCACGATCCACGCCCAGGCGGCGATGCCGCTGCCGAGCAGGATCGAGACGGGGAAGAGCGGGTTCATCCGGCGCGTGCGGAAATAGCTTTTGAGATAGGCCAGATGCGCCGGAAACACCTCGTCGCTGAGATTGGGCACGCCGAGGAAGAGGTTGAACTTGGCCGATATCCGCAACACGAACAGCAGCAGGAAGGTGAGGGGGGCGGCCTGGTTCGGCGCGCCCCAGGTGATCGCGAACAACAGGCACGCGGTCGCCGCGATCGCGAGTTCGTGATGGATCACCGTCGCGGTCGCCGCGCGGAACCGCGCCCAGCCGGTCGCGCCGGGCGGGCATATGGCGCGGTTGGGTCCGGCGACATGCCCCATCAGGAAGCTCATCTCGTGCCAGCCCCAGATCAGGATCGCGGCGGCGAATCCGACATAGGCGCCGTTCGCGCCGGCATCGTCCGCCTTCACCCAGACCAGCGCGGTCGCCGCGATCGCGACCAGTCCGGCGAGCGTCAGGCTGGTGCGGAACGTCCTGGCGGGCAGGCTGTCGAGCCAGACCACCGCGGCCGTGCCGATGAACCACATCAGCAGCGCGAAGATCAGCGGGGGTATGCTCACCACGCCGGGACCAGCCGAACCGTCGCGGGGGCGGTGTTGCGCTTGACCGGAGTCAGGTACAGCCGGGCAAAGGCGAGCGCCGCCGCGCCGACCAGTGCGATACGCTTGACCCCGCCGATGACGCCGCCCTGTGCCTTGGCGGCATCGATCGCGACGGCGATGCAACGCATCCGTTCGAGCCCGGCGCGGAAGCGCGGGGAGTCGGTATCGAGCACCACCGGGAAGACCTGGCGCGTGATCGCCGAGCAGACCGTGAACACGCGCGCGTCATAGTCGGTCGGGTCGATCCCGAGCGCCTTGTGGAACGCCGGGCGGTTGTGATCGCGCACGTACATCGTCGCATAGACCGCGACGAGGAAGAACCGGATCCACAGCCGGTTGACGCCGGTGAGCAGCTTCGGATCGGTGCGCATCAGGATCGCGAAGGCGTCGCCGTGGCGGAACTCGTCGTTGCACCAGAGCTCGAACCAGTCGAAGATCGGGTGGAAGCGAAGCTCCGGGTGCGCGGCAAGATGCCGGTAGATCGTGATGTAGCGCGCATAGCCGATCTTCTCGCTCAGATAGGTCGCGTAGAAGATGAATTTCGGGCGAAAATAGGTGTATTTCTTCGTCCGCGTCAGGAAGCCCAGGTCGACCCCGATCCCGGCATCCTTGAGCGTGTCGTTGATGAAGCCCGCATGGCGGCTCTCGTCGCGGCTCATCAGCCGGAACAGCTGTTTGACGTCGGGGTTGGTGACGCGTTTCGCGATCTCGGCGTAAAGGATGCAGCCCGAGAACTCGGCAGTCAGCGAACTCACGAGGAAGTCGGTGAACTCCGCGCGCAGATCCTCGGGCAGGCTTTCGATCACGCCGTCGAATGCTTTGGTCCGCTTGAAATGCAGCCGGTTCGGATCGGCCGCCATCTCGGCGATCAGCGCATCCCATTCGCCGCGTACCGCCGACACATCGATGCGGTCCATCGCCGCGAAATCGGTGGTGTAGAAACGCGGCGACAACATCGTGTCCTGGCGTGCGATGGCCAGCGTGTCGGGCACCGGTGTGTCGGGCGCCGACGTCTGAGCGGCGGGGGTGATGGCGGTGATCGCGTTCATGCTCTCGTCCGATCCGAAAAACTGACCTCGTACAATTCGGCCATCTCGAAATGGCCGGCGAGCTTGGTCCACAGCCGCTCGACCAGCCCGGCGCGCTCGACGGTTGCGATCCGATCGACCACGCGGCGTTCGCCGAAGCCGACGCTGATCGGCGCGCCGTGGACGCGGACGCGGTCGCCGGGGCCGATCGCGACATCGCCGGCGAGCTCGACATGCGCGCACAGGAACTCGTCGCTGTGCTCGATCTCGATCCGGCACGGCGTGTCGAAGCGGGTGCGGAGCAGCGCGCTCATGCGCCCGGTCCGGCGGCATCGAGCCCCGCCGCCGGTCCGGCGGCATCGAGCAATGCCGCGAAAGTCGCTCGGTTGGTGGTTCCGAACGCGGTCAGCTCGACTGCGCGGCCGGTCGCGGTATCGACCAGCGACAATTCGCCGTCGCGCCAGAGAGTAAGCGTAAAGGGCGGGCCGTCCCCGATGCCGTGCGCATGCCGCTCGCGCGCAAGTCCGCGCATCACGCCGCGAACGAAGCCGGTCTGCTGCCCCGGCGCGATCACCGCGGCTATGCCGCCGCGGACGTCGGCGATCACCACCGCACCATCGCCACGGTCGACGAAGCGAAGACTGCGCGACTTGACCGGCGCGATGTGGGCCTGTTCGCGCAACAGCACAGGGGAGGCGGCGGGCGGAATATCCGCGATCCGCACGAAGCTCGCCGCGGCCAGCGCAAACGCGACAAGCGCGCCAGCCCCGATCAGCGTGTTGCGCGGGATCAGATCTGCCTGGGGGGTCATGCCGCGCGCGCCTCGCCGAAGAGGGGGACGTCGGTCGCGCCTTGCGGCGCAGTGATGCGGCCGCCGGGACTGACCTCGAGACATTGGCGCGCGATCGATGCGGCGACCGTGGGGGCGTCGGGCAGCGCGCGCAGCATCGGCTGCGGCGTGACGATCTTCCAGGGGCGTACGTGTGGCCACAGCGCGAGGAAGCCGAGCTTTTGCCGCCCGGTGATCGTCAGCGGCACGTCCCCCGATCCGTCGGCGTGCGTCGCCAGATCGACCGCGCCGATCAGCGGCAGCGGCAGGTTGATGCACTTGGGTAGCGCCATGCCGATCCGCAGCACGACGCGGCGGTTGGTGAGCGTGTAGAGCGTGGTCCGCGCCGATCCCCAGGCAAGCAAGTGGAGCAGACCGACCCCGACGATCCCGGCAATGATCGTCATCGCGGTACCAACCAGATCGTCGGGGCCATCGATGCCCTCCACCGCCGCGCCGACGAACGCCCAGGCGCCGAGCACCGCGAAATATCCGCCGACCAGCCGCGTGTGAAACGCGGTGCGCGCCAGCACGCGGTGGTCCGGCGCGCCCTGCCACAGGATCCGCTCACCCGGGGGGAGGAGGCCCGGCAGGCCGGGGATCGGCTCGTCGTCATGCTCGGTCACAGCCATGGCTCCTGCCGGGCGGGGGTGGCGTAGAGATAGCCGCCGCCGAAATAGGCCTGCACGCGCTCTTCCTCGTACAGCGTGATGCGGTCGCTCGCCTCGATCCGGGGAGCATCGGCGAACTGGCTGGCGCGCAATGCGTCGATCACGACGCGGCGGCGGCGACGGTCGACCTTGGCCATCATCATCGGCGCCAGCACCACGCCACCGGCGGTCTCGACCTCGATATAGCGGATCAGCCGGTCGGACCGGTCGATCCACAGGTCGCGCACCGTGCCTGCGGTCGCACCGTCCGCGCCGATGACGGGCCAGTCGCGCAGCGTCGGATCCTGGTACGCCACCGCGAAGTCGGCTGCGGCGCTGAGTGGCACGATCCGCGGGTGCCCGTCCATGTCGACGTCGGGCCGCCTGGCGCGCTCGGCCCAAGCCGCCGGTCCGATGCCGTCGACCAGCGGGTTGCCGGTCGGTGCATAGGGCGCGCCGGCGAAGCGATCGGTGCGGCGTGCGGCGATGTCGACGGGCTCGCGCCGCCGGTCGGGCGCGTAGACGCGGCCATGGCCGAACGGCAGCAGGAACGACTTGGTCGAGGCGGTGTGCATCGGGCCGCCGACGGTATCGAGCCGGCCGCTCATCTCGTCCTCGAGCGGATAGCCCTCGCGGCGATCCTCGCGGCGCAGGTAGAAGACCAGGCCGATGAAGAAGAGCACGAAGGCCCAGAAGACCAGAAGGGCGACATCGATGCCGGGTGTGATGTGCGGGTTCATGGGGTGCCCTTTCAGATCGGAAAGTCGCTGAGGCCGAAGCGGGTTTGCGGCGCGGTGCTGCCGCGGACGAGTGGCCCGAGCGCGACCAGCGTGCCCAGCAGGAGCAGGATCTCGATCGCGTAGACACAGGCATAGCCGGTCGCCGGATCGGCGAGGGTCGACCCCAGGTCGCGCGCGACCGCCGCGGCCGATACCAGGTCGCGGACGAACGCACCGATCGCGATCGCCAGCCCCGCGCAGGTCGCTTGCACGGCCCCCCAGGCGCCGAGCGCGAGACCGGTGCGGCCGCCCAGCGTCTGTTCGTCGCTGATCGCCATCGCCGCGGTCAGCGTGCCGACCGAGAACAGCCCGCCGCCGAACCCGATCAGCGTGGCGCCGATGCGCAGCAGCGCAACCGCGTGGAGCGGTGCGGCGAACAGCACGCACAGGAACGCCGCGATTCCGATCACGCCGCCAAAGCCTGCCAGCCGGTGCGGATCGTCCCCGTCGCCAAGCCGGCTCGCCGCGAGCGCGAACCCGACGAGCATGCCGACCGCCCACAATGCCGTCAGCGACGTGGTCGCGCCGACCGACAGCTGCAGGATCTGCCCGCCGTAAGGTTCGAGCAGGACGTCCTGCATGCTGAACGCCGCCGCACCCAGGCCGACCGCGACCAGCAGCCGCATCGTCCGCGGCCGCGCGATGAAGATCGCCCATACCGCACCGAACGACGGGCTGTCCTCGCGACGCGCGGTGGCGACACGGCTGCGCGCCTCCTGCTTCCACAGCGCGACGAGGTTGAGGATCATCGTCAGCACGGCGGCGCCCTGGACGATCTGGACCAGTTTGGTCGGGGTGAAATCGGCGAGCAGCCGGCCGATGACGATCGCGCTGACCATCATGCCGGCGAGCAGCATGACGTAGAGCAAAGCCACGACCCGTGGCCGCGCCTCGTCGGGCGCGAGATCGGTGGCGAGCGCCAGTCCCGCGGTCTGCGTGGTATGCATCCCCGCGCCGACCATCAGGAAGCCGAGCGCCGCGGCGACCTGGCCTGCGACCGGCGACCCCGTTGCCGACATCACCAGCAGCGCGAACGGCAGGATCGCCAACCCGCCGAACTGCAACAGCGTGCCGAACCAGATATAGGGGACGCGCTTCCAGCCAAGCAGCGATGCGTGGTGGTCCGACTTGAAACCGATCAGTGCACGCAGCGGCGCGAACAGCAGCGGCAGCGAGACCATCGCCGCGACGACACTGGCCGACATGCCGAGCTCGACGATCATGACGCGGTTGAGCGTGCCGGTGAGCAGCACCGCCGCCATTCCGACGGACACCTGGAACAGCGAGAGGCGGAGAATACGGCCGAGCGGCAGGTCCTCGGTCGCGGCATCGGCGAACGGCAAAAAGCGAGTGCCCAGACGATTCCAGAACGCCCCGGTGCGCAGGCTTTCGAGCTGCCGACGGGGCTGCCTCGCCGGACGGGCCAGCGAGGCCTTGAGGGCGGTCAGATAACTCACCGCGTCAGCACCTCGAGCGCGTGGCTGGTATAGAAAGTGGCCGAAATCCGCTGGTCGCGGTGGAGGCGCGCCTGGGGCAGCGCGCCCCGTAGGAGCGTCCGCAACCGGACGTCGCGGACTGGCAGGATCGCGGGCGAGCGGTCGCTGCGCGGAAACAGCCGGCCGGCACCGAGCATCGCCATCAGCAGCGGGGTCTGCGGCGCGAAAGTGAAGGCGATCGACCCGTCGGTCCGCTGGGCCAGGGTCCGCACGACATCGACGATGTCGGACGCGGGGTAATGGATGAGTGAATCCATCGCGACGACATGGTCGAACCGGCCGAGCGCGGTGTCGCGCATGTCGCCGACCCGCCAGTCGATCGCGAGCCCCGCCGGCGCCCGCCGGCGCGCGATATCAACAAGGCTACCCGCAACATCGATCGCGACGACGGACGCGCCGCGCCTTGCCGCCTCGACCGCCAGCGCACCGGTGCCGCAACCTGCGTCGAGCAGGCGGCGGCCGCTCAGGTCCGCGGGGAGCCACGACAACAGGGTGTCGCGCATCCGATCGCGGCCCGCGCGGACGGTGGCGCGGATGCCACTCACCGGCGCGTCCGAGGTGAGCTGCTCCCACGCCTTCGACGCGGTGCGGTCGAAATAGGTTTCCAGGTCGGACCGGAACCGGGTGTAGGTCGCCGTCGACATCTCACTCGAACCCCAGGAATTCGAAGATGTCGCGGTCCTTCATCGGCTCGGCATCGAGTGCGGGGCAGCCGGTCCACATCGTCGCGGCGAGGCGTTTGTATTCGTCGCAGGCGGCGGCGACCTCGGGGGTCTGCTCCATCTCGAACAAGGTGCATTTCTTGAGCCGGCTGCGGCGGATCGCATCGAGGTCGGGGAAATGCGCGAGCGTCTTCAGCCCCGTGGCGGCATTGAAACGGTCGATCTCGTCCGTCGCGGCGGAGCGGTTGGCGATCACCCCGGCCATGCGCACGTCGTAGTTCTTCGCCTTAGCCTTGATCGCCGCGACGATGCGGTTCATTGCGAAGATGCTGTCGAAGTCGTTCGACGCCACCACGACCGCGCGCTCGGCATGCTGCAGCGGCGCGGCGAACCCGCCGCACACCACGTCGCCGAGCACGTCGAACAGCACGACGTCGGTTTCCTCGAGCAGATGATGCTGTTTCAGCAGCTTCACCGTCTGCCCGACGACATAGCCGCCGCACCCGGTGCCCGCCGGCGGACCACCCGCCTCGACACACATCACGCCGTTATAGCCTTCGAACATGTAATCCTCGGGGCGCAGTTCCTCGGCGTGGAACTCGACCGTCTCGAGCACGTCGATCACCGTCGGCATTAGCTTCTTGGTGAGCGTGAAGGTGCTGTCGTGCTTGGGGTCGCAACCGATCTGAAGGACGCGCTTGCCGAGCAGCGAGAAGGCGGCTGACAGGTTGGACGAGGTCGTCGACTTGCCGATCCCGCCCTTGCCATAGACCGCGAACACCTTCGCGCTGCCGATCCGGTCGGCGGGGTTGAGCGTCACCTGCACGCTCCCGTCGCCGTCGAGGCCAATCCTGTCGCGCGTGCGGGCCGGGGGATCGAGCAGGGCCATTGTCTGTTCCTTATGCCGCCACCGCGGTGATGCCTTCGAGGCGGTCTTCGAGTTCGTTGCTGGCGGCGTGGAGGGCTGCGAGTGTTTCGGCGTCGGGCGCCCAGAAATTGCGGTCGCTGGCCTCGATCAGCCGGTAGGCGACGCGCGCCGACGCCTTCGGGTTGAGCGTTGCCAGGCGTTCGCGCATCTCGGCGTCGAGCACGAAGGTCTCGGTGATCCGCTGATAGACCCAGGGGCTGACCTCGCCGGTCGTCGCAGACCAGCCGACCGTGTTGGTGACGTGCGCCTCGATATTGCGGACGCCTTCGAAGCCGTGCCTGAGCATGCCCTCGTACCACAGCGGGTTGAGCATCCGCGTGCGCGTTTCGAGATCGACCTGTTCGGACAGCGTCCGGACCTTCGAGGCGCCTTGCGTCGCGTCGACGATGTAGATCGGCGCGGCCTTGCCCTTCGCCCGGGTGATCGAGCGGCTGATGCCGCCGAGCGCATCGACATAGTGATCGATGTCGGTGACGCCGAGTTCGACCGAGTCGAGATTCTGATAGGCGAGCTCGACCCCCTCGAGCGCGCTCTTGAACAGCTCGGCCTGGCGCGCCGGATTGCCGCTGCGGCCATAGGCATAGCCCTTCTGCCGCTCGAACACCTCGGCGATCTCGTCGGGATCGGTCCACGCGCCGTCGTCGATCAGCAGGTTGACGTTCGCGCCATACGCCCCCTCTGCGTTGGAGAAGACACGCAACGCCGCAGTCTCGAGGTCGCAGCCGTGGCGTTCGGCATGGGCAAGGCTGTGTTTGCGCACGAAGTTGCGGTCGAGTGGTTCGTCGGCGTTCGCGGCGAGCCACGCGGCTTCGGCGATCATCCGGGTCTGGAGCGGCAGCAGGTCGCGGAAGATCCCCGACAGCGTCACGACCACGTCGACCCGCGGCCGCCCCAGTTCGACGAGCGGGATCAGTTCCGCACCCGACAGCCGACCATAGCCGTCGAACCGCGGGCGCGCGCCGATCAGCGCGAGCACCTGCGCGATCTGCCTGCCTTCGGATTTGAGATTGTCGGTGCCCCACAACACCATCGCCAGCGTCTCGGGGAAGGCGGCGCCGCTGGCGGTGTGGCGCGCGATCACCTGTTCGGCCTGCGCGATGCCCTGCGTCATCGCGAAGCTGCCGGGAATCCGGAAGGGGTCGAAGCCATGGATGTTGCGCCCGGTCGGCAGCACCTTCGGGTTGCGCGACACGTCGCCGCCCGGCGCGGGGCGGACATAGCGCGCGTCGAGCGCGTGGACGACCGCGGCGAGTTCGCCATTCAAGGGCGACAGGTCGGCGTCCGCCCCGGCGGCAATCATCTGCGCGCGCGTCTGCTCGGACAGCGGCGTGCCGAGGACGTGCAGTCCGTGGGGAATGAGTTCGCGCTCGACCTCGTACAGCCGCGCGGACAGCGTGTTCAGGTCCCAGACGTCGTCGCCCGGGGTCGGCACGGCTTGTACCAGCGACACCGGCCCCGACGGGGCGTCGCGGATCGGCGCAGGTGTCAGGTCCAGCGCGGTGGCTTGCGCGCGGATCATCGGATCGAGCGTCGCGCGCTCGTCGTCCGACGGCGACGACCGCCACCGCTCGAGCAACGCCTTGAGGTCGTTCAACCCCTTGTACAGCCCGGCCTCGGCGAGCGGCGGCGTGAGGTAGCTGACCAAGGTTGCGCCCGACCGCCGCTTGGCGATCAGCCCCTCGGACGGGTTGTTCGCGGCGTAGAGATAGACGTTCGGCAGGTCACCGATCAGTCGTTCGGGCCAGCAATCGCCGGACATTCCGGTCTGTTTGCCCGGCATGAATTCCAGCGCGCCGTGCGTGCCGAAATGCAGCACTGCGTCAGCCCCGAAGTCCTCGCGCAACCAGCGGTAGAAGGCGCTGAACGCATGCGTCGGGGTGAAACGCCCTTCGAAGAGCAGCCGCATCGGATCGCCCTCATAGCCAAAGGCAGGCTGGATCCCGACGAAAACCTGGCCGAACTGCGCGCCCAGCACATGGATCGATCCGCCGTCGCTCTGCTGCTTGCCAGGCGCCGGGCCCCATTGCGCCTCGATCGCGGCGAGATGCGGTTCGCGGCGGACATGATCGTCGGCGGGGATGCGCACATGGACGTTGGCGTCGGCGCCGTAGCGCGCGGCGTTGCCGTGCAGCACCGCGTCGCGCATCGCATCGACATCGGCGGGGACCTCGACCGCATAGCCTTCCGCCGCCAGGGTGCCGAGCGTCGCGTGCAGCGATTCCCACACCGCCAGATGCGCCGCGGTGCCGGTCGCGCCGGCATTGGGGGGGAAGTTGAACAGCACGATCGCCAGTTTCCGTGTCGCGCGGTCGGAGCGGCGGAGATCGATGAGCTTGGCGAGCTTGCCGGCCAGCGCCTCGGCGCGTTCGGGGCAGGTGCGCATCTCGCGCGTCAGGCCCGAGGCGGGGAAGGTGCAGCGGCGGCCGCATCCGGTGCATGCGCCGGATCCGTCGGCGCGGCCGCCGAACACGCTGGGCAGCACTGCGCCATCGAGTTCCGGGATCGCCACCATCATCGTCGCCTCGATCGGCAACAGGCCCTGGCGGCTCGCGCCCCATTGCTGCAGCGACTGGAACTCGAGCGGGTGCGCCGCGACATAGGGCACGTCGAGCGTCGCCAGCATCGCCTCGGCGGCTTCGGCATCGTTATAGGCGGGACCACCGACCAGGCTGAACCCTGTGAGCGATACCAGTGCGTCGACGATCGGCACCCCGTCCGCCACGAAGAAGCGCTCGATCGCGGGGCGCGAGTCGAGGCCGCTCGCGAACGCCGGGATCACGCGCAGGCCCTGCGCCTCGAGCGCGGCGATCACGCCGTCATAATGGCCCGTGTCACGCCCGAGCAGATAGGATCGCAGCAGCAGCACGCCGACGGTGCCGCGCGTGCCCCTCGCGCGGGGCAGGGCGTCGACATGCTCGCCCATGCGGTGGCTGAGCGCGGGATGATAGACGCCGACCTCGGGATAGTCGTGCGGTGCCTCGGCGCGTGCGACGTGTCCGGCATAGCGGTTGGCCAACGCCTGGATCATGCCCACGACATTGTCGTCGCTGCCTGCCAGCCAATATTGCAGCGTCAGGAAATACGCGCGGACGTCCTGCGCGGTGCCGGGGATGAAGCGCAACATCTTAGGCAACCGTCGAAGCATCTTCATCTGCCCCGCGCCAGACGACGCGCCGGGCTTGCTCGATCCGCGAAGCCGCTTGAGCAGCGCGAGCGGCCCCCGCGCGGGCTTGTCCATCCGGTAGTCGCCGAGCCGGGTCAGCCGGACGACTTCGCTGCCCGACATCAGCCCGATCATCGCTGCGCAGGCCTCGCGCCGTGCGGTCAGCGCGGGCAGGACTGCGCGGATATGATCGTCGAGGAACAGCATCGTCGCGATGATGATGTCGCCGCGACCGATATCGGCGATGCAGCGACCCAGCGCGCCGCCATCGCGGTCCCAGTCGGCGGCGGCGTGGAACCCGATCGTGATGCCCGACCCGTTGCCGGCGAAGCGCGCGGCGGCGCGTTCCGCGGCCCCCGACAGGTGATTGTCGAGCGTGACGATCACGACGCGGAGCGGCCTGGAGAGCGGCGAAGCGGAGGATGCGCTAGCGGGCATAATGCGCCTTTGCGTCGTAGAGGGTGTCCAGGGTGATCGTCGTGAGGTTGTGCTCGCTGGCGAAGCGTTCGGTGTTGCGGCGCGCCTTGCCGCGGACGAAGAACGGGATTTTGAGGAGTTCGCGCTCGGCCTCGGGCGACCATGTCCCCCTCCCGCCTGCGGGAGGGGCTAGGGGAGGGCCTGTTACTTCAGTCGCGGCGGCGAGTTCGACAGGCCCTCCCCCGACCCCTCCCGCAGGCGGGAGGGGAGAAGAACCGCCCAGATGGCTCGCGCCGCTGGCGTCGGAGAACTCGAAATCGTCGCGGAACATCGTCAGCAGATGTTCTTCCAGCCCCATCACGAGCGGATGGACCCAGGTGTCGAACAGGACGTTCGCGCCCTCGAACCCCATTTGCGGCGAGTAGCGCGCGGGGAAGTCCTGGACATGGACCGGTGCGGAGATCACCGCGCAGGGGATGCGCAGCCGCTTGGCGATGTGTCGCTCCATTTGCGTGCCGAGCACCAGTTCGGGCTGCAGCGCCTGGATCGCCTCTTCGACCACGAGATAGTCGTCGGTGACCAGCGGTTCGACGCCGTAGAGCGCGGCGGCGGTGCGCAGGTCGCGCGCGAATTCGCGGTTGTAGCAGCCGAGCCCGACGACCTCGAACCCGAGTTCGTCGCGCGCGACGCGCGCCGCGGCGATCGCGTGGGTGGCGTCGCCGAAGATGAAGACGCGCTTGCCGGTGAGATAGGTCGAGTCGACCGACCGGCTCCACCAGGGCAGGTTCGACGTGCCGGGCGTGGTACCGATTCCGGCTCCGTCCGTTCCGGCGACCGCCGCAACCTCGGCGACGAAGGCGCGTGTGGCGGCATAGCCGATCGGCACGGTACGCACGGTTGCCTGACCAAACGTCCTTTCGAGCCAGCGCACCGCGGTGTCGCCGATCTCCGGGTAGAGCAGGATGTTGAAGTCCGCCGCGCCGATCGTCGCGAGGTCGGCGGGCGAAGCGCCGAGCGGGGCGACCAGATGGACGTCGACGCCGAGCGTATCCAGCAGCCGCGTGATCTCGATCACGTCGTCGCGGTGGCGGAAGCCGAGTGCGGTCGGCCCAAGCAGATTGGCGCGCGGGCGGCGGCCGTCGCGCGGCGCGGGGCGGGCGGTCTTGTCGGCCAGCGTGCGGACGAGCTGGTAGAAGGTTTCGGCCGCGCCCCAATTCTCCTTGCGCTGATAGCTCGGCAGTTCGAGCGCGACGACCGGGCAGGGCAGTCCCATCGCCTGTGCCATGCCGGCGGGATCGTCCTGGATCAGCTCGGCGGTGCACGAGGCGCCGACCAGCATCGCCTGCGGCTCGAAACGCGCATAGGCGTCGCGCGTCGCGGTCTGGAACAACGCGGCGGTGTCCTTGCCGAGATCGCGTGCCTGGAAGGTCGTGAAAGTCACGGGCGGGCGCTTGCTGCGACGCTCGATCATCGTGAACAGCAGGTCGGCATAGGTGTCGCCCTGCGGCGCGTGGAGCACGTAATGCACGCCCTCCATCGCGGTCGCGATCCGCATCGCGCCGACATGGGGCGGGCCTTCATAGGTCCATACGGTCAGTTGCATGGCGGTGTCCCGGCCCATGCATCCCTCGTCACCCCAGCGAAGGCTGGGGTCTCGTGAGGCATGCGCGCCGCGCCGCCGCGAGAGATCCCAGCCTTCGCTGGGATGACGGGAAGGGAGCGGTTCATACCCGCAACACGTCGCGCCGCCGCAGCGGACGCGCGAAGAGTTCGGCGAGATCCCCCGCCTGGTCGAAACCGTGGATCGGCGAAAACACCAGCTCGATCGCCCATTTGGTCGTCAGCCCCTCGGCCTCGAGCGGGTTGGCAAGGCCGAGCCCGCAGACCGTCAGGTCAGGGCGAGTGGCGCGGACGCGGTCGAGCTGGCGGTCGACGTCCTGGCCCTCGCTGATCAGCGTGTCGGCGGGGAGCAGCGCGAGTTCGTGCGCGAGATGGCGGCGATGCAGATAGGGCGTACCGACCTCGACCGGCTGCATGCCGAGCTCGGTGGCGAGGAAGCGCGCGAGCGGGATCTCCAGCTGCGAGTCGGGCAGGAAGGTGATGCGCTTGCCGGCCAGTCGTTCGCGCGAGTGGGCGATCGCGCGCTTGGCGCGCTCGCGGGCCGGCGCAATCGTGCCGCGGAAGTGCAGTTCGTCGATCCCGAACGCCTGCGCCGCGGCGTGCAGCCAGTGCGTCGTGCCCTCCGCCCCGAACGGGAACAGCGCGTCTAGCCGGGTCGCACCGCGATCCTCGAGCGCGCGCGCGGTCTCGCCGAGGAACGGCTGCGCGAGCAGGAAGCGCGTGTTCGGCCCGACCGGCGGCATGTCGCCGGCATGCCGCGCGGGCAGGCAGTGCACCGGGCCGACGCCGAGCTCGGCGAACAGCCGCAGGAACTGGTCCTCGACGACGTCGGGGAGCGCACCGACGATCATCAGGCTGGGCGCGGCGCGCGTATCGCTGTCGAGATCCGCGACCAGCGCGGCGAGGCACGCATCCTCGCCTTCGGTGAACGTCGTCTCGATCCCGCTGCCCGAGTAATTGAGGATCTTGGTGATGCCGGCATGCTTGACCGACAACCGCGCTGCTGCGCGCGACAGTTCGAGCTTGATGACCTCCGACGGGCACGAGCCGACGAGGAACAGCAATTTGATCTCGGGCCGCCGTGCGAGCAGCCGGTCGACGACGCGATCGAGCTCCTCGTTGCAGTCGGCCATGCCGGCGAGATCGCGCTCCTCGATGATCGCGGTGGCAAAGCGGGGTTCGGCGAACACCATCACGCCCGCCGCCGACTGGAGCAGATGCGCGCAGGTCCGCGACCCGACGACGAGGAAGAACGCGTCCTGGATCTTGCGGTGCAACCAAATGATGCCGGTCAGCCCGCAGAACACCTCGCGCTGCCCGCGTTCGCGCAGCACCGGTGCGGATTCGCAGCCGGGCAGCGGGAGGGGCAGCAGCGCGGGCACGGCCGGGGTCACCCTGCCACCGCCAGCGTCGCCGTGGATCCCCGCAACCGCGCCGCGCGCAGCTTGAGCAGGAATTGCGCGGCGTTGATCGCGTAGCTCGCATAGGCGGCCAGCGCGAGCAGCATGCGCCCGCGCTCGGTGCCCAGGTCCGCGATCAGCGCGACCAGATAGGCCGTGTGCAGCGCCAGCACGAGCATGCTGAACACATCCTCCCAGAAGAAGGCGGGAACGAACAGCCAGCGGTCGAACACGATTTTTTCCCAGATCGAACCGGTGATCATGATCGCGTACAGCGCGCCGGTCTTGACCACGATCGACGTGGTCGCCGCGCTAGCGCCGGTACCGGTCGCGAGATAGCGCAGCACTAGCGTGAGGCTTATCAGGAAGACCAGGAACTGCACGGGGGCGAGGATACCCTGCACCAGCGTCCAGCGAGTCGAGTCGCGGCGGCGGCGCTGCTCGGGCGTGTAGAGCGGCGCTGCCGCCCGTTGCTCCGTTAGGGAAGATCCGCCCGATCGCATGCCCGATGCCCACCTGCCTGATGAGCGAAAGGTACGCGTAATCCCAACGAAGTGTCAAATAAATTGGACGTTCAGAAAATATGACACGTGTTGCGGTGCGGCGTAGCGAATTTGTTGTACAGTTATCGCTTCCGGGATATGTTTCGAGTCGCTGGTCGGCACAAGACACGAATGCACGGCCAGTAGAGCTAGCGTGTCAACCAGGCTGGGGAGAGCCGGTGATGCCGTCGATGACCCACTATGCGACCGGCGATCGTGGTACGACCGGCGATATACGACAGCATCACTTAACAATCGCGCGCGAAGAACTTGAAAGCTTCCGCATTCATGTCGATCGCGACTATGCGCGCTCACTCTCGGCGCTGATCGAAGGCGAGATCATCCCCCGCCTGATGGCCGCGCACGCGGTCGACGCCGAGCGTCTGGCGGTATCCGACAGTGAATGGTCGTTCGACGATGCCGATATCGAGGCGCTGGCACCGCTGGTGATGCGCGTTGATGCCGATGCGCTGCTCGCGCATGTCGAGGATATCCTCGACCGCGGCGTGACCGTGGAGACGGTGATGGTCGACCTGCTCGCCCCGACTGCGCGGTTGCTCGGCGAATATTGGGAAGACGACCGCTGCGACTTCGTCGACGTCACGATGGGGCTCTGGCGCCTGCAGGAAGTGGTGCATGAGATCGCCAGCCGCGCGCCGGCGGATCGCGTCGGGACGCAGCATCGTTACCGCGCGCTGTTCGCGTCGATGCCGGGCGACCAGCATAGTTTTGGGACGGTGGTGATCGACGAAGTATTCCGTCGCGCCGGCTGGTCGACCGATCGGATCTGCGAGGCGCACAGGAGCGATTTGCTCGACCGTGCCGGGCATGGCTGGTTCGACATGATCGGATTGACGATCAGTTGCGACTGCCATATCGCCGACCTTGCCTCAAACATCGCTGCGCTGCGGAAAATTTCTTCGAATTCGCGGGTTTGCATCATGGTCGGTGGCAGGATTTTCAGCGCGAACCCGGGCCTAGCCGCACAAGTCGGAGCGGATGGAACGGCCAGCGATGCGAAACTGGCGCTCGAGGTCGCCGCAAAACTCGTCCGCCAACGCGAACGGGAGGCCGCGGCGTGTAGTTAACCGGTGCTTACGGGAGCGTGACGCTCGTCGATGACCAAGCTTATCGCCTCGTCGTCCGTAGCGGCGTCCGCCGTAACGGCCTTTACCAAGCCTGACGTCGTTCCCGGCGTGCTCTCGGCGGGGACGGCTGCATCCCTGCTCGCCGCGGTCGGTGACTTGGCGTTCATCCTGTCGGCCGACGGGACCGTGCTCGACGTCGCAGTGTCGCATGGCGATCTCGCGCATCACGGCTTTGCCGACATGGTCGGCGGGCCTTGGGCGGATACGATGACGGTCGAAAGCCGGGCGAAGGTCGCCGAGATGCTGGAGGCTGCGACGACCGGTGCCGCGCCGCGCTGGCGACAGATCAACCACGCGGTGGCCGGCGGCGATGTGCCCATCCGGTATATCGTGATGACGCTGGGCCAGGACGACCGGCTGATCGCGATCGGACGTGACTTGCGCGCCGCGGCGGCGATGCAGCAACGGCTGTTGCAGACGCAGCAGTCGCTCGAGCGGGACTATATCCGGCTGCGCCAGGCCGAGACCCGCTATCGTCTGTTGTTCGACACGGCGACCGATGCGGTGCTGATCGTCGATGCCGAGACGCGGCGCATCCGCGAGGCGAACCCCGCTGCACACGCGCTGCTTGACGCCGCCGACGGTGCGCTCGTTGGCAACACCGTTAACACAATCGTCGACCCTGCCAGCCGCGACGACCTGATCGCGCATTTGGGCGCTGCAGAGGCTGCCGACGATGTCGCGCCGATCTTGGTGCCGCTCGGCGCGCGCCGTGCCGAGGCCCGGCTGTCCGCGCGTCTGTTCCGCCAAGCGCGCCAGCCGCTGCTGATCGTGCGGATCGAGTTCGTGGAGTCAACCGAGCCGACGAACCGGTACGAGGCGACGCTGAGCGAGGTGGTCGAGCGGATGCCCGATGCGTTCGTGCTCGTCGATCGCGAGTTGCAGATACTCACCGCCAACGCGGCCTTTATCGAGCTGGCCGAGATGCCGTCGATCGAACGTGTGATCGGTGTCCGGCTGGGCTCGTGGCTGGGGCGTCCGGGTATCGATCTGGAGCTGATCGTCGCACAGCTGCGCGAACACGGGGCGGTGCGCAACGTCGCGACGATCCTGCGCGGCACGGCCGGTGCGCAGGCAGAGATCGAGGTGTCGGGAGTGGTCGCGCCGATGGCGGGCAACGACTGCTATGGCTTCACGATCCGCCATGTCGGCCGGCGGCTGCGCCAGCCGCCGATCGTTTCCAACGATACGCCGCGCTCGGTCGAGCAACTGACCGAGCTGGTCGGCCGGATGTCGCTGAAGGAGATCGTGCGCGAGAGTACGGACTTGATCGAGCGGCTCTGCATCGAGGCGGCCCTGGCCTACACGTCCGACAATCGCGCGTCGGCCGCCGAGGTGCTCGGTGTCAGTCGGCAGAGCCTTTATTCGAAACTGCACCGGCATGGGCTGGGGAACCTGGTGTCCGGCGACAGCTGACTTCGGACTTGCCGTTTTAGCGACGGATAAGTGTCAATTTAATTTGACGTTTGAGCTTGTCATAACATAGCCTCGCGCGATGGACAGGTCGACCGCCCCCGGTATCGCCACGTCGCTTCCGGCAGCGCGCGACGTCCTCGAACTTCTCAAGCCGGTGACATGGTTTCCGCCGATCTGGGCGTTCATGTGCGGGGTGGTGTCGTCGGGCGTGCCGGTCGCAGAGCGCTGGCCGTTCCTGGTCGCGGGCGTGTTGCTGACCGGTCCACTGGTGTGCGGGACGAGTCAGGCGGTCAACGACTGGTTCGACCGGCACGTTGATGCGATCAACGAACCCGGGCGTCCGATCCCGTCGGGCCGCATCGCGGGGCAGTGGGGATTGTGGATCGCGATCGCGGGAACGCTGCTGTCGCTGCTCGTCGCCCGGGCGATGGGGCCGCTGGTGTTCGGCGCGACCTGCCTCGCGCTGGTCTGCGCCTGGGGGTACAGCGCGCCCCCGTTCCGGTTCAAGGCCAGCGGGGTATGGGGTCCGGCGGTAGTGGCGCTGACCTATGAGGGGCTGACCTGGTTCACCGGCGCCGCAGCGATGATGGGGGCCTGGCCTGGCGGCGCTGTCCTGGTCGTGCTCGCGCTTTACAGTTTCGGCGCGCACGGGATCATGACGCTCAACGATTTCAAGGCGGTGGACGGCGATCGGGCGATGGGCCTGCGCTCGCTGCCGGTGGTGTTGGGCGTCGACGGCGCGGCGCGACTCGCCTGCGTCGTGATGGCCGTGCCGCAGGTGCTGGTGATTGCGCTGCAACTCGCCTGGGGACACCGGCTGATCGGCGGAATCGTGGCGGTTTTGCTGGTGGGGCAGGTGGTGTTGATGCGGAGGCTGTTGCGTGATCCGCTGGGGAACACGCCGTGGTACAACGCGACGGGGACGAGTTTGTACGTGTTGGGGATGCTGGCGTCGGCGTTCGGGCTCGGCGGGGTGGCGGGGTTATGAGCCGCGGGCTCGGCTGGGGCGGGATCGTCCGGCTCGGGCTGGTGCAGAGCGCGATCGGGGCGATCGTGATGCTCGCGACGTCGCTCATCAACCGCGTGATGGTGGTCGAATATGCGCTTCCCGCCGCGCTGCCCGCCGGGCTGGTCGCCTGGCATTATGCGGTACAGCTGTCGCGACCGGCCTGGGGCCATGGGTCGGATCGCGGGCGGCGGCGGACGCCGTTGATCCTGGTCGGGATGGCGACGCTGGCGCTCGGCGCGATGCTCGCGGTGGCGGCGGTGTCGCTGCTCGCGCGCGGCTCGGGCGCCGGACTGCCGGTCGCGATCCTCGCCTTCGCGATGATCGGCGCGGGAGTCGGGGCGGCGGGAACGTCGCTGCTGGCGCTGCTCGCGACGCGAGTCACGCCCGAACGGCGCGCCGCGGCGGCGGCGATCACCTGGATCATGATGGTCGCCGGCATCGCGGTGACGGCAGGCGTCGCGGGGGCGTTGATCGACCCGTTCTCGCTGCAGCGCCTGGCGATCGTCGCCGGGGTCGTCGCGGGCGGCGCGGTGCTGCTCGCCGCACTGGCGGTGTGGGGCGTCGAAGGGCAGCCGCCGGAACGGCCCGCGCCGGACGTAGCGCCGGGGACATCGTTCGGCGCGGCGCTGCGCGCGATGCTGGCGGATCCCGAGGCGCGCCGGTTCACCGCGTTCGTGTTCCTGTCGATGCTCGCCTATTCGATGCAGGACCTGATCCTCGAGCCGTTCGCCGGGCTGATGTTCGGGTTCACGCCGGGGCAGTCGACGCAATTGTCGGGCGTGCAGCATGGCGGCGTGCTGTGCGGCATGATCCTGGCGGGCGTGGGAGGCAGCGCGTTCACCGGGCGCACGTCCGGCGGAGGGGGGGCGGCGCGGCTCCGGCTCTGGACTGCGGCAGGGTGTATCGGATCGGCCTGCGCATTGGTCGGGCTCGCGCTCGCCGCGCGCGCCGGGCCGGGCTGGCCGCTCGCCGGCACGATCGCGTTGCTCGGGTTCGCCAATGGCGTGTTCGCGGTGTCGGCGATCGGCACGATGATGGCGCTAGCCGGAGGTAGCGGGGGAGAAGGGCGCGAAGGCCTTCGCATGGGCGTGTGGGGCGCGGCGCAGGCGATCGCCTTCGGCCTGGGCGGCTTGATCGGCGCGGTCGGCGTCGATGTCGGGCGCGCCTGGACCGGATCGACGGGCGGCACGTTCGCGATCGTCTTCCTGACAGAGGCGCTGCTGTTCCTCGTCGCCGCGACACTTGCGATCCGCGCGCCCGGCCGCAGCCGCGACGCGCGCGTGGCGGTGCGGACGCTGGCGACATGACCTATGACTGCGTCGTGGTCGGCGGAGGGCCGGCGGGCGCGACCGCGGCGACCGATCTGGCGCGCGCCGGGCGATCGGTGCTGCTGCTCGACCGCGCGGGACGGATCAAGCCGTGCGGCGGCGCGATCCCGCCACGGCTGATCCGCGACTTTGCGATCCCCGATCATCTGATCGTCGGGCGCGCGGTGTCGGCACGGATGATCGCGCCGTCCAACCGTGCAGTCGACATGCCGGTCGATCCGAGCGGGGCGGGGGGCTATGTCGGGATGGTCGATCGGGCCAGCTTCGACGAATGGTTGCGCGCCCGCGCGATGCTGGCAGGCGCCGAGCGCCGGACCGGGGTGTTCGATCGCATCGTGCGCGACGCGGATGGTGGCGCGCTGGTCTGCTATACCGAGGTGCGCGGCGGTGCGGAGGTGCGCGTACGGGCTCGGTGCGTCCTCGGCGCGGATGGCGCGCGATCGCGCGTCGCGAGCGATGCGCTGGAGGATGCCGAGCGCGTGCCGTGCGTCTACGCCTATCACGAGATCGTCCGGTCGCCGCCCGGCGCCGCGTTCGACAGGAGCCGGTGCGACGTGTTCTACCAGGCCGCGCTGTCGCCCGATTTCTACGCCTGGATCTTTCCGCATGGGGACACGGTCAGCGTCGGCGTCGGGAGTGCCAACAAGGGCTTCGGGTTGCGCGAGGCGACGGCCCGACTGCGCGCGCGCACGGGCCTCGACGCGTGCGAGACGCTGCGCTGCGAAGGTGCGCCGATCCCGCTGCGGCCGCTGCGCCGCTGGGACAATGGCCGCGACGTGCTGGTCACGGGCGACGCGGCGGGGGTCGTCGCGCCGGCCTCTGGCGAGGGGATCTATTATGCGATGGTGGCGGGGCGCGATGCCGCGGCGGCGGTCGGCGCGTTCCTGGCGAGCGGCAATCCGAAGGCGCTGCGCCAGGCGCGGCGGTCGTTCATGCGCAGCCACGGCCTGGTGTTCCGGATTCTCGGGATGATGCAGTATTTCTGGTACGGCAACGACCGGCGCCGCGAGCGGTTCGTCGCGATGTGCGCGGACCGCGACGTGCAGCAGCTGACCTGGCACGCGTACATGAACAAGCGGCTGATCTATGCGCGGCCGCTCGCCTATTGCCGCATCTTCCTGAAGGACATGCGCCACCTGATGCAGACCGCGACATGAGCCGGATGTGGGTCTTCCCGGTCGTCATCGCCGCGATGCTGGCGGGCATCGTCGCGCTGGTCGGCGCGACGATCACGGATACCGGGCCCTGGTATCAGGCGCTGGCCAAGCCGGACTGGGCGCCGCCGGACGTGGCGTATGGTGTTGCGTGGACGGCGATCTATGCATGTACCGCGTTGGCGGGGGTGACGGGGTGGCTGGCGGCGCCGACCTGGCGCGCGCGAGAATGGCTGCTCGGGTTGTTCGCACTCAACGGCTTCCTCAACATCCTGTGGAGCCTGCTGTTCTTCCGGCTGCACCGGCCCGACTGGGCGGTCGTCGAGGTCGTCGCGCTGTGGCTGTCGGTCGCGCTGTTGATGGTGGTCGGCGGTCGGCATTCGCGCGTGTCGGCGGCGTTGCTGCTGCCCTATCTGCTCTGGGTCGGGTTCGCCGGATATCTGAACTGGACGATCGTGCAGCTGAACGCGCCGTTTTGACCTGGCTGTTCGCCACGGGTCACGCGGTCGATATCGTCCTGGCCGTGATCGGCGTCGAGCTGATCTGGCTGATTGCAAAGCGCGCAGCCGCCGTCGACGTCGTGCTGCGGCTGGGTCCCGGCGTGCTGATGCTGTTGGCGTTGCGCGCGGCGCTGACCGGGCTCGACTGGCGCTGGATCGCGGTGCCGCTGCTGCTGTCGTTTCCGGTCCATCTCGCCGATCTGGCGCGGACTCGGTGGTGACCCGGCGATCGTCCTCGCCGGGTCGACCGATCGGGGTCAGCCGTTCGCCTTGAGATAGGCGATCACGTCGGCGCGCTTCTGCGGGTCGGGAATGCCCGGGAACGCCATCTTGGTGCCCGGCACGACGCGCTGCGGCTTTTCGAGATACTGGAACAGCTTCTCGGGCGTCCAGGTGATCCCGCTGTTCTTGTTCGCGGTGGAATAGGTGAAGCCCGCGATCGACCCCGCCGCGCGGCCGACGATGGCGTGCAGCGACGGACCGATCTTGTTCACGCCCGCGTCGATCGAATGGCAGGTCTGGCAGGTGATGAATGCGACCTTGCCCTTGGCGGCATCGCCGGTGAAGGACGCGAATTTGACACCGCTGATCGTGTCGACATTGTCGGCGGCGGGCGCGGCGGCAGCCGGGGCGGCGGCAGGCGTAGCCGCCGTTTCGGACGCGGCGACAGCAGGTGTCGCTGCAGGCGTTTCGCTCGCCGCGGTATCCTCGGGCGCCTTCTTCGAACAGCCGGCAAGCGCCAGCGCCGATGCTGCCACGCCTAGCGCGATACGGCCGTACCGAGTCGTCGATGCTGATGTCATGGTGTCGCTCCTCTCCGATCAACCTTCGTTCCGCGGCATGGTTTGCCACGCACGGGACATAACTGTCCAATGATCTTTACGTTGCGAACCATCCAATTGTTTGGCGGAGGTTTTCTCGGGAGGGGCTAGCGAGCGTCCCGCAGCAACCGCTCCGCGGCGCGGCCGAAGACCAGGGCCAGCACGGCCCAGAGCACGGCCTGAGTCGCGAGCGCCCCGGTCCGGAAGGTCCATAACAGGGTGGCCGGGAAGTCGGCCGGCACTTCGTCGATCGTCGGCAGTGCGAGGGCAACGATCGTCATCGCGGCGCCATAGGCGACCACCGCGGCGAGGCCGGCGTCGAACGATCCGAGGCGACCGCGGAGGCGCTGCGCGAGGCGGACGGCGGCCGCCGCCAGGACCAGCGACACGGCGATGCAGCCGAAGAACGCCGCGGTGCGCAGCTGGATCGTCTCGTGAAAACCCACCGCGGGCGGGTTGGGCGGATATTTGAGCGCCGGGATCAGCGCGATCGTCACGAACCCGGCCAGCGCCAGCCAGGCACTGGCAACCCGTGCGCCGCCATGCAGCACGCGCGCATGGAGCGCCGCAAAGACCAGCGCGAAGATGCCGCCGAGTGCCGCGCCGTAGCAGGTCGCCGCGACGAGCAGGCCGGTCCCCTTCTGCACCGCGCGGCTGACGAGTTCGGGTTCGTCGGCATGGACCATGCCCGGCATCGCGTCGCGCGCAGCTTCGAACGCGATCGCGAGATCGACCGACGGCTCGATCGCGAGGCGAGCGAACAGCGCGGCGGCCAGGCCGGCGAGGACCCCGGCGACCATCCCCAGGATCAACAGTCGGCGGACGATCATCGACCGGTGGCGATCAGTGGCAGGGGAAGCCGAGCAGGTGGCGCCCGTCATGGACGAATTCGTGAACGTACATGCCCTTGAACAGCGAGAAGGCGCCCTGTTCGGTGCTGACGAAATACAGCAGGATCAGCGCGATCAGCCCGCCGAACACGGCCCAGGGGACGATGTCGCCGAGCGGGATCGCTGGGGCTGCGACGCGACCGGGCGCGGAATGGATCGATTGCGTAGCCATGGTTCGTCCCCGTCGTTATCGGACGCTGTCCTATGGCATGGGGCGAGCGGCAACAAGGGGAGCCGGTATGAAGGTCGTGCTGCTGTGTCACGGCGTGACGGCATCGATGCGCACGGGCGGCTTTCCTGCTGTGGACGAGCCGGTCGAGGGGGCCGCGCGACCGTTCGGCAGGTTCGACCGGGTGGCCGTAAGCCCGGCGCGTGTCGCGCAAGACACCGCTGCGTTGCTGTGTGCCGCACCCGTGGTAGTCGCGGCGTTGCGCGATATCGATCATGGTCGCTGGACGGGGCGGAGTTTCGCCGACGTCCATGCGGACGCGCCCGACGCTCTGACGGACTGGCTGGCGCGGCCATGGCTGGGGACGCCCGAGGGGGAGGATTTCGCGGCGGTCTGCGCGCGCGTCGACGGCTGGATCGGGGGCCTGGCCGATGCCGAACTCCCCGAAGCCGTCGTCACGCATCCGATGGTGATCCGCGCGATCCTGGCAGTGACGATCGGGATCGCGGTGGAGCCGGTGATGCGGATCAATGTCGCGCCGCTGTCGAGCGTGGTCCTGTCGCGGCACCGCGGGTGGCGGTTGCAGCAGATCGGCGGGCGGCTGGAGGGCTAGGCGATCCGGTCGAACGGGACGAGCAGCGGCTGGCCGTTCACCTCGCCGCGCCATGCGGTGATGGCGTAGGTTTCGGCGAGCGCCGCGTCGGTTAGCACCGACTGCGGCGGGCCATCGGCCTTCAGCCGGCCGCGATCGATCAGCAGCAGCCGGTCGCAGAACCGCGCGGCGATGCCGAGGTCGTGCAGAACCACGACGACGAGCGCGCCGGCGCGCGCGCGGTCCTTGAGCAGCGCCATGATCTCGAGCTGGTGGCCCGGATCGAGCGAGGTCAGAGGCTCGTCGGCGATCAGTGCGGGCGCGCCGGTCGCGAGCGCGCGTGCGAGCATGACGCGTGCGCGCTCGCCGCCCGAGAGCTCGGTCGCGGTACGGTCTGCGAGATGCGCGGTCCCGGTGTCGTGCATCGCGGCGTCGATCGCCGCCTGGTCGGCCTGCGTGATCCGCGAGAAGGGGCCGAGATGCGGCAGGCGGCCGAGCCCGACGAGGCGCTCGACCGAGAGTGGCCAGTGCACCGCATAGGCTTGCGGCAGATAGGCGGTGCGCCTGGCGATCGTGGCGCTGGGAAGAGTCGCGACGTCGTCGCCGTCGATCGTCACGCGCCCCGCATCGGGGACGAGCAGGCCGAGCAGCGCGCGCGCGAGCGTCGACTTGCCGGCGCCGTTGGGACCGACGACGCCGATCAGCGCGCCGCTGCCCAGCGACACCGACAGGTCGTCGATCACGCGGGTGCCGGACAGGCTTACCGACAGTCCCTCCGCCGCGATGCTCACCACAGGCGGCGCTCCTTGAGCAGGTAATGAGTGAAGACGGGGACGCCGAGGAACGCGGTCAGTACGCCGAGTTTCAGCGGCGAGGTGGTCGGGATCAGCCGGGTGCCGACATCGGCGAAGGTCAGCAGCACCGCGCCGGCGAGCGCGGAGGGCAGCAGCACCGCCGACGGGCTGCGATCGGTCAGCGGGCGGACGAGGTGCGGCACGATCAGCCCGATAAAGCCGATGCTGCCCGCGACCGCGACCGCGCCGCCGACGCCGATCGCGATGCCCAGCATCAGCCGCAGGCGGACGCGCGCCAGATCGACGCCGAGCGTGCGCGCCGCATCCTCGCCGAGCGACAGCGCGTCGAGCGCGCGCGCATCCCACAGCAGCAGCCCCGCCCCGATCGCGACGCAGGGCAGCGCGATCCACAGGTCCGCGAAGGCGCGGTCCTCGAGGCTGCCGAGGAGCCAGGTGGTGATCTCCATCGCGGCGAACGGATTGGGCGCGAGGTTGAGCGCGAGGCTGATGCCGGCGCCTGCCAGCGTCGCGATCGCGATGCCGGCGAGGATGAGGCTGAGGCTGCTCTCGCCGCGGCGCGACAGCCAGACCAGCGGCACCAGCGACACCAGCGCGCCGGCGATCGCGAGCAGCGGCAACACGACCGGATGCGACGTCGCCAGCTGCCAGTAGATCGCGACGACCGCGCCGAGCGCCGCGGCGCTCGACACGCCGAGCACGCCCGGGTCCGACAGCGGGTTGCGCAGATACCCCTGCATCGACGCGCCGCCCAGGCCCAGCATCGCGCCGATCAGCAACCCGAGCAGCGCCCGCGGCACGCGCAGCTGGAACAGGATCGCGCGGACCATCGGGTCGCCCTGTCCGGTCATCGCGTCCCACAGCGCGACCGGGGACAGCCGGGCGGGGCCGAACAGCAGCGAGGCGCACCCGGCCAGGATCGCAAGGACGATCAGCAGGGGAAACAGCCACGCGGCATTGCGCGCGGGGACAGCTTTGGGCACGGCGGACCTCGTCACGATCGGTCAGACCCGTCACGAGCGTGTCCCGGGTGTCGCACGATCGATAGCCGCCCTGTCGGAGGAAACCTAGTGCGCGCTCTGCCCATCATCGCGATTGCCGCCCTTGCGTTGCTGGGGGCCGCGCCGCCGCCGGTCGCGCCGGCGGCGCCCAAGCGCGTCGTGTCACTCAACATGTGTGCGGACCAGTTGCTGGTGGCGCTGGCGGATCCGGGGCAGATCACCGCGCTGACCGAATGGGCGCGCGACCCCGAACTGTCCGCGGTCGCGGTGCAGGCGCGTGCGTTCGCGTTCACGCATCGCACCGCAGAGGAGGTGATGGCACTGCACCCCGACCTCGTCATCGGCGCGCCGTTCCGGACCAAGGCGGTGCTCGCGCCGCTCAAGGCGAACGGCGTCCGGATGGTCGAGCTGCCCAGGGGCGAGGGGGTGGAAGGGATCGCGGCGTCGATCACGACGATCGCGGATGCGGTCGGCCATCCCGAGCGCGGACGCGCGATGATCGCGGGGATGCACCGCGACCTCGCGCGGATCGGGCCGCCGCCGGGGCGCGGACGGATCGCCGCCTATTACCAGCGCAACGGGTTCCTGACCGGTACGGGGACGCGGGTCGACGACATGATGCGGCGCGTCGGGCTGGTGAACCTGGCAGGGAAGCTCGGCCGGCCGGCGCTGTCGCGACTGTCGCTCGAGGAAATGGCGCTGGCGCGGCCGGACTTCCTGGTGATGGAAGACGGCACGCGCGCGGTGGCCGACCGGGGCACCGCGGCGCTGCACCATCCGATCCTCGACGCCGCGGTGCCGCCGTCGCACCGGTTCTACATCCCGCAGTCGCTGACGGTGTGCGGGACGCCGGGCTTTGCGAAGGCGGTCGCGATGCTGGCCGCGCAGGTGCGCGCAGCGGATCGCGCGCGCTAACGCCGCTGCGCACGCGCCGACCATTCGAGGCGTCACCCCGCTTCCCCGGACCCAGGCGCGATCAATATTCGATGCCCGCCTGCGCCTTCACGCCCTGTTCGCGGAACGGGTGCTTCACCAGCGTCATCTCGGTGACGAGGTCGGCGATGTCGATCAGGCCTTGCGGTGCGTTGCGCCCGGTGACGATGACGTGCTTGTCGGCGGGCTTGTTCGCCAGCACCTCGAGCACCTCGTCGAGCGGCAGATAGTCGTAGCGCAGCACGATGTTGAGTTCGTCGGCGAGCACCATCTTGTAGGCGGGATCGGCGATCATCCGCTTGACCTCGTCCCAGGCTTCGCGCGCGACCGCGATGTCGCGGGCGCGGTCCTGCGTGTCCCAGGTGAAGCCTTCGCCCATCGGCTTGAATTCGACGAACTCGGGGAAGCGGTCGAACACCGGCTTCTCGCCGGTCTCCCACGCGCCCTTGACGAACTGGACGACGCCGACGCGCATGCCGTGGCCGATCGCGCGCACCACCATGCCGAGCGCGGCGGAGGTCTTGCCCTTGCCCTTGCCGGTGTGGACGATCAGCAGGCCCTTTTCGAGCGTCTTGCCCTCGACGATCCGGTCGTGCGCGACCTTCAGCTTCGCCATCTTGGCGTTGTGGTCTTCGTCGGTGCGTGCGGCCATCATGATGCTCCTGAAAGGTCGGCGAGCACGACGCCCGCGCTGTTCGATTTGGGTTTCCACAGACCGCGCTCCAGCGCTTCTTCGAGCCGTGCCGCAGTCTCGCGCAGTGCCGCAGGGTTCGCCTCGGCCATGAAGTCGCGGACTGCGTCGTCCTCGATGAACGCCGAGTAGACCGCGTCGAAATGATGGTCCTTCACCGCGTCGGTGGTGGCGGCGAAGGCGAAGAGATAGTCGACCGAGGCGGCGATCTCGAACGCGCCCTTGTAGCCGTGGCGCATCACGCCCGCGATCCATTTGGGATTGGTGACGCGCGCGCGGACGACGCGGCCGATCTCGTCGGCGAGCGTGCGGATCACGGGGCGTTCGGGGCGGCTATGGTCGTTGTGGTAGGAGACCGGCGCAGTGCCGCGGAGGTGCTCGACCGCGGCGGCGATGCCGCCCTCGAACTGGTAATAGTCGTCGCTGTCGAGCAGGTCGTGTTCGCGATTGTCCTGGTTCTGCACCACCGCGTCGACGTTCGACAGGCGGGTGGCGAACAGGTCGCGTTCGCGGTCGCCCTCGACGCCAGCGCCGTACGCATAGCCGCCCCATTCGAGATAGACGTCGGCGAGGTCGGCGCGGTCGTGCCAGAGTTTCTCGTCGATCATCGCCTGCAGGCCGGCGCCGTACGCGCCGGGCTTCGAGCCGAAGATGCGCGCGCCGGCGCGGCGCGCGGCGGTTTTGGGGTCGGTGCCGGCGTCGATCATCGCGGCGGTCTCGCGGCGGACGCGCGCGGCGGCGGGGTTGTCCGCTTCGGATTCGTCGCGGTCCTGCACCGCACGCGCGGCGGAATCGACCAGGTCGATCTGTTCGGGGAAGGCGTCGCGGAAGAAGCCCGAGATGCGCAGCGTCACGTCGACGCGGGGGCGGCCGAGTTCGGTGACGCTGATCACCTCGAACCCGATCACGCGGCCCGAGGTCCAGTCCCAGCGGGGCCGCGCGCCCATCAGCGCGAGCGCCTGCGCGATGTCGTCGCCGCCGGTGCGCATGTTCGCGGTGCCCCAGGCGCTGAGCGCCATCGCCTTGGGATATTCCCCCTCGCGCTGGAAATAATCCTCGACGAGGAGCGCGGCGGAGCGTTGGCCGAGGTCCCAGGCGACGGCTGTGGGTACGGCGCGGGTGTCGACGGAATAGAAGTTGCGGCCGGTGGGGAGGACTTCGGGACGGCCGCGGGTGGGCGCGCCGGAGGGGCCGGGGGCGACGAAGCGGCCGTTCAGGCCGGCGAGGAGGGCGGCTTTCTCGGCGGGGCCGCAGGCGTCGACGCGGGGGGCGAGGTCGTTTCGGATGCTCGCGAGGACGGTGGTCGTCCGTTCTCCAACCCCGTCATCCTGAACTTGGTTCAGGATCCACCTGTCCGCCGGCGCTAGCCTTTCGGTGGATCCTGAAACGAGTTCAGGATGACGGAGGGGGGAGACGAGGGCGGTTGCCAGCAGGTCGAGGCGTTCTACGGTGTCGCCTTTGGTTCGCCACGGATCGTCGCTCACCTCCGCCAGTACGGTTGGCCGCGCGCCATTCCAAGGGTCGCCCATCACGCAGTCGAGCGGATCGAACGCGAGCTCCAGATCGTCGGCCATCGCGCGCAGCAGCGAGGCTTGGCCGGGCGTGTCGTACCCCCGCGGGGTGCGGGCGAGCGCGACGAGCAGGTCGCGGCGCAGCCGGCCTTCGGGCGAGCGGGTGAAGACGTGCAGCCCGTCGCGGATCTGCATTTCCTTCAGCTCGCACAGATAGGTATCGAGCGCGGCGAGCGCGTCGTCGCCGTCGCCGACCATGCCGGCGTCGACGTCGAGCCCGGCGCCTTGCGCGAGCTGCAGGATGTCGCGGCGCAGGCGGTCGATCCGCCGCGGGTCCATCCCGGCGGCGAGGTAATATTCGTCGACCAGCGCCTCGAGCTGTTTCAGCGGACCATAGCTTTCGGCGCGGGTCAGCGGTGGCGTCAGGTGGTCGACGATCACTGCGCCGATGCGGCGCTTGGCCTGCGTGCCTTCGCCGGGGTCGTTGACGATGAAGGGGTAGAGTTGCGGCACGGGGCCGGCGCAGATCTCGGGGAAGCACGTGTCCGAGAGCGCGAGCGCCTTGCCGGGCAGCCATTCGAGATTGCCGTGCTTGCCGACATGGACGATCGCCTGCGCGCGGAAGCTGCGGTCGAGCCAGACGTGGAAGGCGAGATAGGCGTGCGGCGGCGGCAGCGCGGGGTCGTGATAGGTCGCCTTGGCATCGATATTGTAGCCGCGCGCGGGCTGCACTGCGACCGCGACATGGCCGAAGCGGTGGACCGCGAGCTGGAACGCGCCATCCTGCACGAACGGGTCGGCTTCGGGGGCGCCCCAGCGATCGGTCATCGCCGCGCGCGCCGCGGCGGGGAGCGCGGCGAAGGCTTCGGCGTAGTCTTCGAGCGATAGCGTTTCGCGCGCGCGACCGACGGAGCCGAGGTCGTTGGTGCGGCCGGCGAGCATCGCGTCCATCAGTGTGGCACCGTCACCGGGTGGGCCGTCGGTGGCATACCCGGCCTCGCCCAGCGCCGTCAGGATCGCGACGGCGCTCTCCGGCGTGTCGAGCCCGACGCCGTTGCCGATCCGCCCGTCGCGATTGGGATAGTTGGCGAGCACCAGTCCGACGCGGCGCTCCGCCACCGGGGTCTGCCGCAGCGTCGCCCAGTTCGCTGCGAGCCGGGCAACGAAGTCGACCCGGTCGGCGACGACGCGCGGCACGACGATGCCGCATTCGGTGCACGCGTCGAACCGCTCGGCGGCCTTGAACGCGACCGCGCGCGTGAAGATGCGGCCGTCGACCTCGGGCAGTGCGATATTCATCGCCAGGTCGCGCGGCCCTAGACCCCGCGCCGACCCCGCCCAGTTCGCCTCCTCCACGCCCGCGAATGCGACCTGGAGGATCGGGCAGTCGGCGCGTTCGAGCACGCCGGGGACGCGATTGTCGCCCGGCGAGGTCGCGGCGAACGCGGTCGCGTTGACGATCACGTCGGGGCCCTGCGCGTCGATGAGGCCGCCGAGCCAGTCGACCGCATAGGGTTCGCGCAGCGAGCGGACATGCGCGGCGAGCACGTTGAGCCCGCGTGCGCGAAACGCCGCGGTCATCGCGTCGACCGCGTCGAGCGTCCCCGCCGCGACAAGCGCGCGGTAGAAGACGAGCAGCGCGACCGGGCGTCCCGCGACCCAGTTCGCGCGGGCATCGTCGAGCGTCGGCCGCTCGATCCCACGCACATACAGCCCGGCGTCGGGCAACGGCACGGGATCGTCGGGCAGCCCGATGTCGCGGCCGATCAGCCTCGCGGCGGTCTTGAGGAACCCGGTCGCGTTGGCGACGCCGCCCTGGCGGAGATAGTCGCGCAGGCGGTGGAGGACGTCGGACGATACCGTCGAGGCGGCGTCGAGCGCGGGGTCGACCTCGTGTCCCTCGGCGACGGCGGCGAAGGCGATGCCGCGCGCGCGCGCGACGGCGGCGATCTCGTCCACGCCGTACGGCCAGTAGCTCTTGCCGCCGAGCAGCACGACGCAGACGAAGCGCGCGTGCGCGACGACCTTCTCGACATAGAGGTCGACCGAATAGGGGTGCTTGAGCTGGAGCAGGTTGGCGAGCCGCACACTCGGGCGCCCGTCCTCGCCGGTGCCGATCGTCTCGGCCGCGCGCGCGAAACAGGCGAGGTCGCTGTCCGCCACCGTCAGGATCACGATATCGCCCGGCGACTGGTCGAGGTCGATCGCCTCGTCGCCGTTCGATACCGTGCCCGGGGTGGCAGCCAGCAGATGCATCAGCGGATGCCAGCCCCCAGCGCGGCGCGCAGCTCGACCGAGATCGCGGCCTCGTCGAGGCCCTTCTGCCCGATCACCACCAGGTGCGACCGCCGCGGCTCGTCACCCTTGAACGGGCGGTCGAAATAATGCTGCACGCGCGGGCCGACCGCCTGGATCACCATCCGCGCGGGCTTGCCGTGGATCGCCACCATGCCCTTCACGCGGAGGATGTCGTGCCGCTCGATCAGCCGCGACAGCACGTGCAGCAACGGCTCGACGCTCTCGAGCTCGGTGCCGTCGACGACGAAGCTGTCGAAATCGTCATGGTCGTGCTCGGCCTCGCCGTCATGGACCGAGGGGCGCGAGTCGAGGTCGTCCTCCGCCGCCGCGGTGATGCCGAGCAGCACGCCGACATCGACCGCGCCGTGGTCCGCGCGGACGATCTTCACGCCCTCGCGCATCTGTTCGCGGATCTGGTGCTCGACGCGCGCGAGCACGACCTGGCTGACGAGGTCGGCCTTGTTGAGCACGACGATGTCGGCGCAGGCGAGCTGGTCGTCGAACAGTTCCTCGAGCGGGCTGTCATGGTCGAGCGACGGATCCGCCGCGCGCGCCGCCGCCAGCGCTGCCTCGTCGGTCGCGAACCGTCCGGCCGCGACCGCGTCGGCGTCGATCAGCGTGACGACGCCGTCGATCGTCGCGCGCGTGCGGATGTCTGGCCACTGGAATGCCTTGATCAGCGGTTTCGGCAGCGCGAGGCCCGAGGTCTCGATGATGATGTGCTCGGGCGGGTTGGGGCGGTCGAGCAGCGTCATCATCGTCGGCAGGAAATCGTCGGCGACGGTGCAGCAGATGCAGCCGTTTGCGAGCTCGACGATATCGTCCTCGGGGCAGGCGGCGTCGTTGCAGCCCTTCAGCAGCTCGCCATCGACGCCGACGTCACCGAATTCGTTGACGATCAGCGCGAGCCGGCGGCCCTTGGCGTTCTGCAGCAGGTGGCGGATCAGCGTGGTCTTGCCGGCGCCTAGGAAGCCGGTGACGACGGTGGTCGGAATTTTCACGAACCTTCTCCTTTGTTGTCGAGGGACGGTGATCAGAAGTTGGCGCGGATCCCGCCATAGGCGGCGCGCCCCGGCGTCGCGAAGCTGAACACCTCCTCGTAATCCTCGTTCGCCAGGTTCTCGATCCGGCCGAACACCGACAGGCGATCGGTCAGCTTGTAGTCGGCGGCGAGGTTGACCAGGACATATTCCTGCAGCGACACGCGGACCGGGACGTAGCTCGGATCCGTGTACGCGACGTCGGCCTGCCGCCCGTTGTACCGCACCGTCAGCGTGGTCGAGAAGCGCTTGTCCCGGCTGAATACCGTCGTGTTGACGCTGGCGACGTGCTTCGGGCGGCGCACCTCGATCGCGCCGTCCTCGCGTGCGTGCAGCCAGGTATAGGCGAGGTCGAAGCGGAGCTGGTCGATCGGCCGCGCGGAGGCGAACACCTCGACGCCGTGCTGGCGCGAGAGCGTATCGCGATTGTCGGGCGTCGCGACGAAGTCGGGCGCGGGGTAGGTGGTGTAGATCTCGTTCTCGAGCTTGCTGTCGAAATAGGTCGCGCCGATCGTCGCGCGGGTGCCGATCTCCTGGTCGACGCCGGCCTCCCAGCCCTTGGACTTTTCGGGTTTGAGGTTCGGGTTGCCGATGTAGCGGCCGTCGGAATAGCCGAAGAGCTCGAAATAGCCCGGGTTCTTGACGCCCGTGCCGTACGCGCCGCGTGCGCGCAGGCCGAAGGGCAGGCGGTAGCCGGCCTGAAGGCGGTAGGTGGTGGTGTCGGCGAAGCGGTTATTGTCGTCGCGGCGCAGCGATGCGCCCACGGTCAGCGCGTCGATCGTGCCTTCATACTGGCCGACGAACCCCCAGTTCTCGGTCGAGCGGCGGCCCTGGAAGGCGAACTCGGACGGCGTGGTGTTGCGGAACTGTTCGCGTTCGAAATCGGCCGCGCCGGTGATGCGGCTGACGAGCTTGCCCGTGTCGAGCCGGTAGCTGCTCTCGAACGAACCCTTGTAGCGCTGTCCCTTGTCGCCGAAGTCGAGCCCGGCCGCGGTGTAGCTCTTGCGCGTGGTGTCGGCGAACTGGCCGGTCAGCGCGGTGGTCCAGCGGCCGTCGGCGAGCGTGAGCTCGGCACGGGCGAGGCCGTAAAAGGCGTCGTTGCGGAAATGCACGCCGGGGCTGTCGACGATGTAGCCGAACAGCGGGCCGTCGAGCGCCGAATTGTTGGTCTGCGCATCGGTGTAGCTGTAGCGGCCGACACCGGTCAGCTTGAAGATGGGCGAGGGGGTCCAGCTCGCCTTGGCGCTGGCGCCGATGCTGGTCGAGCCGATGTCGCGGGTGCCGCCGCGTGCGGTGGGCGTGCCGTCGGTGCGGTAGAGCGAGCTCGACAGCGCATAGTCGACCGTGTCGCTGGCGCCGGCGATGCGCGCGGCGCCCGACGCGGTGCCGAACGACCCGCCCTCGGCGCGGAGCGAAAGGCCCGGCGCCTCGCGGCCGGTCAGCGTGATGTACTGGATGACGCCGCCGATCGCGTCCGATCCGTAGAGCGCGGATTGCTGGCCGCGCAGCACCTCGACCCTGGCGGCTTCGTCGGCGATCAGCGTGCCGAAGTCGAACTCGCCATTATACGGGTCGGATGCCTCGATGCCGTCGATCAGGACGAGGACGTGGTTGCTCTCGCTGCCGCGGATGCGGACCTGAGTCATGCCGCCGATCGCGCCCGCGCGGTTGACCGCGACGCCGGGAACGTCGCGCAGCACGTCGGACAGGACCCGCGTCTGGCGTTGCTGCAGCGCGTCGGTGTCGATCAGCGTTACCGAGGCAGGCAGGTCGCGGACCTGCGTCGCGCCGCCCGAGCGCGACGCGGTGACGACGATCGCGTTGCCCTCGCTATCGAGCGTCGGCAGGGTCGGGTCGCTCTGCGCGAAAGCAGGGGTGGCGGCGGCAGAAGCGGCGGCAAGCGCCAGCAGCGATGTCAAAACAGTCTTCACGAACAAGTCCCCCCGCGTCGTCCGACGACGCGACTGGGGCCGTTCTCGCATGCGCGAACGTCGGGGACCGGCCAGTCGAACGGACGCGTTCGCCCGACTGTCTCGCCCCGCCTGCGGCCCCTGCCGCACGTTCGTCGCTCGAACGGAACGATGTCCGTGCCCTGGCCATCCCCTGGACCACAGCATGAGCGACAGCGCCGGCAGGTCTCCTGGCTCGCGGGTCGATGCTCGATACGCGCCTTCCCAGGCCGTGGGGCCCAGTGGCTGTCCGACGCGACCGTCGAACATGCATATCTCGCTATCCGCTTACAGTTGCAGGGACAGCCGCGGCGTTGGACAGGCAAGCCGTCCGCACCGCATTCCGCAATTAAGCCTCTTTCGAGGCACCGGCGCAATCATCCGGACCACGGGGCTCACCGCGATCCGAGGCCGGGCCGTAGCGCAAAGCGGTGCGGCGGCCAATCGGATTTAAAGAGGGTCGGATTTCAAGAGGGGGATCGCGACGGGGATATCCGCCGGGATCAGCTGCGTGGTAGGGGCCCGACACGATCGGGGACCGCGAGCGTGCCGCGGTATCCCCGGGCAGACGGAGAATGATCATCTTCCATCTCGTTTTTGCGGTGCCGAGCCTGCTCCTGATCGCGCGCTGGCTATGGCCGCTGTCGTTGCCGCTATGGAGCAAGGGGGCGATCGCGCTGCTGTTGCTCGCGGTGTCGCAATATCATTTCTGGAGCCGGCTCTCGTCGGGTTCGGTGTTCGCCCCCGAATTCCCGCGCGCGATCGTGATCGCGTTCAACTGGGCCTTCGGTGCGATCGTCATCCTGTTCGTGCTGCAGATCCTGGTCGATCTGGGCACGCTCGCGGCGATGCTGGCGCGGCGGGGGTCTGTCGGTGTGCCCGACAGCGTCCGCTATGCGATCGCAGGCGTCGCCGCGCTGCTCTCCGCGATCGGGGTCGCCAATGCGATGCGCGTGCCACCGGTCAAGGACATCGCGGTCGAGATCCAGGGACTGCCGCCGGCGTTCGAGGGCTATCGGCTGCTGCAACTGACCGACCTGCACATCAGCCGGCTGTTCCCGGCGCCCTGGGCGCGGGCGGTGGTCGATCGCGCCAATGCGTCGGACGTCGACTTGGTCGTTGTCACGGGCGACTTCATCGACGGCTCCGTCGCGATGCGCCGCCGGGATGTCGCGCCGCTGCAAGACCTGCGCGCGCCGGACGGGGTGTATGCCATTCCCGGCAACCACGAATATTTCTTCGATTACGCCGCATGGATGCGCCATCTCGCGGCGCTCGGGATGCGCATGCTGCCCAACACCCATGTCCTGCTGACGCGGGGTGACGCGCGGATCGTGCTGGCCGGTGTCACCGACCTCTCGGCGCCGGCGCACGGACAGGCCGGGCGGGACCTGACGGCGGCGCTGGCGGGCGCGCCGGCGGATGTGCCGATCGTCCTGATGGATCACCAGCCCCGCGCGGCGGGTCGTGCGGCCGCGCGGGGGGTGGCGCTGCAGCTGTCCGGCCACACGCATGGCGGCATGATCGTCGGGCTGGACCGGCTCGTCGCCCGCGGCAATGCGGGATACGTGTCGGGGCGGTATGCGGTGGGTGGGATGACGCTCTATGTCAGCAACGGCACCGGCCTGTGGCCCGGTTTCGCGCTTCGCCTGGGACGGCCATCCGAAATGACGCGCATCACGCTGCACGCGGCCCGCTGACGGCGCCGGTCGTATCAACCCGCGGCGAGCGCGATCATCCGGGCCGTGACGACGTGGCAGCCCGGCGCCCCGTTCAACGCCGCTTCGACCAAGAGTTCGGCAACCGTCGCCGCGGGGCTGATGCGCGCGGCGGGCGGCAGGACGGGGCCGGCGATCCGCAGCAGCGAACCCAGGACGCTTTCCAGCGGGCGGTGCTCGGCGCGGTCGCCACCGAGGAAGCCGGGGCGCACCAGCGTCAGCGACCGGAAACCGAGGCGTTCGACCGCCTGTTCGAGTTCGCCCTTGGTGCGCGGATAGAGGAAGCGGGACCGGGCATCCGCGCCCATCGACGAGGTCAGCGCGAAGCGGGTCGCGCCGCGCGCGCGAACCTGCCTCGCGACCGCGAGCGCGTAATCATGGTCGATCGCGCGAAAGGCGGCCGCCGACCCCGCCTTCGCGCGCGTCGTCCCCAGCGCGGAGATCGCGCCGTCGACCGTCCACCACGCCGCGTCGGGCTGCAGGTCATCGCTGGTCATGATCGGGTTGCGCAGCTTTGCGTGAGGCGGGATCGGCCGCCGCGTCGGCGCCACCACATGGTCGACGCGCTCGTCCGCGAGCAGCAGCGCGAGCGTCGCTGCGCCGACCATGCCGGTCGCGCCCGCGAGGAGGATCGTCGTCATCCGTCCGTATCTAGCGACGAACCGGCGACGAGGTAAGGCGGGGGGCAGACCCGATCGCGGGGCCATTCGATAAGCGTTTGCTTACGCGCCGTAACCGCCTAGACGGCGCCATCCCCGGGGGGCCGCTGTCGTGCGGCTGAGAGGTGGGCAGCAGCCCACGACCCGCTGAACCTGATCCGGGTGATACCGGCGTAGGGAGGGTTGGCGGCACCTCCGTCGTCCCTCCGTGTGGAGTGGACCCGAGACGATGCCGGTTGTGATCTTGCGGAATGGTGTTCTTATCGGGTGCGGCGCCCTGGCGGCGTGCCTGGCGTTTTCGGGCGCCGCATCGGCGCAACAGGCAGACGACCGGACCGACATCCGCGTGATCGGTCACCGCGATCCCGAAGGACTGCTGCCCGACCAGACCGAACCGAAGGCGGTGAGCGCGATCTCGTCCGATTTCATCGTCAAGCAGGCGCCGACGCTCAACGCGTTCCAGCTCGTCAACCTGCTGCCCGGCGCGACCGTCGCTTCCAGTGACCCATACGGTCTGTCGACGAGTTCGAGCCTGACGCTGCGTGGCCTAGGTCAGGACGAGATCGGCGTGCTGCTCGAGGGCGCGCCGCAGAACGATATCGGCTATTATTACGCCTATCCGTCGCAGTTCGCCGACCCCGGGAACGTGCGGCAGATCGCGCTTGCGCAAGGGTCGGTGGACATCGACTCGCCAACGGTCGGCGGGGCGGGTGGTCTGTTGTCGCTGACGCTCGACGATCCCAAGGCGACGCGGCAGGCGCTCGTCGACCTGTCGCTCGGATCCTATGCGTTGCGCCGCGTCTTCGGCCGGGTCGATACGGGCACGATCGGCAGCACCGGGCTCAAGGCGTTCCTGTCCTATTCGAACACCCGTGCGGACAATTGGCGCGGTGCTGGGTACGACACGCGCCAGCATGTCGATGCCAAGCTGCTGCGCGAATGGGGCGACGGCAACCGTGCCAGCCTGGCGCTGTCGTACAACGATGCCAATTCGGCGAGCTATCCCAGCCCGACGCTCGCCGACTGGCAGGCCCGGGGCCGCGGGTTCAACTACGATGCGCGCTACACCGCGGGGAACACCAATTACTGGCGGCTGTACCGGGCGCCGTTCCGCAACCTCTACGCCTCGGCGCCGGTGCATCTGCGGCTGAACGACCGGCTGACGCTCGACAGCACGACCTATCTCCAGTTCGGCTATGGCAATTCGCCCTATGGCACCGAGCTCTCTACCACCGGCAATTTCCTCGGCAACGAGGCGCTCGCGGCACCGATCGCGCTGCCCGGCGCGGTCGACGGCGTCGCGACGGTGCTCGGCAATTACACGGGCGACCAGATGCGCAGCGGCAACGTCAGCAAGCTGACGCTGCAGGCCGGCATCCACCGGGTCACCGCGGGGCTGTGGTTCGATTACGGCACGGACCGCGTCGCCCAATCCTACACCGCGGTCGATGCCGAGGGGCGTCCGGCCGACCGATGGGGATACCGGAGCAAGGCGATCCGGACCGCCGACGGCCGGCTGCTCGCCTATGAGAACCAGCGCACCGTCACGGTGACGAAGAGCGTTTTCCTCGCCGACAGCATCGCGCTCGATCCGCGCCTGACGGTGGATATCGGGTTCAAGGGCGTCAGCCTACTGCGCAACGGCCGCAACTATCTGCCGGGGCCGCAGGACCGCGTCCGCCGGAATTCCTATGTCGCCCTGCCGCGCGCCGCGGTCCGGTACGCGATCGACGACCGCCAGCAGGTCTTCGCCAACATCACGACCAATTTCCGGACGCCGAACGAGTTCACGCTCTACGACAGCTCTTATGGCGGCGTCGTGTCGACGCGCGGGACTGACGCGCTGAGGAACGAATATTCGATCTCGGAGGAACTGGGTTATCGCTACATCGGCCCCAATCTGTCGGCCTCCGTCACCGGCTTCCACTACAAGTTCCGCAACCGCCAGCTCGCGACCGTCGTCGATGTCGGGGGTGCGCAGGTCAATTCGACGCTGAACGCCGGGGGGCAGACGTCCTACGGCGTCGATGCGGAGATCGACTATCGTCCCGCCAAGGGCGTCAGCGTCTATATCTCGGGCGAATATCTCCGCGCGCGGATCGACGACGACCTGCCGGTGGGCGGGGACTATCTGCCGACGCGGGGCAAGCGCGCGGTGTCGAGCCCGACGGTGCAGATCGGCGGTGGCGGTACCTATGACGACGGCCGCCTGTTCGGCAGCATCGCGGGCAAATATGTCGGTCGCCAATATGCGACCTTCGTGAACGACGAGAGCATCAAGGGCTATGCGACGCTCGACGTGTCGCTCGGCGTCCACCTCGCCGACTGGTTCGACGGCAAGCGGACCGACCTGCGCGTCAACGCGATCAACGTGACCGATCCGCACGTGCTCGCAGGCGTGCAGGCCGTCACCACCAACGCGCGTGACGTCGTCGGGCGGGGCGGCACGGTCGTGTCGGGCGCGGCGCCGGCCTATTATATCGGCAGTGGCGCGGCCGTCGTCGCGACCGTGTCCCGCGGCTTCTGACGATGGCCGACGCCGGAGAGACGACGCACCGGGTGCACGGCATGGGGATCGCGCTGGAAGCACCGACCTGGCCTGCCATCACGGATGGCGAGGCTGCGGCGGTGCTGCAGTGGTTTCCGGCGGCGGCGCGGGTCGAGGCGTTGCGCTGGCATTCGCCGCGTCCGTTTTCCGCCGCGACGCTGATCGATACGGCGCGCGGTGCGCTGATCCTGAAGCGGCATGATCGCCGCGTGCGCAGCGTCGCGGGGCTGGCGGAGGAACATGCGTTCATCGCGCATCTCGCAGCCGCGGGGACGCCGGTGCCCGAGGTGCTGCGGACCGCGGACGGGGCCAGCGCAGTCGCGGTGGGGGACTGGACCTACGAGCTCCATCGCCGGGGAGCGGGGGACGATCTGTACCGGGACCGACCGTCATGGACGGCGTTCGAGTCTCACGACCATGCCCATGCCGCCGGGGTGGCGCTCGCGCGGCTGCATGAGGCGTCGTGCGGGTTCGACGCGCCGGCGCGCAGCGTGCAGCCGCTGGTCGCGAGCTTCGGGATCCTGTCCGCTGCGGATCCGGTGGCGGCCGCGGAGGACTATGTCGAGGCGCGTCCGGCGCTGGCCGCGTTCCTGGCGGGGCGGCCGTGGCGGCGCGCGCTGGCGGCGCTGTTCGCGGGGGCGGGTGAGGGGCTGGCGCAGGGCATCGCGGGGCAGGTGCTGCTGTGGACGCATAACGACTGGCATCCGTCCAACCTGCTCTGGGCGGACGATGGCAGCGTCGAGACCGTGTTCGATTTCGGGCTGGCCGACCGGACCTGCGCGGCGCACGACCTCGCGATCGCGATCGAGCGGACCGCGTTCGCCTGGCTCGAGCTGGGGCAGGGGCGAGACGACGGCATCGGCGATCCCGGCGCAGCGCTCGCGCTGATCGCAGGGTATGCGGCGATCCGTCCGCAGAGCCACGCCGATATCGCGGCGGCGCTCCGGCTGCTGCCGCTCGTGCACGTCGAATTCGCGCTGTCCGAGATCGCGTATTTCGCCGGGGTGGTGGGGGACGTCGAGGCGGCGTCGCTCGCGTGGGACGGCTATCTGCTCGGCCATGCGGACTGGTTCCGTTCGGCGGCGGGACTCGACTTCCTCGCGCGCGTCGACGCACGCGGGCGTGTCCGATGACGCCGCTCGAGATCGCCGCGGTCGCGGTGAGCTTCCTCGCCATCTGGCTGACGGCGCGGCGCAACATGCTGTGCTGGCCGCTGAACCTCGTCGCGTGCGCGCTGTATTTCACGCTGTTCCTCGACGTGCGGCTCTATGCCGACATGGTGCTGCAGGCGCTGTTCGGCGTCGGTATCCTCTATGGCTGGTTCGTCTGGAGCCGGGGGCGGCGCGATACGGGTGCGGTGGTCGTGATGCCGTTGTCGCGAGGGCAGGCGGCGGCGGGGCTCGCGGCCGGCGCGATCGGGGCGTGCGCGGTGGGGTGGTTCACCAGCCATCATACCGACGCGGCGCTGCCATGGATCGACGCGACGCTCAGCTGCTTCAGCCTCGTCGCGCAATATTGGACGGCGCGGCGGCACCGCGAGAGCTGGCTGCTGTGGATCGCGGTGGACGTCGCCTATGTCGGGATGTTCGTGGTCAAGGGACTGATGCTGACCGCGGGTCTCTACGCGGTGATGATCGGCCTCGCGGTGATGGGCTACCGCGACTGGCGGCAGGGCCGACCCGCCGTCGCGACCGACTGACGGGGCGGGCGACGGCGGTCGCTCAGAAGAAGCGGAGCCAGGCGATGTCGCGCCGCCGCTGCTTCAACCGCGAGAACCAGGCGGTCGGCAGGTACAGCGGCAGGATCAATGCGCCGTACCAGGCGAGCACCCAGCCATAATCGCCCACCATGAAGACCGTGCCGTGGGTCGGCCCCCACCAGGCGAGCGCGCCGTGATAGAGCAGGCGCAGCACGGTGAGGTGGAGGAGGTAGAAGAACATCGGCGCCCCGCCGAACACGGCCAGCGCCCGTATCGCGCGCGACTGGCCGCGGCGCTCGAACAGCGCGAGCAGCAGTGCGCCGCCGCCGAGCGTCGGCAGCAGGAACAGCAGCGAGGGGGGATATTTGGTCATCGACACGAAGCCGATCACGGTCCGCAACGCGCTGCCGTCGACGACGCTCCAGGGCGCGTCGCCGTAGAGGTTGAAGGCGCGGAGCACGAGGAACGCCGCGATCATCCCGACACCCAGGCCGACCAGCCGGCGGCGGCGCACCACGGGGTCGACATCGCGTCCGAACCACGGGCCGATCGCATGGCCGAGCAGCATCACGCCCATCCAGGGCAGGATCGGGTAGGTCGTCTTGGCCACGAACCCGAACGGCAGCGCGATCACGTCGCGTTGGTGCAGCAGCGCCCAGGCCGGGAACAGCGCGTCGCCCGGCTGCAAGCGTATCGGGTCGAGCAGGTTGTGGCCGCAGACCAGCACCAGCCCCAGCGCGATCCGCGCCCCCCGCGGCAGCCGTATCGCCCCGGCGAGCAGGATCATGCACAGGCCCAGGCACCAGATGACCTGAAGCCAGAAGGTCGGCTGCGGCGCCACGCCCCAGTAGAGCGGCGACAGATAGAGCAGATCGATCGCCATCAGGAGCAGCCCGCGCCTGACGAGGAACGAAGCGGTTTCGCGCGGGGTGTGGCCGACGCCGAAGAGACAGGCCGCGACCCCGGTCAGCGCGACGAAGACCGGCGCGCAGAAGCTGGCGACAAAGCGCGCGACCGCCATTGCGGGGAGGACGGTGCGCGGATCGACCGGATCGGGCATCGGGACGAGCACCAGCCAGGTCTCGCGCAGATGGTCGAGCAGCATCAGGACCATCGCCAGCCCACGCAGCGCGTCGATGCTCTGCAGTCGCGTGTGCGGGGTGGTGGCGCCCGCCATCAGAAGTGCGCCCGCAGCGCGGCCCGCACCGTCCGCGGCGCGCCCGGATAGATCCAGAGCGCGTTGTAGGAGCTCTGCGCGTACCGCGCGTTCAGCAGGTTGTCGGCTTCCGCGCGGACCGACAGCGTCGCGGACAGCGGAATCTCGGCCGCGGCCTTGAGCTTCACATAGTCGGGCAGGATGAGCCCGCTGGCGTCGGTCGCGCCGGACCGCTTGCCGACATAGGCGATGCCGCCGCTCAGCTGCCAGTCCTGCCCCGTCCCCATGTCGACGCTGTGCACGACGAAGACCGTGCCCGAATGATCGGGTACGTTGAGCGCCAGCGGGGTCGCGAATGCCGCGTCGTCGTTGCGCGCGCGGGTCCACGCATAGTTCACGACCGCCTGCCACCGCGCGGCGAGGCGCAACGACGCATCGAACTCGATTCCGCGGCTGGTCAGCGACCCGACCGGCGCGAGGAAATTGACGTCGGTCGGGTCGGTGGTCAGGACGTTGCGCTTGCGGATGTCGAACCAGGTGACGCCGATGTCGAGGCCATGCCAGCGTCCGGCCGCGCCGAGTTCGAACCCGTGGCCCTGTTCGGGCGCGAAGGCGACGCCGCCGGCGCCGCTGCCCGAATTGAGCTGGAAGGATTCGCCCCAATTGGCGTGGACCGCGATCGCGTCTGTCACCGCATAGCGCCCGCCCAGCCGGAAATTGACGGGATTCCGCTTGGAAACCGTGGTCGCGCCGACGAGATTGCGCTCGAGTTGCTGGCGATAGGTATCGAACCGTACGCCGCCGACCAGGTCGAGCCGATCGGTCACTGCCAAGGAATCCTGCGCATACAGGGACAGTACGCGCCGCGTTTCCCGCTGGTCGATGTTGGCGAGCAGCGGCAGGGGCTGGGTCGAGCCATAGACGGGGTTCAGCGGATTGGTGGCATAGGGGTTGGCCGCGGTCGGGTTCCGGCGGTTGAGCAGTTCGAGATAGTCGAGCGTATAGCCCTTGATGCCGATGCTCGGGCGATGCGTGCCCAGCGCATCGATCTCGCCGCGCAGTTCCAGCCGCGCCGACAGGTCCTCGACCTCATAGCCGCGTTCGCGGCGCTGCCGCCACAGCGTCTGGCGGTCGACGAGGCGCGACTGATCCGCCGAGAAGCCGCGCAGCGATCCGGTGCGATAGGCGACGCCGCCGACGAGCGACCACGAGCCCCAGAGCTTCGCCTCGCCGGTCAGCTGGTGCCGGGTGTCCCGGGCGCGCGTCGCCCCGTTCGCCGGCTCGCCGAGGAAACGGGACGCGGGCAGTGCGAGCGGATCGCCGCCGATCGCCGCCACGCCGCGATCGAACGGTGCGTCATAGGCGATATGCTGCGCCAGATAGGTCAGCTGCACCGCATCGGACGGGCGGAAGGTCAGCGAGGGCGAGACCACGCGCCGCTTGAGCGTCACGAAGTCGCGATAGCCGTCGCTGTCCTCGGTCGCGACCACGATCCGGGCGGCGAGCGTGTCGGTCAGCGGACCCGTCGCATCGAGTTCGATACGCCGGGTGTCGAACGAGCCATATTGCAGCGACGCGGTGGCGTGCGGTGCGAAGCGCGGAGTCTTGCTGACCATGTTGACGCGGCCGGCCGGATCGATGTCGCCGAACACCGCCCCCGCGGGTCCCTTGAGGATCTCGATGCGCTCGATCGTGGCGGGGTCGCGTGCAGGCGCGCTGCCGCGGTTGGCGATGAAGCCGTCGGTGTAATATTCTCCGCCGCCATCGGCGGTGCTGAGGAAGCCGCGGATCGCGAAATTGTCGGCGAACCCGCCGCGGTTGTTCTGCTGGCTACTGCCGCTGACCAGTTCGAGCGCATCGCTGAGCCGGTACGTTCCCGCTGCGCGCAGGATGTCCTGTTCGAGCGAACGGCTCGACTGCGACATCAACTCGGTCGCGCGGTCGGAGGACAGCGTCGCGTCGCGCGAGGTGCGCGTGCCGAGCACGACGATGTCGTCACGCTCCGCGGGCTCGCTAGCCTCCTGCGCGCCGGCCGGGCTGCCCGCCATCAGGCCGAAAGCGCCGATGGCGCCCGTGAGGCGGGCCGGCACCGGGCCGAACGATAGTCTGATTCTCCGGCGCAACGACCAACTCAGCAACGAACATCCCCCAGATTTGTGATGATATCTTGTCGCATAGAGGCGTTTGCGTGGTTGGGCAACGGGGCAGCGTCGCAGTCGGGAGGGGGGGCGCCAGAGTTGCGCCGCCAGGCGAAGCGCCGACGTCATCGGCCGTGGCAGCGGCGCCAGGAACGCGCGCGGGGGGATTGGCGCGCCCGGAGGGAGTCGAACCCCCGACCGAGGAGGTAGAAGCTCCTTGCTCTATCCATCTGAGCTACGGGCGCGCACCGGGACCGATTAGCGCGGATTGCGCAGCCTTGGAACCGTGATCATAACCGCGCGCATGAACGACGATCACACGCTGCTGGCGACGGATGCAAAGGCGCGCGCGGTACCGGCCGCGATGCCCGGCGAACGCTTTCGCTATTACGACTTCGTGATGGCGGCGTTCGTCACGATCCTGCTGCTGTCGAACGTGATCGGCGCGGGCAAGGTCGCGACGGTCGACCTGCCGCTGATCGGCGACTGGCCGTTCGGCGCGGGGATCCTGTTCTTTCCGGTCAGCTACGTGATCGGCGACGTGCTGACCGAGGTCTACGGCTATGCCCGCGCGCGGCGCGTGATCTGGGCGGGGTTCGCGGCGGTGGTGTTCATGGCGTTCATGGCATGGATCGTCGTCGCGCTGCCGCCTGCGCCGACCTGGACCAACCAGGCGGCCTACGAGACGATCTTCGGGCAGGTGCCGCGGATCGTGGCGGCGAGCGTCTGCGCGTTCTGGGCGGGCGAGTTCGTCAATTCGTACGTGCTCGCGCGGATGAAAGTGTGGACCGCGGGCAAGCATCTCTGGTCGCGGACGATCGGGTCGACCGTGCTGGGCGAGGGGGTCGACAGCCTGATCTTCTATCCGCTCGCCTTCTGGGGTGCCGAAGGGTGGACGCCGTCGCTGGTGGTGACGGTGCTGTTCACGCAATGGGCGCTGAAGGTCGGGTGGGAGGTGCTGCTGACGCCGGTAACCTATGTGGCGGTTGGGTGGCTCAAGGCGCGCGAAGGAGTCGAAATCTTCGACCGCGATACGGACTTTTCGCCGTTCAGGACGCGGGTTTGAATATCGTCGATTAGGAGTGCCTATCGACCCGCACGTTCCGTCACCCCGGACTTGGTCCGGGGTCCATGGCACCGCAATTCCCGAACGTTCGAGTATGCGGCACGATGGATGCCGGACCAAGTCCGGCATGACGGAGGGTAGGCGACCCTCAGCCAGTCGCGATCACGCGACTGCGGGCAGCTTGGCCAAATGCTTGTCGAGCGTGATCGGATAGTCGCGGACGCGGACGCCGGTGGCGTTGTAGATCGCGTTGGCGATCGCCGCGCCGACGCCGCACAGGCCCAGTTCGCCGACGCCCTTGGCCTTCATGGGCGAGGAATATTCGTCGACCTCGTCGAGGAACACGACCTCCTGGTGCGGAATGTCCGCGTGGACCGGCACTTCGTAGCCGGCGAGGTCGTGGTTGACGAAGAAGCCGAACCGCTTGTCGACCGCGAGTTCCTCCATCAGCGCCGCGCCTGCACCCATGGTCATCGCGCCGATCACCTGGCTGCGCGCTGATTTCGGGTTGAGGATACGACCCGCGGCGCAGACCGCGAGCATCCGGCGGATGCGGACCACGCCGGTATAGGCATCCACGCCGACCTCGACGAAGTGCCCGGCAAAGGTCGACTGCTGGAACTTCTTGTCGAGGTCGCCATATTCGATCGCGTCCTCGGCCGAGAGACCGGCGTCACCCGCGGCTTCGGCGAGCGAGATCGACCGGTTGCCCGAGCGGACCTTGCCATCGGCGAACTGCACGTCGGCCGAGTTGAACCCCGCCTTCAGCGCGATCGCCTCACGCAGCTTCATGCACGCGGCATAGACGCCCGCGGTCGAGTTGTTCGCGCCCCACTGGCCGCCCGAGCCGGCCGACGCCGGGAAGCTCGAATCGCCGAGCAGGACGATGACCTTGTCCATGTCGACGCCCATCGTCTCCGCGGCAGTCTGCGCGATGATCGTGTAGGTGCCAGTGCCGATGTCGGTCATGTCGGTGGCGACGGTGACCATGCCCTTCTTGTCGATGCCGACGCGAGCGGCCGACTTCATCAGCATGTTGTTGCGGAACCCCGCCGCCATGCCGACGCCGACCAGCCAGCGGCCGTCGCGGACCTGCGCGGGCTTCGCCGTGCGCTTGTCCCAGCCGAACTTCGCTGCCCCCTGTTCGAGGCACTGGACGAACTGGCGGTGCGAATAGCGTCGCTCGGGCTTTTCGGGATCGACCTGCGTGTCGTTGACGATGCGGAACTGGACCGGGTCCATGTTCAGCTTCTCGGCCATCTCGTCCATCGCGATCTCGAGCGCCATCAGGCCCGGTGCCTCGCCGGGCGCGCGCATCGCATTGCCCTCGGGCAGGTCGAGTACCGCGAGGCGCATCGACGTCAGGCGATTGGCACCCGCGTACATCAGCCGGGTCTGCGACACTGCGGTCTCGGGACCGCCGCCGGGCAGATCGCCCGAGCCGCTCTCGTGCGCGATCGCGGTGATCTTGCCCGACTTGTCGGCACCGATCCGGATGCGCTGCATCGTCGCGGGACGGTGGGTGGTGTTGTTGAACATCATCGGCCGGGTCAGCGCGACCTTGACCGGACGGCCTGCCGCCTTCGCACCGAGCGCCGCGAGGATCGCGTCGGCGCGGACGAACAGCTTCCCGCCGAAACCACCGCCGATATAGGGCGCGATCAGGCGGACATTCTCCTTGGGGATGCCGAGCGTCTTGGCGACGTCGCCCTTGCCCCAGGCGATCATCTGGTTCGACGTCCATAAGGTAACCTTGTCGCCGTCCCACGCCGCCATCGTGGCGTGCGGCTCCATCATCGCGTGACTGTGATCGGGCGTGGTGTACCGCTGGTCGATCGTCACCGCCGCCTTGGCGAATGCGCCCTCGAAGTCGCCGACGCGGTCGACCGGCGGCTTGTCCTTGCCATCGGCCTTGAGCGGGGCGGTCTTGAGCTCGGTGGCGAGGTCGAAACGACCCTTGCCGCGCGCATAGTCGATACGGACCAGCGAGGCCGCGGCCCGCGCCTGTTCGAACGTCTCTGCGACGACGAGGGCGACCGCCTGGTGGTAATGCTGGATCTCGGGACCACCCAGCAGTTTGGCGGTGTTGAAATCACCCTTGGTCAGCGTGCCGGCATTGTCCGCGGTGACGATCGTCAGCACGCCCGGTGCTGCCTTGGCGGCGCTCAGGTCGATACGCGAGATGCGACCCGAGGCGATCGCCGACCCGACGACATAGCCATAGGCTTGGTTGGGCACGGCTTCGTGATGCTCATAGGCATAGTCCGCGGTACCGGTGGTCTTGTACTTGCCGTCGATGCGATCGTGCGGTTTGCCGACGACCTTCAGCTGGTCGATCGGGTTGGTCGTCGCGGGTGTGTCGAACTTCATGGGATCAGGCCCCCTTTACCGTCTGCGCTTCGGCCATCACCGCGGCGAGCGTGCGCTCGACCAGCGGGAGCTTGAAGGCGTTGTCATTCGTGGGCTTGGCACCGGCGAGCAGCGTCGCGCTGACCGCCTTGGCGCCGCGCGGCAGCTGCGCTTCCGCCGCCGCCATGCGCCAAGGCTTGGGCGCGATGCCGCCGACCGCGACGCGACCGCTGCCGTCACGCTGGATCACGGCCGCGACCGAGACGAGCGCATAGGCATAGGACGCGCGGTCGCGGACCTTGTGGTAGATGTGCGTGCCACCGATCGGCTTGGGCAGCGTGACCGCGGTGATCAGCTCGCCCGGCGCCAGCGCGGTCTCGATATGCGGGGTGTTGCCCCAGAGACGGTGGAAGTCGGCGACCGGGATCGTGCGGGTCTGGCCACGCGGATCGATCGTCTCGACGCTCGCGTCGAGCACGCGCATCGCGACGGCCATGTCGCCGGGATAGGTGGCGATGCAGGCATCGCTGGTCCCGACGATGCCGAGCTGGCGGCTATAGCCACCGATCGCGGCACAGCCCGACCCGGGCTTGCGCTTGTTGCACGCCTGGTTGGTGTCGTAGAAATAAGGGCAGCGCGTACGCTGCAGCAGGTTGCCTGCGGTCGTCGCCTTGTTGCGCAGCTGGCCGCTGGCACCCGCGACGATCGCGCGGCTGAGCACGCCGTAATCGCGGCGGACGCGCTCGTCGGCCGCGAGCGTCGTGTTCGTCACGAACGCGCCGACGCGCAGGCCGCCGTCCTGGGTGGGCTCGATGCGGTCGAGCTTCAGGTCCTGGACGTCGACCAGATGCGCCGGGGCCTCGATCTCCAGCTTCATCAGGTCGAGAAGGTTGGTGCCGCCCGCGATGAACTTCGCGTTCGGTCGCGCGGCCACGGCCTTGGCGGCATCCGCCGGGGTCTTGGCGCGCTCGTAGGTAAAGGGCTTCATGCCTTGGCTCCCGCGACGTCCGCCATCGCTTCGAGAATGTTGGAATAGGCGCCGCAGCGGCAGATGTTGCCGCTCATCCGCTCGCGCATCTCGGCGTTGCTCGCCTCGAACCCACCGGTCAGGCTCGCGCTCGCATGGCTGGGGACACCGGCCTTGATCTCGGCAAGCACCGCGACCGCCGAGCAGATCTGGCCCGGCGTGCAATAGCCGCACTGATAGCCGTCATGCTTGACGAACGCCGCCTGCATCGGATGCAGCTTCTCCGGTGTGCCGAGGCCCTCGATCGTCGTGACCGCATCGCCTTCGTGCATCACCGCGAGGCTGAGGCAGGAATTGATCCGCTTGCCGTCGACCATCACGGTGCAGGCGCCGCACTGGCCGTGGTCGCAGCCCTTCTTGGTGCCGGTCAGGTGCAGGTTCTCGCGCAGCGCGTCGAGCAGGGTCGTGCGCGTGTCGACGTCGAGCGTGCGGTTCGTGCCGTTGATCTTCAGCGAGACCTTCATCGTCACCGGCTTGTCCTCGGCGCGCGGGGTGCCTTGTGCCTCGGCCTCCGCGAACGGCACGGTGGTCAGCGCGGCGGTTACGGCACCGCCCGCCAAGATGCCGCGCCTGGAAATCGCCGTGTCGCCCGGAGTTTGCATATCTATCGTCCTCATGTGCTGGCGCTGGCGCGCGTATTCGCGTTGCCTGCATGCCGATCGCCGCCTCCCGGAGGGAGAACGGCTGGATGGTCGGGAGTGTAACGCGCGAACCGCCAATTCGATACAGGGACTGGCGGGTGTGCGAGAAGGTTTTTTGCGGGGCCTAGCTGCCGGTCGAAACTGCCGCTGCGGGCGCTGCGCCGGGCGTGGCCTGGGGCGGTTTGCGCCGGACCCCTTCGAGCTCGGCGACGGGCGGGGCGGGGGCCTCGTCCGCGTCCGGCAGCGACGGCGGCAACGGTTGCGCGGCGGTCGCGCGCATCAGCTGTCGCTTCATGCACTGGCGCCCGGCGACGGGCTTGAACTCGGTGCAGTTCCACAGCGTTCGCTCATAGCCGGCGGCGCGGTCGCGCAGATAGCTGAACGAGAGCGCGGCGATCTGCTCGTCGGTGAGCGGGAGGCGGAAGCCCATGTCGCCGGGATCGGTCCAGCCCATGACCTTGCAACGCGGACGGTCGCCGCACGCCCTCAGCGCCAGCGCGGCAAACCCGTCGGCCTGCCGCGGATCGAGCGAGGTCAGGAAGCTGTTCGGGTCCGACGGCAGCGGTGCGAGGCCGCGGGCGTTGAGCGTGAGCCCGGCGATCATCGCTTCGCCGTCCGCGCTGACGGCGAGCGCGGTGCCCATGCCGTGCGCGTCGGACAGCCCGGCGAGCTTGGCGATCGCGGGCTCGCCGCTCAGCACATGGCGATTGAACGCGGCAGGCGTGCCCCACCATCCCGTCCAGCGGAAGAACAGGTGCGTGTGGACCGCCGCGACCTTGTCGAGGCTCGACTGCCAATAGGGCACGACCCAGTCGGTATGGTAATGCGTCGCGTAGCCGACCGGCTTGTAGACCGATCCGGCCAGCGCCGCCGTTGCGATCTCGCGCGCGCGCTTCCAGCCGGGTTCGGAGGGCCGGCGGACCAGCGCGCCGTCGCAGGCGAAGGTGAACTGGCAGCCGGTGGTGCGGTCGGAGCCTTCGAACACGACGCCGCACACCGTCTTGGGGAAGGCGGGGTGGCGCAGCCGGTTGAGGACGACCTGCGCGACCGCCTGTTCGCCGACCGCGTCGTCGCCGGCCTCGTACAGGACGGCCGCCGCGAGGCAGTCGGTCGCGCGAGCGAGGTCGTCGGGCGCGCCGGCAAAGGTGAAAGGCCGCGCGGCGGGATTGGGATCGGTCGAGAACGGCACGGTCGCGTTGAACGCACGGGCGTCCTGCGGGGCCAGCGCGACGAAGCGCACGGGTTCGACCGGCGGCAGCTCGGCTTTCGGCACGACGCGCGCGCGCGGCACCACCACCTTTGGCGGCGGCGCGATGCTGGGGGGATTGGCGATGACGAGAAGCGGGCCGGCAATCGCGAGTGCTGCGATGCCGGCCAGGCCTGCGCGCAGGATCGTCATCCCGCGCGCCGATAGGGAGTCTGTCACTGTTCGGGCAGGAAGTCCGGAACCGACAGATAGCGCTCGCCGGTGTCGTAGTTAAAGCCCAGCACACGGACGTCGTCGGGCAGGTCGGGCAGCTTCTGCAGAATCGCGGCGAGCGTCGCGCCTGAGCTGATGCCGACCAGCATGCCTTCCTCGGTCGCCGAGCGGCGCGCCATGTCCTTGGCGACCGCGGCGTCGACCTCGATCACGCCGTCGAGGCACTGGGTGTGGAGGTTGCCCGGGATGAAGCCCGCGCCGATGCCCTGGATCGGGTGCGGCCCCGGCTGGCCGCCGGCGATAACCGGCGAGGCGGCGGGTTCGACCGCGAAGACCTTGAGGTTCGGCCAGACCTTCTTCAGCGTCTCGGCGACGCCGGTGATGTGGCCGCCGGTGCCGACGCCGGTGATCAGCACGTCGATCGGTGCGTCGGCGAAGTCGGCGAGGATCTCCTGCGCGGTGGTGCGGACATGGACGTCGATGTTCGCGCCGTTCTCGAACTGCTGCGGCATCCACGCGCCGGGGGTCTGTTCGACGAGTTCCAGCGCGCGCTCGATCGCGCCCTTCATGCCCTTCTCGCGCGGGGTCAGGTCGAAGCTCGCACCATAAGCGAGCATCAGGCGGCGGCGCTCCACGCTCATGCTCTCGGGCATGACGAGGATCAGCTTGTAGCCCTTGACCGCGGCAACCATCGCCAGGCCGACGCCGGTGTTGCCGCTGGTCGGCTCGATGATCGTGCCGCCGGGCTGGAGGCGGCCGTCCTTCTCCGCCGCCTCGATCATCGCGACCGCAATACGGTCCTTGATCGAGCCGCCGGGGTTCGAGCGTTCTGATTTCACCCAGACCTCGGAATCGGGGAACAGGCGGTTCAACCGGACATGCGGCGTATTGCCGATCGTCTCCAGGATCGAATTGGCCTTCATGACACGGTCTCCGGTTTATTGACGGGGTCGATTAACGTCGTGGGCGGATCGAAGGTCCGCGCATTGCGGATACTGGGGAACAGCCACGTCCATAACAAGGTCACGACGATCGCGCCGCCCCCGCCGACCAGCACCGCGCCGACCGGCCCGAGGCCTGCGGCGAGGAAGCCGGATTCGGCTTCGCCCAGCTCGTTCGACGCCGATATCGTCAGCTGCGACACCGCGCCGACGCGGCCGCGCTTGTCGTCGGGGGTGTAGAGCTGGATCAGCGACGAGCGGATATAGACCGAGAACATGTCGGCCGCACCCGCGACCGTCAACGCGACAAGGCTGAGCGGCATCGAGGTCGACAACCCGAACGCGATCGTGGCCGCGCCGTAAATCAGCACCGATATCAGCATGCGCGGACCGACATTGTGCTTCAGCGGGCGGATCGAGAAGATCACCGCGATCACCGCCGCGCCGACCGCAGGGGCGGCGGCGAGCTCGCTGAGGCCGCGAGGCCCGACCTTGAGGATGTCGTGCGCGTAGATCGGCAGCAGCGCGCTGGTGCCCGCGAGGAACACCGCGAACAGGTCGAGCGTGATCGCGCCCAGCACCAGCTTGTTCTGGAAGACATAGGTCAGGCCATCGGCGATCTGGCGCAGCGGGTGCGCCTTGCCGACGGGGACGCTGCGCGGGACGGGGCCGATGAGCAACAGGCAGACCAGGGCCAGCCCGAACAACGCCGTCGCCAGCGCATAGGCGGCGTAAGGGGCGATCGCATAGGCATAGCCGCCGATCGCGGGGCCGGCGATGGCACCGGCCTGCCACGAGATCGAGCTGAGCGCGATCGCGGTCGGAAGGACTTCGCGCGGCACGAGATTGGGCGCGAGCGCACCGAAGGCGGGGCCCGAGAATGCCCGGCCGAGCCCCAGCGCGACCGCGACGCCGAACAGCACCGGCAGCGTCATGCTGCCCTCGTAGGTGACCAGCGCCAGCGTCAGCGCGCACGCGATCTGCAGCGATACGGTGATTCGCGCGATCCAGCGACGGTCGAACCGGTCGGCGACCCAGCCGGTGATCGGCGTCGTCACGAACAGGGGGATGAACTGGAGCAGGCCGATCAACCCGAGCTGCGCGGCGGCGGCGCTGGGCGTCATGGTCGTCCGCGCGATGGTATAGGTCTGCCAGCCGATCACGATGATCATGCCGTTCTGCGCCAGCGTCATCATCAGGCGGGCCGCCCAATAGGCGCGGAAGTTGGCGATCCGGAACGGATGCGGCGGGGTGTCCATCGCCGGCGGCTTTAGGCGGCCGAGGGAGCGCAGGGCAACCGGGATGTGCTTGATACGGGTAAGACAGGGCTATCCCGAACGAAATCGTGCGGGGGTAGGCCGTCGGTCCGGCATCATTGCGGCAACGGGAATTGATGTTCGGGTCCGACCGCGCCTATAGGCGCTGCAACTCCCCTACGGAAAACGAGGTTTCCCACATCGTGGCCAAAGCCCCCCCCGCTGCCCAGCAGGTTCGCGCAATCGCCGAGCCCCCGATCTCCAACCGCGAACGTCCCGCGGAACCGACGCCGTACGAAGCGACCAAGGAAGAGCTGCTCGACTTCTACAAGCAGATGCTGCTGATCCGCCGGTTCGAGGAAAAGGCGGGCCAGCTCTACGGGCTCGGGCTGATCGGCGGTTTCTGCCACCTCTACATCGGCCAGGAAGCGGTCGCGGTCGGGCTGCAGTCGGGGCTCGACGGCGAGAAGGACTCGGTGATCACGGGCTACCGCGATCACGGCCACATGCTCGCCTACGGGATCGACCCCAAGGTGATCATGGCCGAGCTGACCGGGCGCGGCGAAGGCATCAGCCGCGGCAAGGGCGGCTCGATGCACATGTTCTCGACCGAGAAGAAGTTCTACGGCGGCCACGGCATCGTCGGCGCGCAGGTGTCGCTCGGCACCGGTCTCGCCTTCGCGCACAAGTATAACGAGGATGGCGGCGTCGCCATGGCCTATTTCGGCGACGGCGCCGCGAACCAGGGCCAGGTGTACGAGAGCTTCAACATGGCCGAGCTTTGGAAGCTGCCGATCATCTACGTGATCGAGAACAACGGCTATGCGATGGGCACCAGCGTCAACCGCTCGTCGTCGGAGGACCAGCTGTTCCGCCGCGGCGAATCGTTCCGCATTCCCGGCATCCAGGTCGACGGCATGGACGTGCTGGCGTGCCGCGGTGCCGCCGAGGAGGCGCTCGCCTGGGTCCGCGCGGGCAAGGGTCCGATCATCCTCGAGATGAAGACCTATCGCTATCGCGGCCATTCGATGTCCGACCCCGCCAAGTATCGCAGCCGTGACGAGGTCCAGGCGGTGCGCGACAAGTCCGACCCGATCGACCACGTCAAGAAGCTGCTCGACGCGCAGGGCGTGTCCGAGGCGGACCTGAAAACCATCGAGCAAGAGATCAGGAAGACCGTGAACGAAGCCGCCGATTTCGCCGAACAGACGCCCGAGCCGGATCCGTCCGAACTCTATACCGACGTCCTGGTGGAGAAGTACTGATGGCGATCGAGATCAAGATGCCCGCGCTCTCCCCGACGATGGAAGAGGGCACGCTCGCCAAGTGGCTCGTCAAGGAAGGCGACAGCGTCAAGTCGGGCGACATCCTCGCCGAGATCGAGACCGACAAGGCGACGATGGAGTTCGAGGCGATCGACGAGGGCACGATCGGCTCGATCGCGGTTGCCGAGGGTACCGACAACGTGAAGGTCGGCACCGTCATCGCGACGATCCTCGAGGACGGCGAGAGCGCGAGCGACGCCAAGCCGAAGGACGCCGTCGCGGGCGAGGCCGCCAACGCCGCGCCCAAGGAAACCCCGAGCGACGGCAACGCGCCGCCGGTGCCCGAGGGCGCGTCGCCCGCCAAGGCCGAGAGCGGCACGCAGCAGCTCGTCGCCTCCGCCGAGAAGACCGGCAAGACCGATCCCGCGATCCCCGAGGGCACCGAGATGGTCAAGACGACCGTCCGCGAGGCGCTGCGCGACGCGATGGCGGAAGAAATGCGCGCCGATCCGCGCGTCTTCGTGATGGGCGAGGAAGTCGCGCAGTACCAGGGCGCGTACAAGGTCACGCAAGGGCTGCTCGAGGAGTTCGGCGACAAGCGCGTCATCGACACGCCGATCACCGAATATGGCTTTGCCGGTATCGGTACGGGCGCGGCGATGGGCGGGCTGCGTCCGATCGTCGAGTTCATGACGTTCAACTTCGCGATGCAGGCGATCGATCACATCATCAACTCGGCCGCCAAGACCAACTACATGTCGGGCGGCCAGATGCGCTGCCCGATGGTGTTCCGCGGCCCCAACGGTGCGGCGAGCCGCGTCGGTGCGCAGCATTCGCAGAACTATGCGCCGTGGTACGCCAGCGTCCCCGGCCTGATCGTGATCGCGCCGTATGACGCGGCCGATGCGAAGGGCCTGCTCAAGGCGGCGATCCGCACCGAGGATCCGGTCGTGTTCCTCGAGAACGAGCTGATGTACGGCCGCAGCTTCGACGTGCCCAAGCTCGACGACCATGTCCTGCCGATCGGCAAGGCGCGGATCATGCGCGAGGGCAAGGACGTCACGCTGGTCAGCTATTCGATCGGCGTCGGCATCAGCCTCGAAGCCGCCGAGCAGCTGGCGAAGGACGGCATCGAGGCGGAGGTCATCGACCTGCGCACGCTGCGTCCGCTCGACACCGAGACGGTGCTGAAAAGCCTCAAGAAGACCAACCGCATGGTCGTCGTCGAAGAGGGCTGGGCGACCTGCTCGATCGCGTCGGAGATCGTTTCGGTGGTGATGGAGCACGGCTTCGACGACCTCGACGCACCGGTGCTGCGCGTCGCCAACGAGGACGTGCCGTTGCCGTATGCGGCGAACCTCGAGAAGCTCGCGCTGGTCGACGTGGCGAAGGTCGTGAAGGCCGTGAAGAAGGTGACGTACAAGGGGTAAGGGTTTCAGCAGGCCGCGGGGGACCGCGGCCTGCTATACCTTGTAGAGGTTGCAGGTGGATCTGGTCGCTGAGTTCAGCGGGTTGTAGATCTGCTTGAAGTCCCGGTTGTTCCGGACGATCAGCGACGCGGTATAGTGCATGCGGATGGGTGAGATCACCCAGTTCATGACCAGTGGCTGGTACAGATAGTTGATCTCGACGAACATGAGGCCGGAGGCGACCGGGGCGCTTACCTGCGCGCCCGCGTCGCCCATACCACTGGTAGTCAGCGTGCCGGCATCGGCGACGTTGTCACTCGTTCCGTCGGTTGAACGCGTCGTCCCGTAGCTCGACTCATAGCCCGTCCCGCTCTTCTTCCCGATGCAGCGTTGCCAGTGAATGCGCTGGACCGCCGCCGTGTCGTAGCTTTGCCTGACGTTCTCCAGGCTGGAGACGATCACGCGGCCGTTGGTCGTGAGGTTGATCGCGGCGCCCTGCAGCCGTGCTGCCTGCAACACGTCGTTGATGTCGCCTTCCCGCATCGTCTCGATGTTCGTCGAGCTGAGCGAGCCGACGCGCGAGGCGTTGTCGGCGAGGTTCAGCGCGATCTGGCTGAGCTTCATGTGGACGAGCGCTTCGTTGCCGACTTCGATTCCGCAGAGGCCGAGCGTGAGCACGATCGGCGCGCTGAGCGCGAATTCGAGCAAGGCGAGCCCGCTGCGGTCGCCGCGCAGCCGCGTGAGGATCGAAAGACGGCTCATGTGCATCGCGTGGTGACCGCCGGTTCTGTTCGAGACGCGTAGGGCTGGTTCTTCAGCAGCGTTTGCGCGCTGATCGTCGCATTGGAACTCCACCCGAGGAGTCCGGTCATCGGGAACAGTCGCGCGTACGTGACGGTGATCGTGTACAGCGTCACGTCGCTGGCCCCGCCCTGGCCGCTGGTGCCGGTACCGGCCACAGCATCCCAGCTGCCGTTGTTGTTCATGTCCTGATAGCATTCGGTCGCGTCGCGCTGGTTGTTGCCGTTGTCGTCGTTGAACGGTTCCGGGCCGGCGGATGCGAACATCGCATAGCTTGCGCGCGTTGCGCAGTAGGTGCCGGCCGCCGGGGTCGCAGCGCAGGACGCGGTCGGCGTGGTCATGATGTCGCTCATCGTGGTCGCGACCCGGGCATCGATCTGCGCCGTCTGCTGCGCTCCGCCCTGGATGGCAGCGTCGCGTGCCGCCTTCTGGATCGATCCGGACAGGATCTCGCGGGCGTACACTTGGTACGCGAGGTCGCTCAGGCCCATCATCATCATGCACATGACGGGCGCGATGATCGCGAACTCCAGGATCGTCGTCCCGCGGACGTCGCTCAGGAGCGCAGGCACCGCGCGGACCCGCGATGTCACTTCGACACCCGCAACAGGGCGACCTGCTGGGCAATCCGCTGGAACTGGCTGTTGAGTTCGGTGCCGGACGTGGTGAACAGCGCTTGCGACGAACTGCTGGCACAGCTTGTCAGCTGATCGTTCGCCGCAGGCGCGATCGCGATCGTCCAGACCTGCATTCCCAGCGATTTCGCCTTGGTACATTCGGCCAGGAAGCGCGCGTTGTGATAGGTCTCGCGGTTCGCCAAATCGCCACCCGTGACGCGCTTGTCCATCTGTTCGACGCCGTAGAAGCCATAGGCGTCGACGGACGGCGACATCTCGCCATCGGTCAGGAACACGATCACGCGGGTAGGTGCCGGACGTCCCGGCCAGGCGCCCGTATCTCCGCCAAAGATTCCCGACGGGGACAGCAGCCGTACGCCCCAGATCATTCCGACATCGTGGTAGGTGCCGCCCAGCGGCTTGAAATCGCCGGCGTTGACATAGGCACTGACGTCCGACGCTGTCATTACCTTCAATCGCTGTATCGGTTTCGCGCAGCTGTTCTTGCCGAGCGTCATCCGATTGGGGTTTACGTAGTTCGGGGTGCCGTCGGAGTCGCCATTCGTCACCGAGTAGACGGCGGGATCCGGGCGATCATACTCGACATCGGGCCAGTAGGGACGCCAGCGCGTATCGGCGTTGTACGGGATCAGGCTCGGATCGAGATCGGGCGGCAGCGAGTTGGTGTCGAAGCTGCTGGCGCCGGCCGTGGTCGCGCGTTCCTCGATACATCCCCACCACCGGGTCATGGCGCCATCGACCTGGCTCGGATCGGTGACGCTCGCGCCCGACACGTAGCCGCTGACGTCATAGGACACCGGCTGATACCGCCACTGCGGCCCCACGTTGGTCACGCGTTGCTGACACCTGCTGGGGTTGACCGCGTTGTTCCAGCGATAGTCGGTGATGGTGGCCCGGTTGTTGCCGTCGTATCGACCGGACGGCAACGAACGCGTGCTCGTCAGCGCGTCGCATTCCGATCTGGTCCTGGAGATGTCGGTCCAGCCGCCGACCGAGACGGCGTAGTCACCGATCAGAGACCGCGACTGATACGTCCAGTTCGCGCTGCCCGATCCGCCGATCATGTAGCTCGGCGATACGTCCATGATCGCCTTGCCGGCGTTCACCATCGAACTGTAGGTCACGAAGCCGTACCGCACATGGGTCGCGGTATCGACGTTGGCCTCGACCGTGTTGAAGAAGTTGACGACCGCGGTGCGGACCGCCTGGATCCGCGACACGTTCGCGCCGCCTGCGGTTTCCTCGGAGACGGCATAGCCTGTGGTTCCGGCATAACCCGGTACCGCGCCCGGCGAGGCGGGACGCGTATAGGTATAGCTTCGGCCGTTCGTGTAGTTACCGCAATCGGTCTCGCCGCGTTCCGGCTTGCAGGCCATCGAGCCTGTCGTGTCGAGCACGAACACGATGTCGGTATCGGCGATATCGTAGCGCGCCTCGCACGTCACGGTGAGCGTCCTCGACCCGTTGCCGAACATGCTCATGATCGTCATCGGCACGACGGCGGATGCCGTTGCCGCGACCTGCTTGTCGGCGGTCTTCACGGGAACGAAGGGATAGGGGTTGGTCGTCGCGGAATAGGGTTCGGTGCCGACGACGCCGCTCGGGAAGTTCTGCGCGAAGAAGATCTTGGCCTGGCTGACCGCATTGGAGTCGAGCGTCGCCACGTCGTTATCGACCATGAACTTGCGGCCGGCCAGGGCGCCGGCATCGCAGGCCTGCTGCAGTCGGACCTTGACGAGATACAGCCGACCGGTATCGACCGCCGACCCCACCAGGGCGGTGAGCGGGATCAAAAACGCAGCCATCATCGCCAGCGTGTTACCGCTCTGACTGCGCACCAGCCGTCTCATGAGAGAAGACGCTTGAGTGTTATCGCAAACCCGTATCATGCCCGATCCCGCCATATGCGGAGCGGCATGCTCCACGGCGCGATAAGGTCCGTTGAAGTAACATGGTTAATAGCGATGCTCCCTTTCCGGCCGATGCGCGCGGCGCGCAGCGCGCGCTGGCTATCGGTTATGCGCCTGCCGCGGCACGCGAAGCGGTGGCGGCGCTGCTCGCGCTCGACGATACGCTCGGCGCGATCCTGCGCACCACGCGCGAGCCGATCGTCGGGCAGATGCGGCTGACGTGGTGGCATGAGGCGCTGACCCTGCTCGACGGCGCGCCGCCGCCGGCTGAGCCGGTCCTGCAGGGCTTGGCGGCGGCGGTCGTGCCGGGCGTGCGCGGTGCGGCGCTGGCGGGGATGATCGACGGATGGGAGGTCCTGCTGGAGCCCGAGCTCGACAAGGCGGCGGTCGACCTGTTCGCGGCCAAGCGCGGCGGGGGGCTGTTCGCGGCGATGGCGACGATGTGCGGCGCGGATGATCCCCGGATCGGCCGGGCGGGGCAGGGGTGGGCGCTGGCCGACCTTGCGCAGCGGATCAGCGACCCGGTGCTGGCCGATGCGATCCGGCAGCAGGCGCTCGCGCGGCTCGACGCGGCGCTGGTCGGGGCGTGGCCACGCCGGCTGCGCGCGCTGGGTGCGCTGGCGCTGCTGGCACGCGCCGACCTGCGGGGCGGGGCGACAGCAAGCCCCAAAAGGATTGGCCGGATCCTGATCCATCGGCTGACGGGGCGCTAGTCGCCGGCTGGTGCGGTGATAGCCTGCCGACATAGCGGGGGATCGGTCATGTGGCGGTATCTGGCGGGCGGCACGGCGACGTTGGCAATTGTCGCAGCGGGGTGGTTGCTCGCGGGGAGCAGCGCGAGGCCCGACGCGGTGCTGCTGCCCCAGCCGAAGGCGCTGCGGGGCGCCGCCGCGTCGGCCGATCCGCTACCCGCCATGGCGCCCGAGGCGACCGAGCGATCGCGCGAGCAGAAGCGGTTCGATCGCTTTGACAAGGATCGCGACGGCAAGGTGACGCGCGAGGAATATCTCGCGGCGCGGCGGAAGGCCTATGCGAAGCTCGACGTCGACCAGGACGGGCAGCTGTCGTTCGACGAATGGGCGGTGAAGGCGACCACCAAGTTCGCGGGTGCCGACACGGACTCGACCGGCGCGATGACGCCGGCCGAATTCGCGACGACCGCGGTTACGCGAAAGCCGCAGGTTCGGGCGAAGTGTCCGCCGGCTCAGGCGCCCGAGGAGAGTTGAGCCATTCGGCGAGCGCCGTGCGGCCGCGGTCGGTGTACATCCGCTTGCGGTCGGTCTTCTTGGTCCGGCCGGGGATCGGCGGGAACAGGCCGAAATTGACGTTCATCGGCTGGTAGGTCTCGGACTCCGCCGCGCCCGTTATGTGGGCGAGCAGCGCGCCCAAAGCAGTCGCGTAGGGGAGCGGGGCGAGCGTCTCGCCCTTCAGCTCGGCGGCGGCGAACTTGCCCGCCATCAGGCCGATCGAGGCGCTTTCGATATACCCCTCGCAGCCGGTGATCTGGCCGGCGAAGCGGATGTTCGGGCGCGACTTCAGCCGCAGCGTCTCGTCGAGCAGGTCGGGCGAGCGGATGAAGGTGTTGCGGTGAAGACCGCCCAGCCGCGCGAACTCGGCGTTCTGCAGCCCGGGGATGGTGCGGAACAGGCGGACCTGTTCGGCGTGCTTCAGCTTGGTCTGGAAGCCGACGATGTTCCACAGCGACCCTTGCGCGTTGTCCTGGCGGAGCTGGACGACGGCATGCGGCCAGCGACCGGTCTTGGGGTCGTCGAGGCCGACGGGCTTCATCGGCCCGAAGCGCAACGTGTCGAGCCCGCGTTCGGCCATCACCTCGATCGGCATACAGCCGTCGAAATAGGGCGTGTCCTTCTCCCAGTCCTTGAACGGGGTCTTCTCGCCCTCGACCAGCCCGGTGTGGAAGGCGAGATACTCGTCCTTCGTCATCGGGCAGTTGATGTAGTCCTTGGTCTCGCCCTTGTCCCAGCGGCTGGCGAACCAGGCGATGTCCATGTCGATCGAGTCGCGGTGGACGATCGGCGCGAGCGCATCGAAGAAGGCGAGCGCCTCCTTGCCGGTCGCCGCGCCGATACCCTCGGCAAGCGCGGGCGCGGTGAGGGGGCCGGTGGCGATGATCGCGGGGCCGTCGGGCAGCGCATCGACGCGTTCGCGGACCAGCGTGATGTTGGGGTGGTCGGCGATCGCCTGCGTCACGCTCGCCGAGAAATTGTCGCGGTCGACCGCGAGTGCGGAGCCTGCGGGGACGCGGTGGAGATCGGCCTGGCGCATGATCAGCGAGCCGAGCGTCCGCATCTCCTGGTGGAGCAGCCCGACCGCGTTGCTCTCGGCGTCGTCGGAGCGAAAACTGTTCGAGCAGACGAGTTCGGCGAGGCCGTCGGTCTGGTGCGCCGCGGTGCCTTCGCCCGAGCCGCGCATTTCGGAGAGGCGGACTTTGACGCCGGCCTCGGCCAGCTGCCAGGCGGCTTCGGATCCGGCGAGCCCGCCGCCGATGATGTGGATGTCGTGGGTCATGCGCCCCAGATAGGCGTGCGCGCTTGTCCTGTCAGCGGTGCAATCCCACTTCGCGGGCATGAAGATTTATACGATCGGCTATGAAGCCACGACGATGACCGACTTCCTCGCGGCGCTGACGCGGGCGGGGGTGAAGCGGGTGATCGACGTGCGTGCGCTGCCGCTGTCGCGGCGGCCGGGGTTCTCGAAGACGTCGCTGGCGGCGTCGCTGGGCGAGGCGGGGATCGGCTATGTGCATCTGAAGGCGCTGGGGACCCCCAAGCGCGGGCGCAATGCGGCGAAGAAGGGCGACGTGGCGACGCTGACCGCGGTGTATGACGAGCAGCTTGAGCTGCCCGAGGCGCAAGGACAGGCGGCGATCATGCTGGGGCTGGCGGCGGAGATGCCGAGTGCGCTGCTGTGTTACGAGCGGGACCCGTGCCATTGCCACCGGACGTTGTTGCTGCGCGCGGTGGGGGCGGGGGCTGAGGTGGTGGACCTGTATGCGTGACGGGTTCGCGGGCGTTGATCCGGCTTTCTGACGGGTGAGGCGGGCCCGGGCGCTCGCGCTTAATCCACCGTCACCCTGAACTCGTTTCAGGGTCCATCTCGCCTCAGGTGCTGACGCTTGTGGACGGGTGGATGCTGAAACGAGTTCAGCATGACGGGGGGTGATGGGGCCAGGTGGTGCCATTCGCCGCCCCCGTCATCCCGGGCTTGACCCGGGATCCAGGGTTTCGGGCGATATCGTTTGGGGCTCTGGATCCTAACGTTCGTCAGGATGACGGAAGGGGGGAGTGACGGCCAGGGATGCAAAAACGGCCGCGGAGTGATCCGCGGCCGTTTGGCTTACTGGTCGAGGAAACTGCGCATTTTGCGCGAGCGGCTCGGATGCTTGAGCTTCCGGAGCGCCTTCGCCTCGATCTGGCGGATGCGTTCGCGCGTCACCGAGAATTGCTGGCCGACCTCCTCCAGCGTGTGATCGGTGTTCATCCCAATCCCGAAGCGCATGCGCAGCACGCGCTCCTCGCGCGGCGTGAGGCTCGCGAGAACCCGCGTCACGGTTTCCTTGAGGTTCGCCTGGATCGCGGCATCCACCGGGATGATCGCGTTCTTGTCCTCGATGAAGTCGCCGAGATGCGAATCCTCCTCGTCACCGATCGGCGTTTCGAGGGAGATCGGCTCCTTGGCGATCTTCATCACCTTCCGGACCTTCTCGAGCGGCATGCTCAAGCGTTCCGCCATCTCCTCGGGCGTGGGCTCGCGGCCCTGCTCGTGGAGGAACTGGCGGCTGGTGCGGACCAGCTTGTTGATCGTCTCGATCATGTGGACCGGGATACGGATGGTCCGCGCCTGGTCGGCGATCGAGCGCGTGATCGCCTGGCGGATCCACCAGGTCGCATAGGTGCTGAACTTGTAGCCGCGGCGGTATTCGAACTTATCGACCGCCTTCATCAGGCCGATATTGCCCTCCTGGATGAGATCCAGGAACTGCAGCCCGCGGTTGGTGTATTTCTTCGCGATCGAGATCACGAGACGCAGGTTCGCCTCGACCATTTCCTTCTTGGCGATGCGCGCCTCGCGCTCGCCCTTCTGGACCATGTTGACGATGCGGCGGAACTCGGTGAGCGCCATGCCGGTCTGCTGCGCGATGTCGGCGATCTCGGCGCGGATGCGCTCGACGGCCTCGCCCTCGTTGGTGACGAACGCGGTCCATTTCTTGTCGAGCTTGCCGAGCGACGCGATCCAGTTCTCGTCGATCTCGTGGCCGATATAGCGGTCGAGGAAGTCCTTGCGCGGCACCTTGTGGCGCTCGGCGAGACGCAGCATTTGGCCGCCCAGCGCGGTCAGGCGCCGGTTATAGGCATAGAGCTGATCGACCAGATATTCGATCTTGGCGTTGTGGAACTGGACGCTCTCGACTTCCGCCGTGAGTTCCTCGCGCAGCTTCTGGTACTTGCGTTCCTCCGCCGCGGGAAATTCGCCGCCGGCGCCCATCGCGTCGACACGCGCCTGCTGCAGCTTGCTGAACTTCTTGTAGAGCGCGGTGATGCTGGCGAAGCGCTCGAGCGCGATCGGCTTGAGCTGCTCTTCCATCTGCGCGAGGCTGAGGGTGTTGTCCTCCTCCTCGTCGTCGGAGGGGCGCGGCGCGCGGCGCTCGCCGCCATCCTCGTCCTCTTCGTCGGCGGACGCCTCTTCGGGCTCGGCCTCTTCCTTGAACGAGGGGCCGGCGTTCTTCTCGGAGATCTCGCCGTCGCCTTCTTCCTCGCCCTCGGCGAGGTTCTCAGGTGACGGGTCCTTCGACAGCATTGCGTCGAGATCCATGATCTCGCGCAGTTGCATCGTGCCCTCGTTGAGCGCGGTCGACCAGTCGATGATGGCGTTGAAGGTGATCGGCGATTCGCACAGGCCGAGGATCATCGTGTCGCGACCCGCCTCGATGCGCTTGGCGATCGCGATCTCGCCCTCGCGGCTGAGCAGCTCGACCGCGCCCATCTCGCGCAGGTACATGCGGACCGGATCGTCGGTACGATCGACAGTCTCCTTCTTCTTCTCGATCGCAGGCCCTGTGTCGGCTTCCGCGTCGGCGGCCTCCGGCTCGTCGTCGTCTTCCTTGGCGGGCTCGGCCTCGCCGTCCTCGCCCGCTTCCTCGTTGTCGACGATGTTGATGCCCATTTCGGACAAAGCGGCGCTCATGTCCTCGATCTGGTCGGAGGACATCTCGCCCTGCGGCAAGGCTTCGTTGAGCTGATCATAGGTGATGTAGCCGCGCTTCTTCGCGCGGGCGATCACCTTCTTGATCGACGCATCGTTCATGTCGATCAGCGGCGCATCGCCGGTTTCAACAGTTTCGGCGGGTTCCGCCATGTTCGACTTAGCCATCAATCGCCCTCGGTACCCAACGCTCGGGCGTCTTCGTTCGACTGTACGAGATTTGCAAGTCGGACTTCCAACGCCTGTTTTTCTCTCACCAGTGCCACTTGCCGTTCGAACGCGCTTTCGGTGAAGTGCGTCTGCATCGCGACGGTCGCCTGTTTGAGCGCCGCATCGACCTCGGGGCGCGCCACCATGATGGCGATCGCTTCGTCGAGGTCGGCGCGGACGCGAACCGGATCGGCCGTGGTCTGCGTGAACGAATAGGGCATCGTATCGGCTCTCAACAGGTCACTCGCGACTGAATTGAAACCGGACCTCGCCAATATGGTGAGAAGACGCCCGCTATCAAGCTTTTGATCTTCGAGCGCGAGATCGACCACGGCTTCGAACAGCCGCCCTAGCGCGCCGTCGATGAGTTGCAGCGGCCCCAGCACCTCCATGTGCCGCGCGATCTCGACCGGGTGGCGGATCAAGCCGGCGAGCACGGCTTTCGCCAGCACGCGGTCGATCCCGGTGGCGCGAAAAGCTTTTGCGTCCTCGGTGACGGGCAAAGCGGCGGGCTTCCAGCCGCCCTTGGGGCGCTCGCCGCGCGGGACGAAGGGCGCGCGGACGGGTTTGAAATGCTCGAAGAAGCGGTTCTTGAAGTCGGACTGGTATTCCTGCTTCACCGAGGCGTCGGCGATGCCGTCGGCGAGTTCGAACAGGCGGCGCTTGAGCCCGGCGCGCTGTTCGGGGGTGTCGAGTGCCTCGGCGGCGAGTTCGGAGGCCCAGAGGCGGTCTACGAGCGGTTCGGGGGTTTTGAGAAGCGCCTCGAACGCCTGCGGGCCCTGCGTGCGGACCAGATCGTCGGGGTCCTGGCCTTGCGGCAGCGTTACGAACGACAGGCTACGGCCCGGCGCGAGCATCGGCAACGCGCGGTGCGCGGCGCGGAGCGCGGCCTTCTGCCCGGCGCCGTCACCGTCGAAGCAGAGGATCGGGACGTCGACCATCCGCCACAGGCGTTCGAGCTGCGCTTCGGTGAGCGCGGTGCCGAGCGGTGCGACTGCCTCGCCGAACCCGGCCTGCGCGAGCGCGATGACGTCCATATAGCCCTCGACCACCAGCACGCGGCCGCTTTTCCGCGCAGCGGGGGCGGCGCGGTCGAGATTGTAGAGCGTGCGGCCCTTGTCGAAGAGCGGGGTGTCGGGCGAGTTCAGGTATTTGGGCTCGCCACCGTCGAGCACGCGGCCGCCGAACGCGATCGTGCGGCCGCGGGGGTCGCGGATCGGGATCATCAGCCGGCCGCGGAAGCGGTCGTACGGGTCCTTGCCCTCGACGCTGATCAGCATGCCCGTCTCGACGAGTATTGGGTCGCCATACTCCTTCAGCGCGGCCTTGAGCTTGCCGCGACTGTCGGGCGCGAACCCCATGCCGAACGCGCGCGCGGTGTCGGCGGTGATGCCGCGCTTGTCGAGCAGCGCGCGCGCCTCGGCGCCCGGCAGGCCGTGGAGCTGTTCGGTGAACCAGCTCGCGGCGTCGGCCATGACCTCGTGCAGGCCCTTGGCGCGCTCGGCGCGTTCGGTCGAGGCGCGGTCCTGCTCGGGCATGTCGAGCCCGGCGGCGGCGGCGAGTTCCTTGACCGCATCGATGAAAGGCAGGCCGCGCTGGTCGGTCATCCAGCGGATCGCGTCGCCGTGCGCCGAGCAGCCGAAGCAATGGTAGAAGCCCTTGTCGTCGTTGACGTAGAAGGACGGCGTCTTCTCGTTGTGGAACGGGCAGCACCCCTTGGACTCGCGACCGGCCTTGGTGAGCTTGACGGTCTTCGCGATCAGCGACGTCAGCGAGGTGCGCGCGCGGAGTTCGTCGAGGAATTGCGGCGTGAGACTCATTCACTCCCCTCCCGCTTCGCGGGAGGGGCTGGGGGAGGGGCTGTCCCCCAACACCCGTTCGATTTCGCCGACCACGCCTTCCAGCCGCTCCATGACGTCGTTGTTCCAGAAGCGAATCACGCGGTATCCCATATCTTCGATGTAGCGCGTCCGGGCGGCATCGGCACGTTCGCTATGGCCGTGGCTGTCGCCGTCCACCTCGATCACGAGCTTCGCGCCGCGCGATACGAAGTCGCAGACGAACGGCCCGATAGGGAACTGTCGGTTGAACCGTACGCCGCCAACCTTCCGCGCGCTGAGGCACCCCCATAGGCGCTGCTCGGGTAACGTTATGTTCGCGCGCAATTCGCGAGAGCGGGCTGTGGGGCGGTTATAGACTTTGTCCGACATGCCCTCCCCCAACCCCTCCCGCAGGCGGGAGGGGAGTGTGTTGCGCCCGCCTACGATGGTAGCATGCCCTTCCTAAAGGCGGGAGGGGAGCCATCATATTCCCCTCCGGCCTGCGGGAGGGGAGTCGTCATCTTCCCCTCCCGCTTGCGGGAGGGGTTAGGGGAGGGCCTGTCCGCTTAAGACAACGCCGCCTTCACCAGCCCGCTGGCCTTGCTCATGTCGAGCTCGCTCGCGTGGCGCGCCTTCAGTTCCGCCATGACGCGGCCCATGTCCTTCATCCCCGCAGCCCCCAGCTCCGCCTTGATCGCCTCGATCGCGGCCGACGTCGCCGCCTCGCTCATCTGCTGCGGCAGGAAGCGTTCGATGACCGCGACCTCGGCGGTCTCGGCGTCGGCCAGTTCCTGGCGGCCACCCTTGGTGAACATGTCGATCGACTCCCGGCGCTGCTTCACCATCTTCTGCAGCACCTCGATCACCAGCGCGTCGTCGCTCTCGGGCGCCTTGCCGGTGCGTGCCTCGATGTCGCGGTTCTTGATCGCGGACTGGATCAGGCTGACGGTGTTTCGCGTGTCCTTGTCGCCCGCCTTCATCGCGGTGATCTGGGCAGCCTTGATGTCGTCGCGAATCATGTGTCGGTCTTTCAGGGGTTTCGGGATTGGGCGGGAGGATAGCGCAACCCTTCCGGGTTTAACAGATTGACGCTCCGGCGCGGGGGGCTTAGCGGACGCGGCTTAGCGACATCATCGAGTTTTCGGAGTGCCCAGCCTCATGGCCGACACCAAGCCAATAGCCATGCGCGCCACCGAGCAGCCGGGGGGCGCCACCGGCGTCCTGGTCCTCGCGAGTGGTGACGTGATCTGGGGCCGCGGGTTGGGCGCCGAAGGCACCGCGGTCGGCGAAGTGTGCTTCCACACCGCGATGACCGGCTATCAGGAGGTGCTGACCGATCCGTCCTTCGCCGGCCAGATGATCTGCTTCACCTTCCCGCATATCGGCAATGTCGGCGCGAACCCCGACGACATCGAGGCGGACGATCCCCATGCGCTCGGCATCATCGTCCGCGAGGACGTCACCGCGCCGTCGAACTTCCGCGCGGTCGAGAACCTCGACGGCTGGATGAAGCGTCACGCGCGCATCGGCCTGTCGGGCGTCGATACGCGCGCGCTGACGCGGCGGATCCGGGTGGGTGGGGCCCCCAACGCGGTGATCGCGCATTCGGCGGAAGGACAGTTCGACATCCCCGCGCTGGTCGAGATGGCGCGCGGCTGGCCGGGGCTCGAGGGGATGGACCTCGCGAAGGCGGTGTCGACCGAGACGCATTACGGTTGGGACGGCGGGATCTGGAAGCTGGGTTTCGGCTACGGAGAATCCCCCTCCCGCCTGCGGGAGGGGTTAGGGGAGGGCCTGTCCCCGAACGACGGCGCTGATGGACAGGCCCTCCCCCAACCCCTCCCGCAAGCGGGAGGGGAGCAGAAGCCGCACGTCGTTGCGATCGATTACGGCAGCAAGCGCAATATCTTCCGCAACCTTGCTGATGCGGGGTCGAAGGTATCGGTGGTGCCCGCGACCGCGACGTTCGAGCAGGTGATGGCGCTGGAGCCCGACGGCATCTTCCTGTCGAACGGCCCCGGCGATCCCGCGGCGACCGGCGAATACGCCGTGCCGGTGATCCGCCAGCTGCTGGAGACGGGCAAGCCGCTGTTCGGCATCTGCCTCGGCCACCAGCTGCTCGCGCTCGCGGTCGGCGCGACGACGACCAAGATGTTCCAGGGCCACCGCGGCGCCAACCATCCGGTCAAGCGGCTGTCCGACGGCACGGTCGAGATCACCAGCATGAACCACGGCTTCGCGGTCGAGCGCGACAGCCTGCCCGCCAACGTCCGCGAGACGCACGTGTCGCTGTTCGACGGGTCGAATGCGGGTCTCGAACTGACCGACCGCAACGCGTTCAGCGTGCAGTATCATCCCGAGGCAAGTCCGGGGCCGCAGGATAGCTTGTATCTGTTTGAACGGTTTGTGGGATCGCTTCGGTGAATGGAGCTCAAGACACCGATAGAAACATCAGTGTCTTACTGCGTCTTCATGACGAGCTTGATGAGGCGGCCGGTCCAATGACAGCACAGGCAATCGCCGCTAGTTTCAGGCCACCTGTGGCGGTTCAAACCGTTGAAAACGCTTTAGCGGACCTTCTAATCAAGGGATGGGTCATATCTACGCGCCGTTTCCCCCTTATGACTTACAAGATCAGCCGTAATGGTATTCTGGAAGTCGAGCGAACTCATGACATATCAACGACCGTCAATCCCGGTGATGGTATGATCTACAGGGCCTACAATTCTCGCCAGCCAGGCGATGTGCAATCGCATTTCGACTGGACAAAGTGGGGCACCATCGCGGCCTCGATTTTTGCCGTCATAGCAATCGTTGTCGCCATCTGGTTGGACTATAATTAAAATGCCAAAACGCACCGACATCTCCTCGATCCTCGTCATCGGCGCAGGACCCATCGTCATCGGCCAGGCGTGCGAGTTCGATTATTCGGGCACGCAGGCGATCAAGGCGTTGAAGGAGGAGGGCTATCGCATCGTCCTCGTCAATTCGAACCCCGCGACGATCATGACCGATCCCGAGCTGGCCGACGCGACCTATGTCGAGCCGATCACGCCCGAGATCGTGCGGAAGATCATCATCAAGGAGCGGCCCGACGCCGTCCTGCCGACGATGGGCGGGCAGACCGCGCTCAATACCGCGCTGGCGCTGTTCAACGACGGGACGCTCGCCGAATATGGCGTGCAGATGATCGGCGCGGATGCCGAGGCGATCGACAAGGCCGAGGACCGGCTGAAGTTCCGCGACGCGATGGACAAGATCGGGCTGGAAAGCGCGCGCTCGCGGATCGCGCATACGCTCGCGGAAGCGATGGAGGCGCTGGAGTTCACCGGGCTGCCGGCGATCATCCGGCCGAGCTTCACGATGGGCGGCAGCGGCGGCGGCATCGCGTACAACCGCGACGAGTTCATGGCGATCGTCGCGAGCGGGCTCGATGCGTCGCCGACCACCGAGGTGCTGATCGAGGAATCGCTGCTCGGGTGGAAAGAGTATGAGATGGAGGTCGTCCGGGACCGGAACGACAACTGCATCATCATCTGCTCGATCGAGAATGTCGATCCGATGGGCGTCCATACCGGCGATTCCATCACCGTCGCGCCGGCGCTGACGCTGACCGACAAGGAATATCAGATCATGCGCAACGCGAGCATCGCAGTGTTGCGTGAAATCGGCGTGGAAACAGGCGGTTCGAACGTCCAGTTCGCAGTCAATCCGAAGGACGGGCGACTCGTCGTCATCGAGATGAACCCGCGCGTGTCGCGGTCGTCGGCGCTGGCATCGAAGGCGACGGGCTTCCCGATCGCCAAGGTCGCGGCGAAGCTCGCGGTCGGCTACACGCTCGACGAGATCACCAACGACATCACCGGCGCGACGCCGGCGAGCTTCGAGCCGACGATCGATTACGTCGTCACCAAGATCCCCCGCTTTGCCTTCGAGAAGTTCAAGGGCGCCGACAACCTGCTCGGCACCGCGATGAAGTCGGTCGGCGAGGTGATGGCGATCGGCCGGTCCATCCATGAATCGATGCAGAAGGCACTCCGCGGGCTCGAGACCGGGCTGAGCGGGTTCAACCAGATCGATCACCTCGTCGGCGCACCCCGCGGCGAGATCGAGGCGGCGCTGGCGCTGCCGACGCCCGACCGGCTGCTGGTCGCGGCCCAAGCTCTCCGGGAAGGCTTCACGGTCGCGGAGATCCACGCGATCACCTTCTACGACCCCTGGTTTCTCGAACGGATTGCGGAAATCGTCGCGGCCGAGGCCGAGGTGATGAAGGACGGGCTGCCGATCGACGCGCCCGGCATGCGGCGGTTGAAGGCGATGGGGTTCAGCGACAAAAGGCTCGCCTGGCTGGCGCTGCAGTCGGCGAACCTGCGCGGCATGAGCCGCGGGATCGCGCGTGGGTCGGGGCTGGTGCACGAGGTCGTCAAGGCGATGACCGGCGGCGTCACCGAGGACGAGGTGCGCGCGCATCGGCACAAGCTGGGCGTGCGACCGGTGTTCAAGCGGATCGACACCTGCGCGGCCGAGTTCGAGGCGAAGACGCCGTACATGTACTCGACCTACGAGGCGCCGAGCTTCGGCGAGCCGGAGAACGAGTCCGAGCCGAGTGCGCGGCGGAAGGTCGTGATCCTGGGCGGCGGGCCGAACCGGATCGGGCAGGGGATCGAGTTCGATTATTGCTGCTGCCATGCGTGCTTCGCGCTGGCGGACGCGGGCTATGAGACGATCATGGTCAACTGCAACCCGGAGACGGTGTCGACCGACTATGACACGTCCGACCGGCTGTATTTCGAGCCGCTGACGGCCGAGGACGTGCTGGAGATTCTGCACACCGAGCAGCAGAATGGCGAGCTAGTCGGCGTGATCGTGCAGTTCGGCGGCCAGACCCCGCTCAACCTCGCGCGGGCTCTGGAAGCGGCCGGGATCCCGATCCTGGGGACGACGCCCGACGCGATCGACCTGGCGGAGGATCGCGAGCGGTTCGCCGCGCTGATCACCAAGCTGGGGCTGCGCCAGCCGGCTAACGGCCTCGCGCGCAGCCGCGACGAGGCGGTCGCGGCGGCGGAGCGGATCGGCTACCCCGTGCTGATGCGGCCGAGCTACGTGCTCGGCGGGCGCGCGATGGAGATCGTCGACTCGCTCGAACAGCTCGACAACTACATCTCGACCGCGGTGCAGGTGTCGGGCGACTCCCCCGTGCTGATCGACCAGTATCTGCGCGACGCGATCGAGGTCGATGTCGACGCGATCTGCGATGGCACCGACGTGGTGGTTGCGGGCGTGTTGCAGCATATCGAGGAGGCGGGCGTCCATTCGGGCGATTCCGCCTGCTCGATCCCGCCTTATTCGTTGTCCGCCGAGATCATCGCCGAGATCGAGCGGCAGACGGTGGCGCTCGCGCATGCGCTGTCGGTCGTGGGTCTCATGAACATCCAGTTCGCGGTCAAGGACGGGCTGGTCTACCTCATCGAGGTCAATCCGCGCGCGTCGCGGACCGTGCCGTTCGTGGCCAAGGCGATCGGCGTGCCGATCGCCAAGCTTGCGTCGCGCGTGATGGCGGGCGAGAAGCTCGCCGACCTGCCGCCCGTCGACCGGCACATCGATTATTATGCGGTCAAGGAGGCGGTGTTCCCGTTCAACCGCTTCCCGGGCGTCGATCCGGTGTTGTCACCGGAGATGAAGTCCACCGGCGAAGTCATGGGGATCGATCCCGATTTCACGATCGCGTTCGCCAAGGCGCAGCTCGGCGCGTCAACCATCCTGCCGAAGAGCGGCACGGTGTTCGTCAGCGTCAAGGACGGCGACAAGGCGATCATCGTCGAGGCGGTGAAGGCGCTGGTCGAGACCGGCTTCACGATCGTCGCGACCGCGGGGACGGCGGATCACCTGGCTCGGGCGGGGTTGCCGGTCGAGCGCGTCAACAAGGTGGCGCAGGGGCGGCCGCATATCGTCGACCGGATCAAGGACGGCGAGATCGCGCTGATCTTCAACACAACCGAGGGCTGGCAGAGCCTGCGGGACTCGCAGCCGATCCGCGCGTCGGCGCTCAAACAGCGGATTCCGTACTTCACCACCGCCCCGGCGGCGCTGGAGGCGGCGAAGGCGATCAAGGCGTTGACGACGCGCAGCCTTGAAGTGCGGCCCTTGCAATCCTATTATTCGCAGTCGCACACCTGATCCCGACATAGTTGCGAGATGTGCGGGCGAATCCCTGTGATTCGCGCGGGGATATGGAATTTGGGGACGAAGACATGGCGACCGTCGAGAAGATGCCGATGCTGCAGGAAGGCTATGAGACGCTCAGTGCGGACCTCAAGCGCCTGAAAGCCGAACGTCCGACGATCGTCGACGCGATCGAGGAAGCGCGCGCGCATGGCGACCTGAGCGAGAACGCGGAATATCACGCGGCGAAGGAGCGCCAGGGCCAAGTCGAGGCGTCGATCTCGGACATCGAGGACAAGCTGTCGCGCGCGCAGATCATCGACCCGAAGGACCTGTCGGGCGACAAGGTCGTGTTCGGCGCGACGGTGACGTTGCTCGACGAGAACGACAAGCCGGTGACCTACCAGATCGTCGGCCAGACCGAGGCGAACGCCAAGTCGGGCCGAATCTCGTACAACTCGCCGCTCGGTCGCGGGCTGATCGGGCGCAAGCTCGACGAAGAGGTCGAGGTGACGGTGCCGTCGGGTGACCGCTATTACGTCGTGTCGAAGATCGAATTCATCTGATCATGCGCTTTTTCGAGGCGCGGGCGACGGCGATCCTGACGATCGCGACGCTGGTCGTCTCGGGACTGATCCTCCTGACCGGTTCGCTGCCCTGGTGGGCGGTGAATGCCGGGTTCATCCCGTTGCGAGTCGATGCCGCATTCGCCGCGGCCGCGCATAACTTCGCCGTGCCGATGTGGGCGACGCCGTTGACGGCGACGTTCGTGCATGGCGGCGTGGCGCACGTCGCCTTCAACATGGTGATGCTCGCATTCTGCGGTCTCGCGGTCGAGCGCGCCATCGGGTCGGCGGGCGTCGTTGTGCTGTATGTCGTCGGCGCCTATGCCGCGGCACTGGGCCACTGGGCGTTCGGACCGCATTCGGTCGCGCCGATGATCGGTGCCAGCGGCGCGATCTCCGCCATCGTGGGGGCGTATGCGCTGCTGTACGGCGAGCGGCAGGCCAAGGCGCTGGGGCCGGTGCCCGCGGGCGTGGTGCATGTCGCGTGGCTGGCGGCGGCGTGGATCGGGATCCAGTTGCTCACGGGTCTCGCCGGGTTCGGCAGTGGCGCGCCGATCGCGATCGGGGCGCATATCGGCGGGTTCGTCGCGGGACTGATCCTCGCGCGGCCGCTGTTGTTGTGGAAGTATCGGGCGGCGTAGAGTCCGCCTTCGTCATCCCGGGCTTGTCCCGGGATCCAGAGTTTCAAACGTTGCGCTCCGTAACCCTGGATCCCGGGACACGCCCGGGATGACGGTCGGTATCAAGCGGCTGGTGGTGCCGTGAGGCTCGGCTCCATGAGCCGGTGCAGGTGGACGACGACGAACTTCATCTCTGCATCGTCGACCGTGCGCTGCGCTGCAGCACGCCAGGCCTTCTCGGCGGTGGGGTAGTCGGGGAACACTCCGACGAACTCGATCGCGTCGAGATCGTTGAAATCGAGCGTGCGGGGATCGGCAACGCGGCCGCCGAATACGAGGTGGAGCTTGCTCATGCGCGTGCTTTCCTGATGGAGGGGGTCGCGAGCGCTCCTAGCGTGTCCGGCGGCCCGATTAAACCTTAGACATCGGCCTTTTGCGTCGCGCCCTTCGCAGCTGCAGCACCGGCGGTGGAGACGGCTTGCACGACACCCTCGATGAGGTTGCGCACCTGGTCGCGGGCACCGTCCTTGGTCAGGCCGCGGGTTTCGAGTTCGCCCTGGCCGGCTTCGCGCGCGGACTGGACGGCGGCGCGGGCGCTGTCGCCAATGCGCTGGCCGAGCGGGGCAAGCAGGTCCTTCTCACGCTGCGACCGCGGCAGCAGCGCGCCGGCGATCAGGCCGACGGCGAGGCCGCCGACGAGGATGCCGACCGGGCTCGATTCGAGGCCGTGGACGGCGTCCGACGCCTTGTCGATGCCGGTATGATAGGCGTTCGACACGGTTTCCCGTGCCGTGTCGATGCCGTCGCGAACGCGGTTGGCGGTGTCGTGGCTGGCGGTGTCGTGGTTGGTGGTGTTGGGCATGATGCTGTCCTTTTTGTCGGCAGGCATGAAGGGGCGGGTCTAGAGAATGCCGTCCGGATCGATCTGGTCGCGCGACCTGCGGCGGAACAGGCCGGCGATGCGGTGGCGGGCGAGGAACAGGCCGGCGACCGCAGTGGCGCCGGCGACGGCACCCGGGTTGCGCTTGAGCGTGTGCGCGCCCTTGTCGGCGATAACGCTGCCCGCCTCGGTCAGGTCGCGTGCGGCGTTGCGTGCGAGCGTCCTGGGGTTGAGCCGGTCCTGCAGCTCGCCGAGCGTCTGCGTGACACGCGCGCGCGCGGCGTCGCGCTCGATCTCGGCCTGGGTGAGCGATTCGGTCATGACGGGGCTCCGGGTGTCAGCTTCGACTTGCCGACGAGGCCGAGGACGACCGCCAGGACGAGTACCACCCCCACGACGATCAATGTCGCGAAGCCGGGACCGACCAGCGGCGTCAGTGTCATGATCAGCCCGACCAGCAACGCGATCAACGCGGCCAGCGCAAGCACGCCCGCGACCGCGAAGAACATCGCCGCGGTCTTGTAGGCGGCCAGCGTGATCCCAAACCGCGCCTTGTAAACCGCGATCTCGGCGCCGGCGAGCGCGCGCGTCTCGCCGGCGAGCCGCGATACCATCGCCGGCAGCGTCTCGTCTTCGCTCAGGAACGGCACGGGATCGGCCAAGGGGTCAGGCTCCCGACTTCGGATCGGATGCCGTCGACGCGCCGGGCGCTGCCTCGATACCCGACTGGATCAGTCGCGCGACGACGAACCCGACAGCAGCGGCGGCGCCGATCGCGATGCCCGGGCTCTTGCGCACCAGTTCGCGCGCGTCGTCGACCAGTTCGTCGATGTCCTTGGCCTTCACTTGGTCGGAAAAGCCGGTGATCGAGGTCGCGGCAGTGCGGGCATAGCCGCCATATTGCGCGCCGAGCTTGTCGTCGACCTGGTCCGCGGCGTCGTTCAGCAACTGGGCGAGCTGGTCGAGCGCACCGCCGGCCTTCGCCTTGCCGTCCTCGGCGAACAGGCGGGCCTTGTCGGCGGCCTGGGTGCCGTAAGTGCCGACCGTGTCCTTGAACGCGGTCTTGGCGTCGCCGGTCGTTTCGGCAAGTGCGCTGCCCGTAGCGTTGCCGCCTTGGCTATCGGTCGTCGCGCCCTTCAGCGGCGCGGCCTGCGATGGCGTGTTGCTCGCGGAGACGTCGGTGTCGCCCATGGGCTGTACGTCGTTGTCTGGCATGACCATCCCTTTCAATAAATCGTTGCGGACTCAACCCCGTCGCTTCGCACACGTTCCATTCCGCCGGTGCGATTGCCCGATTACGCCCGAGCCGGTAAAGCGCGATCCGACGGCCTGAACGGTCGAAATCGTAGGAGCATCGTTACGTGACCGCAATCATCGACATTCATGCCCGCCAGATCCTCGACAGCCGTGGCAATCCGACGGTCGAGGTCGACGTGCTGCTCGAGGATGGCAGCTTCGGCCGCGCGGCGGTGCCCTCGGGCGCCTCGACCGGCGCGCACGAGGCGGTCGAGCGCCGCGACGGCGACAAGAGCCGCTGGGGCGGCAAGGGCGTCGACCAGGCGGTCGAGGTGGTCAACGAAGAGATCACCGACGCGGTGCTGGGCATGGATGCCGAGGACCAGGCCGATCTCGACCGCGCGATGATCGAGCTCGACGGCACCGAGAACAAGCGCCGGCTGGGCGCGAACGCGATCCTGGGCGTCAGCCTGGCGGTGGCAAAGGCCGCGGCCGAGGCGCGCGGGCTCCCGCTCTACCGCTATGTCGGCGGCGTGCAGGCGCATCTGCTGCCGGTGCCGATGATGAACATCATCAACGGCGGCGAGCATGCCGACAACCCGATCGATTTCCAGGAATTCATGATCGTGCCGGTCGGCGCGACCAACATCGTCGAGGCGGTGCGCTGCGGCTCGGAGATCTTCCACACGCTCAAGAAGGGCCTGAGCGAAAAGGGCCTGTCGACCAGCGTCGGCGACGAGGGCGGCTTCGCGCCCAACATCGGCAGCACCACCGAGGCGCTCGACTTCATCATGTCGAGCATCGAGAAGTCCGGCTACACGCCGGGCGAGGACGTGATGCTGGCGCTCGATTGCGCGGCGACCGAGTTCTACAAGAACGGCAAGTACGACATCTCCGGTGAAGGGCGCATCCTCGAGAGCGCCGAGATGGCCGAATATCTCGCCGACCTCACGCGCCGCTACCCGATCTTCTCGATCGAGGACGGCATAAGCGAGGACGACTGGGAGGGCTGGAAGGCGCTGACCGACCTGATCGGCGACAAGGTGCAGCTGGTCGGCGACGATCTGTTCGTGACCAACCCGGTCCGCCTCAAGCGCGGCATCGACGGCGGCATCGCCAACTCGCTGCTGGTGAAGGTCAACCAGATCGGCACGCTGACCGAGACGCTGGAAGCCGTGTCGATGGCGCAGCGCGCGCGCTACACCGCGGTGATGAGCCATCGTTCGGGCGAGACCGAGGACGCGACGATCGCGGACCTCGCGGTCGCGACGAATTGCGGGCAGATCAAGACCGGCAGCCTTGCGCGCAGCGACCGGCTCGCCAAGTACAACCAGCTGATCCGCATCGAGGAAGAGCTGGGCGACGCCGCGCGTTACGCGGGGCGCAGCATCCTGATCGGGGGCTGATCCCGAGAGACCGGAGACGAGGGCTGGGCATGGCACGCGCGACGAAGAGTTCGAAATTCCGCAAGACGATGCGCAAGGCCGTGTGGCCTGCGGTCGGACTGACGCTGATGGCGTTCTTCGGCGCGTATGCCGTGCTCGGGCCGAACGGGATGTTCGCGTACGGCGACTACAAGCGGCAGCTCGCGTTGCGCGGGAAGCATTACGCCGTGCTCGACCACCGGCGCGAGGTGCTCAAGAACCGGGTCGCATTGTTGAACCCAGACCACGCGAACCCGGACATGGTGGACGAGATGGTCCGCAAGGAACTGAACGTCGCGCATCCCGACGAGGTGATCGTCCCGCTGGGGAATTAGGGTTCACCACCACTGCGCATAGGCGGGGCACGCGAACACCGTCTGCGGGCCGGAGCGGCGGGCGCGCGGGGGAAACCACACCCGGACCGCCTCGTAACTGGCTTGGCGCCGGAGCGAGACACAATAGCGCCACGGCCGGCGAAGCGGGGCTGCGGCGGCCAGGACGTCGTGGTCGCGGTTCGATATTCCTATGGCGTCGGATTCACCGTCGGATCCGATCGACAGATAGGGACTACCCTTTGCCGATCCGACGGATCGGACCGGGAATGCGACCTCCGTGACGGGCGCGTCTGATCTCCAGAACAGCGCGACGTCGGCAAGCAGGTAAGCAACCGTGCTCCCGACGATGGCGCCGCAGAAAAACCCGAGCGCAGCGAACATGACGCGGGTCGCACGAGGTCGCGCCTTTTCTCGGTGGCGGGCGGCGGCGGCCTCCACCATGCCGATCGTCACGCCGATCTTGAGTCCTGCCATGCCGCCGAGCGTCGTTACTGCACGGATGAACCAGGGGTTGATCGGCGACACGATGATGGTCGAGGTGGCGTTGATCACCACGATCCATGCCAGGAAGGTCGCTACCGCGGTGCCGATCGCGGTCCGATAGGCTCGGCGCGACGGAAGTAGCCGGCGGCGGGTGCCGATTGTTGAAGAAATGAGGGGCACGCGGCCCTCATGGACCGAAGTCGTAAAGTTCCGGTTCTTGCGCCGCCCTCGTCATCCCGGGCTTGTCCCGGGATCCAGAGTTACAGGCGGTGTCGCTCGTTACCCTGGATCCCGGGACGAGCCCGGGATGACGGACGCGGGGCGGGCCGGTGTCAGCGCCCCAGGAAGGTCAGCAGGTCGTTGGTGAAACGGTTGCTTTCCGTGATGGTGAGGCCGTGGGGTGCACCATCATATTCGACGAGCTGCGAGCCGGCGATGCCCTTCGCCGCGGCGCGGCCGGTGGCGTCGATGGGCACGGTCTTGTCGCTTGTGCCGTGGACGATCAGCGTGGGGACGCGGAACGCGGCGAGGTCGGCGCGGAAGTCGGTGTGGCCGAAGGATTCGGCACAAGCGAGCGTCGGCTTGAGACCGGCCTGCATTGCGAGACGCCAGGCCCAGTCGACGACTTCGTCGCTGACCGGCGAGGTGATGAACCCGACGCCGAGGAACTGCTGCAGGAAGGTGCGGAAGAAGGCGGGGCGGTCTTCCTTGATGCCGTCGCCGATGCTCTGCAGCTGCGCCTCGGGCACGCCGTCGGGGTTGTCGTCGGTCTGCAGCATGTAGGGGACGACCGAGGCGATCAGACCGGCGGCGATGACGCCCTTGCCGTCATGGCGGCTCATGTAGCGCGCGACTTCGCCGCCGCCCATCGAGAAGCCGACGAGCGTGACGTCCTGCGTCGCGCCGGTGGCTTCAATGACGTCGGCGAGATCGTCGGTAAGGGTGTCGTAGTCATAGCCGGTCCAGGGCTGGCCCGACCGGCCGAAGCCGCGGCGGTCATAGGCGATCGCGCGGAAGCCGGCCTCGGCGAGCGCCATCGCCTGCGCGTCCCAGCTGTCGGACGACAGCGGCCAGCCGTGCGTGAGGACAACCGGGCGGCCGGTGCCCCAATCCTTGACGTAAAGGTCGGTACCGTCGCGGGTTTTTATATAGGGCATGGTCGCTCCGTCGTTCGGGAGATGGTCCGGGGGTAACGGTCGGCGTCAGCCCGCGTTCCGGTGCTGGCGCTGCCGTCCGGCGTCTGCCAGCATCGGCCCGACGACGAATTCGCGACGAATCAGGAGAATGGAATGCGGCTCGGTCTTGCACTGTCGGTGGCGGCGCTTGCGCTGGTGGGGGCGACGATGCCCGAGCGGCCGGCTGTTGCCGCCCAGTCCGCTGCAACGCCTGCCGCAAGCTGGGCGGGGTTCCGCGACGGGTTCATCGAGGGCTGGTTCAGGATCGACCCGGCTGGGGCGGTGTACCAGGGACGGCATGATTTCGACGGGGGGCTGGGCGACTGGAGCCCCGCCGGGTTGAAGGTGCAGGGCGATTTCCTGCGCGCGTCGATCGCGAGAGCGAAGGGGTTCACCGCGCTGACCGGCGCGGACGCGTTCGAGCGCGATTATCTGATCACCGTCGCGCAAGGGAAGCTGTTCTGGCTCGAGGATGCCGACCAGCCGCATCGCAACCCGGCCTGGTACGTCAACGCCGGGCTCGACCCGAACGTCTATGTCGCGCGCAACTATGCGCCCGCGGCGGTGCGGCTGAAGGCGCTGACCGTGTTCCTGGAGAAGGTACCGACGGCGACGGCGAACATCCGCGCGAACCTTAAGGCGCCGATGCCGCTCAGCTACGTCAATTTCGGCGCGGCGGCGTTCAATGGCTTTGCCGATTATTATACCGGCGATGCGAAGGCGGCATTCGCCAGCGTCAAGGACCCGGCGCTGCAGAAGCAGTTCGACGTCGCGGCGGCGGCAGCGTCCAAATCGATGAAGGCGCTGGGCGCGTGGCTGGAGAGCCAGCGGGCGACCGCGACGCAGGACTTCGCGCTGGGGCCGGATCGGTTCGCGCGGATGATCCAGGCGACCGAGGGGGTGGATACGCCGCTCGCGACGCTGACCGCGGTCGGCCAGGCGGATTTGAAGCGCAACCAGGCGGCGCTGGCGGAGGCGTGCGGAAAGTTCGCGCCGGGTGCGACGATCCCCGCCTGCATGGCGAAGATGAACGCGAACAAGCCGGTCGGCGGGCCGGTCGCGGCGGCGCGGCTGCAGATTCCGACGTTGCGCAAGTTCGTGGTCGATCACGACCTGGTGACGATCCCGGGGACCGAAGCCGCGCTGGTCGAGGAGAGCCCGCCCTATAACCGGCAGAACTCGGCCTATATCGATCCGCCGGGGCCGTTCGATAAGGGCGTGCCGTCGGTCTATTACATCTCGCCGCCCGATCCGAGCTGGACCAAGGCGGTGCAGGATGCGTTCGTGCCGGGGAAGCAGGACCTGCTCTTCACCTCGGTGCACGAGGTGATGCCGGGGCATTTCCTGCAGTTCCTGCACGCCAATCGCTCGCCGTCGCTCTTCGGCCGGTTGTTCGTCGGCTATGCGTTCGCCGAGGGCTGGGCGCATTATACCGAGGAGATGATGTGGGAGGCCGGGCTCAATGACGGCGATCCCGAGACGCATGTCGGGCAGATCTCGAACGCGCTGCTACGCGACTGCCGGTTCCTGTCGGCGATCGGGCTGCACGCGAACGGGATGACGCAGGAGCAGTCGTTTCGGATGTTCGTCGACCAATGCTACCAGGACGAGGGCAATGCCCGGCAGCAGGCGGCGCGCGGGACCTATGATCCGGCGTATCTGAACTATACGCTCGGCAAGCTGATGATCCGCAAGCTGCGGACCGACTGGACCGCGACACGCGGCGGGCGGAAGGCGTGGAAGGCGTTCCACGACCAGGTGCTGAGCTATGGCGGGCCGCCGATCCCGTTGCTGCGCCAGGCGATGATGGGGGAGGCGAAGGCGACGTCGGCGTTCTGACGGCTGCCTGAACCCAGATCCGTGATTCCCGCGGACGCGGGAATCACGGATCTGGCTGCCGTCGCGAATTGGTGTCGATGGCAGAGGATATGGATCCCCGCCTTCGCGGGGATGACGGAGTGGGTGGGGGGCTCCCTTTACCGCACCGTCGTCTGCGCGGGTTGGACGTCCTCTGCTTCCTCGGTCGGCGGGTTGCGGATCGAGGGGCGGAGGCGTGCGACACTGCACAGGCCGGCGATCAGCGCGAGGCCGGCGGCGACCAGCGGAGGCGCCATGCCTGCGCCGATCCCGCTCGCCAGCAACGCGGCGACCAGCGTCGCGCCGGTGGTCTGCCCAACCAGACGGACCGTCGAGACGAGCCCGCCGGCAGCGGCAGCGCGTTCGCGCGGTGCGCTGCCGATGATCAGGCGGGCGTTGGGGGGCATGAACATCCCGAACCCCGATCCGCACAGCGCCATCCGCCAGGCGACGTCGAAATAGCTCGGGTCCGCGGGCATGAACGCGATCAGCAGCAGCGCGGTGATCGAGATGCTCATGCCGATCCCGCCCAGGATACCGGCGGGATAGCGATCCGACAGCCAGCCGGCGAGCGGGGCGACGATCATGTTCGTCAGCGGCCACGGCGCGATCGCCGCGCCGACCTCGGCTGCTCCCCAGCCGAAGCCGTGCGTCAGCCGGAACGGCGTCGAGAGCAGCAACGTCATCGACGCGATGAACGCGGTATAGGCGCCGATCGCGGACAGTGCGAGGACGGGGCGGGCGAGCAGGTCGATCGGCAGGATCGGCTTGGTCTCGCCGCGTTCGCGCCGGACGAAGAAATAGCCGATCAGCATGCCGGTCAGCACGATTGCGGCCGAGACCACCGGGCTGCTGCCGTGCACCGCGGTCTCCGCGCCGCCGATGACGAGTCCGAACATCGCCGCGCACATGACTGCGCCGAGCACGTCGAACTTCTCCTCGCGCGGGACGGGATCCGGCAGCGCGCGACCGAGCACGAGGCTGGCGATCGCGAACGGCACCGCGCTGGCGAACACCCAGGGCCAGGGCGCGATCGCGAGCACGAGGCCGCCGATCGTGGGGGCGAGCGCGGCCGAACTCGACACCACGACCGAGTTGATGCCGAGCCCGCGGCCGAGCTGCTTTGCCGGGTAGATCGATCGGATCAGCGCCGATGATACGCTGAGTGCGGCGGCGGCGCCCAGTGCCTGCGCGGCGCGGACCACGAGCAGGAAGGGCAGGCTCTTCGCGAAGAAGCAGAGCAGCGTCGCGACGGTGAAGATCAGCTGGCCGTACTGGTACATCCGCTTCAGCCCGATGCGGTCGCCGAGGCCAGAGAAGGGGAGCAACGCCATCGCCAGGATCAGCTGGTAGACGGTGACGACCGTCACCACCGCGCTGCTGTCGACGCCCAGGTCGCGCGCGATCGTCGGCAACGCGACGGTCGCGATGCCGCCGTCGATGATCGTGAGCGCGGTCCCCGCCGAGATCGCCGCGACGGCGAGATAGCGGCGCGGTTTGGGAAGGCCGTCGTTCATCTACGCCCATACTCCGTCACCGCGGACTTGTTCCGGGGTCCATGGTGCCGCACACTCGACGCGGGCTGCTTTGCGGCACGGTGGACCCCGGAACAAGTCCGGGGTGACGATGGGGTTTTTGAATGCGCAAGATCTTGATGACGACGGTGGCGGCAATGCTTGCGGGCAGCAGTGCGCTCGCGCAAACGGGCGCGATGACGAAGATCGATGCCACCGACCCCTATATCTGGCTCGAGGACAAGGACGGCGCGAAGCCGCTCGCCTGGGTCGAGGCGGAGAACGCCCGCACCCTGCCGCGGCTGCAGAACGACCCGCGCTATGCGACCTTCCATGCCGAGGCGCTCGCGATCGCCGCAGCAAAGGACCGCATCCCGATGCCCGACCAGCGGTTCGGGCGAATCTACAATTTCTGGCGCGATGCCGAGCATCCTCACGGGCTGTGGCGCTGGACCAGCGAGGCGGACTATGCCGCCGCTGCGCCCAACTGGACGGTCGCGCTCGACCTCGACGCGCTCGGCAAGGCCGAGGGCAAGCAATGGGTGTGGAAGGGCGCGACCTGCCTGCAGCCCGAGGAGCGGTTGTGCCTCGTCGCGCTGTCCGAGGGCGGCGAGGATGCGGTGACGTATCGCGAGTTCGACCTGTCGACGGGCAAGTTCGTCGAGGGCGGCTTCACGCTGCCGACATCGAAGCAGAATGCGAGCTGGGTCGACAAGGACACGCTGCTCGTCGCGCGCGACTGGGGGGCGGGGACGACGACCGCGTCGGGCTATGCGTTCGTGATGAAGCAGGTGAAGCGCGGCCAGCCTTTGTCGGCCGCGACCGAGGTCTATCGTGGTGCCGCGACCGACCAGGGCGGCACCGCCGCCTCGGTGCTGACCGACGACAAGGGGAACCGGCTGGTCGTGATCCAGCGCCGCTCGACCTTCTTCGGCGCGGACAAGCTGATCTGGACGCCGTCCGGGACCAAGCCGATGGCGCTTCCGCCGCGGACCTTCCCGGTCGCTATGGTCGACGGGCAGGTGATCTTCTCGACCAGCGAGCCCTGGGGCAAGGTGCCCGCGGGCGCGATCGCGTCGGTGCCGCTCGCCGATGTCGAGCGCGGCACGATGACCCCAACGATCATCTTCGCGCCGAACGCACGGCAGTCGGTCGACGGCGTCGCAGGCACCAAGTCGAAGCTGATCGCGGTCGTCACTGACAATGTCCGCGGCCGCGCGATGGTGTTTGCGCACGGCGCCAAGGGCTGGACCTCCGCGCCGCTGACGCTCCCCGACAACGCCTCGATCGACGTGGCGAGCAGCAGCGATCGCAGCGACCATGCCTATCTGACCGTCACCGGCTTCCTGACGCCCACCTCGCTCTGGACGCTGGACGCGGCAGGCGGCGCGCCGAAATCGATCAAGACGCTGCCGCCCAAGTTCGATGCATCGAACGACGTGGTCGAGCAGTTCGAGGCGACCTCCACCGACGGCACCAAGATCCCGTATTTCATCGTCCACAAGAAGGACATCGTGCTCGACGGCACGACGCCGACGATCATGACCGCCTATGGCGGGTTCGAGGTGTCGATGACGCCCAGCTATTCGGGGTCGACCGGCAAGCTGTGGCTCGAGCGTGGTGGCTCCTACGTGCTCGCCAACATCCGCGGCGGCGGCGAGTTCGGGCCGGCGTGGCACGATGCGGGTCGCAAGACCAAGCGGCAGATCATCTACGACGATTTCGCGGCGGTCGCGAAGAACCTGGTCGCGCGGAAACTGACGAGCCCGGCGAAGCTCGGCATCTATGGCGGGTCGAACGGCGGGTTGCTGATGGGCGTCGAGTTCAACCAGCATCCCGACCTGTGGAAGGCGGTGACCATCCAGGTGCCGCTGCTCGACATGATCCGCTACGAGGGGATCGCGGCGGGTGCGTCGTGGGTCGACGAATATGGATCGGTGTCGGTGCCCGCGGAGAAGGCGTTCCTCGAGACGATCTCGCCCTATCAGAACATCAAGCGCGGCGTGGCGTATCCCGAGCCCTATATCTGGACGACGACCAAGGACGACCGCGTCGGGCCGCAGCACGCGCGCAAGTTCGCGGCGCGGCTGAAGGAATATGGGCTGCCCTATCTGTTCTACGAGGACACCGCGGGCGGGCATTCGGGCGATGCGGACATCGCGCAGGGCGCGCGGTTGCAGGCGCTGCAGATGACCTATTTCGCGCAGAAGCTGATGGGGCCGGCGAAGTAGCGTTTACTCCCCTCCCTGGAAGGGAGGGGCAGGGGGTGGGGTGGCCCGACGGGGACCGTCGCGTCCGCCCCAAGCCGACCCACCCCCGACCCCTCCCTTTCAGGGAAGGGAGTCTGGTGGCGTCCAGCCTGGGGGTGCAAGCTCGAAGCCGGCAAAGTCGAAGCCGGGGGTGACAAAGCAGCTGACCAGCGCCCAGCCATGGTTCGCTTCCGCCGACTGCCAAGCATCAGGCGGTACCAGCCCCTGCGGCTGCTCGCCGGCCAGCACGTCACCGCCGAGCAGCAGTCGCGCGTCGTCGATCAGCAGGTCGAGCGGGTGGCCGGCATGCCACATCCACATCTCGGCGGCGTCGACGCGGTGCCAGTGCGAGCGGGCGCCGGCGGGTAGCAGGAACAGGATCGTCGTCGCGAGCGCGCGGCCGCCATCGGAGCCGGGCTGGCGGAAGGTCTCGCGGTAGAAGCCGCCCTCCGGATGGGGGGCGAGGTCGAGCCGGGCGATCAGCGCGTCGACCTCGCCGTCCCGGGGCATCAGCGGCAGCGGACCTGGCTGTTGTTCTGGTCGACCGCACGACCGGCGAGACCGCCGACCGCGGCGCCGAGCAGCGTGCCGACGGTGCGCGACCGGCCGCCATCGATGACGTTGCCGAGGATGCCGCCGCCCGCCGCGCCGACGATCAGGCCCGTCGTGCCGTCGCTGCGCTTGCAGTAATAACGGCCGTCCTGCCCCGCATAGACGCGGTCGTCGTTGCTCAGCACGCGCTCGCGATAGTTCGGGCCGACGCGATAGTCGCGCGCGGGGTCGTAATTGCCCTCGTCGCGTTCGTCGGCGTAAACCTGGGTGTCGTAGCGGGCATCGGGCGCCTGGCGGTACGGGCCAGTCGATCCCTGGGTCTGGTAACCGCCGCGCGCGGAGCGGTAGCGGTCGGCTTCCTGGCGATAGAGCTGGTATTCGCGGTCGAACCGGCTCTGTGCCTGCGCGAAGCGGGCGTCGTCGGCGGTGCTCTGGGCGAGCACGGGGGCGGCAGCCCCGAGGCAGGTCGCAGCGATCAGAGAGAGGGTGACGGGCAGGCGCATCGTGGGTCCTTTCACATCAACGTGCGGGCGGCGACATCATGCCACCGCCCGCGATTTGATCAACGGCAGCGCTGGATGCGCTGGCCGCCGCGCGTCTCGAAACGGCAGCGCTGGCTGTAGCCGTTGCGGCGATCGTCGCGCCCGCGATAGCGACGGTCGTCGCGGCGGTCGTGGCGGTCATGCCGGAAACGGCGGTCGTCGCGACGGTCGTTGCCGTAATGGTTGCCGCGGTGGTCGCGGCTATAGCCACGGTCGTGGCGCTGCGCTTCGGCCGGGGCGGTGGCCCCGATGCTCAGCGTGGCGAAAGCGAGGCCGGCGGCGAGCAGCTGGGTGAACTTCATGCGGTATTCCCTTCGGACCCGAGTATCGGGCTGTGACGGGTGATACGGTTATGAAACGACATCGTTCCTGAACGGAGTTGTCGGCTGCGGTACAGGTTGGTCCGTGCGGCGGGTCTCAGTCGGCGGGCGGCAGGTCGAGCTTCTCGCCGGTCTGCAGGCCGTGCTTGAGCAGCATCGGGATGTTGGCGAACGCGAACAGCAGGGTCAGCGGGATCGCCCCCCAAAGCTTGAAGCCGACCCAGAAATCCCAGGTCGTGTTGCGCCACACCGCTTCGTTCAGCACCGCCATGAAGGCGAAGAAGATCGCCCAGTTGCGCGTGAGCTTGCGCCAGCCCTCGGGCGTCAGGCCGGGATAGGCGGTCTCGAGCAGCGACTGGAGCAGCGGGCGTCCGGTGACCAGCCCGAAGGTCAGGATCGCCGAGAACATCGCGTAGACGATCGTCGGCTTCATCTTGATGAAGCGTTCGTCGTGGAAATAGATCGTCAGCCCGCCGAACACGACGACCAGCGCGCCCGACATCCACAGCATCGGCGAGATGTGTCCGGCCTTCACCTTCGACACGATCATCGCGATCACGGTGGCGACGACGAACGCGGTGGTCGCGGCGATCACGCGGACGATCGGGAGGCCGGGGGTGAGGAAGTTCACCGCGAAGAAGATCGCGAGCGGACCGTAGTCGATCGCCATGCGCAGGCCGGGGGAGGGGGATTTGGTCACTGTGTCATCCAAAATATGGCCAATCGCCGTTCGTCCTGAGCGTAGTCGAAGGACCTTGCCACGAGCTGACCTGTCCTTCGACTGCGCTCAGGACGAACGGGGGGCGGTACGTGCCCCGCGCTACTTCCGAACGCCCTCGACGCCCGCAATGATCCGGCTGACCTCGTTCGCGTCGAACGGGCGCAGGTCGGTCATGCCCTCGCCGATGCCGATCGCGTGAATCGGCAGGCCGTATTTCTCCGCCGCGGCGACCAGCACGCCGCCGCGCGCGGTACCGTCGAGCTTGGTCATGACGAGGCCGGTGACGCCCGCCACCTCCTTGAACACCTCGATCTGCTGCAGCGCGTTCTGGCCGGTGGTCGCGTCGAGGACGAGGACGATGTCGTGCGGGCTTGCCGGGTTGATGCGGCCGAGTACGCGGCGGATCTTCGCCAGCTCGTCCATCAGCTCGCGCTTGTTCTGCAGGCGGCCGGCGGTGTCGACGATCAGCACGTCGATGCCGGTCTCGGTCGCCTTCTTGACCGCGTCCCAGACCACGCCCGCGGCGTCGCCGCCCTCGGGCCCGGTGACGATCGGCACGCCGACGCGGTCGGCCCAGGTGCGCAGCTGGCCGATCGCCGCGGCGCGGAAGGTGTCGCCGGCGGCAAGCATGACGCCGTAATCCTGTTCCATCAGCAGGTGCGCGAGCTTGGCGATGGTGGTGGTCTTGCCCGACCCGTTGACGCCGATCACCAGGATCACCTGCGGGCGCGGGAAGGCGGTGACCTCGAGCGGGACGGCGACGCGGGCGAGGACCTTCTCGACCTCCTCCGCGACGATGACGCGGATGCCCAGCTCCTCCATGTTGCGCTCGAACGCGCCGTCGGCGAGCCGCGCGCGGATCCGGCCCGCGGTCTCGGGGCCGAGGTCGGACGCGATCAGCGCCTCCTCGATATCGTCGAGCGTATCGTCGTCGAGCCGCGCGGCGCCGAGGCCGGCGAGGTTGCCGACGAGGCGGTCCGAGGTGCGCTTGAAGCCGCCGAGGAGCTTGTCGTGCCAGGTGGAGGATGTGCTCATAGGGGCGTGCCTGTCAGATGTGTGGCGGTGGCGGCGGTGATGGCGACCGGGACGACAGTCCCAACCGCGGGCCCTTCGACTTCGCTCAGAGCGAACGGGGAGAGGCGTATGTCCGCGAAATTGGGCGCATGACCGCGATCGCCGGGGTTTTCAATGAGGACGTGCTGCGTGGTGCCGACGAGGCGCTCGTGCCACGCCGCGGTGGCGGCCGCGGCGGTCTCGCGCAGTTGGGCTGCGCGCTGTTTCCGGACCTCGGGTTCGACCTGCGGCATCCGCGCGGCGGGGGTACCGGCGCGGAGCGAATAGGGGAAGATGTGCGCGTGGACGATGGCGCAGTCGGCGATCAGCGCGCGGGTGTTTGCCGCCATTGCCTCGGTCTCGGTCGGGAAGCCCGCGATCAGGTCGGCGCCGATCGCGATGTCCGGGCGGGCGGCGTGGAGGCGGTCGACGAGCGCGACACTGTCGGCGCGGGTGTGGCGGCGCTTCATGCGCTTGAGGATCATGTCGTCGCCGGCCTGCAGCGAGAGGTGGACGTGCGGCATGATCCGCGTCTCGCCGGTCAGCAGGTCGAACAGCCGGTCGTCGATCTCGATGCCATCGAGCGAAGAGAGGCGCAGGCGGTCGAGCGCGGGGACACGGGTCAGGATGCGTTCGACGAGCTGGCCTAGCGTCGGGCTGCCGGGCAGGTCGGGCCCGTAGCTGGTCAGGTCGACGCCGGTCAGCACGATCTCGCGGTGGCCGGCCTCAACCAGCCCCGCGATCCGGTCGACGACCGCGCCGGCAGGGACCGACCGGCTGGGTCCGCGGCCGAACGGGATCGCGCAGAAGGTGCAGCGATGGTCGCAGCCGTTCTGGACCTCGACGAACGCGCGGGCATGCGCGGAAAAGCTGGCGGCGAGGTGTGGGGCGGTGTCGCGCACCTGCATGATGTCGCTGACGACGACCGGCGCGGTGCTCTGCCAGGCGGCGGGCGCCAGCTTGTCGGCATTGCCGATCACGCGGTCGACCTCGGGCATCGCGGCGAAGCCGGCGGGGTCGATCTGCGCCGCGCACCCCGTCACGACGATCTGCGCGTCCGGCCGGTCGCGCCGGGCGCGACGGATCGCGACGCGCGTCGCCTTGACCGCGGTGTTGGTGACGGCGCAGCTGTTGACCACCACCATGTCCCGCCCGGCGACGAGCGCGCGGATGGTCTCGCTTTCGGCGATGTTGAGGCGGCAACCCAGGCTGATCACCGCCGGCGCGGGGGCTGACGACATGCCGAGCGATCTAGGGGCGGTCAGGGGCGATGTCCATCGCGCTACATCCGGACGCCGTGGGAGACCGCGCCGGCGCCCGAGCGGATTACCGCGCCAACCGGATCGACGGTGTGTCGACGAGCCCCGAGACGGCGGGGTGCTGCGCCAGCAGTCGCTTCTCGGCGAGCAGCCGTCGCACATGCGCGGCGCCGAGCGGTCGGCCGTAGAGATAGCCCTGACCCTTGGTGCAGCCGATCGCGCACAGCCGCTTCTCGACCGCATCGTCCTCGATTCCCTCGGCGGTGATCGGCAGGTTGAGGCTGTCGCCCAGCCGGACGATCGTGTTGACGATCGCCGCGCTCTCGGCATTGTCGAGGATCGAGCCGACGAAGCTCTTGTCGATCTTGATCCGGTCGAAGGGCAGCGCGCGGAGATGGGCTAGGCTCGAATAGCCGGTGCCGAAATCGTCGAGCGCGAGCGCGATGCCCTGGTTCTTGAGGCTGCCGACGATCGACTGCGCGAGCGCGAGGTTCTCGAACAGCGCGCTTTCGGTGATCTCGATTTCGAGCCGGCTGGCGGGGAAGCCGGTCTCGACCAATGTCTTGATGATCTTCTGCGCCAGCCACGCATCGCGCAGCTGGATCGGCGAGATGTTGACCGACAGCGTCAGCCCGGCATCCCAGTCGCGCGCCGCGGTGAATGCCTGTCGCATCACCGACAGCGACAATTCGCCGATCATGCCGGTCTGCTCGGCGACCGGGATGAACATGTCGGGCATGATCAGCCCGCGCGTGGGGTGTTCCCAGCGCGCCAGCACCTCGAACCCGGTGATGCGGCCGGTGGCGAGATCGACCTGCTGTTCGAAGAAGGGCACGATCTGCGCCTGGGGAATTGCGATGCGCAGGCCCGTTTCGAGTTCGGCGCGGGCCTGGATCGAGCGCTCCATCGCGCGGTCGAACCAGGCGTGGCGGTTGCGACCTGCGACCTTGGCGGCGTGGAGCGCGATGTCGGACGTGCGAAGCAACGCGTCGATCGCACCGCCGTCGCTGTCCGACCGCGAAATGCCGATCGAGGCGCTGGGGTGGATCTCGACGCCACAGGGGCGGAAGGGGAGCGACAGGTCGGCGATCAGCCGCTCGGCGACGTGATCGACGGTGTCGGCATGCTGCACGTCGAAGGCGAAGGCGCAGGCGAATTCGTCGGCGCCGAGCCGGGCGACGAGTGCGCTCGACGGGATCGCATGGCGGATCGTGTCCGCGATCAGCGCGAGCAGCGCGTCGCCGATCGCGTGGCCGTGCATGTCGTTGACCGACTTGAACTGGTCCATGTCGATCGCGAGCAGTGCCACCGCCTTGCCGCGGCGCTGCGTGGTCGCGAGCAACTCCGCCGTCTCGTCGGCGAAGCAACGGCGATTGAGGAAGCCGGTGAGCGAATCGTGACGCGCGAGATGGCGCGCCTGTTCGCCGGCGTCGGTCAGCACGGTCAGCGCCAGCGTCATCGCGCGGTAGCGGAACCAGCCGAGCATGATCAGCGCGACGTTCAGCAGCATCGCGATCAGCAGGGTGCGGTCGACCGAGGCGTCGTTGCCGATCGCCTGCAGCACCTGCCACAGCACCGCGCCGCCGGTCCCGACGAACAGCAAGGTCGCCGCGCCGGTGACGGCACCGGTCAGGAATTCGCTGTCGAGCTTGGCAGGCCGGAAGATCGCCGGCGGTACTATCATCGGCATGTCGACCCTGTGAAAACTGGAACGGCACTGCGTATCGCATGGTGGAAGTGTAGGAGCCGTTAAGGCGTGCCGACACTTCGCCGTGCTTTGAAGGCATCCTGACGCACGGCAGGCGCTCAAAACCCAATCGTCCGCGTTTTCGCCGCTATCAGTCGTTAATGCCCTCGGGCCGGCGATCGAAGGGGCTGACGCAGGCGCGGCTTGCGATCCGGGCCGTCTTCGCCTAAAGCCGATGCCAGTTCCGTTGCGGAATGCAGATGACGAGCATCCAAGGGTGCACGCTGGCCGGCGAGGTTTCGCCCGCCGGCGCTTTTGCGTTTGGCGACACGAAAGGGTTTTGGCTATGTTCGACAGCTTGAGCGATCGTCTTGGCGGCGTCTTCGACCGTCTGCGCGGCCGTGGCGCTCTGACCGAGGCGGATGTGCGCGCGGCGATGCGCGAAGTGCGCGTCGCGCTGCTCGAGGCCGACGTCGCATTGCCCGTGGCGCGGGCGTTCGTCGACAAGATCACCGAGACCGCGGTCGGGCAGAACGTGCTGCGGTCGATCACGCCGGGCCAGCAGGTCGTCAAGATCGTCAACGACGCACTGGTCGAGATGCTCGGCGGCGGCGAGGGCGCGGCGACCGCCGAGCTCGAGCTGGGCGTCACACCCCCCGCCGTGATCATGATGGTCGGCCTGCAGGGCTCGGGCAAGACGACGACGACCGCCAAGATCGCCAAGCGACTGTCGGGCGGCCAGATGGGGCGCGACCGCAAGAAGGTGCTGATGGCGTCGCTCGACGTCAATCGCCCAAACGCGCAGGAGCAGCTGGCGACGCTCGGTACGCAGATCGAGGTCGCGACGCTGCCGATCATCGCCGGGCAGCAGCCGGTCGATATCGCCCGGCGCGCGCTGCAGGCGGCGAAGCTGCAGGGCTTCGACGTGCTGATGCTCGACACCGCGGGGCGCCTGCACGTCGACGCCGCGCTGATGGCCGAGATGCAGGCGGTCGCCGAGGTCGCGGACCCGGCGGAAATCCTGCTGGTGGTCGATTCGCTGACCGGCCAGGACGCGGTCAACGTCGCGCAGAACTTCAGTGACCAGGTGCCGCTAACCGGCGTCGTGCTGACGCGGATGGACGGCGACGCTCGCGGCGGCGCGGCGCTGTCGATGCGCGCGGTCACCGGCAAGCCGATCAAGTTCGCGGGCACCGGCGAGAAGCTCGACGCGCTGGAGGCGTTCCATGCGGAGCGCGTCGCGGGCCGCATCCTGGGCATGGGCGACGTCGTCAGCCTGGTCGAGCGTGCGGCGGAATCGATCCAGGTCGAAGACGCCGAGCGCATGGCCGCCAAGATGGCCAAGGGTCAGTTCGACATGAACGACCTGCGCGCGCAGCTCGCGCAGATGCAGCGCATGGGTGGCCTGGGCGCGCTGGCCGGCATGATCCCCGGCATGAAGAAGGCGCAGAATGCCGTGGCCGGTGCAGGCGGCGACAAGGTTCTCGTCCATATGGACGCGATGATCGGGTCGATGACGATCAAGGAGCGGAACAAGCCCGAGCTGATCAACGCCAAGCGCAAGATCCGCATCGCCAAGGGGTCGGGCACGACGGTGCAGGAGGTCAACAAGCTGTTGAAGATGCACCAGGAAATGGCCGGCGCCATGAAGAAGATCAAGAAGATGGGCGGCATGAAGGGCATGATGGCGATGCTCGGCAAGGGCGGCCTTGGCGGCGGTCTCGGCGGCATCGGCAACGCGCTCGGCGGCCCCAAGATGGGCGAGATGATGAACCAGGCGGGCGGCGGCTTGCCGGGCTTGGGCGGCGGCAAGATGCCGCAGATGCCCGCCGGGTTCGACGATTTTCTGAAGAAGAAATAACCCCCCATCCCCCCACCGTCACGCCAGCGCAGGCTGGGGTCTTCGGTGAGAGGGCGGGACCTACCAACCACAAGACCCCAGCCTTCGCTGGGGTGACGAAATTCAAGAAGGAAGACTAAAATGGCAATCAGCATTCGCCTCACGCGCGGTGGCTCCAAGAAGCGTCCCTATTACAAGATCGTCGTCGCCGATGCCCGCAGCCCGCGCGACGGCAAGTTCATCGAGAAGATCGGCAACTACAACCCGCTCCTCGCCAAGGACAACGAGCAGCGCGTCCAGCTCGACGGCGACCGCGCGAAGCATTGGCTGAGCGTCGGCGCGCAGCCGACCGACCGCGTCGCCCGCTTCCTCGATGCTGCCGGCATCCTCGAGCGGACCGCGCGCAACAACCCGAACAAGGGCAAGCCGGGCGAGAAGGCCACCGAGCGCGCCGAAGAGCGTGCGACCAAGGAAGCCGCTGCTGCCGAGGCGGCTGCTGCCGCCAACGCCGCGCCGGCGTCGGGCAGCAACGAAGAGACCGAGCAGGTCGTCGCTGCCGAGGTCGAGGACGCAACGTCCTCGTCGTAAGCACCCGATCGGGTCGTCATGCGTTCTTCGGGTTCAACTCAGGAGCGCATGATGACCCCACCAGATCCGAGAACCGCACCCGATGACGCAGACGCCGCCAAGACCGACGGGCACGAAACCGCGCCCAACGAAGGCGTCTCCGCCGATGAGCCCGCAGAAGGCGCCGACGTCGCCCCAGATGCCGGTTCCGCCAAAGGGTGACGCGACGGGCGAGCCGTCGGTGACGCTGGCCGCGGTCATCGGTGCGCACGGTATCGGTGGCGAGGTGCGGCTGAAGATCTTCGGCGAGAGCCTGTCCGGATACAGCAGCTTCAACGGCGGTACGCTGACGTTGAAGTCTGCGCGGGCGGGCAGCAACGGCACGATCGCGCGCTTCGCCGAAGTGCTCGATCGTAACGCCGCCGAGGCGTTGCGCGGAACCGAACTGACGGTGCCGCGCGCGTCGCTGCCGCCGCTCGAAGAGGGCGAATATTATCACGCGGACCTGATGGGTCTGGCGGTCGTGTCGAGCGACGGCGAGCCGGTCGGCCGAGTCGTCGCGATCGACGATTTCGGTGCCGGCGACGTGATCGAGATCGAACGCCCGGCCGGCGAGGACGGCAAGCCCGGCAAGCGCTTCATGGTGCCGATGCGGGTCGAGGCGGTTCCGGAATGGGATGCCGAGCGGTTGGTCGTTGCCGTGGACTTCATCGAAGTCTGAGCAACCGTCACCCTGAACTTGTTTCAGGGTCCACGTTCCCGCAATCGTTGCCACCCGTTTTGCGGTGGATGCTGAACCAAGTTCAGCATGACGGGGGCGCTACCGCCTCAGCGGCACCTTCTCCGCCAGCATGTTGCGGATCGTCGTCGCCGCGACTCCGGCCTCGCCCATTGCGTGGGAAATCTGGTCGAGCCCCTTCACGACATCCCCGGCCGCGAACAGCCCCGGCACCGATGTGCGCTGGTGGTCGTCGACCTCCAGGCAGCCGTCATCCGACGCGCGCGCACCGGCCGCGACCGCGAGGTGCGAGCGGATCACGGATCCCAGCGCCGGATACACGCTGTCGAACCGAAGCAGGCCTTCCGCCGTTTCGACCACGAACTGGTCACCCTCGATCGCGTACCCGCCGCACGGGCCGTCGACGCGGACGACCCCGGCCTCGTCCAGTGCGGCTTCGCACGCGGGGTCGAGATCGTGCACGTCGGGCGCGATCAGCGTCAGGTCGCGCGTGTAGCCGAGCAGGAACAGCGCCTCGCGCATGCCGTGATCGCCCGTGCCGATCACGCCGACGCGCTTGTCGGTGACCTCGTAGGCGTCGCAGATCGGGCAATAGCGCAGCAGGCCCTTTGCCAGCGCCGCGTCGTGGACGTCGTCCGCCAAGCCCGAAGGCCGGTTGTTGACGACGCCGGTCGCCAGCAGCACGCTGCGCGCGAGCAGGCGACGTCCGTCGGCGATGACCGCGAACCCCTCGTCCAGCGGCTCGATCGCGTCGACCGTGACACCCTCGCGGACCGCGCCGTACTTTTCCGCCTGCGCGAGCATGTCCGCGAGCAGGTCAGTGCCCTTGATGCCATCGGGATAGCCCGCATGGTTGCGCGTCAGCGGGATCAGCGCCGCACGACTGCTCCCACAATCAAGCAGCCGGATCGAAAGGTGAAATCGCGCGAGATAGATCGCGGCGGTCAGCCCCGCGGGGCCGGCGCCGATGATGATGCAATCGTCCATCGCCGCAAAGCGCGCGCGCGGGGCGGACGTTCCTTGTCGGGTTCTTCCGATCGATGTATATACAGACAGTAGATACGGAGGGTGCGATGACGAAGGAATATCGTGCGAAGGTCTTCAAGTCGGGTAATTCGGTTGCCTTGCGGCTGCCGAAGGCTCTCGGTCTCAGCGATGGCGACGAGATGCTGCTGCGTGAGGACGCGGGGAAATTCGCGTTCGAACCCGCGCCTGTCGCGCGCAAGACGATTGATCTGACAGGTATTTACGGGTCGATCCCTGACATGAAGCTGCTCACCGACGAGGATCGGGTCATGGAGCCGCGCGATCTCGACTGGGACGGGGCGTTGCTGGACCGTGAGTGAGCCGCGGTATCTGCTCGACTCCAACGTTCTTATCTATCTGTTGCAGGGCACATCCGAGCGATTACGGCACAGGATCGAGACGTGCGAGCCCGGTGAACTGGTGACATCGGCTATTGCCTATGCCGAACTAATGCGCGGTGTACCCGGCGGCGATCGGTCGAAGGCGGACGCGGCGGGACGGTTGTTCGGCGTGGTCGCAATTGAACCGTTCGGTCCCGACGCAGCGATCGCGTATCGCCGCGTTCCGTTCCGGCGCGGACGGTTCGATCGGCTGATCGCGGGGCACGCGCTCGCGCTCGGCCTTACGCTAGTAACGAACAACGAACGCGACTTCGCCGATGTTGACGGCCTTCGCATCGAGAACTGGACGCTATGATCTTCGCCGCCACTATCCTGACGCTCTATCCGGAGATGTTCCCTGGCCCGCTCGGCACGTCGCTCGCAGGCCGTGCGCTAGGTGAGGGACGGTGGTCCTGCGAGCCCGTGCAGATCCGCGACTATACGACCGACAAGCATCGCTCGGTCGACGACACGCCGGCGGGGGGCGGGGCTGGGATGGTCCTGCGTGCCGACGTTCTCGCCGCGGCGCTCGACGCGCAGGCGCCGGGTCGCCCGGTGCTGGCGATGACGCCGCGCGGGAAACCGCTGACGCAAGCCCGCGTCCGTGACCTCGCGGCGGGCCCCGGCGTGACGATCCTGTGCGGGCGGTTCGAGGGGTTCGACGAGCGCCTGTTCGAGGGCCGCGACATCGAGCAGGTGTCGATCGGCGACTATATCCTCTCGGGCGGCGAGATGGGCGCGCTGGTGCTGCTCGATGCTTGCATTCGGCTGCTCCCCGGCGTAATGGGCGCGGCTTCCAGCGGGGATGACGAGAGCTTCGAAAGCGGCCTTCTCGAATACCCGCAATATACCCGACCTCCGGAATGGGAAGGGCGCATGATCCCGCAAGTGCTGCGATCGGGGGATCATGCGAGGATCGCCGCCTGGCGCAAGGCTCAGGCGGAGACCGATACACGGCTAAGGCGGCCGGACCTTTGGGAGCGCCATGAGGGCGCTCGGGTCGGACCGCCCTCTGGCGCGCAGCGTACGAGGAAGACGACATGAACCTGTTGCAGACGATCGAAGCCGAGAACATTGCGAAGTTCCTGGCCACCAAGACGATCCCCGATTTCCGTCCCGGCGACACGCTGAAGGTCGGCGTGAAGGTCGTCGAAGGCGAGCGCACGCGTATTCAGAACTATGAGGGCGTGTGCATCGCGCGCTCGAACAAGGGCATGGGCTCGAACTTCACCGTTCGGAAGATCAGCTTCGGCGAGGGCGTCGAGCGCGTCTTCCCGCTCTATTCGCCGAACGTCGATTCGATCGAAGTCGTCCGCAAGGGCGCCGTGCGTCGCGCGAAGCTCTATTATCTGCGTGGCCGCACCGGCAAGGCAGCACGTATCGCCGAGCGTCGCGACACGCGTCCGGCCAAGGGCACCGCCGCCGCCGAGTAATCGGTTCGCAGCGACACGCGAAAAGGGCGCGGGGACCATGGTCTCCGCGCCCTTTTTCGTTTTGGGCGGCAAGACCCGCCAGCGTCTCTTACCCGATCGTCACCCTGAACGCGTTCAGGATCCACCTGGCTACGAACGCTATCGTCCGTGGTGCGGCGGATGCTGAACCAAGTTCAGCATGACGGAGGGTGGCTCAGTGCCGGTGCTGCTGCCGAAGGCGATAGCGGCCGTCCTCCAGCCCCGTGAACAGCCCCGCGATCGCCGGATGGTCGATCGGCTCGTCACTGTCGTCGGGCACCAGGTTCTGCTGGCTGACATAGGCGACGTAGCTCGACTCGCGGTTCTCGGCGAGCAGGTGGTAGAAGGGCTGGTCCTTCTTCGGGCGGATGTGCTCGGGGATCGCCTCGTACCATTCGTCGCTGTTGGCGAAGACGGGATCGACGTCGAAGATCACCCCGCGGAAATCGAACACGCGGTGGCGGACGATGTCGCCGATCGAGAAATCGGCATGCGCGATCGGCGGTGCGGTGATGTCGGCAACGGGAGCTTCAGGGATGTCGTGACGGGGCATGGATGCAATCTAATGGTTCTTTTGTGCCACACAAGCAGAACGCGTCGAGAGGTGCTTGTGCCCGCCGGATCAGTGCGCTAGAGGCGCCCCTCGACCGATCGACAGCGCTGTTTCGACAGCGTCCGATGACCTCGCGGAGAGGTGGCAGAGTGGTCGAATGTACCGCACTCGAAATGCGGCGTGCCCGTAAGGGTACCGTGGGTTCGAATCCCACCCTCTCCGCCAATCGGTCTACAAAGCCATAAGAAAAAGCGAACGAACCCGGGAACGGGCACGTTCCTGGCGGGGTGTGCCGATGGCCGTCTGCTTCCCGCTGAGCTTGTACGGAAGTGGTGGAGCAGGTTCGGGCCGGTCTCGCCAGTCACATCCCCGCCAGCGGTTCGCCGCTGGCGCTGGCACATGGACTAACGCGTCCATCTCCCGGCGTACGGTGTGGAAGAAATGAGGGGGCGGCCTCTAGCCGGCCCCCTCCGCTTCGTCATCGTGGCCGGGGCAGTCCGCCCACAGCCTCGGCCAGGTCGAGCCGATCCTTGCGGGGATCGGGGCCGGCGCCGGGGGTTCCGTTGGCGCGGAAGTCGAAGATCACGTCGATACTGACCCCGTGGCGCGGCCAGCCGGGCACCGTGCCGCCGTTCGGGTCGCCGGTCCGCGCGAAATTCGCCCAATAGGTATTGGTGATGCGCGAGACACTGCTGTCCTCTGCGGTCCGCGTGGCGGGAAGCGTGTCGAACACGAACGGTATCTCGGCTGCATGCGATACGCCGTCCGGCGACTGCGCGCGGCGCGCGGTCGGCACGTAGGAGAAGCGATAGAGATAGGTCGGGACGCCCGTGGCCGCGAAGGTGTTGGCGGTGAAGCGCGCGGGCTCGGCCTGCGCGCGGTCGATCCCGACCGATTGCAGCACGCGCTGGAAGGGCAGGGTTCCGTCGGGATCGTATGCAGCACGCGCCCGCGCCGCGTTGGCGCCGAACTGCGCGAACAGCTCGTCCTTGTTCGCTGCCGACACGAAGCCGATGAAGTCGTTGCTGTTGGTGCCGATCAGCAGCGGAACGCGGGCCTGTCGTCCGGCGCGATAGGCGCTCTCCGCGGTCTCGACCGCGAGCCGGCCGTCGAGGATCGGCCCCGGATAGGTGATCGGCCCGCCGGCGCCCGCGCTCTCCTGCCCGTTGTCGACCACCTGCGCGGTGTCGAGCGCGCGTACACGGGCGAGCGCGGCCGCGTCGCGGCCTTCAATGCCGTAGCGCCTTGCGAAATTGATGCCCACCGACTCTGCCGAGACCGGGTAGAAGGAATCGGTCCCTTCGCTGCGGATCGGCCGGCCGGTCAGCACGCCGTCGCGTCCGCCGCCGGATTGGATGATCGCCTTGTGGAACAGGCCGCGCGCCAGCGGCGACGTCAACAGCGTGTGCACCGAGACGCCGCCCGCCGATTCCCCGAAGATTGTCACGTTGTCGGGATTCCCCCCGAACGCGGCGATGTTGGTCCGCACCCATTGCAGCGCGCCGATCTGGTCGAGATAGCCGTAATTGCCCTCGACCTCGCCAGCCGTCGCGAGCCCGGGAAAGGCGAAGAAGCCGAGGCGTCCGAGCCGGTAATTGATGGTGATCAGGATGACGCCCTGGCGCGCGAACTGGTTGCCCGTGAAATCCGGCTGTGCGCCGCTCCCCGCGACGAAGCCGCCACCGTGAATCCACACCATCACCGGCAGTCGCGCGGTCGCCGCGGTGTCCGCCGGGCGCCAGATGTTGAGGAACAGGCAGTCCTCCGAGACGCCCTGCGTCGGCGGCGTGCCGCGTACCGCCTGTGCGCAGTCCGAACCGAACCGGGTCCCGTCGCGTTCACCGGTCCAGGGCAGCGCAGCCTGGGTCGGACGCCAACGATTGGCGCCGATTGGCGGCGCGGCATAGGGGATGCCCTTGAAGCTCTGCACGCCCGCCTCGGTCGCGCCGCGGACCGCGCCTAGCGTGGTCTGGACGATCTGGGGATCGGGGGCCGGTGTCGGGGTTGGGGTAGGCGCCGGGGCGGTCCCGACGGGCGGGGCCAAGACGTCGTCGTCGTCCGAGCCGCACCCCGACAGCAGGACAATCGCCGCGCTAGCCCACAGACAAGCGCCGAGAGTTCTCTTCATGGTCTTCCTCTCCCTGTTAGTTCCTATTTACGATCTTCGAGTCGTATATAAAGAAGGTATGGCAAGGATCGGCTATTGGCAAATGTCTTTCGCGCGGCGGATCATAGTTGGCATGCGGGGGCGGTGCGTTGCGGCAATAGGCTTTGAGAAGCCCCCGCGTAGAAAACTACGTTCGGTGAGGCGCCGTTGCCGCTGTTCCACCGGCAAGGGAAAGGGCGCCGATGGTGACGGAGGGCGAGGACGCGGACCGGGTGTCGCCGCCGCCGCTCGTCCGTTCGGCAATGTTTGCCCCGCTTGGCGGGGACCTGATGCCGATACCGGGTCGCGCTGCAGCGAACCCTATCGCCCCGGCAGGGCGTAGGCGATGACGTAGTCCCCGCGGATTTCCGTCGAGCGGTTTCCGCCGGCGCTGATCAGCACGAACTGCCGTCCGCTGCGCGGCGCGACATAGGTCATCGGCGTGGTCTCGCCGCCGACCGGCAGCCGCCCCTTCCACAATTCCCTGCCCGAGCGCAGGTCGAGCGCGCGGAGATAGTAATCCTGCGTCCCCGCCATGAATATCAGCCCCGACGCGGTGGTGATGGGTCCACCCAGCGTCGGCATGCCGATCGGGACCTGCAGCCCCGTGGCGATGCCGAGGGGGCCGGTATCCTGCACCGTGCCCAGCGGCTTCGACCAGGCGATCTTCCGCGTGGCAAGGTCGATCGCGGTGATCGTGCCATAGGGCGGTTCCTGGCACGGAACCCCGATCGGCGACATGAACCGCGTCTGCAGCAGCCCGAACGGCGTGTCCGCCTGCGGCGAGAAGATGTCGCCCTTCACCTTGGCCTTTTCGCGCGCGGCATAGTCCGCGCGGGGGACCAGCCGGTTGATCATCGGGACGCGGATGTCGTTGACGATGACATAGCCGAGATTCTCGGCGATCGAGGCCGAACCCCAGTTCATCCCGCCCGACCAGCCGGGCCATTGGAGCGTGCCCTGCGTCGTCTGTGGCGTGAAGTCGCCGTCGTAGCGTACCTTGCGGAACGCGATGCGGCACAGCAGCTGGTCGAGCAGCGTCGCGCCCCACATCCGCGATTCCGACAGCCGCTCCGTGCCGATCGACGGCATGCCGACCGAATAGGGCTGCGTGCGCGACAGCCAGTCGCCGGGCGCCGCGCCTTGCGGTACGGGGCGTTCCGCAACCGGTGCGATCGGACGCCCGTTGCGGCGGTCGAGCAGGAAGATCTGCCCGCGCTTGGTCACCTGCAACAGCGCCGGGGTCGATCCACCCTGGCCGTTAGGCACGTCGTACAATGCGGGCTGCGCAGGGATGTCGTAGTCCCAGACGTCGTGATGGACGGTGTTGAACTTCCAGCGCTCGCGCCCCGTGCCGATATCGAGCGCGACGATCGCGGACGAATAGGCATCGGCCACCGGGCTGCGCCGCCCGGCCCAGAAGTCGGGCGAGGAATTGCCCATCGGCAGATAGAGCAGCCCCAGCGTATCGTCATAGGCGGGCGGCGCCCAGACATTGGGGGTCGAACGCGTATAGGTCTGGCCCTCGGGCGGCCGCTTGGTGATCGCCGGATTGCCGAGGTCCCAGGCCCAGACAAGCTCCCCGGTCCGCGCGCTGAACGCGCGGATCACGCCGGACGGCACGTCGACATCCTGGTTGTCGTTGATCCGCCCGCCCATGATCACCAGTCCGCGCGCCACCAGCGGTGCGGAGGTCTGGAACAGCATACCCGAGCGGATCAGTCCCATGTCGCGCGTCAGGTCGACCTGCCCTTCGATACCGAAATTCGAGCAGGCACGGCCGGTGCGCGCATCGACGGCGAGCAGGCGCGCGTCGACCGTCGTCGACAGGATCCGCTGCGCGCATTCGTCGGTCTGCGCGAGGCCCGGTTCCCCGCTGCCGCCTGTCGTCGCGTCGAAATAGGCAACGCCGCGGCAGCGGGGGAACCGGATGCCGGTCGCCTTGGGGTCGAACGCCCATATTTGCCGGCCGCTCTCGGCATCGAGCGCGAACACCCGGCTGGTCGGCGTGCAGCCATAGAGCTTTCCGCCGACCTGCAGCGGCGTGACGACATGCGCCTGGCCGCCCTTGGGAATATCGCCGGTCCGATAGGTCCACGCGACCGCCAGCTTCGCGACATTGGCGGGGGTGATCTGGTCCAGCGGCGAATAGCGCGTGCCGGCGTTGGTCCGACCCCAGGCCGGCCACTCACCAGCGGGTGCACCATCGACGGCCTTGCCCGGGCGTGGTGCCGGTGCGTCCTGCGCGGCGACGATCATCCGCGGCTGGAACGCCGCATAGCCCGTGGCGACGAGCCCCAGCACGACCAGCACCGCGGCGGCCAGGGCGACGCGTGGAAACGGACGGGGCGCGCGATAGCGGAAGGCGGGCAGCAGCAACAGCGTCGGCACCGCGAGCACGGCGGGCGCGAACAGGCGCGAGAAGAGCGGCCAGAAGGCGACCCCGGCATCCACGAGAGCCCAGACGATGGTGGCCGCGAACACGACGAGATAGAGCACCGCGCCCAGCGGACGGCGCAGCATCGTCAGTCCGCCGGCGATGATCAGTCCGAGCCCGGCCGGCGCGAAGTACAGCGACCCGCCCAGCGACGCCAGGCGGATCCCGCCGACGAGCATGAACAGGCCGATTGCGAGGAAGACGAGCCCGAGCATACCCAAGGCCAGCGTCGCCCATGGCGAACCGCGGGACGTTCCAACTTTCCCGGCCGAAACCGCTGGACGCTCATCATCGATCATCGATCATTCCCAATTCGACCATGCGAAAGCGGTTTCGGCATCGAATTCCGGTGCCGCCGCCGTAACGTATTCCGTAAATACGAACCATGCTTTGTATGCGGGAACATAATTCGGTTGTGGGGGCGGTCAAGCACGAAACTCATCGCGCAGTTAGGTCAGCTATGCTGCCAAACCCACTACAGGGTTCGCCAGATTAGTCGTAGCAAAGCCGCCCGTTCGAGCCGCGCTCTATTCTACTGTGGCCACGCGAACACGCGGCAAGTGTCCCCGGATCAAGTCCAACCAGCGGTGATCACCGGTATCGTCTGCGCGCACCAAGTTGAAACCGCATTGACAGACAGGAGAACGGAAAATATGAAGACGCCAGAGTATGCATAAATACGACCGATAGATCGGATATGCGAACAGATAGTGGATGGGAGTCCACATCATGGGGGAGGTCACGTGAAGCTCGTTTCATATTTTTGCACTGCTTCGGCATTGGCGTTGACGACGGTTCCGGCGTTTGCCCAGGAGCAGTCGACGGGCCAGACGGCAGCAGGCCAAACGGCAGCGGGCCAGACGGCAACGGGCCAAGCGGCAGCGGGGCAGGCGCCGACCACCGATCCGACCGATGCACAGGACATCATCGTCACCGCGAACCGCACCGAATCGCTGCTGTCGAAGACGCCGGTCGCGATTTCGGCGATCACGGGCGACGGCTTGCGCGCGGCGGGCATCACCAACCCGACCGCGCTGGCGGACCAGGTCCCCAACATCTCGATCGATCGCAACAGCGGCGGCGTTCAGGTCACCATCCGCGGCGTGACGAGCACCGACGTGTCGGAGCGCGGCGATCCGTCTGCGGCGTTCCTGGCCGACGGCGTCTACATCGCACGCCCGCAGGCGCAGGAAGTCAGCTTCTTCGACGTCGCCCGCGTCGAAGTGCTGCGCGGCCCGCAGGGCACTCTCTACGGCCGCAACACCACCGCAGGGCTGATCAACGTGATCTCGAACCGCCCGACATTCGATCGGTTCGGCGGCTCGGTGGACGTCGGTTACGGCAATTACGATGCGTGCCAGGCAAGTGCCGCGGTCAATCTGCCGGTCAGTCAGAACCTGGCCTTCCGCGTCGCCGGCAATTTCGACCAGCGCGACACCTTCACGCGCTTCGGTCCGCAGGTGACGGGCCGAAGCGATCCGTTCCGCAAGAACCTGTCCGGGCGCGTGTCGGGTCTGTATAAATGGAACAGCGGCAACCTGCTGCTGCGCGGCGACTATTCGGATATTGGCGGCCACGTCTTCGATCTGCTGCCGATCCGCAACTTCTATGCCGACACCCCCACCGGCATCGATCCGATCCGGCTCAAGCGATCGCGCCGCGCCTACATGACCGAGAACGCGAACATCGGCTGGGACCTGTATCGTCGCAACTACAGCTGGGGCATCGGCGGCGAACTGACGCAGGATGTCGGCCCGATCACGGTCTCCTATGTCGGCTCCTATCGCCGGTTCAAGCGAGACGAGGAGGATGCGCGCATCTCCCCCGATGCGGCGCTGGCCTATCATTATTCCTATGACGGCCATTACCGCCAGCAGTCGCACGAACTGCGCCTCGCGACCAACGGCGGCGGCCCGCTGACGCTGCAGGGCGGCGGCTATTTCTTCAAGGAAGATTCGGACATTGTTCTCAAGGGGCTGATCGGCACGGCCAATCCGGGGCGCACCGGCGACGGCACGACGCTGGCCTTCTTTCAGGATCCCACCAAGGCGAAGTCCTACGCCTTCTTCGGACAGGGTACGTACGCGTTGACGGACTCGCTCCGCTTCACGGCCGGCGCGCGCTACTCGCACGACGACAAGTCGCGTGTCGGGTACACGGTCACCTGCGCATCGTTCTTCACCTGCGCACGGCCGGCGAACGCCGTGCCGAACAACAATGCGTCGGCGACGTTCGCCAAGACGACCTGGCGGCTCGGCCTGGATTACGACCTTACCCCGACGACGCTGCTCTACGGTACCGTTTCGACGGGCTACAAGGCGGGCGGCTTCAACGACGGGTGCGAGCGCGGGACTGGCACGGGCTGCACCCTCACCGCCGACGCGCTCTATTACGATCCGGAAACGCTGACCTCCTACGAGGCGGGCATCAAGACCCGGTTCCTCGACAATGCGGTCCGGCTGGACGCGTCGGCGTTCCACTATGACTACAACAACCTGCAGCTGTCGTAGCTCGTCAGCGATTGCGGCGGCGGCCTGTCCTGCCTCGTCACCACGAACGGTGGCCGGGCAAAGGTCAGCGGGATCGAGGCCGAAACCGTGCTGACCCCGGTCCGCTATATCCGCGCGGACTTCTCGGTCGCCTATCTCGACGCGCATTATGACGAGTTCGCGTTGCCGCCTTACAATTTCGCCGGGCGGCAGCTGGATCGCTCGCCCGACTGGGTGGTCACCGCGGGAACGCAGTACACGATTCCGCTCGGCAGTGCCGGCGAACTGGTGGCGGGCGCGCGGACGCGCGTCAGCGACAGCTATTCGCTGTTCATCATCGGCTCGCGCAACTTCTACCGCCAGCCGAGCTTCATGAAGACCGACCTGACGCTGACCTACAATGCACCGGACGCGCGCTTCTACGTCCAGGGCTACGTCAAGAACCTCGAGGATGCGGTGACCGTATCGACCGTCGTGGTGGGCGCGCGTGCCAGCGTGCAGGTCGCCGACCCGCGGACCTATGGCGTACGCGCCGGCTTCAAGTTCTGATCCTCCTCCTGAACCTGCGGCCGCACGCGGACCGCAGGTTCATTTTTTGTATCAGCGACGGATCGGGGTCGACGAGATGAAGCATATCGCGATGCTGGCCTGGCTGGTTGCGGCGGCAGGGCAGGCGCACGCGCAGACCGCGGATCCGGACGCGCGGGCGGCGGCGGTCGAGCGGCAGATGACCGAGGAGGAACGCTTCTCGCTCGTCTGGGGGTATATGCCGGTAGCGTCGCGAAGGGGGCCGGCGCCGACGCCCGCGTATGTGAAGCCGGCGGCGGGTTATTATCCGCCGATCCCGCGGCTCGATTTTCCCGGCATCTACGAAACCGACGCGAGCCTGGGCGTCACCAACCCGAAGATGAGCCGGATCGGCGACGTCGCCACCGCGCTGCCCTCCGGGCTCGCGCTCGCTGCCAGCTTCGACCCCGACCTGGCGCGGCGGACGGGCGCAATGATCGGCGGCGAGGCGCGCGCGAAGGGGTTCAACGTCCTGCTGGCGGGCGGCGTCAACCTGACGCGCGACTGGTTCGGCGGGCGCAATTTCGAGTATCTCGGCGAGGATCCGCTGCTGGCCGGCGTGCTGGCGGGGGAATCGATCCGCGGCATCCAGTCGCAGCGCGTCGTCTCGACTGCCAAGCACCTCGTGCTGAATGCGCAGGAAACGCTGCGGCATTCGATCGACGCGCGGATCGCCGAGGCGGAACTGCGTGAATCCGACCTGCTCGCGTTCGAGATCGCCCTCGAGCGTGGACGGCCGGGCGCGATCATGTGCGCGTACAACAAGATCAACGCGGCACATAGCTGCGCGAACGACTGGCTGCTGAACCGCGTGCTGCGCGGCGACTGGGGGTTCAAGGGCTATGTCATGTCGGACTGGGGCGCGACGCACGGCCCCACCGACATGGCGGCGGGACTCGACCAGCAGTCGGGCGCCCAGCTCGACTCGCAGGTGTGGTTCGACAAGCCACTCCGCGCGGCGCTCGGCAAGACGGTCCCGCGCGAGGCCTTGCCGACATCGGTCCGGCGCATCCTGCGCTCGCTGTACGCGGTGGGCGCCGACGCACCGCTGGCGGAAACACCGATCGACTATGCCGCGAACGCGCGGGTCGCGCGCGAGGCCGCGGGGGCCGGGATCGTCCTGCTCAAGAACGACGGCGTGCTGCCGCTTGCGACGACCGCGAAGACGATCCTGATCGTCGGGCGCTACGCCAATCGTGGCATTTGGTCGGGTGGGGGATCGAGTCAGGTGACCCCGGTCGGCGGACCGCTGGTACGGCTGCCGTTCGGTGGCAGCCCGTTTCTCGAGGTCAGTGGCTATCAGGTGTTGATGCCGTCCTCGCCGCTCGACGCGCTCCGGGCGCAGCTGCCGGGTGCGACGATCGAATTCGATCCCGGCTATTCGCCCGAGCTGGCGGCGGCGCGCGCCGCGCATGCCGATCTCGTCCTCGTCTTCGCCAATCAATGGCAGGTCGAGAGCATCGACAATCCGTCGCTCGCGCTGCCCGACGGACAGGATCGGCTGATCGAACTGGTCGCGGCGGCCAATCCGAACGCCGTCGTGGTGCTGGAAACGGGCAACCCCGTCGCGATGCCCTGGCTCGGCAAGGTGCGCGCGGTCGTCGAGGCGTGGTATTCGGGGCAGGAGGGCGGGGCGGCGATCGCCGACGTCCTGACCGGCAGGGTCAATCCGTCGGGCCGGCTGCCGATCACCTTCCCGGCGACCGCCGCGCAGGCGCCCCGTGCGCGTCCGGAAGGTCTCGGGCTTCCCGATGACGGAACGCACCAGTTCGGGGTCGACTATGTCGAGGGCGCGGACGTGGGCTATCGCTGGTACGCGGGGCAGTCGCGCAAGCCGCTGTTCGCCTTCGGGCACGGGCTCAGCTACACGCAATTTCGTCACAGCCAGCCGGCCGTCGATGGCCGTCGTCTGAGCGCCCGGGTCACGGTCACCAACACCGGGGCGCGGGCCGGCGCCGACGTGGTCCAACTCTATCTGACACGCCGCAACGGCCAAGTGCTGCGCCGTCTCGCCGGTTTTGCGAGGGTCGAGCTCCAACCCGGTGAAACGCGGGCCGTGACGATGGCGATCGATCCGCGGTTGCTGTCCCGATGGTCGGGCACGGGGTGGGCGCTCGACGCGGGCAACTACGCGTTCGCGATCGGGCGGTCGGCGGAGGACCTCGGGGCCACGACGACCGTGCGCCTGGCGGCGCGCACGATCGCACCCTGACGGCAAAGTCCGTCGCGCCCGCCGTTCGCAGCACGGAGCATGCCATGATCCGCACCAGCCTTTTCGTGTCCTGCCTTCTGTCCGCCACCGTTGCCTGGGGTCAGCTGTCGCCATCCGCGCCGCCGACCACACCGCTGGCGATCGCGGCGCCGAACTATGTGACGCAACGGCTGGAGATCGTGGTCGACCGGCCCGCGGCCGAGACGTGGGCGCGGATCGGCCGCTTCTGCGATCTCGAGGAATGGCTGCCGCGCGATTGCACGATCACCTCCGGAACGGAGGGCGAACTCGGCGCGGTGCGGACGCTGGCCGGCGGGACGATCGAAGCGATCGTGGCCACCACACCGATGTCCTACACCTATGCGTTTCCCGTGCGTATCGGCGTGCCCTACACGATGCAGCACAACACGCTGGAAGTCCGCGCCGCCGATGCCGGCAAGTCTCGGATCGTCTATTCGTTCTTCTGGGACAATTCCGTCGTCCCGCCGGCGCAGCGCGAGGTCGAATTCGCGGCGCGACGCGCGCGGCTGATGCCCGCCTTGCAGCGGATGAAGGCGATCGTGGAGAGCGGCAGGCCGCGACCGTAGTCGCAGGCCTAATCGAGATGTTTGGCGCGCAGGAAGGCGGACATGTGATCCGCGATCTGCACGTTGTTGAGGTCCGAAAAGGGAAAATGCGTGTTGCCGCGGATGCCGATCTCGGGGAGGTGGACGACGGTGACGTCGCCCCCGCGCCGGTTGACCGCATCGCGCCACAGCCGCGCCATCGCCAGCCGTGCGCGCCATCCATCCTGTCCGGGGTTGTCCACCGGCTTGGCCGGAATGTTGTCGCCATAGACGATGAGGATCGGCACGCGGGTGAGCTTCATGAAGTTCGACAGCGGTGTGCCGATCGCGGTGATCGCGGCCGGCGTGGCGGTCTGCGGCGGCGGGACCTCGCCTTCGGGAAAGACGAAATTGCTGCCGGGTTCGTAGGCGACGATGCCGCGGATGTTCGGTGCCTTCACCGCCGCCTGCCAGCCCATGCCGCCGCTGTGCGAATGCGTGACGAGCACGCCCGGACCGATCCTGTCGAACAGGGCGGCGACCGCGGTCGCGTTCACTTCGATATCGATGGGGCCGGTATCGGGCGCCATCTGCCGAAAATACTGGTTCAGCGTCTCGGGATCGCGCGCGAACTGGACGCCTGGGAAATAGTCCGGCCATAGGCCCACGCGGAAGATGTTGAACCATTTCTGGTCGTCGGGCGTGGTCGGGACGGGCGCCGCAACGGTGGTGCGCCCGGCATTGCCGCGCCGCGGCTGGTCGATGATGTAGACACCGTGTCCGCGGCGCAGGAAGATCGTCTGATATCCCTCGCGGCCGTCGGGCGTCGTCTCCCATGTCTTCGAGAATTGACCGATGCCGTGCCACATCACGAGCGGGTGCTTTTTCGCCCGTACCGGAATCTGGTAGAAGACATAGGCGTGGTCGCCGTGCAGCGTCTGGCCGTCGGCGCCTTGCCCGTAGGGATCGAAGATTCCAGGCTGAGCCACCACCGTGCCGCCGACCGCGAAGCTGCCCTGTTCCTGGATGACGAGCGGCGCGGGTCGGCCAGCCGCCGGCGTTTCCGCGAACGCATCGGGCACCGCGGTGGCTGCCGCGGACAGCCCGGTGCCGATCAGCAGCGAACGCCTGGAAACGGTTGGATTGGACATCGTGCCTTCCTTCAATAGCGTCGCGATCAGCGCGGGGTGATCATTCCGCTCGAGGCGTCGGCAACGGCAGGGCTGCGTGAGGTGCCCCGGATCCCGAACCAGAAGCTCGCCGCGGCGACCAAGTTCAGGCTGACGGTTGCGCCGAGCGCAAGGCTCACGGAGTTCGCGCCGCCCAGCTTGTCCGAGATGATACCGGTGATCAACGGACCGATCGCCGCGCCGCCGAGATTGGCGACGAGTTCCTGCATCGCCGCGACCGAGCCGCGCATCCGCGGCGGGGTGGCGGTCATGATGGCGGCCTTTGGCGCCGAATAATGCGTGCCGAGCGTCAGGCCGAGCACGAACACCAGCACGACCGCGATCGCCGGCGAGGGCGCGAACGCGATGCCGAACGCGGCCGGCACCGACAGCGTCAACGCACAGGACGGCACAACCCAGAGCCGGTCGACCCGTCCCTTGGCAATCCAGTCCGCCAGGAAGCCGGACAGCGCGGTCGACGCGAATTTCAGGACGCCCGCGGCGATGCCGACGACCAGGCCCGCGGCGGACAGGCTGAAACCGTGTTCGCGCACCAGGATCGGCGTGATCCAGATCCAGATCGACGCGATGTTCATCGCGACGATGGCGAGGCCGATCGTGTTGAAGAAGACGGCACGGGTGCGCACGAAGAATTTCGCGACCTGCCACATCGGCACGGCCTGTCCGGCGTCGCTGCTTTCATTGCTCTTCGGGGGCTCGGGGAAGCGCAGCCACATCAGGGCCGCCAGAATGACGCCGGGAAGCCCGACCACCAGGAACACCGCGCGCCAGCCCCAATGCTGCGCGACGAAGCCGCCGATGACGAAGGCGAGCCCGGTGCCCAGCGCCAGTCCGGAATGGACGATGCCCATCGCGCTGGCGCGCTCCTTCGCCGGGAAGATGCTGGCAACGAGCGACTGGGTGCCCGCGGCCGTCGACGATTCCGCGGCGCCGACGACCGTACGCATCGCGAAGAGCGACCAGTATCCGGTCGCGAGCGCGCCGAGACCGGAGACGGCGCTCCAGATGCCAAGCATCGTCGCCAGGAACTTGACGCGGTTGGTACGGTCCATCAGCCAGCCGACGGGCAGCACGCAGACGCAGAAGCCGATCGCATGCGCGGTGCCGCCGATCGCGCCGAGCTGGCTGTCGGTGAAATGGAATTCGTGGCGCAGCGGCTCGATGATCACGCCGAACACGTAGCGGTCCAGCGAATGCAGCGTGTAGACGATCATCAAGACCGCCGCGGCCGCCCAGCGCGCGCTTCTCCATGTAGGTGCTTCCGGCATTCGCCATCCTCATTGTGTTTTCCGGATGGTTGACACAGCTGCTCCCGGGCCACAAGTTCGTTTATGGAAAACGATAGACGTATATACGCACAGCATCGCCAGATACATCTGCTGGGACCGGCATAGACGCGAAGAGACCCCGATCATGACAAACCCCGTGACCGAACCCGACGCGCCCATCGCGCGCGAGCTGGCGACCGGTAAATTTACCGACGACATGCTGGAGTCGATGCGGGCGCTGATCGGCACCAACCTGCGCACGGCGGCGAGCATCAACAACGAATATGCAACGCGGACCGCGATCCTGCGGTTCTGCGAAGGGATCGGCGACGACAATCCGCTGTGGACCGATACGGACTATGCCGAGGCGACGCCGCACGGCAGGCTGATCGCACCGCCGAGCTTCATCTTCGCCTGCCTGGCCGGCATCCAGGTCGGCTGGCCGGGGCTGGGCGGGTTCCATTGCGAGACGACGATCGATTTCCATGCTCCGATCGGCGTCGGCGACAGGATCGATTGCCGCTGCGAGTTCCAGGGGTTCGACGGCCCGATCGAGCAGAGCCAGTTTGGTGGGAGGCGGATCAAGGACTATATCCTGCAGCAATACACCAACCAGGACGGCGCGCTGGTCGCCGATTTCATCTGCTCGCGCATGCGCTTCGAGCGCGGCGAGATGCAGAAGCGGGCCGAGACGCGGACGATCACCGTGCCGCATCCCTGGACCGACGAAGAGGTCGCGGCAATCGAGGCGGAAGTTCTGAAGGAAGCGCCGCGCGGTGCGACCCCGCGTTACTGGGAAGACGTCGCGATCGGCGACGAGATCGACGTGATCACCAAGGGGCCGCTGGGTCTGACCGACTTCATCGCCTTTATCGCCGGGGGCGCGGCGCCGATCCCCCGCGTGGCGGCGCATTCGGTATCGCTGCGCCGGTATCACAAGCATCCCAAATGGGCGTTCCGCGATCCCCGGACGCACGCGCTGGAACCGGTCTATTCGGTGCACTACAACGATTATGCGGCGGGGCTGCAGGGCGCGCAGATCGCCTATGACGTCGGCATCCAGCGGACCAGCTGGCAGATCCACTCGCTCACCAACTGGATGGGCGACACAGGCAGGCTCAAGCGGATTACCGGCCAGTATCGGTCGCACGTCTATCTCTCCGACGTCGTGCGGCTCGGCGCGCGGGTCGACGGCAAGGAGATCGATGCCGCGGGCGACGCGGTGCTGCGGCTGACGACCTGGGCGCAGAACCAGCGCGGCCAGAATGTGATGCCCGGCACGGCGATCATCGCGCTCCCCCGCCGTGGTCCCGCTTAGCGGCGCGCGTCGCGTTCGCGGCGCATTCGCTTGACAAGGAAACGCGATCCGATACGGTTGCTATATACGATCAGCATATCGCATATACGAATATTTATGCGGGGGCTGGCGGGGGAGGGCAGATGGATCGAGCCGTGATCAGTCGGTGCGGGAGGGTCAACTGGCCCTACCCGGTGCCACTGCCGCCAAGCCGCGGAGCACCGGGAGTCGATCGTAATCGGACACGCGCTTGCGTCGCAATCGTCGTGGCATAACAGAGACATGGACGAGGACAGAATGGCTGAACGGTTGAACGATGGCGCGGCGCGCGGTGACGACAGCGGGCTCGAGGACGCGCTGCCGGCGGGGGATGCCCGCTACCCCCTGTCGGGCATCACGGTGATCGATCTGTCGCATGTCTATAACGGTCCCTACGCTACCTTCCTGATGGCGCTGAGCGGCGCGACCGTGATCAAGGTGGAGCCGCTGCACGGCGAGACGTTGCGCAGCCGCGGCGATATGGGCGGCGCCGATTTCTCCTACGCGATGCTCAATTCCAACAAGAAGCCGGTGACGCTCAACCTGAAGTCCGAACAGGGCCGTACGCTGCTGAAGGAGATGGTCGCGCGTGCCGACGTTCTGGTCGAGAATTTCGCACCGGGCGTGCTCGATCGTCTCGGCGTCGGCGCCGAGGTGCTGCGCGCGGTCAATCCGCGGCTGATCTATGCGTCGAGTTCGGGGTACGGCAAGGACGGCCCCTACAAGGACTATCCGGCGATGGACCTGGTGATGCAGGCGATGTGCGGCATCATCGATTCGACCGGGTTCGCAGACCAGCCTCCGGTCAAGTCGGGCGCGGCGCTGTGCGACTTTCTGGCCGGCATCCATCTCTACGGGGCGATCATGACGGCGCTGTACGAGCGCGAGCGCACCGGCGTCGCTCGCGTGCTCGAAGTATCGATGCAGGATGCCGCCTATTGCTCGCTCGCGTCCAACCTCGGCATGTTGCACGCGCGCGGCGCGGCGGCGCCGCCGCGGACCGGCAATCGCCATGGCGGGCTCGGCGTTTCGCCCTACAACGTCTATCCGACGACCGATGGCTATGTGGTGATCAACTCGCCCGGCGACAGCCATTTCCGCTCGATCCTCGATGTCATGGGGCGGTCGGATCTCGCCGACGATCCGCAGTTCCGCACGCGCACCGATCGGGTCCGCAACATGGCGGCGGTGGACGCCCTGATGGAGGCATGGACGCGCCAGCACGGCCGCCACGAGATCGCCGACCGGCTGCTCGCTGTGAAGGTGCCGTGTTCCGCGGTGCGCCATCTCGGCGAGGTTATCGTCGACCGGAACATGCACGCCCGCGGCAGCCTGCAATGGGTCGAGCATCCCGACCTCGGCCGCGTCGTGCTGCCGCACTCGCCCTTCACCTTCGAGGGCGTCGCACGGCGCGAACTCGAACCGAGCCTGCCGCTGGGGGCGGCCAACGACGAGATCCTCGGCACCTGGCTCGGCCATTCCGCCGAGGAGATCGCCGAGTGGCGGGCCGCGGAAACGATCCTGTAGCGAATGCCCTCGGACGGCGACGGGGGCGGGCGGATCGCCGCCCCCGTCTCGCGGCTAGCGTTTGTCCAAAGCGGGAAAGATCGCCAAATGATCGGACCGCGACGACCCTACCCAATAGTCCGACCCGATCTGGATCGCGCCGGAGACGTGGACGAATCGCGGCGTGTCCGGCCGGCTCAGTAACGGCGTCACCTTGAGCGATACGGGATCGATCTTCGCGAGATAGCCGGCGGTATCGGTATGCCCGGCGATGAGCAGCATCCCGTCGGGCGCCCAGTGAAGATTGTCGGGGCGGAATCCCATCGGCACGATGTCGCGGCGGGGCGGCACCGCGCCCAGCGTCACGCGCATGAAGGTGCGCGAGCCCCATTGATTGACATAGGCATGGCGTCCGTCGGGCGAGAGCTCGATGCCGTTCGGGCCGGCGGACTCGGTGCCGGGGATCTGCGCCCAGCCCGTTTTCGGGTGCCAGGACCACAGTGCACCGGTGATGCCGCCGTCGAGGGCCTTTGCCCGCGATGCCTGCGAATTCGCGCCGGTCTCGTAGAAGCTCGAGACGATGAACCCGCCATCGCGCAGTCCGACGATCGAGTTGGCGAGGACGGTGCCCGGCGACGGCACGCATCCGATCCATGTCGCGCGGGGTTTCGCACGGACGTCGAGATCGAACACGTCCACGCCGCTGGGGCCCGGATAGCGCGTGACGTACAGCCGGTGCAGGCCGCGTCCGAGCGGCCGGATGTGCAGCCCCAGCGTCGAGAAATGCGCCTTTGCCGCGGCGTCCGGCGGCCCGGCGCAACTCGCATAGGTCCGCCTGTCGAACGTCTCGCGCGCATTGGCCGCCGGGTAGAGCGGGACGGGCCGCTTGTCCCGCGTGTTCAGGATATGGATGCCGCCGGCGAGCGACGTCGTGACGATCCAGTCCGTTCCCTCAACGCGGAACAGGTCCTCCGGCTTCGAAACGCCGCACAGCAGCTGCGCACCGCCTTCGGTGCCGCAGATCGGGGAGGGCGGGGAGGGCGGGGAGGGCGGGGAGGTTTGCGCGCGCATATCCCTCGCCGTCAGCGCCATCGCGGCGGAGACGGCAACGAGCGACAGAGCCATCCGCCGTACCCTGTGCGTTGCAAAGGCCGATCGAAGCATGTTCTTCTCCCCAACTCGCCGGACTTCTGCCGGCTTCGGATATGCGTGCCGCAAATGAAGGATCAGCGCGGGCCCGTGTATTGCGCGGCGGATACGGGCTCCATCCAGGTGACGCTGGTGCCCTCTCTGGATTCGGACGCCGCGACATGCGTCATCGCGCTGGTCGCGGTCGCGCCGTGCCAGTGACGGACGCCCGGGGCGGTCCAGACGATATCGCCCGGGCCGACGACACGTACGGGTTCACCCGCCGCCTGCACCCAGCCGCGGCCCGTGGTGACGACCAGCAACTGGCCGGTCGGATGCGTGTGCCAGTTGGTCCGTGCGCCCTTCGCAAAGCTGACCGTCGCGCCGCCCAGCCGCGATCCGCCACTGGCCTTGAACGGCGAGGTGACGGTGACCTGCCCGGTGAAATGCTCGGCCGGGCCGCGGCTCGGGTCCTGCCTTGGCGGAGTCACCGTCAGCGGTGGTGCGGCATCGGCGGATACGACCGGCTCGGCGGGCTTGCCCTGATCGGCGATCGCCAGCCGGATCGCGCTGTTGGCCTTGGGCCAGCCGGCGTAGAAGGCCAGATGCGTCAGCGCCTCGACGAGATCGGCGCGGGTCAGTCCGTACGCTGCGCTGCGCCCCATGTGCGACGCGAGCTGCGCCTCGTCACCGTTCGCGGCGAGCGCGATGATGGTGACCAGGCTGCGGTCGCGCGGGGTGAGGTCGGTGCGGCGCCAGAGGTCGCCGTAGATGACGTTGGCAGTCAGCGCCTCGAACTTGGGTGCGCCCTTCGCCATGGCGGGGTTGCTGTCGCGGGCGGTCGCCGGCTGTTCGGGTGCCAGCGCGGCAGCCGACACCGCGGCGCGTAACGCCGCCGTGTCGATCTTGCGCTTCGTGAATTCGGGCGCGATCACCGCCAGCGCGGAAACGGCGTTGGGCCAGCCGGTGTAGAAGGCCAGCTGCGTGACGAGGCCCGACACCTCGGCCGGCGTCACGCCATTGTCGAGCGCGCGGTTGAGATGCCCGGCGAGCTGCGCACTCTTGCCCGTACCGATGAGCACGGTCAGCGTGACCATGCTGCGATCGCGCGGGCTCAGCTGCGAGCGGACCCAGACATCGCCGAACAGTACGTCGTCGGTATAGGTGGCGAGCTGCGGCGCGACCTCCTGCATCGCCTTGGGTGCCACCGAGGGACGTTTCTGCTGCGCCGCGACGGGCGTAGCGAGGACGAGGATGAAGGCGGTGGCGCAGGCACGGTTCACTTGCAGTCTCCTTGATCCGGCTATGGTGCCAGCACGCGATGGTTGCCGTCCACCGGTCATCATTGCCGCCGCATATTTCCAGATACGATCGATTATGCGTATATATGGAAGACTCGCAAAGCGAGCAACGCCGATCGACGACGATCGCGACGATGGAGAGTGATCGATGGACGACACAGGCCCCGCGACCCGTCGCACCTTCCTGTCGGGCGCGGCGGTGCTGCTGGCGTTGCCGGCCTTCTCGGTCGCGCGCGCCGCGGCAGCCGACGGGACGGTCGTCGAGACCGCGGATGGCAAGCTGCGCGGTGCGGCCCGGGACGGCGTCGTCAGCTTCAAGGGGGTGCCCTATGCCGCCGACACGAGCGGGCGCAATCGGTTCATGGCGCCGCGACCGGTGGCGAAATGGGCCGGCGTGCGCGATGCGCTGGCGTTCGGCGATCGCTGCCCCCAGGCTCGGCGTGCGGGCGGGCGAGAAATCGTCGCTCCGCCCGTGCCGCCGCAAGGGGAGGATTGCTGCGTCCTCAACGTCTACACGCCCGGCGCGGGCCGTGACGCTGCTCGGCCCGTCATGGTGTATATCCATGGCGGCGGTTTCCAGGGCGGCAGCGGGGATGGCGCAACGCTCGACGGCACAGCGCTGGCGCGCGGCGGGGACGTCGTGGTCGTCACGCTCAACCACCGTCTCAACGTCTTCGGCTATGCCAATCTCGGCGGTCTCGATCCCGATTTTGTGGATGCCGGGAACGCGGGGCAGCTCGACCTGATCGCGGCCTTGCAGTGGGTGCAGACCAATATCGCCGCGTTCGGAGGCGATCCGCACCGCGTCACCGTGTTCGGAGAATCGGGCGGCGGTGCCAAGATCGTCGCGCTGTCGGTGATGCCGGCAGCCGATCCGCTGTTCCGCAATTCGATCAACATGAGCGGTTCTGGCGCGTTCTTCCTGCGGCCGAGCCAGGAACTGCGTGATCCGACCGACGAACTGCTCCGGGTGCTGGGACTGGGGAAGGGCGATCTCCGCCGTCTCCAGGCAGTGCCGGTGGCCCGGCTATACGCGGCGAACGTGACGGCACTCGCCAATCTCAAGGCCGACCAGTTGCGTCCCGTCGTCGACGGCCGCAACATCATCCACGCACCGCAGTCCGCCGCCGGCTGGGCAATGCAGGCGGCCAAGCCGGGCATCATGAGCTGCACCGCGACCGAGGCGACGCCATGGCTGTTGCGGGATCGCACCAATCTGGCGGTCACCGAACGGGAGCTCGCGACCCGCATCCAAGCGCAGTTCGGCATAGACGAGGCGCGCGCACAGGACGTGATCGCTGCGTATCGCCAAGATGGCCCGAAGCGGTCGGCTTGGGACGTGCTCGTCGATGTCGCTAGCGACGCGCTGATGCGGGCGCCGATGCGCAAGGCGACCGAGGCACGAGCAGCGACGGGCAAGCAGCCCGTCTATCTCGCCGGGTTCGACTGGCGGTCGCCGGTCGAGAACGGAATCTGGGGCGGGCCGCACGCGATCGACGTTCCGTTCGCGTTCGGCACGCTCGACAAGGACCGGCTGACGGCGGGCGGCGGAGCCCGGGCGGCGGCGGCATCGCGCAACCTGTTGGCTGCCTATGTCGCGTTCGCCACCTCCGGTACGCCGCAGAACCCGAACATGCCGGCTTGGCCCGCCTATGATCTCGCGCGGCGCCCCAGCATGCTGATCGATGAGACCTGCCGGGTGGTGAACGACCTCCATGCCGCCCGGCGGCAGATCGGCGAGACGCTCGCGCCGCAGTCGACGTTCGACGTCACCAACGGCCCGCTCGTCCACCCTGCGGCATAGCGCCGATCGCTAGATCGCCTCGCGCGCGGTGGCAGGGTGGTTGGCCCAGGTCGCGACCCGCTCGAGCAGCAGGTCGGCGAGCTTCTTCGCGCGCGGCTTGACCTTGGTAGTCGCGCCGACAAGCGCGACGGCTGCGGGCGCCTTGCCCGAGATGCTCGGCACCACCGTGGCGATCGCGTAGCGCGTGCCCGACAGCCGGACGTTCGTCGCGATGCCCGTGCGCTTGATCTCGTCATATTCGCTGAGGAAGGATTCGACGAGCGCGGCGTCGCTGCGGCTGTGCCGGCGCAGGAACGCTTTCAGTTCGTCCTGCGGACGCGCCGCGAGCAGCGCCTTGCCGGTCGCGGTGGCGAGAAGCGTTCGGCGGATGTTCCGTCGCGCCTCGATATCGGCGATCGAGTCCCCGCCGGCCTCGGCGATGTAGATCAGGTGGTCGCCCGCCTCGACGCCCAGGAAAACCGGAAGCCCGGTCTCGCGGTGCAGGTCGACCAGCACGTCCTGGCTCACCAGCCCCGCGCGCACCTGGCCGCTGGCGAGCGTCAGCCCGTGTACCGCGGGCCCCAGATAATAGCGTCGGTCCTGTTCGTAGAGCCAACCGGTCGCCAGCAGCCCCTGCATGAAGCCATAGACCGAACTCTTCGGCGCGCCGAGTGTCCGCGCGAGTTCGGCGAAGGTCAGACCCGGATGATAGACGACCTCTTCGAGGATCTGCGTAACGCGGTCCACGGTGCGGTGGTGCTGCGGCTGCCGCGTGGTCTCGTCCCCGGAATCCAGCGCTTCTGCCACACCGTCATCGTCTTTAGTCATTGCCGTTCTGCCAACCCCTTGTTCGTAATGGCGGACATAGCCGAAAATGACCGATTGCAATACCGTCTGTATCCCCGTTAGCCGTTGGTCCCCGCAAAGGCCGCGAACAGATCCTTCGCGCTCGTCAGCTTGTCGAGGTTCCGGGCGATCTCCAGCGCTCGGCCGGGGTCGCAATTGGGCAGTGAGCCGCGCCATTTCTCGGCGAGATCGTCCCACGAGACATCACCGCGCAGGCTGTGCCCGCGGGGATTGTCGATCCGCAGGACGTGGCGTTTGCCGTCCCGGGTGACGATGGTGACCCGCGCGCCGCGCCCGTTGGGGAATTCGCTCTGCAGCTCGGGGTCGACCGCCACCGAGATCAGCGTGCGCAGCCTCTTGTAGGTCGGGTCGGACAGGATCGCCGGGAAGGGTTCGTCGACCAGCTTCAATCCGCCCTTGGCGAGATTGGCGGCGACCATGTCCTGGACCGAGATATTGTGCATCTCGCGGTTGTCGACGACCTTCATCGCGTTCTGCGGCATGCCGATCAGGATCGACTGGATCGCGTCGTTGGCGATGGCATTCTGCCTGATGATCGTCTGGACCGCCTCGATCGGCGTATGGATCGGGTAGCCCGCGTTGTAGAACTTGAAGTTGGCGCCCATGATCTTGAAATCGCGACCGAGACCCGCGACGACCGCGTCGTCGTGCCGGCCGTCGCCCCAGGCGTCGAGCACGCCCTCGGCCGAGCCGATGATGTCCTCGTTCCCCTCCAGCCCGGCCTGCGCCATCTGCGCCGAACTGATCGCGGCGAAGGCGTATTGGCCGTTGCAGAAGGATTTGCTGATGTGGTCCTTCTCCGCATACAGCGCGTACAGGCCGTTTGTCTGGAACGTGACCAGCGCCAATGCATGGCGATGGCGCGTCGGCGAAAGCTTGAGGATACGCGCGGCCGCGGCGGTGCCGCCCATCGCGTAGAAGAAGTCGCTCGTGAGGTGCCGGCGATCGCGCACACTGAACTTGCCGCCGCACGCCTCGACGATGCGCACGCCGACATCGTAGGCTAGGATCACCGCGTTGAGCAGCTCCGCGCCCGATGCATTCTGCTTCTCCGCGATCGCGGTGACGGTGTGGACGATCGAGGCGCCGGGATGGCCGCCGACGACATGCGTACCATCGACCTCATAGCCGTGGCCCGCCGTGCCGTTGGCCATCGCCGCATAGGGCGCGGAGGCGCGCAGCGCTGTGCCATAGATACGCGCCTCTCCCGGGCTGCCGCAGCCGGCAACGTGGCGCGTCGCGGCGGTGGCGCCCGGACTTGTGCAACCGAAATAGGCGCAGGCCATTTCGTCGAACACCACCTTCCTGGCTCGATCGAGCACCTCTGGCGGAATCCTGGCGAGCGAGGTGGCGGCGGCATAGTCGGCGACCGTGGCGGTCAGCGTCCGCCCCTGGAACTGCCGCGCACGCGGGGGTGTTCTCGGTTTCGTGGCCTCGGCATCCTGTGCCGCGGCGGTATCGAGGGGGAGCATCGACACGGCCAGCAGGCCACCGGCGCTCTTCAACGCACCGCGCCGGTCGAGACCGGCGCGGTGCCGGGGATGAGAGGTCATCGAAGTTCCTTCCTGGAAGCGGGTTGCGGCGCCACTGCGTTCATCACATCGGCTGCAAACTTCTGGATCCTGAACGGCGGATCGTGGTCGAGCCCGCGGCGGACGACGACCAGGTTCCTCGACGGCACGATCACTGCATATTGCCCCATCGCGCCGAACGCGGAGAAGGCGTCGCTGGGCAGCCCGTCCATGCCGCCGAACAGCCAGAACTGCGCGCCGTAGCCGGCATCGCCGCCGATACTGGGCCTCTTCGGTTGCACGGAGAGGGGCGACGACACGTATGTCGTCCAGCCGGCGGGCAGAAGGCGTTCACCGTTCCAGCGCCCGTCGGCGAGATAGAGCATCCCCAGTCGCGCAAAGTCGCGCGCGGTGCTCCAGCATTGACCCGACACGATGAAGTCGTTGTTCCAGTCCGTCTCAACGACCGTCCGCGTCATGCCGAGCTTCCACAACAGCGCACGATACGGGAAGGCGGGGTAGGCTGCATCCTCCGACAGAGCCTGGCGCAGGCCGCGCATCGCCAGGTTCGTGTCGGTGCCGGCATAGACGAAGCGCGTGCCCGGCTGCGCGTCCATCATGTTGCGGGCGGCGATATCGGCGATCGCCGCGCCGGATCGATAGATCTCGACCTGCGGGTCCTGCGGGCCGTCACTGTAGAGCCCGCTGGTCATCCGCAGCAGATTGTCGGTGGTGATCGCGCCACGCGGATCGCCCGGCGTGCGCCATTCCGCAAGTGGCGCGGGGCGGTTGAGATCGACGCGTCCGGTCCGAACCCCGACGCCGACCAGCGTGGCGCCCAGACTCTTGCACATCGAATTGGTCCGCGCAGCGATGTGGCGTGCAAATCCGTGGCTGTAGCGTTCGGCGACGATCTTCCCGTCGTGCAGCACGACCACGCCCCAGGTCTTGCCGCCATACGCGCCCTTTTCGTCCTCGAAGGCGGCGTCGAGGACGCGCTCGACCGCCGCTTCGTCTCGTGCCGGCAGCGGCGCGCGCGCGTCGCGGTCGCCCATGGGCCAAGAGCGGTCGTCGAGACGTGGTGCCTCGAGCGGGACGCGGATCAGTTGTTTCGCCAGCGCGACATCCGCACCGATCGGCAGCATCGTGCAGCCCATGCCCGCCCGCGACACCGCGATGCGCGGCGGCATGTCAGCGGCGTAGCGGACCGAGACGGTGCGCGCACGTTCGTCGACCTCGGTGCGCATCGGGGTCGCGGGGGCAGGACCGGCATTGGCCTCGATCGTCGCATCGATCAGCGCGCGTGGCGCTTCGGTCGCGAAATAGCCCGTACACAGATGCAGGGCGCGCATGCCTGCATATTGCGCGGTGCCGTGCCGTGCGGTCCCCGGTGCGCGCTGAGCCGCGGCGGCGACCGTCACGGCGAGGATGGCCAAGACCGCGACGGGCTTCGCGTGCATCGGGCGATGCGGGACGTCCTTTCGGACCACAGGCTGTCCTCTCCGACCAGGCTGACTATGCTCGCTCGCTGCTAGATTCCGGACCAGAATTCTGGTTCGCATTATCGAACGAACGATCGTATATCAGCTATTACTGCTGACGGGTGCTGTCAACGACTGCCCGGGACCTTGGGAGAGGGTGGATGAAGTTCGACAAGCCGGAAGGCGCCAACCCGATCGACCGGATGAAGGTCGTGGGACAGGCCAAGGACCGGATCGACGGGCCGCTCAAGGTCACGGGACTCGCGCGATACGCCTATGAACGCCGCGATGCCGTGCCGGACGCGGTGTACGGTCATGTGATCGGCAGCGCGATCGCCAAGGGGCGCATCCGCACGCTCGACACGCGCGATGCGCTGGCGGCGCACGGCGTGCTCGGTGTCGTGACGGCGCGGGACGTCGGGCCGATGGGGGTCGGCGAGCTGTTCCGCGCGACGGTGCTGGGCGGGCCGGATATCCAGCATTACAACCAGGCGATCGGGGTGGTCGTCGCAGAAACGTTCGAACAGGCGCGCGCCGCCGCCGCCCTCGTGCGCGTCGATTACGCCCGGCAGTCGGGGCGGTTCGACCTGGCCGCGCAGATCGGTACGGCGGTGGCGCATCCGCGCTTCCCCGATACCGCGCGCGGCGATTTTGCCAAGGCGTTCGCCGACGCCCCGGTCCGGCTCGACACCCGATACACGACGCCCGACCAGAGCCATGCGGCGATGGAGCCCCATGCCACGATCGCCAGCTGGCAGGGCGACCGGGTGACGTTGTGGACCTCGCAGCAGGTGGTCTTCTGGGCGCGCCGCGATCTGGCGAAGATCCTGAACATCCCGATCGACCGGATCCGCATGGTCGCGTCGTTCGTCGGCGGCGGGTTCGGCGGCAAGGCGTCGGTGCTGGCGGACGCGGTCATGGCGGCGCTCGCGTCGCGCGCCGTCGGTCGGCCCGTCAAGATCGCGATCGGCCGGCCGCTGATCGCCAACATGGGCACGCACCGCCCGGCGACGGTGCAGCGCATCCGGATCGGGGCGACCGCCGACGGCCGCATCACCGCGTTCGGCCATCAGAGCTGGTCCGGCAATCTCCATGCCGACGGCGCTGCGGAGGCGGCGACCATTCCGACGCCGCTGATGTATGCGGGCGACCACCGCGCGACGCAGCACCGGATGGCGGTGCTCGACCTGCCCGAGGGCAACGCCATGCGCGCCCCGGGCGAGGCGCCGGGCATGCTGGCGATCGAATCGGCAATGGACGAACTCGCCGACCAACTGGGCATGGACCCGGTCGAACTGCGCATCCGCAACGACACGCGTGTCAACCCGACCGAGCCCGACAAGCCGTTCTCGACACGCAATCTCGTGCAGTGCCTGCAGACGGGTGCGGCGCGGTTCGGGTGGGACAAGCGTGTCGCCAAGCCGGGCGGGCGGCGCGAAGGCGCCTGGCTGATCGGCATGGGGGTCGCGGCGGCGGTGCGCGGCGCCCGGGTGCGGAATTCGTCGGCCCGGGTGCGACTCGCGGTCGACGGCCGCGTGATCGTCGAAACCGACATGACCGACATCGGGACCGGCAGCTACACCATCCTGGGCCAGACCGCGGCCGAGATGATGGGGGTGGAACTCGACCGGGTCGTCGTCCGCCTCGGTGATTCGGACTATCCCTTGTCGGTCGGATCGATCGGCCAGCGCGGTGCGACCAGTTCGACCTCGGCGTTGTACGCGGCGTGCGTGAAGCTGCGCGAACAGGTCGCGCAACGGCTCGGGTTCAACGGCACCGATGTCGATTTCGCCGACGGCGTCGTCCGCTCGGGCAACCGACGGGTCGCGCTGGTCGATGCAGCGAAGGCGGGCGAGCTGGTCGCGGAGGACATCCTCGAATTCGACGAGGCGATGAGCAAGACCTACGAACAGGCAGCGTTCGGCGCGCATTTCGTCGAAGTCGCGATCCACGCGATGACGGGCGAATTGCGGTTGCGGCGGATGCTGGCGGTGTGTGCGGCGGGGCGCATCCTCAATCCCAAGACCGCTCGCAGCCAGGTGATCGGCGCGATGACAATGGGGGCAGGGGGCGCGCTGATGGAGGCGCTCGCGATCGACAAGAGATTCGGCTTCTTCGTGAACCACGATCTCGCCAGCTATGAGGTGCCCGTCCATGCCGACATCCCGCATACCGAGGCGATCTTCATCGATGAGGTCGACCCGACCATCTCACCGATGAAGGCCAAGGGAGTGGGCGAGCTCGGCATGACCGGGATCGGCGCGGCGATCGCCAACGCGGTCTACAACGCCACCGGGGCCCGCGTGCGTGATTTTCCCATCACGCTGGACACCTATCTGGACAGGCTGCCGCCGATCGCCTGATTTGGCGCGCCGCGTGCCTCGACAGGCCGCCTTCGCCCTCGCTTATGCCCGAAGCCCGCTCCTCGTCGCCGTTGCCAGCGGCGGGATTCCTGTCCGCGTCAGGTCCACGCGCGGACCATAGCGCCCCCTATCGCAGCGTTCTCGCCGCACATGATTGACAACCCACCAAACCTAAATCATTGTCGTCATTACGATCAGTCATTCGTATTTGCGAACAAAGGCTGGCGACTCGCATCATCGCATCGCTGCAGGCGATACGGAGGGGATTGCATGAACGCTCATTTGAACTCGGATTCGACCACCCGCGGATCGGCACATCGCCGCGTCCTGCTGGCCCTGCTGTCGACCAGCGCGGCGTTCGCGTTGTCGCTGAACGCGGTGTCCGCGCAGACCGCGCCCGCCGCTTCGCCTTCGCCCAGCCCCACGGTGCCGACCGATGGCGCACCGCCCCCGACCGCGGAGGCGACCGTCACGCAAGCCGTGACGCAGGAGCCTGAATCGACATCGACGCAGGACATCATCGTCACCGGCTCGCGCATCGTCCGCGACGGGTACCAGGCGCCGACGCCGATGTCGGTGATCGGCACCGAACAGCTCGCCACCAACGCGAACGCCAATATCGCGCAGTTCGTCACCAACCTGCCGGCGTTCGCCGGATCGGCCAGCACGCGCTCCAGCACGACTACCGGCTCCAACGGTTCGGCCGGCGTCAATTCGCTGAACCTGCGTGCGCTCGGCGCCAACCGCACGCTCGTGCTGCTCGATGGTCACCGCGTAACGCCGGCGCTGTCCACCGGTGTGGTCGACGTCAACGCGATCCCGCAGATCCTGATCTCGCGCGTCGACGTCGTGACCGGGGGCGCGTCGGCAACCTACGGCTCGGACGCGGTGGCCGGCGTCGTCAACTTCGTCCTCGACCGGTCGTTGACCGGCCTGAAGGGCGAAGTCTCGGGCGGCGCCACGACCTACGGCGACGGTGAGAACTACAAGATCAGCCTCGCCGGCGGCACCAAGTTCGCAGACGATCGCGGTCATGTCGTCGTCGCGCTCGAGCAGGTGCATGACGAAGGCATCGGCGCGAACCGCCGCGACTGGAACCGGCGCGGCGTTCAACTGCTGGCCAACCCTGCCTACACCGCGACAAACGGCCAGCCGCAGCGGCTGATCCTCGGCAATGTCGGCTACATGACCTCGTCGCCCGGCGGCGTGGTGTATTCGGGACCGCTGCGCGGCACCGCGTTCGGCCAGGGCGGGCAGACCTATCAGCAGAATTACGGCGACATCCAGGCCGACCCCTTCATGCGCGGCGGCGACTGGGAGCAGAACGACCTGCGCCGTACCAACGCGGTCGCGCCGTCGGAAAGCCGCCAGACCGCCTATGCACGCGCGAACTACGAAGTGTCCGACGCGCTGAACCTGTACGCGCAAGGCTCCTATGTCCGCGCCAAGACGCAGGCGGACCTCACCACCGTCTACATGATCGGGTCGAGCGGCCCGGTGATCCAGCGCGACAACGCCTATCTGCCCGCCGACGTGCGCGCGCGGATGGTCGCCGCCGGCCTGTCGTCGATCCGCATCGGCACGCTCAACCGGGATCTGGGCATCACCTACCAGATCACCGACCGCAAGGCGCAGTCCTATCAGCTCGGCGGCAACGGCAAGTTCCAGATGCTGGGCGGCGACTGGCAATGGGATGCCTATGGCCAGTACGGCGTCAGCCGCAACCTGGTGACGTTTCCGACCAACATCTCGCGCACCAATTATGCGCTCGCGGTCGACGCGGTCCGCAATCCCGCGACCGGCGCTATAGTCTGCCGCTCGACGCTGACCTCGCCGAACAATGGCTGTTCGCCGTACAACGCGCTGGGCTTCGGCGTGAACGATCCGGACGGTGCCGCGGTGAACTTCATCCGCTCGGCGAGCCGGTCCAGGCTGAAGGTCGAGCAGACCGTCCTGGCGGCCTCGTTGTCGGGCGAGCCGTTCTCGACCTGGGCGGGCCCGGTGTCGGTCGCGCTGTCGGGTGAATATCGCAAGGACCAGGCGAAGTCGGTCGTCGATGCCGGCTCACTCGCGGTCGATCACATCTACGCCAACTACACCGCAATCGACGGCTCGACCAACGTCAAGGAAGGTGCGTTCGAGACGATCATCCCGCTCGCCAAGAAGCTGAGCTGGGCGGATTCCTGGGACATCAACGGTGCGGTGCGCTTCACCAGCTACAGTCTGGCGGGCAACGTCACCACCTGGAAGCTCGGCACGACCTATTCCCCGGTCGCCGACCTGACGTTCCGTGCAACGCGCTCGCGCGACATCCGCGCGCCCAATCTGCAGGAGACCTTCCTGCCGGCGTCCACCGCCCGCCGCTCGATCTTCGATCCCTTCACCAACACCACGCCGGCGTTCGACCAGACCACCACGGGCAACCGCAATCTGCGCCCGGAAAAGGCGGATACGCTGGGCGTCGGCGCGGTCTTCACCCCGTCCTTCTTCCCTGGGTTCAGTGCCTCGGTCGACTATTGGAGCATCAAGGTCGCCGACGCGATCTCGATCATCCAGCCCGCCGACGTGCTGCTGCTGTGCTTCGACGGGTCCGATCCGGCGCTGTGCAACAACATCACCCGCGTCAACGGCGTGGTCAGCCAGGTCATCAGCCAGAACATCAACATCGCCAGCGAGAAGGTGCGCGGGCTCGATTTCGAGGCGAGCTACCGCAGCGAGCTGACCGGGCTCGGTCTGCCGGGCAGCGTCGATCTGCACGCCAACTTCACCAAATATCTCGAGGACACGATCGACAACGGGGTCAGCGCGCCGAACGACTTCGTCGGTGAGATCAGCAGCATCTATCCGCCGCGCTGGCGGACGAACGTGACGCTCGGCTATCATCTCGACGGCCTGCGCACCTCGCTGACCGCGCGCGCATTCGCGTCGGGCAAGCAATTCTCCAACTTCGTCGAATGCACCGCGTCCTGCCCGGCGAGCACGTCGCAGAACCCCACCGTCAACGACAATTACCTGCCCGGGCGCGTCTATCTCGATTTCGCGATCAGCTACGATCTGAGCATCGGGCCGGTGAAGGACATGTCGGTGTTCTTCAACGCACGCAATCTGACCAATCGCGATCCCGGCCTGACCGCGGCGGGGAACGCGTTCGGCAACGGCGCGAACACCGCAGTGATCTACGATGTCGACGGTCCCGTCTTGCGCGCAGGGGTCAGGTTCAAACTGTGAGACCGGCGGTTAGGCATGGACCGGCCGTCGAGCGCCGGCAGCCGGGTTGACACTTCCGACCAGCGACGCGTATTCACGTCGTAGATACGATCAAGAGTTCATATAGGCGAACAAACATGAGCGAAGATACGGGGATCAGCAAGCAACTCGCCCGGGCATCCTTCACCGACGCGATGCTTGACAATATGCGCTCGCGCATCGGCACCGAACTGCGCACCGACGGTTGCGTCAACAACGAGATCGCCGACCGGATGGCGATCATCCGCTTCTGCGAAGGGATCGGCGACGACAACCCGCTCTGGATCGACCCGAGCTACGGCCCGGCATCGCTGTTCGGCGAGACGATCGCGCCGCCCAGCTTCATCTTCGCCTGCATGGCGTCCGTGCAGTTCGGCTGGGCAGGGCTCGGCGGCTTCCATGCCGAGACGACGATGAATTTTCACGCCCCCATCAAGCTGGGCGACCGCATCACCCCGCGCGTGGTGTTCGACGGCTTCGAAGGCCCGACCGAGAGCCAGTTCGGGGGCCGCCGCATCAAGGACTTCATCCGCCAGGAATATTGGAACCAGGACGGCGAACTGGTGGCGACCTTCATCTGTTCTCGGATGCGCTTCGAGCGCGGCGAGATGCAGAAGCGCCGCGAGACGCGAAAGATCGAGCTGCCGCATCCCTGGACCGAGGAGCAGATCGTGGCACTCGAAGACGCCGCGCTGGCCGAGACCCCGCGTGGCGCGACCCCGCGCTTCTGGGAGGACGTGGCCGTCGGCGACGAGCTCGACGTCATCACCAAGGGGCCGCTCGGCCTGACCGACTTCATCGCGTTCATCGCGGGCGGGGCGGCTCCGATTCCGCGGATCGCAGCACACCGCATCTCGCTGCAGCGATACCGCCGCCACCCTGCCTGGGCGTTTCGCGACCCGCGGACGAACGCGCTCGAGCCCGTCTATTCGGTGCACTATAATGACTATGCCGCCGCGCTGCAGGGCGCGCAGATCGCGTATGACGTCGGGATCCAGCGGACCTGCTGGGGCATCCATGCGCTGACCAACTGGGCCGGCGATACGGGCTTCGTGAAGGCGCTGTTCGGCCAGTATCGCGCGCACGTCTATCTGTCGGACGCGGTGAAGGTCGGCGGCAAGGTCGTCTCGAAGGAGATCGACGCGGACGGCGATCATGTCGTTACGCTGGAAACCTGGGCCTATAACCAGCGCGACCAGAACGTGATGCCGGGCACCGCGGTGGTCTCGCTGCCGTACAAGGGCGCCGGCGGCGAGACGATCCTGCCGAGCGGCATCGCCAAGTTCCAGGCGGCCTGACATGGATGCGTCGCAGGTCGGCACGACGGAACCGCGCTGGGGGACCGAGATCGTCGTCGAGGATGTGGGCGGCATTCCCTACCGCCTGTATGCGGAGCGGCCCAAGCGCCTCGAACACCTGCTGGCGCTCGCACCACGCTGGGGTGCGCAGCCGCATATCGTGCAGGGCGATCGTGTCCTGTCGTTCGACGACCTGATCGGGCTGGTCGACCGCAAGACGTCGGAGCTGGTCGGGCTCGGCATCGGCGGGGGCGACCGCGTTTTCCTGATGGGGTGGAACAGCCCGGACTATGTCGTCAATTACTGGGCGGTGCTGAAGGCCGGCGGTGTGCCGGTGCTGGTCAATACCTGGTGGAGCGAGGCGGAGGTTGCCGACGCGCTCGAATTGCTGGCGCCGGTACTGGTGCTGGCGGATGCGCGCTGTGCCACGAAGATCCCGGGCGGCTGGGCGACCGGGTCGTGGGAGACGAGCGACGCGCCGCTGGCCGAGCCTGTCGCCGGCCCCGCGCTCATCGACGAGAACGCGCCGGGCGTCATCATCTTCACTTCGGGCACCTCGGGCAAGCCAAAGGCCGTCGTGCTGTCGCACCGCGCCCTGCTGTCGAACCTGCAGATGCTGCTGGTGATGTCGAAGCGGCTGCCGCACCAGTCGCCGTCGCCCGACGTCGCGCTGCACACCGGACCGTTGTTCCACATCGGCGGCGCGCAGGCGATGCTGCGCGCGGTAACGGTCGGCAACACGCTGGTGATGCCGCGCGGGCGCTTCGATCCGGGCGAGCTGCTCGAACTGGTCGAGACGTGGAAGATCAACCGCTGGTCCGCGGTACCGACGATGATTTCGCGCGTGCTCGAACATCCGGGTATCGGCAGCCGCGATCTCTCCAGCCTGAAAGCCGTCACATTGGGCGGCGCGCTGCTCCACCCCGATCTGCAGCAGCGGATCCGTACCGGGCTTCCCGGCGCCGAGGCACGGATCGCGACCGGCTATGGCCTGTCGGAAAATGGCGGGCAGGCGACCGCCGCGTCGGACGGCGACACCGTCCGGCGGCCCGGCACGAGCGGGCGCGCGCTGCCGCTGACCGAGGTCAAGATCGTGCCGCGTGCCGGCCTGCCCGACGGCGAGATCGTCATCCGCGCGCCGACGCAGATGTCGGAATATTACGGCGTCGCCGAAACGCCCATCGATGCCGAGGGCTGGCTCGCGACGGGCGATCTCGGGAAGCTGGACGATGACGGCTATCTCTGGATCACCGGACGCTCGAAGGAGCTGATCATCCGCGGCGGCGAGAATGTCGCGCCCGCGGCGGTGGAACGAGCTCTGGTCGCTGCACCCGCGGTACGCGAAGCGGTCGTCTTCGGTCTGCCGCATGCCGATCTCGGCGAGGAAGTGGCGGCGGTCGTCGTGATCGAGCCGGGCGCGTCGCAGGACGCGATCCGTCAGGCGGTACGCGCGACGCTCGCCTCCTTCTCGGTGCCGTCCTGGTGGCGGTTCCAGGAGGACGCGCTGCCCGTCAATGCGACGGGCAAGATCGACAAGGCGGCGGTGATCGCGGAGGCTCGTGCGGCCGTGACGACCGGCTAAACAGGCGACCGTCGCGTCCGCTCCCCGCTTTGCTCCTTTCATTCACGGATCTGCCCAATGTCACGAAGCTTTCGTCATTTCGACCCTGGCTCGCGGATCCTCTACGGCGAGGATTGCCTGGGCCAGCTGTCCGCCGAGCTGCGCCGGGTCGGTGCGAAGCGCGCGGTCGTCTTCTGCGGGAACACGATCGCGCGATCCGAACCGGGGCTGGAGACCGTGCGTGCGGCGCTCGGCGAGTTCTGCGTCGGTGCGTTCACGGGCGTCGCCGAACAGTCGCCCCTGCCTTCGGTCGAGGCAGCGGCGCGCCTGCTGGCCGAACGCGACGCGGATGCGGTCGTCGCGATCGGCGGCGGTTCGGCGGTCGTCACCGCGCGCGCGGCGAGCATCCTGTACGGCGAGGGCGGCGACATTCGCGATCTTTGCACCGTGTTCACGCCCGGCGCAGCCCCCAAGAGCCCCAGGCTTGCCAACCCCAAGCTGCCGCAATTCGTGATCCCGACGACGCCGACCACCGCCTTCGCGAAAAGCGGTGCTGCGGTGACGGTGGAGGACGGTCGCCGCCTGGCGCTGTTCGATCCGAAGGCGCGCGTGCAGGCGCTGTTCGTCCATCCCGCGTTCCTGCGCGCGACGCCGTGGCGGCTGACGCTCGATGCAGCGCTCGACGCCTTCGCACAGGGTGTTCAGGGTCTTGAGTCTGCGCGGCGTGAGCCGCTGGCGGATGCGCTGCTGATCCACGGCGTGCGGCTGATACGGCAGTCGCTGGACGATGCCAGGGATGGCGACAGCGATGCGGCGCGGCGCGACCTGGTACTCGCCGCGCAACTGATCGGGCAGGGCACTGATTTCGTCGGTGCCGGCATGGCGTCCGCGATCGGCCATGCGATCGGCGCGCGCTGCGCCGTCGGCAACGGACACGCCAAGGCGGTCGTGCTGCCGCACACTCTCGTCTTCAATAGCGCTGCAACCCAAGGGCGGCTGGCCGAACTGGCAAACGCGCTGGAACCGGGCAGCGGTGGCGATGCGAACGCACTTGCCGGCACCTGCACCGCGTTCTTCGCATCGCTCGACGTGCCCTCCCGCTTGCGCGACCTCGGCGTCCCGGAAGAAGCATTGCCGCTGATCGCCGCCGACGCCGCGCAGGACTGGTTTATCACGCAGAACCCGCGTGCCGTGAGCGCGGCGGACGTGGTCGCGCTTTTGCAGGTGGTCTGGTGAGCGAGCCTGCCTATGTGCCGCGGATCGTATCCGAGACGACGCGCGCGCACGTGCGCGGCGTGGACTACCGCGTGCGGCGCTGGGGACCGGTCGACGCCCCGCCACTGGTGCTGCTCCACGGCTCGCGCGACACGGCCGCGACCTTCCAGTTTCTCGTCGACTCCCTGCGCGGGACCTACCGCGTCATCGCCCCCGACTGGCGCGGGCATGGCGGCTCCAGCTGGACGCCTGGCAGCTATTGGCTGAGCGATTTCCTTCTCGACCTCGACCGGCTCGCGGACGATCTTGTCCCGGGACAGGCCGTGGCGGTCGTCGGTCATTCGATGGGCGGCAACATCGCCGCGCTGTTCGCGGCGATACGCCCCGCGCGCGTCAGCAAGCTGGTGCTGTTGGATTCGCTCGGCAGCCGACCCGACCAGAATCCGGTCGCGATCGCGGACGAGCTGGCGAAAATCCTCGCACAGCAGGATCATGCCGCGCGCTTTCGCCGCTATGCCGATGTGGCCGCGCTGGCCGACCGGCTCCAGCACCAGAACCGCCGGCTCGATCGTCCGCGTGCGCTGTTCCTTGCCGACGCATCCGCGCGCTCGTTGCCACAGGGGGGCGTGACGTGGCCACACGACCCCCGTTTCCATCGATCCTATCCCACGCTGCACAGCGTCGCCGAATGGGGGGCGTGCTGGCAGCGGATAACGATGCCCGTACTGGCGCTGCTCTCCAGCGATCCGCAGCCGGGCGCCGCGACCGCCGACGCCGCCGAGGTATCGCGCCGTGCCGCCTTCTTCCCCGATCTGACGGTGCGGCGCGTGGCCGATACCGGGCACAACCTGCATCACGACGCGACCGCTGTCGCGGCGGACGCGATCGACGCGTTCCTGCGTGGTGCCACGCTGCCGGACTGCGGTATCGACACCATCGAAACGAGGACAACAGCATGACCGACGCCAAGGTACTGATCGAACGGCACGGGCCGATCGCGCTGGTCACGCTGAACGACCCCGAGACGCGCAACGCGCTGTCGCCCGCCGTCGTCGCCGGGCTGGTCGCGTTTCTCGAAGGCGCGAACGCGGACGAGAGCCTTGGCTGCATCGTCCTGACCGGGGCAGGCGGCGCCTTTTGTTCGGGCGGCAATATCAAGGACATGCAGGAGGGCACGGATCCACAGTTCGCCGGCACGCCCGACCGGATCCAGGAAGCCTTCCGCGCGGGTATCCAGCGCATCCCGGCGCTGTTCGACGCGCTCGACGTACCGGCGATCGCGGCGGTGAACGGCGTCGCGGTCGGCGCCGGGTGCGACATCACCTGTATGTGCGACATCCGGATCGGGGCGACCCGCGCGAAGTTCGCCGAGAGCTTCCTGCGCGTCGGCCTGGTTTCGGGCGATGGCGGCGCGTGGTTCCTGCCCCGCGTCGTGGGCTATCCGCGGGCGATCGAGATGGCGCTGACCTGCCGCATGATCGAGGCTGACGAGGCCAAGGCATGGGGCCTGGTAACGCATGTCGTGGAGGCCGATGCGCTACTCGACACCGCGATGGAGATGGCGCGTACCATCACGGCCTTCCCGCCGCGAAGCGCGCGGCTCAACAAGCGGCTCATGCGCAAGTCGATGAGTCTCGATCTGGCCAGCTGCCTGGAATTGTCGGCCGCCTATCAGGCGATCGTCCAGCACACCGCCGACCAGAAGGAAGCCGTCGCGGCGCTACTGGAGAAGCGCCCCGCCCGGTTTACGGGGCGCTGAGGGAGCGTGGTCATCAAAGGGGCGGGGCGAGCGTCTCGAGCTTGCTCCGCCAGTCGTCGGGCAGCGGTGTCGGGCGCCGGCTGGCGCGTCCGACATAGACATGGGTGAAGGCGGCCTCCGCGACGGGCTGATCCTCGCCGATGCGGAAGGCGCCGAGTTCGTAGGTCACGCTGGAACGGCCGAGCCGACCGAGCGCGAGCCCGATCTCGACCGGCTCGGGATAGGCGACCGAGCGCGCATAGCGACAGCGCGTATCGACCACGAGGCCGATCGGGTCGCCCTGCGCGATGTCGAGCAGCCCCGCCGCGATCAGCCACGCGTTCACCGCGGTGTCGAACCAGTGGTAATAGATGGCGTTGTTGACGTGCCCATACGCGTCGTTGTCGCTCCACCGAGTCGTGATCGGCATCCAGGCGACATAATGCGCGCGGGGACGGAGGGGCGTCTGGGGCATCATGGTCCTTCCGGTCTGCGTCTCGTCGTATAGGCGCAGGACGGCGTTGCTGGCACCCCGGTCGCGAAAATCGGTCACGCGATTTCGCCGTTCCAGCGTGCGTCCTGCCGCTTTCTCCTTGGTCGATCGCGCGCCAGCGGGAATGATGCGCCCATGAAGATCGAAGCTGCCGTCCTGCGCACCCGTGGCGCGAGCCTGCCCTATGCCGAAAGCCGGCCCCTGCGGATCGAGACGCTCGATCTCGATCCGCCCGGCAAGGGCGAGGTGCTGGTCCGGATCGCCGCGGCGGGCCTGTGTCATTCCGACCTGTCAGTGATCAACGGCGACCGGCCGCGGCCTTTGCCGATGGCGCTAGGGCACGAGGCGGCGGGCGTGGTCGAAGCGCTGGGCGCGGACGTCACCGATCTCGCGGTCGGCGATCATGTCGTGATGATCTTCATGCCGAGCTGCGGGCATTGCCTGCCCTGCGCCGAGGGTCGCCCGGCCCTGTGCGCGCCGGGCGCGGCGGCGAACGGGGCGGGGACCCTGCTGGGCGACGGGGTGCGGATGCACGACGATGACGGCAGCGTGCACCATCATCTGGGTGTGTCGGCCTTCGCCAGCCATGCCGTGGTATCGCGCCGATCGCTGGTGAAGGTCGATCCCGACCTGCCGCTGCACGAGGCCGCGCTGTTCGGCTGCGCGGTGCTGACCGGCGTCGGCGCGGTGGTCAACACCGCCGGCGTCAAGGCGGGGCAGACCGTCGCGGTGATCGGGCTCGGCGGCGTCGGGCTGGCGGCGGTGCTTGGGGCGATCGCGGCAGGCGCGGCGCAGGTGGTCGCGGTGGATCTTGCCGACGACAAGCTCGCGCTGGCGACGGAACTCGGCGCGACCGCGGTGGTAAAGGCGGGCGCCGATGCGGTCGCCACTGTGCGTGCACTGACCGCCGGCGGGTGCGACGTGGTGCTGGAAATGGCGGGCTCGGTCCGCGCACTCGAAAGCGCGGTCGCGATGACGCGGCGGGGCGGCACCACCGTGACCGCCGGCCTGCCGCCGCCCGACGCGGCGCTCGCGGTCAACGTCGTCGCGCTGGTGGCCGACGAGCGTACGCTCAAGGGCAGCTATATCGGCACCTGCGTGCCGACGCGCGACATCCCACGCTACATCGCCTTGTACCGCGCCGGACGGCTGCCGGTGGACCGGTTGGTCAGCGGATACCTGACGCTGGCCGACATCAACGCCGGGTTCGACGAGCTGCACGCCGGGCGCGCAGTGCGCCAAGTCATCCGCTTCGATTGACCGATGCCGCTGGGATGCCCGCGGTAGCGCGAGATTTCGAACGCTACCTTGTCGACCGCCAAACCTACGACGAACGACGGCCGGCAGCCCTGCCTAGCGGCGAGCGTTCATACCGCGAGATCGGCACACGCCGTATCGCGGGCGCAAAGGCGGATCGGTCATAGCAAGCGTCGCGGGGCGAACCCAGGCGATCCGACGCTCAGCCGGATGCGTGGACCGCGTAGCGAAGGTGTACGGCGCCTGCGGCCAGGGGTTCGCAGCCTAGCAGGCATAGTGTGACTTTTCCTTTTAATCCGTCGCCTGCTGCCACGATCCGCTCGGCATCGACGCCGCCGTCCAGGGTCGGCGTCACCACGACACTGAGTTCGTCGACGAGCCCGGCGGAGAGGAACGCACCGTTGATTCCTGCGCCGCCTTCCAGCAGCACTGTCTTGATTCCGAGCTCTCGGTGCAGGGTCGCCAGTAGTGCGGCGAGGTCGATGTCGTCCGTCTCGGACACGATGTAGGATACGCCGTTGGCGGCGAGTTCTGCGAGGTGGGAGTCGTCGACGCTGCGCCCCAAGGCAACGACGACATGATCGCCGCCTATGTCCGGCTTGGCGAACCGCAGCTTGCCGGAGCGATCGATCGTGATCGCGAAGGACGACGCGTCGCGCGCCTGGAGCAGCAGCGGACGCGCGGGCGCGTCCGTGGTCGTCGGTGCGCGAGGTTCGCCCTTGGCCATTTCGGCCATGGTGACGCGTCCGACGATCCAGCCGTCGGCGTCGAGCCTGTCGTGGAGGCCTTCATAGGCACGGGTCCAGTCCTCGAGCGTTCCGTCGGGGCTCTGGGTATAGCGGCTGGGATGCAGACCGCCGTCGATCGACGCGGTCATTAGGCAGATGATGCGGGGACTGTTCATGGACGGACCAACGCCGCTATCCGAGAACGGGTCCGATCGTCAGTTCGCTGTGTCCCATGGGTCCCTGCCGACCGACGCGCCGCCCGTGGCGTCCAGGTCGAGCATCGGGCGGCGGCGGTCGTCATAGGTCGGCCAGAGAGGCGGCGGGATGCTGGTGCGGTCGCCGCGCGCGTTCGGGTTGCCGGTCTTGGCGAAATTGACCAGGTAGCCGCTGGCGAGCCGCGCGGCGGCGCGGTCGGTGGGGGTGGTGGCGGCGCCGTATTTGATCGCGGCCGTATCGAAGAAGAACGGGATGTCGGTCGCGTGCGCGGCGCCCTTCGTCTCGGTCGTGCGCGCCGACGTCGCGACGTAGGAGAAGCGGTAGTAATAGACGGGCACGTTCTGCGCAGCGAGGATGCCGGCGATCGCGCGGGCGCCGAGCGTCATCGGTCCGTTGCGTCCGCCGATATCGTCGCTGGTCGCCCCGACCATGATCGGCACCCTGGCGAACACCCCCGTTCGGTAGGCCGCGAGACTGTCGACGGCGTAGCGGCCGTCGACGACCGGCGGCGTGTACGTCACCGGCGTCGTCGTCGGCCGGTTCGCGAGGTTGAGGCCGTCCGTCACCGCATCCGCCGAGAGCGCGCGCAGCCTGGCGAGGGCGTGAGGATCGTCGGGGGCTATTCCCTTGCTGGCGGCGAACGCGACCCCGGCGGCCTCGGCGGCGGCGGGCGTCGCCTCGCCCAGCGCGATCGGCCCGCCGGACTGGACCACCGCGCGCGCGAAGAGCCCCTTGGTGATCGGGCTCGTGACGAGGGCGTGCACCGAGACGCCACCCGCACTCTCGCCGACGATCGTGACGTTCGCGGGGTCGCCACCGAGCGCGGCGATGTTGCGCTGTACCCAGCGCAGCGCAGCGACCTGGTCCATATAGCCGAAGTTCGCGGACGGTGGGCCATCCTCGCGCAATGCGTTCAGCTGCGGGTGCGCGAAGGTGCCGAAACGCCCCAGGCGATAGTTGAAGCTGACGACCATGATTCCCTGCCTGGCGAGATCGGTCCCGGCATACGTCGGCGGCGACGACCCGCCGTTGACGAACCCGCCGCCATAGATCCAGACCAGCACGGGCAGCCTGCGCTTGCCCGCCACGGGTTTCCAGACGTTCGCGTAGAGGCAATCCTCCGCGGGCGGCGTGCCGAGCGGCGCGGCGTCGCTCGGGAAGGGGAGTTGCATGCAGTCATGGCCGTAGGCGAGCGCGTCGCGCACCCCGGTCCAGGGTGCGGCCGGTTGCGGCGCACGCCACCGGAGCGCGCCGACGGGGGGTGCGGCGAAGGGAATGCCCTTCCAGGAAACGACGTCACCCGCGATCGCCCCGCGCGTGATGCCCGTGTCGATCGTGACGATTTCGGGTTCGCCGCGTGCGGCAGCATTGCTGGCTAGGACGAGGCCCACGAGGCCGATCCAACGGTACGATGCCAAGCCCATTTCTTTCGATCCCATCCCTGTCCGCCGCTGTAAGGACGGTTGATGGTCCATTCCTAGCGCGTTTTGGCGAACGCCACGACCGGCGTTCTCGAACCTTTTCGCTAACGCTTGCAGGTCGCACCCCGAACACCCAGCTATGTTGCACTGCACAACGCCGGATTGCGCGGCAGTCGCATCCCTCCGCGTTTTCCACTGTCGCCGAGAAGGGCTGCCGTGCCATCGATCTCTGATACCATCGCAAAATTCCAGCGCTTCAGTGCCGGGCTTCCGTCAGCAAGCGATACCGCCGATGCGAGTAGCCTCGTCCCGATGGAGGCGTTCGGGCGCAACCCGGGAGAGCTGCGCGCGCTGATTCACGTTCCGGCAGGGTTGCCATCGGGGGCGCCGCTCGTCGTCGTCCTGCACGGCTGCACGCAGTCGGCGGGTGCCTATGATCAGGGGTCGGGGTGGTCGGCGCTGGCCGATCGCTTCGGTTTCGCGGTTCTCTACCCGGAACAGCAACGCGGCAATAACCCCAACCTCTGCTTCAACTGGTTCTTCCCCGCGGACACCCGACGGGGTGGCGGGGAAGCCGAGTCGATCCGCGAAATGGTCGTCGCCGCGGTCGAACGCCACCGGCTGGATGCCGCACGGGTTTTCGTGACCGGCCTGTCCGCGGGTGGCGCGATGACGTCGGTGATGCTGGCGACGCACCCCGAGATGTTCGCCGCTGGCGCGATCATCGCAGGGCTTCCCTATGGCACCGCGAACACCATACCGGAGGCGCTCGAGCGGATGCGGGGGCAAGGTCATGATCGGGCAGGGCTGCGGGACCGCGTTCGTGCCGCCTCGGCGCACGGGGGACCATGGCCTGCCGTATCGGTCTGGCATGGAACCGCGGACAGGACGGTGAACGCAACCAATGCTGCGTTGATCGTCGAGCAATGGCGGGGGATCCACGGCGTGGAAACGCCGCCGGTAACCGAGCGGGTCGACGGGCAGGTGCACAGGAAATGGCACGACAAGGCGGGCCGTCCGGTCGTCGAGGAGTATGCCGTGTCCGGGCTCGGTCATGGTACGCCGATCGCAACGTCGGGCGACGAAGCCTATGGCGTTCCGGGTCCCCACATGCTCGAGGCCGGGATATCGTCGACGTACCGTATCGCAGCGTCGTGGGGCATCGTGCCGGCCATGGCGCCGACCCGGGCACGGTCCTCGACGGAGGCGCCTGTACCAGCGGCCCCCCGCCAGACGCGTGCCGCCGCGCGGTCCTTCGATCCGGGGCGGGTGATCGAGGACGCGTTGCGTGCCGCGGGGCTGAGGAAGCCGTAAGGCGGAGGAAGCTCGCCGTCGGTCGGGATTGCGCGAAAGCCGGCGCCGGACATGCGCTCAGCGTCGGGGGCGACAATCCTTCGGCAGGTCGTTCAGCGCGATGCGCGAGACCGTCCCGGCGTGAAGGTTCGTGAGCCACACGGCGCCGTGGCCGACGGACAGGGAATCGCCACCGTCTCCCGTCCACTGGCACAGCACGGTGGAGGTCGCGGCATCGATCGCGGTCAGCGGCGTCTTCATCATCGTCGTCCAGACGCGGCCCGCGCCATAGGCGATGTCCCCGCCCGGACCGGGCGTGTGGAGTGGCAAGGCAAGCGCGGGTCGACGCGCGGCGATATCGATCCGGCTGACATCGCCTTCGCCCTGGTTGAGCGTCCAGATCGCGCCGGCGCCCGCCGTGACGAAGCGGGGCGACTTGCCGACGACGATATGCTCGACGACCTTGGACGTGCTCGCGTCGACGACGGTGACTTCGGCATCCTCGACCCGCGTCACCCAGACGAAACCGTCGCTGAACACCGGATTGTACGACCCCGGCGGAACCTGGATGGTCCGGACCGACCCGTCAGCCGGGTCGATGCGCGCGAGCGTTCCGGTCTTGTCGGTCACCAGCCAGACGCTGCCCGCGCCGACCGCGACGCTCTGCTCGCCGCGTACCGGGCCGACATCGAACACACGGTCCAGCGCGCGTTTCCGGATATCGACCTTCGCCAGCTTCGGGACGGGGCCGCACAGCGGCACCCACACATAGTCGGCGTCGGCGGCGATGCCGGCGCAGGGGCGGCCAGGCAGTTCGATCGTGGTGACGCGGTTGGTCTTGGGATCGATCGCGTTGACCGAGTTCGGGCCGCTGCTGCCGACCCATACGCGGTCCGCTGTGATCGCGACCCAGTCCGCGGTCTTGCCGATCGGGATCGTCGCGGCGATCTTCAACGCCGTCATCGGCCTGACGACGGGGGGCGAGGCGGCGCGACCGGTCGCGGCGCTTGCCGAGGCCCCGACTGCCGCGAGCGCGAGCATCGCTACGCCGGTGCGGACCAGGTTGCGGCGATAGGACTTTGCGATCACGGTCACTCCTGAAGGACGTCGATGTTCGGTATAGGCAGCCCGGTACGCGGACCGGGTACCTCGGGAAGGGTGGGTCGTTCGGATGCCGCTATCGGTTCAACCGGCCGGTGCGCGAAGAGCCTTGCGAGCCCGTCCGTTTGCTAGCGGGCGCGCACCTCGAGCGAGGCGAGTTCTATACTGGAACCCAGCATGCCGATCGGTAGCGGCACGGCGACCTCCTCGCCGTCGACACCGCCGAGCCGCACCGCGATGACCCGCGCGCGGGTCGGAAACCAGGCCCGTACGGTTTCGATCGGCACGGAAACGCGCCACTTTCGCCCACCGAGCACCGTGACGGGGTGGCCGGCGAGCATGACGGGAGCGGTGGCGTCGGCGCGGTGCCCGGTCACCATCAGGCAGGTCGCGCTGCCACAATGTTCCAGGCGGGAGCGGGCGTCGATCCGTGGCGCGGCAGACGCTGTGGTTGCCGTCAGGATTGCGGCGGCGAGCGCGCCAAGGCGAAGGGGAAATGGCACCATGTCCGCGACGATCGGCCATCGTGCCGGAACACCCCATACGCACTTTGACGTAGCCGGTGATGGCCGTTGGCAGCGTGCGCGAGCGGATGTGACGGTATTCGCGCGCGCGATGGGTCGTTTGTCGTCGCGCGTGCGTTGCTGTAGCGTTGGTATCAGGTCGTCGGAGAACGATCTTGCTACGATGCAGGAGAAGATGATGATGTTGAAATTGGCTTTGGGATCGCTCGCCGTCCTCGCCCTGGCGCCCGCGACGGCTGCGATGGCCCAGCAGAACCCGTTCGCGAAGGAGTCGGTGGTGCTGGACCTCCGGAACATCGACCTGGCGACCGTGGAAGGGCAGCGGACGCTGGCGATCCGCGTGGATCATGCCGCTCGCGATGTCTGCGGCGACCGGCTCGACCGGATCCATCTCGCGATGGAAGCGCAGGCGCGTTCGTGCCGCGCCGCCGTCGCCGACGATGTCCGCTCGCGGATCGAGGCGCGGACGGCCAGTGTCGAGGGATCGCGCGGGACGCAACTCGCGATGCGCTGAGGTTGACGGACGGCCGCGTGACCTGATGGGATCACGGGGGAGTTTGCTAGCCTGAACGACGATGTGGCAACCGACGCGGGCCGGCGCTCGGCTCGCGTCGGCTGGTCGCGCCTTGCGCGCAGCGAATGGCTTCACGATGCCGCCTGTGCCCGCTAGCCTGTCGGGACGGCCTGGGTAACCGGGATTTTCGTCGTCGATCAGCCGAAGGTACGGGCAGCATGAGACTTTCGGAACGGCGTGCGCTGCATGCGGATGTGACCTTGCCGCGCGTCGTGTTCGCTTGACGTACGAGGCGCGCGTTTCGGCGGCTGAGAAAGCGCTCGAACGGGGCGATATCGCGCAGGCGGCGGGGCTTGCTGCCGCGCTGAGCAACGAGCGGCCGGATCTGTCCGATGGCGGGTATCTGCTCGGGCTGGTCGAGGCCGCTTCTGGCCGCATCTCGCGCGCGCTGCCGCTGGTCGAGCGCGCGGTCGCGCAGTCGCCGACACCGCAGCGGCTTTCGCAATATGCGCGGTTGCTGAGCCAGGGGCGGCGGGACGGTGAGGCGGGCCGCACGGCGCGCACGGCGCTGGCGCTCGACCCGCAGGATGCGCTCAGTCTCGATACGATCGGTTGCGTGCTGGCGCGGTTGGGCGACCACGAAGGATCTATCGTCCCGTTCAAGGGCGCGGTTGCCCGCGCCGGGGACGATATCGGCTTTCGCTACAATCTTGCCGCGGCCTGCGGGTTCACGGGCCGCATTGCGGAAGCGCGTGAGCATTACGAGGCGTTGCTGAGCCGGGCGCCGAACTATGCGCGCGCGCATTATGCGCTGGCGATCCTCCGACGGAACGACGCGACCGACAATCATGTCGATCGGTTGCGTGAGGTGTTGGCCGGTACCACCGATCCGCTGGACCTGATGCGCCTTCGCTACGCTTTGGCGAAGGAGCTCGAGGATTTGGGGCGCCACGACGAGGCGTATGCGGAGCTCGCCACGGCCAATGCCGCCCGCAAGCGGGACCTGGGGTATGATTTCGCGATCGACGCGTCGCTGTTCGACGCGCTTGAGGCCGGCTTTTCGACGGATGTCCTGGCGGGGACGGGCCTCGCCGACGCGGCGCCGATCTTCGTGATCGGCATGCCGCGCACCGGGACGACGCTGGTCGATCGCATCCTGTCCTCGCATCCGGACGTCGGATCGGCGGGCGAGCTGCAGGCGATGCCGCTGGCGGTCAAGGAACTGGCGCGTACCCCGTCGCGGGTCGTGGTGGATGCCGCCACGATTCACGCGTCGCTCGCTGCGGATCCGCGCGAGCTTGGCGAACGCTATATGGCGCGCGCGACGCCGCACCGGCCTGCGGGCACGGCGCGTTTCGTCGACAAGCTGCCGGCCAACATCCTCTATGCCGGTCACATCGCGCGCGCGCTGCCGCATGCCCGGATCGTCTGCTTGCGCCGCAACCCGATGGACACGGTGTGGAGCAACTTCAAGAATCTGTTCGCGCCGGGATCGCCCTATTATTTCTACTCGAACGACCTGATGGACACGGCGCGCTATTATGCGCGGTTCGATCGCCTGATGGCGTTCTGGCAGCGCCGGTTCCCCGGTCGCATCCTCGAACTCAGCTACGAGGCGCTCGTCGCCGATCAGGAGGGCGAGACGCGGCGGCTGCTCGCGCATTGCGGGCTCGGCTGGGATGCGAGCACCCTGGCCTTCCACGAGAACAAGGCCGCCGTTGCGACGCCCAGCGCGGCGCAGGTCCGTCGGCCGATCAACGCCGACGCGGTCGGACGCTGGCGGGTCCATGCCGATGCGATGGGGCCGGTGCGCCGGTTCTTCGAGGCGAACGGCATCGTCGTCGACTGAACGGCACGGGCAATACGACACGAAAGCGCCGCCCCGTCGCATGGACGGGACGGCGCTTTATGCCTGTTCGTCAGCTCACAGGTGGACGCGGACCTCCGCGCCGACCGTGCGCGGCTGGATCACGCCGAAGCCGTAGGACCGGATCAGCACGCCGTCATTGGCGCGTGCCATCGTGTAGTCGTTGGCCACGCGGGACACGGCATATTTGTCGAAGATGTTGTTGGAGAAGATCGACGCTTCCCAGATGCCCTTCTTGTACGTGATCGAAGCGCGGCTGGTGGAATAGCCGGGGATCGCCTCGCCATAGCCGCGCAGGCCTGTGGTCGAGTAGGTGTTGCTGCGCGCCGCGGTGCTCCACAAGAGGGTCAGGTCGGCATTCTCCGGCAACGGCACCGAATAGACCGCGGTGATCGATCCGGCATGCCTGGACGAGCCCGGCAGCCGATCGCCGTCGAACGCGTCACCTGCACCCGGGATATCAAAACTGCTGCTGATGCCCCCGATCAGGCCGGGCGCATCCTGCGTCAGCTTGGCGTCGAGATAGGTGTAGTTGCCCGACAGGTTCAGCTTGCCGAGCGCAAGCGACATCGACCCCTCGACCCCGCGGCTGCGCGCGCCGCCGGCGTTGGCGGTGATGCCCACGGCGCCGTTCTTCGTCTGGCTGCCCAGCTGCAGGTTCGTCCAGTCGATGTTGTAGAGATCGATCGAGCCCTGCAGCTTGCGGTTGAACAGGCTGTAGCGGACGCCGATCTCGTAGTTGGACGTCTTGTCCGGGCCATAGGCCAGCTCGTTGGGCAGCGCGCAGACATTCTGGCCGGGGGGTAAAGGCGTGATGCAGGGAGCGACGCGGTTGACGCCGCCGATGCGATACCCGGTCGAATAGGTGGCGTAGGCGAACAGCGCGGGGCTGAACTCGTAGGACGCATTCGCCTTGTAGACGAAGCCGTCGTCCTTGGTCGAACCGGTGCGGACCCGCGAGGGATCGAACTGGATCAGCGGATAGGGCGTGCGCCGACGGCCGCCCGACAGCAGCGGCGTGTCGGTCGCGCCCGAGATAAAGGCCTTGTACGAATAATAGCGGATGCCGCCGGTGAACTGCAGCTTCGGCGTGACGTGCAACGTCGCCTCGCCGAAGGTCGCGTATTCCTTCGTGTAGGTATCGGTGAACGAGATGTATTCCAGGCCGTCCGGGCGGACGAGCCCCTGGTAGAGCGTGCCGTAGAGGCTGCCGCGGCCGGTCGAATTGGCGGCGCCGAACTCGGGGAAGCCGGGGATGCGCTCTGCGCTGAAGGTGTAGCTCTTATAGTGGTTGTAGAAGCCGCCGATGATCCAGTTGATCGGCCCGCCATGGGTCGAGACGAGGCGGAGTTCCTGGTTGAACTGCTTGGGATCGCTGTCCGACGTGGTCGTGCCGGCGAAGGCGGGGAAGAGCTCGTAGTCATAGTCGAGATCGAGGAGGAGGTCGGCGATGTCGCTCTGGGTGTGCAGCTTCTGGTTGGAATAGGCGGTGGCGGAGACGAGCTGCGCGATGCTGCCGATGTCGGCCTCGACCTCGGCCGCGACCATGTCGAGCTTGCGGTGCGAGGGCTGCTCGACGCGTCCGCCATTCTCGTATTTGCCGGTGCCGAGCACGCCGCGGCAATTGGCATAGACGCACTGGCCGTCGGGGAAGGCGACGCCATTCGCGTTCGACTTATAGGTGGCGCCGTAGCCGCCATTCGTCTGTACGCCGTGGGTCTTGGTATCCTGGCGGATGTAGCTGAACGTCGGCCGCAGCCAGCCGAAGTCGAACCCCAGCTGCGCGCGAACAGAATAGGTCTGCTCGTCGTTCAGGTCCCTGCCGCGCCGCAGATTGGCCGCGACCGCGGCGGGATCGTTGAAGTTCGGCTGTGGCAGCGAAACGCCCAGCTGGCGGACCAGGAAGGGCGAATCCATGAAGCCCGGATCCCGGTAATAGCCCCCGGTGACGCGTAGCGCGACCTTGTCGGCGATGATCGGCAGGTTGATGGTCGCATCGGTGACCGATCCGAGACCGCGCGAATGCGCGACGTCGTAGACGCGGACATGGCCTTCCGCCTCGATCTTGCTGAAGTTCGGCCGGTTCGGGATGTAGCGGATCGCGCCCGCCAACGTGCCGAGGCCGTACAGCGTGCCCTGCGGCCCGAGCAGCGTCTCGACGCGGTTGATGTCGAGGAACTTGAAATCGACGTAGAGCGGAATTTCCCCGAGATAGACGCCGACCGCGGTGCTGCGGTTGGTCCCGTCGGGGCCCCCCGACGTGATGCCGCGCATGACGATGCTGTTGGCGGTGCGCGGCCCGGTTTCGGGTACGGTGAGACCGGGCGTGAAGAGGCCGATGTCGCCGATGTCGTCGAGACGCTTGCTCTCGAGGTCCGCACCACCGATCGCCGAGATGTTGATCGGTGCGGTCTGCAGCGAGACTGCACGCCGCGCGGCGGTCACGACGATCTCGTTCGATCCCTGCGGGTCCGTATCCTGTGTACCCTCGGCCACCGTTTCGGCGACCGGCTGCTGTTGCGCCTGCGCCGGCGTCATCAGGACGCCCGATAATATGGTTGCCGAGAGCAGCTGCAGCCGCATCCGTGCGCGATCGATCACGTGTGTCCCCTTTTGCCCACCCAAAGTGCCAGACGGCATCCCCCCCCGGGAGTATTCTGCCGGCGACTGCCGCCCATGCCGTCGATCGGTCCTGGTGCAGCGTCTCGGTCTCGTTGGAGCAAGGCTATGGAGGGGGGAGGCCGCGTTACATGTGTCGTTTGACGTAGCGCCTGGCGGCCCTCGGCGCGGCGCGCTGGACCATGGTTTCGGCCGCGCTTTCGGCCGCCTTCGACCGTGCGCCGTGCCTGCCTACGTTAAACGACGTAACGCCATGCGCGCGCAGTTCACATAGCGTCGGCGGATCAAGAAGATATCGGCCATACCAGCTTCATCGAAAGATCCGTCCATGAGTGGAACCGACACGCTCGAAAAGCCCTCGTACATGGTGAGCGCTCCCATCACCCGCGGGCTCGACAACCTCGGCAGGGTGCAGGGCGGGCCGGTGAAACAGGCGATCTTCACCCATTTCCAGCCGGTCTTCCTGATCGCCGTCGTCGGCTTCTATTATTATGCACCTGCCGCGTGGATCAAACCGTCGGTGACGTTGTGGATCGGCATCGGCGTCAAGCTGATGATGCTGGCGATGGAGTGGATCAGTCCGCGCTACAAGAGCTGGGAGCATACGTGGAAGGAGCTGGCCTGCGACACATTCTATGTCGCGATGGGCATGATGATCGTGCGCGTGGTCTTCGGTCCGATCAACAGCGATGCCATCATCGGCTGGTTCCAGGATAATTTCGACATCGCGAAGTTCGCCTGGTTCATCGGGCTGCCATTGCTGCTGCAGGCCTTCCTGATCTCGTTCATCGCCGATTATTTCCAGTATTGGATGCACCGCGCGATGCACAACTGGTACCCGCTATGGGTCGCGCATGCCCCGCATCACTACCTCACGCAGCTGAATGTCCAGAAGGGCAGCGTCGGCAACCCGGTCGAGATCTTCCTGATCGGCCTGGGCGTTGGCGGGCTGTTCGACTTCCTGCCGCGGGCCGCACTGCTGGCGGGCGCGTTCGGCCTGGCGGTGAGCGGCTATCAGCACTGCAACATCCGCTTCAACACGCCCAAATGGTGGTTCAAGGTCTTCAACACGACCGAGCACCACAGCCTGCACCACGCGCAGGATTACGAGAGCACGCGCAGCAACTATTCGGGCACGTGGATCTTCATCGATCGCATGCACGGCACCTGCCGGGACGGCGAGGCGGAGTTGCTGGGGCAGGATGGCGGGCGCCGCATGTCGGTCTGGGAAACGCTGCACTACACCTTCACCGAGCCCTACAAGCTGCTCAAGGGGAAGTTCGCCCGTCGCGATCCGCACGACACGCGCGAGACGATGGGCATCGCACCTGCGGAATGATGGCGCGGGCGTGCTCGCGCAGGGCGCGAAACGCCAATCTTCCCGAAGCGCCTTGCGGGACCGGTCGGCAAGGAACCGGCAGCGGGTTCGGCCGGTCCCGCGGCCGGTCTCTGTGACAGCTTTCCAAAGGACTATCGTGTGAACCTACGCTACGTCGACTGGATCTGGCGGATAAAGGGGACGCTGCCGATCGACCCGCTCCATGGCCCGGAGACGGTGTTCGGGAAGCTGGCGAGGCTGTTTCACGAACCGAACACGACCTCCGAGGTCGAGGGCGATACGCTGGTCTTCACCAAGAAGAACCAGCTTCCGCAGGACAAGATGTCGGTTTTCGATAGCGGCACGTTGCGCGTCGCCGATGGCGTCCTGCGCTACGACCTGATGAGCCGTGCACTGCTCGCCTGTTTCCTGTCGCCGCTGCTGTTCTTTGCCGTGGGCCATGTCGGCGTCGCCTTCGACACCTGGCGCAATCCGCCGGAAGTGGTGAAGGCGAAGGCCGAGGCCGCGAAGCGACGCTCGAAGATCAAGCCCGAGACCGTGCCGATGAGCCCGATCGACAAGTTCCTGGGCGCGCCCAAGCCCGAGAAGAAGAAGAAGGGCGACGAGGAGATGGGCAAGCGCAACAAGAAGCCGTCGATGACGACCGCCTACGTCTTCATGGGAATCTTCTTCGCGCTGTGGATCCTCGGGCGGATCCTCGAGCATGTGCGGATCCATTCCCGATTCCGCAGGATGTTGGCGGGGGACGACATGGCGTCCATGCCGGCAGGGGCGCCGATGATGGATGCCCTGGGTCGCGGCGCCTAATCGACAGACCCCTAGGCGCCCATCACCGGCGAGGGGCGTCTTCATCGCCTGAGCCGCGTGGGCGTTGCTCGTGCGCAGCGGGCAGGGCATGGTCGCCGGCATAACCGAGAGGAATTCCAGCCATGCTCCGACCCATTATCGTTCTCGCCTGCGCCGCTGCCCTGGGAACGGGGGGTGCGTCCGCCCAGTCCGTCCGCCCCTCGAAGGAGATCGTGGCCGCGATCGCATCGCCCGACCGCACCCCGGCCAACCGCGCGCGCGACGGCTACAGGCACCCGGCCGAGACGCTGGCTTTCTTCGGGGTGGCGCCGACGCAGACGGTGGTCGAGTTCATCCCGGGCGGCGGCTGGTACACCGAGATCCTGGCGCCGATGCTGAAGGGCCGCGGTCGCTACGTCGCGTTCGTGCCGACGTCGCAGGCCGAGCGGCTGCGTACGACGCTGGCGGGCAAGACCGCCCAATATGGCGCGACGCAGCTCCAGACCATCGACTTCAAGACCGGCGTCTCGACGATGCCCGCCGGGACCGCGGACGTCGTGGTGACGTTCCGCAACGTCCACAATCTGCTGATGCAGGATGATCCGGCCGTCGCCGCGCGCGTGTTCAAGGCCTTCCACGACATGCTGAAGCCGGGCGGCGTGCTGGGCGTGGTCGACCACCGGCTGCCCGAGGCGATGGATACCGCGCGCGAGAAGTCGAGCGGCTACCTCAAGCGCTCGACGATCATCCGGCTTGCGCAGAATGCCGGCTTCCGGCTGGCGGGCGAGTCCGAGATCAACGCGAACCCGAAGGATACGCATGATCATCCCGAGGGCGTGTGGACGTTACCGCCGACCTATCGGTTGAAGGACGTCGACCGCGCCAAATATGCTGCGATCGGCGAAAGCGATCGCCTGACGCTCAAGTTCGTGAAGGCGCGCTGACGGCAGGCGGCGTGGGACCGCCTGCAGGGGATCTCACGCCGCGTCGGCGACGGCGACGCGCAGGCTGTCCAGCGTCTCGTCGAAGGGGATCTGGCAGGACAGGCGCGACGTCGGCGTGCGCGTCGACAGGTCCGCGAGCAGCTCGGCTTCCTCGTCGCTCATCGGCGCGAGGCGGTCGAGATCGGCCGGGTCGACGATCACATGGCAGGTCGCGCAGGACAGGCAGCCGCCGCACAGCGCGCGCAGCTCGTCGATCCCTGCATCGCGGATGATCTCCATCACCGAGAGGCCGCTGGCGGCGAGCAGTTCGCGGATTTCGCCTTCGAGCGTCGTTACGATCAACTTTGACATGATGGACCTTCGGTAAGGGGCCCCGCGGTTGCCCGCGGCGGCGGCGCGGCAATGCCGCGTGGTGGATGATGGGATTGCGGGACGGGGAGGGGCGGTTGCGGCGGCGGGGGCGGGGGCGGCCTCGACCGCGTTCCGCCGCCGCTCCGCTCAATAGTGGAGGCGGAACTCGACGCCGACGCGACGCGGCGTCAGCACGCCGCGCGAATAATAGCGTTCGACGACGTCGCTGCGCACCTGGTTGTACGATGAGCGATCGTTGCTGATCGCGGTCACCGCATATTTGTCGAAGATGTTGTCGGCGAACACGCCGACCTCGAACTGGCGGGTGATGTAGTTCAGCGAGGCGCTCTGCGTCGTGTAGTGCGGGATCGCCTCGCCATTGCCGCGCAGGCCGACGCGCGAATAGATGTTGCCGCGATAGACGCTCGCGACCGTCGCCTGGACCTTGCGCCCGTCGCCGAGCGGCTGCGTGTAGATCAGCTGCGCGCTGCCCGAATTCTTGGCCGACCCCGGCAGCCGGTCGCCGTCGAAGGCATCGTCGCGAACGCCCTGGCTGACGACGAGCCCGGCGGCATCGCGGGTCAGATGCGCATCGACATAGGAATAGGTGCCGATCAGCGAGAGCTTGGGCGTGATCTTGAGCGTGCCCTGGAAATCGAAGCCCTGCGACACCGCCTCGGCACCGTTGACGGTGATGCCGATCGCTCCGTTGAGCGTCTGGCTCGGCACCTGCACGCCCGACCATTTGACGCGGTAGCCGTCGACGGTGAGCTGGAGTCGTTTGTCGAACAGGCTGGCGCGCACGCCGAGTTCGAGATTGCGGGTCCGGTCGGGACCGTAGAACAGCTCGTTGGGCAGCGCGCACAGCACCTGGCCACCCGATGCCGCGCGATCGAGGTCCGCCTGGGTGCAGGCGATGACCTGGTTCGCGCCGCCGACGCGGTAGCCGGTCGAATAGGTGAAATAGGCGAGCAGGTCGTCGCTGAACTTGTACGAGGTGTTCGCCTTCCAGACGATGCCGTCCTTGCCGGTCGAGCCAGGCTTGAACCGGTTCGCGTTGATCGTCGTCGACGGATAGGCGCCGATGCCGACGCCGATCAGCGGGAGAGCCGACCCCCCGACGACGGTCGCGTCATATTTGAAATAGCGGATGCCGCCGGTCACCTGCCATTGATCGGTCAGGTGGAGCGAGGCCTCGCCATAGAGCGCCTTCTCGACGGTCTTGCTGTTGAGCTTCGAGATGTATTCGAGGTCGTCGGTCCGCCCGAGCCCCGCGAAATTGGAAAAGCCCGGCGTGTATTCGAGCCGGTCGCTGGCGTATTTCAGCCGGTTGTAGAACCCGCCGACCACCCAGCTGACCGGGCCGCCATGCGTCGAGACCAGGCGGACCTCCTGGTTGAACTGCTTATAGCGGCGCTCGTTGTTCGCGTAGGACGAGAAGGCGGGGAACGCCTCGTAGCCGTAATCGAGATCGAGCAGCAGGTCGGTGTTGTCGTCGACGCTCTCGATATGCTGCTTTGTATAGGCGGTGGTGCTGACGAGCTGCGCGATGTTGCCCAGGCCGATGTTGAATTCGGCGGAGAACAGGTCGGCGCTGCGGTCGACGGGCTCGAGATAGCGGAACGGCGCCTCGTACTTCCCGGTGCCGAGCACGCCCGAGCCATTGGCCTGGCGACCGCCGGTCTTGGTGGTCTGGTGCGCGTAGGTCAGATACGCCTTGATGGCGGGATTGACCTCGAGCAGCAGCTGGTTGCGCGTGGTGAAGGTGTGTTCGTAGTTGACGTCCTCGCGGCGCCTGAAGTTCGCGGCGTAGTCGTCGGTCGTGCCGAGCGACCCGGTCGACGTTGCGGTCGCGCGGCCGGGCTGCGGGTTCGAGACGCCGGGCCGCTGCAGCAGGTAGTTGTAATCGATGAAGCCGGCATTGTCGTAATAGCCGGTCGAGGTGCGGAACGCGACATGGTCCTTGATGATCGGCACGTTGACCGCGACGTCGCCGACGCCGCCGAACTCGTCCGAATGCGACTGCGCATAGCCGCGGCCGTGGACGTCGACGGTGAAGTTGTTCGTATCGGGCCGGTTGGGGATGTAGCGCACCGCGCCGGCGAGCGTGCCGAGGCCATACAGCGTGCCCTGCGGCCCTTGCAGCACCTCGACGCGTTCGACGTCGATGAGCTTGAAATCGAGGTAGAGCGGGACCTCGCCCAGATAGACGCCGACCGAATTGCCGCTGTTGGCGCCGAATACGCTGGTATCGCCCGAGGCGATGCCGCGCAGGATGATGCCGCCGGTCGACGCCGGGCCGGTGTCGGCGACGGTGACGCCGGGGGTGAACGAGGCGAGCGAGCGGATGTCGTCTAGGCGCTGTGATTCGATCGTCGCGGCGGAGACCGCGCTGATGTTCATCGGCGCGTCCTGCAGCGTCGTGGTGCGGCGGCTGCCCGTGACGATGATCTCGTTGGTGTCGCTGCTGCTGCTGCTGTCCTGCGGAGCGTCCTGTGCCAGAGCGGGGGCACCCGTGACGCCCATGAGGGCGGTCGCGCACAATAAGCCTGCGCGATAGAAACCTGGTACCATTCAAAAGCCCTTTTGCGGTGAAGCGCGTCGCTTCCGGCGTGTGTGGTGGCGCGTCATGTCGACGCCGTTCGCCTGGGGGCAGAGTGTGGGCTTTGCCGCCGGACCGACATGGGTTGTTTGACGTAAGCGGACGATATTCCCGGCCTTTTTCAGGTGCGTGCGTCAAACGGCGTATGTCGGCGTGCGCCATCGCGGCTAAACCTCGCCGCATGACCCCAACCGTCCCGCGCCGCGCCGTCGCGCTTTGCCGATCCGCCGCGCTGGGGGTCGCCGCGCTGTCCGTCGTGGGTGCGACGTCGGGCGCCGTCGGGCCGCGCTTTGCGCCATGGATCGACGGCACGCGCCCGGCCGAACCAGAGACGCAGGTCCAGCGGATCGATGCCGACACCGTCGTCATCCGGCAGTCGGTAAAGACGAATTTCGAGGCGCCGTTCCTGTACCTGCTGTTCGGGCGCGAGCGCGCGCTGCTGATCGACAGCGGTGCCGGCGGGCTGCGGATCCGGCCGACGGTCGACCGGCTGGTCGCCGAATGGCGCGGGCGCCACGGCAACCGTCCCGCCCGGCTGATCGTCGCGCATTCGCATGGGCACGGCGATCATCATGGCGGCGACGACGAGTTCCGCGACCGGCCGGATACCGAGATCGTCGGGCTGATGCCGGAACAGGTTGCCGCCTTCTTCGGCATCGCGCGCTGGCCCGACGGGATCGGCCATTACGATCTCGGCGGCCGCGTGGTCGATATCGTACCGACGCCGGGGCACGAGCCCGCGCACATCATGGTCTATGACGCGCGGACCCGGCTGATCTTCTCGGGCGACATGCTGTATCCGGGGCGGCTGTATGTGCCGACCGACCGCTTCGCCGCGTTCCGCGCGAGCGTCGACCGGCTTGCGGCGTTCGTGGCGACGCATCCGGTCCGGGCGCTGCTCGGCGCGCATATCGAGATGACGAATACGCCCGGGCAGGATTATCCGATGCGGGCGTCGACGCATCCCGCGGAGCACCCCCTGGCGCTTCCCGTCTCGGCGATCGCGGCGTTGCAGGCGGCAGCGCGGTCGGCCCCGGCGATCGATCGCCACCGGGATTTCATCGTCTATCCGGTTGCCCCGAAGCCGCGTTGATAATCGCGAGCGGCCTGGATCGCGTCACGGCTCACCGCGCCAGGGTCGTCACCGCCATCGCCGTGGCGGACGCGCGGTTCTCGACGCCCATCTTCTCGAAAATCTGTTCGAGATGCTTGTTCACGGTGCGCGGGCTGATCTGCAGGATCTCGCTGACTTCGCGGTTCTGCTTGCCGCGGCTGATCCACAGCAGCACTTCGGATTCGCGCGAGGTCAGCCCGTGCTGCACCGCCAGCAGGCGCTTTTCCTTGCCCTCGTGCCGTTCGGACAGGCGGAAGACCCATTGGTCGGACCCCGTGCAGCGCAGGAATCCGGCTTCCAGCGTGCCTTCGTCGGTCTCCATCGTCAGGCGCGCGCCCGGCGCCGGTCGGGTCGCCTGCAGGCGGCGGATGCTCGACCGCAGAGGTTCCGGCAGCCGGCCCGGCGCGGACGGGCGACTGGGGAACAGCCGCTCGAGCATCTCGCTCGCGGCCGGTGTCAGCCAGCGTGGCTCGCCCGCGCTGTCGACCGCCAGCGCCGGCCGACCGCTCATGTCGAGCGCCATCTGGCTGCCGTGCGCGATGCGCGCGGTAGCAAGGTGGACGCGGATCCGCGCGAGCAGTTCGTCGATCACGATCGGCTTGCTGACGAAATCGATTGCACCGGCATCGAGCCCGCGGACGACGTGCTCGGTATCGGTCAGCCCGGTCATGAAGATGATCGGCAGATGCTGGAAGGCGGGATCGGCCTTGATCCGCTCGGTCGCGCCGAACCCGTCGAGATTGGGCATGACGGCGTCCATCAGGATCATGTCGGGGATCGTGTGCTTGAGGAGGTCGAGCGCGGTGAGCCCGTCGATCGCGATCAGCACGGTCATCCCGGCCTGTTCGAGCGTGCTGGTCAGGAAGCGCAGCGCGTCGGGCGTGTCGTCGACGACCAGGATGACCGGCCGGGGCGGTTCGGGGGGCTCAGTGCGTGACATGGTCGATGGTCTTCTGCAGCGAGCGGAGGTCGAAATCGTCCAGCTGGCGCCGGAGCAGCGCGACCAGCGGCGCGGCGGTCGGCAACGCCTGGTCGAGATCATCGATGGCGCTCTGCATCCCGCGCACATGCCCCGCCCTGGCGCAATCGCGCAACCGGTCGAGGAACGGACCGGCCGCGGCTGGCAGGGGCATGGCGGCGGGCAGGGGCACCGGCTCCGGCGAGGCGGCGACGCCGGTATCGGCCCAGCGCAGGTCGAGCTGCGCGCCGATCAGCGCGACGAGCGCGTCGAGTTCGACCGGCTTGGTGACGAACGCGTCGTGGTTGCTGCGGCCGTCGCCGCCCGCGCGGAATTCATGCGCGTCGGCGGAGACCATGACGATCCGCAGCGACGATCCATGGGCTTCGCGCAGTCGCGCGGCGACCGCCCATCCGTCGAGACCGGGCATCTGGATGTCGAGGAGCACGATATCGGCCTGGATTCGCGCCGCCAGCGCGATGCCCTCCGCCCCGTTCGCCGCGACATGCACGACGAAGCCGAGGCCGCCGAGCAACGCGTGCAGGATGGCGCGCTGCGCTGGGTCGTCGTCGATCACCAGCACGTGACGGCGCGGGCCCTGATAGCCGGTGATGCGCGCGCCGGGGGTGACCGCGCGCGGCACGGACGCTGGCGTGGGGAGCATGACGCGGAAGCGGAAGACGCTGCCGACGCCCGGCGTACTGGTCACGCCGAGGTCACCGCCCAGCACGTTGGCGAGCACGCGGGTGATCGCCAGCCCCAGCCCGATGCCGGGCTGCAATTGCGCCTCGGCCGAGCTGCCGCGATCGAACGGGGCGAACACGCGTTCGAGATCGTCGGGCGCGATACCGATCCCCGTATCGCTGACCGCGATGTCGGCGACCTGGCTGCGGTAGCGAACCGACAGCGTGACGCCACCGGTCTGCGTATATTTGATCGCGTTCGAGACGAGGTTGATCAGGATCTGGCGCAGCCTTTTCTCGTCCGCCTTGACTTGGTCGGGCAGCCGGTCGGCAACCACGAGCGTCAGGTCGAGGCCCTTGGCAGCGGCCTGCGCGCGGAACATGTCGACGACCTGGTCGAGCAGGCTGCGGATGTCGACGATGTCCGAGCGGATCGTCATCACGCCGCTCTCGATCCGCGAGATTTCGAGCAGGCCCTCGACGAGATTGGTGACGTGTTCGGCCGAGCGGCGGATGATCGTGCCCGCCTCCGCGCCCGACATCGCGTCGTCGCGCTCGAGCAGCTGCGCATAGCCGTAGATGACGTTCAGCGGCGAGCGGATCTCGTGGCTGACCGCCACGAGATAGCGCGTCTTCGCCTCGTTCGCGGCTTCGGCACTGGCCTTGGCGCGCTGCAGGTCGGCGATCGTCGGTGCTGGGGGGGGCTCGTCCGGGGTCATGAGCCCCCCGGGCGAGACAGCGTCTCGATATAGGCGCGCCAGCCGCCGAGTGCGGTGATGTCGGCCGCGCCCTCGATCGCGCGGGGTTCGGCGACGAAGCCCTTCACGGTCGAGCCGTCCGCAAGCGTGACCGAGCCGATCGCCAGCGGTGCCGGCACCTCGACCACGAAGCTGCCGAATGCGGCGACGTCGAGTTCATAGACCTCGACCGCGATTGCCGCACCGCCGGCGTCGTGGATCAGCGCGGGCTTGGGGGGCGTAGAATTGGCGATCGCGTAGAGCCTGTAGGTCGGTGCGGTGGTGGTGCTGGCAACGAGACGCGCACCCCGCGAGGTAAGCTGCCAATGCAGCGGCATGCCGTCGAGATGGGCACCGACGACGGCGAGCTTTACGGTTTCCATGAGATCCTCGGTGGTCAGGGGCGGGGGAGGGGGAAGGTCGGCCGCCGCGAGATAGGCTTCGCCCGCGTCGAGCAGCGCGCGGTCGGTCCAGGCGGGCGCGATCAGCGTGATGCCGAAGCCGGTGCGGTTGTCGCGCCACCCGGCGGGGAGCGCCAGCGCGGCCATGTCGAGCAGGTTCACGAAATTGGTATAGAGGCCGAGATTGCTGTTCAGCGCGATCGGCGCGGCGCGCATCTCGGCGATGCGGTAGATCGTCGGCGTGGTCGGCAGCGCGAGCAGGTCGATGTCCTGCCACATCGCGTCGGCGATGCGCTGCAGCGCGGCGAGGCGGTACTGGCCCTCGAACACCTCCATGCCGCTGACCGAGCGGCCGTCCTCCAGGATCGCGCAGACCACCGGGTCGATCGCTTCGGGATGGTCGTCGAGCAGCGGTCGCGCGGCGGCGGTCCGCTCGGCGACCCAGGGGCCACCGTAGAGCAGCATCGCGGTCTCGCGCAGCGGCGTCATGTCGATGTCGACCAGTTCGGCGCCATCGGCTGCGAACGTCGCCAGTGCCTGCTCGTACAGGTGTTCGGCGGCGGCATCGCCGAGGAAGAGGCGCTGGTCGGGACGGGGCACGCCGATCCGGCGCGGGGTGACGGGGCGGTCCTCCCGGGGACGGGAGTAAGGATCGGCGGCGTCGAAGCCGGCGACCGCCGCGTCGACCGCGCGCGCATCGGCAGTGCTGTGCGCGAGCACGGTGATGCAATCGAGCGTGCGGCAGGCGGGGACGAGGCCGGTGGTGCTCCAGCGGCCCTTGGTAGGCTTCATGCCCACCAGCCCGTTGAACGCGGCGGGGACGCGGCCCGATCCTGCGGTATCGGTGCCGAGCGCGAACGCGACGAGTCCCGCTGCGACCGCGACCGCCGAGCCCGAGCTCGATCCGCCGCTGACATAGGCACGGTTGAACACGCAGGCGGGCGCGCCATAGGGGCTACGCGTGCCGTTGAGCCCGGTCGCGAACTGGTCGAGATTGGTCTTGCCCATCGGAATCGCGCCGGCCGCAATAAGGCGTTCGACCACTTCCGCCGATGCGACCGGGATATAGGCAAAGTCGGGACAGGCGGCCGTGGTCGGTACGCCGGCAAGGTCGATATTGTCCTTGATCGCGAACGGCACGCCCGCGAGCGGCAGGACTTCGCCCGCCGCGACCCGTGCGTCGACGGCCCGCGCGGACGCGATCACGTCGGCGTCGGCGATGCGGGTGATCCACACCGCCGGCTGGATCGCTGCATAGGCCTCGATCCGCGCCAGCGCTTCGCGGGCGATGGTCACCGCATCGGTGCGCTCGGCCGAGACGGCAGCGGCGATTGCGCCGGCTTCGAACAGGTCCGTCATGCCACCTCCACCGCCAGCATAGCGCCGCCCGGCGCCAGCGGCTGTTTTTCCTGCACGTAGATGCGGCGCACGGTGCCGGTGACCGGGCTGGTCACGGGCGATTCCATCTTCATGGCCTCGATCACCGCGATCGTCTCGCCTGCGGTGACGCTCGCGCCCTCGGCGACGAGCAGCTTCCACAGGCTGCCGCCGAAGGGGGCTTCGACGAGTTCGCACTTGTCGGGCAGGTCGATCTCCGCGACCGCGGCGCCGGCGCTCGCGTCTTCGGTCAGCGCGGCGACCCGGTCGAACTCGCCGTTGCGCTCCCAGTCGGCGCGCTCCTCGTCGAACGCGGCCTGGCGCTGCGTCTGGAAGGCCGTGATCGACGGCGCGTTCTCGGCAAGGAAGGCGCGGTATTCGGAGAGGCGGAACACCTCCTCCTCGATGCGGATCGCCCGCCTGCCGAGCGGGAAGTCGCGCCGCCATTCGGTCAACTCGTCATGGCTGACCGGGAAGAAGCGGATCCGGTCGAAGAAGCGCAGCAGCCACGGCTTGCCGTCGCGGAACGCGTCGGTCTGGCGCCAGGCGTTCCACACCTGGATGGTGCGGCCGAACAGCTGGTACCCGCCAGGGCCCTCCATGCCATAGATGCACATATAGGCGCCGCCGATCCCGACGACGTTGGGCGGGGTCCAGGTGCGTGCGGGATTGTATTTGGTGGTGACGAGCCGGTGGCGCGGATCGATCGGCGTCGCCACCGGCGCGCCGAGATAGACGTCGCCGAGGCCCATCACGAGATACTCGGCATCGAACACGATCCGCTGGACGTCGTCGATGCTGTCGAGGCCGTTCACGCGGCGGATGAATTCGATGTTATCGGGGCACCAGGGCGCGTCGTCGCGCACCGACTCGATGTATTTGTCGATCGTCTGGTAGATCGCGGGGTCTTTCCACGACAGCGGCAGATGGACGACGCGAGATGGAATCTCGAAATCGTCGAGGCCTCCGAGCCGTTCCTCGGCATCGGTAAGTGCGTCGAGCAGTGCGGCCTGGCTCAGCTGGCGGCTGTCGTAGTGTATCTGCAGCGAGCGGATGCCCGGCGTGACGTCGATGATGCCCGGCAGGCCCATCGTGTCGATCTCGAGCATCAGGGCATGGACGCGCAACCGCAGCTCGAGGTCGAGCATGATCGGGCCGTATTCGACGAGCAGGTTGCGGTCGCCCTGCTGGCGGTAGGTGACGGCGGGACGCACGCCCTGCGCGTCGATCGCGCGCAGGATCGGCGAGCCGAGATGGTCGGGGGCTTTGGCGACGGGCGCGCCTGCCAGCGTCGCGACGAGGCGGTCCTGGGCCTGCTCCGCGGCGACCGCGGTCGCGTTGTCGATCGGTGCGAAGCGGACGGTGTCGCCCGGGGCGAACTGGCCGACCTTCCACAAATCCGCCTGCGCCACGACGAACGGGCAGACGAAGCCGCCGAGCGAGGGGCCGTCGGGGCCGAGGATGATCGGCATGTCGCCGGTGAAATCGACCGCGCCGATCGCATAGGCGTTGTCGTGGATGTTCGACGGGTGGAGCCCCGCCTCGCCGCCGTCCTGTCGCGCCCATTGCGGCTTGGGACCGAGCAGGCGGACGCCGGTGCGGTTCGAGTTGTAATGCACCTTCCACGCGGTCTCACGCAGCATGGCGATGTCGTCGGGCGTGAAGAAATCGGGCGCCCCGTGCGGGCCGTAGAGCACGGCGAGCGTCCAGTCGCGGCTGATCGCGGGCTGGTCGGCCGGCGCGAGTGCCGCGGTCGGCGCCGATGCGGGGTCGATGCGCGAAAGGTGCAGCGTGTCGCCGGTCATCACCGCGCGCCCGGCATGACCGCCGAACTCGCCCAATGTGAACGCGCTGCGGCTGCCGAGGAACAAAGGCACGTCGAGCCCGCCCGCGACCGCGATATAGCCGCGCATGCCGCCTCCGGTGACGCGGCCGATCTTGAGCGTCTGGCCGGCGGCTATGTCGACGGGCGCGTAGCTGTTCACCGACTTGCCATCGAGCGTCGCGCCGAAATCGGCACCCGTCAGGCAGAGGCGCGTGGCGACGTTGAAGAACAGGGTCGGGCCGGCGGCGGTGATCTCGAGCCCCGCGGCGTCCTCGTCGTTACCGAGCAGTCGGTTGCCGAGGCGGAATGCGAGCGCGTCCATCGGCCCCGAGGGCGGCACGCCGACGTCCCAGAGACCGAGGCGACCGGGATAATCCTGTACCGTGGTCGAGGCGCCGCCAGCGAGCACGCGGATCGTCCGCGGCGTGTAGGCGATATCAGCGAGCGCGCGCGTCGACACCGCGCCGCTGGTGAAGACGTCCGAGCGAACCACGGTGCGCAGCCAGTCGAGGTTGGTCTCGATCCCGGCAATCGTGGTGTGGTCCAGGGCGTCCTGGATCGCCGCCACCGCCGCTTCGCGGGTGGGGGCGGTGACGATCAGCTTGGCGAGCATCGGGTCGTACCAGGCGGAGACTTCGGTGCCGGCAGCGATCCAGCTGTCGACGCGCGGGCCTTGCGGGAAGGACACGCCGACAAGGCGGCCCGAGCTCGGGCGATAATCCTGCGCGGGATCCTCGGCATAGAGGCGGACCTGGATCGACGCGCCTTCGGGCTTCGCCTCGAAGCCGTCGAGGAAGGCGAAGTCGCCCGCCGCGCCGCGGACCATCCATTCGACCAGGTCGACGCCGGTCACCTGCTCCGTAATGCCGTGTTCGACCTGCAGCCGGGTGTTCACTTCGAGGAAGAAGAAATCGTCGCGTTCGGAATCGTAGAGGAACTCGACGGTCCCCGCCGACAGATAGTGCGCGGCGCTGGTGAGGCGGACGGCGGCGTTGATCAGCGCCTGGCGCGTGGCGGCGGGGAGCAGGGGGGCGGGAGTTTCTTCCACCACCTTCTGGTTGCGCCGCTGGAGCGAGCAATCGCGTTCGCCGAGCGCGACGACATGGCCAGCGCCGTCGCCGAACACCTGCACCTCGATATGGCGAGCGCGCGCGACATAGCGTTCGAGGAACACGCCGCCGTCGCCGAAATTGCCTGCACCGAGCCGCGCGACGGTGGCGAAGCCCTCGCGGATGTCGGCCTCGTCGGCGCACACCTTCATGCCGATGCCGCCGCCGCCGGCGGTCGCCTTGAGGATCACGGGATAGCCGATCCCGGCCGCCGCCTCGACCGCCGCGGCCTCGTCGCGGAGCAGGTCGGTGCCGGGGGCGAGCGGCACGCCCTGAGCGGCAGCGAGATCGCGCGCGGTGTGCTTCAGGCCGAACGCGCGGATATTGTCGGGGGTCGGGCCGATGAAGGCGATACCGCGCGCGGCGCACGCCTCTGCGAAGGCGGTGTTCTCGGATAGGAAACCATAGCCCGGGTGGATTGCCTGCGCGCCGGTCGCCTCGGCGGCAGCGAGGATCGCGTCGACGTTCAGATAGCTTTCCGCTGCGGGGGCGGGGCCGATGCGGACAGCCTCGTCGGCCTGCGCGACATGCGCGGAGCCCGCGTCGGCGTCGCTGAATACCGCGACCGAACCGACGCCCATCGCCTTCAGCGTGCGGATGATGCGGCAGGCGATCGCGCCGCGGTTGGCGATCAGGACTTTCGTGAACATCACGATGCCACCAGCATGCGGACGGGGGTCGGGTTAAAGCCGTTGCACGGGTTGTTGATCTGCGGGCAGTTCGAGACGACGACGATCACGTCCATCTCGGCGCGCAGATCGACGGTCAGGCCGGGCGCGGAAATGCCGTCGACGATGCCGAGCGTCCCGTCGGCTTCGACCGGCACGTTCATGAAGAAGTTGATGTTCGACACCATGTCGCGCTTGCCGCGGCCGGCGCGGACGTTGGCGTCGAGGAAATTGTCGACGCAGCTATGCTGCGACTTGGTGTGATGGCCGTAGCGGAGCGTGTTGGACTCGCACGAGCACGCGCCGCCGATCGTGTCGTGATAGGCGACGTTGGTGCCGGTGATCGTCATCATCGGCCGGCCTTCGTTCGATAGCAGCACCGCGCCCGTCCGCAGGAACAGGTTGGCCTGCGCGGCGATCGTGTCCTGCGCGCTGTAGCGCTCGGAATCGTCGGCGGCGGCGTAGAGCAGGAAGTCGACCGCCTGGTTGCCCTCGAGGTCGATGATGCGCAGGGTTTCGCCCGCGGCGATGCGGTGCATCCACGGCGAGCGGGCGGGAACGGTCTCGTCGTGGCGGATGGTGCCGGGAAGCGTCATATCGGTCATCTCTTCAGCGCGCATACAGATCTTCGGTGTTGAGGAAGGCGCGCAGGCCCTCCGGCGTCGCGGTGCGGATCGCGTCGTCTTCCGATGCCGGTGCGCCGCGCCACGCAGTCGCGCGCAACGGCGTGACGGTGAAGGCGGGCCGCGCGTCGAGCACGTGCGGGCAGTTGGCGATCACGACGATCAGCTCCATCTCGGCACGCAGCAGCAGCGTGCGGCCGGGCGCGAAGGGGCCGATCTGGGGATCGGTCGATCCGTCCTCGGCGATGCGGACGCCCTTGAACCAGTTGACGCACGGGTGGACGTCCTTGCGGCCGAGCCCGTGCTTGGCGACACCGAGCATGAAGCGATCGCGCGCGTTGGGCTGGGGGCCGTAATTCTTGCCGCTGCCATAGAGCCGCGTGTTCGATGCTTCGTTGGACGCGCCGCAGAACGCGTCGTGCGTGCCGGCATCGTCCTCGAGGATCGTCATCATCACGCGGCCCATGTCGGACAGCAGCAGCCGGCCGGCGCCGAGATAGCCGTTCCACTGCACCTTGAGCGTGTCGGCGACGTTCAGCCGCTCGGTCGGCGTCTCGGCGTTGAAGACCAGCATCGACGCGCAGGCGTCGCCCGCGAGATCGACGAGCCGCAGCCGCGTGCCGCGCGCGATGCGGCGCGAGGCATAGCCGGCGGGCGCGATCGTCTCTTCCCAGACGATGTCGCCGGGCGCGTCGGATGCGGCGGCGGGGAGGGTGGGCATCGCCTCGACCCGGGTGCCCGTCATCGCGCGGGCGTGGTCGCGGGCGCCGAACGGATCGGCGGTGCTGGTGGTCATGCGAGATCTTTCTGTAGAAGGTCGGCGAGCGCCTCGGCAGAGGGGGCTTCGGCGGAGGGTGTCGCGGTCTTGCGGTCGAGCGGCAGGTCGTAGGTGACCGCCGCGCCGAACCGGTGCGGCGCGTGCGGATCGGTGCGGCGCTTGTCGAAGGCGAGCACGCGCGTGCCGAGCTTGAACGCCTCGCCGATGTCGTGCGTCACCATGACGATGGTCAGCCCGTGTTCGGCCCATAGCCGGGTGATGAGCGCGTGCATGTCGAGGCGGATACCGGGGTCGAGCGCGCCGAACGGCTCGTCGAGCAACAGGATGCGCGGATGTTTGACCAGCGCCTGCGCGATCGCGAGCCGTTGCTGCATCCCACCCGACATCTGCGCGGGGTAGACGTCGAGGCTGTGTTCGAGCCCGACCGCGGTCAGCATCTCGATCGCGGTGTCGCGCGCCGCGCGCCGCTGCGCACCGAACAGCCGGGCGGCGAACGGCGCCTGCGCACATTCGATCCCGAACATCACGTTGCGGAGTGCGGTGAGGTGCGGGAACACCGAGTAACGCTGGAACACGACGCCGCGATCGGGGCCGCAGGCGGCGCGCATCGGTACGCCGTCGAGCAGCAACTGGCCGCGCGTCGGCGCCTCCTGGCCGAGGATCAGGCGGAGGAAGGTGCTCTTGCCCGCGCCCGACGGACCGACCACCGCGACGAAGCTGCGCTCGGCGATCGACAGCGAGACGCGCTCGAGCACGATCTTCTCGCCATATTCGACCCACACGTTGCGGAGTTCGAGAAGCGGGGTCATCGGCCGGCCCCGTGCGCCCAGGGGAAGCCGCGCCGGCTGATCCACAGCAGCAGCGCATCCGCCGTGATCGCGAGCAGCGAGATCCACGCGACGTAGGGGAGGATGATGTCCATCGCGAAATAGCGGCGGACCAGGAAGATGCGGTAGCCGAGCCCGACATCGGACGCGACCGCCTCCGCGGTGATCAGGAACACCCAGGCGGGGCCCATCGAGAGCCGCAGCGCCTCGATCAGCCGGGGCAACAGCTGGGGCAGCGCGACGCGGATCGTCATCTGCCAGCTGTTCGCGCCCAGCGTTTGCGCCTTGGTGAACTGCTCGGCGGGGAGGCCGGCGACGAAGTTGGTCAGGTCGCGCGTCATGAACGGCGCGATGCCGATCGCGATCAGCGCGATCTTGGACGCCTCGTCGAGGCCCAGCACGATGAACAGGATCGGCAGTACCGCGACGGGCGGGATGACGGCGATCACCGCGATGGTCGGCCCGAGGATCGCACGGGCGAGCGGCATGACACCGAGCAGGAGCCCGAGCACCAGCGCGGTCACGGTCGCGATCGCAAGCCCGATGCCGAGGCGATAGAGGCTCGCGAGCGTATCGGCGACAAGGATGATCTGGTCGGTGTTCGGATCGCGATCCGTCGTGAACGCGCGGATCGCGTCGGCCATCGCCGAGAAGGTCGGCAGCACCTTGTCGGCCGGGTTCTCGAGATGGCGCGCTTCGGACGCGAGCAGGTAGACGAGCAGCAGCACGACGATCGGCAGCGCACCCAGCAACAGCCTCGTGCCGCGCTGGAGCCGGATATCGACCAGCCGCGTCACCGCGCTGGTCCTGTATCAGTATGGATCGGCAGCAGGTTCATCTTCGTCCCAAGTTGGGCGGCCCGCAGGCACGCCGCGCCATTCGTCGGAACCGGTGGTCCGACGTCGTTCCCTCGTCCTCGTCCGCGCGAGGCTAGAGCTTCCCGTCCGCTGCCATCTTCATGTAGCTCGGGTCGAACCGCAGCTTCACGTTCTTCTGGTCGCCGAGCGCCTTGCCGCCGGCGAAGCTGATGCCGATCGCGTCGACCGACTTGGCGCCGGGTCCGAACAGGCCGTGCGCGAAGCTGAAGCGGCGGACGCGGTCGGTAACCGTGATCAGGTCCGGATTCTCGGCATAGGCGACGGCATCCTTCGCGGTGGCGTAGAGATGCGTCGTCTTGAGCTGGTCGTCGAAACTGGCCGGGGTCGTGCCCGCCGCCTTGGCCATCGCGGCGCGCGCGGCCTTGCCCGCGGAGTCGTCGCGCGCGATGATCGCCATCGTCTCGTACCAGATGCCGGCGAGCGCCTTGCCGAGGTTCGGATTGGCCTTCAGCGTCTCGGTGCTGACGTTCATCGTGTCGAGGATCTCGTTGGGGATCTTCGAACTGTCGAACACCTGCGTAGCCCCGGGCTCGGCGCGGATCGTCGCGAGCTGGGGGTTCCAGGTCGCCACCGCGTTGACGCCGGGCGAGGCGAATGCGCCGACGATATCGGCGTCGCCGGTGTTCACCGTCTTCACGTCGGCGAGCGTCATCCCGCTCTGCTCGAGCCCGCGCGCGAGCAGGAAGTGCGACACCGACAGCTCGACGAGCTTGACCGAGCGACCCTTGATGTCGGCCATCGTCCGGCCGTTCTTGAGCACGACGCCGTCATTGCCGTTCGAATAGTCGCCGATCAGCAGGACCGTGGTGTCCTTGCCGCCCGCCGCCGGGATGGTCAGCGCGTCCATCGTCGTGGCGACGACGCCGTCCAGCTTGCCCGCGGCGTACTGGTTCACCGACTCCACATAGTCGTTGACCTGGACCAGGCGGATATCGATTCCGTATTTGTCGGCCCATTTCTTCACGATGCCGGTCTGCTGGGCATAGGCCCAAGGCATCCAGCCCGTATAGATCGACCAACCGATCTTGAACTCCGTCCTGGCGGTGCCGGCGTCCGCGTTGGCGGACCCCGCCGGCTTGCTGCCGCAGGCGTTGAGCGACAGCAAGACGGCTACCGCGCCGATGCTGGTGAGCCACGGTCGACCCCGCATTCCGTGTCCCCTTCGTTGCGATCGGCCAATCGACTGCGCCGGAAAGCGCGGTGTCGGACCGGATCAAGCCGATTACCGGGGCAGAACCCCTTGCCCGAACGGTGCCCCGCACTGCGTCATTGATGAAGGCGTAAAATGGTGATGCAAGGCATAGGTAAAATCTATGCCTTGCTCTGTGCACGGTGGCGGCGGAGCACTTCGTCGAGGAACAACTGGGTCGCGGTGTCCCGCGAGGGTTCGGCGCGGGCGAGCAGGAAGATGTCGTAGGACGGCTCCGCATCCGCATGGAGCAGGGGCCACAGGCGTCCCTTCGCGACGGCGTCCGCCGCGGAGAGTACCGGCAGGAAGCCGATGCCTACGCCCAGCGCGATCAGCCGGCTCGCCTCATTGATATCCTCGGCGAGCCCGTTGACCTTCGTCCCGAGATGATAGCGGCGGCGCAGTCGGGTGATCGTGTCGAGTTCGTCGTCGCCGGTCAGGACGAAGCCCTCGTCCTTCAATTCGCCCAGACGCGCGACGCGGTGCCCGAACAGCGGGTGGCTGCGCGAACAATAGACCTGCTGGCGCTCGACGAAGAGCGGTTCGTAGACCAGCCCGCCGCGGACGTTGCTGTCATAGCCGACCCCGATCTCGGCCTCGCCATGTTCGAGCGCGTCGAGCACCGCGCGCCATGGCGAGACGCGGATCTCGATGTGGATGTTGGGATTGCGGCGGTGGAAGCTCGCAATCGCGTCGTCGAACTCGCGCGACGTGACCGCGGAGATGAGCTGGATGCGGACGACGCCCTCGATCCGCTTGGTCGCCTGCGCGATCTGGTGCGGCACCATCCGCGCCGCCTCGAGCATGTCCTCGCACAGGCCGAGCAGCGCGGTGCCCGCGGCGGTCATCTCGACGCCCGTCGAGGAGCGGTTGAGCAGCTGGACCCCGACCTGGTCCTCGAGCCGCTTGAGCGCGGCGCTGATGCTCGGTTGCTGCTTGTTGAGCTTGCGCGCCGCCGCGCCGATGCCGCCCGCGCGGACGATCTCGACGAAGGTGCGCAGCAGGTTCCAGTCGACGCGGCTGGCGAACGTCTTGTCGGGCAGCATCGCGTGGTCGTCCAAAGCTGCGCCTTTCCTGTGGTGTTCGCGGCACCTTTAGCCGCGCACCCCAAGCACGCAACGCCTAGGCGCGCGCGGCACGCGTCCCAGAGGGCGAGCCTTCACCAGCTCGGCGGGATCCAGTCGAAGGCGTGGACCGCGGAATAGCCGGTCCAGCGTTTGCACAGGCGCTCCAGCGGCCAGAAGAGCAGGCCGCCAAATGCCAGGCCCGGGATGAAGCCGAGTATGAAGACGCCGAAGCTCGCATCCGCGGAGGTCTGGCCTGCGATCTTCTGCGCGATGCCGACGCCGAGCAGGATGCCGCCGAACAGCAGCACAAGCTCGATCGCGACGAAGACGAGCAGCAGCGCGCCTTTCCACAGCGGCTCGGGCTGCTGGCGACGTGCCCGCTCCGCCTCGCGCGCGGCTACCCGCTGGTCGCGGACGCGTTCGCGCTGGACCACGGTCAGGATACGATCGAAGCGCTGGCGCCGGATCGCGAGAAAGACGCCCAGCATGACCGCGACGACGGCAAAGACGATGTAGAAGCCCGCGGGCTGCTGCGTGCCGATCGCGGCCATGAACAGCAGGAACAGCACGAGGACGACGATCGTCGAATACTCGGGCTGCATCGACGCGTCGGGATCGCGTGCCGGCAGTTCGGGCGGCCGATGTGCCAGCGCCCGCGTCGGGGCGTCGGCGTGATGGCGGAGCGAGCCGTAGAGGGCAAAGGCGACCAGCGACAGGGCAACGCCGAAGACGATCGCGTGGGAGGCATTGCCCGCCCCCGGCAGCAGGCGTTCGAGCAGCAGCCAGGCCAGGGCGCCGAACGCGACCAGCGCGACGCCGTGCAGGACGATCGCGCGCACGCCGTTGCGCATGAACGCGGCATATTCGTCGTCGGACACGCGGATCGCGGGACCATGGCCGTAGCGACGGAACAGCCAGTCGCGGTCGACGCGTTCGAACTGCGGGGGCAGCCCGGCGAACCGGTCGATGCCGGCACGGCGATGCAGGCGGCGGAACTCGGACGAGGTCGGCATCATGCTCTCCTATCTGTCTGTCAGTGTCGGCCCCGCTCGGCAGCAAGGCTCTCGCGCACGCGCCTCAGCGCGACGCTCTCGGGGTCGTGCTGGCCCATCGCCGCCCAGGACCCGGTGATCGCGAAACTGCAATGACCGTGGACGGTCGCGACGAGCGAGCGCGCGAAGGTCCCGAGCGTCGCATCCACGGGCCGGCCGAGTGCGCCGGCCACCTCCGCCGCGACGATCAGCATCAGCCGCCCCCGCGTCGCCTCCTGTTCGGCCGTCAACGTCTCGCATGCCGGCCGGTGGTCGTAGATTGCCGCCCAGCGGTGCGGGTTGTCGCGCGCGAACGCGAAATAGCCGGTAACCAGGGCCGCGATCCGGTCCTCGCCGGCGGTGTCGAGGCTCGCGGTCAGCGTGTCCGCCCAGTCGGCGAACGTCGCGGTGTTGATCGCGGTCAGCAGGCCATCGACATTGCCGAAGACGTTGTGGATCGTCCCGATCGTATAGCCGATGCGCTTGGCGACCTCGCGCGCGGAGAAGGCGGCGAACCCCTTTTCGGCCATGAGCGCGGTACCCGCGTCGAGAATCAACGCGCGCAGTTCGTCGCGGCTATGGTCGGATCGTCTGCCCATGATACGGCGTCGGCTTTCGTTGGGGATGCGGGTTGTGGGGAGGTGGGCCAAGTGGCCGTCGCCCGCGGGCGACGACCACGCCATGAGCACTCTGGGTCAGCCGACGCGGCTGAAAAGGCGTCCGCTGCGGGGGCTGGTGTCGCTGGTCGCGTCATAGCTTTCCAGCCGAGTCACCAGCCCGCTCTCGCCCCGCGTGATACGGAAGAGGCGGGTGCCCGACACGCCGCGGCCGGGATCGGTCGGACGCAGCTTGAACAGCTTGATGATGACCGTACCCATTTCGGGCGTGGCGGTGCATTTCCAGTGTCGATCGGTCTGGTATCCCTCGGCGTCGATGCGGCAGCCGGTCGAACCGGCGCTGGGCCCGAGCGTCAAGGTATGCGTCACGAAGATCGCGACCCCGTCGCGGCCCTCGCCGCCGATCCGGCCGAGCGCCTCTTCCCATACGAACTTGCCGTACCAGCCGGAAAGCGGGGCCGCCGACGCCGGCGCGGCGGCGAGGAGGGCGGCAGCGCCGAGCGCGGCGAGCGAGGTGATCGTCTTCAACATGGTATGTCTCCCGTTGCTTGGGGTTGGAACGTTTCGGAAGCGATTCGGCTTCACCGCGTGTGGAGGGGCATGCGACCGGTCAGCGGCTGCACCGCATAATCGCTCCCACCGCGGGGCGACGGCCACATCGTGACGCGGAACCGCTGCTTGGCGGCGCAGGCATTGAGCGTCCAGATCTCGGCATGGCCGCCGCGCGCCGTGAAGCTGCCCGGGACGACGCGCATGTCGGCCGAGAAGATGAAGCTGCATCCGCCCGTCGCCTTGGAATAGCGGGCGATGTCGGACAGCACGTCGGCGGCCAGCCGCGGGCTGGCAAGGGTGCGGCCGGTGGTGGTGAGGTCGTAGGCGGCGGCGGGCTGGCTGGCGACACCGGCCGCTGCGACGATCGCTGCTGCGATCAGGGTCATGCGCTTCATCGTCGTTCTCCTGTTTGCCGATCCGGTCGAGGATCGCCGATGCGACCGGTCCTGGCCGCGAAGAGGTAATTACGCAGCGCTCAATTAACGGTAAATGAACAGCGATCAATTAATCGGAATTGGCTGTCGTATCAGGCGGTCGATACGGTTCGGGAACGATTCCGGGACGTTGCGCGTCCTTCGTTCCTGCGAATGGGAGAGTAGGCCATGTCCTTCTGCAACCAATGTGGCACCGAGCTGCCGGTCGGCGCGAACTTCTGTACGAACTGCGGCGCTGCCGTCACCATCGCCACGGCCGGGGCCGACCGGCGCGCGTCGGATCCGGGCGCACCCATCGGTGATCGGTCGCCACAATCCGACTTTCCGACCCGTGCCGCACCCGCCCAGCCGATCGTGGCGGGTGCACGCGGGGCGGGCTGGATCCTGCCTGCGCTGGTCGCGGTGGCGGTCCTGATCATCGGCTATCTGCTGCTGACGCCCAAGGCGACGGATCGGGCAGAGCGGGGCGGCGCGGCCGTCGCCGCGGCGGACGGGGAGGGCACAAGGGAGCGTGCGGGCGCCGATCGCCGCGCGGTCGACGACGCGTCCGACGCTGCGTCGGTCGCGGGCGCCAATACGCGCGCCGGCGCCAGCGTGTCGGCAGCCGTGCTCGACTCGGCGTTCAACAGCGATCCGGCGGGCGCGGCGTTGCGCTATCCCGGGCCGGTCCGCGTATCGGGAACGATCGCGACGATGGTCCAGCCGGGCCGCACCCCGTCGCTCTCGCTGGAAGGGCGGACGCGGTTCAATTTCATGATCGTCGAATTCCCCGAAGGCTATCGCACGCGCCTCGCGCCGCTCGCCAAGGGCCAGTTCGTCAGCGTCGCCTGCGACCAGGTCCGCGCGCTGGGCGGTACGACGATCCTGTCGGGGTGCCTGCTGACCTGAGCGTCAGCGGGTCCAGCGGCGACGCAGTCGATCGATCCAGAGGACCGGGTAGACTGCAATGACTGCGCCGAGCCCCCAGGCGATCAGGAAGCCTTCGCCGATTTTCGGGTTGTACCCGCGGGCAGCGAGCGAGGGCGCGAGCTTCTCCGCCACCAGCGACGTGATCACCACGCCGATCGCGGCTTCCAGCCAGAGCAGCAGACCCGACAGCAGGCAGCCACCCGCGCGTGCGTTCAAGGATCGGGCGGGTGGAACGGGGGCTGGCGGGCGGGTCATCTGGTGCATCCCGGGGTTGGTCCAGCGCCAACGATATCAGCACCATGCGGGTGATCCCAGCACGGGCTTTCGGTTGAAAACCGGGGAGCCGGCTGGCACGCTCGGCGCCATCGATCCGGGAGAGACGCGATGGACGCGGTACGGCGCTACGGCTGGTTCTATTTCATCGGGTTCATGGCGGTCGTCGCGATCGGCTATGTCCCCGCGTTCCACGATCCCGACGGCAATCTGTTCGGCCTGTTCAAGCTCGACCTGTACGACGACAGCCTGCACTTCTTCTCGGGTGTCTGGGCGGGCGTCGCGGCGTGGTGGTCGCGTGACGCGGCGCGCACCTATTTCCGCCTGTTCGGTCCGCTCTATTTCGCCGACGGGGTGATGGGCCTGTTCCTGGGCAGCGGGTATCTCGACGGCGGCATCTTCCTGTACGGGCCGATCCGGCAGTCGCTCTACGCGCACGTGTTCGCCAACCTGCCGCACCTGCTGATCGGCGGGCTGGCGATCTGGGTCGGATACCGGCTCGCCGCCCGACCCGTCCCGGCGATCGCATGAAGCGTCGCTGGCGCCTGCTCGCTGGCCTGGGGACGATCGTCGGCCTGCTGGTGGTCGTGCCGGTCGCCAGTATCGAACTCGGCTGCCGCGCGACGCCGGTCGCCGCAACAGCGGTCGCCAGCCCGATCCCGATGGACCAGCGCCGGCCCGAGGCGCGGACGTGGCTGACCTATCCCGAATGGCACATCGTCTATTCGGCCGAGAGCCTCGGCCGCTATCTCGCAAAGGGCGGGCGGCCGAGCGGGTACGACTATGGCGCCGACGTCGCCGGGTTCTGGCAAAGCTATTGCGCGATCAACCGGATCGCGGGCGCGCGCCCCGGCGCGTCCGACGCCAAGCTGATGATCTCGATCATCGGGATCAGCTTCACCGTCGAGATGGCGGTTAAGGCGGGATGGGAGGCCACCGTCGGGCGCGTGACCGAATGGCTGGGCGGGTGGCACAGCCCCGAGGACCGCTACGCCGCCGGCGTGCAGCAACGCTATGGTGCGTTCATGCACGAGGTGCCGTGGTACGGGTTCGACTTCGCCGGTACGCTTGCCGGGATGTGGCGGGCGCACGGACCCTGGTCGATCGTCCGACGGCCCGAGCGGCGGATCGCGCTCTCGGCAGAGTACGGCGTCAAGGCGGTGTATGCGAAGGGCATCGGCGCGATGGCGGCGATCCAGCCGGACGCGACCAGCCTGCTTATGATCGTCGCCGCGGCACCGGCGGAGGTCAGGGCGGTCGATCAGAGACTGAGCGTGGTGGCGACGGGGCAGGGTCGCACGCTGGTCCGCGCGCCGCGCTATGCGCAGTTCACCGACCTGCTGGGAAAGCTGGCGGACCGGGGTATCCGGGTCACGGATATTGCCGGGAATCGCACCATCTTCATGACTATGCGGGCGCCGACGCGCGCGGTTCCGCGGACGGCGACGATCGCGATGCCGCTCGGCGACCGGGCGGGCTGGTCGCGCTACGGCGTGACGGTGCCGGTCAGGGCGCTGACCGACCGGATCGCGGCCGCGCGGAAGGCGGGTGCCGAGATCGAGCATGTCTATGATTACTAGGATAGCGCGGGGCGTCGCGCGCGTCGCGCTCGTGCTCGGCCTGTGGACGCTGGTGATGGTCGCGATGCCGTTCGTCGGGAGTGCAGGGCGCCAGGTCGCGGTGATCGGCGACGGCGCCGCGGCGGTGCGGACGATCGCGGCGGCGGGCGGTACCGTCGTCGAGATCCGCCGCGGCGCGACGCTCGCGCGGTCGGACCATCGGGGCTTCGTCGCGGGGCTCTATGCCGAGGGCGCGCCGCTGGTGATCGAGGGGCGGATCGCCGCGGGCTGCTTCGCGAAGGCCGGGGCGTAGCGCGCATACCAGGTGTTGCTGAACACGCCGTCCGGATCCCAGCCGCGTTTCGCGGCGAAGAACGCGCCGATCTCGGGATAGGCGCGTTCGAGCTGCTCAGGCGTATAGTGAAGCTGATAGGGCAGGAAGAAGCGCCCGCCCTCCCGATTGGTCAGGTCGATCAGGTCGCTGGTCAGCTGCCGCATCCGCTCCGTCCCCGCCGCGGTCGTCGGCTGGTTGAGATAGAGCACCACCGAAAAGGCGGGCGCCGGGGCATAGGACAGCGCATTGTCCTCCACGCCCACCGCGCGGATCGAGGCGTTGACGACGTTGGCGTCCTGCGCGCGGAAGATGCCGCGCATGCCGTCGATGAACGGTACGATCCGGTCCCGCGGCACGAAATATTCGTGGAGGATGTCGGTCTCGCCGGGCAGGTCGTTGAAGAGGTAGGCGACCGAATCGTGCATCGGGTCGTTGCGCGCGACCAGGCATGCCTCGCCCGACCCCTGGGCCTGCGCGCGGGTGACGGTGCAGGTCTCGATGCGATGCTCGATGTTCTTCTCGCTCCACCATTTGAGCGATTTGAACAGGTCGTTCTTCTTGGCGAGGTTGACGGTGAGGCGGCGGACCTTGGTCGAGGCGACCTCGCCGAGCGGCGCGCGCAGCAGCGCCTGGTCTTCGGGAAAGCGGCGATATTGATAGACCAGGGCCTCTTCGAGCAGCGTCTTCGGCGCGGTCGACAGGTGGACGTAGCTGAGGCCGACGCTGGGATCGGCGGCGATCCGCGCGAACGTCGCCGGGAAGGCGCGATAGTCGATCAGCTGGCGTTCGGAGCGGTAGATGTCGTTCGGCACGACATCGAGCACCGCGGACAGGATGACGCCGAACAGGCCGTAGCCGCCGACGACATAGCGGAAGAGATCGGCGTTCTCGGTGCGCGACGCCGTGACGATCCGTCCATCGGCGAGCATGAGGCGGACGCTGCGGAGCGAGCCCATCACCGCGCCTGCCTGATGATCCATCCCGTGCGCGTTGACCGAGATCGACCCGCCGACCGAGAAGATGTCGGTCGACTGCATCGCCTTGACCGCGAAGCGCGGATGCACCGCCTGCTGGATCGCGTGCCAGGTCGCGCCGCCGCCGACGGTGACGGTCCGCGCGGCCTCGTCGAGCCGGATCGCCTGCATCCCGCGCATGTCGAGCACGATGCCGCCCGCGCGGAACGCCTGGCCTCCCATCGAATGCTTCACCCCCGCCGCCGAGACGGGAAGGCGGTGCGCGCGGGCATAGGCGAGCGCGGTCGCGACATCGGCTTCGCTGCGCGGGCGCACCACGCCGGCCACCGCGGTGCGGCTGAGGCAGCTCGCGTCGTTGACCGTGCCGCCACGTTGCGACCAGCGCGGCTCGGCCACCGTCGCCGTCGTCGAGGCCGCTAGAGCGGGCAGGGGCGGCAGGATATCGGTGCAGTCCTTGGGCCCTGTCGGCTCGGCGAGCAGCGGCGCGACGTAGAGCGTCCCCGCACCCGCGACCAGCGCCAGACCCGAGACGCCGACCAGCAGATATTTGCTTCGAGACATGGGACCCCCGCCTTCTGCACGCTGATCGCCCATGACCCGTCGAGGACGGCCGCGTCGATCACGGCGTCGATGCTAACCCGCTGAACAGAGGCATGCAAACCGTGCCTGGCTGACCATCGCCCGCCATTGCCGGATGCTACGGATAAGGTGGTCCGGGTGGGAGCGATCCCATAAGCGCCGATGGCGGCTTGACCGAGAGGGGCAGCGGTAATGCCTTAGTGCGCGAATTGGCCATGCCGGAGGGTCTTGACTGGATGACCAGCGGCCCTAAGGTACCGCTATCAATTGCTTGCTGAAGACAAGCGGGGTCGGGAGTTGGACGGTTTGGCGCCTTAGCTTTCAGTACATATCGAACCGGCGCGCTCGGCGCACGGGAGCCTGACGCACATACCGACCCATCGACCGAAAATAACGCACCCTCGCCGCAACGTCGGCGAGGTCCAGAGAGGATCCTGATCATGACACCTTGTAAAATGGTACCTCGCCTGACCCGCGCGACCCTGTTGTGCGCGACGACCATGGCAGCGCTGTGCGCGACGATGGCGACGGCGCAGACGATACCGCCGACGCAGGACCCGTCGCCGCCCGTCGCTCAGGATTCCGCGCCCGCTGCAACCAACCCCGCCGCAATCGACCCCGCCGCTGGGCCCTCGACCTCGCCCGGCGCCGACCAGGTCCCGGGGACGATCGACGCCACCGACGATGCCGACATCGTCGTTACCGGCTATCGCTCGAGCCTGGCCAAGTCGACCGACGCCAAGCGCGCGTCGACCGGGTTCACCGATTCGATCTTCGCCGAGGATATCGGCAAGTTCCCCGACACCAACATTGCCGAAAGCTTCAACCGCATTCCCGGCATCACCATCACGCGTGATGTCACCGGCGAGGGCACGAACGTCGCGATCCGCGGGCTGGGATCGAACTTCACCAACGTGACCCTCAACGGTGCGACGATCGCCGTCGCCTCGTCGGGCGCGACCGACGCGCAGGGCACCGACCGCTCGGTCGACCTGAGCTTCTTCCCGACCGACCTGTTCACCAAGCTGACGGTCAACAAGAGCTATACCGCCGATCTGCTGGAGGGCGGCGCGGCCGGCAACATCGATCTCCGGTCGGCGCGGCCGTTCGATCGCGCGACCGGGTTCCTGGCGTACAACGTCCAGGGTACCAAGCAGTCGCCCGAGGACCGGATCGGCGCCCGAGGCTCGCTCATTGGCAGCTGGCGGAACGATACGTTCGGTATCCTGGCGGGTGTCTCCGCACAGCGTCTGTTCACCGATACGCGCGGGTTCGAGACGATCGGCTATACCAATCCGGCGCTGACCGCGGCGCAGTGTGGTGCGGCGTCGGGGTGCAACACGACCGGCGGCGGCAACTGGACGATCCCCGCGGTGGTCCCGGCGGGCGCGGGCGCGGGGCTGGTGGCGGGGACGCCGATCACCAGCGCGTTCCTGCTCGCGAACAATCCGGGTGCGACGATCCAGCAGATCGACAACGCGCTGTTGCCGCGGCTCGGGCGCACGACCAGCATCCGCGGCCCGCGCGACCGCATCAACGCGATCGTCAGCGCCGAATGGCAGCCGACCGACACGCTGCATTTCTATGTCGACGGCCTGTACGGCTACAAGAAGAACGAGCTCATCCGCGAGAACATGGCGTGGATCGTCCGCAACGGCGCGATCATCCCGACCAAACTGACGTTCGACAAGGCGGATTGCACGGTCGGCTGCGTCGTCACCGGCGGCACCTTCGCCAACGCGCAGTTCTTCAACGAATTCCGCCCCTATACCGAGACGACGAAGCTGTTCAGCATCAATCCCGGTGGCGAATGGGAGATTTCGGAGAAGCTCAAGCTCAACCTGCAGGGCAATTACGCGCGCTCGACCTTCCACCGCGAAAGCCCCTCGGTCGGCCTGACCACCCCGCTGGGCGTCGGCAACACGGTGACCTATAGCAACACCGGTAGCGGCATCCCGACGATCACGAGCGGGCTGGACCTCAACGACCCGAAGAATTTCGGGTGGAACGCCGGCAGCCGCGTGAACATCCAGGACGAACGCCGGCTCAACACGAGCAAGGGCGCGCGCGGCGACCTGACCTGGGGCGGCAAGGCGCTCAACCTGAAGGTCGGCGGCGCGTTCGACGACGTATCTCGCCGAATCCAAGGCTTCGACAACAGCCAGGCCTGGCAGAATGCGGTCTGCGGCAACAACCCCAGCGTGTTCGTCGCGTCGCCCAACTCGCAGCCGCCGTGCGAGGGCCTTAACGCGCCGGGCCGAGTGCCGGCCGGCTACCCGACCTATCCGGGCTATGGCACCGGATCGACCGCCGGCATGGCCGGTCCGGTCACTTATGGCGGGTCGTTGATCCCCAACGCGGCGGCGCCGACCTATCTCAAGCCCGGCCCGGCCGGGTTCGTGACCGTCGACTGGCCCGCCTTTGCCGCTGCCAGCAACTACAAGCTGTTCCACGACTCCGCACCCGAGAGCGGCGGCGCGAACACCGGGGCCAGCGGCGGCACGATCCGCGAGGTCGTGAAGTCGGCCTTCGCGACGGTGAACGGCGAACAGGAGCTCGGTGGCAACCTGCTGCGCTTCAACATCGGCCTGCGCTACGTCAACACGATCCAGACGATCACCGGTCGGGTCTCGTTGCCGGATCCGCGCAACACCACGAGCACGGGAGCGTCGCTGCCGGATGGCAGCCGCTACCCGAACATCGTGAACATCGTGCAGACGCGCAACGAATATTCGGAATGGCTGCCCGCCGCGACGTTCGCCTACGACGTCAGCGAACATGCCGTGGTCCGCGTCGCGGGTTCGCGCACGATGACACGTCCGGATCCGTCCGCGCAGCTGCCCGGCGTCAGCTTCGGCGCACCCTCGGCCGATCAGGCGAACATCGGCAATCCGGCGCTCGAGCCCTATCTCTCGACCAATCTCGACCTCGGGTTCGAATATTATACCGGTCGTGAAGGCGTCGTCAGCTTCAACGCGTTCCGCAAGTCGATCGAGGGCTTTACCAACACCTTCATCAGCACGGTGCCGTTCTCGAACCTGGCGCAGTACGGGATCACGTACGACACGCTGAACCCGACGCAGCAGATCGCGATCAACTCGCGCGGCGGCCCAGGCGCGGCGCAGGTGCAGGTCACGTCGCAGGTCAACGTCCCCAACAAGCTGACGATCAACGGCCTCGAATTCCAGTGGGTCCAGCCGCTCGACTTCCTGACCAAGATGATCGGCGTGACCGGGTTCGGCTTCAACGCGAACGCGACGATCGTCGATCAGCGCAGCGACGGCCCGGCACAGGCGTTCGGCGTGGCGCCGTTCACCTACAACATCACCGGTTATTACGAGAAGAACGGCGTGATGCTGCGGGTGTCGACGACGTCGCGCGACGGATCGCAGAACAGCGGCGCGGCGCAGAACGGCATTCCGGCGGCGGCGTTGTACGGCACCGACTATACGACGTACGACTTCTCGTCGTCGTTCGATCTCGACAAGATCCTCGGCGTGAAGAACGCGCCGCAGCTGACGATCAACGTCGCGAACTTCACCAACGCGACGCTGCGGTCGTACTTCCAGTTCGAGAACGCGACGTTCACGCAGTACAAGCCGGGGCGCCAGTTCCTGATCGGCCTCCGCGGCACCTTCTAGTCGAGCCGACGGGGCGGTCCTGACCCGGCCGCCCCGTCAGGCTTTCGGTGGAACGGTCGGTCCGATTGGCACATGTGCGGCGTTGCCTTGGCGCAGCCGAGACCCGAAAAGACATCGCCCGAAGGAATTGTGATGCCCAAGATCGTCTCTGCCCGCGTCATCGTCACCTGCCCGGGGCGCAATTTCGTCACGCTGAAGATCACCTGTGACGACGGGACTACGGGTGTCGGCGACGCGACGCTCAACGGCCGCGAACTGAGCGTCGCGAGCTATCTGAGCGATCATGTCGTGCCGTGCCTGATCGGGCGCGACGCGCACCGGATCGAGGATATCTGGCAGTATCTCTACAAGGGCGCCTATTGGCGGCGCGGTCCGGTGACGATGGCGGCGATCGCCGCGGTCGATACCGCGTTGTGGGACATCAAGGGCAAGCTTGCGGGCATGCCGGTCTATCAGCTGCTGGGCGGCGCGGCGCGCGATGCGTGCATGGTCTATGCGCACGCCAACGGCACGACGATCGAGGACACGATCGCGGTCGCCAGGGCCGAGCAGGCCAGGGGCTACAAGGCGATCCGGCTGCAATGCGGCGTGCCGGGGCTCGCCTCGACCTACGGTGTCGCCAAGCACGGCGCGCGCTACGAGCCTGCGGACGCCGACCTGCCGAGCGAGAGCGTGTGGTCGACCGAGAAATACCTCCGCGTCGTCCCCGAGCTGTTCAGGGCGGCGCGCGAGGCGATGGGGTGGGACGTCCACCTGCTGCACGACATCCACCACCGGTTGACGCCGATCGAGGCGGGGCGGCTGGGCAAGGCGCTCGAGCCGTACAATCTGTTCTGGATCGAGGATCCGACGCCCGCCGAGAACCAGGAGGCGTTCAAGCTGATCCGCCACCACACCACGACGCCGATCGCGGTGGGCGAGGTGTTCAATTCGATCTGGGACGCCAAGGACCTGATCCAGAACCAGCTGATCGACTATATCCGCGCGACCGTGGTACATGCGGGCGGGATCACGCATCTGCGCCGGATCGCGTCGCTCGCGGACCTGTACCAGGTGCGGACCGGTTGCCACGGCGCGACCGACCTGTCGCCGGTGGCGATGGCGGCGGCGCTGCATTTCGGCCTGTCGGTGCCCAATTTCGGCGTGCAGGAGCATATGCCGCATACCGAAGAGACCGATGCGGTGTTCCCGCATGCGTACAGCTTCGACGACGGCATGATGCATCCGGGCGACGCGCCGGGGCTGGGGGTCGACATCGACGAAGACCTTGCGGCGACGTACGAGTATAAGCGCGCGTATCTTCCGGTCGCGCGACTGGAGGATGGCACGCTGTGCAACTGGTGACCGGGGACGCCGCTGCCGCGCTGGAAAAGCCGCGCGGGAAAGTCCGCTGGATCGTCTGCGCGCTGCTGTTCGCGGCGGTGGCGCTCAGCTACATCGACCGGCTCGTGCTGCCGACGCTCAAGCCCGAACTGCAGGCGCGCTACGATTGGAGCGAGCAGGGCTATGCCGATCTCGCGATCGCATTCCAGGCAGCGTACGGCATTGCCTATGTGTTGTTCGGCCGGTTCGTCGACCGGGTCGGGGCCAAGATCGGCTATGCGGTCGCGGTGACGTTGTGGACGGTCGGCCATGTCGCGCACGCTTTGTTCACCAGCGCGGGGATGATGATCGTCGCGCGTATCCCGCTGGCGATCGGCGAGGCCGGCGCGTTCCCTGCCGCGCTGGCCGCCACCAACGAATGGTTTCCGCAACGCGAGCGCGCGCTGGCGATCGGCATTTTCAACGCAGGATCCAACATCGGGGCGATCCTGACGCCGCTGCTGGTGCCGGCGATCGCGGTGGCGTTCGGCTGGCGGATGGCGTTCGTCGCGACCGGCGCGCTGACGGTGATCTGGTTGGTGGCGTGGCTCGCTTTCTATCGGTCGCCACGCGCGCACCGCCGCGTGACTCCTGAGGAACTGGCGTGGATCGAGGCCGATCCGGTGCCGCCCGCCAGGCCCGTCCGCTGGCGCACGCTGCTGCGGTTGCGGCAGACCTGGGCGTATATGCTCGGGCGGTTCCTGATCGATCCGGTGTGGTGGACGTTCCTGTTCTGGCTGCCCGATTTCTTCAACCGGCAATACGGCGTGAAGATGCTCGATTTCGGCCCGCCGCTGGTTGCGGTGTATGTGCTGGCCGATGTCGGATCGGTGGCCGGCGGCTGGTTCTCGTCGCGGCTGCTCAGCAAGGGGGCGACGCCAAACCGGGCGCGCAAGACGGCGTTGTTCGTGTGCGCGTTGTTCGCATTGCCGATCATCTTTGCCGCGCAGGCCCCCGGGCTGTGGTGGGCGGTCGCGGCGATCGGGCTGGCGTGCGCGTGCCACCAGGGCTTCTCCGCGAACGTCTATGCGATCCCCGGCGACCTGTTTCCGCGGGGCATGGGCGGATCGGTGATCGGTCTGGGCGGGCTTGCCGGCGCGTGCGGCGGGATGCTGATGGCGAAGTTCGCGGGCACGATCCTGGCGGGGGTCGGCAGCTATGGTCCGATCTTCGCGGTCGCCGGTTGCGCGTATCTCGTCGCGCTGCTGGTGATCCACCTGCTCGTACCGCACTACACCCCGGTCGATCCGGAACGCCTCGCCTGATGGTTCGGGGCTCGGGTCAGCCGCCGACGCCGCGTTCGTGGGCCCAGACCACCGCGGCGCTGCGACGGTTGACGCCGATCTTGGCGTAGAGGCGGGCGACGTGGTTGCGCACGGTGTTGCGCGACAGGCCCAGCCGCTCGGCGATCGCGGCGTCGTCCAGGTCCTGGCAGATCAGTTCGAGGACCTCGCGTTCGCGTTTGCTCAGATCGGTCGCGGGGGAGTCCTTGCTGGTCCTCGGGTTCCGCAGCGTCGCGAGCTTGTCCATGATCGAGCGGCTGAGCCAGTTCGCGTCCTTCATGACGGCCTCGATCGCCTCGACGAGCTCCAGTTCGCTGCGGCGTCGCGTCGAGATGTCCTGGTACAGCCACAGCACGCAGGGGCCGCCGTCCATGCTGATGCGCTCGGCGGAGACGAGGCAATCCGCGGCGTCACCGTTACGATGGAGCAGGCGGACGTCGTGCCCGCGGAACCCGCCGCGTTGGGCGATCTCCTGTTCCAGACCCTCGCGCTGCGCGGCGTCGTTCCAGAGCTGCAGGTCGTCGGCAACGCGGCCGATCACGGCGGCATCGTCATACCCGGTCAGCGTCTCGAAGGCGGCGTTGACCTGCGTGATCCGGTTGTCCTCGCCTTCGGTCACGACCATCGCCACCGGCGCCATCTCGAACACCGATGCGAGATGTCGCTCGCTGTCCTGCAACGCACGTTCGGCGCGGCGGCGCGGTTCGAGATCGGCGAAGGTGAACAGCAGGCAGTCCTGGTTGGCGACCTCGATCGGCTGGCCGGCCAGCACCACCAGCGTGGTGTCGCCGCCTGCGAGCGGGAGTTCGGCCTCGAGCTGGGGCACGACCTTGCCGTGCGCGACGCAGTCCCGGACGAACGCCTTGCGATCGACCTCCGCGAGAAAGTCGAAGTCAAGCAGGGTGCGGCCGATGATGGCGTCGCGGGCATAGCCCGAGAGGTCGAGGAACCCCTGGTTGACGAGCACGAAGCGCTGGTCGGCGACGCGCAGGATCAGCGCCGGGGCGGGGTTGGCGTGGAACATCGCCTCGAACCGGTCCTCGGCATCGAAGCGTTCGGAGACGTCGTTGATGACGAGGCCCAGGCAGTCGGGTTCGCCGCCATCCTCGTCCATCACGATGTCGCGGACCTGGTGTACCCAGCGCGGCTCGTCGGCGTTCGCGGGCGCGACCTCGACGATCAGGTCGGGAAAGCTCTCGCCCGCGAGCAGGCGCAGCAACGGATAGTCGCGACGCGGCAGGCGGCGATGGTCGCGGTAGCGCAGCGAGAAGCGGGCCACATAGTCGTCGGCGGTCTCGCCGAGATCCTCCAGCTTCGCAACGCCGTGCATCTCGAGCGCGGCGGGGTTGGCGCTGAGGATGACGCCGGTCGGATCGATCAGGATCACGCCCTCCAGCAAGCCTGCCATCAGCTGGTCGAGATGATGCAGCGTTGGCGCGTGCAGCGGCTTTTTCGAAGGCTTGGTCATCCCGCACCAGCGTCGGACCGGCCTTGTGGTTCCGTCCGCAACGGCCCGGAAATACCAATCCAGGCAGTGCGCATGCACCATGATTGGCGGGTGCGCGATTGGTACGGAACTGAACCGAATGCGCAGGGCAGGGGTTTAATCCAGCGTAGCAAGTCTGCTCTGGAGTATTATCATGAACCTCATCATCCTTCTCATCGTCGGCGGTCTCATCGGCTGGGTCGCCAGCATGATCATGCGGACCGACGCACAGCAGGGCATCTTGCTGAACATCGTCGTCGGTATCGTCGGTGCGCTGCTCGCCGGCTTCATCATCACGCCGCTGATCGGTGGCGCATCGATCATGGACGGCGCGCTCAACATTCAGTCGATCCTGATCTCGCTGGTCGGTGCGGTGATCCTGCTCGCTATCGTCAACATGGTTCGTCGCGGGACGGTTCGCTAAAACCGACCCGACGACAGGGCGGCGACGCGGTTTGCGTCGTCGCCCCAGACGAAGACGATCCTGACCGGCCAGCTGCAACGAACCGTCCAGAACGGGGCGTTGTTGCTGGCCGGCAGGGCATATCCGGCCCTGATGCGTTCGGCTGATCGAACATATTCGGGAATCGGCCATGAAGATCATCGCGTTGCAATCGCCCGGCGGCCTCGACCGCCTGTCCGTCACGGTCCGTCCGGACCCCGGTCAACCCGGCCCGGGCGAGATCCGCGTCGCGTTGCACGGCAGTACGCTGAACTACCATGACCTTGGGGTCGTGCTCGGCAAGATGCCGACCGCCGATGGCCGCGTGCCGCTGGCAGACGGCGCGGGGATCGTCGAAGCGGTGGGTGAGGGCGTAACCGATTTCACACCGGGCGACATGGTCGTGTCGTGCTTCTTCCCCGGCTGGCAGGACGGCACGCCGACGATCGGCGACTTCTCCGGCACCCCGGGCGACGGCATCGACGGGTTCGCGCAGGCGTTCGTCGTACGGCCCGCAACCGCGTTCACGCTCGCACCCAAGGGCTTCGACGCGGTCGAGGCGGCGGCGATCACGACCGCGGGCCTGACCGCGTGGCGTGCGCTGGTCGTCGACGGCAAGCTGAAGGCGGGCGACACGGTACTGTTGCTCGGCACCGGCGGCGTGTCGATCTGGGCTCTGCAGATCGCCAAGGCGATGGGCGCGACCGTCATCCTGACCTCGTCCTCCGACGAAAAGCTCGAGCGCGCCCGCACGATGGGCGCGGACTTCACGGTGAATTACCGCGACCAGCCCGAATGGGGCCGGGTCGTGCGCGACTGGACCGGCGGGCGCGGGGTCGATCACGTCGTCGAGGTCGGCGGCCCGGCAACGCTAGCCCAGTCGATCGAGGCCGTGCGGGTGGGCGGCCACATCTCGCTGATCGGTGTGCTGACCGGCGCGAGCGGCGAGGTGCCGACCGCGGCGCTGATGGCGCGTCAGGCCCGGCTGCAGGGTCTGATCGTCGGAAGCCGCCGCGCGCAGCAGGATTTCGTCCGTGCGCTCGACCGTGGCCTGATCAAGCCGGTGATCGACCTGCGCTATCCGCTCGAAGACCTTGCCGACGCGTTCCGGATGCAGATGAGCGGCGCGCATTTCGGCAAGATCGGGATCGCCTGGTAACCCCGCGTGGACCGACGCGTACCCGTCGGGCCGCCGCAGGGCATGGCGACGGGCAGAATGCGCGTCCCAGCTGGGGATATAGGCTGATGCCAGACATACATAGGTTGTGAACGACTCGGCGTTATCGCAGGGCACCGAGGAAGAACGACATGGTCGCGTTGCTGTCTGCTTTGAGATCTCGTGGGGTGCCGGCATCGGACGAGTTCCTGCTCGAGCAATATGGCGCACTGCGGCGCCAGATCCCGCTGATGTACGCGCTGATGTTCATCAACGTCCTGTTCCTGGGCATCGAGACCTTCCGCGACGTGCCCTGGGGGATGAGCTTCGGCGTCCCGATCCTGCTGTCGCTCGCAATCATCGGGCGCGCGGTGCTGTGGTTGCGCCGCCGGTCGGTGCTCGCGACTCCGCAGGCGATCCGACGCTACCTGCGCGGCACGATCGTGACGGCGGGCGTGCTGAGCATCATCTTCGGCGCCTGGGGATCGCTGCTCTTTTCGGAAGCCGAGCCGATCCGCAGCGTGTCGATCGCGCTCTACGTGTTCGTCGGGGCGATCAGCTGCTGCTTCTGCCTGCAGGCGCTGCCGGTCGCGGGATATCTGGTGCTGCTGTTCGGCGTGATGCCGGTCACCGTCCGGCTGTTCGTCGCAGCGGACTGGTCGCTGTTCAGCGTCGGCGCCAATTTCCTGATCGTGGCGTTGCTGATCCTGCGCACGCTGTCGACCAACTATGCGAGCTTCAGGCAGGTGCTGGAGTCGCGGACGAGCATGCTGGCCGAGCAGGAGCGCGCCCGCGCCGCCGAACTGGTCGCGCAGGACCTCGCCTATCGCGACCCGCTGACCGGACTCGCGAACCGGCGCGCGCTCATCGAGCATCTCGATACCGTGCTGGAACGCCGCGGGTCGCGGACGCAGCTGTACCTGTTCCTGCTCGACCTCGACCGGTTCAAGGGCGTCAACGACGCCTATGGCCATGGTGCGGGCGACCGCTTGCTCGAAGCGGTCGCGACGCGGCTCGGCGCACTGGTCGAGCCGGCCGGGCAAGCCTATCGCCTGGGTGGCGACGAATTCGCGGTCACGCTCGACCTGGGCGGTAACGGCCACGGGCTGGCGATCGCGATGGCGGATCGGCTGGTCAGCGACCTGGCGGCGCCGTTCGCGATCGACCGGTTCTCGCACCACATCAGTGCCAGCATCGGGATATCCCGCTTCCCCTCCGACGCGTCGAGCCGCGAGGCGCTGATCCAGCATGCCGACATCGCGATGTACGACGCGAAGCGGATGGGGCGATCGCGGTATCGCTTCTTCGAGCGGAGCATGCGCGATGCGCTCGCCGCGCGCGCGGTGCTGGAGAGCGAGATGCGCGCCGATGTCGGCACCGATGCCTTCCGCCCCTATTACCAGCCGATCGTCAATCTGGCGTCGGGGCGGATCGTCGGCTTCGAGATGCTCGCGCGCTGGACCCGTGCCGACGGCACGACGGTCCTTCCCGGCGACTTCATCCCGATCGTCGAGGAATGCGGGCTGATCGGCGAGCTGATGCTCAAGCTGCTCAGCCAGGTGTGCGTCGATGCGCGGAGCTGGCCGTCCGAGCTGACGATCGCGATCAACGTGTCGCCGATCCAGTTCCGCGATCGCTGGCTGTCAGAGAAGATCCTCGCCGTGCTGGCGCAACAGGGATTTCCGGCACGCCGCATCAGCCTGGAGATCACCGAAAACGCGCTGATTTCCGACCCCGCAGCGGCCCAGCGGAGCATCGAGTCGCTCAAGAACCAGGGCATATCGCTGGCGCTGGACGATTTCGGCACCGGCTTCTCGTCGATCCAGCATCTGCGGATGATGCCGTTCGACAAGCTCAAGATCGACCGCTCGTTCGTCGTCAACGTCGATACCGACGAGGCCGCGTACCGCATGGTGTCCGCGATCATCCGGCTGGCCGAAAGCCTGAGACTGAGCGTGGTCGCGGAAGGGGTCGAAACGACATCGGTACGCGATACGCTGCATGCGCTGGGCTGTCGGGAAGCGCAGGGCTATCTGATGGGCCGGCCGATGAGCGCGCAGGACGTCGGCGCGATCTTCGCCGTCGATGGACCGGGCAGGTTCAGGGGGTATAACCGCGGGTAACGCTCGGGTTGACTGGCGGGCGCGTTCGACGGACGCTCGCGCGATCCTTCGGAGCAAGCATGACCGCATTTTCGACCGACGTTCCCGGGATCGCCGAGAGTCCGACGCACGAGGGCCGACCGGTGGCCGACCGGCGGGGGATGTTGCTGTACGGGCTGCTGGGCTTTGCGGCGGGGCTGCCCTTCTACATGTTCTCGACCGTGCTGGCGCTGCGGTTGCAGGCGCACGGCGTCGCGCTGACGGTGCTGGGGTTCTTCGCCTGGGTGCAGTTGCTGCCGACGTTGAAGTTCGTCTGGGCGCCGTTGCTCGATCGCTACGACATTCCCGGCTTCGGGCGGTACTGGGGCCGGCGGCGCGGGTGGATCATGCTGGCGCAGCTGGGCATCTTCACCGCGATGATCGCGATGGCGGCGACGTCGACCGACGCTAGCCTGGCGGTCACGGCGTTGTTCGCGGTGTTGCTGGCGTTCTGGACGACGACGCTCGAGATCGCGGCGGACGCGTGGCGTATCGAGCTCTATCCGACGCAGGACCAGCAGGGGCCGATCGTCGCCGCCAACCTTTGGGGGTATCGCAGTGCGATGGTCGCGGCGGGCAGCGGCGCGCTGTTGATCGCGGACAGCGGCGGCTGGGCGTTCGCCTACCTGCTGATCGCGGCAGCGGCGTTCCTACCGTTCCCGATCCTTGTGGCGATGCGGTCGCACGAGCCGGCACGGAGCGGGGGGCGAACCTCGGCGTTGGTGACGGGACTGGTCGCGAGCGTCGTCATCCTCGCGCTGGCGTGCGCCGTGACTGCGGCGGTCGGATGGGTCGTGCTCGACGTCGCCGCGCGCGCGGGGATCGACGCGAACAGCAACGTCACGCCCTGGGTGCTGGGGCTGTGCATGCTGCCGTTCGTCGCGATGGCGGTGATGCTGCCGCGGATCCGCCGTGCGCCGGCGGATGCGGGGATCCGGACCTCGACGGTGCTCGGACCCTATGTCGATTTCTTCTGGCGCTATAGTTACGGCGCGATCCTGCTGATGGTGTTCGTCTCGCTCTACCGGATGGGCGACGTGCTCGCGCTCAACCTGTCCAAGCCGATGATCAAGGGGCTCGGCTATTCGCTGAGCCAGATCGGGCGCGCCGACAGCTTGGTCGCGCTGGCGGCGAGCATGATCGGGGTCGGGCTCGGCGGGTTCCTGGTGACGCGCTGGCCGATGGCGTGGACGCTGACGATCGGCGCGGTGGTCGCGGCGCTCGGCAATTTCGGATTCGTCTGGCTGGCGCACCAGCGCGTGGACGAAGCGATCCTCTATGTGGCGACCGCGGGCGATCAGTTCGGCAACGGTTTTGCGGGCGCGGTGTTCGTCGTCTACCTCTCGATGCTGGTGAACCCGCGCTATCCGGGGGCGCAGTATGCGTTCCTGACCGGGTTCGCGTTCCTGTTGCCGCGGCTGCTGGCGGGGGCGGGCGGAGCGATGGTCGGCGCGATCGGCTATGACGGGTTCTTCCTGCTGTCGGGGGTGCTGAGCCTGGCCGCGATCCTGTTCGTGCCCGCGCTGTCGCGGATCGTGCCGCGGAAGGAGGACTCATGATCGACCGTATCGCCGACGCTGCCTTTGCACCCGCCGCGGACGCGGTCGCGCAAGGGCGGATACCCGGTGCGGTGCTGGGTATCGTCACCGCGGACGGTATGCGGGCGGTTCGCGTCGTGGGGAAGGCGCAGACGGTGCCGACCCCCGAACCGCTGACCGCAGGTCACTGGTTCGACCTGGCGTCTGTCAGCAAGGTGATGGCGACCACCAGCTTCGTGCTGCAACTGGCGGACGAGGGGCGGATCGATCTCGACCGGCCGCTGACCGATGCGATCCCCGACCTGCGGCAATATGACGTGGCGAACGCGCCCGAGCGGCGGCTGACGTTCCGCGACTGCCTGGTGCACCGGACGTTCCTGCCCGCGGTCGAGCCGATCTATACCTATGGCGACGACCCGGCGCGGCTGCGCGCGTTCGTGCTGCAGCGCGAATGGAAGCACGGGCCGGCGGTCTATTCGGACATCAACTTCATCCTGCTCGGCATCGCGGTCGAGCGGCTGACGGGCGCACCACTCGATGCGCTGCCGCTGGGCGAGGGGTTGAGCTGGGGCCCGCCGCCGGGGCCTGCGGTCGCGACCGAATTCTGCCAGTGGCGCGGGCGCGTCTTGAAGGGCGAGGTGCATGACGAGAATTGCTCGGCGATGGGCGGGCGGACCGGGCATGCCGGGTTGTTCGGGACGGTCGAGGGTGTGCTGGGCTTTGCGCAGGGGCTGCTCGACGGGAGCGGCGCGTCGGCTGCGATGCTCGAGGCGATCCGGACCCCGGTGGAGGGGCACCGGACCGCGGGGTGGGAGATCCAGTTTCCCGGCTGGTCGGGCGGGCAGGCGTGTTCGCCGACGACGATCGGGCATACCGGCTTTACTGGGACCGGGCTTTGGGTCGATTTTGAGCGCGGCGTGGCGTGGACGCTGCTGACCAACCGGGTGCATCCGACGCGGCATTTCGACAGCGGGATCTTCACGCTGCGGCCGGCGACGGGGGATGCGCTGATCGCGGCGTTCGACGCGGGCTAGTTCGCCGCAGCGACCGCTAGCAGCGCCTTGTCGACCGCCGCCGTCGCCGAGGCGTCGCCGGGCATATCGTTGGCGAGCGCGGAGAAGGTGAGCGTGCGGCCGCTGGCGGCGATCAGGAACCCGGAGAGCGCGTTGGCGGCGTTGATCGTGCCGGTCTTGGCGAAGAGCTTGCCGTTGAGCGCGGTGCCGCCGAAACGGCGCGCGACGGTGCCGTCGACCCCGCCGACGGGCAGCGTCTCGCGCCAGGCGGCGCCCCAGGGCTGGGTTTGCGTCCAGCGCAGGAACCGGACTGCCGCGCGCGGGGTGAGGCGGTTGTAGTTCGACATGCCCGCGCCGTCGGCGAAATCGTAGGACCAGCGATCGACGCCGGCGCCGTCGAGCATCGTGCGGACCGCGCGCTGGCCGTCGGCGACCGAGCCGGTGCCCGCGAGCGCGCCGATCCGGCGGAGCAGCAGTTCGGCGTGGAGGTTCTGGCTCACCTTGTTGGTGACGCGCAGGTCGGCGGCGAGAGGTGGGGGCGCGAGCCGTGCCAGCACCGACGGTTCGGGCGGACGCGCGGCTGGGGCGGCGCCGCGCGTCGCGGGATCGTCCGAGGGCGAGGGCGCGCGGTGTCGGACGCCGATCGTGCCGGTGACGCGGACGCCGAGGTCGCGCAGTATCGCGGCGAGGCGCCACGCCGCGCGGTGCGCGGGGTCGTCGATCGCGATCGTCAGCGTTTCGGACGCACCGGGGGGGACCGTTCCGGTGACCTGTACGACGCGGTCGTTGGGCGCGCGCGTGAAGCCGAGCGCCGGCTTGGTGCCGCCGGTTACGACGCGGTTGTCGATCCGGTAGTAGCCGTCGCCTGTTACCACCGGGCCGGGCTTGATGGCGATCGTCGTGACGTTGTCGTCGATCGTCAGCGCGGAGATCGCGGTGCCGTAGCGGCTTGGAATGTTGTTCCAGCTCATCCCCTGCGGCCAGCGTTCGTCGGGAAAGGCGCTGTCGTCGCCGATCACGTCATGGACGATACGTGTGCGGGCCGCGACCGCGCGGGCGAGGTCGATGAGGCAGTCGGTGGCGCAGTCCGGCGCGCTCGACAGCCGCGCGTCGCCGTGGCCCGCGAGCACGACGTCGCGCCCCTCCAGTCGGACGGTCGCGCCGCCGCCGCCATCGGGTGCCTGCGTGTCGAGCAGCGCGAACGCCGCGGCGGTCGTGAACATCTTGGTGTTCGACGCGGGGACGAAACGGTCGTCGGGGCGGATCGCGACGATCTCCTGGCCCTGCTCGTCGGTGACGACGAGCCCGATCCGCGTGCCGGGTCCGGCGCTGGCCAACGCAGCCTCGACCGCCGGGTCCGCAGGGGCTGCGGCGATGAGCAGGAGAGGGGGCAGGAGGGGGAGAAGCGTGCGCATCACGGGGCCTCGATCACGTCGCTGAGGAGGGACAGAAATTCGGTCGCGAGCGCGCTGGGCGGACGGTCGAGCAAATGCATCGCGTGCACGTCGAAGGTCAGCGGCGGCTTGAGCGAGCGCATCGCGAGACCGGGCGCCATCGACGCTTCGGCGGTGAAATTGTCGACGACGCTGAGGCCGACGCCGGCGCGGACCAAGGCGGCGGCGATGTAGAAGGTGCGCGCCGACGCGACCTCGTCGAGCTCGAGCGCGAGACGCGCGAGTTCGGTGGTGAACATCTGTCCGATCGGGCCGCTCGCCGCGGGGGTGATGAAGGGCCGGTCGGCGAGGCAGGTGAGTTCGACCCGCGACGGGGCGTCGGGCATGTCGGCGTCGCGGTAGAGCACGACGAGTTCGCCCTCGCCGAGCCAGATCTGGCCGAGCGGGGCGCCGCGCGGGACCTCGGCGGCGATCGCTATGTCGGTCTCGCGTTCGTAGAGTTTCCGCAGCAGATCGTCGTGATGGACCGTCTGCAGGTCGAAACGGACGTCGGGACGCAGCGCCATGAACCGCGCCGCTGCGGTCGGCAGCGCGCCGAGTGCCAGGCTGGGCAAGGCCGAAATCCGCAGCGTCGTGCCCGCGCCGGCGCGGCGGTTGCGGACCGCCTCGCGCAGGCCGCGGACCCGGTCCTGGATGCCGGCGACCGAATCGAACAGCGCGTGCGCGTCTTCGGTGGGGACCAAGCGGCTGTTGCTGCGCTGGAACAGTTCGAAGCCGAGCAGCGACTCCGCATGACGCAACGTCTTGGAGACCGAAGGCTGCGAGATGTTCAGCGCGCGCGCCGCGGCACTGACCGATCCGTTGACATAGACCGCGTGGAAAATCTCGATGTGCCGCAGGTTCATGCGACCGTGTCGGCCACGCCCGGGTGTCGGGTCAAGGTGCGGCTCAAGACGCCGGGCAGCCTGCCGGAGTCGGCCGCAGCAGCACGCGGCCCGATGCGGCGCCGGTGGTCACGCCGTTCGCGAGCGCGAGTTGGCCGTTCACGAGCAGCGCGGAGACGCCGACGCTGGGGACGCGCGGGTGGATATAATCGGCGCGGGGCGCGTATTTGACGGGATCGAAGACGACGACGTCGGCGAAATAGCCGGCGCGCAGATAGCCGCGATGGTCGATGCGGTAGATGTCGGCGGTCAGCCCGGTCGAGCGGCGGACGAAGTCGCGCAGCGTGATGACCTTCCGCTCGCGGACATAGGTCTGATATTTGCGCGGGAAGGTCGCGTATTGGCGCGGATGGCCGTCCGATCCGTCCGAGCTGGTGACGATCCAGGGCTGCTGCATCAGCAGGTCGACGTCGCGGTCGGCCATGTTGAAGCTGGCGATGCCGACGCCGGCGGGGCCGGTGCCCTCGGGGTTGGCGACGCGCAGGATGCGGATCGCGGCGTCGACGGGATCGATCTTCCACTGCGTTGCCATCTGGCCGAGCGTCTTGCCGGTCCAGGGCTGGTCGGCGCTGGTCAGCAGGATCGATTCCTTGCCGCCGCGGCGGCGTAGATTCTCGACCATCTCGCGCTTGATCCGGACCAGCGTCGCGGGATCGTCGAACCGTGCGATCAGCTTGGCATAGCCGCCGTTGCTCGCCCAGCGGGGGAGCAAGGACGCGTCGACGCTGGAGCCCGAGGCGAGCCAGGGATATTGGTCGGCGGTGACGTCCTGCCCTGCTGCGCGCGCGGTGGCGATCGTCGCGATCAGCTGCGGTGCCTGGCCCTGCAGGTCGACGCCGAGCGCTTTCAGGTGCGCGAAATGGACCGGCATCTTCGCCGCGCGGCCGATCTCGATCGCTTCCTTGGTCGAGCCGAGCAGGCCGATCGTGTAGTTGGATTCGTCGCGCTGGTGGGTGTCGTACATCCCGCCACGACTGCCCGCCTCGCGCGCGACGGCGATGACCTCGTCGGTCTTGGCGTAGCTCTGCGGCGCGTAGAACAGGCCAGTGGAGAGGCCGTAGGCGCCTTCGCACATGCCCTTTGCGGCGAGGGCCTGTTCCTGCGCGAGTTCGGCGGGGGTGGGTGCACGGTCGTCCTGGCCGATCACGCGCGACCGGATCGCGCCGAAGCCGACGAAGGGCACGAGGTTGGTGCCGACCTTCGCCGCGGTCAGTGTCTTGGCGTCGGCGGCGACATCGGGGGTGCCGCCGCCGTCGACACCCATCACGATCGTCGAGACGCCCTGTGCGAGCCAGGGCAGGTTGAGCCGTTCAGTCGCGTCGGCCGAGCGGATATAGGTGTCTGGGTGAGTATGCGCGTCGATGAAGCCGGGCGCGACGATCTGGCCCTTCGCGTCGATCACGCGGACCGCGGGCGTGCGGCGGGTCGGGCCGACATAGACGATGCGGTCGCCGCTGATCTCGACGTCGCCGGTAATCGGTGCGGCGTCGGCGCCCGAATAGATCGTGCCACCGCGGATCACGACGTCGACGCGTGAGGCCGCTGCTGCGGGACCGGCGAGCGCGAGCGCCAGCGTGGACAGGACGAGACGGTTCATCGGCGGTTCCTTGTCCGGCCTGGGTCGAGCGCGGTACGCTCCGCGACATTGGCATCGACCGCGGCGCGGCTGAAGAGCATCGGGTGCATCCGGCCGGCGATCCAGGGGGCGTATTGATCGCGGTAATGTGGCGAGCGCGGATCGTTCGACTGGCCGGGCAGGTTGAGCATTAGCGACTTGTCCCAGGCGCCGACGTCGATGACCTGCAGGTAGCTGGCGCCGCCGCTCGCCTTCCAGCTCGGCCCGCTGCCGAGCCAGCGCGCCATCACGGTGTAGCTATCGCCACCGGTGCCCTCGCCCCCGATCGGGGGGAAGGCGGCGGCGATCGCGGGGACGCGCGACAGCGGATGCGCGATGCGGACCTGGTGCAGCGTGCCCCAGCGCCATTTGGCAGGATCGGGGCCGAGTAGCGTTTTTGCCGATGCCCAGGCCGACAGCATCGCGGCGTCCAGCATTGCGTCGCGCGCCGCGGCGGGATCGCTGCCGAGCCGCTTGTCGGGATGCGCGAGCAGGCCCAGCAGAACCGACGGTGCGATCTCGGTGACGAGCGCCTGTGCGCGTTCGGGCACGATCGCGGCGAGCATGCGCTCGCCCAGGTCGCGCCACAGGATCTCGAACAGCGCGGCGGGGGCGCTGTCGGCGTCGATATGGCCGTTCCAGCCGCGGAGCATATTGCCGGCATCGGACGCGCGCTTCGGCAGCAGCGCGAGCAGCTGGCGGGCGGGCGTCGATAGCGTGTCGTGCTGGAGCGCAACGCTGTCGGTCAGAGCGTGGCGCGGTTGCGTCGTGAGGACGTCGGCGATCCGGTCGTAGCGATAGGGATCGCGGAACGAGAAGGCGGTGATCCGATCGCGCGGCCAGTCGGTCGGCAGGTTGTTCTGGTTGGCCGACGCGAACCAGCCTTTCTTCGGGTTGTACTCGCTCGGCAGCGACGCGAAGTCGCGCATCCCGGTCCAGTCGTATCGCCCGTCGCCCGGCACGGGCAGCAGGCCGACACCGGTCTTTCGGATGGGGGCGAAGCCGATCACCTGCCAGCCGGTGTTGCCGTCGATATCGGCATAATGGAAGTTGGTGGGCGATGGGTGGAGCCGGAACGCCTGGCGCAGCGAGGTCCAGTCGCGCGCGAGATTGATCGCGATCATCGAGAAGGAACCACCGCCGCCGGGCTGCATCGCGATCGAGCCGAGCACGGTGGCGCGGTGGCGGGCCGGATCGTGCGAGATCACCGGGCCCTGCACGCTGTAGCGCAGCGTCGCGGATTGTGCGGGGCCGTCCTTGACGGCGATCGGCGCCTCGATCCGCGTGAAGCGCTTCCAGCCGCCGGCGTGGCGGTAGCGTTCGGGGTCGGCGGGATCGAGTTCGAGGACGAACAGGTCCTCCTGGTCAATGTGGAAGTTGGTCCGGCCGAATGCGAAGCGGTCGGTATGGCCCTGCATGATCCCCGGCAGTCCGGGTGCGCCGCCGCCCATCACGTCGAGCCCCGGCGCGGTCAGGTGCGCGACGTGGCGCGGGCCCCAGCCGCCGATGCCGAGATGCGGATCGTTGGCGAGGATCGGCCGGCCCGTTGCGCTGCGGCTCGGTGCGATCGTCCAGGCATTGCTGCCGGCATTGGCGCGTTCGACCGGAGTCTCTGAAGGCTCGAGCGTCGGCGTGCCCGGGCCGAACGGCAGTCCGCCCTGACGCAGCACGCCCAGGTCTGCGTCGGACACCGCGGCGACGTCGAGCCCGGGGGGCACGGTCATCGTCCAGGCGGGGCGCAGCGGCGCGACCACCGCGTCGAGATCGAGCAGGCCGAGTGCTGCCAACTGCGCGCGCCGCACCTCGTCGTCGGCGTTGCCGATCGAGGCGCCGCGCGCGAGGACGAAGGTGCGCACGTCCCATTTGATCGGGGTGACGCCGAGGATGCCGTATTCGAGCGGCAGCAGCGACGGGTCGGCGACGAGTTCGTCGATCCGCGCATTGATCCCCGCGACATAGGACCGCGCGCAGGCGAGCACATCGGCGGGGATGCGGCGGAGTTCGGCGTCGAGATCGCCGCGGTAATGGAACAGCTTCGCGACCGCGTCGTGCTTGACGAAATCGGATCCGAACGCCTCGGCGAGCCGGCCGAGTTCGCGGCGGTGCGACAGGTCGATCTGGAACAGCCGGTCGCGCGCGACGACATAGCCTTGGCCGAAGAACGCGTCCGGGATCGATGCGGCGCGGATGTGCGGGATGCCGTAGATGTCATCGACGATCTCGATCGGAGCGGTAAGTCCGGCAAGGTCCTTGTGCACCGCGGTGGTCGCGCTTTTCGCAATGGCGGCAGGCGCCAGCGCGAGAGTCGCGACCGAGCCGTGGAGGAATGAGCGGCGATCGATCATGGACGATGTCCCCTGCTGTGGCCGGCGTCGGTGCCGGCCGCGCGCCAGTCGCTCATCGCCGACATCGGTGCCGACATCGGTGCCGGCATGGCGGTGTCGGCATGGCCAGTGTTCGCGCCTATCATAGGGCAAGACCGGGCGCTGCGGCCTATATGCCACGGTTATGGTTCGATGAAGCGAAGGACGACCGGTTGGCCTTGACGCAAGTCGCTGCAACCGCGCACCTTCACCCGTCCGACACGACCGGCGTTTCCGCTCTCCAGGGGCGGGGCGACCGGATCGGAGGACCCGCAGGGGCATCCACACAAAGCCGGCGAACAGACCGGCGAAACAACGGATTTATTGGGGGTAACATGACGAAACCTGTGCATTTCGAGCGCCATCTCCGCGACCTGGCGAGCGTTTCCAGCTGGGCCGTGCTGGCCGTGGCGATCGGGGTGGCGTCGCCGGCCCTCGCGCAGACCGTGGCGCCGGTGCAGGCGCAGACCGAGACCGAATCCGCCAAGACTGCGGACGCCGACAGCAATGCCGAGATCCTGGTGACCGGATCGCGCGTCGCGCGTGACGGGTTCCAGGCGCCGACCCCGGTGATGGTGCTGACGCAGGAGCAGATCCTGAACTCGTCGCCCTCGAACAACATCGCCGATTTCGTCAACCAGATGCCCGCGCTCGCCGGGTCGACGCGCCCTGCCAATTCGCGCCTCAACCTGTCGAGCGGGCAGGCGGGCATCAACGCGCTCAACCTGCGCAACCTGGGCGAGACGCGCACGCTGGTGCTGCTCGATGGGCGCCGCTCGGTCGGGTCGACGATCACCGGGTTGGTCGACGTCAACACCATCCCCCAGCAGCTGGTGAAGAGCGTCGAGGTCGTCACGGGCGGGGCCTCGGCAGCCTACGGCTCCGACGCGGTCGCGGGCGCCGTCAACTTCGTGCTCGACAAGAAGTACAAGGGCTTCAAGGTCAGCGTCGACAGCGGCATCACCGACAAGGGCGACGGCGGGAATTACTCGATGAGCGTCGCGGGCGGCTTCGCCTTCGGCAGCGATGACCGCGGGCATATCCTGTTGTCGGGCGAAGTCGCGCACCGCGACGGCATCTTCAAGGTCGACCGCGACTGGAACGCGACCGGATACGTCCGCATCCAGAACCCGGCTTATGACGCGACGACCAATTCGGGCGTCCCGCAGTTCCTGATCCGCAAGCAGGTCGGCGCGGCCAACTCCACCCCGGGCGGCCTGATCACGGCGTCCGCGGGGGGGCCCGCGAACCGCCTGCGTGGGCTGTATTTCGGCCAGAACGGCGCGGTGCAGCAGTACCAGTACGGTGCGCTGACCTTCCCGTCGCCGACCGGCGCGACCGCGCCGTCGTTGACGCAGGGCGGCGACTGGCGGGTCAATGATTCGGGCCGTCGCATCGGGCTGGACCCCGAGGACGATCGTCACGGCGTGTACGGTCGCGCCAGCTACGAGGTCGCCAACGGCATCGAGCTGTTCGCCGAGGGTGCGTACAACAAGCAGCACGTGTTCTTCAACGCGGGGCCGAACCTGGCGACCGGCGTGTCGCTGTCCGCCACCGGTTGCGGCACCGCGGCGACCGCGGCCGCTGCGCCGCTCACCTGCAACGCGTATCTCTACAACACGCTGGGGCGCGCGCAGCTTGCCGGCATCACCAGCGTGACGATCGCCAGCACCGCCGCCGACCTGCCGTTCCGCGCGGTCGACAACAAGCGCGAGGTGCAGCGTTATGCACTCGGCGCCGAGGGCACGGGCGAGGTGTTCGGCAAGAACGCGACCTGGGAGATCTACGGCCAATATGGTCGCGCCAAGCTGCGCGAGCAGCTGCGCAACGTGATGAACATCACCAGGATGAACAACGCGACCGCCGCGGTGTTCGCCCCGGCCGGCAACACCGGCGGCTATGCCCCGGGCTCGATCCAGTGCCTGATCAACGTCGATGCCAGCACGACCAACAACGACCCGGGTTGCGTCCCGCTGAACCGGCTCGGCATCGGCGTCGCGAACCCGGCGGCATTCTCGTACGTGCTGGGCAACCCGTACCGCGACGAGGTGGTCGAACAGTATAACGCCGCGTTCAACCTGTCGGTGACTCCGTTCCGGACCTGGGCGGGCGACGTCAGCGTCGCGATGGGCGCCGAATATCGCAAGGAAAAGATCAGCGGCTTCGTGCCCGCCGAGTTCCAGCCGCTGTCGGTGCTCGATGCGAGCGGCCGGCCAGCGACGACCAACCGCTGGTCGGTCGGCAACTATCTGCCGACCAACGGCAGCTACAACGTCAAGGAAGCCTATCTCGAGACCGTCGTGCCGCTGGGACTGGGGATCGAGTTCAACGGCGCCGCGCGTGCGACGCGCTATTCGACCGCGGGCTATGTGACGACGTGGAAGGCGGGTGCGACCTGGCAGCCGATCGAGGATATCCGCTTCCGCGTCACGCGGTCGCGCGACATCCGCGCGCCGAACCTCAACGAACTGTTCGCCGCGGGATCGGCGAACAGCGATTCGGTGCGCAACCCCGCCTTCACCAACAACGGCGCGAACGGCCCGGCGACCTACAGCTATTCGGCGACGGTCACCGGCAACCTCAATTTGCGTCCCGAGAAATCGGATTCGTGGAACGCCGGTGTCGTCGTCGCGCCGCGCTTCCTGCCCGGGTTCAACCTGTCGGTCGATTACTTCCGCATCGACGTGAAGGACGCGATCAGCACGTTCGGCGCGCAGGACATCATCAACCTGTGCTTCCAGGGCCAGCAGCAGTTCTGCGACGCCTATAGCGCGGATCCGGCGCGGTCGTCGCCGGGCCAGCCCTATCTCCTGTTCCGCAGCCAGCCATTCAACGCCGCCAGCCAGCTGGTCCGCGGCGTCGACATCGACGGGTCGTACCGTCTGCCGCTCGACAAGCTGTTCGGCGACAGCGAGGGCGCGATCACGCTGCGCGGGACCGCGACCCGCTACATCGACAACCTGTTCAACAGCGGCGTTCCGAGCACGGTGGTGCTCAACTCGGTCGGCGTGAACGGCGGGCAGGCGAGTACGCCGAAATGGATCTATCGTGGTAGCCTGACCTACGACACGCCCGACTTCTCGATCACCGGCGTCGGCCGCGGCGTGAGCTCGGGCAAATATGTCGGCAACGGCATCGAATGCCAGACCGGCTGCCCGGTCTCGACGACGCAGTTCCCGACCTATGACGTCAATCACGTGTCGGGGCTGTTCTACGCCGATCTCAACCTGACCGCGAAGATCGACATGGGCGGGGCGGATGCGCAGCTGTTCCTCAACGTCACGAACGTGTTCGATCGCTGGCCGTTGCTGGTGCCCGAGACCGGGCTGGCGGCGAACAGCACCTATTCGGACCTTCTGGGCCGCGCGTTCCGCGTCGGGATCCGGATGGAGATGCGGTAGGAGGCGTCCTTCGATCCTCCCCCGCAAGGGGGAGGTGGTACCGAAGGTGACGGAGGGGGCGGACACGGAACGGACGTTATCGTTTCCGCCCCCTCCGTCAGGCTGACGCCTGCCACCTCCCCCTGGCGGGGGAGGAGTTGATGTTCAAACCACGTCCAGTTCGGTGACGAATTCGTAGCGGTCGCCGCGATAGACCGAGCGAGTGAACTCGACGATCCGGCCGTCGGGAATGCGGGTCCGGCGGTCGATCCGGAGCACTTCGGAATTCTCCTGGACGCACAGGATTCCGGCCTCGGTCGGGGTCGCGAGCGAGGCGCGGACGCGCTGCGTGCCCGAGGTCGGGCGAAAGCCGTGTGCGTCGAGCGCCTGGTAGAGCGAATCCCCCAGTCCTTCGAGATCGGGCATGAAGGCCGCGGGGATCACCGCATGCTCGATCGCGAGCGGCTCGCCGCCCGCCAGGCGGACGCGGCCGAGCCGCGCGACGCGCGCACTCGCCGCGACGCCGAGCGCGGTTGCTTCCTCCTCGGTCGGTAGCGCGTAGGAGCGGTAGATCCAGACCACGCCGGGATCCTCGCCGCGCGACCGCGTATCGTCGCTGAAGCTGCTGAGCTTGGTGCCGGGCGCCTCGATCCGGCGCGCGACGTAGGTGCCGGACCCCTGTTTGCGGATCAGCACGCCTTCGTCGATCAGCTGCTTGATGCCCTTGCGCACGGTGACGCGCGAGAGGCCGGCAAGCTCGCTCAGGTCGCGCTCCGACGGCAGCGCGCCGCCCGGACCGATGCCGCCGCCGCTGATATGATCGCGCAGGCTGCGCGCGAGCTGCATGTACAGCGGCGTGCCTTCGCCGTTCCGCGTCCAGTCGAGGTCGAGCGTTGTCATGATCGCGCGGCGAGACCCTGCATCACGGCGCGCAGGTTGCCGCCCTGTTCGGCGAGCAACGTCGCGGCCCGGTCCGCCGGCACGCCGAGCGCGATGACGACGCCGAGCCGAATGTCGTTGTCCGCCGCTTCCAGCGCCTGTGTCGCCATGTCCGCATCCACCCCTGCGATATCCTGAACCATGCGGCGACCGCGTTGCAAGAGCTTCGCGTTGGAGATGCGCATCGCGACCATGCGGCCGCGGTAGACCAGCCCCAATCGCAGCATGATCGCGGTCGACAGCAGGTTGAGCACCGCCTTCTGCGCGGTGCCGGCCTTCATCCGGGTCGATCCGGCGAGCACCTCGCTGCCGGTCGCGGCGACCACGGCGTGTTCGGCGCGATCGACGAGCAGCGTCGCGGGGTTGTTGGCGATACCGATCGTCAGCGCGCCGGCGGCGCGCGCGCGCTCGATCGCGGCGACGGTGAAGGGGGTGCGGCCGCTGGCGGCGACACCGATCACGACGTCGGACGCGCCGATGCCGCAGGCATCGATGTCCGATCGCGCGGCGTCGACATCATCCTCGGCGCCTTCATAGGCTTCGGTCAGCGCGCTGACGCCGCCCGCCATCAGGAACACCATGCGCTCCATCGGCCAGCCGAAGGTCGGGTGGAGCTCGGTGCCGTCCTGGACCGCGAGGCGGCCCGAGGTGCCCGCGCCGACGAAGATCAGCCGCCCGGTGTCGCCGAGCCGGTCCGCGGCGGCGTCGGCGGCGCACGCGACCGCGACCGTCTGCGACTGGATCGCGGCGATCGCCGCCAACTGCCCCTCGAGCATCGCCTGGACCGCCAGTTCGGTCGGCCATAGGTCGAGGTCGAGATAGCGGGGGTCGAGCGTTTCGGTATTCGTCATCATCGTGATCCCTGTCTGGGGGCCGGTGCAGCGCAGACCAGGAACGCGACCAGCGTTCCGATGCAGAGCTGGAAGGGGAAGGCGAGGCCGGTCAGCAGCGCGGGCAGCCCGATCGCGCGCGCGATTCCGGGCTGCAGCAGAACGATCACCACGAAGCCGATCAGCAGCGCGGCGATCACCGAGCCTGTGGTCCCGCGCCGCGTGAACAGCGCGGTGAAATAGACGCCCAAGATGCCGGCATAGGTGAAGATCATGACCTGCAGCGCGAACTCCAGCAGACCCATGTCGCTGTAGCGCTGCCAGTAGAAGGAGACCACCGCCATCACGAACATCGCGACGCCGATCACGCCCATGCCGGCACGCCCCGCCTGGACGAAATGATGCTCGTCGACGGGGCCGCGACGGTCGCGCCAGGGGCGGTAGAAATCCTGCACGAGCACCGACGACATCGCGTTCAGCGCCGAATTGGTGGTCGCGACCGCGGCGGCGCAGATCCCGATCGTCACCAGTCCGCGTAAGCCCCCCGGCAGCTGGGTCAGAATGTAGTGCATGAAGATGCTGATCTTCTCGCCACCGAACTGGTTGCCTGCGACCGCACTGGTGCCGCCCATCAAATCGGGGCGGTCGTAGAAGATGTAGAGCATCAGCCCGATGACGATGAACATGCCGACCACGGGCACGGTCGCGAACACCGACAGATAGAGGCTGCGCGCGCCGGTCTTCGCGTCCTTGCACGACAACAGGCGCTGCGTGGTGTCCTGGTCCATGCCGGCGTTGGCGATGTAGAGCAGCGCCAGGCCCGTGATGATCGCGAGCATCGAGAAGGGCCGCGACAGGTCGAACGAGAAGTCGAACAGGCGCAGCTTGTTCATGCCCTCCGGCGCGTTCGAGAGCGCCTGGATGATCTCGCCGTTCGAGGCCGGGATCGACATCCGCAGGAACACCAGCACCGCGATCGCCGAGCCGAGATAGACGACGAACTGGATCAGGTCGTTCCACAGTACCGACTTCAGCCCGCCGACGAAGGTGAACAAGACGCTCGCCACGATCAGGATGGCCGCCGCGATGACGATGCCCTGCGCGTCGACGCTGCCGGTGATGACCATCGCCAGCGCGATCGCGGCGAGATAGACGCGCGCGCCGCCGGCGAACACGCGACCGACGAGGAACATGCCGCCGGCCCAGCGCGTCGCCTTCTCGCTGAAGCGCAGCGTCAGCAGTTCATAGGCTGTCGTCGCGTTGATCGCGTAGAAGCGCGGGATCATCACGCGCGCGACGAAGATCGCGCCGATCAGCCCGCCGATATTGCCGCTGAGATAGGTGAGGTCGCCATGATAGCCATAGTCGGGACCGCCGAGGAAGGTCGCGGCGGACTGTGTCGCGGACAGTACCGAGATCGCGGCGAGCCAGGCGGGGACGTTGCCGCCGGCGAGGAAATAGTCGTGCGCCGACGCGGTCTTGCGCGGCGTGAAGATCCAGCCGCCGGCGACGAGCAGAAGGAGATAGGCACCGATCACCAGCCAGTCGGCCGTCGAGAATGGCAGCATCATCGAAGGGAACTCCGGCGGTGGAGACGGGGAAGGGACATCAGCTAATCAGCCGTCGTCCTGACGAACGTCAGGACCCAGAGCCACACGCGGTGGCGTTCGTGGCCCTGGATCCCGGGACGAGCCCGGGATGACGGAGGGGCGGCGTTACATATGCGCGGTCAGCGAGAAGCCGATCGTGCGGCCCAGGATGTCGTAGGTGTCGGGGAAGGTGTTGAACACGCCGCCCGACGAGACCCGCGGGGGCTTCTTGTCGAACATGTTGTAGACGCCCGCGCTCATCGTGATCACGTCGGTGAAGTCGTGCGAAGCCGACAGGTCGAAGGTGTTCTGCGCCGACAACGTCTCGGTCGAGCCCGTTGCGCTCGATTTCACCTTGCCGATGCGCTGCCAGTCGAACTGGATCACGCCGCCATCGATCAGCCAGCCGAGGCCCGCGGTGTGGCGATAGGCGGGCTGGACCAGGGTCGTGCCGTCGCTGGAGCAGGTCGCGCCGAACGTGCCCTTGCACTGGATGCCCGCGACGGTCGAATTGGCCTGGATCACGTAGGAGGTGACGACGTTGCCCTGGTAGCTGGCGCGCAGGCCCTTGCCCGGCAGCCAATCGGCCCGCAGCGTGTAGCTGGCGGTGATGTCGAGCCCGCGCTGCAGCAGGCGCCCGAGGTTCTGGTTGTTGACGAACGCGTCCTTGAAGCTGCCGTTCGCGTTGCGCGTCACGAGCCCACACAGCGGATTGCCCGCGGTCGGATTGGTGACGTAGCAGCTGGTGATCGCCGCGATCGGCTGGATCACGCCGACCGCGCCGCGCAGGTCGAGCTCGTACCAGTCGACGGTCACGTTGAGACCGGGAAGGAAAGTCGGCGTCAGGACCACGCCCGCGGTCGTGGTGTAGCCGGTCTCGGGCTGGATATCCGGGTTGCCGCCGTAGAAATAATTGCCGGTCAGGTAACCGGGGGCGTTGGAGTTGGTCGACCCCGCGGCCGGCGCGCCGAAGCGAGCGCACTGTGCGGCGTCGCCGGTGCCGAGCACGCACGGATCGCCGCCGTAGCGCGGCTTGAGGCGGTCGACGGTGACGAGGTTGTTGAACGGCAGCGACGAGGTGCTGGCGGCGAATTCGCCGAAGTTCGGGGTGCGCAGCACGCGCTGATAGGTGCCGCGCGCGCGCAGGTTGCGGTCGACCTCCCAGTTCGCCTCGACCTTCCAGGTGCCGTGCGTGCCGAACAGATTGTAGTCGGACAGGCGATACGCGCCGCCGATGTCGAGCTTGCGGATCAGCGGGGTGTCGTGGATTAGCGGCACCAGCATTTCGCCGTACAGTTCGGCGACGTCGAACGACCCGCTATACGCGGCCTGCACGCCCTGGCGGTAGGAGTTGCCGCTGAGCAGCGCGCTGTCCTGGTCGATGCTCGCGGTCTCGCGGCGATATTCGACGCCCGCGGCAAAGCCGATCGGGCCCGCGGGGAGCGAGAACAGGTCCGCCGACGTGCCGCTGATCGTCGCGGCGGTCACGAACTGGTCGCGCTTGCGGTTGAAGCCGTTGAGCGTGGTACCGAGCGCGCCCCCGAGGCCCGGCTGGCGGGGGCCGAAGATGTTCACGGTGTTGACGATCGACGCGAAATTGTTCGCGCCAGCCGCGTTGTTGACCAGGCCGTCGCCGCGGATCAGCGAGTTCTCGGTCGAGCGGCCATATTGCGCGTAGACGGTCCAGCGCGTCGCATCGGTCAGCGGCCCGCGCAGCCCCGACTGGAACTGCAGCGTGTTGCGTTCGGTCTCATAGGTGACGAGCCCGAGCTCGGCGAGCGAACGCGACACGTTCACCTGCGCAGCGCCGCCGACGAAGGTCAGCTGGTTGCGGATCGCGTCGGTCAGGAACGGGTTGGTCTGGCTGATCGACACGACGCGGCTGACCGAGGCGGGGGTGGCGCCGGGGGTGCCGGTCTCTTCGGTGCGCGTGTTGGTGTACATCGCGCGGCCGTAATATTCGATCTGCGGGGTGATCTCGTACTTGAACAAGGCCGCGACGTTGATCCGCTTGAGCGGCGAGATCAGCGGATAGCTGGCCGAGACGTTCGAGGTCGCCGACGGGTTGGTCGTGAACGCGCCGTCGTCGGTATAGCCGAAGCGGCGCCCGCTCGCGACGTCGGTGAACACGCCGCCGATGCTGGGAATGGTCTGGTTCGGCGTCGCCGCCCAGTCGCGCTGGCCGGCACGGATGCCGTCGCGCTGCGTATAGTCCGCCGCGACGACGACGTTGCCGCGATCGCCGAGCGTGGTGCCGAGCATCAGCGAACCGCCATATTGCGCGCCGCCGTTGGTCGACAGGCGGCTGGTCGCGGTGCCGCGAATGCCCTCGTAATCATCGTTCAGGATGAAGTTGACGACGCCGGCGACCGCGTCCGCGCCGTAGACCGCGGCGGCGCCGCCGGTCAGCACGTCGACGCGCTTGATCAGCGAGGCGGGGATGGCGTTGACGTCGACCGAGTTGCGGAAGCTGAACGGCGCCGCGCGGGTGCCGTCAATGAGCACCAGCGACCGGCTCTGGCCGAAGTTGCGGAGTTCGAGCACCTGCGCGCCGAACGCGTCGCTACCCTGCGATCCCTGGCGGACGCCGCCCGAGAGCTGCGGGATCTTGGTCGAGAAATCCTCGATGGTGAGCGCGGACTGCAGCTTGATCTGCTGTTCGCCGACCGAGGCGACCGGGCTGCTGGAGGTGAGGCCGGGGACGGGGATGCGCGTGCCGGTGACGACGATGTCTTCGCCCGCGTCGGGATTCGCCTGCGCGGTGGAGTCCTGCGGGGTCGACGCGTCCTGGGGGGCGGGCGCCGCCTGCGCTAGGGCCGTGCCCGAAGCCTGCGTCATGGCGAAGGCAAGCACTGCCATGGCCGCACCGTGCCGATATGACTTCACCATTGCGTGTCCCCTATTGCTTTCATTTCCCCGATTCGGCGCGATCGTCATGTAGCGACGCGCCGTCGGACTGCGGATCGTTATGCATACCTGTCTTCGAGCTGTAAAGATGTGGTATTATGAATGGTATTTTATCTTGGCCCGATCGGGCGAGGAAGGCGGGGGAAGTTTCGTACTCGTCAAATGCCACTTGCCTGTATGGAACAACTGGTATCTATCTGCGGTATGAGCCTGCTGTCGCCCGAACCCGCCTCCATCCCGCCGTCCCGTCCCGAAACGCTGATGGCGCGCGAGGCGCGGGAGGCGCCGCAGCGCTGCGTCGAGCAGCTGCGGCTGAACGCCGATCTGGTCCGCGATGCCGGGCGGCAGTTGCGCGCGTTGGCGCCCCCGTTCGCGGCGACGCTGGCGCGGGGCAGCTCTGACCAGGCGGCGGCGTTCGCGAAATTCCTGCTCGAGACGCATGGCGGCGTCCCGACGCTCAGCCATGCGCCGTCGATCGGGTCGCTGTACCACAAGACCTCGCCGGCGTTTCGCGGCGTACCGCTGATCGCGATCTCGCAATCGGGTCGCAGCCCCGATCTGCTCGCCGCGGCGGACGATGCGCGCGCGCAGGGCGCGGTGGTGGTCGCGATCGTCAACGACGCCGCGTCGCCGCTCGCCGAGCGCGCGCAGATCGTCATCCCGGTGCATGCCGGTGCGGAAACCAGCGTTGCCGCGACCAAGAGCTTCGTCTGCACGCTGGTCGCGCTGACGCATCTGATTGCGGAGTGGAGCCAGGATGCGGCGCTGCTCGCCGCGCTGGACGATGTCGGCGACGTGCTCGAAGCCGCCGCGACTGCGGACTGGACCGGGGCGGTTGCGCCGCTGAAGGACGCCACGCAGATGCTCGTGCTGGGTCGCGGCCCGACGCTGCCGATCGCGGGCGAGGCGGCGTTGAAGCTGAAGGAAACCTGCAGCCTGCATGCCGAGGCGTTCAGCATCGCCGAGGTCGCGCATGGGCCGATGACGTTGGTCGGTCCTGGCGACCCGGTGCTGGCGCTCGCACCGTTCGATATCGCGCGGACCGGCCTGCGCGATCGGCTGGAGGATTTCGCAGCGCGCGGCGCGACGGTGATCGCCGCCGGGCTGCCCGAGGACGTCGCGCCCGCGAAGCTCGTCCTGCCGTCGCGTGCAGACGTTCATCCGGTGCTCGCCGCGATCGCACAGATCCAGAGCTTCTACGGGCTCGCCAATGCGCTGTCGCTGGCGCGGGGCTATGATCCCGACAGCCCCCCGCATCTCAACAAGGTGACTCGCACGCTATGACCGTCCAGGCCCTTTTCGGCGCGCACATCGTCCTGCCCGAGATAGTGGTGGTGGGACAGGCTTTGCTGCTCGACGGCGACCGCATCGTCGGACTGGTCGCGCGCGACGCCGTGCCGGAAGGCTGCGTGGTGCATGCGCTTGACGGCGGCTGGCTGATGCCCGGGTTCATCGATACGCAGGTGAACGGCGGCGGCGACGTGCTGTTCAACGACCGGCCCGACGTCGGGGGGATCCGCGCGATTGCCGAGGCGCATCGCCGCTATGGCACCACGGGGCTGCTGCCAACGCTGATCAGCGATTACCCCGACGTCGTCGACGCGGCGATCGCGGCCGGGGAAGCGGCGCTCGCCGAGCGCGTGCCGGGCGTGCTGGGCGTGCATATCGAGGGGCCGCATCTCAACACCGCGAAGAAGGGGATCCACGATCACGGCCGCTTCACGACGATCGACGAGACCGTCCTCGCGCGGCTGACCGTGCCGAGCGCGGGGCGTCGGATCGTGACGCTCGCGCCCGAGCTCGCGCCAGCGGGCGCGGTGCGGGCGCTGGCGGACGCGGGCGTTCTGGTCTGCGCGGGACACAGCCTGGCGGATTACGACCAGACGCGCGCGGCGCTGGCCGACGGGCTGGCGGGCTTCACGCATCTGTTCAACGCGATGACCCAGTTCCTCAGCCGTGATCCCGGCATGGTCGGCGCCGCGCTCGAGGATCGCGCGAGCCATTTCGGGCTGATCGTCGACGGCCTGCACGTCCACCCGGCTGCGCTCCGCGTTGCGCTGCTGGCGCGCGGCGTGGAGGGGGCGATGCTGGTGACCGACGCGATGCCGCCGGTCGGCGGCACGCGCGATCGGTTCACGCTGATGGGGCGCGACATCGCCGTGGTCGACGGAACCTGCCGCGGGCCCGACGGGACTCTCGCGGGGTCGGCGCTGAGCATGGTCGACGCGCTGTGCAACGCGATGGACATGATGGGCTGCGACATCGTCACCGCGTCGCGGATGGCGAGCGGCAATCCCGCGGCGTTCCTGCGGCTGGCGGACGAGACCGGCGCGATCGCACCGGGGCTGCGCGCGGACCTCGTCCATCTCGACGTCGACCGGCGTGTGGCCGCGACGTGGATCGGTGGATCAATGGAAGATCACCGCGCATGACGATCCCCGATCTCGGGCTTATCGAGGGGCGGTTCGGCCGGCTCTGGAGTGAGGCGGAACGTAGCCATGTCGTCGCGACGGTGGCGGGGGCAGGGTATCGCTTCTACCATTATGGCCCGAAGGCCGACCGCGCATTGAGGCGCGACTGGCGGGTCGGGCATGACGCCGCGCAGACCGTCGGGCTGGTTCGTCTGTCCGCGGAATGCCGCGCGGCGGGGCTGCGGTTCGGTATCGCGATCACCCCGGTCGGCGCGACTCATCCGTTCGACGACGCGACGCGCGCTGATCTGGTGCGCCGCATCGGCGATCTGGACGCGATCGGTATCGACGATCTGGCGATACTGTTCGACGATCTTCGCGGCGACCTGCCCGATCTCGCGCGGTATCAGGCGGACATCGTCAATATGTGTGCGGGCCTGACGCGCGCGACGCGGGTCTATACCTGCCCGACCTATTATTCCGACGACCCGGTGCTCGATCTCGTCTTCGGCGCGCGCCCGCACGACTATCTGGGCGAGCTCGGGCGCCGACTCGACCCTGCGGTGCAGGTCTACTGGACCGGCGAGGAGGTCTGCGCGCGCGAGATCGGCAGCGGACATCTGGCGCGCGTCGCGGGCGAACTGGGCCGGCCGGTCTGCCTGTGGGACAATTATCCCGTCAACGATGGCGCACGGATGTCGCGCTTCCTGCACCTGCGTGGCTTCACCGGGCGGCCCGCGAGTATCGTCGAGCATATTTCGGGGCATGCGATCAATCCGGCGATCCAGGCGCATCTCGGCTGCATCCCTGCGCTGACGCTGCCGATGCTCTATGCGCAGGGCGACGGCTATGCGTACGGCGCGGCGTTCGCGGCGGCGGCGACACAGTTGTTGGGCGCGGAGTTCGCCACCCTCCTGCAGCAGGATCTGCTCGCGTTGCAGGACGTCGGCCACGAACGGCTGGGCACGCGCGCCGATCGGTTGCGCGCGCGCTATGTCAAGATCGATCACCCGGCGGCGCGCGAAATCCTGCGCTGGCTCGACGGTGGCGACCTCATGACCGATGACGAAGTCCAGACGCAGTGATGACCAGGGATCGCCAGCCATGACCTATTATCTCGGCATCGATGCGGGCGGCAGCAATTGCCGCGCCAGGCTGGTCGACGCGCAGGGTCTCGTGGTCGGCAAGGGGCGGTCGGGGCCCGCCAATGCGCGGATCGGGATCGAGGCGCTCTACGCGACGCTGATCGAGACGGCGGACAAGGCCATCGCCGAAGCCGGACTGTCGGCCGGTGAGCGCGCCGCGATCCGCGCGGGGATGGGCATTGCCGGCATCACGCGGCTCGGCATGCGCGAAGCGCTGGAGGCGCTCGATTTCGGGTTCGCGTCCACTGCGTTCGCGACCGATGCGCAGATCGCCAATATCGGCGCGCATGCCGGGCAGGACGGCGCGATCCTGATCATCGGGACGGGCAGCGCCGCGAAACTGCGGATCGACGGACAGGATTACACGATCGGCGGCTATGGCTTTCCGATCTCGGACGAGGGCAGCGCCGCGGCGCTGGGGCTGAGCGCGATGCGGCACGCGCTGCGCGCGCTTGACGGGCGGACGCGGAAGACCCCGCTGAGCGCCGCGGTGACCGAGCGGTTCGACCACGACACCGCGCGTGCGATCGCCTGGATGGATCAGGCGACGCCACGCGATTACGGCATGTTCGCGCCGCTGGTGATGGACTATGCCGAGGCGAACGACCCGATCGCGCGATCGATTGTCGAGGACGCGGCCGAACATATCGAGCGCTTCATCGAGACGATTTTCGCGCGCGGCGTTGCGCGGTGCACGCTCGTCGGAGGGCTGGCGCCGCGGATCAGCCCGTGGCTGCGCGCGCGGACCGTCGAACGGTTGAGCGCGCCGCTGGGCGATGCGCTGGACGGTGCGTTGCGGCTGGCGGGATACGAACCGGCGTCCTGAGCGCAACATAACCGGCGGTTATGCGGGGCGCCCGCAATCGAACGTGCGTGGTTCCGATACCAGCGGCTAGTCTGCGGTATCCGAACCGAGAGACCTTCGATGATCCGCAGTCCGTATCTTCTCTATCTCGGCCATTCCAACGACGAGGTCGGCATCAAGACGTCGCGCGGGCTGGCCGTGTTCCGCCCCGAGGCCTGTGTCGGCGAGTTCCGCCACGACGATTGCGGCCTGACGCTCGACCTGCCGCGGATGACCTTCGCCGAGGCGGTGGCGGCGGGTGCGAAGACCCTCGTGCTGGGCATCGCCAATGCCGGCGGCAAGCTCGGCGACGACCTGGTCCGCGACGCGATCGCCGCGATCGAGGCCGGGCTGGACGTCGCGTCGGGGCTGCACAACCGGCTGCGCGACGAGCCGTCGCTGGTCGCGGCGGCGGCGCGGCACGGGCGGCTGCTCCACGACGTCCGAGATCCGCGTCCCGACCTGCCGATCGGCACGGGCAAGCCGCGTGCCGGGCTGCGGTTGCTGACGGTCGGCACCGATTGTTCGGTCGGCAAGATGTATGCGACCCTGTGTTTGGAACGCGGGATGCGCGCGCGCGGGCTGACCGCAGATTTCCGCGCGACGGGCCAGACCGGCATCCTGATCGCGGGCAGCGGCGTACCGCTAGATGCGGTGGTCGCCGACTTCATCTCGGGCGCGATCGAGCAGATCTCGCCGGCGCGCGACGATGACGGCTGGGACCTGATCGAGGGGCAGGGGTCGCTGTTCCACCCGTCCTTTGCGGGGGTGTCGACCGGATTGCTGCACGGTGCGCAGGCCGACGCGCTCGTGCTGTGCCACGACCCGGTTCGCGAGCATATGCGCGGGCTGCCGCATTACGCGATGCCGGGGCTCGCCGAGACGCTCGAGGCGAACCTGCGCGTCGCGCGGCTGACCAGCCCCGACGTCCGCGCGGTCGGCGTCGCGCTCAACACCTCGAAGCTGACGACCGCGCAGGCGGAGCGACTGTGCGCCGACACGTCGGACGCGCTTGGGCTGCCCTGCACCGACCCCTTCGCCATGGGCGTCGACCCTATCATCGACAGGATCATTGCATGCTTCGCACCCTCGTCGCGCGTCGCGACGCTTACCCACTAGCCACGCCGTTCCGCATCTCGCGCGGGGTCAAGACGCTCGCGGAGGTAGTGACGGTCGAGATCGCCGAGGACGGCGTCGTCGGGCGCGGCGAGGGCGTTCCCTATCCGCGCTACGGGGAAAACGTGGAGGGTGCGCTGGCGGCGATCGAGGCGGTGCGCGGTGCGCTTCAGGACGGGGCGGACCGCGCCGCGATCCAGCGGCTGATGCCAGCGGGCGCCGCGCGTAATGCGGTCGACTGTGCGTTGTGGGACCTGGAGGTGAAGCGCGCGGGCCGGGCGGTGACCGATATCCTGGGCGTGGCGCCGATCGGTGCCACGCCGACCGCGATGACGGTAGGGCTCGATACTCCCGAGAAGATGGCAGTCGCGGCGCGTGCGCTGGCCGGCGTGCCGCTCATCAAGATCAAGGTCGATCGTAGCGACCCCGAAGCCCAGATCCGCGCGGTGCGCGACGCGGCGCCGGGCCCGCGCGTCATCGTCGATCCCAACGAGAGCTGGACCTTCGCCGAGGTGGAGCGGCTGCAGGCGCTGCTCGTCGACCTGCAGATCGACCTGCTCGAACAGCCGCTGCCCGCGGATGCGGACGAAGCGCTGGACGGATACACGCCGCGGGTCCCGATCGCGGCGGACGAGTCCGCGCATGTCGCGGGCGATGTCGCCGCGCTGCGTCGCAAATATCAGGTCATCAACATCAAGCTCGATAAGACCGGCGGGCTGACCGGTGCGCTCGCGCTCGCCGACGCGGCCGAGGCCGCGGGGCTGGGCGTGATGACGGGCAGCATGATCGCGTCGTCGCTGTCGATCGCGCCGGCGCTGATCGTCGCGGCGCGCTCGGCGTTCGTCGATCTGGACGGCCCGTTGTGGCTTTCCGCCGACCTGCCGGGCGGGGTATGCGGGCGGGACGGCGTGCTGAGCGTGCCGGAACCGGGCTTCTGGGGGACGCCCTGACGCGCGCACGCTACCAAGGGGACTTACGATGATGCGGCGGTGGTTTGCGGTTCCCTTGTGGCAGCGCGTGCTCGGCGGGCTCGCGCTCGGGTTGCTGCTGGCGCTCGTGTGGCCGAGCGCGGCGCCGAAGGTCGCGTTCATGGGCGACCTGTTTATTCGGGCGATCCGGATGCTGGTCGCGCCGATCGTGCTGGTGACGATCGCGTCGGGGATCACGTCGCTGGCCGATCCCAAGCGGCTGGGGCCGCTCGGCGGGCGTGCGGTCGGGCTGTTCGCGGCGATGACGGGGCTCGCGGTCAGCGTCGGGATGGCGGTGGCGATGGTGATCCGGCCGGGCGAGGGGGCGGCGATAGGTAGCGCGATTCCGAAGCCGCTGGGGCCGCCGGTGGCGCTCTACGACCAGCTGGTCGGGATCGTCCCGCTCAACATCGTCGAAGCGCTCGCCAAGGGCGACATGCTCGCGCTGATCTTCGTGGCGATCCTGTTCGGGGTCGGGACGGTGCTGGCAGGCGAGGCGGGCAAGCCGTTCGCGACCGTGCTGCAGTCGTTGTCGGCGGTGCTGCTGAGGATCGTCGGCGTGGTGATGGAGCTGACGCCGTTCGGGGTGTTCGCGCTGATCGCCAACGCGGTCGCTGCCAATGGCGCGGGGGTGTTCCTCAACATCGGGTGGCTCGCGCTCAGCGTCGTGGTCGGGTCGCTGATCCAGATCGTCGTCGTCCACAGCCTGATGCTGCGGCTGCTCGCGCGGGTGCCGGTGGTGCGGTTCTTCCGCGGGATCGTCGATGCGTTGGCTGTTGCGTTCTCGACGGCGTCGTCTTCGGCGACGCTGCCGGTCGCGATGACGGTCGCGGGGCGCAACCTGGGGATCGGGAAGTCGGTGTACTCGACGGTGCTGCCGCTCGGCGCGAGCATCGGGAAGGATGGTACCGCGATGTATGTCGGGCTGCTGAGCGTGTTCAGCCTGCAGGCGTTCGCGGTGCCGGTCGATGCCGGGGTGTACGGGATCGTCCTGCTGACCGGCGCACTGGCAGCGTTCGGGACCGCGCCGGTGCCATCGGCGTCGCTGTTCATGCTCGCGGCGGTGCTGTCCGCGGTCGGCGTCGCGCCCGAGCAGACCGCGCTGGTGGTCGGCTTCGTGCTGCCGTTCGACCGGCTGCTCGACATGACGCGGACGGTGCCGTCGGCGAGCGCGAACCTGACGGTCGCGACGGTCGTGGCGCGGTGGGAGGGCGAACTCGACGATATCGCGTATCGCCGGGAGAGTCTCTAGCCGCCGAGCGTCACGAAGCTGTCCATCACCCGCTTCTGGCCGGCATTCTCGAAGTCGATCTCGAGCTTGTTGCCCTCGATCACCAGGATCGCGCCATAGCCGAACTTCTGGTGGAACACGCGCATGCCGACGCTGAGGTCGTCGCGGCCCTTGTTGCCGAGGCTGACCGCACTGGCGCGCGATTCGACGACGCGCGAGGGCTTGGACGAAAAGGTGCTGCCGGGGCTCGCCGCGCGCTGCCAGCCCGGGCCGCGACCGGTGCCGCGCGCGACGTCGGCGAACGGGTCGGCCTTCTCGGACCAGTTCGCCTGCCACAGGCTCGCGCCGCCCGACATGGTGGTCTCGGCATCGATATGCTCGTCGGGGAGTTCGCCGACGAAGCGTGACGGGATCGACGAATTCCACTGGCCGTAGATGCGGCGGTTGGCGGCGTGGATGATGACCGCAAGGCGCCGCGCGCGCGTGATCGCGACATAGGCGAGGCGGCGTTCCTCCTCCAAGCTCTTCACGCCGCCCTCGTCGAGCGAGCGTTGCGAGGGGAACAGCCCTTCCTCCCAGCCGACGCAGAAGACGGTGTCGTATTCGAGACCCTTGGCGGCGTGGATCGTCATGATCGTGACCTGCGGGTCCTGCGCGCCGCCCTCATTGTCCATGACCAGCGAGACGTGTTCGAGGAACGCGCCGAGCGAGTCGTATTCCTCCATCGCGCGGACGAGCTCGCTGAGGTTCTCGAGCCGGCCGGTGGCCTCGACCGATTTCTCGGCCTGGTACATCGCGGTGTAGCCGCTCTCGTCGAGCAGCTGGCGCGCGAGCTCGGCGTGGGGGAGGCTGGACGCCATGTCGCGCCAGCGCGCGATGTCGCCGACGAGGCGGCCGAGCGATTTCTTGGCGGCCCCGGTCAGTTCGTCGGTGTCGAGGATGCGCGCGGCGGCGGTGGTCAGCGGCACGCCCGTCGCGCGGGCGAGCTGGTGGACCTTCGCCACCGCCTTGTCGCCGAGCCCTCGCTTGGGAACGTTGACGATGCGTTCGAAGGCGAGGTCGTCGGCGGGCTGGTTGACGACACGTAAGTAAGCGAGCGCGTCGCGGATCTCGGCACGTTCGTAGAAGCGAAAACCCCCGACGATCTTGTACGGCATCCCGATCGCGATGAAGCGGTCCTCGAACTCGCGCGTCTGGTGCTGCGCGCGGACGAGGATCGCGACTTCGTCGAGGCTCTTGCCCGAGCGGCGGACGGCGTCGATCTCCTCGCCGACGCGGCGCGCCTCCTCGGGGCCGTCCCAGACGCCGATGACCTTGACCTTCTCGCCGACGTCGAGCTCGGTCCAGAGCTGTTTCCCCAGGCGCCCGCCATTGTTGGCGATCACGCCCGACGCCGCGCCCAGGATATGCGGGGTGCTGCGGTAATTCTGTTCGAGACGGATGACCTTCGCGCCGGGGAAGTCGCGTTCGAACTTCAGGATGTTCTCGACCTGTGCGCCGCGCCAGGAATAGATCGACTGGTCGTCGTCACCGACGCAGGCGATGTTCTTGTGCTCCTGCGCGAGCAGCCGCAGCCAGAGATATTGCGACGAGTTGGTATCCTGATACTCGTCGACCATGATGTATTTGAAGCGCTGCTGGTAGATCGCGAGCACGTCGCGGTGGCGCTTCAGGATGACCAGCATGTGGAGCAGAAGGTCACCAAAGTCACACGCGTTGAGAGCGACGAGGCGGGCCTGGTACTGCGCGTACAACTCGCCGCCGCGGCCGTTGGCGTAGCGTTCGGATTCGCCGGCATCGATGTCGGCGGGGACGAGGCCCTTGTTCTTCCATTGGTCGATCAGCCCGGCGAGCGACCGCGCGGGGAAGCGCTTTTCGTCGATGTCGGCGGCTAGGATCAGCTGCTTCAACAGGCGCAGCTGGTCGTCGGTGTCGAGGATCGTGAAGTTCGACTGCAGCCCGACCAGCTCGGCATGGCGGCGCAGCATCTTGGCGGCGATCGCGTGGAAGGTGCCGAGCCAGGGCATGCCCTCGACCGCGTCGCCGACGAGTCGGCCGACCCGCTCGCGCATCTCGCGTGCGGCCTTGTTGGTGAAGGTGACCGACAGGATCTCGCTGGGCCACGCTTTCCGCGTGAAGATCAGGTGGGCGAGTCGTGCGGTCAGCGCGGCGGTCTTGCCGGTGCCGGCGCCCGCGATGATCAGCACGGGGCCGTCGGTGGTCAGTACCGCCTCGCGCTGCGGCGGGTTGAGGCCGCGGAGATAGGGCGGTTCGGCTTGGGCGGTCTGAGCGAGCTGGTTCACCGGTGAACAGGTAGGGAACGGGACGGCCGGGGGCAAGCCGCGACGGGCGTGCGTCCGTGCCGAAACGGGGGCTGGTGCCGGACAAGGCCAGCGCGATTGTCATAAAAACGTCACCATCGGCGGCAAAGGCGGGTCTGCCATGGCAACCACCTTTACACCGCACGGTGAATCGATCGCGTCGCACTCCAAGCCGGCGCATGCCGGACCGAGGCTCGACCACGCGCTCCATCCCTCGACCCGCTGGATCTTCCTCGCCGTGCTGCTCGGCGGTCTGGGCTATGCCGGGTTCAGCGTCTTCGTCGATACCGCGCAGGTCGGCGAGAACCTGGCGTTCGGGGCGTTCGCGTTCCTCGCGCTCGCGCTGCTGATCGCGCTGGGGTTCGAATTCGTAAACGGCTTCCACGATACCGCCAACGCGGTCGCGACGGTGATTTACACGCACTCGATGCCGGCGCCGCTGGCCGTGCTGTGGTCGGGGTTCTTCAACTTCCTGGGCGTGGTGCTGTCGTCGGGCGCCGTCGCCTATTCGATCATCACGCTGTTGCCGGTCGATCTGATCCTCAACGTCGGCAGCGCGGGCGGGTTCGCGATGATCTTCGCGCTGCTGCTCGCCGCGATCCTGTGGAATCTCGCGACGTGGTTCGTGGGGCTGCCCAATTCGTCGAGCCATGCGCTGATCGGATCGATCCTGGGCGTGGGCCTCGCCAACCAGATCCTGCGCGGCGGCGCCGACGGGACGTCGGGCGTCGACATGGCGCAGGTCTGGAAAGTGCTCTCCGCGCTGGCGTTCAGCCCGCTGGTCGGGTTCGCGGGCGCCCTGTTGCTGTTGCTGGTGATGAAGCGGTTCGTGCGCGACAAGACGCTGTACGAGGCGCCGAAGGATCAGTCGCCGCCGCCAAAGGGGATCCGTGCGCTGTTGATCGGCACCTGCACCGCGGTCAGCTTCGCGCATGGCAGCAACGACGGGCAGAAGGGCATGGGGCTGATTATGCTGATCCTGATCGGCTGCGCCCCGACCGCCTATGCGCTCAACCGCACCGTGCCCGAGAGCGCGACGCCGGGGTTCGTGCAGGCTGCGCGCGCCGCGTCGTCGGCCTATGCGGCGCACGCCAACGGCCCGGCCACCAATCTCGCCGCCGCCCGCACGGTGGTCACGCAGGCGCTGAAGACCAAGCGGATCGACGATCCGGCGGTGTATGGCGGGCTTGCCGCGCTGTCGAACGACGTATCGGATCGCATCGCGGGCTATGGTTCGCTCGGCAAGGTGCCCGCCGCGGCGACGCCGAACCTGCGCAACGACATGTACCTGGTGCTCGACACGACCAAGCTGGTCGCGTCCGACACGCGTGCACAGGCCCGCTTCACCGCGCAGGAGGTGGGAGTCCTCAAGGCGTATGGCACGCAGCTCGAGCACGGCACGCGCTACATCCCGCTATGGGTGAAGGTCACGGTCGCGCTGGCGCTGGGGCTGGGCACGATGGTCGGCTGGAAGCGGATCGTCGTCACGGTCGGCGAGCGGATCGGCAAGTCGCATCTGACGTACGGCATGGGCGCGTCGGCCGAGCTGATGGCGGCGGCGACGATCATGCTGGCGGACCGCTATGGCCTGCCGGTGTCGACCACGCACATCCTGTCGTCGGGCGTCGCCGGCGCGAGCGTCGCGAACGGCGGGGGGCTGCAGCGGCGCACGGTGCGCAACATGATCCTCGCCTGGGTGATGACGCTGCCGGTGGCGATGCTGCTCGCTGGCGTGCTGTACTGGGCGCTGCTCGGCGTCGCGCAGGGCATGGGGTATTGAACGCACGGTTGCTAACGCCCTGACGTCCGGGAACAAGTTGACGATGCTATCGTTTCTTTTCCGTTACAACAGGGAGAGTATCATGTCCGATTACCGCACCACCGAGACCGTTCCGCCGAAGCGTCGGGGCGGCGCGTCGACGATCGTGATCGTCCTGGTCGTGATCGCCGCCATCGTCGGCGTGCTGTTCGCCACCGGGTTCTGGAGCGCCGACGTCAAGAATGACGGCGCGCTGCCGCAGGTCTCGGTCAAGGGCGGCGAGCTGCCGAACGTCGACCTGAACTCGAAGGAAGTCGTCGTCGGCACCAAGAAGACCGAAGTCGAAGTCCCCAAGGTGAAGACCGAAACCGAGACGGTCGACGTCCCGACGGTCGGCGTGAAGAAGTAAGCCGACCCGCATCACGGCGACGAAGGCCTCCACCTCGCGGTGGGGGCCTTTTTCATTTGGAACGCCTTCGATTGCCGATGCCGGATGGAATCCGTCGCGCCGGGGTGTAGCAACCGGGGTGCGCGGAGGTCCGCGTCGGGAGAGAGAGAATGTTCAACCACGTGATGGTCGGATCGAACGATATCGAGCGGTCCAAGCGGTTCTACGACGCCGTGCTGGGCGTGCTCGGTGCGGGCGAGCCGGCTCGGAACGTCACGGACAGCGGGCACGTCCGGCTGTTCTACCGCCACGCCGGCAATGCGTTCGCGGTCAGCCAGCCGATCGACGACCAGCCTGCGACGCCGGGGAATGGCAGCACCATCGGGTTCAAGTGCGAGTCGCTCGAACAGGTCCAGGCGTTCCACGATGCCGCCGTCGCCAATGGCGGAAGCTCGATCGAAGCCGCGCCGGGACCGCGTGACACGGGGCTGGGGCGGCTCAACCTCGGCTATGTCCGCGACCCCGACGGCAACAAGCTGTGCGCGATCCATCGCGGCTAGCCGGTTGACCGCGCCAGGCGTTCGACGGATGCACGGGCGATGACGACGCTTCGCTCCCATCGCCGCATCCTCGCCGCCAGCCTGGTCGGCACCGCGGTCGAATTCTACGATTTCTACATCTATGCGACCGCGGCCGCGCTGGTGTACGGGCCGCTGTTCTTCAGCGGGCAGTCGCCGGGGGCGCAGCTGTTGCTGTCCTATGCGACGTTCGGGCTCGCCTTCGTCGCGCGGCCGGTGGGCGCGGTGCTGTTCGGGCATTTCGGCGACCGCGTCGGGCGCAAGTCGACTTTGGTCGCGAGCCTGGTGCTGATGGGCGGGTCTACCGTCGCGATCGCGTTCCTGCCGACCTATGCGCAGGTCGGGTGGATCGCGCCTGCGCTGCTGTGCCTGATGCGGCTGGGGCAGGGGCTGGGGCTGGGCGGCGAATGGGGCGGGGCGGCGTTGCTCGCGGTCGAGAACGCGCCGGCGCATCGTCGCAATACGTGGGGGATGTTCCCGCCGCTCGGCGCGCCGGTCGGGTTCCTGGCCGCGAACGGGCTGTTCCTGGTGATCGGGCTGGTGCTCGACGACGCGCAGTTCCTCGCCTGGGGGTGGCGGATCCCGTTCCTGCTGAGCGCGGTGCTGGTGGCGCTGGGGCTGTGGGTGCGGCTGAAGCTGGTCGAGACGCCGGCATTCCTCGAGGCGGAGGCGGCCGAGGCGATCCCGAAGGTGCCGATCGCGACGTTGCTGACGCAGCATCTGCGGCCGACGCTGGCGGGGACGTTCGGCGTGATCGCGTGCTTCGCGCTCTTCTATCTCGCGACGGCGTTCGCGCTCGGATACGGCACCAAGACGCTCGGCTATTCGCGCGAGGCGTTCCTCGCAGTCGAGCTGGTGGCGATCTGGTTCCTTGCAGGCGGCGTGATCGTCGCGAGCGTGCTGGCGGACCGGCATTCGGCGGGACGGATGCTGGCGATCGGCTTTGCGGGATGCGTGCTGGTCGGCGCGGCGATGGGGCCGATGCTGGGCGCGGGATCGCTGTTCGTGGTGTGGCTGTGGCTGTCGGGCGCTTTGTTCGTGATGGGGTTCGCCTACGGACCGCTCGGCGGGTGGCTGCCGAGCCTGTTTCCTGCGGGCGTGCGCTACACCGGCGTGTCGATGACGTTCAACCTCGGCGGCGTGCTGGGCGGGGCGCTGGCGCCGATCGTGGCGGAGGCGCTGGCGCCGCACGGGTTGTGGATGGTCGGGCTGTACCTGATGGGCGCGGGGGTCTTGAGCCTGGGTGGGTTGGCGATGCTCGGGCGGCCTCGGTAAAGGCGCTCCGCGCGCGACAAAGACCGCCGTCATCCTGAATTTGTTTCAGGATCCACCTCGTGGAACGCGTGCCATTCGATTGCGAACGCTGCGCTTGACGCTTGGTGGATGCTGAAACGAGTTCAGCATGACGGGGACTTACGCCGCTCTCAGCAGCGTGATCCGCGCCTTGCCGTAGACCCGCGTGGCGTCGACGTCGAAGCCGGGCAGCTCGACGACTTCCTGTTTGCCGGTCTCGATGCTGATCCAGGTCGCGGCGTTGGTCCAGCCGAGGCGGGCGAGCTTGTCGAGCGCGACAAGGCCGGCGCCGGTGCCGTAGGGGGGGTCCATCATGATGACGTCGAGCGCCGCCGGCGCCGGGCCGAGCGCCATCACCGAAGTCGCGCGGACGTCGGCGCGGACGTCGAGCTTGGTGAGGTTGGCCCTCAACGCATCGACCGCGAACCGGTCCTGTTCGACGAACAGGCACGACGCCGCGCCGCGCGACAGGGCCTCGATCCCGAGCGAGCCCGAGCCGGCGAAAAGGTCGGCGACCGCCAACCCCTCGAAGCTGCCGACGCGGCTGATCAGCATCGAGAACAGCGCCTCGCGCGTGCGGTCCGCGGTCGGGCGGGTGTCCTCACCCTTGGGGGCGACAATCGGGCGGCCGCGCCATTTTCCGGCGATGATACGCATTACTTCTTGCCTCCACGCGGCGCTCTGGGGGGATGGCCGCGGCCACCCGATGGGCCCTTGCCGGCGGGTCGTGCGGGTTTGCCGCCGGTGTCCGGACGGAAGGTGCGGGGCTCGGCACCCGGCCGGCCGCCGGCGCTGCGCGCGGCGCGCTTGTCGATCGGCGTGCGCGGTGCCGCGTCGTCGCGGGTACGCTGGGGCCGCGCGGTATCGTCGCGGGTGCGCTGCGGGCGGCTCGCGTCATAGGGCGTGCGCTGCGCGTCGGTGCGGCGCGGGCCACTGCCGCCGACGCGCGTTGGCGCGGGGGGCGCGTTGCGGGGCGGCTTGGCGGGGCGGAAATGCTTGATCTTGGGGCTGGTGCTTAGCGCCTCGCCGCGGTCGCGGTCGTCGTCGCGGCGTTGCCCGGTGGGCCGCGCCGAATGCTGGGCGGGGAGGCGAGCGGCGGTGCGCTCGCCGGGTTCGGGGCGCGCCCACGGGTTGGTCGTATCACCGCGCTGCTGCAGCGCGGTCGGGCGGATGCGCTCGGGCTTCACGCGGGCCGGGCGTTCGGTGACGGGGCGATGCGTGCGGATCGGACCCGCGACGGGGAGTGCGGCGGGCTTGTTGGGACGGCCACCGATACCCGCGCCGGCACCGGCGCTCGCGCTGATGCCGATATTGGGACGCTCGGCCGGGCCCGCGGGCTTGCCCTTGCCGAGGTCCTTCTGGAAGGCGACGACGTCGTGCTGAGTCACTTCGCCGATCTGGCCGGGCATGAGTTCGCCGAGCACGAACGGGCCGTAGCGCGTGCGGATCAGACGCGAGACCTGCAGGCCCAGATATTCGAGGACGCGGCGGACTTCGCGGTTCTTGCCCTCGGTCAGGATCATCTCGATCCAGACGTTGGCGCCGGTGCGACGCTCGATATTCGCGTTGATCGCGCCGTAGCGGACCCCCTCGATCTCGACGCCCTCCATCAGCTCGTCGAGCTGCGCTTGCGTGATCGGGCCATAGGCGCGCGCGCGATAGGCGCGCTCGACGCCGCTCGCGGGGAGTTCGAGCGTGCGCTTGAGGCCACCGTCGGTGGTCATCAGCAACAGCCCCTCGGTATTCATGTCGAGGCGGCCGACGGGGACGAGGCGTGGCAGGTCCTTGGGCAGCTTGTCGTAGATGATCGGGCGACCGGCGGGATCCCGCTCGGTGACGAGCAGGCCGGGTGGCTTGTGGTAGAGGAACAGCCGCGCATGCTCGGGCGGCTGCACGGGATCGCCGTCGACGGTCACGCCGTTCAGGTTGCGCAGGATCGTCGCCGGCGTATCGACGATGGTGCCGTTGAGCGCCACGCGACCCTCTTCGATCATGCGTTCGATCTCGCGGCGCGAGGCGATGCCGGCGCGGGCGAGGAGCTTTGCGATGCGGTCACCGGTGGGGGTGCCGCTCGGTGTCCCGACAGGGGTGCCTTCCGGCGGCGTGTCGGAGTCTTTGGATGTCGTCATCGGGCGCTGATACAGCCGAATGACGTTCCGCGCGAAAATATTTGCGACCGAAGGGGCAGCGGCGCGTTAAGGTGCAAGGGCGTAACGATTATCGCCAAGCGCGGGGCCGTGGCAATGCTATTCGGTAAGAAGACACGGCGGATCGTCCGCTTGCTGCTCGTCGAGGACGAGCCGCTGGTGGCGTTCGATACAGAACATTTCCTGGGCGACGCCGATTTCACGATCGTCGCCACGGTGGACCGCGTCGCGGACGCACTGCCGATCATCGAAAGCGACGAGGTCATCCATCTGCTGCTCGTCGACGTGACTCTGGCAGACGGGTCCGGGGTCGACGTGGCGCGCGCGGCGCATGCGCGCGGGGTGCCCGTGCTGTTCGTGACCGGCAATTTCCCCGACGAGGCGAGCGCCTGGGCGTCGGGCTGTCTCGCCAAGCCCTATGCGCAACGCAGCCTGCTGGCGTCGATCGCAGCGATCGAGGGGATGCTCGAGGGCAAAAAGCCCAGCCGCCTGCCGCCGGGGTTCCAGCTGTTCGAGCGGGTTTGACATTACCCCCCGGCGGCACACGCTTCGTCAGCCCCGCGAAGGCAGGGATACATAGGCTCTAGCGCCCGCGATGGAGAAGCGACACCAGCCAATATGGATTGCCGCCTTCGCGGGAATGACGAGCGTGGGTTTGCGCCGAGTGTTGCCGCTGCGACCCGGCCTCCCTAGGGTCCCCGCCAAATCCGAGTGGGGACAAGTTTATGGAACGGACCGCGGGGACGCGATGGGTGGATGGTCTTCGCCCCTATGTCGAGAAGGCGCCGCTGGCCGCGTTCTTCCTGGGCGTGTCGTCGGGGTTTCCCTATGCGATGATCGGGGCGACGCTGACCAGCCGGCTGGCGCAGGACGGTCTCGACAAGAAGACGATCACCGCGTTCACGCTGGGGTTCCTGGTCTATAATCTCAAGCCGCTCTGGGCGTGGATGATCGACGGGGTGCGGCTGCCGCTTCTCGGGCGTCTGGGGCAACGCGTGTCGTGGCTGGTGTTCGCCGGGCTGCTGGTGATCGCCGCCGTGGTCAACCTGGCGCTGGTCAGCCCGGCCACGAACCTGTCGGGAACCGTCGCTGCCGCGATCCTGGTAGGGATCGCGGGCGCGACGTTCGACATCGTCATCGACGCGTACCGGATCGAGACGCTCAAACCCTATCAACTCGGCGTCGGCTCGGGCATGACCCAATATGGCTGGCGGATCGGCAATGTCGCGGCAGGTGGACTGGCGCTGGTGCTGGCGTCGCGGATCGGCTGGAGCGGGGCCTATGCGGCCTGCGCGATGTTCGCGCTTCCCGCGATGCTGACCGGGCTGCTGATGGGCGAGCCCGAACGCCACCGCGAACCGACCACGAAGCGGGGGATCGGTGAGATCGCCGCGTCGATCGTCGGGCCGTTCGTGGAATTCTTCCGGCGGCAGGGTGCGGCGATCATCCTGATGTTCATCCTGGTCCACAAGATCGGCGACACGCTGGGGCAGATCGTGTTGCGGCTGATGCTCAACGACCTGGGCTTCAGCAACGACGAGATCGCGCTTTACGACGTCGGGGTCGGTTTCTGGGCGTATCTGGTCGGCATCTTCGTCGGCGGTGTGCTGTACGCGCGGCTGGGGCTGAAGCGGTCGGTGCTGATCAGCCTGGTACTGATGGCGGTGTCGAACGCGAGCTTCGCGCTGCTCGCCGGCGCGGGGCATTCGAACGAGGGCCTCGCGGCTGCGATCGGGTTCGAGAACATCGCGAGCGGGATCGGCGGGGTCACGGTGATCGCCTATTTCTCCGCGCTGTGCGACCTGCGCTACACCGCGGCGCAATATGCGCTGATCTCGGCCGCGTCGAGCGTGGTCGGACGGTTGCTGACCGCGACCACGGCGGGGGCGCTGGTCGAGCGGCTCGGCTATGTGGACTTCTATTGGCTGACGACGGTCGTCGCGCTGCCCGGCGTACTGCTGTTCTGGTGGATGAGCCGGTCGGGCGTCATCGACCGGTCGATCGGCAGCGCCGGGGTCGATGGTCCCGGCGATGCGCGGAACGGCGACGCGGCCTAGACGATGACCGGCCGCCCTTCGTCGGCGAAGGCCATCGCGACGGCGGCCGCGCTGGTCAGGACGCCGTCTATGCGGCGGATGCCGAGCAGGTCGGCCATCAGGTAGCGCGCGACCTCGGGCGCGGTCTCGACGCGCGCGAGGATCGTCAGCATCGCCGACTCCGCCGACGTCATCCGCGCGCAGCAGCACGGCGCGATCGCGATCGTGCCCGACGACGCGCTTGCCAAATCCGCCATCAGCGCGCGCAGCAGGACCAGCGGACGGCGGAATCCCTGTCCGAACGCGCTGAACAGCAGGTGTGCCGCCTGCGCGTCGGCAAGGCCATAGGCACCCATCCGCCGCATCGCGAACAACGCCACGCGCGCATTCGGGCAGGTCGGCAGCGCATGCGGCAACAGCGCCATGGCGGTCTGGGTATCGGTCATTCACGCGACTCCGTGGTGGTGACCGGATCGTCGCGTGTTCGTTATTGATAGTCAATATCAATAAGGACTCAGTCGGGGATCTCGTCGTTCATCGCGAGCACTTCGCCGGCAAGGTAGAGCGAGCCGGCGATCAGGACGAGGCCGGGGGCCTCGATGCGGTCGAACGCGGCGGGGACGTCGGGGGCGGTATCGGCGGTGGGGCCGAAGGTTCGGGCGATCGTGGCGAGATGGTCCGGCGCATGATGCGCATGGCCGGGCACAGGGACGGCGACGACCTGAGTCACGGACGGGGCGAGGATGCGGAGCACCGCGTCCGCGTCCTTGTTCGCGAGCATGCCGAGGACGAGGGTGACGGGGCGGCCGCGCGCCAGCGTCCGCAGCGCCTTGGCGACGGGCTGCGCGGCGTTGGGGTTGTGCGCGCCGTCGAGCCAGAGGTCGCTGCCCTCGGGTAGGCGGGCATGGAGGGGGCCGTCGCCGAGGCGCTGCATCCGGGCTGGCCAGTGCGCCCATTCGGCGGCGGCGCGCATCGCGGCTTCGGGGACGTGCACCGCGCCCTGATGGCGGAGCATCGCGATCGCGAGTGCGAGGTTGCGCGACTGGTGCGCGCCGACGAGGCGGGGGCGGTGCGTGACGACCGAGAAGCCGGGATCGCGGTAGCGCACCGTGTTGCGCGCGGCCTCGCTGGTCCAGGCCGAGCCGCGCGCGAAGACGGGGGCGCCGGCGTCCGCGGCGGCGCGGGCGATGCGGGCGCGGAGCGGGGCGGCATAGTCCATCGTCACCAGCGGCACGTCGCGCTTGGCGATGCCGGCCTTCTCGCCGGCGATCTGCAACAGCGTGTCGCCGAGGAACGCCTGGTGGTCGATGCCGAGCGCGGCGATTCCCGTGACCGCGGGCGCCGGGATGACGTTGGTGGCGTCGAGCCGGCCGCCGAGGCCGACCTCGACGATCGTCGCCGCGGCGGGAGTGCGCGCGAAGGCGAGGAACGCGGCGGCGGTGGTGACCTCGAAGAAGCTCGCCTTGAGGTCGTCTGCCCCGGTCTCGGCGGCGTCGAGGACCTCGGACAGGAGCATCGCGAGCGCGTCGTCCTCGATCAGCGAACCGGCGAGGCGGATGCGCTCGTTGAAGCGGACGAGATGCGGGCTGGAATAGACGTGGACGCTGTGTCCGGCGGCCTCGAGTGCGGCGCGGAGGAACGCGCAGGTCGATCCCTTGCCGTTGGTCCCGGCGACGTGGAACACCGGGGGGAGGCTGAGATGCGGGTCGCCGAGACGGGCGAGCAGCTTGGTGATGCGCTCGAGGCCGAGGATGTCCGCGCCGGGAGACAGCGCGGTCAGGCGGTCGAGCTGGGCCTGGACGGCGGGGGAGGATGAGGTGGCGTGGTCGGGCATCACTTCCCCTCCCGCTTGCGGGAGGGGTTAGGGGAGGGGATGGGGCCACGAACCTCTGACAGGCCCTCCCCCGACCCCTCCCGCAAGCGGGAGGGGAGTAGAATCACGCCGCGACCTTCGCCGTCAGATAGCCGATCACCGTGCCGAGCTGCGTCTTCAGCTCCTTGCGGTGGACGACCATGTCGATCAGCCCGTGCTCGAGATAATATTCCGAGGTCTGGAAATCGTCGGGCAGCTTTTCGCGGATCGTGCTCTCGATCACGCGGCGGCCGGTGAAGGCGAGCGTCGCCTTCGGTTCAGCGATCTGGACGTCGCCGAGCATCGCATAGGCCGCCATCACGCCGCCCGAGGTCGGGTCGGTCAGGACGACGATGTACGGCAGCCCGGCATCGTGGAGCATCTGGATCGCAACCGTGCTGCGCGGCATCTGCATGAGGCTGAGGATTCCCTCCTGCATCCGTGCGCCGCCGCTGGCGGTGAAGATGACGTACGGGCAGCGATCCTCGATCGCGGCCTCGACGCCGCGGACGAAGGCTTCGCCGACCGCGAGGCCCATCGAGCCACCCATGAAGCCGAAATCCTGCACGCCGACGACGACGCGGTGGCCGTCGATCGCGCCGCGGGCGTTGACCAGCGCATCCTGTTCGCTGTTGTCGGTGCGCGCGGCCTTCAGGCGGTCGGTATAGCGTTTCTGGTCGCGGAACTTGAGCGGATCCTCGGGCACCTTCGGCGCGGGAAGTTCGCTGCAGCTGCCCTCGTCGAACAGCTGCTTGAACCGCTCCTTGGGCCCGATGCGGTCGTGATGGTCGCATTTCGGGCAGACGTAGAGATTGTCCTCTAGCTCGCGCGTGAAGACCATCTGCCCGCAACCCTTGCACTTGTGCCAGAGGTTTTCGGGCGTCTCGCGCTTGGCGACGAACGGGATAACGTTGCGGACGCTGTTGAGCCAGCTCATGCCCCGATCTCCATCTTGGCTTCCTTTCGTGCCGTGGCAACGGCATCGGCTAAAGTCTTGATATAGGCGCGAACCGGCTCCGCGGCGGCGGTGCCATGCTGTGCGACGAGATCGACGATCGCGGAGCCGACGACGACGCCGTCGGCGACGCGCGCGACGTCGGCGGCCTGCGCAGGGGTGCGGATGCCGAAGCCGACCGCGACCGGGATGTCGGTCGCGGCCTTGAGCCGGGCGACGGCGTCGGCGATCGAGGCTTGCGCGGCCTGCTGCAGCCCGGTGATGCCGGCGACCGAAACGTAATAGAGGAAGCCGCTCGCGCCATCCAGCACCTGCGGCAGCCGCGCGGCGTCAGTGGTGGGGGTGGCGAGGCGGATCAGGTCGATCCCGGCCGCGCGCAGCTGCGGGCCGAGTGCGTCGTCCTCCTCGGGCGGCACGTCGACGCAGATCACGCCGTCGACGCCGGCCGTGGCGGCCGCGTCGGCGAACCAGTCCGCGCCGCGGCGAAGCATCGGGTTGCCATAGCCCATCAGCACGAGCGGGGTGTCGGCGTGGCGCGTGCGGAACGCGGTCGCGATGGCGAGGATGTCGGCGGTCTTGGTCCCCGCGGCGAGGCTGCGGATGTTCGCGGCCTGGATCGCCGGGCCGTCGGCCATCGGATCGGTGAACGGCATGCCGAGCTCGATCACGTCCGCGCCGCCCGCGACGAGCGCGTCGAGGATGATGCCGGTCGCGGCGGGGCTGGGGTCGCCCGCGGTCACGAACGCGACGAGCGCGGCGCGGCCCGAGGCTGCGGTGCGCGCGAAGGTGGCGGCGAGGCGGGTCAAAGCTCCCCTCCCGCCTGCGGGAGGGGCTGGGGGAGGGCGTGTCCCCAAAGGCTAACGGTAGCGTGGGGGGACAGGCCCTCCCCCGACCCCTCCCGCAGGCGGGAGGGGAGAAGAAGCGTGCTCATATCGCCACCCCGAGCGCTTCGGCGACCGTGAAGATATCCTTGTCGCCGCGGCCGCACAGGTTCGCGAGGATGATCTGGTCCTGGCGCATTTCCCGTGCCTTGCGGGTCACGGCTGCGATCGCGTGGGAGGGTTCCAGGGCGGGGATGATGCCTTCGGTGCGGCACAGTAGCTGGAACGCGTCGAGCGCCTCGACGTCGGTGGCGCTGTCATACTGGACGCGGCCGATGTCGCGCAGCCAGGCGTGCTCGGGACCGATGCCGGGATAGTCGAGGCCGGCCGAGATCGAATGCGCCTCGGTGATCTGGCCGTCGTCGTCCTGCAGCAGATAGGTCTTGTTGCCGTGCAGCACGCCGGGGAAGCCGCCCGCGAGGCTCGCCGCGTGCTGCTTGTCGAGCCCGTGGCCCGCGGCCTCGACGCCGAGCATCTGCACGTCGGCATCGTCGAGGAACGGGTGGAACAGCCCGATCGCGTTGGACCCGCCACCGATCGCGGCGACGAGCAGGTCGGGGAGGCGGTCGATGCGGCTCAGCATCTGCGCGCGCGCCTCGGTTCCAATCACGCTCTGGAAGTCGCGGACCATCTCCGGATAGGGGTGCGGGCCCGCGGCGGTGCCGATGATGTAGAAGGTGTCGTGGACGTTCGCGACCCAATCGCGCATCCCCTCGTTCATCGCGTCCTTCAGCGTGTGCGCGCCGCTCGTCACCGGACGGACCTCGGCGCCGAGCAGCTTCATGCGGAACACGTTGGGCGCCTGACGCTCGACGTCCTTGGCGCCCATGTAGATCACGCAAGGGAGGCCGAAGCGCGCGCAGACGGTGGCGGTGGCGACGCCGTGCTGGCCGGCGCCCGTTTCGGCGATGATCCGCGTCTTGCCCATCCGCATCGCCAGCAGGATCTGGCCGATGCAGTTGTTGATCTTGTGCGCGCCGGTGTGGTTGAGCTCGTCGCGCTTGAACCAGACCTGCGCGCCCATCCCGGGATCCGCGGATTCGCGGAGTGCCTCGGTCAGGCGTTCGGCGTAGTAGAGCGGGCTCGGGCGGCCGACATAATGCTCGAGCAGGTCGTCGAACTGCGCCTTGAACGCAGGGTCGGCCTTGGCCGCGCGATAGGCGACGTCGAGTTCGAGGACGAGCGGCATCAGCGTCTCGGCGACGTAGCGGCCGCCGAAGTCGCCGAAATGCCCGCGGTCGTCGGGCTGGGCGCGGTAGGAGTTGGGGGCGTTCATGCCGTGCGCTTTAGCACCTCATGCGGGTGCGCCAAGTCCTTGTGTCCCCGCGAAGGCGGGGACCCCAGTCTGGGCACCCACCTTCGCGGGTGAACAATCAGGCGTTCACGGCCTGCAGGAAGGCGGCGATCCTGGTTTCGTCCTTGATCCCCGGCGCGCTTTCGACGCCCGAAGAGACGTCGACCAGCTCCGCCCCGGTCACGCGGATCGCGTCGGCGACGTTGGCGGGGTCGAGACCGCCCGACAGCGCCCAGGGCAGAGGATGGCGGAAACCAGCGAGCAGGTCCCAGTCGAAGCGCAGCCCCATCCCGCCGGGAAGCGCAGCGCCGTCGGGGGTCTTGGCGTCGTAGAGGATGCGGTCGGCGACGCCGCGATAGGTGGCGGCGGCGTCGAGGTCGGCACGCGTGCGGACCGCAACCGCAGCCCAGATCGGGAGGCCGAAGCGCCAGCGGATCGCGTCGGCGCGCTCGGACGCGGTCTTGTGGAGCTGGAGGATGTCGAGGCTGCCCGCCAGCACGGCCTGCTCCAGCAGCGCGTCGTCGGGGTTCACGAACACGCCGACGCGCTGGACGTGGGTTGGCACGCGGGCGGCGAGTTCGGCGGCTTTGGCGAAGGGCAGGTCGCGCGGGGAGGGCGTGAAGAACACGAAGCCGACATGGCTCGCGCCGTGGCGGATCGCGGCGTCGAGCGTGGGGGCGGTCGAGAGGCCGCAGATTTTCGCGGTGGTCATTACTACGTCACCCCGGACCTGTTCCGGGGTCCACCGGTCCGCAAAGGCGGAAAGCGTTACACGTGCTGCACGGTGGATGCCGGAACAAGTCCGGCATGACGGCGGGCTTTAGAGTGTCGCGCCGATCGCCCTGGCCGCGGTATCGGGGTCCTCGGCCTGTGTGATCGGGCGGCCGACGACCAGGATCGAGGCGCCCGCATCGATCGCCTGTCGGGGCGTGACGACGCGTTTCTGGTCGCCGATCGCGCCGTCGGGGAGGCGGACGCCGGGGACCACGAAGAACCCCTTGGGCCACAGAGCCTTCGCCGCGGCGACTTCGGCGCCCGAGCAGACGATGCCGTCGACCCCGGCGTCGCGCGCGAGTTCGGTCAGGCGGACGACCTGGTCGTGCGCGCTGCCGGTGACGCCGGTCGCTTCGAGGTCGGCGACGTCGAGGCTGGTCAGCATCGTCACCGCGATCACCTTGGTCCCGACCGGCGCCGCCGCCTTCGCATCCTCGAGCATCGCGCGGCCGCCACTGGCATGGACGGTCAGGATCGCGGGGGCGAGCGCGCCCAGCGCCTGCACCGCCTTGGCGACGGTGTTGGGGATGTCGTGCAGCTTGAGGTCGAGGAAGATCGGCAGGCCGAGCTCCTGCATCGCGTGGACGCCGGCCTGGCCGTGCGCCGCGAAGAATTCGAGGCCGAGCTTCAGTCCGCCGACATGGTGGCGGACCTTCGTGGCGATCGCCTTGGCCCGGTCGAGGTCGGGGGTATCGAGGGCGACGTAGATCCGGTTCATCAGACGATGCCCGGCGTGACCGTGACGGGTTCGCCGGGCGTCGCGACGACGACGGGCTCCGGCCGAGGCATGCGCAGCTCGGCGAGCTGGCGCTCGCAGGTCGCCAGGCGCTGCCGCAGCCGCCAGCGGATCGCGTGGTTGTAGAGCATCGTCGGGACGAGCCCGAGCAGGAACGTCACCAGCAGCAGTAGCGGCAGGTTCACGTCGGCGATCAGCCCGCCCCAGAGCTTGATCGGCACGGTGGTCCAGTTGCCGATGGTCGCGACCGCGGCGATGAACGCCAGCAGGCACCAGAACAGGATTTTCAGGAACTGCATTGGGACACCTCGTTGATGCCCCAAGGCTAAACGCGATGGCGGCGCTTGGCCAGCCTTCAGCCGATCTCGGTGCGCAACTCCGCGAAGAGCGCGCGGATCGCGGTGAGGCGCGGCTCTTCCTCGTCGAGGATCGCGATGAAGGCGGCGCGCTTGATCGCGGCGACGCGGCCGGGCTTCATCCGCACCGACGACGGCAGCGTCGACACGGTGATGTCGATCATCCGCTCGGCGCCGTGGAGGCGACCCCAGAGATAGTCGTTCTCGCGGTAGGCACGGCTGAAGAACGCGCCGAAGCTATTGAACTGTATGCCTTTCAGTGTCGCCTCGACCCCGCCCGAGCGGATCGCGGTGGCGTCGTCGGGAGCGATGCGGTCGACCTTGATCGGGTCGAATTCGTCGAGGCCCTCGCCCTGCAGGAGCGGCAGCGTGGCGGTGTCGAAATAGGGGAAGCCGAGATAGGCGAGCAGCAGCGTCCGCCGTGCGCGCTTGCCCAGCGCGGCGAACCCCGCCGCCAGCCGGATGTCCGCGGCGGCGTCGATCGCGGCGAGGTCGAGACTGGCGGCGAGCGTATCGAGCAACGGCGCGATGTCGCCGGTACCCGCGGTCCTGCCGAGATCGGCATGCGTGTCGGCGCGGCGCGCGTCGAGATAGGGGGCGAGCGATTCGTAGATCGTCTCGCGCATCGGGGCGAGTTCGGGTTCGCCGATCTCGACCTCGATATCCGCCAGCCGCCGTGCGATCAGCCTGAGGCGGCGGATGCGGAAACCGATGTCGAAGCGGCGGAGGAAGTCGACCTCGTCCATGTCGACCGCGTCGACCGCCGCGCGAATCCGGGCGAGACGGTGCGCGCTGTGCTCGGCGCCGGACTGGTGCAGCAGCGCGGCGACGGCATCGACGACGTTGCTGCGCTTGAGATGGCCGTAGGCGGCATAACCATAGCCGGCGCTGGCGATCGCGGCCTTTTGCGAGCGGCGGCGCCAGGCGACGAGGCGCGCGGGGGTCGGCCGGTCGAGGAACAGCGTGTGGCCGAACAGCGATTCGACTTCCGATTCGACCTGCGGACGGATCGCGACGACGATGCCGCGCATCCGGTCGATCCGCGCGGAGCGTTCGGCGATCGCCTCCAGATTGTCGCGGATCGGTTGCTGGCGCGGAATGTCGCTGATCGCGCCGACGATGGTCTGGAAGAAGCCGGGCGTCCCCTGGCCACGGTTGAGCGTCAGCTTCACGCCGGGGGAGGGGTCGATATAGACGATGCGGCGGTCGATCTGGCGGCGTGCCGGGCGGTCCTTGAGCGCGTCGAGCGCGGGGCGGAACGGCGCGTTGGCGAGCACCGAGCCGTCGATCAGCACCGCGGTCTCGGCGGCACCGGCGGCCGACTGGCGCGGCAGTGCGCGTGCCAGGAACGCGGCGCGCTCGGGCCAGGCGATGCCGCGGTCGGTCAGCACGCCATCGAGTTCGGCGACCGTGAAGGGCGGGAAGGCACCGGGAAAACTCGACGTCGCGCGCGCGGCGAAGGCGAGTTCGGCAAGCGGCGCGAGGCTGTCGACGCCGTGGCCGTCGTCGGTGAAGTCGAAGACTAGGCGGTGTTCGGTCTCGACGACCTCGGGGGGCGAATTGAGTTCTAGACGTTCGGGATGGCCCGAGAAATCGGTGACGGTGACGAACAGGTCGAGCGGCTGGCCGGGGGGCAGCAGGCGGGGGCCGCGCGTGCTCGCGGCCATGGCGTCGAACGCGTCGAGCAGGCGGTTGGTGAAGCTGGCGCCGCCGAACGGCGGTTCGAACCAGCGCGATCGGATGAAGTGCGAGAGTTTCGAGCGCACCTCGTCGCGCGTGGTGTCGTCGAGCGCCTCGACCTTCTCGGCGCTGCGGCCGGCGGCGACCCAGGCGAGCGGGAGCGCCCAGACCTTCGAGAAGCGCGACTGCGGCGCGCTGCCGGTGTCGATCAACGCCTCGACGTCGGCGGCGGTGAGCCACAGGTCGGTCAGCGGGTCTAGGCTCTGGCCGGTTGCGATCGCCTGGCCGAGGAAGATGCCGTTGATGCCGCCCGCGCTGGCGCCGGCGATGATGTCGGCGAGGACGCGGACGCGGAGGCCGCCCTGCGTTTCGATCTCCGTGAGCAGTTCGGCATAGACGCCCTGGCTGCCGCCGGCGGGGGGCGTGCCGTCGTGGAAGGCGCGGCTGGCGCAGACGAGGCGCCAGATCTCCTTGGTGATGCCGTGCATGTAGACCGCGAGGCTGATGCCGCCGTAGCAGACCAGCGCGAAGCGGAGTTCCTTCTCGCGGATCATCGGGTGGCGGGCTGTATGGCGCCGTCGCCACTGACGGCGTCGCGCCGACCCGCTGCCTCGTCGCCCCAGCGAAGGCTGGGGCCTCGCGCGGTGCGGTGCACGGCCCGAACCGGGAGATCCCAGCCTTCGCTGGGATGACGGTTCGTACGCGGGCATAGCAAGTGCGGGTGACGGACGGTGCTCAAGCGGACTCCAGCGTCGCCCAGATCGGCAGGTGGTCGGACGCCTTGCGTGACGCGGGGCTGTCGTGGACGCCGCAGTCGACCACCTTCAGCGTCCTGGACACCATGATCCGGTCGAGCTTGGCGATGGCCCGGCGCGAATGGAAGCTCGGACCGGTCGGCGCGAACAGGTGGTCGCGGCCGAAATCGCGCAGGCATCCCGAACTCGCGCTCCATTCGTTGAGGTCGCCCATCAATACGGTGGGCAGCGAGACCGGGCAACCGTCGACATGCGCCATGATCGCCGCGGCCTGCTTGCGCCGCCACAGACCCGACAGATCGAGATGCATCCCGACGACGCGGATCTTGCCAGCGGCGAGGCTGACATCCGCCATCACCGCGCCGCGCGGCTCGAGCGAGGGCAGATGGATCGTCTCGCTGGCCGCGAGCTGCGCGGACTTGCGGATCAGGATGACGTTGCCGTGCCATCCCATGCTGACCGCGCGGGAGCCCAGGGGCACGGGCTTCCAGTCGCTATGCTCGTCGAGCAGGTGGAAGGGGAGCACGCAGGCGCGTTCGCCGAAGCGGCGATCGGCCTCCTGCAGCGCGATGACGTCGGCGTCGATCTCGCGCAGGACCTCGACGACCCGCTCGGGGTTGCGCCGACGATCGAGGCCGATGCCCTTGTGGATGTTGTAGCTGGCGACCTTGATCATGAACCGTAACGAACGCCGCAAGGCGGGCAGCGGTTGCACGCTTCCGGTGTGAACTGTCCGAGGCACGGTTCCTGATCTGGATCGGCGAGGTGCGGGAGCGCGCGGCGGTCGGTGACGCTTTCGAGACGTCGCTGTGCGCCGCGGGCACGACGAGTCGGCGTCGGACCGCCCGACGATCGGGCCCGGAAAAAATTCGTCCGCACCGACTCCAGCGACTGCGGTGCGCCGCGATCGGCGGCGTCACGCCATCGAAGGAGTGCGTTGATGCGGGATGACGAGATCAAGCGGTTCGTGGGACCTCGCTTCCAGGCGGCGTTCGGCGCGGACGCGGACCTTGGCTATCCGAGCTGGCACGCGCGCACGCAGGGTGACGATGGGGCCTCGAAGGTCGCGGCACTCGGCTATCGGTCGGCCGCCGACGCGCCGCTGTTGCTCGAGGCCTATCTCGACACCCCGATCGAACAGGCGGTGTCGGACCGCCTCGGCCGCCGGTTCGACCGCGCGGAGATCGTCGAGATCGGCTGTCTTGCCAGTAACTCGCCGGTCGCGCTGATCCATTTGTGGCAGGAGATCGCGACCGCATTGGATGCGCGTCACCGGGTCGTCGCCGCCACCGTCACCGCGACCGTTCGGCGCCTGTTGGACCGTGTCGGCGTCCCGCTGCTCGAGATCGGGCGTGCGGATGCGGGGCGCCTCGCGGACGGCGCGCGCTGGGGTCGCTATTACGATGACGATCCGCGCGTCTGCATCGGGGTCATCGCGGACGGAGCAGCCAGTCTCGACCGCTACGTCGCGCGCCGGACGGAGGCGGCATGAGCGCGCTCTATTCCGCGATCCTGGACCGCGCGGCCGAGGTGCCGGATCGGATCGCGATCGACGACGGGCGCCATCCCGTCGCCTATGCCGCGCTGCCTGCCCGCGTTGCGACGATCGCCGCCGTCATTCGCCAGACGATCGGCGAAAGTGGCGCACCGGTCGGGCTGGTGATGGACAACGGCATCGATTGGATTCTCGCCGACCTCGCGCTGCGGTCGCTCGGCGTGGTGTGCGTGCCCGTTCCGCCGTTCTTCACGCCCGCGCAGGTCGAGGGCGTGCTCTGCGATGCGGGCGCGTGCGCGATCGTCGAGGGGCGAGCGATCCACTGGCTGCAGCATGCGCGGCGCCCGGTTCCGATCGGCACCGCCAAGATCAGCTATACGTCTGGATCGACCGGCGCGCCCAAGGGGATCTGCCTGTCCGACAGCCAGATGCTCGCGACCGCGTCGGCGATCGTCTCGCGGTTCGGTGCCGACGTCGCCGGCACGCATCTGCCCCTGCTGCCGCTGGCGGTGCTGCTCGAGAATGTCGCGGGGCTGTACGCCAGCCTGCTCGCCGGTGGCACCTATGCACCGCGCGGCGCCGCCGAGATCGGCCTCGACCGTCCGTTCCAGCCGGACGTCGTCAAGATCATCGGCGCGATCGCGGCGACGGGTGCGACCAGCCTGATCCTCGTCCCCGAACTGCTTAGCGGCATCGTCGCTGTCATGGAGGCGACAGGGATGCGGCTCCCAGCGCTGCGGCTCGTCGCGGTGGGGGGCGCGCGCGTGCCCGTGAACCTGTTGGAGCGCGCGACGGCGCTCGGTCTGCCCGTCGTCCAGGGCTATGGCCTGACCGAATGCGGATCGGTCGTCGCGATCGAGGCGCTCGGCGACCGCAATCGCGGCACGACCGGCCGGTCGCTCGACCATGTCCGCGTGTCGCTCGCCGAGGACGGCGAGGTCCTGGTGCATGGCATAGGCCATCTCGGCAGGGTCGGTGCACCGCGGCGCGACGACGGTCCGTTCGCGACCGGCGACATCGGCACGCTGGATCCCGCCGGGCGGCTGTCGATCGTCGGGCGCAAATCGTCGATGCTGGTCACCAGGTTCGGGCGCAACGTGGCCCCTGAATGGGTCGAGGAGACGCTTCGCGCGCAGCCGGGCGTCGCGCAGGCGCTGGTGCACGGCGACGGGGAGTCCGCGCTGTCCGCGATCGTCGTGCCATCGGCGCCGGAGGCCGATATCACCGCGGCGATCGCGGCCGCGAACCGCGCGCTGCCCGCCTATGCCCGCATCGCCGACTGGCGGATCGCAGCGCCTTTCACGCCGTCCGACGGGACGCTGACGACCAACGGTCGGCTCCGCCGCGCCGCGATTCTTCAACGGGAGACCCCAATGCCCTTTTTCGACCGTCTCGTCGCGCAGACCGCCGAGGCTCGCGCGGCGATGCTGCAGGTTCCGCAGCTCCAGGCGGGGCTGTCCGGACGGATCGATCGCGCGACCTATATCGCCTATCTGACGCAGGCGTATCACCATGTCAGCCACACCGTGGCGTTGATGCGCGAAGCCCGCGCGCGTCTGGGTCACTCGCCGATGCTGATCGAGGCGCTCGACGACTATATCGCCGAAGAGACCGGGCACGAATACTGGATCCTCGACGACATCGCCGCGGCCGGCGGGGATCGCGACGCTGCGGTCGAGGCCGGGCCGTCCGCCGCGACCGCGGCGATGGTTGCGCATGCCTATGACACGATCCGCACCGGCAACCCGGCGGCGTTTTTCGGGATGGTGTTCGTGCTGGAGGGGACCAGCATCGCCTTCGCGCAGCAGGGTGCGGAAGCGGTGCAGTCGAGCCTGGGCCTGCCGCCCGAGGCGTTTCGCTATCTCACCTCGCACGGGGCGCTCGACCAGGAGCACATGGTGTTCTTCGAAGCGCTGATGAACCAGATCGACGATCCCGCCGACCGCGCGGCGATCGTGACGATGGCGAACGCGATGTTCGCGCTGTTCGGCGGCATGTTCGCGGCGATCCCGATGGAGGCGATCGATGTCGCGGCTTGATGGCGAGCGGATCGTCCTGACCGGGATCGCCGGCGGGATCGGATCGCTGGTCGCGCAGCGGCTGCGCGATGCGGGCGCCTTTGTGATCGGCGTCGACCGGTTCGAATCGGACCTCGCCGACGAGATGCTGATCGCGGATCTGGGTAGCTTCGAGGGGCTCGCCAAGCTGGGCGACGAGCTGCAGGTGCGCGAGGTCGACGGGCTGATCAACCTGGCCGGGATCCAGTATTTCGGGCCGTTCGCGGACCAGTCGCCCGAGACTGTCTGGGGCGGCTACGTCATCAACCTGGTCGCGCCGGCGATGCTGACGCGCGCGCTGATGCCGCGGTTCAAGGCGCGTGGCAGCGGGCGGATCGTCAATATCGGATCGGTGTTCGGCGCGATCCCGTTCGCGCATTTCGTGACCTATTCGAGCGCGAAGGCCGGGCTGAAGGGGTTCAGCGACGCGCTGCGCCGCGAATATGCCGGGACCGACGTCAGCATCACGCACATCGCCCCGCGCGCGGTGCGAACCGCGCTCAATTCGCCCAAGGTCCTTGCCTTTGCCGACGCGACCAAGATGGCGATGGATGCGCCCGAATTCGTCGCCGATCGGATCGTCGCGGCGGTGGTCTCGCGCAGCCGCAACGTCGTCATCGGCTTCCCCGAAAGCCTGTTCGTCCGCGTCAACGCGCTGATGCCGCGCGTCGTCGACCAGGCACTCGCCGCCAACGACCGCAAAGCCGCCGCCCTGTTCGTCTGAAGGAGATTTCCATGCATATCATTGCCAAGACCAGCCTAGCCCTCGTCCTCGCCGCGCTCTCGGCGACCGCAGCGCTTGCGGACCCGGTCGCCGACCACGCCGCCGCGATCGCGAGGGATTGGGCGCAGATCCAGTACCGCACGCCTGCGCCGCAGAAGCTCGACGCGATGACGAAGCTCAAGGCGCAGGCCGATGCTCTCGCCAAGGCCGCGCCGAACCGCGCCGACGCGCTGGCGTGGGACGGCATCGTCACCTCGTCGCTCGCCGGCCTGAAGGGCGGGATGGGGGGGCTGTCGCTCGCCAAGGAATCGCGCACGACGCTTGAGCGCGCGAGCAAGCTCGACAGCGGTCCCGCGGGCGGGATGGCGCATACCAGCCTGGGCGCGCTCTATTACCAGGTCCCGGGCTGGCCGATCGGGTTCGGCAGCAAGGACAAGGCGCGCGCCGAGTTGACCGCTGGCCTGAAGATCGCGCCGCGCGATATCGATGCGAATTATTTCTGGGGCGACTTCCTGTTCGCGCAGGGGCAGTATGCCGAGGCGGCCAAGGCGCTGCGGACGGCACTCGCCGCGCCGCCGCGTCCCGGTCGTGAAATCGCCGATGCGGGGCGCCGGGGCGACGTGCAGAAACTGCTCGCCAAGGTGAATGCCAAGCTCGGCGCGTAACTCGCGGAGCCACGCCGTAGCCGACTTCGAATCCCCTACGTCCGAGCCCGCCGGCCTGTCGGCGGTGCTCGCGGCGAGCCGCCCGCAACTCGTCCGGTTCTTCACCGGACGAACGGGCAGCGTCGCGGAAGCCGAGGACGTCGTGCAGGAGATCTGGCTGCACGTCGCGGAGCCGATGGCGGGTCCGATCGCGAACCCGCTCGCCTATCTGCACCGGGTGGGCATGAACATCGTGCTCGACCGGGCGCGCGCGAACGGGCGGCGGCAGCGGCGCGAGGCGGGCTATGTCGACGCGACGACATCGGTGGCGGGGTGGGAGGCAGTCGACGAAGCGCCGTCTGCGTTCGACGCGCTGGTCGGTTGCGATCGTATCGCGCGGCTCGCCGAGCTGCTGTCGGGGCCGCCCGAGGGGGCGATGCGGGTGTTCCGCCGCCACCGGATCGAGGGCGCGTCGCATGCGGAGATCGCGGCCGAGCTGGGCATCACGCGCAGTACGGTCGAAAAACATATCGCGGTTGCGCTTCGGCACCTCAGAAAGGCGCTCGATGCGTAATCGCGACGGGGGACTGCGGTTCGATATCCGTGGCGGCGTCCATGGAACAAGCGGGAAAGACTCGAGCGGGGAAAGGAGGGCAACATGACAGACACACGCACGGCAATCATGGACGCGGCCACCTGGCACGCGCGGCTCGACTCGCCCGAGATGGACTGGGAGGCGTTCGGTTTGTGGCTGGAGGCCGATCCGTCGCATCGCTCTGCCTATGACAGCATCGCCCTGCTCGATGCCGAGATCGGCGAGGCTGCCCCGGCGATCGCAGCGTTGCTGCCGGCGAATGACGATGCCGTGGTCGAGCCGATGCCGGCACGATCCACGCGCTGGCGGTGGGCTGGGCTGGGGGCTGGCGGTGCGATGGCGGCGGGGCTGGCGGTGTTGCTGGTGCCCTCGGCGCCGACCACTGCGCAGGTCTATACGACCGGCCGCGGCGAGACGCGCACCGTCACGCTCGCCGATGGCAGCCGGATGCAGATCGACCGCGGATCGCGCGTGTCGGTCACCGGCGGGACGAGCCCGGTGGTGGAGATCGCCGACGGCGCCGCGAGTTTTGCCGTGCGGCACGATCCGTCCCGCCTGCTGATGGTGCGCGCCGGCGGCTATGAGGTGCGCGATATCGGCACGCGGTTCGACGTCGTCAGCGCGCGCGGACGCGTTGCTGTCACCGTCGCGCAAGGGATGGTCAGCGTCGCGCCGATCGCCGGCGACGGCGACACGACGACGCTTCATGCCGGGCAGATCCTCGACATCATGCCGTCTAAGCAGATTGCCGAGCGTCGCACGGTCGATCCGGCGCGCGTCGCCGACTGGATCGATGGGCGGCTCAATTATGATGGCGCACCGCTGACGCTGGTTGCGGCAGATATATCGCGGTATGCCGACGCGCCGCTGATGGTCGATCCATCAGCCGCGAACCTGCGATTTTCCGGGGTGTTGACGATTGGTGATGGATCGCGGCTCGTCGATCAGCTTCGTGCGGTGCTGCCGATACGCGCTCGTCGCGTCGGCGGCGTGGTGTATCTGGGCGCCGCCGACCCGCGCTGAGAAGGCGCGCCCGGGGCTGACGATCCCGGCGGGCACGCTCCGATCGGCGCTGGACGCGGTCGCCCGGCAAAGCGGCATATCGATCGGCATGGCGGGGTCGCTGCCCGACCTACGCATCCGGCGGATCGATCGCGCGCGCGACGTCGCGGACGCGCTGCGCCGGATCCTGTCGGGTAGCCGGCTGCGCGCCGTACGCGTCGATGCGACGACGTGGCGGATCGAGCCACTGCCGGCCAAGCCGATGCGGACACCCACCCGACGACAGCAGGCCGTAGCCGAGGTGGATCCCGGCGATATCATCGTCACCGCCGGCAAGCGCGACGAGCGGCTGTCCGATCTGCCGGCGTCGATCAGCATCGTCGGCGGCCAGGCGCTCGCCCGGCTCGCGGGACGGCGGGGGCTGGTCGACCTGATGGCGACGACCGACAGTGCGTTCTCGACCAATCTGGGCCCCGGCCGCGACCGCATCTTCCTCCGCGGGGTCGCCGACAGCGCGTTCAACGGCACGAGCCAGTCGCTCGTCAGCCTGTATCTGGACGAGGCGCGGATCGGCTACGCCGCGCCCGACCCCGATCTGCGCTTGGTCGATGTCGAGCGGGTCGAGGTGCTGCGCGGGCCGCAGGGCACGCTGTACGGCACGGGTGCGCTGGGCGGCGTGGTCCGGATCGTGACGGCCGCGCCCGATCTCGACCGGTTCGCAGCAGCAGGCGCGGTCGAGGCGACGGGGATCACCAACGGCGCGTTCGGGGGCGCGACCGAAGGGACGCTCAACGTCCCGATCAAAACGGGATCGCTCGCGCTCCGCGCATCCGGGTGGAGCGAGACGATGCCCGGCTGGATCGACGACACCGGCCGCAACCGCCGCGACGTCAACCGGATCCGACGGATCGGCGGACGAAGTGCGGTGCGCTGGGCGATCGGCGACTGGCACGCGACGCTCGCCGGCGTGCTGCAGCGGATCAACGCCCGCGACAGCCACTATGCGACCAGCGGGCTGTCGCGGGCGACGCGGATCGCCGAGCCGCAGGACAACGACTTCACCGCGGGCACGCTGACCGTCGGGGGGGCGATCGGCAAGCTCGATGCGCAGGCGACGACGGCGTTCGTCGCGCAGGAATTCGGCAGCACCTATGATGCGAGCGTCGTTGCATCCACGCTCGGGTTGCCCGCGCCGCTCGCCTATGTCGAGGCCCGTTCGGCGCAGTTCGTGTCGCAGGAAGTCAGGGTGAGTGACCCGACCGCGCGCCATCCGTGGATCGTTGGCGCGACGGTCCTGCATTCGACGAGCCGGCTGAACGGCCGCTTCGTCTCCACCGCGGACGGCGGCAGCATCGCGGCGCGGCGCGACGAGGAGGACGTGACCGAGGCCGCGCTGTTCGCGGAGGGGACGCAGCGGCTGACGCGGACGCTGGACTTCAAGCTCGGGCTGCGTGCTTTCTCGACGCTCAGCCATCTCGAGCAGCGGGGCCCCGACCGCGAGCGGGCGCAACGCCTGGGCGTGACCCCCAGCGGCACGCTGACCTGGCACCGCGACGATATCGGGCTGATCTGGCTGCGCTACGCCAGCGCGGTGCGGCCGGCCGGGGTAAGCCGGACCGCTGTCGTGGCCGACCGCCGCATCCCGGGGGACGAGCTGCAGAGCGTGGAGCTCGGCTGGCGCGTGCGCGCACCGGGCGCGCGGCTCGACCTGCACGGCGCGGTTTTCGGGTCCGTGTGGGAGCATTTGCGCAGCGATACGGTGGGCCGCGACGGCCTGTTGGGGACCATCGACGCGGGCAATGCCGCCAATTACGGGATCGAAGTCGGCGGGCGGTTCGACCTCGCACCGGTGATGATCGACTTCGGGACGACGCTGCAGCGCGCGCGGCTGCGATCCCGGCCCGCCGCGGTCGACGACGACCGCCGACTGCCGGTCGTTCCCGACATCTCGGCCCGGCTCGGCGCGACGCGGCGGTTCGCGGTGCGGGGACGGCCCGCGCAGGTGTTTGCCGCCGCGCGCTATACCGGTCGTACGCGCCTCAGCTTCGACCCGCTGCTCGACCGCCCGGCCGGGCGCTATGCGACGATCGACACCGGCGCGTCGATCGACACCGGCGCGCGGCGATGGTCGATCGATGTCACCAACCTGCTCGACGGCCGCGGCAACAGCTTCGGCTTCGGCAATCCGTTCACGCTCGAAACCACCACGCAGACCGTGCCGGTGCGGCCGCGGACGGTGACGCTGCGGCTTGCGATCGGGCTATGAGAGGCGGGCTCAGCCGCTGCCGATCAGGATGCCGGCGGCAAGCACCAGCGCGCCGCCGAGCATGACCTTTGCCGCGGCGGAGACAGGCGGCGTGTCCATGTAGCGATACTGGATCCAGGCGATCGTGCTGAGCTCAACGACCACGACGATCGCGGCGACGACGATCGCGGTCCAGAAATCGGCGATCAGGAACGGCAGCGTGTGACCGATGCCGCCCGCCGTCGTCATCGCGCCGCAGACCAGCCCGCGCATCAGCGGCGCGCCGCGGCCCGACAGCTTGCCGTCGTCGGCGAGCGCCTCGGCAAAGCCCATGCTGATCCCCGCGCCGACGCTGGCCGCCATGCCGATCAGGAACGCGTTCCACGGCAGATGCGTCGCAAAGGCCGCGGCGAACACCGGCGCCAGGGTCGACACCGACCCGTCCATCAGCCCCACCAGCCCCGGCTGGACGACCTGCAGCACGAAGCGACGATGCGCGTCCTCGTCCTCGCGCGCGCGACGGTCGCTGGGGAGGCGCTGCGCCTCGATCTCGCCGGCGGTGCGCAGGTGGTCGAGTTCGGCCGAGGCGAGATCGCCGAGCAGCTTGCGGATCGGTGCGTCGGTGCTGCGATCGGCGGCTTCGCGGTAGAAGCGACTGGCGTTGGTCTCCATCCGCGTGACCTCTTCGCGGACCGCGTCGATGCCCTTCAGGATCGTGGTGCGCGGCGATGCGGGGGCGGGGGCGCCGCGCACGTCGCGCCGCGTGATATAGGCGATGTGGCGCCCGAACCGTTCGACATAGAGGTCGATCAGCGCGCGGCGATGCTCTTCCTCCTCGGTGGCCATGTCGTCGAACAGCCTGGCGCTGTCGGGATAATGCTCGCGCAGATGCTCGGCATAGTCGGCGTAGATCCGGCCATCCTCCTCTTCGTTGGCGATGGCGAGGGCGAGGATCTCGCGTTCGGTCAGGTCGGAAAAGGCTCTCATCGCCCCGTATCACCACAAAGCGGCGCGCAGGGCCATGCCTTCAGCGGGGCGGGACGCGCGGATCGATCGGGTGGCCGTCGGCGGACAGCGCGCCAGCGACGGGCATCGCGGGCGCTTCGCGTATTTTGGCGGGGTAGACCGCGTGCCCTCCCATGGGGACTGCGGTCTGCCCAGCGTCGCGGGCTTACTCCGGAATCGTGCCCTCGTCGGCGATGCCGGCCGCGAACGAGGCCGACGAATCGGTCCCGTCGGCCTGATGCGCGCCCTTGGGCTCCACGGGGTCGGCGGGCTTGGGCGTGCTGCCGCGCAGGGTCAGAAGCGCGCCGACTGCGGCGGCGACACCGCCCGCAATGGCGGCTGCACCCCATTTGCCGCCGACGCGGTCGGTTGCGCGTTCGAGCGTCGTCTTCGGCGGGGTCTTGCGCGCAGCAGCGGGTTTCGCGCGTGGGGCGCTGCGCTTCGACGATCGCGGCTTCACGGCCTTGGTGGACTTGGCCGTGTCGGCGGGCTTGGACCGAGAGGGCGTCGCCTTTGGAGCAGCGGCCTTCGGGGCGGCGGGCTTCGGAGCAGCTGTCTTTGCGGTCGCGGGCTTCGGGGAGGCGGCATCGGACGTCGCGGCGGGCTTTGCGGTCGTTGCCACGGGCTTTGTGACGGCCGGTTTCCGTGTCGCGCGACGGCGGGGCTTGGGGGCGTCGGACGTCGGCGTCTCGGGAGTGTCGGCCATGATAAGCTCCTACGATCTGGTTCCGGATGCGTGACGCATCATCCCCCGATCCGTTCCGCCGTCAACCTGCGAACGTCGCGCGTTTAGCGGAACGGAGGCTCGTCGAACGCGCGCAGCTTGCGGCTGTGCAGCTTCGGCCCCTCCATGCGGAGCTGCTCGCAGGTCTCGATCCCGATCCGCAGATGCTCGCTGATCGCGCGCTCGTAGAAGCGGTTGGCCTGGCCCGGCAGCTTCAGCTCGCCGTGCAGCGGCTTGTCCGAGACGCAGAGCAAGGTGCCGTAGGGGACGCGGAAGCGATAGCCCTGCGCGGCGATCGTCGCCGACTCCATGTCGATCGCGACCGCGCGCGACAGCGAGAAGCGCAGCGCCGACTTGGAATAGCGCAGTTCCCAGTTGCGGTCGTCGGTGGTGACGATCGTGCCGGTGCGCAGGCGGCGCTTGAGATCCTCGCCGGACTGGCCCGAGACGATCTCGGCGGCCTTGGCCATTGCGACCTGGACTTCGGCGATCGCAGGGACCGGGATCTCCGGCGGCAGCACGTCGTCGAGGACATGGTCGTCGCGCAGATAGGCGTGCGCGAGCACATAGTCGCCGATGCGCTGGCTGGGACGCAGCCCGCCGCAATGGCCGATCATCAGCCACGCCTCGGGCCGCAGCACCGCGAGGTGGTCGCAGATCGTCTTCGCGTTGGAGGGCCCCACGCCGATGTTGACGAGCGTGATGCCGGTGCGGTCGTCGGCCATTAGGTGATAGGCGGGCATCTGGTGTCGGCGCCACGCGCTGTCGCTGACGATCTTGTCGATGTCGTCGCCCGAGGTGATGGTGATGCCGCCCGCGCCCGACAGGGTCGTGAATCGGCTCGGCGTCCCATCCTCGCGGGGGCCGAGCTGCGTGCCCGCCCAGCGGACGAACTCGTCGACATAGCGATGATAGTTGGTGAACAGCACGAAGCGCTGCGCGTGCTCGGCGGGGGTGCCCATGTAGTGACGCAGGCGCGCGAGGCTGAAGTCGGTGCGCAGGCCGTCGAACAGCGCGAGCGGGCGGGTCTCGTCGTGCGCGACCCAGACGCCGTCGGCGATCTCGTCGCCGATGTGCGCGAGCTCGGTCGCGGGGAAGAAGCGCGAGAGTTCGGTCGCGGAGACCTCGTCGAGGCTCAGCGCGTGGCCGGGATCGATGACATAGGGGAACGGGATCTCCTGGCGCCCCTCGACCGCCTCGACGGTGACGTCGTAATCCTCGATCAGCAGCGTCAGCTGTTCGGTGATGTAGTCGGCGAACAGGGCGGGCTTGGTGACGCTGATCCGGTATTCGCCGGGCGTCACGAGGCGGCCGAACGACCGGAGCGGAGTCGGGCGATCGACGCCGCCCGCATAGGTCAGGCGGATTTCCGGATAGGCGAAGGAGCCATCGCGGCGCGTCGCGGGATCGGGGATGGTGCCGTCGGCGATATAGGCGGCGAGGGCGGTCTGGAGCCGCTCGACGGAGGCGCGGTAGAGGCGGTCGAGGTCGGCGACGAGGTCGGAAGCGATTGTCATGGACGAGTGTTATGCGGGTGATGTTGCGGTGGCAAGACTGCCGGCTTCCGATCCTCCCCCGACAGGGGGAGGGGGACCGGCGAAGCTGGTGGAGGGGGAGGACCGGGAACGTCTGTTCCGTATCCGCCCCCTCCGTCAGCCTGCGGCTGCCACCTCCCCCTGGCGGGGGAGGATAGGTGGGGTCAGATCTCGCTCAGCAGATGCTCGGCGCTCGAGACCTTGAATTCGCCGGGGGCCTCGATGTTCAGCTGCTCGACGACGCCGTCGTTGACGATCATCGAGTAACGCTGGCTGCGCGTGCCCATCCCGAACTTCGAGCCGTCGAAGTCGAGCCCCGTCGCCTTGGCGAATTCGCCATTGCCGTCGGCGAGCATCGTGATGTCGCCGGCGTCGGCCGACTTCGCCCAGGCGCCGAGCACGAACGCGTCGTTGACCGAGGTGCAGGCGATCTCGTCGACGCCCTTGGCCTTCAGCTCGGCCGACTTCTCGACGAAGCCCGGCAGGTGCTTGGCGGAGCAGGTCGGGGTGAATGCGCCGGGGACCGCGAACAGCGCGACCTTGCGGCCCTTGAAGAACGCGTCGGTGTCGACCTGATCGGGGCCGTCCGCGGTCGCCTTGATGAGGATGGTGTTGGGAAGCCGGTCGCCGACGCTGATCGTCATGGGGAAATCTCCTGATCGCCGCGCGCTTGCCGGCGGCGGTCCCGTACCTCGGACGGGGCGGCGGTGATTTCAAGCGTGGCGGGTTTGGCGCACGCCCGCTATGCCCTGATCCGATGGAAAAAGCCGTTTATCTGTCCGGACAGTTCCTGCTGGCGATGCCCGGCATGAGCGACCCGCGGTTCGCCCGCGCCGTCATCGCGATGTGCAGCCACGATTCGACCGGTGCGGTCGGGATCGGCCTTGGCGCCACGATCGACGGGCTGGGGTTCCACGACCTGCTCGAACAGTTCGGCATCGCGCCCGGCGACGCGCCGAACGCGCCGGTGCATTTCGGCGGACCGGTCGAGCCGCGCCGCGGGTTCGTGATCCATTCGCTCGACTGGGCCGGGCAGGGGACGATCGACGTCGCGGGACGCTGGGCGCTGTCGAGCACGATCGACGTGCTGCGGGCGATCGCCGAGGGCAAGGGGCCGAGCCGGTGGGTGGTGGCCCTGGGCTATGCCGGCTGGGATGCGGGGCAGCTGGAGGGCGAGCTGTCGCGGCCGGGCTGGTTCAACGTCTTGGGCGATACCGACCTGCTGTTCGACACCGACGCCGACGATCGCTGGACCCACGCATTTGCGGCGGCGGGTGTCGATCCGCGGTTGCTGGTGGCGCAGACCGGAACCGCCTGATGCCCCCACGGGCGCTGGGTACGGAGATATAAAGATATCTTTATATTTGATCGGGACCTGCCGTTCGCCTATGTAGGGAGCATCCGGCACGGGCATGAGGCTCGCCGATCATCGATTCCAGGAGACCCATCGTGGCCACCACCCTCGCCCCCGCCCCGACGACGGCGAAGACCGATTACGTCGTCGCCGACATCAGCCTTGCCGAGTTCGGCCGCGCCGAGATCAACATCGCCGAGACCGAGATGCCCGGCCTGATGGCGCTCCGTACCGAGTTCGGTCCGTCGCAGCCGCTCAAGGGCGCACGCATCACCGGTTCGCTGCACATGACGATCCAGACCGCGGTGCTGATCGAGACGCTGACCGCGCTCGGCGCCGACGTCCGCTGGGCGACGTGCAACATCTTCTCGACGCAGGACCATGCCGCCGCCGCGATCGCTGCGACCGGCGTGCCCGTGTTCGCGATCAAGGGCGAGAGCCTGGCCGATTACTGGAACTATGTCGGCGACATCTTCAGCTGGGACGGTTCGGTCGAGGGCCAGACTGCCAACATCATCCTCGACGATGGCGGCGACGCGACGATGTTCGCGCTGTGGGGCGCCAAGCTCGAGGCCGGCCACACGATGCCCGAGCCCGAGAACGAGGAAGAGGTCGAGATGCAGCGTGCGCTGAAGGCGTATGTCGCGAAGAACCCCGGCTACCTCACCGAGACCGTCAAGAACCTGAAGGGCGTTTCGGAAGAGACCACCACCGGCGTCCACCGCCTGTACGAGATCGCCAAGAAGGGCGAGCTGCCGTTCCCGGCGATCAACGTCAACGACTCGGTCACCAAGTCGAAGTTCGACAACCTCTACGGCTGCAAGGAATCGCTGGTCGATGCGATCCGTCGCGCGACCGACGTGATGCTCGCGGGCAAGGTCGCGGTCGTCGCCGGCTTCGGTGACGTCGGCAAGGGATCGGCCCAGTCGCTCCGCAACGGCGGCGCGCGCGTGATGGTCACCGAAGTCGACCCGATCTGCGCGCTGCAGGCGGCGATGGAGGGCTTCGAGGTCGTGACGATGGAGGAAGCGGTGACCCGCGCCGACATCTTCGTGACCGCGACCGGCAACGCCGACGTCATCACTGCCGATCACATGAAGGCGATGAAGCCGATGTCGATCGTCTGCAACATCGGGCACTTCGACTCGGAGATCCAGATCGCCGCGCTGTCCAACTATGACTGGACCGAAGTGAAGCCGGGCACCGACCTGGTGAAGTTCCCGGACGGCAAGCAGATCATCATCCTGGCGAAGGGTCGCCTGGTGAACCTCGGTTGCGCGACCGGCCACCCGTCGTTCGTGATGTCGGCCTCGTTCACCAACCAGACGCTCGCGCAGATCGAGCTGTGGACCAAGGGCGAGAACTACAAGAACGAAGTGTACGTCCTGCCCAAGCACCTCGACGAGAAGGTCGCGATGCTGCACCTGGAGAAGCTCGGCGTGTCGCTCTCGAAGCTGTCGGACAAGCAGGCCGGGTACATCGGCGTGCCGGTCGAAGGCCCGTTCAAGCCGGACCATTACCGCTACTGATCGCATCCCGCGATCGTTGCGCGAAAAGGCCGCGTCCACCGGAAGGTGGGCGCGGCTTTTTTGTGCGCGGGGCGGGTGGCGGGGGAAGTGCCGTGAGACTGGCTCCATCAACGCCATCGCAGGCATGCTTGCGATGGGTCGGGTTCCATCACGTTTGTTTGCGCACTTGCGGACGTCGTCTAGCCCTCTCCCGCCTTCGCGGGAGAGGGTTGGGTGAGGGTCTTCTACCTATACTTCGCGGTCAGCGCCGAGAGAGCGGCCAAGATGGTTTAAAGAACACCCTCTCGATTTTCGATGAGCTCGTTGTTCCAGAATTGCAGCACGTATTATTTGCCTTCCAGAGCAGCAGTTCGCGGGGCATCGATTGTCGGATCATGGTGTCCACCGTCCAGTTCCACGACTAGCCTGGCTTCAAGACAGGGAAGGTCGCTGCCTAACGGTCGCCAATCGTATGCTGCTCGCGAAACTTGAAACCGAAGGCGTCGGTTGCGGACCGCCAGGCAGATAATCTGTTCCACGTCCGTATACTCCCGCCTCTGACGCGTGGCATGACGGCTGATCTGGCGACGTACCGGATACATTGGCAGAGGGTAGAAGACCCAAGGCGCAAGAAGAAGACCCTCACCCAACCCTCTCCCGCGAAGGCGGGAGAGGGCTAAGCGGCGAATGTCCGCATTCCACCACTTACGACACTTGTTCGCGGTGTCCCACGCACGACGGTGAGCGCGCTGCCATCGGCGCACAAAAAAAGGGGAGCCGTTTCCGGCTCCCCTTCGTGATCGCTGATCCGGCGGATCAGAACGACATGCGCACGCCGGCGTAATAGCGGCGGCCGAGCGGGTCGTAGATCGAGGTGTTGGTGTCCTGGCCGGTCGTGCCGCCGATATCGGCAATGAACGGCGGCTTGTTGTTGAGCAGGTTCGAACCGCCGACGTAGAATTCATAGCCATTGTCGGTGCGGAAGCGGAGCTGCGAGTCGAGGTAGAACTGCGGACGCATGCGGTAGGTCGCATCGGTCTGCGGCCGGACACCCGTCAGTTGGTCGTCGAGACCCGCCTGGCTGATCCAGGTGCCGGTCATCGTCAGGCCGACCCCCGAGATGTCGTAGCCCGAGGTGATGCTGAACTTGTCGCGCGGCGCTGCGATGTCGGAGCTGACCTCGCCTGCGAAATAGTCACGCGGCGAGCCCGGCAGCGGCACGTTGTAGCCGGTGATCAGGTGCGTGTACGCGCCGTGCAGCGTCAGGTCGCCGGCCAGACCGATGGTCGACAGGTTCGACCGCCAATCGACCGCGACGTCGATGCCCGAGGTCTTGGCGCCACCGCTGTTGGTGGGGCCGGTGTTGACCTCGTCCAGCGAGCCTGCGCTGTTCGGCCCGACGATTCCGGGGCGGCGAACGATCAGGTCGCAATATTGCTGGGCTGCGTTGTTGTAGCACTGGTTCAGGATGAACTGCAGCGGCGTGGTGACGATCGCGTCGTCGATCTTGATGTTGAAGTAGTCGACCGTGACGACGAGGTTGCGCAGGCCGCGAACCGAGGTCGGGTTGATCACGACGCCGGCAGTGAAGGAATTGCCCTTCTCTTCCTGCAGGTCGAGATTGCCGCCGCCGAAGCTGGTGATGCCCTGGAGATCGGCCTGGTTGACCGCGAACGCGCCGTTGGCGGCGATGTTCGCGGCAACGCCGGCCGCGCCGCGGCACTGCGTACCGAGCGTGCCGCCGGTCGTGGCGGTCACCCCGGCACAAGGGTCCTGCAGACCGGTCGGGAAGTCCTGCTGGGCGGGCTGGAACAGCTCGTTGACGTTGGGGGCACGGACCGAACGCGCCTGCATCACGCGGAAGCGGACGTCGGCGATCGGCGCCCATTCGCCGCCATAGTTGTAGCTGTAGGTGGTGCCGATCGTCGAATAGTTCGATACCCGGATCGCGCCGCGAACCGACAGCGAATGGAAGAACGGACGATCCTGCAGGATCGGCACGATCGTCTCGGCAAAGCCTTCGATCAGGTCGAACTTGCCGCTGGTCGAGGGCAGTGCGTTGTTGCCGTTGAGGCCCTGCTGCGTGAGCAGATCGAAGGTGTTGCTGCTGCTCTCGCGGCGATATTCCGTACCGACGCTGACGCCGATCGGATCGGCGCCGAAGATCGAGAACAGCTTGCCCGAGACGTTGGCGCCCGCGACGGTCTGCGTGATCTTCGAGCGCAGCGTCGTCGGTGCGGCGAGATAGCCGGCCGCGGGCGCGAGCGAATTGATGCCGTAGATGTTGGCGGGGACGCAGCCCGCAGCGCGTGCAGCGGGGTCGGCGCAGACGATCTGACCGGTGGTCGGATCGCGATACGCGTTCAGCGCCTGGGTGAACTTGGTGCTGTCATACTGGCCGTTGCCGGTCTGGTTGTCGACGGTCTGGCCGTAGATGCCATAGACTTCGTAATTGAAGCGATCTTCGAGGAACTTGCCGTTGGCGCCGCCCGCGATGCGGAACAGGTCGCGACGCGAGCTGCTGGTGCGGGCGCCGAAATCCGAGAGGCGACGGTCGAAGTAGATGTCCTTGAGGCCATCGGCATCGGTGTCGGTCGCGGCGTTGAAGATCGCGTCGGGGACGTACGGGTTGCGATAGGTCACGCCGCCGACGACGGTCTGGATCGGCACCTGGCCACCGGTGGCGATGTTGACGAGGTCGGAGCTGAGCGGGAACGCCTCGATGTTGGTGCGCGACTTGGTGCGCGCGAAATTGCCTTCGAGGAACAGGTTCAGCGCCGGCGAAACCTCGAAATTGCCGCGGCCGGCGGCGAGGAAGCGCTCGACCGGGACCGCGAGGTAGCGCGAGTCGGAGCGGTTGAACCCGCCGCAGCTGACCGTCGAGCAGTCGCGCAGGACGTTGTTGGTGCCGTAGCTGAAGGTCTGGTCGCCCGCATAGAAACGGCCGCCGGGGATGAAGCCCGACAGCAGGGTCTCGGGATCGTTGGGCGTCAGGCTGGCGCTGGTCTGGTCGATCGCGCTCGAGCCGGCTTCGGTCGAGCGGTCCTTCTTGAGGACGGTGCCCTGCTTCGAATAGCCGCCGAACAGCATGATGTTGCCGCGGCCGTCGGCGAAGTTCTTGCCCGCGAGGACGTTGATCTGGCGATCGGCGCCGTCGCCATATTGCGAGATGCCCATCTGGCCATCGACCTGCAGGCCGTCGAACTTGGTCTTGTAGACCAGGTTGACGACACCGGCGACCGCGTCGGAGCCATAGACCGCCGAGGCGCCGCCGGTGAGGATGTCGGTGCGCTCGAGGAACTGCGTCGGGATGACGTTGAGGTCGACCGCGCTGCTGCCCGGCAGGCCCGAGACGAAGCGGCGGCCGTTTACCAGCACCAGCGTGCGGTCTTCGCCGAGGTTGCGCAGGTTGACGGTGGCGGCGCCGGCACCCTGCGTCGCGAAGCTTGAATTGGTGCGGCTGACGCCCGGCGAACCGAAGGTCGGGTTCTGCAGCAGCACGTCCTGGACGTTGATCGCGCCCGACTGGCGGATCTGCTCGGCGCCGATCGACTGCAGCGGCGAGGCGGCGGTCGCCGACGGCGACGAGATGCGCGAGCCGGTCACGACGATGTCGCCAGCGGGCTCGTCGCCCTGGCCGGCCTGGCCGTTGGCCTGCAGCGCGGGGTCCGCGGTCGCCTGGTCGGTCGCGACCGGTGCGGCAGTGGTCTGGTCGGCGGCCGTGGGCGCGCTCGCGTCCTGCGCGATGGCGGGGCTGGCGAACAGGGTTGCGCCGACGAACAGTGTCGTCGTGAGAAGGCTGCGGCGATAGGCAAGGGTCATGCGGCGGATCCGAATGCGAGGGTCAGCAAGAAGGTCAGCGGAACTGACTTGCGTGGGCCGGTAGCGTCAGCACCGCTGCCCTTCCACCGCGTTGCGACGTGTCGCGGAGGGTTTTCAAACCGGTGTCACATGTGTGCAACAGTCTAACACATCGTTAAAACTTTATTACCTTGCCGCGGCGCTGCGGTCGGAGATCCGGGCGATTTACGCATGCCGTGACTGGTTCGACGGCATCGGTTCGGGAATTCCACCAACTCTCTTCCCGTTCGCCGCGATTGTCGCGTAAATGACGGGAATGACATGCTCGCAACGCCGTCCGATCCTTCGATGATCGTCCTTGGGACCGGTGCCGCCGCGATCGTCGGGGTGGTGTTGCTGGCGTTGATCGCCGGTGGCGCGGCGATGCTGTACCTGGGCCTGCGCGGCAAGACGGCGGCACAGGTCGACCGCGAGGCGAACGTGCACCTGAACGCGCTGGTCGCGGCGTCGCCGGCGGTCCCGACAATCGTGCGCGGGGACGGGCGGGTCGAGATGCCGCAGCGGATGGCGGACTGGCTGGGGCTGGCGACACCGCCGCGGTCGCTTGCCGAACTTACCGGCGAAGGATCGGGGCTTTCGGCCGAGGACGTGGCGGCGCTGACCGCGGACGTGACCGCGGCGCACCGATCGGGGCGGGGGTTCGTGCGTGCGGTAAGGCCGCTCGGGTCGACGCGTGCGATCACGCTGCGCGGCGCGCGGGCCCCGGGTGAGATGGGCTCGGCCGGTGCAGTGCTGCTCTGGGCGTTCGACGCGACCGACACCGAGGCGGAGATCGCGCGGCTGAGCGGCGAGACGCAGCGGCTGGGGTCGGCCTATGACGCGCTGACCGGGCTGATCGAGGCAGCGCCGATGCCGATGTGGTACCGCGCGCCCGACCTGCGGCTGACGATGGTCAATTCGGCTTATGTCGAGGCGGTCGAGGGGCGCAGCGCCGCCGATGTCGTCGCGCGCGGGCTGGAGCTGGTCGAGGGGTCGGGGCGCGGCGGGCCGCTGGCGGGCGCGGCGGCGGCGCGCGAGGCGGGACGACCGCACGAACAGGTGCTGCCCGCGACGATCGACGGCGAGCGGCGGTCGCTGCAGATCTACGACGTGCCGCTGCCGACCGGCGGGGTCGCCGGGTTCGCGATCGACATCGAGGAACTGGAACAGGCGCGGTCGGGCGCGAAGCGGTTCGCCGAGGCGCAGCGTGCGATGCTCGACCGGCTGTCGGCGGGCGTCGCACAGTTCGGGGGCGACCACGGGCTGGTGTTCTGCAACCAGCCGTTCCGCCGGATGTTCGCGATGCGCGCCGAGTGGCTCGCCGACCGGCCCGAGTTCGACCGCGTGCTCGAGCGGATGCGCGAGGCGGACCGGCTGCCCGAGGCGCGCGACTTCCCGAGCTGGAAGGCGGAGCGACGTGCCTGGTTCACGCAGACCGGCCCGATCCAGGGCGGCGGCGCGATCGAGGAGCATTGGCATCTGCGTGGCGGCACGCACCTGCGCGTCGTCGCGCAACCGCTCCCCGATGGCGGGTTGCTGCTGATCTTCGAGGATCGCACCGAGCAGGTCCAGCTGGCGAGCGCGCGCGACACGCTGTTGCGCGTGCGGACCGCGACGTTCGACAATCTGTTCGAGGCGCTGGGCGTGTTCGCGGCCGACGGTAGGCTGCAATTGTGGAACAACCGGTTCCGGGCGCTGTGGGGTCTCGAGGAGGAGTTCCTTGCCTCGCATCCGCGGATCGACGCGTTTGCCGAGGCGGCGGCGGCGAAGCTGGCGACGCCGGGGCGCGCGGCGCTGTTCCCCGAGCTCGTCCATTCGGCAACGGTCGAACGCCAGCAGCGCGGCGGGCGCGTGGCGTTTGCCGACGGGCGGCATTTCGAATTCGCGGGCGTACCGCTGCCCGACGGTAACGCGCTTTTCACGATGCTCGATATAACGGCCAGCCGGCGTGCCGAGCAGACTCTCAGGGAACGCGCCGAGGTGCTGGAAGCGGCGGACCGGGTGAAGACCGCGTTCGTCGCGAACATGAGCTACGAACTCCGCACGCCGCTGACCTCGATCAGCGGGTTCGCCGAGATGCTGCACGGGGGGTATGCGGGCAAGCTGACCAAGAAGGCCGACGGCTATGTCGAGGCGATTCTCGAATCGGTCGAGCGGCTGGGGCTGCTGGTCGACGACGTGCTCGATTTGACCCGCGATGCGGTCGAGGATGGCGGGGTGGCGCGCGAGGATGTCGACCTGGCGGCGATCGTGCGCGCGGGGGCGGAGAGCATCGTGCCGACCGCCAAGCGCCGCAAACTCGATTTCGCGATCGAGGTCGCGCGCTCGACCGGGCGCGTAACGGGCGATGCGCGGCGGTTGCGCGAGGTGGTCGAACATCTGTTGCGGCATGCCGCGGCGGCGACGCCCGATGGCGGGCGGATCCTGCTGCACGCCGACGGCAACGCGACGTCGGCGCGTATCGTGGTGTCGGACGACGGGCCCGGCATGGACGCGGATGCGGTCGCGCATGCGTTCGACCGGTTCGCCGAGACCAAGCCGATGGGCGACCGCGCGCTGGGGCTCGGGCTGCCGCTCGCGAAGCAGTTCGTCGAGGCGCATGGCGGGACGATCGAACTGGTGTCCGAGCCGGGCCAGGGGACGTTGATCACGGTCGAGGTGCCGCGGCGGTGAGAACGCGCGATACCGCAACCGTGTGTCCCCGCGAAGGCGGGGACCCAGACTGGGCACCCGCCTTCGCGGGTGAACAAGGGACGCCCGCGTCGTGAGACTGGCCGACCCACAGGCCACCGAGGCGTTCGGGGCCAGTCTTGCCACGCTGGTGCGGCCGGGCGACGTGATCACGCTGCAGGGCACGCTTGGCGCGGGGAAGACGAGCATCGCACGCGGGTTGCTCGCCGCGCTGGGGCTCGCCGGCGAGGCGCCGTCGCCGAGCTTCGCGATCGTGCAACCCTATGCGCCGCCGGAGGTGCGCCTACCCGTGCTGCACGTCGACCTCTACCGCATCGACGACCCCCACGAAATCGAGGAACTGGGGCTCGACGAGGCCGAACGCGAATCGTTGCTGCTGATCGAATGGCCCGAACGCGCAGGGCCGGACTATTGGCCGCACGCGCTCGCCCTGACGCTGACGATCGAGCCGGACGGCGGTCGCGGCTTGACAGCGCGAGTGCCGGCGGGTTGGGAGCGGCGATGGCCGACATGACCCCGCCGCCCGGCGCCGCCGCTTTTCTCGACGCCAACGGATGGGCCGGCGCGCGCATCCTGCCGCTTGCCGGCGACGCGTCGTTCCGTCGCTATTTCCGCGCCGTGGAGGGAGAGCGTCGGGCGATCCTGATGGACGCGCCCCCCGCGCACGAGGATCCGCGGCCGTTCATCGCAGTGGCGCAGTGGCTCGCCGAGCGCGGCTTTGCGGCACCCGCGATCCTGGCGTCCGATCTCGACCAGGGGTTCGTGCTGCTCGAGGATTTCGGCGACGACCGGCTGCGCGAGGCGGCGGATGCCGCGCCGGACGCCGAACAGGCGCTGTACGAGCCCGCGATCGACCTGCTGGTCGCGCTGCGGCACTATCCGGCGGGGCCGCTGCCGCCGTATGACCGCGCGGTGCTGACGCGCGAGGCGGACCTGTTCGTCGACTGGTATTGCCCGGCGGTCGGCATCGAGCCCGACAGGGAGGGCTGGTACGCAGCATGGGACGCGGTGTTCCATTACTGCATTCCTGCAGAGCCGGTGACGGTGCTGCGCGACTATCATGCCGAGAATCTGATGCTGGTGGGGCCGACGCGGTCGCTGGGGCTGCTCGATTTCCAGGACGCACTGGCGGGGCACCCGGCCTATGATCTCGTCTCGCTTCTGCAGGATGCGCGGCGCGACGTCGATCCGGCGATCGAACAGGCGATGCTCGCGCGCTACGGCGCCGCGACCGGCGTCGACGAGGATTTCCTCCACGCCTATCACGTGCTCGGCGCGCAGCGGAACGCGAAGATCCTCGGCATCTTCACGCGGCTGTGGAAGCGCGACGGCAAGCCGCGCTTTCCGACGCTCTGCCCGCGCGTCTGGACCTATATCGAGCGCGACCTGGCGCAACCGGTGCTGGCGCCCGTCGCGCAATGGTTCGACGCCAACGTGCCCCCCGACCTGCGCGGCGATCCGCTGGCGCTGTCGGCATGAGCCGGCAGCACGTCGTACGCCCGGTCCCGGGCGGGCAGGTGCCCGAAACCGCGATGGTGATGGCCGCAGGCCTCGGCAAGCGGATGCGGCCGCTGACCGCGACGCGGCCCAAGCCCTTGGTCGAGGTCGCGGGCAAGCCGCTGATCGACCACGTGTTCGACCGGTTGCGCAGCGCCGGCATCAAGCGCGCGGTGGTCAACGTCCATTATTTGGCGGACACGCTGCAGGCGCATGTGACCGATCGGTTCGACGGCATTGAGGTGGTGATGTCAGACGAGCGTGCGCGGTTGATGGAGACGGGCGGCGGGCTGGTCCAGGCGCGCGGGTTGCTGGGCGATGCGCCGGTGCTGGTCGTCAACAGCGACAATCTGTGGATCGACGGGCCGGTCGACGCGATCCGGCTGCTCGCGTCGCGCTGGGACGATGCCAAGATGGACGCGCTGCTGCTGATGGTGCCGCTGGCGCGTGCGCATAATCACGGTGGGCTCGGGGATTTCTATCTCGATGCCGACGGGCGGATCATCGGGCGGCGCAAGCCGGGGCGGGTCGCGCCGTTCGCCTATACCGGCATCCAGATCCTGCATCCGCGGCTGATCGTCGACTGGCCGGAAGGGCCGTTCTCGACCAACCTGTTCTGGGACCGCGCGATCGCGGCAGGGCGCGCCTACGGCCAGGTTCATCAGGGTCTGTGGTTCGACGTCGGCACGCCGGGCGCGATCCCGAAGACCGAGGCGATCCTCGCCGATGGCTGATGGCGCACCGGCGCTCTTCACGATCCCCGCGCACCGGGCGTTTGCGGATGCGCTGGTCGCCGGACTGACGCGGCGCGCGGGGTCGGACCCGCTGGCGCTGGCGCGCGCGTTGATTTTGCTGCCCAACAACCGGGCGGTGCGCGCGGTGACGGAGGCGTTCGTGCGTGCGAGCGGCGGCGGACTGGTGCTGCCGCGGCTGGTGGCGCTGGGCGATCCCGAGCTGGGCGAGAGCGTCGGCGCGGCGCTCGATCCGGCCCCCGCGCCGGGCGAGAACGCGCCGCTGCCCGCGGTGCCGCCGTACCAGCGCCGGATGATCCTGGCGCGGCTGGTGGCCGAGGAACGTGCGCGCGGCGGCCAGCCGATCGAGGCGGCGGAGGCGGTGCGGCTGGCGGGGGAACTCGCACGGACGCTCGACCAGCTGCTGGTCGAGGAGGTCGCGCCCGAGCGGTTGCGCGACATCGACCTGGGGCCGGAGCTGACCGAGCATTGGCGCCGCGCGCTGTCGACGTTCGAGGTCGTGCTGGAACGCTGGCCCGCCGAACTCGCGCGGATCGGCCGGGTCGATGCGGCGACGCGGCGTGCGGCGTTGCTCGACCGGCTGGAACGGCGTTGGCGGAGTGCGTCGCCTGGCGGGTTGGTGTGCGCGGCCGGCGTGACCGATTCGGCGCCCGCGGTCGCGCGGCTGTTGCGCTGCGTCGCCGATATGCCGCGGGGGATGGTGGTGTTCGCAGGGCTCGATCTGGCGTTGCCGGTCGAGGAATGGGACGCGCTGGGGCCGCATGCGCCGAATGCGGCGGGGCTGACGCGGCGGTCGATCGAGACGCATCCGCAGTTCCACCTGAAGCTGCTTCTCGAACGGATGAGCGTCGGCCGCGACGAGGTCGCGACGTGGCGCGAGGGTGGCGGGCACGACGCCGATGCGGCGCGCGGGCGGGCGATCGCTAATGCGCTGGCGCCGGCCGACTTCACCGGCAAATGGACGCGGATCGGGGCCGAGGACCGGCGGATGAAGGGCGTGACGGTCGCCGAGCTTGCGACGCCCGCCGAGGAGGCGCAGGCGATCGCGCTGGCGCTGCGCGAGGCGCTGGAGGTGCCCGAGCGGACTGCGGCGCTGGTGACGCCGGACCGGGCGCTCGCGCGGCGGGTCGCGGCGCATCTGTGGCGCTGGGGGATCGCGATCGAAGATACCGCGGGGCGGCCGCTGTCGATCCTGCCGCCGGGGACGTTGCTGCTGGCGCTGGCCGAGGCGGCGGCGCAGCGGTTTTCGCCGTTGCCGCTGCTGGCGCTGCTCAAGCATCCGTTGGTGCGCAGCGGGGAGGAGCGGCTGGCGTGGCTGGATGGGGCGCGTGCGCTCGACAAGGCCTTGCGCGGGCCGCGGCCGGCGGCGGGGTTGCAGGGCATTACCGACCATCTCGACAAACGGTTCCCCGGCGAAGGCCGGGGCCCAGTGACGCAGGTCCCCCAACGGGGCCCCGGCCTTCGCCGGGGAACCGCTGCGATGTGGTGGGAGGGGGCGTCCGAAAGTTTGACCGCGATCGCTGCGACGGTCGAGCGCGGCGCGCAGCCGTTGGGCGATCTGCTCGCGGCGCTGCGCGAGACCGCAGAGGCCCTGTGCGGTGATGCGCTATGGGCGGGGCCGGCGGGGCGTGCGGCGGCGCAGTTTCTGGCCGATCTGGAGCTGGAGGCACCGGCGGGTCCGGCGCGGGTCGATCCGGCCGAATTGCCGCAGTTGCTGCGCACCCTGCTCGACGAGGTCGCGGTGCGGCCGCAGCAGGGGGGGCATCCGCGGCTTGCGATCTACGGGTTGATCGAGGCGCGGTTGCAGACCGCCGATCTGATGGTGCTGGGCGGGCTTAACGAAGGCGTGTGGCCGGGGCGGCCCGCGCCCGACCCGTGGCTGGCGCCGCGGATCCGCGCAGAACTGGGGCTGCAGGGGCTCGAACGACGGGTCGGCACCGCGGCGCATGATTTCGCGCAAGCCCTGGGCGCGCCGGTGGCGATCGTGACTCGGGCGCGGCGCGATGCGAAGTCGCCGGCGCTCGCGTCGCGGCTGTGGCTGCGGTTGCAGGCGCTGGCGGGGGATCGGCTGGAGCGCGCGGGGGCACTGGAGGGCTGGACGCGCGCGCTCGACACGCCCGATGCGTATCGGCCCGCGGACCGCCCCGCGCCGTCGCCGCCCGCGACGTTGCGGCCCAAGGCGATCTCGGTGACCGAGGTCGACCGGTTGAAGGCCGATCCGTACGCCTTCTATGCGCGGCGCGTGCTGGGGCTGATGCCGCTCGATCCGGTCGATGCCGATCCGAGCGCGGCGTGGCGCGGGACTGCGGTGCACGACATTCTCGAACAATGGTGGAAGCAGGATTCGTGCAGCGTCGACACGCTGCGCGCGCGGGCGACGGCGATGCTGAAGGACGAACGGACTCATCCGATGCTGCGTGCCTTGTGGCAGCCGCGGTTGCTGGAGGCGATCGACTGGATCGCGGGGGCGATTGTGGCGCAGGGCGAGGACGGCCGGAGTGTGGCGAGTGCCGAGGGCAAGGGGCGGATCGCGATCGCGGGGGTGACGTTGTCGGGACGGTACGACCGGATCGACCGGCTGGCCGACGGGCGGCTGGCGGTGATCGACTACAAGACCGGCAAGCCACCGTCGCCGACCGCGGTGCGCGCGGGGTATAGTCTGCAGCTCGGGCTGCTCGGGCTGATCGCGGAGCGCGGTGGGTTCGACGATGTGCGCGGTGTCGCGGGGGCGTTCGAATATTGGTCGCTCGGCAAGAAGCGCGACGCGTTCGGCTATGTCGAGAGCCCGGTCGATCCCGACGGCAAGCGCGACAAGATCCCGACCGCGGAGTTCACGGCCATCGCCGCGCACAACTTCACCGAGGTCGCGGGCGAATGGTTGACCGGCAGCGCCGCGTTCACCGCCAAGCTGGTGCCCGAATATGCGCCCTATGCCGAATATGACCAGTTGATGCGCCGCGACGAATGGTATGGCCGTGACCACTGACACGATCGCCACGCTGCCGCGGCTGAAGGACAACCAGGCCAGGGCGAGCGATCCGTCCGCGCATGTCTGGCTGTCGGCGTCGGCGGGCACCGGCAAGACTCAGGTGCTGGCAGCGCGGGTGTTCCGGCTGTTGCTGCGCGGAGTCGATCCGGGCGCGATCCTGTGCCTGACCTTCACGAAGGCGGGTGCCGCCGAAATGGCGCAGCGGATCAACGGGCGGCTGGCCGCCTGGGTGCGGATGCCGGGGCCGGCGCTGGGCGCGGATCTGGTCGCGCTAGGCGAAAGCCCGACGATGGCGCTGCAGGATCGCGCGCGGACGTTGTTCGCCAAGGTGCTCGATGCGCCGGGCGGGGGGCTGCGGATCCAGACGATCCACGGGTTCTGCCAGGGGCTGCTCGCGGCGTTTCCGGTCGAGGCGGGACTGACGCCCGGGTTCCGGCCGCTCGAGGCGCGCGAGGAGGCGGGGCTCGCGCGCGAGGCGCTGGCCGGGTTGCTGTCGGATGCCGAGCGCGACGGGCGTGAACGGCCGATCGAGATCGTCGGGCGGCTGAGCCTGCGCATGGGCGAGGGCGGGGCGGAAGGCTTCCTGCTCGCCTGCGCGTGGGCGCTGCCGGCGCTGGAGGCGTTGCCGAGCGGGATCCAGCCTTGGTTGCGGCGGCAGCTCGAACTGCCCGCGGGGCCGATCGACGAGGCGGCCGCCGACTGGTGCCAGGCGCTCGATCACGACGCGATCCACCGGATCGCCGCGGCGAACCGGGCCTGGGGCACGGCGACCGGCCAGAGCCACGCGGCGACGATCGAGCGCTGGTTCGCGGCCGAGGATCGTACCGCCGCGCTCGCCGACCTCGCGAGCGTGGTGCTCACGGGCAAGGGCGAACCGCGCAAGGCGTCGAAGAAGCTGGTCGACGCCGATCCCGAGTACGAGATCCTCGCCGCCGACCTGGGCACCGCCTGTTCCGACGTGCTGTCGATGATCGAGCGGGCGGCCTATGCGGACCTGCTCGCCGATGCGCTGGAGGTCGGGCGCGACTATGCGCGGGCCTATGCGCTGGCCAAGCGGCGCAGCGGGGCGGTCGATTTCGACGATCTGATCGCCACGACGGTCGCGCTGCTTGACCAGCCGGGGATCGGCGAATGGGTGCGCTACAAGCTCGACCAGGCGACCGAGCATCTGCTGATCGACGAGGCGCAGGATACCAACGGGCATCAGTGGCGGATCGTGCGCGCGCTGTCGGACGAGTTCTTCGTCGGGCGCGGCATCCATGCGCCGGCGACGCGGACGCTGTTCACGGTGGGCGACTACAAGCAGGCGATCTTCGGGTTCCAGGGCACCGACCCGCTCAATTTCCAGGCTGCCGAGCAATACTTCAGCGGGCGCGCAGCGGAGGCGGGTGGCGACGACGACTGGCCCGAGGACGAGCGCGGGTTGCCGCTGGAACGGCTGTCGCTGACGCATTCGTTCCGGTCGACGCGCACCGTGCTGGAGTTCGTCGATGCGGCGATCGTGGCGATCGGCGAGCCCGGGCTCGGGATCGACGGTGCGGTCGAACTGCATGCGAGCGAGGTGCCGGGGCCGGGGACCGTCACGATCTGGCCCGCGGTCTCGGCTGGGGGGAGCGAGGACGACGAGGAGAGCTGGGTCGACGACGCGGTGCGCAAGCAGGCGGGCGATATCGCGCGTGCGGTGAAGCGCTGGATCGACGGCGGGTTGATGCTCGAGAGCAAGGGCCGGGCGCTGCGACCCGAGGATGTGATGATCCTGGTCAAGCGGCGCGGCGAGCTCGCCTCGCTGATCGTCGCGCGGCTGTATGCGGAAGGCGTGCCGGTTGCGGGCGTCGACCGGCTCCGGCTGAACGCGCCGCTGGCGGTGCAGGACCTGCTCGCGGCGATCCGCTTCGTGCTGCAACCCGAAGACGATCTCAGTCTCGCGTCGTTGCTGGTGTCGCCGTTGATCGGGTGGACGCAGGACGATCTGATGCAGGCGGCGCCGCGCGAGGCGGGGTCGCTGTGGCGGCATCTGGGGCGGACTCAGCCGGCGGCGCGGCTGGCGCCGTTGCTGGCGATGCTCGCGCGCGCCGATATCGCCACGCCGTACCAGTTTCTCGAAGAGCTGTTGTCGGGGCCGCTGGACGGACGCCGGAAACTGATCGGGCGGCTGGGAACCGAGGCGCGCGATCCGATCGAGGAACTGCTCAACGCCGCGCTGACGTTCGAGAGCACGACGACGCCGTCGCTGCAGCGTTTCCTCGACTGGTTCGACCGCGGCGATGTCGAGATCGTGCGCGATCCGTCCGCGCCGCTCGACGCGGTGCGGGTGATGACCGCGCATGGGGCGAAGGGTTTGCAGGCGCCGCTGGTGATCCTGGCGGATGCGACCGCGGACCCGACCGCGGCGCCGCGGTCGATCCTCAAATGGTCGCCCGAGCCCGGCGACGCGCCGATCCCGGTGTTCCGCCCGCGCGGGTCGGAGCGGGGCGGGCCGCTCGACGAGGTGACGAGCACCGCGGAACGGCGCGAGCTCGAGGAGCATTGGCGGCTGTTCTACGTCGCGGCGACGCGCGCGGAAGAGCGGCTGGTGATATCGGGTGCGCTAGGGCCCAAGGCGAAGGGCGTGCCGCCGGTGTCGAGCTGGTACGCCGCGGCGGACCGGGCGTTTGCCGAACTCGGGTTGCCGGCGGGCGAGGGTGAACGGACCTTCGTCGGCAGCACGGTGCAGGCGGCGATCGTGCGGAAGGCTGATCGCGCTCCGGTTGCGGACGATCGCGCGGCCTTGCCCGACTGGGCGCATCAGCCGGCGCCGCAGGAGGCGCGCCCACCGCGGCCGTTGTCGCCCTCCGCGCTCGGCGAGGATGCGGTGTCCGATCCGCCGCCGACGCCAGCGATGCGCGTCGCGGCGGAGCGCGGGCGGCTGATCCATGCGTTGTTCGAGCGGTTGCCCTCGGTCGAGTCCGCCGCGCGCGCCGATGCGGCGGATCGCTGGCTGGCGCAGGCGGGGGGCGTCGCGGAGGCGGGCGCACGCGCGGAGATCGCCGGGAGCGTGATCGCGGTGCTCGACGATCCGCGCTTTGCCGACCTGTTCGGCGCCGACACGCTGGCGGAGGCGCCGATCGCGGCGACCTTGGCCGACGGGATCGTCGTTGCGGGGACCGTCGATCGGCTGCTGATCGAGGCGACGCGGATCCGGCTGGTCGACTTCAAGACCGGTCGGCGCGCGCCGCGGACGCTGGCGGAGTTGCCGGACTATCATATCCGGCAGATGGCGGCCTATGCCGCGGCGCTCGCGGTGATCTTCCCCGGGCGGAGAATCGAGGCGGCGTTGCTCTATACCGCGGGGCCGACGATGCTCGACCTGCCCGCCGAGCTGCTCGCCGCGCACAAGCCGCACTATCGGCCCGCGGAGCAAAGCTAGCGGCCCGGTGGTTGAGGCCGGGCATGCGCACCCCTAGATTGCGTACAACCAAGGAGACTTCATAATGGCGACCAAGCAGATCACCGATGCCAGCTTCGATGCGGACGTCCTGAACGCGGACGGCCCCGTGCTCGTCGATTTCTGGGCGGAATGGTGCGGCCCGTGCAAGATGATCGGGCCTTCGCTCGAGGAGATTTCGGACGAGCTGGGCGAGAAGGTGACGATCGCCAAGCTCAACATCGACGAGAACCCCGACGCGCCGGGCAAGTACGGCGTCCGCGGGATCCCGACGATGATCCTGTTCAAGGGCGGCGCTCCGGCGGCGACGAAGGTGGGTGCCGAGCCCAAGGGTCGGTTGAAGGCCTGGCTCGAGGGTGAGCTGGCGTAACGGGCGAGCCGCTCCCGTCATGCTGAACTCGGTTCAGCATCCACTCCGCCGCGGGCGTTTACGCTGGCGGACGGGTGGCCCCTGAAACAAGTTCAGGGTGACGGGGGTGGATGACGGCGGGACCAACCCCGTCATGCTGAACTTGGTTCAGCATCCACCGCGCCACGCACGTTGCCGCGCGCGGACGGGTGGACCCTGAAACGAGTTCAGGGTGACGGGGGCTCAGCTCCGATAGTCAGCGTTGATCGAGATGTAGCCGTGAGTCAGGTCGCAGGTCCACACGGTGGCGCGGCCCTCGCCGAGGCCCAGGTCGACGCCGACCTCTATTTCTTTCCCCTTCAAATGCGCTGTGACAGGCGCTTCGTCATAGCCCGTGACCGCCAGGCCACCCTCGGCGACCTGCGTATCGCCGAAGCGGATCGCGAGCTTGTCGCGCTCGGCTGGCTCGCCAGCCTTGCCGACCGCCATCACCACGCGGCCCCAGTTGGCGTCCTCGCCGGCAATCGCCGTCTTCACGAGCGGAGAGTTGGCGATGCTCTTGGCGATGCGGTGCGCGCTGAGGTCACTATCGGCGCCCGTCACGCGAACCTCGATCAGCTTGGTGGCGCCTTCGCCGTCGCGGACAACGAGCATTGCCAACTGATGGCAGAGATCGGCGAGCGCCGCGCGGAACGCGTCCGCGCCGACGCTGTCGTCGTCCGAGAGCGCGACGTTGCCGGCCTTGCCGGTCGCGAAGGCGAGCACGGTGTCGCTGGTCGAAGTGTCGCTGTCGACGGTGATGCACGAGAAGCTCGGCGCGTTGGCGGCGGACAGCGCGGCCTGCAGGAACGCGGGCTCGACCGCGGCGTCGGTGAAGATGAAGCCGAGCATCGTCGCCATGTCGGGCGCGATCATCCCCGACCCCTTGACGATGCCGACCAGCGTCACCGTCCGGTCGCCGATGACTGCGGTCGTCGTCGCACCCTTGGTGAAGGTGTCGGTGGTCATGATCGTCGCCGCAGCGTCTTCCCAACTGCACGGTGCGGCGGCGAACGCGGCGTCGAGCCCGGCCTCGGCCTTGTCGATCGGGAGCGGCACGCCGATCACGCCGGTCGAGGCAACGAACACGTCGGAGGGCTGGCAGCCGAGATGCGCGGCGGTGCGCGCGGCGATCGCCTCGACCGCGGCGCGGCCACGGTTGCCGGTGAAGGCGTTGGAGTTGCCCGCGTTGACGACGAGCGCGCGCGCGGTGCCGAGGGTCAGTGCGGCGCGGCACCATTCGACTTCGGGGGAGGGGCATTTGCTCTGCGTGAGGACGCCCGCGACCGTGGTGCCCGGGTCGAGCATAACGAAGGTCAGGTCGCAGCGGTCCCAGGCCTTGTAGCGCGCGCGGGCGATGTGCGGCGTGGCGCCGGGGATGGCGGGCGCGGGCGGGAAGGGAAGGGCGAGGGGGGAACGGTCTGACATGGCGTGGCTCCGGGATTTGGGCGGGTGTTAGCGTGCAATGGCGGGCGCGTCATGCCGGACGTTGTTGGGGGAGGCGGGGGATCGCCCGATTCCCGTTCCCCAGCAGATATCTCCGTCACCCCAGCGAAGGCTGGGGTCTTTCGCGGCTCCTGTTCCGCGCCTGCCACCGGAGATCCCAGCCTTCGCTGGGATGACGGGTGGGCGGCGGCGGGGCTGGGAGGCGTGCCGCCCCTCCACTCGTCGCACCGCCTTTTCGGTTGGACGATGGGCGACGCAATCCCTATGTCCTCGCCACAGCGAACCGTATCGGACCCGACTTGAACCTGCTGCTCCTCCTGTCTGCACTGCTGTCCGCGCTGACCGGCGCGGTGCCGGGCGTGCGCCGGGCGGAGGTGCCGCAGGTCGCGCAGGCGATGGCCGCCGCGCAGATCGGGCAGGCCGCGGTGGCGAGCGCGACGCGGCGGCCGACAGCAGCACGCGCGACGCTGGCCGCCGTCGCGGCGGGGCCAGCGGTGACGGCTGCGCTGTTCGCAAGCCCGGCGATCTGGATGGACCGCCGGCGCGAATAGCGCGGCCTGCTCTCCCGTTTCCTAATTTCACGCCGGCCCGACCTTGTGGCCGCGACCCCCTTGTATCAGGACCTACGCCCATGTTCGGTGGCCTCGCCAAATCCTTGTTCGGTTCGTCCAACGACCGCTACGTCAAGTCGCTCAACCCGATCCTCGCGCAGATCGCGAGCTTCGAGCCCGCACTGGTCGCGATGTCCGACGAGGAATTGTCGAACCAGACGGTCAAGTTCCGCGAGCGGCTGGCGAACGGCACCAAGCTCGACGACCTGCTTCCCGAGGCGTTCGCGACCGTCCGCGAGGCGGCGAAGCGCGTACTCGGGCAGCGGCATTACGACGTGCAGATGATCGGCGGCATCGTGCTCCACCGCGGCGAGATCGCCGAGATGCGCACCGGCGAGGGCAAGACGCTCGTTGCCACGCTCGCGACCTATCTGAACGCATTGCCCGGTGACGGCGTCCACGTCGTCACCGTCAACGACTATCTCGCCGCGCGCGACGCCGAGTGGATGGGGCAAGTCTACACCTTCCTCGGCATGACGATCGGGATCATCATCCCCAACCTCAGCGACGACCAGCGCCGCGCCGCCTATGCCGCGGACATCACCTACGGCACCAACAACGAGTTCGGCTTCGACTATCTGCGCGACAACATGAAGTACGAGCGATCGTCGATGACGCAGCGCCCGTTCAACTTCGCGGTGGTCGACGAGGTCGATTCGGTGCTGATCGACGAGGCGCGCACGCCGCTGATCATCTCGGGGCCGACCGACGACAAGAGCGACCTGTACATGCAGGTCGACGCGGTCGTGAAGCAGCTCGTCCCCGGCGACTACGACAAGGACGAGAAGCAGAAGACGATCATCCTCACCGAGGACGGCACCGAGAAGGTCGAGCGGATGCTCGAGGCGGCCGGGCTGCTCGAGGGCGCGAACCTGTACGATTTCGAGAACACGCAGGTCGTGCACCACCTCAACCAGGCGCTGCGCGCGATCGTGATGTTCAAGTCGGACATCGACTACATCGTCAAGGACGGCAAGGTCATCATCATCGACGAGTTCACCGGTCGCATGATGGACGGCCGGCGCTGGTCGGACGGCCTGCACCAGGCGGTCGAGGCCAAGGAAGGCGTCGCGATCGAGCCCGAGAACCAGACGATGGCCTCGATCACCTTCCAGAACTATTTCCGCATGTATCCGAAGATCGGCGGCATGACCGGCACCGCGGCGACCGAGGCGGCCGAGTTCTACGACATCTACAAGATCAACGTCGTCAGCATCCCGACCAACGTCGCGGTCAAGCGCGTCGACGAGGAGGACGAGTTCTACAAGGATACCGCGGACAAGTTCCGCGCGATCGCCAAGAAGATCAAGCATCACGCCGACCTCGGCCAGCCGGTGCTGGTCGGCACGGTGTCGATCGAGAAGTCCGAGCTGCTGAGCGAGTTCCTGGTCGGCGAGCAGGTCGAGCACAAGGTGCTCAACGCGCGCTTCCACGAGATGGAGGCGCACATCGTCGCGCAGGCCGGGCGCAAGTCCGCGGTGACGATCGCGACCAACATGGCGGGCCGCGGCACCGACATCAAACTGGGCGGGAACCTGGAGTTCCGCATGCTCGACGAGCATCCCGACCTGATCGAGGGCACGCCCGACTATGCCGCGGTCGCGGCGCGAATCGACGAGGAGATCGAGGCCGAGAAGCAGGCGGTGCTCGCCGCGGGCGGGCTGTTCGTGCTCGGCACCGAGCGCCACGAGAGCCGGCGCATCGACAACCAGCTGCGCGGGCGCTCGGGTCGCCAGGGCGATCCGGGCCTGTCGCGCTTCTACCTCAGCCTCGACGACGACCTGCTGCGCATCTTCGGGCCGGACACGTTGTTCGCCAAGATGATGCGCAACAACATCGAGGACGGCGAGGCGATCGGCAGCAAGTGGCTGTCCAAGGCAATCGAGACCGCGCAGAAGAAGGTCGAGGCGCGCAACTACGACATCCGCAAGCAGGTCGTCGAATATGACGACGTGATGAACGAGCAGCGCAAGGTCATCTACGAGCAGCGCGCCGACATCATGGACGCGGAGACGGTCGGCGACGTCGTCGTCGACATGCGCGCGGAGACCGTCAACGTCATCGTCGGCGAGGCCTGCCCGCCCAATTCCTATCCCGAGCAGTGGGACATCGCCGGGATGAAGGCCCGGCTCGCCGATATCCTCAACCTCGAGCCGCCAATTGACGAGTGGCTGAAGGAAGAGGCGATCGATCCCGAGGTCGTCGAGACGCGCGTGCTCGAAGCGGCGGATGCGATGGTCGCGGAGAAGGCGGCCTCGCTCGACCCCGAGACCTGGACCTCGGTCGAGAAATCGATCCTGCTGCAGAATCTCGACCATCACTGGAAGGAGCATCTCGCGACACTCGACGCGCTGCGCCAGGTCGTCCACCTGCGTGCGTACGCGCAGAAGACGCCGATCAACGAGTATAAGCAGGAGGCGTTCTCGCTGTTCCAGCGGATGCTCGAGGCGATCCGCGAAGAAGTCACCAGGACGATCGCGCATGCGTCGTTCCAGATGGAGGCGCCGGTCGGCCTGCCCGAGCTGCCCGACTTCATCACGACGCATTTCGACCCGTTCACGGGGATGGACGATACGAACGACGTCGATGCCGGGACGCTCGGCCATATCACGTCGCAGATGCCGCCGCTGCAGATCCCGCAGCCGCAGGGCGATTTCGGGACGGATCCGGCGGAATGGGCCGGCGTCGTCAGCCGCAACGCGCCGTGCCCGTGCGGGTCGGGGCAGAAGTACAAGCACTGCCACGGCTCGGTGTGAGGTAGCCGCCCTTCTGCGGGGGACATGAAAAAGGCCGGGTACCCGACAGGGCGCCCGGCCTTTTCTATTTCCGTCACCCTGAACTCGTTTCAGGGTCCACCTGGCCTCAAGCGATATCGCTCGTGGTAAGATGGACGCTGAAACGAGTTCAGCATGACGTAGATATTAGCGCGTTTCCTTCGGCAGCACGACGCTCGGGCCGATATTGTCGACGACCTTCTTGGCGTCGAACGCGCGGATGTTGTCGCGCGGGATCGGGCCCTTGCGCATCACGATCTCGGCGGTCGCCTCGTAGCGGTCGATCGTACGGACGTCGAAGTCGTTGCCCCATGGGCCGCCGAAGCCGCCGCCGAAATAGGGGTCCCAGCTGCGCCAGCCGAAGCCCGCGCCGCGATAGCGCCACGACGGGCCCCAATAGCCACCGAAGCCGCCATAGCCGAAGCCGCCGCCAAACCCGCCACCGAGACCCGGCGTCGAATAGGTACGCGACTGCAGGTTGGTATCGCGGTCGGCCATCAGGAAATAGTCGTACCCGTTCTGCAGCGTCAGCTCGGCGGCGCGGAAGAAGAGGTAGCGTTCGACGGTGTCGCGCGACGTGACGCTGTTGCCCGAGAAGCTGACGAGGAAGCGGTTCGGCTCGATCCGGCGGTCGCTGTAGCCGGTGCGCGAGAAGCCCTGACCCGTGGCGGGGCGATAGGTGGTTTCGGTCGCGCAGCCCGCGACCAGCAGGGTGCCGGACGCCAACGCCGCCAGCGCAACCCTGCGACCAAATGTGGTGAACATTGCATGTCTCCGTTCGCGGCGAATGCGGCGAAACGCCTGTTATTAGCCGTCAATGGTGGAACGGGCGATGAACGAGATGGCTCCCGTTCAGTATAAATCATTCTCCGATCAGGTGCAGCGCGAGGCTGCGGCGGTGCGGCCGCCGGCGGTGCTCGAACAGATAGAGACCCTGCCAGGTGCCGAGCGCCAGCGTCCCCGCGATCAGCGGGATCGTCAGCTGGACCTGAGTCAGCGCGGTGCGCAGATGCGCGGGCATGTCGTCGGGACCCTCGTCGTCATGCGCGTACTCGGGCGATTCGGGCGCGATCCGCGCGAAATACGCCTCGAGGTCGGATCGCACCTCGCGCGCCGCATTCTCCTGGATCAGCAGCGAGGCGGAGGTGTGGCGGCAGAACACCGTCAGCAGCCCGGTGTCGAACCGCTGGGCCGCGACCCAATCGGCGACGGCTTCGGTGATCTCGACGAGGCCCTGGCGGCGGGTATCGATCGAGAGGAGGGTGGTAGCCTGTCGCATGCGGTCAGGCGGCCTCGTCGACCTGACCCAGGTTGATGCCGTCATAGAGGCGCAGCAGTGCGGTGACTTCCGCGACGACGGTCTCGTGCTCGGCGCGAACGCGGGCGGTCGCGTCGAAGGTAGGCACGCCGTCCTTGCCGTCGTGGATGGTGAAGCCCTGGTCGATCAGCCAGATCGCATCGGCCGCCCGCGCGCGCTGGCGCCGGAGATGATAGACCCACTGCTCGATGATCCCCGACGGGACCAGTCTATCGATTTCGCCCATGACGCGTGCCTAGCCGAGGCGTAGAGCGTACGCCAGTCCGTCGGCGGCGGGCAGTATCGCGCATGGAGAGAGCAGATGACCGATTGGGACGAAAAGGCCGAGGCCCGCAAACTACACGACACGCTGCAACTCGTCGGCCTGCGCGCGCATGCGACCGCGGTCGGGTTCATCCAGCTCTGCGCCGAACTCCTGAAGGCCGGCGTGATCGACGACCCCGCGGTGTCGCGGATCAAGGATGCGATCGCCAAGGACATCATCGTCACGCGGACCACGTCGCGCGGGCAGGCGGAGTTCGAGACGTCGCTGCGCCGCCGGCTCGACACACTGCTGCCGACTTCGGAAAACGCGCCCGATCACGCAAGTGCGGTGGGGACGCCCGACGGGATGCGATCGGACCTGGACCTGGATCGGCAGGACTTCCGGTAATCCTCCGACGCCTCCGCCGGTCGCGGAACGAATGGGGGTGGACCGTGTTGAATCCACGGCCGGTCGCGATCGCGGATCGGCCGCTTCAACGCCGTCCAGGGAAGTCCGATGTCCGTCCGCACCGATCATTCGCCGCCACGCCTGTCGGACATGTACGGTGAAGCCCGCCTCGACGCACTCTACCGCCGCGCGGCCGCGGACCGCGCGCGGTTCGAGGCGCGGTCGGTGAAGCGTCCGGGATTGCTGGCGCGCCTCGCGTCGATCCTCCGCGGCTAGAGGATGACCGTGGCCGCTGCCGTGAAGCGGCGAGGGCGGGCGTTACGGGAGAGGACACGCTGGTGGAGCCGAGGGGAATCGAACCCCTGACCTCTGCAGTGCGATTGCTTTCTAAGCGACGGCCGATGCGCTTTACGAGAGAGGGCTGAAGCATCGAGGGCAAACTCAGCTGTCCGATAAAGCGCTTTGCGATACCAGTGCGATACCAGGCACGGTCCGCCTGGGTGCGAATGGCGACAGTCGTTGCCAGCACTGAGCGCGTTGCTCGCGCTCCAATCTGGCCCGGAAAGGCCACGTCGATTGCGAGGGGGCTGCGTTCGTGCTTGAACCGTCCGGCTAACGAAAGCGCCAGCGTCGCCATCTGTGATCTGGGCTAGGCCGAGGGCCTCATGAAACAGATTGCGATCTTTAGTCACAAGGGCGGCGTTGCCAAGACAACGATGACTTTTCATCTGGCCTGGATGCTGGTGACCTGCTCCCCAGACATCATGCCATTGGTAAGTTAGCTCGTCAGATGGAGACGAGTAATGCGGCGAGGCCGATTTAACGAGGATCAGATCATTGGCGTGCTGCGCGAGCATGAGGCCGGCGTGAAGACTGCCGAGCTGTGCCGGAAGCATGGGATCAGTGACGCGACGTTCTACAACTGGAAGGCGAAGTACGGCGGGATGACCGTGTCGGAGGCGGCGCGGTTGCGGGCGCTCGAGGACGAGAACCGCCGGCTGAAGAAGCTGCCGGCGGAGTCGATGCTCGACGTGTCGGCGCTGAAGGATTTGCTGGGAAAAAACTGACCCGGTCTGCAGAGCGCTACGCTGCGGTGGAGAAGCTGATGGCCGACCACAGCTTTTCCGAGCGTCGCGCCTGCAGGTTGATCGGGGTCAACCGGTCGGCGTGGCAATATGAGCCGCTTCGCGGGAAGGACGACGCTGTTCGCGTACGGATGCGCGAGATCGCGAACGAACGTCGTCGCTTCGGCTATCGACGGCTGGCGATCCTGTTGCGGCGTGAGGGCAAGGGCATGAACCTGAAGAAGGTTTACCGGCTGTATTGCGAGGAGCGGCTGACGGTGCGCAAGCGTGGCGGCCGCAAGCGCGCGCTGGGCACGCGGGCGCCGATGGCAATCCCGCAGGAACGAGACCAGCGCTGGTCGCTCGACTTCGTGTCGGATGCATTGGCCTGCGGCCGGCGGTTCCGTATGCTCAACGTCATCGACGACTACAGCCGGGAATGCATGGGGCGCCGAACGTCGCGGGCTGCCGTGCATGGTGGTCAGCGATAATGGGACCGAGCTGACCAGTCACGCCGTCCTTGCCTGGTGCCAGGACACCGGGGTCGAGTGGCATTACATCGCGCCCGGCAAGCCGCAGCAGAACGGCTTCGTCGAAAGCTTTAATGGTCGCTTGCGCGACGAGTGCCTGAACGAGCACCTGTTCCCAACGCTGGCTGCGGCCAGACGGATCATCGAGGCGTGGCGTACGGACTACAATACCGTGCGTCCGCACAGCAGTCTTGGCGGGTTGGCACCCGCCGAGTTTACGAACCGCCCCCGCCAAGGGCGTATGGATACCGAAGCTAAGTTATCAGCGGCCTTAAAACGGGGAGCAGGTCACGATACCGCGCGCGCATAAACTCGCACGAAGTCAGATTGATATGGGAAAGCACGGTAAAGAACCACTTCGACGCTGCTGTCGGCAACGTGCAATCCCCTTATATGATTGAGAATTGCCTGCTCACCCTCCAGTATTTCCGCAAATCACTTTGGCCATCGGAGATTGTATTAGGAATTTGCGTTCCGCGCTAGATTACCTTGCCTCCATGATGTCTATAAGTTCTAGCCTACCGGACAACAACACGATATTTCCATTCTCTAGGCTAAGAGGCGGCCTTGAAGCCAGTTCGAGCGCCGGGCAACGGCGGACATAAAAAGCTCAAGAGGGTGGCGCGCTCTACGATCTAAGCACAAATTACCCCAAGCTTAAGGCTGTAATTATGAATAAGATTCAACCTTATGGCGCGGACGATGGCGCGCATGCTTTCGGAGACATGCTTTGGCGGATGATCACCGCTGACAATATCGATAAGCACCGGCTTTTGATGCCTATTGTTCGGCGCGCTAGATGCAAACATGTGGAATTTGAAGGCGCTGGCAGCATCTCCAGTATGAGTTTCAAAGGAAATGTTCTTCCACACGCGCCCGGCACGAGGCTGAAGAAGAATTCCGACTTTTCCGTCGATATAGTTTTTAGCGAACCAACTACTTTGGCTGGCAAGCCCGTAACCGGTACACTCATCGAAGGATGCAAAGCTGTCGGTGAGTTGATCGACATTTTTAGGAGAACGTTCGCTGCGACTTGATTTCGGTCCGTCGCTTAGCCGTCTTGGCGCACGGCACCCCCGCTCGGCCTTCCGCCGGCGAGGCTGTTCGTTGATATGATTTTAAGTCGTCTCAGGCCCGGATTTGGCGAATCGACCCGTGGAACGTAGGCTGTGGGAATGATCGAGTGGACCGACACGCACGAAGAGCAGGTCAAAGCGATGACCGACGCAGAGCTGTGAGTGGCATACTAGCGCACTGACGGACAGCCGGGAAACCCGGAGGCCGACGCACTGCTCGACGAGATTTAGCGGCGTAGCCTAGATGTCTGACACGCGCTGCCAGCACGACACGACCGGGGTCTCCAAGCAGCCGATCCGCGTCATGGACTTGGCGAACATGCGGTCCCTCGGGATTCGGAGCATCGCGCTCGCTTGCCACTGCGGGCGCGGCGCAGTGGCCAATGTCGACGCGTACCCTGACCGACGTCTCGTGCCCGACATGAAGCGGCATTTTCGATGCTCGAGTTGCGGCAGGCGCCCGTACGACAGTCAGTCGGACGTCCGCGCAATGCAGCGGCCGAAGCGCACTGTCGAAATGCGATCGGATGGGCCAGAGCCGCGCTACTGGCCGGACGATGACAGCCTGCTACCGCCCGCGCCAGCGCCGCGCCGCTTTCCTTAGCTAGCCCTCGCAACAGGTGGCTGCTGGGACCAGGCGCCACCCGTCATCTGCCTCACGGTACAAAAGCAAGGCACGGTGGCCGATCTTCCTTACCGGTGACGCCGGGAAGGTGAGCAACCCTGGGGTCGTTTCGGGTCGGCAAGGCCAGCACCCCGACCTCTCCCCACGACCAGATATTTTCCTGATCGCCGCGATAATTAGCTGGATTGAAAGCTGGAGTCTCGAGCCACCGCAAATCGTAATCCAAGCGCGCCAAAAGACGTCGGCACGCGCGCAGCGTGGACATGTCGAGAACTTCGAAGAAAATAACGGGCCGATCTCGCGCGATCGTACGCAGCGCACCACGCAGAACGTCGGGCTCCATTCCTTCGACATCAATTTTCATCAGCCGGACTGGGCGATCCATCGACAGATCATCCACCTGCACGACGGTGATCGGCATTGTGTACGCTGCGCCCTCGACTGGTTCTGTACCGACTAAGCTTACTCCGCCAACATTATGCCCGATGCTTTCGTAATTCAACTTAAAATTCAAGAAGGCGCGTCGCTTGCCAGCAGCGACGTTGAACGGAAAAATATTGGAATGCCCGGAAGACAGGATATTCGCAGATAGCAGAGCATAAGCCAGTGGCTGAGGTTCGAGCGCTATGATTTTCGCCCCAGGATTGAGTGTCGAAAATCCGACCGCATGGGTGCCTATGTTTGCACCTATGTCGAGAATTATCCCGTCGTCCTTGACGAAAGGAGACAATATCTCGATTTCTAACTGAGCCCACTCCCCGTATTTCTTGAGCGACTTTCCGATCACGCTATCCGTTCGCACGCAAAAAAATTCGCCGTAGCGCGTTGAAACGCGATCGACATCCAAGCCAAACACCGGTCATTTCTCCTGCGATACCTAGAGGCGCGTTTCTTAGATGGAACGACCGGGCAGTCAATCGACGGGAGAGATTTGGCCATCGCAACCGGTTAAACCTGCCCGCCACCAACCTCGGCCTTCTCTGCCGACTAAACTGGATCAAGCACACCGATCTATAATTCGCTTATGGAGCCCCGAGAAATCGCAGAAGAAATTTAGAAGAGCCTTAAATTTGAAGAAGATTGCGATTGTTGGTAACTGCCAGGTGATTCCCCTCGCAGACACACTCAGCATCTTCCCAAATATCGAGGTCGACCGCTTCATCGACATAAACCGGATGGGAACTCCGGAGTTCGAAAACCTAGCGCAAGACACCGTCGATCAAGCCTGTCGCAGTGATATGAACATTATTGCGCAACCTATGGGCGATGACTTTGGTTGTCTGTCCGCCAAGCCGCTGCAGAGCTGCGGTGCCGAATTCTACACGATGGTCAACATGCACTTTTCGGGGCTTCATTCCGACATCACGTATATGGGGGCGTTCCAGCAGAGGTTCATGTCTCCCCTCGGAAATTATCACAGCAAGATCGTTGCTACTGCATACTTCAAAGGCTTGTCCGCCCCCTACTGCCAGTCCCTATTTTGTGATGCGACCTATCGAACGCTTGGATATTACGACGAGTACGATAACTCCGAAGCCGAACCAGCGCGATACCAACGTCGTCGCGCTCGCCGGATAGAGGGTCCGCCGTTAGGCAGATTATCCAGCGTTTACAGGTTGTTGACGCTGGTGGAGCCGAGGGGAATCGAACCCCTGACCTCTGCAGTGCGATTGCAGGGGCGTGACTCGAAAAGGGCGGAAATGCGTTGATTTCCGCCCTTCGATTCTAAGATCGAGGGGCAGAAAGCGCTGTTTACGATACGCGTACGATACGCGGACCAGGCCCAGAATGGCGGGATGAGCGGACTTTCATAGTCCGCGCCAGCAAAGTCGCGGAGGCAAGTCGACGGCTGCATAATTCACTTGGAGCACGCGTCGATGACGGGGTGGATCGGCAGCGCGCGAGCTGTGGACGATCGGTGTCGCGTAAAGCCAGACTTCGCGGCGGTTCGCCAGGCACAGCCGCTCGCCGCGGGCGTCGACGACGTGGCTGATAATCGCTTCCGGCAGTCGGTCGAGCCGGTGAGACCCGGGCACGATGCGGAGCGGAGCATTAGTCGCGTCGACCGGGTCAAGGTGGACACGGATCGTGACCATCCGCTCCAGGATTGCGAAGGGCGGTTCGACCTGGATGAGGCCGGCCTTTACGGTCCAGGGACCGAACCCGGCGACGTCTGCACGGTGCTGGACGACGATCGTGCGATCCTGATGCCAGCCGAGCGCCCAGTTCCGGGCCGCCGTCTTGTCGAACAGGACGGCGCGAACGGCGCGAGTGTCGGGCCCCAACGCCGATGCGGCGACGCCGCCGATGGGACCGTCCACCGCGAGCATGGCGCGCAGGGCAGGGGCGAAGCCAATCCTCACGCCCGGGACGTTGCCAGGTAGGTCTGCGACCGCCTGTTCGATCAAAAGGCAAACGGAGGGATTCAATGCTTGAAGAGGTTTTGCCCGCCGTCTGGTTTGAAACGTAGAACGATCTTGATGGGCTGCGCCTTCGGGTTCATCCGATGAGGTCAGTAAAGAGCGAATCGCCGATGCGGTAGTGCATTGCTGCGGCTAACGCGGCATCGGCGAGATTGCCATGGTCGCCGCCCGAAGCGCCGACGCTGCTACCATCAAGGGCCTCGCGCGTCGGGGATGCTGATCTTGTCGATGTTTCCTCGCATGACCGATGCGACCGCCTTTGGCAAAAAGCTCTGAAAATCGTCAGTTTGTCACGACCGTCAACCAATCAACGCAGTTGAATTCGTGCGTTTGCGCAGAAACATATTCGGCGAAAGACCCGAAAGTCTACATTCGTGCGCCCTTGTTGCCTTCCGAATTTTTGGACGCCCGTTGATCTCCATCTACGACCGCTTCGGCTTGAGTAGGAGAAAGCGGCCTTCTGTTCTGTGTTGTGGCGACGTTGGGTGTGCTGGGGGAACGCCGGTCAGCTTGCATCAAGAAGTGCGGCAACAGCGCACAGCGAGATCAAAAGCTTATCGCGATCGTCGCCTGCCTGACGGTTTATACAGCGAGCCTTGTCGCTCACCGCCTGCAAATCCCATCGCCATATGGCGTGCGCGATCAATCATATACCCCGCCTCATCGAGGTTTCTTAAAAGCATTTCGACGTCATCGCGTTGATGGTCGCCGTCTGGAGACGACGCCCCGCTGACGCGACTCATGACGTTAGGAAGCAACTCGACATCGATCGCGTTCGGTGCGTGAGTCGACGACTGAAGCGCGTCGTTGAAATCCAAGAAGCGGTACTCGCTCGAATTCATATCGGCATGCGGTGGCCGGAACGGATCCTCCCGCGTGAGGAGATCGCGCACCATCCGCCGGCCTGCCGAGTTTCCGTAGCTCAGCACATTGCTCTCTTCGAATAAGGCGGCGCAGATGCCAAACCAGGTCGTGGCGCCGTCCAGCCAGCCGTCGAATTCACGGGCAGAACGTAGTTGATCAAACGAGCCATTCCCCGCGATCGCCAGCATCAGTCCGCCGACAAATTCGGAGCGTAGGCCTCGATCACTGCGACGTTTGAGATCCAAGACAACCTCATTGAAGCGATTGATTCGCTCTTCCCGCGATGCTGCGAGCAAGGTGCCGAAATCCACGCCCACCGATAGGGGGGCCAATTGCGCGAGCATGTGTGATCGAATAGCTCCCGCCGCCAACACGTTTGAAAGAAAGCGGCCAATCACGCTTGCATCGGCGCCGACATCGCCCGCGGGCGTGCCAACCGCTGATGACACGATCCTCCACGCAACATTGGGCCCTTGTAGGTCCTGCGCGCCGAATGGATCGCCGGGTTGCTTGCGAAGCTCGGTCCACTCCGCCGAAATCCAATCGATCGCGGCTTGGTCATACCGCGCCAGCACTGCCTGCCCGAGCGCTGACGAAAGCGATGCAAGCAGTACTGGAAACACATTTTTAGGACGATCGGATTCGCGCGCAGAGGCGATCCACGCTTCCGCCATCGCCGCTCCGGCAACACATTTCGCAAGAGCGAGGTCGTTCTTGCTTGCCGCCGCCCGTCTCTCGAGCACTGAAATCAACTCGACAGGGAGCACGCGAAAGAATGCCGAGAAGGGGCGGACCTTTGCATAGGTGGAAAGGAAGGCGAACAGATCATGCATTTGTGCCTGCGCGATGCAGATGATCGGCCACGCTTCGATCTCGTGGCTAGGAGCAGCGAGCGTTACGTCGGTCGACTTTGCCGATCCGGCGCTTGATGTCCGAGGCAAGGCCGCCGCACCCAATAAAGCCTTTCCAAGCCAGTCAATAAAATCTTCACGGTTGAGCCGGACCCTTTCCACAGCGGTCATAGAAAGAGATCCTTCAAATTCGGTTCGGCGGCCATCGTGATCGAGCAGGCGTTGATGCCTTTCTCGAAATAGCCGGCAAGGTCGGACTGATGATAGACAACCAATGTGGTCTTCGCGCGCGTCACCGCCGTATAAGTAAGATTTTTTTGCGTCCTGTAGTTCTTAAGCTTTTCCGCGGCAATCATATGAACCGCGCGGAATTCGAGGCCCTTCGCCCCTTGCACAGTGGTAACGATCACGGGGCGGTCGGGAAGGATTGCATCATAGGCGCCGGCACGTTGGACTTGCATGGCGCCGGCAATTTCGCTTGCGTTCAAAATGTTAGCCACCTCGCCTAGTTCCGCGGCGCGAGGACACAAAACGCCGATCATCTCGCCCGGATAAGCTTGCAACTGGACTTTGATGCGGGCAACCGCCTCGGCAACCTGCGTGGGCAAATCTGCCTTCCCGATAATATCGACGGTGGATGGGTAACTGGCCTCATCATAGTTCGACGTCGCCTCCATACCTGACGCACTGTCCAGCAAATTCTTGATGCCATCGGCCACTCGGCAAATTTTAATGCCATTACGATAATGATGCTTGAGTTCGATACGCGTCGCGCCTAGCTCCTCGAGCCGCTGGAGTGCACCCGATTGGTCGCTAATCCGCTGATTATTGTCGCCAACGGCAAAGATCCGTGTGCCAAACAACCGGATAAGTCGGGCTTCTTCGGCCGAATAATCCTGCGCCTCATCTAGCAAAATGACATCGAACACGTTCTCTGCGGCTCCCTTGGCGGCAGCTTCCGCCAGTCCCGCGAACAGACGCGCTCTGATTTCGTCAAAGTCATTGCTGTCTTCGACCTTGATGCCGTTGGCGGCCAGCATCTCATACGCCCAGCGCACGAAGGTCTGCACTTTGTCGGCGGCAAAGGGGTAGTGCTCGGTGCCTGATGAGATGAATTCCCGCAGCACGCGGCCGAACGCCAGCACCTTAATGTTGGTCACCCCCTTCGCATGCAGGTAGCTTGCCCGAAGAAGCAACAGATTGGTCTTACCGCAGCCCGGCGGCCCCACGATCAGATGATCTTCATCATCATCAAGCGCGATTGCCTTCCTCTGGTCATCATCGAGTTCGCCGATGTTTTTCCACCATGACGCTTCCATCAGTCGACCCCCACCTCGACCAGACTCAGCTGGCCAATTGTTCCGTTCTGCGCCTGATCCAGGGCGACAAGGACAGCGGCCTCCACGCGGTCGCTCGTGGCGCCTGAGCTATAAGGACCCTTGAAAACGATGACGAGCGCCAGGGGCTCTTGGGCATCATCGGAGGGCACGGACGCACACGCTTCGAGACGAACCGCCTGCGCCTCCACATCGATCACGGTTACGGCAATCTCCATACAAACGTCACGCGCCAAGCCGTATTCCGCGGACGCAACAATCCTAATCTCGAGCACCGGCACTCGCTTTGGACCACGCGTGACAATCAACGGCGGCATAATGCTCGAATTTGCCTGTCGGATACGGCGAAGCTCGACCTTCAGTCCATCAATCACGGTTTCAAGCAGTTCGGCCATGGCTGGCCCGTCGTCGACGACGGCTTCCGACTGAGCGTCAGCCAACAGAAGTCGCTTGCTGATCCGTTGCCGCGCAGCGTCACCGGCCGAAGCGGCGACCGGCGGGCGAAATGCTTCCCAACTGACCAGCGCCAATCGCTTCTCAGGGCTTTTGACCAGCGCCATCTGGCACGCGTCGATGAGATATGAGGGCACCCCCTCACTGGCGACGCTCGGCGTTTCGTGCTGTACCGCGTTGACTAGCGCGGCGTAGGGGGTAACAAATTCCTCAAAGATCGGGCGACGCATGATCAGGTCGTGAAGCACAGCACCGACTTGATAGATGGCGAGTGCGCGCCATCCATCGGCATCGTTCTCCTCGTCGCGTAGCAGGAATTCTGGCGAACTATATTGGAGCGTTCCGACGAATAGACGCTGTCCATCAGTATCGGTCAGCCCCACCTCACCGACGGGTTTCAATACGCCAAAATCGAGGAGCACGAGGCGGCTCATATCCTCCAGCAGGACGATATTCGCCGGCTTAATGTCGCGGTGTGCAAGCTCATGGGCCTCAAGAAATTCGCAAGCCGACACAAGCTGTTCGATAAGGCCCGGGATATTCCCCTCGGGCACCTTGGTCAGGCATTTGCTGAGGCTGGGCCCGTCAAGATAGTCCATGACGATATAGTGGTTGCTGCTCTCTTCATGGAATCCGCCTCCTAGGATCCCGACCATGTTCGCATGGTTCTGCCCCTTTAGGCTAAGTTCGCGCCCGATCCTTTTCAGCTGTGTTTCGTCACCATAGCGTTGGATGAGCTCATCATCGAATATCTTGAGAGCTGCCAGCTTACCGTGGCCTTCACTCACCGCTTTGAAAACGGCCGCCGATTTGCCGTGATCAATCAAAGTCTCGATCGTCCAGCCGTCAATGGCTTGCCCGCGAAACTTGGCCTCCCATTCTTTTGCTTTTACCTCGTCCACTCAGCCCCCCCGTCCAATCGGAAACAATCTCGCGTGTGGCGAGGTTCGCGCATCGGTATGCGTTATCCACAATCATCCACCGGGCGGAACAATTAAATTCACGAAGGCGTCGAATTTGGCGTTCGTAAAATTGTGCATTGCGGGCGCATCGAGCACCGTTTTCAATAAAAACGTTGGCGAGGGGACTAGGGACGGTGGGCGTTGCCTCCCATAAATTTCCGATGGCCGGGCACGGAAACATGCAGCAAACTGCTATCCGCCGCGGTCTCGTAGCTTCAGCGAAACGCTTCGCCTGCGTGATTTACCAATCATCGCGCCACCGGGCCACCGGCATCGCGGAATGGATTTGGAATATTTTTGCTTGATTTGGACAGGCTGCGGTATAGACCGATCTCCGAAGGGATTACCCGATGCCGATTCGAACGGAAGATGAAGCGTACGTCGAACTTGAGCCGCATTTCACGGCACTCCGCGAGCTTGTGGCCGAGGCTCATGCTGACTTCCGTGAGCAGTGCCGCAGCATCGCGCATGTGCTCGAACTCGGCACGCGCGCCGCAATCTACAGAGATCTCATCGTCCGCAAGCTCCGGGCATATTGCGACACCACGACCGGGGCGCAGTTCCTCCGCAAGGATCAGCTCTGTCTGGTCGGACTGGAGAATAACTGGTTAGTCCGCGTCAAGCGCCTGCGTAACGGTTTTGCGGTGGGGGTGAGTCCTACGCTTGCTTCTGAGCAGTACGACGCTAACGAGCTGCCGGACTATGCAACATCGTTGCTTCCGGGTGCTCCGGCGGCGACACTGTTGTACCTTGGTTGGGCGGTTCCCGAGAATGCGCCCGGCGAAATCGAAAGCTATCTGGTTTGCAACGATGGCAATCGGGCGGTTTTATGGGCAATCAAATTGAGCGATTCAGCACCGAGCCGCGGCATTCAGGAGCCTCTTCCAATTGACGATGGTGAAAACGAAGAGCCTCGCCGCGTCACGCTAAAGGGGTCTGCGAAGCGGAGGGCAAATGGCTAAGCCGTTCAACGGCCGGCTACTTACGCTCGCCCGCCAGATGCGGCGCATGAGCCAGACTGAGTTGGTGAACCTGTTGGGAGGCACCGTGTCCCAGGGCACGCTGTCGAAAGTCGAGCACGGGCGCATTCAGCCCGGGGAAGAGTTGGTCGAGCTTTTGGCAGGCGCCCTGAAAGTCAGGTCGTCGTTCTTTTACGATTCCGGCTTCATCCGCGATCCTGTGGTCAGTTATCATCGGAAAAGGTCGAAGTTGGGCGTGCGGCATTTGGACTCAGTCCATGCGCAGGCAGAGGTCATTCGGTTGAACCTGCGGAAGTGCCTCGAGGCTTTGGACCTCGAGGCGCGATTGCCGTTGCCTGCGATCGATCCAGATGAGTTCGGGCGGGATCCAGACGAGATCGCTCGCGCTGTTCGGCAGCGGTGGGGCGTTCCCCGCGGTCCGATTGATGACGTCACAAAGTTGGCCGAGGACGCTGGGATTATCGTGATTACTCTCGATTTCGGGAGTGAACTGATCGATGGGTTCTGCCAATACGCAGCCGACGGCGTGCCGCCGCTCGTATTCTTGAACGCAGCCCAGCCGAAAGACCGGCTTCGGTTCAGCTTGGCTCACGAAGTGGGGCATCTCGTCATGCATCACACTCCTCACCCCCAACAGGAGGTTGAGGCAAACCGGTTTGCGTCTGAGTTCCTCATGCCCAGTCGGGAGATTAAGCCTGATTTCGATGGACACTCACTGACGCGGTTTATGGATTTGAAGGTCTATTGGGGCGTGTCGATGCAGGCCCTCATGTATAAGGCTTGGCAAACTGGTAAGCTCACCGATCGGATGTACAAATATTACGTTATCGAGATGTCGAAGCGTGGATTTCGGAAACGTGAGCCTGTCGATGTGCCGCATCTCAAGGAAACACCGTCAACGCTAAAACAGATCATCCGAGCTCACATCGAGGATCTAGATTACTCAATCGACGATCTTGGCGAGATGTTCGGCCTTCTGGACGATGACGTGACAGGGATCTATCCGGTCCCAGCTGCGCGGCCGAAGCTTCGGCTTGTTCGGAATGCTTAGGGTCCTTCTGTTGTGAAGGCCGCATAGCGATGGCACGGGCGCCGCGCATACCTGAAGGGCCGCCTCGTCGGTTTGGGGCGGTGTGGCGCCAGGAACGTATACCCGTGATACTCAGGCCGCACCCTGAGCCGCCCCTGTACGTCAGGCTCCCATACGCATTGAATAATCGAGCATGGTTGCACGCGTGCGGGCGAATTAATCCGAAGAAAGAGACGAGTGAGAAGACGGGCAAAACCCACTGGGAGGTCCCGTCTGCATGGTTCGGGAAACTGTTGCGCCGTTGCGTCGAACGGTACGGTCAAGTCTATGTCATTCAGCCACTAAACCGAGCCGAAATCTGCGCAAACTCCTGCTGGACCGCGAAGCACGATATTTGCGAATGCTCATGTTTTGGGACCAACCATGGCGGCGGCAAACCCGCTGGGGCGTGGAAAGAGATCAGCGAAACGTTTGCCGTCCAGTGGTCTGGTGGGGAGTTAGCTTGCCGCTTGTTTACCCGCCCTACACAATTAGCGCAGGTGCCACGCTGCGTTCCGTTGCCGGTCGGATAGGCCACCTGCTCCGCCGTCTGAACGAGCGGCAGCATACCGCGATCTCTTCCCGAATGCGGCCGGGCTGTATGCCACCCAATTTTAACGTGCTGCCGATGAGCCATTAAAGACGCAGTGATCTGCTTCTCCAGCATAGGGACATTGACGCGCTTCACGGCCAACGCACTAGCCTGCTGTTTACCACGCAACAGTTGGGCAAGCGCCGCAAGGATGGGATTGATCGCTTCCAGTGCGTCCGGCGCGTTGTTCAGCAACGCCGACAGATCGCCCCGAATGAAGGCGTCACGCTTTGGCGCGAGGTGACGTTTGGCAAAGGCTCCCGGGGTTCGCAGGGCACCGATCATGTCTGTTTCGGCCAGATTGCTTTCAATCTCAGCCAAGGCCTCGGCGGCATTGACGAGAACCGCGGCCTTCAACCAATAATCGTCCCGCCACGCCATGATCGCGTAACGCGTGGCGGCAAGTTCCCACATGGCACTCACGGCATGCTGCCTGGGCGCGCACCTTCCCATGCCGGAAACAGCTTCTTCAGCCGATCGACGGTGTGCCGCCATTTCGGCGTCTTCGGGGCGCAGACGCTGTTCTGGTTGCCGAACATCCCGACTTCGTGGATCGCCCGATCAAGCCCGACGGTCGCGATCCATTCGACGGGAACGAAATACTCGCAGCGATCGGGATCGTCGATGAACTCGCGGTGATAGCCGGCCTGAGTGAGGAGGTCGGCCGCGGGCGCCGAAGCGCCATCATCGCGACGGAGTTTGAAGTCGCTCATTGCCACGGGCTCACCGCGAACCACGCCGACGCCCACAAACCCGTATCCCGGCGCCTTCACCCAGACGCGGTCACCCGGATCCAGCAGACGAAGCGTGCCGCTATACCATGCGCCGCCGCCGGCCGAGATGAAGCCGTATCGCCGCGCCTCATCCCAATCGCGGCCCAAACCGTGGCCGAACGACACATAGTATTCGCCGTTCCAAGGTTCGCGCTCGCCCTGCCGCGTTTCGACGGTCGCTGCGACCTGCGTTTCGACCGGGTCGATCAGCCAAGCGCGGCTCAGGAGTTGACCGGCGTCGGTGTCGAACACCTGGAAGCACAGCACGTTGATCGCGATCCCGCGCTTAGCGAGATAGCCGACGATCCGTTCCGAACTGGCATCGAGGCTGGACGCGACGATCACAATTTGCAGGCTCTGGTTGAGCGTCGCCTCGTCGAGCAGCATGCCGAACCGCGCGCGGAAATCCGCGGCGAGATTACCGCCGTTCGAGAAGCGCGCATAGACGCCGCCGATCGCCTCCGCATCGAGCGCCTCGGCCCAGGTCGCATAGTCGATCGCCTGCGCCACGACGTCGCGAGGCGTGCGCCCGCGTTTCAGCTCGATCAGGACCAGCCCGCCATCGGGGGCGATCGCGAGCAGATCGATCCGGCCGCCGAAGCCGGTATCCTCCTGCCGGCCGATGATCATCCATTCGTCGGAGAGGATCTGCGGCGCGGCGACGATCATCTGTTCGAGCAGCGCCTCGCTCGGCAGCGCGGACTCACCGAGCGGCGCGGGCGCGCTACCGACCTTCCAGATGCTGTGGCGGATCGACATGGTCAGGCGCTCGCCGCCGCGCGACGCCCGCGCTTCGGTTTCGGCGCGTCGGCGCGCTCGGCGCGGATGCGGTCGAGCAGGACGCTGGCGGGCTCGTCGTTTGGATCCTGCGGCACCAGTTCACCGCGGAACGCCTTGGCGAGGATCGCGGACTCGAGACGGTCGAGAAGGGCGCGGGCGCGGGCGGCTTCGGCTTCTAGGCGGTCGGCGCTTGCGAAGGCGGTGTTGATCTTATTCAACATAGAAGCTCGTACATCCGCTGTTGGAACTGGAATGACGACGTCGCGAATATCGTCCAACCCCAAACCAGCCTTCGTGACACCTCTGTTCTTGGCGAGCATCTGTCCTTGACCTGCTTCAGACGACAAATACCAGCCTATCCAAGGCGCCATTTCCACGTTGAGCGGCCGTGCTAAAGCGACATGCTGATTGACGAAACCTGGCCCCAAGCTTTCCGGTACGACACCAACTCTACCAAGGTCAGCTGTTATCGTGATGACAACATCCCCTGCGAGAAGAGCGGTTCGAGCACCCTCCGCTCCGCTTGGGGGCTGAACCGACTGAACGTCGTTAAGCTCAAGTGCGATATTGCGTCGGCGCACGTCCCCAACTCGGATGAATGCAGGCCCCGTATCTGCGTAGTACTTTGCCCAACCCCTTGATCCGCTCGTGACGAAATGAACAAGATCTCGCAAAGCGCTTGTCGGAAAATCACCGCTGAAAGCCTCGAGAAGAATCTTGGTCCGCAATTTTTGAGTCAGCATCGGCACTCGGTCCAATTCCACTCGCGCGCGACTGAGACCGGCGGTCATCGCGTCCAGCTTCGCGACGATGCGGCGCTGTTCGGGTTTCGGAGGGAGGTCGATGTGAAATGCCTTTACCTCAGGGAAATAAATCGTTGTGTGTGTCGATCCTTCGCCGAAACGCCGAATGTCTTGCCCTTCCGCAAGCAACGCGTTCATCAGGTAGTCGGCATCGAGAGGTTCGAGGCAGGACCACGTCACGAAGTCCTGACTCGTCGCCATCTCTCTGCCCATCTTAACGACATATCCGACTGATGCCGTACGGGAGAGACAGACGGTGTCTTTCGGCAATAGTCGTGCTGCCGAGTTTGCAAGACCGAGATCGCTGACAGTCTGCATTGTATCCACGATCACCCGACCATGATGCGCGCCAGCATCTCGAATACCTATCCACGGCACGCCGCCGTCCCAGTATTCCGGGTGGTGCCGACTCGGCGTATGGCCGGTCCCAAGATCAGCCACATCGCCAAGAGCGACGCGTCGCCATCCCCGTGGGATGGGGTGACCGGGATCATTCACCGATATTGCATGTCGCCCACGAATTATGCGGCTAGTCGCTGCGCGGCCAGCCATTATTCCGCAGCCCCGGCTAAGACAGGCTCGGGCAGGCCGTCATCCAAGTCCTCGATCAGTGCGCGCACTTCAACCATCGCATTAGTAAGATGCAACTCGATCGCCGCAGCGATCTCGTCGGGCGTCTCCAGCCCGTCTTCGGGATTACTGCTGTCGTCCTTTAGCCAGCGGATGTCGAGATTATCGCCGCGGGCCACGATCGTCTCACGCGCGAAGCTGCGGAATCGCCCTGTCTCACCCTGATCAATTCGGTCAGCGCCGCCATCGGGGTCATCCCCGAATGCCGCAACGAAATCTTCCAGGTCGGACATGCCGAACGGCTTGTTTTTGCCATAGCTCGGCATGTTGGCGCGCGCGTCGTAGATCCAGACTTCCTCGGTTGCATCCTTCAGCGGCGCTTCCTCGTCGCTCCGCGTAAAGAACAAGACGTTGGTCTTCACGCCCTGCGCGTAGAAGATGCCGACCGGCAGGCGCAGGATGGTGTGGAGGTTGCACCAGCTCATCAGGCGCTGGCGCAGGAGCTTGCCCTTGCCGTCGTCGAACAGGACGTTGTCGGGCACCACCACCGCCGCGCGGCCGCCGAGTTTCAGCGAGCGGATGACGTGCTCGACGAAGGGGAGCTGATAGGACGAGACGCGATCGGTGATCGTCAGGTCGTCGCGCGTCGGCGGGCCACCGGCTGGGCCGAATGGCGGGTTGGTCAGGATCAGGTCGGCATTCTTGTATTTCGGCGCCGCGCCGCGCGGGCTTAGCGTATCGGCCAGGTCGAGGTGATCGGGGTCGATATTGTGCAGATGCAGGTTCATCTGGAGCAGGCGGAAGGTGTCGGGCACGTTCTCGACGCCGCGCAGCGCCTGGTTGAGCTGGAACGCCTGCTGCTTGGGCGACAGGGTGAAATAATCGTCGGTGGTCGCGCGCATGTAACGGTCGGCGGCGATCAGGAAACCGCCGGTCCCGGCTGCCGGATCCTGGATCACCTCGCCCGGCTCGGGCTGCATCAAGTGGACGATCACGTCGATCAGTACGCGCGGGGTGAAGTACTGGCCGGCGCCGCGCTTGGTCTCTTCCGCCATCTTCTGGAGCAGGCCCTCATAGGCATCGCCGAACGCATCGCGCTCCTCGCTGTACCAGTGCAGGCCGTCGATCGCGTCGATGAGCTTTCGCAGATTGACGGGCTCGCGGACGATCGTAGCGGCGTTCTGGAAGATCGCGACGATCGAGCGGTCGGCGATCTTAGTGCCGTCGCCCAGATCGATCAGCGCCTGACGATAGCGCGCCAGCACCTCGGTCTCGTTCGCGGATTTGATTGCGCTCCAGCGATAATGCTCGGGGATGCGGCTTTCGTCCTTCTGCTCGGACGCCATCTTGAGGAACAGCAGATAGGTCAGTTCGGTGACATATTGCTGGTAGGTCACACCATCCTTGCGGAGCAGCGCGCACAGGCGCCACAGCTTGTTCACCAGATCGGCGGAGGGATTCATGCGCGGTCTTTCGTCATGCCGCGCGGGCGCTGTCCCAGATCGCGGCGTTCAGGTCCTTGAGTACTTCCCCTAGACCGGAATCGAACGCTCGGTCGACCTCCGCGAAGCCGCCATGTTGCGCGAACAAGGGGTCGGACAGGATCTCGGGATCGCTGACCGGCTGCGCGCGCAGCACGCGGCCTATGCGTTGGAGCCATTGGCGCTGTTTCGGGGTCCAGGTCCGGCTGGCAAGCATGCGCTGGACACCGTTGTCGACGCGCGTCTCATAGGGGACCAGCGGGTCGCCGAGCGCCGCCTGACGGACGAAGCCGATGATGTGTGCGGCGATGTCGGCGTTGCGCGCGCTGCCATAAGCTCGGCGTAGATTGGCTTCTGAAAAGCCCTGACCGTCGAGTAGGATGGCGAGCTCTTTCAGCTCCTTTCGCGTCAGCTCGCGCGGCCGCTGAGTCGCGGCGATCATCGCCGGCACCGCATTCATGTTGGCGCGGACATACGCCTCAAAGCTCTCGATATAATCGCCGGGGGTCGCCTTTTCGCCGAAATCATCCTCGATCGAAAGGAGTTCGTCGTCATGCTCGGAGAGGTAGATGCCGTCGCCCTTGCGCGCCGGGTTCGCAGCGTCGAGCACCGCCGCGAGCGAGGGGTGCTGGCGGAACAGCGCGATCGTGTCGGCGGGGGGCGCATCCTTGAGCCGGTCTGCGAGGTCGCCCAGCGGGCCGACGACGAGTTCGAGCGCGTCGCGGCGATCGGGGCTGATGTACTTGATGCGCTGGCGAAGTTTGACGACGATCTGATCGCGGACGAACGCGCGATCCTCATCGGTGGTGGCTCGCTCGATGTCGCCGACCAGCGTGCCGAAGGTCAGGCCGGGGTCGACGACCACTGGGCGCATGTCGGTGACATCCTGCAAGTTGGCATAGATGTCGACCGCGTCGAAGATACGGAAATAGTCCTTGCCGATCTCGTCGCAGCGCCGCGTGGCGCGGCCAATCATCTGGTCATAGAGGATCCGGCTGTTCACGCGACGAACGAACACGAGGTTGGTAATCGCGGGGACATCAATTCCGGTCGTCAGCAGATCCACCGTGACGACGTATTTAGGGCGCGGGTCGTTCTTGAACGCCTTGATCTTGTCGAGCGGCTTGTCGACCGAACCGGTGATCTTGTCGACCAGGTCATGCGGTTGCGGACCGTATTCGGTGGTGAGCGCCGCGCGCAACTCGTCGACGAGGATGTCTGCGTGATCGTCGCGCGTAGCGAACAGCAGCGTCTTGCCCGGCTGGTCGGGTGGGCACTCGGCGGCGATGGCCTCGGCCACCGCACGGTTGAAGGCCCGGGTGTGGACCTTCTTGTTGAACTGCGCGATCTCGAAATCGACCTGATCCTCTAGGTCGAACAGGTCGACTTCGCCGGTGCGCGGGTCGAAGATCGTGACCTCCTCGCCCTGTTCGAAGCGTATCCCGGTCTGGCTGAGCGCGGTGGTTATGCGGCGGGGCGGGCGGTGGTCGATCAGGTAACCGTCGACCACCGCTTGCCGGTAGCCATAGCGGAACACCGGCGCGCCGAAGATTTGCCTTGTGTGCAGCGCGGGCGTGGCAGTCAGGGCGACCTTGGTCGCATCGAAATAGTCGAGGACGCGGCGATAGGCGGACAGGTAATCGTCAAGATTTCGGAAGCCGAGATCGTCTTCGCGCAGCTCTGCGTCGAGCGTGTAGCCGCGGTGGGCCTCGTCGACGATGATCAGATCGTAGGTGCCGGGCGTCGGCCGCTCGGCGCCGGGATCGTCGAACACGCGGTGGATCATTGCCTGGACGGTCGCGACCTGGACGCGGTCAGTCGCTTCGGGAAATTTGCGCGCCATGTCGGCGACCGGAAAGACCTCACTGAACTTGTAGAAGCCCATCGTATCCGTCGTGCTCATCGCGTCGAGCGTCTGCCGCCCGAGTGCGTTGCGATCGACGAGGAACAGAATCCGACGGAAACGCTGCGTGCGTAGCAACTCATACATCAGCGCGATTGCGAGGCGAGTCTTGCCGGTGCCAGTCGCCATCGCGAGCAGGATCTGTCGTTGCCCGCGTACGATCGCGTCCTCGACCGCGGTGATCGCCTCGCGCTGATACGGTCGCAATCCGGTGACGCCCAGTTCGCGCTCCGCAACCATCGTGGGTTCGGCGCTTAAATGCTGCTCGAGCCGCTCGATGAGATCACGGGGCGAGAACCAATCGACGAGCGCGCGGGGCGGGTCGCCCGGCGCGCGGGCGTCCCAGAACCATGTGCCCGATTTGGTCGCGAGCTGTTTTACATAGGCGCGGCCGTTTGTCGCGAACATGAATGGCACGCTGAAGCGATCGCCGCCGTCGCTCCATGGCCCACCGGACGGGAGTTCATCGACGCTCAGCGCGATGTCGCGAGCGTAGCGTTTGGCCTGTGCGATACGCCCGGGCACGTCGCTGCTCTGCCGCTTGGCCTCGATGACGCCGACGCAGCGCCCCTCGACGAACAGCGCATAATCGACTGGTCCGCTCTTCGTCGGCCATTCAGCAATGGCGATCGGCGTGGTATAATTCGGTCGCGTCCCGAGACCATGGCGCAGCACTGCGCTGTCGACGGTCCAGCCGGCCGCGCGCAAGCGGTCGTCGATCAGAACGCGTGTCGTAACCTCGTCCAGATCGACCCGCTTCGCACCATCCGCGGCCAAATCGGCGAGCAGATCGAGTTGCTGTGCGGGCAGGGCGGATGCCTGCGCCTGTAGGCCCGCCAGCGCCGCTTCTGCTGAGCGCAACGCGGCTTCGGTTTCGGCCGCATAGCGCTCCCAGAACGCCTTGTCCTGCGCATCCTGCGCTGCGCGATCCTCGCTGTGCCGACGACGCTGCTCGGCTTCCTGTGCTGCGAGCAAGGCCTTCGCTTCACTGTCCGCACTGGCCGCGATGGTGGCCTTCAACGTGGCGAGTTCTTGGCTCAACGCCTTGCTGGCATCGACCGGCGGCGTCGGTGGAACGAAGGCCCCAGGCTTGAAGTCGGGATACCCCTCGTAACTCCGGTGGAACCAGACACCGATCTCGCGGGCGATCTTGAGCGACGTCAGGACATCGCCCGCGCTGCCGGCGTCTTCGTGAACCGCGACATTCCCGGTGCGCTTCACATGATAGAACAGGTCACTGATCTCGCGCGGCATGATCGACCGCGCCCGCAGCGTCCGAAGGACGTCGTCGAACGACACCGCCTGCCCGGGCAGCAAGGCGTGCCGCGCCGCCACGCTTTTCGCCGTGATCTCAGCGAACTGGCGAAGCTTCACCAGAGCGGCCGGGGGATCGCTCGCAAAATAGCGTTCCGCCAACTGACCGAGCTTCGACAGCTGAGGACTATGTGCCGCCAGAAACGCGAAATTGCCCCTCGTTTCCCCCATACCCGACCCTATCACGAAGCCCGTGTCTCTCAAGCCTTTGTTGACGCTGCCGATCCTAGCACGCGACCGTTTTCTCATTGCAAAAGTCAGGATCCGCCGGCGTCCCAGTCCAACATACCGTCTCCCTAGGACCGAGCGTCTTGAGTCCCAGGTCGGCGGATGGCTTGGCCTGCATTTTCGTGCCGCCGATAGGCACCACCCGGATCAAGCCTTTTCAATAATTTCTAGGACTTCGGTTCGTGTACGAAGTGCATGGTCACCACCACAATGGTTGCGCCCGACCCAACTGCTCGGGCAAGAGCGTCTCATCCCGCGTGAACCCGCGGGTCGAGGCTTCAGAACCTCTCGCAGGAACCCGCTCTGGTCGAATCCATTCGACCGGGAGGCGGGCGCGCATGTCCAAGGCCCACGGGTCCAAAGGCGTCCGCGCTCGTGGGGTTCCTGCGGGTTCTGAACTCCCGGTTTCGGGTGCTGCCTCGTTCCTTCTTACACAGGGTATGGTGAGCCGCACGCGGCACGCACCCTGACGGAGCGTGCGTATGTCGTATCAGTCCATCACCATCGCCGATGCCCTAAAGCGCGTGAATCAGTCGCTGTTCCTGCCCGCAATCCAGCGCCCGTATGTCTGGAAGCAGGAGGCCATCGTCAGCCTCTTCGACAGCCTCATGCACGGTTATCCCATCAGCAGCTTCCTGTTCTGGGCGGTCGAGCGCGAGAACCGTCGCAACTGGAGCATCTACAAGTTCAACGAGCAGCATCGGCAGGGCGAGCCGTGGAACGACAAAGTCGAGCCCGATGGTCGCGACGTCGTGTTCGTACTCGATGGGCAGCAGCGGCTCACTTCGCTGCTGATCGGCCTCAATGGGAGCTTCACGCTGCGCGCCCGCTACGGTCGCCGCGAAAAGGTCGCAAGCTACCGCGCGCATCACCTCTACCTTGACCTGTTTCAGGACCCGGACATCTTCGACGATGAGGACGAGGTAACGGCCAACCGCTATGGCTTGAAGTTCTCGGATGTCGCTCCACGGAACGATCATCGCCACCTGTGGATCAAGGTCGGCGACATACTCGACCTCGAGCACGAAGATCGCTTGGTCGCCTATATGGATGAGCGGTTCCGGGCGGTGGGAGACCGGGTCACGCGGCCGCAGCTCGACACCGCCGAACTCAACCTGCGACGCTTGCACGAGCGCATCTGGCTCGATCGTCCGATCTCGTTTTACACCGAACGCAGTCAGGACATCGAGCGCGTCCTAGCTATCTTCATCCGCGCCAACGACGGCGGCACGAAGCTTTCGAAGGCAGATCTGCTGATGTCGGTCGTCACCACGACTTGGGGTGACGCGTATGTCCGCGACGAAATTCTCGGACTCGTCAACCGTCTTAACAAGGGCTTGGGGAGCCAGTTTTCCTTCGACAAGGATCTCGTGATGCGCGCCTGTTTGGTGCTGTCCGAGCTGCCTACAGTGTACAGCATCGCTAACTTCAACGAGCACAACATGGCCGTGATGCGCGAGAACTGGCAGATGATTCGGTCGTCCCTTGAAGGCGCCGTATCACTCGCAGCCCGTTTTGGTCTCGATGACGGCCTCCTGTCGAGTATGAACGCGATCATCCCTATCGCCTATTATCTCTTCCGGTTGGGCGGTCACCCGCTCGATGGAACCTCGACCTTCGACGTTAATAATCGAGAGCGGATCCGTCGCTGGCTGTTCTCCTGCCTCCTCAACGGCGTGTTCGGTGGCAACTCGGATCAAACGATCGCGACTTGCCGTGATACGATCCGAGAGAGCTTCCGGCACGATCGCGACTTTCCGCTCGAGCAGCTGGCCCGAGATCTCCTGTCCCGCAGAAACCGTTACATCGCTTTCGACGACGAAGGCGTTAAGAAGCTTCTGGCGACGCAATACGGACACCGTCATGCCAGCTTGGCACTGAGCCTACTGTACGATGGCCGCCAGCTTCGGGCACGCTATCACGTCGACCATATCGTGCCGACGGCTTTGCTGAGCGAACGATCGCTGCGCGACCGTGGCGTTCCGGGACCCCTGATTGAACGGATCCGTGCCTCCGTCAATCGCTTGGGCAACCTCCAGCTGTTGATCGACCGCGAAAACCTCAACAAGTCCGACGGCGAACTCGCCCCGTGGCTCGCCACCCGCGGCGCCGGGTATCTTGAGCAACATCTCATTCCAGAGAATACCGCGCTGTGGCAGCCCGAGGCATTCCTCGAATTCCTAGATGCTCGCGAGGATCTGATGCGGAAGACGATCAAGAGGATCCTACTTATCGAAGACAAACCCGTATCCTTTGCAGGATAATTTAACCGAGTGGGAGTACACTACGATGCCACATCGCGTTAGAATATTCCTCGACGACGAACGCGAGCCACCGCTAGGCAAATGGTTGGTGGCGCGTGACGCCACGCAATTCTGCGCATTGCTCAGGGACTATGAGCCAACGATCATTTCGTTCGATCATGACCTCGGCTGCGATAAGCGTGGTGCCGAGCTTCCGAGCGGGCAGCATTGCATGCGCCAGCTTATCGAGGATGCAATGGATCGTCCGGCAGCGTTCGAGCATCTTAGGATGGTCGTGTTGCACAGTGCCAATCCAGTTGGTCGTGCAAATATGCGCGGCCTGCTGGAGAGTGCGCAGCGGCACGGCATTCTGCCATCGGCTCGCCTGGTCGAACTGCCAGTCACAAGCCATCCTCTGGCGACATGGCGGATCACATGAGCGGCCAACTCTCGAACCACACGCAGCACGAACCGAAGAAGCGATCCATGACCCAATCCGAGCCAACAACGCTGACCACTCGGTTGGCAGAAGACAGCGAGGCGCAAGAACGTGCCAAGCGAATTAATCGTCTCAATCAGCAGATCATTGAGAAGTCGCTCGAACGGCACCTGGCGGAGTTGGAGATGGTTGACGGGTGGCTGGCCTCACCGTTGGCTGTGGGCGGACTGGGTGTTATCGCTGCCGTCACATTAGTGTCTTTGGGCGCGCTGTTCACAAAGTTCGTCATCCTCACGCATTGACCGTGGAGCGACTGCACAACACCCAAAAGCGAAGGGCCCGCTGGTGTCTCGCCAAACCCGAATATTGTACGGCAGGCGACGAGCGGCGCGGATAAGCCTGTTGGCAGCGGAGCAGCTGGGGTTTTGCCTCTCAGACGCGTTCTCGGCCGCCCGTGGCAAGGGACGCGACGTACGCCATCGCTCGCAGCGTTAAGCCGGGGAGAGGCTCAGCGACACCCACGGCCAGGCTCGAAGCCGGCAGCCTCGTTTTAAGGGCCTGAGAGCACTTTCGCGCCCTTGGGTGTCATTACCATGTCGGAGCCTCTCTTTGCGCTCTGAGGCCCCTCCCACGCCGTTTTGAGGCGGCCTTGGCTCGCATTGGGGTTCTATCCGACCAATCTAAGCCTGGACCGCCATAGCCGGTGCACTGCCTCAGGAATCGAAGGTGCATCGTCAGGATGCTGCAATTCTCCGCGGAAACGCGTTGCGCGCGGATCACCGGAGGGGTTCGGTTCTCGCGTGCGTGCTCGCGTATGCGCGTTAGGCGCGCGCGCGTCGAGGAGATCCATGGGTTCCGTGCTTGCTCAAGCTCGCTCCCGCAAGCACGTATACTTACTACTACGTAGTAGTATGGTGACGAGGTCACTTTTTGTTCATTTTGGTGAGCAATACTTACATATTCACCGGGCAGAGCATACTCCGCGGTGGTCGACGCATACGTGCGGAGTGAGCGCTTGCGCCTAACTCCGAGCTTTTTGGTCCAAAACCCGAGCCTGGCGTCGGCGTGGGGCGCTTCGAGCGAAATTAGTTGCGTGGTGCAACCAGTCGCCGCGCCTCACTTTCGGGCTTTCACTACCAGACCATCGGTTGTCGGAGGGTGGCTTAGAGTGCGCCGGGCACGAGAATGACTGGAACCTGGCACATCACCGCCGCGGTATCTGACCTTCAGCGATCGGGATCGAGCGCGGGGCTAAATGAAAACATCGTACGCCCAACCGTCTTCAGCATCGTAAGCGACAACGCCTTCGACCCTTCCTGTGATCAAGTTTCGAGCATGCGCGGCTGCGAGCGAGGACAGTGCGATGAACTCATCCGTGACGTCGATGACAACCGTCTTCGGGGACCCTGATCCCACGGGGAGGCCGTAGGCGGCGATGGCTGCGGCTCGGTCGGGTGCCATAGCTGCCACTATCGTTGGTGGAGCCCAGGCTTCGTAGCTGACCTGATAGATCCTAAGCGCTGCGGTGGGTGGGAGTATATGGTCGATCATTATGTCACCGTCTGTCGTTGTCGATGATCGGTGATCGCATACTGCATGATGGGTTGCGGGTGGCTTCAACACCGCAAAATGCGCAACAATCTGTAAACTATACGCAACCTGACGAGAGGAGCGTCCGGCCCGAAACGAAGCCACCGCCGGCGAGCGGGAGACCACCCATCCTAACGGTGCAGCGCATGTCTCGCAGGAGCCTTGGGGAGCGCCGAGGTCGAACCCGGTCTCGCTCTGCTTTGCGAAGCGTGCGTCGCTACAGGGCCTTCGGGTCGATCGTCATCTGGTTGCCCCGCATCGTGCCGGTGCGCTTACCGCTCTTCACAAGGTCCCAGACCTGTTGGGGCGAGGGCATCGCCGTGAACGAGGGGAAGGAGGATACCGTGCCCTCGACATCGGTCAGCGACACCGCGTACGTCCCGCTGTTGTCGACCTGCCCCATCAGCGATGGGTACACGCTAACTACGCCACCGGCATCGTAAAGCGCCATTACATAGCCGTTGGTCGAAGCGATCGATCGGTACACGCCATATTCGGTGCGCCCGTCGTCCTCCCTGCACCATGTCGTCGGCGGCGCGGATGCTGGAATGTCACTCGACTTCGCCTTGGCCGCGATGCTGCTGGCCATCAGTGCCATCAGCATGTCGGCGCCGTTGGGCTTTGCCTGTCTGGCCTTGGGGAATGTCAAAGGGGTATCGCACCCCATGATCGGCCGCGCGGTAGCGGTCGCCAGCGTGGCGGTTGGTTTTGGCCAGCGAATGGCCTGGATCACCTGTTGCAGGCTGGCGTCTAGCTGGTCCGCGGTCAGCGTCTTCGCGCTCATGCGGACGCTGACGATCCACTCACCAACGGGCACGACCGCGAGAGCGGTGCTGCGATATTGGCCGCCGCCGGGCGTGGCATAGACCTGGCGCAGCGAAGCGGCTGATCCGCTGTTTCCCACGGCGAAGGAAATTGGATCGGCACTCGCCGGAGCGGCATTGCGAAACAGGTCGCGCGTTTCGATCGCGGTGCGCGAGCGGTCGAACCACAGCGCGACATCGGTGATAGCTGGGTGAAAGAGATAGATCGTTGCGAACATGCTCTTGTCCGGCATGTCGTATTGGGCGGCCACGTCACGCTCGGTCTGCGTTGCGTCGGTAAGCGCAATCCGCGAGAGGCCAGCCAGCTGCGGCATCAGGATCAGGCCGGTTTCGGCATGCTTCCAGCCCTTGTCGGCCGGCACACCCAAGTCCCGCGCCTTGACCGGCGTTGCGATGACCAGCGCCAACACCAGCACCCACTTGTTCACGCGCGTTCCCCTTTTACGCATCATGTGTCAGCTTCACTTTGGCGGCAAGCGCGTACGGAGACGCGCTATGTCGTCTTCGACGACGTCGATGCCGAGCGATACGGCGCCTCGATCTAAATAAGTCAGCCTTGAGGTGCGGTAGTGTGAAGAAGATCCTGTTCGTGTGCAGCCAGAACCGCCTTCGTAGCCCGACCGCCGAACAGGTCTTTGCGTCGCGCCCCGATCTCGAGGTCGATTCCGCCGGCACGAACAACGATGCGGACAACCCGCTGAATGCGGAGCTCGTCGAGTGGGCCGATGTCATCGTTGTGATGGAGAAGATCCACCGGACGAAGGTTCAGAAACGGTTTCGATCGTCGCTCAACGGCAAGCGCATGATCTGCCTCGACATACCGGACGACTACGCGTTCATGGACCCGGCGCTTGTAATGCTGCTGCATGCTCGTCTTGATCGCCATCTTCCGGTTGGATGAATGGTCGGGCTGCTGTGCGTGGGCAGTCGTCATTGCGACGTGATCGGCGGGGATCATCGCCGATGATGTTACCGATCGGGATCTTTTGGCCGTCGAGTTGGAGTCCGAGCGCGTATGTTCCTGATCGGGAAGAATAGTGCTTGCTTCGTTGGCTGTATCCGTTATCTTCCCGATCAGGATGATATTTAAAAGCTTTGCCACCACGTATGAGCTCGGTGCGGCAGTCCGCGCCGCCCGCAAGGCGCAAGGCTTGCGCCAAGAGGAACTCGCCGGCGTGGCGGGGGTGGGCACGCGGTTCGTTATCGAACTCGAAGCTGGCAAGCCGACGATCCAGCTTGGCAAGGCCATAGCGGTACTTGCCGCGCTGGGGTTGATGCTGAGCCTTGATGGTCTGGAGCGTTGACCGACCGCGCGCTTGTCGTGTGGTGGGACCAGGATGCCGTGGGCCTGCTGACGCAGGACCGTAGCGGCGAACTCAGCTTCGGGTATGACCCTGCGTGGGTAAGCGGCGGGAACAAGGCGTTGTCGCGCTCCCTGCCGTTACGGGATGAGCCGTTCAATCGCGCGGCCTGCCGTCCGTTCTTCGGGGGATTGCTGCCCGAGGCCGAGCAGCGGCAAGGCGCCGCAGCGGCACTCGGTGTGTCGGTTGCCAATGACTTTGCCTTGCTCGACCGTCTTGGCGGCGATGTGGCGGGCGCGATCATGCTGTTACCGCCAGGGCAGGATCCACCGGAGCGCGCAACGACTGGGTCGCCGCGTGTTCTAAGCGACGCGGCGCTGGCCGACATTCTCGACAGGCTACCTAGTCGACCTTTACTCGCCGGTGAGGATGGTCTGCGCCTGAGTCTCGCTGGCGCCCAGGCCAAGATTCCCGTGGTGCTGGTCGACGGTAGCCCGGCACTCCCCGCGCCGGGGCAGCCGACGACCCACATCATCAAGCCGGAGATCGAGCGCTTTGCCGGTTCGGTTGAGAACGAAGCATGGTGCATGACGCTCGCCGCGCGCATTGGTCTGCCGACTGCACGCGCCGAAGCGCGCCAGGCGGAAGGTCATCCGTATCTGCTCGTCGAACGCTATGATCGTGTTACCACCGCAGGCGGCGTCACTTCGCGTCTCCATCAGGAAGACGCCTGCCAGGCGCTTGGCGTGCCACCGGAGCGCAAATATGCAGCAGAAGGCGGCCCGGCGTTCCGCGACCTCTTCGCGCTTACGAGGCGCTATGTGAGGGTGCCGGCACCGGCGGTGTTAAACCTGGTCGACGTGGCGATCTTCAACCTTACGATCGGCAACGCAGACGCGCACGGCAAGAACTTCTCGTTCGTGCTCGACGATCGGGGACCACGGCTGGCACCATTTTACGATCTGCTCTCGACGATCCAGTGGCCTGCCTTGGCGTCACGCATGGCCATGAGGCTCGGAAGCGCGGGTACGATCGACGAGATTACCAAGGATACGTGGAAGGCATTCGCGGAAAGCGCGGGGATAACCTATCCCTTGCTTCGCCAACGGATCGCGCGTGTCACGACATCCATCATGACTGCGACCGACACGATGCCTTCGGATAGCGCGGTTGGTGAAGCCCTGGCCAAGATGGTGATGCTCCGCGCGGACCGAGTGCGCCATGCGGCCGCGTAACATCGAGGGGTGTGCTCGTAACGACAGGCGGCGTGCAGGCACCTCGACTTCGTCAAGGTGCTATGGCCAGCCACCGTTTCACGGCGTCAAGCCATAGGCGATTTTGCGATTTAGAGTATTCCCGCTTTTGCGTGGATCCCAGCGCCTTGCTCGATCCCGCTGGGTATGTGCCGACTGCGTCGGCACGAGGCTGCACCTCCGCTTCGCTCCGGCTTGCCATGCTTTCTTGAGTGGTTTGAAGCTGAATGCGATTGGCAATACCTCAGGAATGCCGGCCGGCGATACGCCGACAAGCTGCCGAGATGGAAACGTCTTGCCCTTGCCTAGCGCTGCGTCGGCGTGAGCTGGGCGCACCGACGAACAAGCGGTCCCCAACGTGATGATTGCGAGCACGAAGCCCACGAATGAGGGTTAGGGGGCAATATGCTCCAGAACCATCCTCAACTTGGAAGATTCTACCACAGAATCGTCCGAATGGAAATCTGTCGATAGGAGGAAACTATCGTCCTGCCGCATGCTCTTCGTGATGTAGCGGCCCCATCCAGCCTCGCTAAAAACGCGGTCTAGCTGCATCGAGCCCGACCCCCTTGTTATTCGATCCCAATGTGCTTCCAACCCGCGGACGTAGCGTTCATCAACAAGTCCTCCGAGCCATGCCGGGCTCAAATTCACTGCGGCATGCAGATGGATGTTGGTGTCCGGGTGCTCGATGAACGCTATCGCCGAAAAGCGAAACGATGATATTAATCGATCAACGCGCTTCCTTCGAAATCGGTCTTGATCAACGTTGTAGCAGAACTTGCTGAACGACCGTTTCGCGTTTTCAATACTCATCTCGCGATTGATATTGAGCGTCAGAGAATGGGTCGCCCCGTGCTGCTTGATGAGCTCCAAGATACCCGTGCGCACTGCCTGTCGCGAGAATGGGTCGGGATGGCCATCCGTGAAGACAATCGGCTGCCTCAAGCGCTTGGCGGGCGGGTGGCTTGAAGGGTCCATCATCGCAGTGCCTCCTGCACCTTCTCCTGATCGGCCTGCGTCAGCCCTTGGCTTCGAAACGTCGGCCGAAGCCGGCGAATGAGAGCAACGATCGGTAGCTCATGGAGGCTTAGCCAGCGCGAGCGTGGCTCCCGATCGGCAAGGCATTCTCGAATGAGGTCGAGGTGATCAGCCGGAAGCGTCGACAGCGGCCGTCCGGCGATGACTTCGAACTGTTTCATCAGCCGCTCGTCCTTTTCATCGATCAACGAGTGGTTTCCGATCAGCGATCGGAAGTCGAGCATAGGCAGCCTCTGTTCGAGAACCGCCAGCAGAAACGCGTTTCTATCGAGGTCCAGAAGGTCGCTGATGTCCTTCGACCGATCGATCGGTATCGGCGCGCGGCCGTTGGCCATGTGACTCACGATGACACCTGACCTGTAGCCTAGCGCAATCGCGAGATCTCTCTGGGAGACCCCCAGCGCCTGCTTCGCAGCTATCGCTTCCGCCAACATTTTGGTGGCCTCGGTGTGGGCGAGGGGGCGGTCGTTTTCGGTCTCGATCGTCACGGGCTGTTCCCTAAAAATTCCAAGAACGCATCACCTCTGTAGTCTTTGCCACTCGACAATGCGCTACGTGCGTTATAGATATTACCGATGCACAGCAACCCGTACGTTCCGCTCGTTGAGCGCGCCAAATCCGCCCGACCTATGAGTTACGCCGCACCATACGGACGCCCCTCAAGCGGCCTAGTTGCGAGCGCGCAGCAGAGCGAATGTGCATGCCTGTAACAGGCGACCATCCGATCTTCGAGTTGATGAAACGTCTCCGGCGAGCGGCAAAAACGCCCGATGGCAAGTTGCACCTCTCGAATGAGGCGGCACGGATCCTCGTGACGCACGAAATTTACCAGGCTCTGGCCCGGATGGAGGCCGAGGAAATGAGGAAAGCATGCGTAAACGCGACGGCAAACGACAACAACTTGGACAGTTCTGGCTCTGGCAACGACCGGACACCGGAACCTGGAACATCTGCTGGCTTGAAAGGCGTCCCGGAGATGAAGGCGACGTCACGAGGCGCAAGGCTACGACTGTTCGAGGAGGTGAGGCAGATCGGCCACCTGCGGCAGCAAAAGACGCGTTAGCCGCTCATTACCTCGAGCACAGCCGTCCGGTGCGTCAACGACGCGATGAGGCGCTTGTCGAAGACCTCATGGCGGATTGGCTGAAGTATCACGTGTCGACGCTCGCAGCGCCCGATAGGTACGCGGTTTCGGTTGTCCACTGGATGGACTTCTTTGATGGCGAACGAAGGGCAGGGCGATTGGGTGCGGCAGTAACCGTCGCGGATCTCACGCCGTCCTTCCAGGCACGGTTTCGAACCGAGCGCGCGAAAGCTGGCGCTGGCGGGCATACGATCAGTCGGGATCTTGCGGCGCTGCGTGGTGCGCTGAACTGGGCTTGGAAAAACCAGAAGCTCGAACACGCGCCGTTCATCGCGGATGTCCCTCCACAGCAAAAGGCTCCGGCGCGTGATCGCGTGCTGAGCTTGCAGGAGATAGCCGCGATCATGAACGCGTGCTCTGGGCGGCCGGAGCGCGAACACCTGATCGCATTCATTGTCATCGAATTGGGCACGGCTGGTCGTCCAGAGGCGGTGCTCGAGTTGAACGACGAGAACGTCGATCTTGAGAACAACCTCATCAACCTCAATGCTGTGGGCAAGGTTCACCTGCGGAAACGCCGGCCCGTGCTCCCGATCGCGCGGCATGTTCTCCCTTGGGTCTCAGGCACCGTGGGCAAGCTCATTAAGTATCGCGTGCCGATCGCCGAGCGCAACCGGACCCCGGGTGGGCCTACGCACTTCGAGCGCGAGACCCGATCGGTAAAGACCGTCTGGAACGCGGTATGCGCCGAGGCCGGGATTGTCGGCGCGACGCCGAAGACGCTGCGCCATACGATGCTGACGTGGCTTGCAAGGCGCGGCGTGCCCAAGGAGCAACGCATGGCGTTGGCGGGACATGCCGCGCAGGATACGACGGCTCGAAATTATGAGCACCTGTCGCCCGACTATCTCGTGGCAGCGATCCGGGAGGTGGATGCGTTTTTCGAGGCGCTGTCGGAGCATACGTCCGCCCATCTGCGATACGCGAATGATACGCTCGTGATTGCGTCACTCGCCGCCTGATCGCAAAAAGCGTGTTAATTCAACAGGATGCGCTGGTGGAGCCGAGGGGAATCGAACCCCTGACCTCTGCAGTGCGATTGCAGCGCTCTCCCATCTGAGCTACGGCCCCGCGCGTCCGGCAATGCCGATAGCGGCTTGGTGGCGGGGTTGCAATATCGGGTCCGACTTTTGCGGGCGGGATAAACCCCCATTCGGCGCGGTCCGGCGCACTTCCCGGTTGCAACGCGCAAGGCGCCTGCCATACCGAGCCCACGGAAATTCTGGAAATGGAGCTCGATAATGGCACGTGCGTGGAGCTTGAAGGCGAGGCCGCAGGGCATGCCGCAGCATACCGACTTTGCGATGATCACGATTCCCGATCGTCCGCTGGCCGCGGGCGAGGTGCGGATCGCGAACCGCTGGCTGTCGGTCGACCCGTATATGCGCGGGCGGATGAACGACGTGAAGAGCTATGTCCCGCCGTTCGTGCTCGGCGAGCCGATGCAGGGCGGGGCGGTCGGCGAGATCGTCGAGAGCAACGCCGACGGGTTCGCGGTCGGCGACAAGGTGCAGCACATGATGGGCTGGCGCGACGAGGCGGTGGTCCCGGCCGCGCAGGTCCAGAAGCTCCCCGCGATCGACGTGCCCGAGCAGGCATTTCTGGGGCAGCTCGGCATGCCCGGCATGACCGGCTATTTCGGGCTGACCGAAGTCGCGGCGGCGAAGAGTGGCGATGTCGTGTTCGTGTCGGCGGCGGCGGGCGCGGTCGGGTCGACCGTGGTGCAGATCGCCAAGGCGCGCGGGATGACCGTGATCGGATCGGCCGGCGGCGCGGACAAGTGCGACTGGGTCAGGAGCCTCGGCGCCGACGCAGTGGTCGACTACAAGGCGGGCGTGCCGGTCGTGAAGGCGCTCGGCGAGGCGCTGAAGACGGTCGGCGCGGACGGTATCGACGTGTATTTCGACAATGTCGGCGGCGAGCATCTCGACGCCGCGCTGGCGCATGCGCGGATGCGCGCGCGCTTTGCCGTGTGTGGAATGATCGAGGTCTACAACAGCGGTGCGGCGACCGAGCTGCGCTATCTGGCGCGGCTGATCGGCAACCGGATCCAGATCCGCGGCTTCATCGTCAGCGACTATATGGATCGGCAGGCCGACTTCGTGCGGGACATGGGCGCGCTGGTCGCGGCGGGGACGCTCAAGCGCGAGGAGACCGTGCATGACGGGCTCGACGCGATGCCGGATGCGTTCCTGGGACTGTTCTCGGGCGGCAACCGCGGGAAGATGCTGGTGCGCGTCTAGAACAGCTCGCCCTGGGGGCCGCGCGGCGGGCGGAACAGGTCGCGGCGGAGCGGCACGCGCTCGTGATTGATGTCGTGCTTGCGGCAGGCGATCGCGATGCGCGTGCGGATCAGGTCGGCCCAGGGGCCCTGGCCCTGCATCCGCGTGAAGAAGCCCGCGTCGTTGTCGCGGCCGCCGCGCAGCGACTGGATTGTCGCCATCACCTTCCCCGCGCGGTCGGGGAAATGCGCGTCGAGCCAGGCACGGAACAGCGGCGCGACCTCCCAGGGCAGGCGGACGGGGAGGAAGAAGACGCGCTGCGCACCCGCCTCGGCCGCGCGCGCGACCAGGTGTTCGATCTCGTGGTCGGTGATCGCGGGGATGACGGGCGCGATCGAGACGTTGACGGGGATGCCCGCATCCGCGAGCCGCCGCACCGCGGTCAGCCGGCGCTCGGGGGTCGGCGCGCGCGGCTCGAGCGTGGCGGCGATCTTCGGGTCGAGCGAGGTGATCGAGAGCGTAACCGAGACGAGCCCCTTAGCCGCCATCGGCGCGAGCAGGTTGAGGTCGCGGACGACGCGGTCGGACTTGGTGGTGATGCCGAGCGGATGATCGGTTTCGGCGAGCACTTCGATGACGCCGCGAGTGATGCGCCAGTCGGTCTCGATCGGCTGATAGGGGTCGGTGTTGGTACCGAGCGCCATCGGCGCGACGAGGTAGCCGGGCTTGGACAGTTCGGTGCGGAGCAGCGCGGCGGCGTCGGGCTTGGCGAACAGGCGGCTCTCGAAATCGAGGCCGGGCGACAGGTCGTGATAGGCGTGGCTGGGGCGCGCGAAGCAGTAGATGCAGCCATGCTCGCAGCCGCGATAGGGATTGATCGAGCGGTCGAAGCCGATGTCGGGCGAGGTGTTGCGGCTGATGATCGTGCGGGGATGTTCGACGGTTACCGTGGTCTTGAGGCGCGCGGGTTCGCCGTCGATATCGGCGCGAGCGTCGAGCCAGTCGCCGTCCGCTTCGGTCTGCGGCAGGTTGAACCGTGCGCTGGCGTGATTGCGCGTCGCGCCGCGCACGGGTCGAGCCTTGGACATGCGCCTTCGTACCCGGAACTATGGGAACGAAGAAAGAACAACAATCGTCAGGCGTGGCCTACCGATCCCTCGACGAGATAGGCGACGCCCGATTTGTCGTAGAGGTTCTGGAACCCGCCGGGCGCGAGCGGGTGGAGGCCGGAGCGCGCGATCAGCGCCGCGGTCGACTGGTCGGCCGGCTTGGCCTTGCCGCTCATGGTCGCGTCCTTCGCTTCCTTCATCTGCTGGAAGCAGACGACCAGTTCGGGGTCGAGATTGGTGAACCAGTTGATGCCGAAGTCGATGAAGTCGTCGGGGTCGCCGGCGGAACTGAGGAACAGTCCGATTTGGGCGAGCACCGACGGGGTGATCGCATCCTTGATATGGTTCGCCGATCCCTTCAGCTTGTCGGTCAGCTGCTGCGCGGTGAGCTTGTCGAGCGGGGTCATCTCGTTGGCGACGACCGCCTCGAGCTCGGCGCGGACCACCGGGGCGGCCTTGTCGATGATCGAGTGCATCGACGACCAGGACGTGTTGTCGCTTTCGAACGCGAGGCTGACGATGCCCAGGATTTCGGGCTTGAACGCGGGATTGGTCGAACCATGGCCCGCCCCGAGGAACTGGCTGACGCCGAAACTCGCGACGTTGGCGAAGGTCGTGCGGCCGATATTGCCGGGAATATGCCGGACCGCGCCCTTCGAGACGTGCTTCGCCCAGTCATAGGTCGCCCAGGTGTTGGTCGAGGTCTGCGCCGATCCGGGAAGTCCGAGCTTCGCGCGGAACGGGATCACGACCATGTAGACCTCGTCGCCGTTCGACAGCCAGTTATCCTCGTCGGCATTCTGCACGCGCAGCGTGTCGAGACCCAGACTCCAGTTCGCGCTCATGATCATTCCCTCCGGTTTATCCCGGAGCGACGCTGGCAGGCGCGGTCGGCAGGCTCCACCGGAGGCGGGTTCGTAACGGAGGCTTTGCGGGTCCGGCTGGCGGGGCACAACCGTTATGGTCCAGTAGCGCCCTATCGCTCGAGCAGGCGCGGCATCAGTTCGACGAAGTTGCAGGGCTTGTGGCGGCTGTCGAGCTGGTCCTTGAGGATGCCGTCCCAGCCGTCCTTCACCGCGCCGGTCGAACCGGGCAGCGCGAAGATGTAGGTGCCGCGGGTGACGCAGGCGCAGGCGCGCGACTGGACCGTCGAGGTGCCGATGGTCTGGTAGCTGAGCATGCGGAACAGCTCGCCGAAGCCCGGGATCATCTTGTCGGCGATGCGCTCGATCGCCTCGGGGGTGACATCGCGGCCAGTCACGCCGGTGCCGCCGGTCGTGATGACGACGTCGATCTCGGGATCGTCGATCCAGCTGTGCAGCCGCTGCACGATGACGTCGGCATCGTCCTTCTCGATCCGGCGATCGGCGAGCACGTGGCCTGCCTCGGTCAGCCGCGCGACGAGCGTGTCGCCCGAGCGATCGTCGGCAAGCCCGCGGGTGTCGGAGACGGTCAGGACGGCGATGCGGACGGGCAGGAACGTCGCGCTGAGGTCAATCGGCATGCGTGACCGTGGTCGATTGCGGGCTGACCGCGGCGTTCAGCGCGACGGTGTGCAGCGGCATCGTGCTGGCGCTGGCGCGGGCGTTGGGCACCGCGTTCATGCGGACCATCTGGGCGCCGGGCATGCCCGGGAAGCGGGGCCACATGCCTTGCGCGAGCGCGGAGCGGCTGACCGAAGCCTTCTTGCCGCCCTGCGCCTCGTACATCCAGTAGTTGCGCATCACCGTGGTGACGTAGCCGCGCGTCTCCCAATAGGGAATGCTCTCGATATAGAGCAGCGGGTCGCCATTATCGTGGACGATCGCGTTCCAATCGCCGACCGGACGCGGGCCGGCATTGTAGGCGGCGATCACTTTCGGCAGCAGCCCGCCGGTGACGCCGGCCATGTCGCGGAGCCGTTCGAGGTGGCGCTGGCCGATGTCCATGTTGGTCGACGGCTTGGTCAGCGCGGCCTTGTCGATCGCGGTGCCGCGTTCGCGCGCGAAATCGGTCGCGGCGGCGGGCATGATCTGCATGAGGCCGTAGGCACCGGCCGCGCTCTTCACGGTGTTGCGGAAGCGCGATTCCTCGAGCGTGTGCGCATAGACCAGCGCCTTTTCGACGCGCCATCCGCTGTCGGGCGTCCAGTTGGGGGTCGGATAGCGCGAGTCCGCGGTCGCCATGAACCCTTGCGGGCAATTATGCGCGAGCCAGACGGTGGTCGCGGGCAGGCTCAGCGCCTCGGTGACGCGGACCAGGCTCGGGAATTCGGCGGCGGCGCCGATCTTGGCCTGCTGGCGGATCACGTCGTCGGCGAGATCGGTCTCGCCGACCTCGACCAGTGCGGCCGCGACCTTCACGTTCTGGCGCTTGTCGAGCACCAGCCAGTCGGCGGCGATCCGGCCGGTCGGCCGGGCGGGCTTGTCCTTGATCGACAGCGCCTGGCGCGCGAGCTGGCCGTAGAAGCTCTCGGAGAACTGCGCGGCAGCCTTCAGGCGACCCTCGATCTTGTCGGGGCGGCCACAGACCATGTCGGCACGCGATGCCCAGTAGAGCGCAGCGCTGCGCATATCGACGTCTGCGGCGCGACCGGCGACACCCTCGAACCCCGCCTGCGCATTGGCGCAGTCGTTCTGCCGCCAGGCGGCCAGCGCGCCGACCCAGCGCGCCTGGATCGCCCAGTCGCCGGAGCCATCCTGCGCCTTGGCGGCCATCGTCCGCGCGTTGACGTCGTCGCCGCGCAGGAAATAGATCCAGGCGACGCGCTGCTGCCATTCGGTCAGCGCCTCGGGCGACAGGCCCTGCGTGGTTTCGAGCAGCGCCTGCGCCTCGGGGCCCATGTCGGCCTTGACGTAGGGCTGCATCTTGAGCGCGAGGTCGGCGGCGATCAGATCGCTCTTCACGCTCTTGGCATGCGCGCGGCGGGGCGCGCCGTCCTGCCAGATCAGCCGCTGGGCCGCGGGCAGGAGCGGGAGGTCGACCGCGCCACGGGCCTTGGCGAGGCGCGCGATATCGGTCGCCTGGGGGAGATCGGGAGCTTCGGTGAGCAGCGCGACGAGCGGCGCCATCTCGATCCGCGGCGATCCCTTGGCGGTGTAGAGTTCGGCGCGGGCTATAGCGTGCAGCGGGCCGGGCTTCATCGTGTCGAGCTGGATTTGCGCGTCGGTCCATTTCTGGTCGCGGATCGCGGCGAAGACGAGCTTGTAGGCGTCGCGCTGGGCGGGATCGAGCTGGAGCGGGATGACGTCGGTCTTCGACCCGCCGACCAGCCGCGCATCGGGGGCGGGGTCCGCGGCAGCCAGCGCCGGGATACTCAAGGTGGCGAGCGCCACTGCAACCGCGATCCGCCTCATGCGTCCGAATTCCGCATCAACATCTGCAAATCCCTCCAGGCCTCGGGCTTCGCCGCGGGTTTCTCGATCAGAAACCGCGGGTGGAAGCTGACGACAGTCCCCGTCTTGCCGGTCTTATGGTTAAACGCGTGTAAACGCCCGCGCGCATCGGGCAAATCCGTCGCGAGGATCGCACGACTCGCCGCATTGCCCAGAACGAGCAGGCGCTTGGGCGCGATCAGCCCGACATGGTGCTGCGCGATCGCCGCGAGCTGGGCCTCGACGTCCCGGTGCACGCGGCCGGCGGTCGGACGCTTGGCGCAGACCGAGGCCAGATGCACCGCCTCGCGCGTCGTGCCGATCGCGGCGAGCATCCGGTCGAACAGCCGTCCCGCAGGGCCCGACAGCAGCGTTTCGCCGTCGTCGCGTTCGGGGCAGTCGACCAGCACCATGAGCTCCGCAGTCGCAGGACCCGTAGCGGCAAAGGCCACGCCGCCCCACAATGCCTCGGGTACCGCTGGGCTGTTCCGCCAGGTCAGGAACTCGGCGAGCGACGCCGGCATTTCGGCCGGTTCGAGGACCGCGACGGGAGTCGTGGAGGCCGGTGCGAGCGCGGCCGGCGGGGGCGGGGCGGGGGCTGCGAACCAGTCGCGCGGGGCGTCGTCGACGAGCATGTCGACGCCGGCATCCTGCCACCATTCGAGCGCGCTGGCGGCAAGCGCATGCCATGCGATATTCTGGTCTGCCCCCATATCCTTATCTATGCTGTGCGGTTGACGTGGCGGTCAACTCGCGCAATCGCCTTATTGGACAATATGGTGCTGGCTCGCGCCCGAACGAACGGCGTGCACGAATGCCCCGGGAGACGATGATGAACGACCGTGAATCGATGCCCTATGACGTGGTGATCGTCGGCGCTGGCCCGGCGGGCCTGTCGGCAGCGATCCGGCTGAAACAGCTGGCTGCGCAGAAGGAGGCGGAGATTTCGGTCTGCGTGCTCGAAAAGGGCTCCGAGGTCGGCGCGCATATCCTGTCGGGTGCGGTGATCGATCCCAAGAGCCTCGACGAACTGCTGCCGGACTGGCGCGACGACGGCTGTCCGCTGGCCGAGGTGCCGGTGACGGAGAACCACCACTGGCTGTTGAACAAGACCGGCAAGACCAACGTGCCGCACTTCCTGACGCCGTCGTTCATGCACAACAAGGGCACCTATACCGGCAGCCTCGCGAACCTGTGCCGCTGGCTCGCGGGCAAGGCCGAGGAGCTGGGCGTCGAGATCTTTCCGGGCTTCGCGGCCGCCGAAGTGCTGTTCAACGAGGACGGCTCGGTCAAGGGCGTCGCGACCGGCGACATGGGCATCGCGCGCGACGGCACGCACAAGGGCGACTATACCCCCGGGCTCGAACTCCACGCGAAATACACCTTCTTCTCGGAAGGCTGCCGCGGGCATCTGACCAAGGAGCTGATCCGGACGTTCGACCTCGCCAAGGACAGCGATCCGCAGGTCTATGGCCTGGGCGTCAAGGAATTGTGGGACATCGACCCCGCGCTGCATGCGCCCGGCCGGGTGATCCACACGCAGGGCTGGCCGCTGAGCGAGACGCAAGGATCGAACGGCGGCGGCTGGATCTATCACCAGGCGAACGGCCAGGTCTCGATCGGCTTCGTGACGTGGCTCAGCTACACCAACCCCTATCTGTCGCCGTTCCAGGAGATGCAGCGCTGGAAGACGCATCCCGAGGTTGCGGCGTTGCTGAAGGGCGCAAAGCGCGTGTCGTACGGTGCGCGCGCGATTTCGGACGGCGGGCTGCAGTCGATTCCGAAGCTCGTCATGCCGGGCGCGGCGCTGATCGGCGACAGCGCGGGCTTTCTCAACGTGCCGCGGATCAAGGGCACGCATACCGCGATGAAGTCCGGCATGATGGCCGCCGACGCCGCGGTCGACGCGATCCTGTCGCAGCGCCAGCACGACGAGCTCGCCGCCTATCCGCAGGCGTTCGACGCGTCCTGGGTCAGGAAGGAGCTGTCGGTCGTCCGCAACGTCGTGCCGCTGGTCAAGAAGTTCGGCGACATGCTGGGGTCGGCGCTGTCGGGCGTCACGATGTGGTTCGAGCATTGGGGCATCAAGATGCCGTTTACGCTGCATCACCATCCGGATCATGAGAGCCTGTGGCGCAAGGACCTGGTCAAGCCGATCGTCTATCCCAAGCCCGACGGCGTGCTGACCTTCGACCGGCTGTCGTCGGTGTTCGTGTCGAACACCAACCACGAGGAGGACCAGCCGGTCCACCTGACGCTGAAGGACCCGAAGATCCCGGTCGAGTATGACCTGCCGATGTATGACGAGCCGGCGCAGCGTTACTGCCCGGCGGGGGTGTACGAGATCGTCGGCGAGGAGACCGGCGACCCGAAGTTCGTGATCAACGCGCAGAACTGCGTCCACTGCAAGACCTGCGACATCAAGGACCCGACACAGAACATCAACTGGGTGGTGCCGGAAGGCGGCGGCGGTCCGAACTACCCGAATATGTGAGGGCGTGCCTTCCGCCCCGCCGCGAGGGCCGGCGGGCGGAGCGCTCCTCGCGTGACACCGGACCTCCGCCTTCGCAGGCGAACGTCGAGCGTGTATGCCAGGGTCCCGGCCTCCGCCGGGAACCCGGCGAAAACGACAGGGACGCGACCGATCAAGCCTTCTGCCCTCTACCGCACCGTGCTGACCCTGGCGTTGCTCGCGCCCACCCCGGCGTGGGCGGACCCCGGCGACCTGTCCGCCTATGTCAAGGCGCGCGCGGCGGACGCCGATGGCGCGGTCGACCTCGCCGCCGCGAACTATGCGCGTGCGCTCGCCGCGGCGCCGAGCAATCCCGGAATCGCGATCCGAGCCTATCGCGAGGCGCTGGAGGCCGGCGACGTCGCGCTCGCCACGCGCGCCGCCACCGCACTGGATACTGCAGGCGTCGCGCCGTCCGATGCGGCGCTGCTGCCGCTCGCCGTGGCGGCACGGCGGGGTGACGCCAAGGCTGCGGACGCGGCGATCGCGCGCCTCGCGACCGGGCCGCTCGCGGTGCTCGTCCCGGCGCTGACCGGCTGGACGGTGTTCGTGCGCGGCGGCGATCCGGCAGCCGCCTTGGGGGCCGCCCCCAAGGATCTCGTTGCAACGCGCTTCGCGACCGAGACGCGCGCGCTCCTGCTGATCGCCAGGGGCCGCTACGATGCCGGCATCGCTGCGCTCAGCCCCGATCTGCGCATGCCCAACGACCTGCGCGTCGCCGCCGCGCAGCTGCTGTTCGGCCAGCGTCAGGACGCCGCCGCGCGCACGCTGCTCGACGGGCGCGACCCGACGTTCGTCGCGTTGCGCGAGGGTGCGCCGGCAAAACCCACGCTGGGGTTCGGCGTCTCGCGCCTGCTGGTCAGGGTCGCGAGCGATCTGGCCGGGGGCACGCCGACCCCGCTCTCGATCGCGCTGACCCAGGCTGCGCTCACCGCGGATCCGTCCTGCGACCGTGCGCGCATCCTGCTCGCCGATGCACTCGGGAAGGGCGGGGCGGTCGCGCGCGCGCTCGCGGTGCTCGACGGCGTCGACCCGGACAGCCCGTTCGCGGGCGCCGCGGCGGCCGAGCGGGTCGTCGTCCTGACGACGGCGGGGCGGGATGCCGACGCTCTCGCGGTCGCGGCGGCGCGCGCGGACCGGGCGGAGGCCGACGCCTATGACTGGCAACGCTATGCCGACCTGCTGGTCAATAGCGACCGCGCCGCCGATGCGGTGCCCTATTACCGGCGCGTCATCGACACCGGCGAGCAGGGCGACGGCTGGGCCGCGTGGCTGCAATATGGCGGGGCGCTCGACCAGGCGGGGCGCTGGCCCGAAGCGCGCGAGGCGCTCGCCAAGGCCGTCGCGCGCGGTCCGAACGAGCCGATCGCGCTCAACTATCTGGGATTTGCGCGCGTCGAGCATGGCGAGGACGTCGCCGGTTCGACGCGGCTGCTGGCGCATGCGGCGACGCTCGATCCCGACAATGCCTCGATCACCGATTCGCTCGGATGGGCGTATCACCTGGGCGGCAACACGGTGCGTGCGCTGCCATTGCTCGAGCGCGCCGCGATCGCCGAACCGACCAATACCGAGATCGGCGAGCATCTGGGCGATGCCTATTGGACGCTCGGGCGACGGTACGAGGCGCGCTATGCGTGGCGGGCGGCGCAGGTAACCGCGACCGGCGACGGCGTGACGCGTCTGGCAACGAAGATCGCCGACGGGTTGCCGACGGGGGTACGGCGATGATCACCGAGCGCGCACCCGCGAAGATCAATCTCGCGCTCCATGTCCGGCAGCGGCGGCCGGACGGCTATCACGATATCGAGACGCTGTTCGCGTTCGCGGCGGACGGCGACGTCGTGACGGTGGAGGGGGCCGCGCGCGACCGGTTCGCGATCGTCGGTCCGTTCGCGGCCGGGCTGGACGCGGAGGCGGACAATCTCGTCACGCGGGCCGCGCGCGCGTTCGTCGAGGCGTTCGGGATTGTGGCGGCGCACGCGATCACGCTCGACAAGCGGTTGCCGATCGCATCGGGGATCGGTGGGGGATCGGCCGATGCGGCGGCGACGTTGCGGGCGCTCGCGCGGTTGCATGCGGTGCCGCTCGACGACGCGCGGCTGTACCGGATCGCCGCGGCGCTCGGTGCGGACGTGCCCGCCTGTCTCGACGGGCGGACCACGCTCGGCACCGGCAAAGGCGATGCGCTGGTCGCGATCGACGGGCTGGCGGGGACGCCGCTGCTGCTCGTCAACCCGGGTGTCGCGGTGTCGACCGCCGCGGTGTTCCGGACGTGGGACGGTGTCGATCGTGGCGGGATCGGCGAGGGCGACCTGCTCGCGCGGGCACGGGCAGGCCGCAACGACCTGGAGCCGCCGGCGCTTGCTCTCGCGCCGGTGATCGGCGCGGTGCGGGCGGTTCTCGACGCGGCGCCCGGGGTGTTGCTGTCGCGGATGTCGGGATCGGGCGCGACGTGTTTCGCATTGTTCGACGAGGCGGGCGCGTGTGCGGCGGCGGCGGCTGAGGCGCGGGCGCGCGGATGGTGGACGCTGCAGACCTTCCTGACCTGACCGGCCATGCGATTATCTGGTCGATAATCGATGTTCTCCGCTTGTTCCATGAGAACAAATGCGATACACAGTCCGCAACGCGTTGAACGGATCGCGCGCTTGGTCTAGCGATGGAGCTTCCCGATGGCCGCAAGTCTGAAAGTGATCGATACCGGCATGGCAACAGCCACAACAGACCGCCAGAAGGCACTCGATGCCGCACTGGCACAGATCGACCGCGCATTCGGCAAGGGCTCGGCGATGCGCCTGGGTTCGAAGGAGACGATGCAGGTCGAGGTGATCTCGACCGGCTCGCTCGGGCTCGACATCGCGCTCGGCGTCGGCGGCCTGCCGCGCGGCCGCGTGATCGAGATCTACGGGCCCGAGAGCTCGGGCAAGACGACGCTTGCGCTTCACGTCATCGCCGAAGCGCAGAAGGGTGGTGGCACCGCGGCGTTCGTCGATGCCGAGCATGCGCTCGACCCGGTCTATGCCAAGAAGCTGGGCGTCAACATCGACGAACTGATCGTGTCGCAGCCCGACACCGGCGAGCAGGCGCTCGAGATCGTCGACACGCTGGTGCGGTCGAACGCGATCGACGTGCTGGTGGTCGATTCGGTCGCGGCGCTCGTGCCGCGGGCTGAAATCGAGGGCGAGATGGGCGACAGCCACGTCGGCCTGCAGGCCCGGTTGATGTCGCAGTCGCTGCGCAAGCTGACGGGCTCGATCAGCCGGTCGCGCTGCATGGTGATCTTCATCAACCAGCTACGCATGAAGATCGGCGTGATGTACGGCAACCCCGAGACCACGACGGGCGGCAACGCGCTGAAATTCTACGCGAGCGTCCGTCTCGACATCCGCCGCACCGGCGCGATCAAGACCGGCGAGGAGGTCGTCGGCAACCAGACCCGCGTCAAGGTCGTGAAGAACAAGGTCGCGCCGCCGTTCAAGCAGGTCGAGTTCGACATCATGTACGGGCAGGGCGTCTCGAAGCTCGGCGAGATCCTCGATCTGGGCGTGAAGGCCGGGATCGTCGAGAAGTCGGGCGCATGGTTCAGCTATGACAGCGTACGCCTGGGCCAGGGCCGCGAGAATTCGAAGACCTTCCTCAAGGACAATCCCGACATGGCCGACCGCCTGGAAAAGGCGATCCGCGCGCGGACCGACAAGGTGGCGGAAGACATGATGGTGGGACCCGACGCGGACGATGATGCGTAAGGGCAGACCGGTCTGACGGAATTCCCTTCAGACGTATTGCCGCGTGGTGCGCGCTATGACGTGCGACACCGGATCGGCGCCGGAAGATGTCGGCGACGTATCCATTCTTCCCCTCCCGCGTGCGGGAGGGGATCGAGGGGCGGGCTCGCGCTATCGTCGGTCGTGTGGCCGGTGGGGCGCGCGACGCCTCCGTAGGATTTTCAGTGGCAGAGTAGCGGTTGCGCCTCGCCTCCTTGGTGATGCGATCGCCAAGGCTCCTGTGTCGCGACGATCTTTGAGCCTCCTAAAGGCCCCAATATTTCAAGATCCTAGGATCCTGAGGTCCTGAGGTCCTGAGATTCTGGGATCCTGAGATCCCCCAGGTTCTTCAGGTCGTGCTTTCCGTCGGGTCTAATCTCGGCCGGACCTACGATATCAATGACGACCGCGAAGGCCGTGTGCGCATTCCTTTCCGCCCGTGGTGGGATAGACGGTAGCTTTCCGTCGACCACAGCCGATCATGGATAGAGTACGTGGCACTTCCATGCAGGATTTGGAGAAGCGTAGCAGGGCACGCTTGACCTGTTTGCTTTGGTAGTGCCCGGGATCTGGCGCTCGAAACAATTCCTACGGCTGCGAGCCTGTCGTGACAGCGGTACGATGGCGACGCGATCGCACAATCCTGACAGGTCCAGCGAACAGGACAGGTCCGGACGGTCGCGATGGTTCCGCCGGTCGGTCGGGCATCGGAGCGATACGTGGTAGCGGGTGAGGTAGATATCGCCTTGCGGCATCGTATAACAATCGGGAGGTCTTTCGGTTCTTCCACCTGTCGGTTCATTCTCAGGCATCGTGCCCCGGTCATCGTGCTCCGGTCATTGTATCCCAGTCATCGTGTCTTAGTCATCCTGCTCGAATCATTCGGCGGTGATCGTCATGCCGTCGGCAGGCTCGACTGATCGGACGTGGCGGTGGACGACTTTCGCACATGGATGTTCAGCGGCGGATATTCGACTTTGATGTCGGTGCCACCGGTGCGCTAGGACGCGCAGCACGTGGTGGTCCTTCGTCGCGCTGTCGGCGTCCGGCGATCTCGTCCGGACCGCAGGGCTAGCGAGGGGTACGCGAAAGGGACCGGGCGCAGGTCAGCATGGTCACCTGTCGCGGTTTTCGCGACGGCGGGCGAATGGAGGAGAGACGCATGTTCCTGAAGGGCAAGACCGCCGTCATCACGGGCTCGACATCGGGCATCGGCCTTGCCTACGCCAAGGCGTTCGCGGCCGAGGGCGCGGCGGTGGTGATCAACGGCTTCGGCGACGCGGACGCCATCGAACGCGACCGCGCCGCGCTCGCCGCGACGAGCGGGGCGGCGGCACTGTACGACCCTGCGGACATGACCAGGCCCGACGAGATCGCGGCGCTGGTCGCGCGCGCGGTCGCCGAGACGGGCAGTTGCGACATCGTCGTCAACAATGCCGGCATCCAGCACGTCGCGCCGATCGCCGAGTTTCCGGTCGAGAAGTTCGACGCGATCATCGCGATCAACCTGTCGTCCGCCTGGCACATGATGCGCGCGGCGGTGCCGCACATGCGCGCGAGGGGCTGGGGGCGGATCATCTCGACCGCATCGGCGCATTCGCTGGTCGCGAGCCCCAACAAGTCGGCGTACGTGATGGCGAAGCACGGGCTTGCAGGCCTCACGAAAACGATCGCACTGGAGACGGCGACCGACGGGATCACCGTCAACTGCATCTCGCCGGGCTATGTCTGGACGCCGCTCGTCGAGAACCAGATCCCCGACACGATGAAGGCGCGGGGAATGACCCGCGAGCAGGTGATGGAGAACGTGCTGCTCGCGGCGCAGCCGACCAAGGAGTTCGTCACGCCCGAGCAGGTCGCGGCGTTCGCGCTGTTCCTGTGCCGCGACGAGGCGAAGGCGATCACCGGCGCCAACCTGTCGATGGACGGCGGCTGGACCGCGGCCTGACCACATCGCGCCACGCGTAGAGCCGCCGGACGTGGGCGTGTGCCTCGCCGAGGCGCGAAATCATTGTCGCGGAGACGGATGCGCGTGTACCCTGATGGGGATGAGCGTGGGGATGACGATGCGGGCGTATGTGAGCGCGGTGGCGGCGTGTGTGGTGCTGGCCGGGTGCGGCGGTAGCGACGACGGGGGCGGCGCGGTCGCGTCGTCGGGATCGCGCGCGGTGTCGCTGGACTGGCGCCGCGTGGCGACCAGTGCGGACCGCGGGCGGCTGCGCGGCTGGCGCGGTGCGTGGATCAATGCGCTGTCGCACGTCGATCCGACCGCGATCGGGCGCGAGCCGGCCCTGTTCGACCCAGATCATTCGATCGCCGGAGCGATGCCGCAGCCCGGTGCCTATCGCTGCCGCACGTTCAAGCTGGGCGCGAAGACCGGCGTCGGGCCGACGTTCACGAGCTATGGCTGGTTCGCGTGCCGGATCGACCGCGACCTGCGCGGCCAGCTGGTGTTCGGCAAGTCGAGCGGATCGCAGCGGCCGATCGGCACGATCTATGCCGACACCGATACGCGCAGCATCTTCCTTGGCACGATGGTGCTCGGCGACGAGACGCGCGCGCTCGACTATGGCCGCGACGCCGGACGCGACATGGCCGGCGTGATCGAGCGGATCGGACCGAGGCGGTGGCGGATGGTGTTACCCTATCCACGGTTCGAATCGGTGCTCGACGTGGTGGAGTTCGTGCCGGCCTAGTCGTCCGCGACAGGATCGGTGGCGGACCGGCGGCGACAGCACAGTTGCTGAGCGCGGCTCCCGCTCGCCGTGCGCGCGATCCTCGCGCTCGGCGCAATACGGTGCCGGATCAGGTCCGGCCTGTCGCGGGTCTCAGAGGTCGACCGTGACGTGGTCGACCACGAGCGCTGCATCTGCGCGCTTTTCGGGGCGGATATAGATCGAGGCGAGCATGGGGACCGCGGCGCGCAGCTGCGTCTCCATCTCCTCGATCATGGTTTCGCCGGCGCCCATCGTGATCGAGTCCTCGAAATCGGCGCTGATCGCCGCGAAGATGCTGTCGGGCGCGGTGTGGATCGTGCGGACATGGTTGACCGAGACGATTGCGACGTGTGCGGCGACGATGGTGCGGATCGTCTCGATCACCTGCGGGTCGGCGCGCTCGCCGATCAACAACCCCTTCGATTCGCGCGCCAGCAGGATCGCGACGAGACCGAGGATCAGGCCGATCAGGATCGAGGCGACGCCGTCGATCCGCGGGTCTGAGAACGCGTGGCTGGCCCAGATGCCGACGCCGGCGATGACGAGACCGGCGAGCGCGGCCGAATCCTCGAACAGCACGATGAACCCGGCGGGGTCCTTCGAGCGGCGGATTGCGCGCCACCAGCCTTCGCGACCCTTGGACGCGGAAAATTCGCGCACCGCGAGCGTCCAGCTGGTCCCCTCGAGCAGGAACGAGATGGCGAGGACGACATAGTTGATCGTCGGGCTGGAGAGCGGTTCGGGATGCCCGATGTGCCGCCATCCCTCGTAGATCGAGATGCAGGCGCCGACCGCGAAGATCAGGATCGCGACCACGAACGCCCAGAAATACAGTTCCCGGCCATAGCCGAACGGGTGCGCTTCGTCCGCGGGACGCTTCGCGCTGTGCTGGCCGTAAAGCAGCAGGACCTGGTTGAAGCTGTCGACGACCGAATGGACGCCCTCGGTCAGCATCGAGGACGATCCGGTGATCCCGGCGGCGACGAACTTTGCCACGCCGATCCCGAGATTGGCGGCGAGGGCGCCGTAAAGGACGATGTTGTCCTTGATTTTGGATGCGAAGCTCATGCCCGCGCCCTGCACGAGGGGGGCGGGCTTGGAAAGATGCGCGGGCGTCATTGTGACGAAAGAAGAACGCCGACGAATGCAGGGTTACGGGCGGGGGGAAGAAGCCCGTAACCCTGACCCCCGGTAGGATCCGGGAGAGCGGCCGGTCAGCCGCCGACGCGACCGAGGCGGTGATAGAGCGCGCTGAGACGCGTGAGGCGCGTGTCGTCGATCGAGATCTTGCTGATCAGTTCGCCGAGCGCTTCCTTGAGCAGCGCGAAATCGTCGGTGGAGAAGACGGCGCGGGTGCGATTGGGTTCGGTCATGGGGGCCTCCAACTGTGTCGGTGTCTTTACATGTCGTTCGACACCTTCGTCCTAGGGCGGCGATGGTCGGGCGTGGAAGCGGTCGCGGCGTCGCGATGCGGTCGGGTTGTAGCTTACTACTTGCAAGTCCGGTGTTGCCTTGTAAACATCGTGACAGGAGGTGGGCATGGCGGAGCGGAAACTGCTGGCAGGGCATGCGATCCGCCGATTGCGGCGACGCACCGGGCTGACCCAGGCGGCGATGGCCGAGATGCTCGCGATCAGCCCGAGCTACCTGAACCTGATCGAGCGCAACCAGCGCCCGGTGTCGGCGACGTTGATCGTCAAGCTCGCCGAAAGCTTCGATTTCGACCCGCGTGCGCTGGCGGCGGGGGAGCCCGGCGGCGGCGCGGACGCGGTGCGGCGCCGGCTGGCCGACCCGATGTTCGCCGACCTGGAGATCGACCGCAACGAGGTGGAGGAGTGGCTGGCCAGCGCGCCGGGCGGTGCCGAGGCGTTCGCACGCGTGTTCGACCGGCTCGGCAGCGGAACGGTGGTCGAGACGGGCGACGATCCCGTGACGCTGGTGCGGCGCGAGATCGAGCGCTGGCGCAACCATTTCGCCGATCTCGACGCGGCGGCCGAGGCGCTGGCGGACGAACTGCGGATGGGCGCGGGCGACCTGTACGGCGCGATCGCCGAGCGCCTGCGCGCCAAGCACGGCCTGACGATCCGGGTGCTGCCCGCCGACGTGCTGCCCGATACGCTGCGACGGCTCGACCTCCACGCCCGGCAGCTGCAGTTGAGCGAGGTGCTCGACCCGGCATCGCGGACGTTCGCGGTGGCGTTCCAGCTGGCGCAGATCGAGTCGCGGGCGGAGGTCGATGCGCTGGCCAAGGGGGCGGGGTTTACGGATCGATCGGCCGAACGGCTGTATCGCCGGCATCTGCTGAGTTATTTCGCGGCGGCGGTGATGATGCCCTATGCGCGGTTCCTGCGCGGGTGCGAGTCGACGGGCTACGATATCGAGCTGTTGCAGCGGCGGTTCGGTGCGGGGTTCGAACAGGTCGCGCATCGGCTGACGACGCTACAGCGCGTCGGTGCGCGCGGGCTGCCCTTCTTCATGATCCGGATCGATCGCGCGGGCCAGGCATCGAAGCGCTATCCGGGCGCGAGCGGCGCCGCTCTGGTCGAGGCGGACGGTCGGTGTCCGCTTTGGCGACTGCACCACGCGTTCGACCGGCCGGGCAGCCTGACGGTGCAGCTCGTGGAGCTGGAGGACGGCGCGCGCTGGTTGACGATGGCGCGCACGGTGACGCCGCAGGGGCGGCAATATGGCGCGGTGCATGCGGAGTTCGCGGTAGGCCTAGGCGTGGAAGCGTCGCTGGCCGGCGCGCTGGCGGCTGCCGGCGGGCTCGATCTGCGCGGCGTGGCGATGCCGATCGGGCTCGGGTGCCGCTCGTGCTTCCGCGGCGATTGCCCCCAGCGATCGGCGGCGCCGGCGGGGCGTGCGCTGTTGATCAACGAACGCGAACGGCGGACATCGGCGCTCACCTTCGCGGGAGATTGACCCATATCAGGCGCAATTAACTATCATAAGTTGTAATCTCACGATTTTTTCGGACATAATGCCTGCCTGATCCGTTCGAACTGGCTCGATGCAAAATGCCCCATCGATCGGGGTGCTCGGGGTGGTTCTGACATTCGTAGAAGGGTTTATGGCGTATCTTGCGAAAATGCCTGCGCGTGACGTCGTGCTGATCGTCGAGGATCACCCGCTGGTCCAGATCACCGCCGCGGCGCTGATCGAGAATGCCGGGATGGCCACGCTGGTCGCGGCGGATGCCGACGAAGCCTTGCAGATCCTGACCGACCGCGATGACATCCACGCGGTGTTCACGGATGTGACGATGCCGGGCTCGATGAACGGGATCGAACTGGCGCGGCTGGTGCGCCGGCGCTGGCCCGACATCGCGCTGGTGGTGACGTCGGGGGATAATTTGTCCGAATCGGCTAGCCTGCCGAACGGGGTCCGGTTCCTCCGCAAGCCGGAGGAATATGCCAGCGTGGTCGACGAATTGCTGGGCGACCAGTCCTCGCGCGCCGTCCCCGACGCCGTCGGGGCGTAAGAGCGCGAGAGACTGCCGGTGCTGATCCGGCGGTCATAGGGACGTGGTATCAGGCGCCGGCGTTGGTCAGCGATTCGAGATGCTCGGGACTGAGCTCCAGTGCCATAGCCTGCAACAGGTCCTCAAGCTGCTTGACGCTGGTGGCACTGGCGAGGGGGGCGGTGACGCCGGGCTGGGCGATCAGCCATGCGAGCGCGATCTGCGCGAGCGTCGCGCCGGTGTCGTTCGCAACCGCGTCCATTGCCGCGAGCACGGGCTTGCCGGGGCCCGCGAGGAGGTCGGCCATGCGACCGCCGCGGACGCTCTGGCCGAAATCGTCGGCGCTGCGATATTTGCCGGTCAGGAAGCCCGCAGCGAGGCCGTAATAGGGCAGAACGCCGATGTTCTCGGACACGCAGTAATCCTGCAGCTCGCCTTCGAACTTCGTGCGGCTGACGAGATTATATTCGGGCTGCAGCACATGGTAGCGTGGCAGTCCGTCGGCCTTGGCGATGTCGACCGCGGACTTGAGGCGCGCGGCGTGGAAGTTGGAGGCGCCGATGACGCGGACCTTGCCGGCGTCGATCAGCTTGCCGAACGCGGCAAGGACGTCGTCCTGCGACACGGCGTCGTCGTCCTGATGCGCGTAATAGAGGTCGATCCGGTCGGTGCCGAGGCGTTTGAGCGACGCTTCCGCCGCCGCCGCGATACGCGCGGGCGCGAGCTTCTCGCCGCCGTCGCCCGGCAGCATGCCGACCTTGGTCGCGATCAGAACGTCGTCGCGCTTGCCGCTGGCCTTCAACCATTCGCCGATCATCGTTTCGGATTCGCCGCCCTGATGACCGTCGACCCAGGCCGAGTAGACGTCGGCGGTATCGATCATCGTGCCGCCGCCGGCGACGAACGCGTCGAGCACCGCGAAGCTCGCGGCACGGTCGGCGGTCCAGCCGAAGACGTTGCCGCCGAGGACGAGCGGGGCGATCTTGAGGTCGGTCGAACCGAGGCGACGGAGGGTCATGGGGTACTTTCGTTGGTGGTGGCGTTCGTCGTGTCGGCGAGCGCGTTCGCATCGACGCTGTTGGCATCGAGCATCGCGGCCGCATCGTTCAACTGGCGCGCCTCGTTCGCAGTGACCGCGCCGGGGGCGTCGGGTTGCGCGGAGCAGGCGGTCAAGAGGAGGAAGGCAAGCGCTACGCCTGACAGGTGACGCCGCCCCCTCACGTCATGCCAGCGCAGGCTGGCATCTTCCTGGGGCCGGGCGCGTGGCCCGAACCGGGAGATCCCAGCCTTCGCTGGGATGACGAAAGGGGAGGGCGTCATCTACGCTCAGTCCTTCAGCGACTTGCCGGCACGCTCGAGCGCGTTGCCGGTCGCGTCGGCGGCGCGGTCGGCGCCGTTGCTGATCGCGGCACCGGCGCGGTCGGCGCTGTTCTCGATCCGGTCACCGGCGCGCTCGGCATGGACGTCGGCATTGTCCATCGTCGCTTCGGCCGAGCCGAGCGCGCGATCGCTGGCGGCATCGACGTCGGAGATCGCGTTCTGCGTGGTGGCGTTGGCGTCGGCCGCGATCGCGTCGGCAGCCTGTGCGGTTTCGTTCTGCGCGTTGTTGCTGCACGCGGCGAGACCAGCGGTCAGGGCAAGCGCGAGGGCAAAGGTCGTCTTCATCGATGGTCTCCCGTGGATAATCGCAGTCTGGACCGGGTTTCCGCCGATCCATAGCGCAAACGAACGCGGACAACCGCCTTTCGGGTCCGTCGCTTCGCGCTTTCGGAGTCTTCCTTCGCGTTGACCGCATATAAAGAATTCTTTATATGACAAACCATGACGGTCGCCCTCGATATATTCCGTGCTCTTGCCGACGCCACGCGGCTGCGCATCCTGGCGCTGTTGCGGCGTATGGAATTGTCGGTCGGTGAGCTGGCGCAGGTGTTGGGGCAGAGTCAGCCGCGGGTCAGCCGGCACGTGAAGATCCTGTGCGACGCGGGGCTTGCCGAGCGGCGCAAGGAAGGCAGCTGGGTGTTCGTCGCGCTCGGGCGCGCCGAGCGGGTCGCGCCGGCCGCGGCGGCGATCGACAGCTGGGAACAGGCCGAGCCGGATCACTGGGCGACCGCGGATGCGGCGCGGCTGGCGGCAGTGCGCGCCGATCGCGCCGCGAGTGCGGCCGCGTGGTTCGAGGGGCATGCCGGCGAATGGGACGCGATCCGGTCGCTGCACATCGCCGAGAGCGAGGTCGAAGCGGCGATGGCCGCGGTGCTCGGCGACGGACCGGTGGGGACGTTGATCGACATCGGCACGGGGACGGGGCGGATGCTCGAGCTGTTCGCAGGGCAGGCTGACGCGGCGCTCGGGATCGACAAGAGTTCGGAAATGCTGCGGCTGGCGCGCGCGAAGCTGGAGGGCAGGGCGAATACCGAGCTGCGCCAGGCCGACCTGTACGCGCTGCCGCTGGCGGACGGCGCGGCGGATGTCGCGATCCTGCATCACGTGCTGCATTTCGCGCAGCAGCCCGGTGCGGCGATTGCCGAAGCGGCGCGCGTGCTGGGGCCGGGCGGACGGTTGCTGATCGCTGATTTCGACGCGCACGACCGCGAGGACCTACGCGTCAGCGATGCGCATGCGCGGCTGGGGTTCGCGGATACCCAGATCGCGACGTGGTTCGCTGCGGCGGGGTTCGGCGCCCCGGTGGTGACGACGCTCGAAGGCGGCGAGCTGACAGTGAAATTATGGCTGGGGCGCAGGCCCGGCGCGAGTTTGCGTGAGGTGAAGGCGGCATGAGCATTTCGATTACCCAGCTGGGCGAGGCCCGGCGTGCGCTCGAGGAGCCGCTGTTCGCGGACCTGGCGGGCGATATCGGCATCAGCTTCGAATTCTTCCCGCCCAAGAGCGAGAAGATGGAAGCGCAATTATGGGACGCGGTGCGCACGCTGGAGCCGCTCGCTCCCGATTTCGTGTCGGTGACGTATGGCGCGGGCGGCTCGACGCGCGAGCGGACTCACGCAACGGTCGCGCGGATCCAGCGCGAGACGTCTATGAACGCGGCGGCGCATCTGACCTGCGTCGAAGCGACAAAAGCGGAGATCGACCAGGTCGCGGAGGAATATTGGGCGGCGGGCGTGCGGCATATCGTCGCGCTCCGCGGTGACATGCCGACGCTCGGCCAGCCCTATCAGCCGCATCCCGGCGGGTACGAGAATGCGGCGGCGCTGGTCGCGGGGCTGACCAGGCTGCATCCGTTCGAGATCTCGGTCGCGGCCTATCCCGAATGCCATCCGGAATCCGGCGGGCACGATGCCGATCTCGACAATCTGAAGCGCAAGCTGGACGCAGGCGCGAGCCGTGCGATCACGCAGTTCTTCTTCTCGCCCGAGGCGTATTTCCGGTTCCGCGACCGGGTCGCCGCCGCCGGGATCACCGCGCAGATCCTGCCGGGCATCCTGCCGGTGTCGAACGTCGCGCAGACGCGGAAGTTCGCAGGCGCGTGTGGCGCCGAGATCCCGGCGTGGATGGATCGGTTGTTCGAGGGGCTCGACGATCATCCCGCCGCGCGGCAGCTGGTGGCAGCGACGATCGCGGCGGAAATGTGCCGGCGGCTGTATGCGGGCGGCGTGAAGGATTTCCACTTCTACACGCTGAACCGTGCCGAGCTGGCCTATGCGATCTGCCACATGCTCGGCGTTCGCGCGAAGCCGGCGGCCGAGGTCGCGGCGGCGTAATTCCCCTCCCGCTTGCGGGAGGGGCTAGGGGAGGGCCTGTGCCTTCCCCAAGCGCTCCGCTGGCGGCACTGACAGGCCCTCCCCCAACCCCTCCCGCAAGCGGGAGGGGAGGAGATACGACGATGACTGCACGTGAAAAACTGAACGCCGAAGCCGCCAAGCGCATCCTGATCACCGACGGCGCGTTCGGGACCGAGATCCAGAACTGGAAGCTGGACGAGGCGGCCTATGCGGGTGACCTGGGGCTGAGCCACGACCAGAAGGGCAACAACGACATCCTGGCGATCACCAAGCCGGAAGTGCCCGAGACGATCACGCGCGAATATCTCGAGGCGGGGTCGGACATCGTCTCGACCAACACGTTCAGCGCGAACCTGATCAGCCAGGCGGATTACGGCGCCGAGCATCTGGTGCGCGCAATCAACGTCGAGAGCGCGAAGATCGCGCGCCGGCTCGCGAACGAATATGAAGCGAAGGACGGCCGGCCGCGGTTCGTGGCGGGAGCGATCGGGCCGACCAACAAGACGCTGTCGTTGAGCCCCGACGTCAACGATCCGGGGTTTCGCGAGATCGACTTCGATTACCTCAAGGGCGTGTACCGCGACCAGATCGACGCGCTGCTCGAGGGCGGCGAGGGGGTGGGGGTCGACTTCATTCTGATCGAGACGGTGTTCGATACCTTGAACGCCAAGGCCGGGATCATGGCGGCGATCGAGGCGGGCGACGATCTCGGCCGCGACGTGCCGATCATGTTGTCGATGACGCTGACCGATCTGTCGGGGCGCAACCTGTCGGGCCACACGGTCGAGGCGTTCTGGCACGCGGTGCGACATGCCAGGCCGGTGACGATCGGGCTCAACTGCTCGTTCGGTGCGGAGCAGCTGCGGCCGCATGTGAAGACGCTGTCGGCCATCGCCGACACGCTGATCATGATCTACCCGAACGCCGGGCTGCCCAACGAGCTCGGCGAATATGACGAGATGCCCGAGACGACCGCGGGGCTGGTCGGCGAGTGGGCGGTGGCGAAACAGGTCAACGTGCTCGGCGGGTGCTGTGGATCGACGCCGGCGCATATCAAGGCGATGGCGGACGGGGTTCGCGGGCTTGAGCCGCGACTGGTGGCGAAGCCGGAAGTGCGGACCAAGCTCGCCGGGTTGGAGCCGTTCACGATGGCGGCCTGATCGGTCGCCCGCACGATACACGTCATCCCAGCGCAGGCTGGGATCTCCCGGTGGTGAGGGAGTGACCTGTCACCACAAGACCCCAGCCTTCGCTGGGGTGACGGAATTTGGATTGCCATGACCACGATCTCCTCGACCAATTTCGTCAACATCGGCGAGCGCACCAACGTCACCGGCTCGGCGCGCTTCAAGAAGCTGATCATGGCGGGCGACTATCCCGCCGCGGTCGAGGTCGCGCGTCAGCAGGTCGAGTCCGGCGCGCAGGTGCTCGACGTCAACATGGACGAGGGGCTGCTCGACGCGCACCACGCGATGACGACGTTCCTGAAACTGATCGCCGCCGAACCCGATATCGCGCGCATCCCCTTCATGGTCGACAGCTCGAAATGGAGCGTGATCGAGGCGGGGCTGAAGTGCGTTTCGGGCAAGCCGATCGTCAATTCGATCAGCATGAAGGAGGGCGAGGAGCAGTTCCTCGCCCAGGCCAGGAAGTGCATGGCCTACGGCGCCGCGGTGGTCGTGATGGCATTCGACGAGGTCGGCCAGGCGGACACCAAGGACCGGAAAGTCGAAATCTGCGAGCGCGCGTACAAGCTGCTCGTCGGGATCGGATTCCCGCCCGAGGACATCATCTTCGATCCCAACGTCTTCGCGGTCGCGACCGGGATCGAGGAGCATGACAATTACGGCGTCGACTTCATCGAGGCGTGCCGCGAGATCAAGGCGCGCTGCCCGCACGTCCATATCTCAGGCGGGTTGTCGAACTTCAGCTTCTCGTTCCGGGGCAACGAGCCCGTGCGCCGCGCGATGCACAGCGTGTTCCTATACTATGCGATCCCCGCGGGCATGGACATGGCGATCGTCAACGCCGGGCAGCTCGACATCTATGACGATATCGATCCCGAGCTGCGCCAGGCGGTCGAGGACGTCGTGCTCAACAAGGACCCGGAAGCGGGGGACCGGCTGGTCGCTCTCGCCGAGCGGTATCGCGGGACCGACGTGGTCGCCGAGAAGGCGGCGGCGGAATGGCGCTCGCTGTCGGTCAACAAGCGGCTCGAATATGCGCTGGTCAAAGGCATCGACCTCCACGTCGTCGAGGACACCGAGGAAGCACGGCTGATCATCGCCAACGATGGCGGTCGCCCGATCGAGGTGATCGAAGGCCCGCTGATGGACGGCATGAACGTCGTCGGCGACCTGTTCGGATCGGGCAAGATGTTCCTGCCGCAGGTGGTGAAGTCGGCGCGCGTGATGAAGAAGGCGGTCGCGCATCTGCTGCCCTATATCGAGGCGATGAAGGAGCCCGGCGCACGCGGCAAGGGCAAGATCATCATGGCGACCGTCAAGGGCGACGTGCACGATATCGGCAAGAACATCGTCGGCGTGGTGCTGCAGTGCAACGGCTTCGACGTGGTCGACCTGGGCGTGATGGTGCCGTGGTCAAAGATCCTCGAAGCCGCGAACGAGAACGACGCCGACATGATCGGCCTGTCGGGGCTGATCACGCCGTCGCTCGACGAGATGGTCACCGTTGCCGAGGAGATGAAGCGCGCAGGCATGACCATGCCGCTGCTGATCGGCGGCGCGACGACGTCGAAGGTCCACACCGCGCTGCGCATCGCGCCGGCCTATGACGGGCCGGTGGTGCATGTGCTCGATGCGAGCCGTGCGGTGGGCGTGGCGTCGACTTTGGTCAGCGACACGATCCGCGACGAGTTCGTGACCAAGACCGCGGACGAATATGAAGCGGTGCGCTTCGCGCGCGCAAACAAGGGACAGAGCGAGCTGATCCCGATCGAGACGGCGCGCGAGCGGAAATTCGTCGCGGACTTCGCGATGAAGCCGGCGGCGCCGGCGAAGCCGGGCGTGCACGTGTTCCCGGACTGGAACCTGACCGACCTGCGCGAGTATATCGACTGGACGCCGTTCTTCCGGGCGTGGGAGCTGGCGGGCAACTTCCCGGCGATCCTGACCGACGAGGTCGTCGGCGAGAGCGCGTCGTCGCTGTATGCGGATGCGCAGGCGATGCTGGACACGATCGTCGCGGAGAAGTGGCTGACGCCGCGGGGGGTCGTCGGGTTGTGGCCGGCGCGGCGCGAGGGGGATGATGTCGTGGTATTCCCCTCCCGCGTGCGGGAGGGGCTAGGGGAGGGCGTGTCCGCAAACGACGCGCCATCCGTGACAAGCCCTCCCCCAACCCCTCCCGTAAACGGGAGGGGAGGAGAGGTGCGTCTTCCCATGCTTCGCCAGCAGATCGCCAAGCGCGAGGGCCGCGCGAACATGTGCCTGGCCGATTTCGTCGACACGCAGGACGACTGGTTCGGCGGCTTTGCGGTCGGGATCCACGGGATCGACGAGCATATCGCGCGGTTCAAGGCCGGGCATGACGATTATAACGACATCCTGCTGAAGGCGCTCGCCGACCGCTTCGCCGAGGCGTTCGCCGAGCGGTTGCACAAGCATGTCCGTCAGGAGCTCTGGGGTTATGCCCCCGACGAGCAGCTGACCAACGACGCGCTGATCAAGGAACAGTATCGCGGCATCCGCCCGGCGCCGGGCTATCCCGCGTGTCCGGACCACAGCCTGAAGCCGATCCTGTTCGACCTGCTCGACGCGGAGACCGCGACCGGCCTCGAACTGACCGAGAGCTTCGCGATGTTCCCGACCGCTGCGGTCTCGGGCTTCTATTTCGGGCACCCGCAGGCGGAGTATTTCGGCGTGGCGCGGGTCGGGCGCGACCAGCTCGAGGACTATGCGGCGCGGCGCGGGGTTGTCTTGCCGCTCGCGGAACGCTGGTTGCGGCCGAACCTGGACTGAGCCTTACACCCCCTCCCTGGAAGGGAGGGGGCAGGGGGTGGGTGGACGCTTGGCGCAACGGTCGCGAGCTTCAGGACCCACCCCCGACCCCTCCCTTCCAGGGAGGGGAGCAGCGCCTCAGCGCCCCACCAACGCCCCCAACCGCCGCAACTTCGGCGACACCATCGGCACCGTCAGCATCGTGCTGGCCAGCGCCATAAGCAGCAGCGCGGTGAAGGTCTCGTTGGTGATGATTGTCTTGTCCAAGAGGATGTTGACGAAGATGATCATGATCAGCGCCTTGGTCTGCAGCAGCCAGCCGATCGCGGAAGCCTCGCCCGGACGCCATTTCAGGATCCGCCCGGCGATATGGACCCCGGCGAGCTTGCCACCGACCGAGGCGACGAGCAGCAGCGCGGCGGCTCCGAATACCGCATAGCCGCCGACCGCCCACTGCGTCTTGAGGCCGGTCGACAGGAAGAACACCGGCATCACCGCGAGCAGCACGAAGTGGCGGAACTGGTCCATCTTCGCGGTGGTGAACCATTTCCCGTCGAGCACCGCGCCCGACAGGAACGCGCCGACCATGAAGTGCAGTCCCGCCCAGTCGGCGGCGAACCCGCACCCGGCGAGCCAGATCAGGCTGACATACCAGCGGTCGCGTTCCTCGATCCGGGCCATCAGTTTGCGCACTAGGATCGTCGCGACCGCGAAGCCGATCAGGAAGCCGCCCTGTCGGCCGACGCGCTCCCAGTCGAGCAGGATCAGCGCGAGCACGCCCCAGATCGCGATGTCGTCGAGGCTGGCGTAGCGCAGGATGCGCTGGCCGATGGGTTGGCGCAGAATCTCGAGCTTTTCGAGGAACAGCACGAGGATCGGCAGCGCGGTGACCGCGCAGGCCATGCCGATGCCGAGGATCACCTGCCAGGTGGCACCCGACGGGCCCTGCCAGCCGGGGAGGCGGAGCATCAGCACGGCGGCTATACTGCCGGTCACCAGAGGGACCGCGAGCGCGAGCCCTGCGGTGACCCCGGTCTCGCCGCGCCGCGCCCAGGCCTCGCCGAGGTCGAGCTCGATGCCCGCGACCCAGACGAACATCATCACCGCCCACCAGGCGACGCCGTTGAGCGAGCCCAAGGTCGCTGGCGTGAAGATCGTCGCGTAATAATCGGGGTAGAGCGCGCCGAGCACGCCCGGCCCGAGCAGGATGCCGCCGATGATCTGCACCACGACCAGCGGCGCCCAGTAATCGGTGCGGAGCACCCGCCACACCAGATACGGCACTGTGAAAATGATCAGCATCGCGAGGAGGAAGACCTCCGTCGGCGTCATGGCGTGCACGTGCGTCCCCCCGTCGCTCGGTCGGGTCGGCCCGCCGGCTGTCGCTGGCGCTATGGTATTGGGAGATCCGCGTGCGTTCAATGGGATGGTGCGTGACCGTCACCGCGTATGGCGATGACGGTCACTGCATATACTCCGTCGTCCGCCGACACTGCCGTCATCCCCGCGGAAGCGGGGATCCAGAACCTCGAACGCTGGAGGCTGGAACCGCGCAGTCAGCCAGTCTGGATCCCCGCCTTCGCGGGGATGACGGGGGGTGGGGATGGCAGGGCTACGGATATCTACGGATACGACGAGGCGCTAGTGCGCCGTTCCGAGACACCCGGGCGTGCCGGCAAGCATTCCATCCGCACCGCGCGCGCGTTAACTGCGAAAGAGGCTGGCGTTGCGGGTTCGCGCGCGTGCAGGCCGGGCCGAAAGGATTTTCCCATGAAACGATCGTTGCTCGCGCTGTCGCTCCTCGCCGCTCCCGCGTTTGCCGCGGGGCCTGCACCGTTCACCATCGGGGGGCAGGGTTTCGCGACGCTGCAGGACGCGGTCGATTCGGTGCGGCTAGGCACGGCGACCATCCTGATCGCGCCGGGGACCTACCGCGAATGTGCGGTGCAAGCGGGCGGCCACATCACCTTCAAGGCGGCCGAGCCCGGCAGCGTGATCTTCGACGGCGTGCCGTGCGAGGACAAGGCGGTGCTGGTGCTGCGCGGGCAGGGGTCGGTGGTCGACGGCATCGTCTTCCGCAACCTGCGCGTCAGCGACGGCAACGGCGCCGGGATCCGCACCGAGATGGGCGACCTGGCGGTGAGCAATTCGATGTTCCTCAACAGCCAGGAGGGGATCCTCGGCGGCCAGCCCGCGGGACAGCGGATCACGATCGACCGGTCGACCTTTTCGGGGCTCGGCCAGTGCGACGAATCGCCGAGCTGCTCGCACGCCATCTACCTGGCCAACAAGGGTAGCGTGACGATCACGCATTCGCGGTTCGAGCGCGGCACCGGCGGGCATTACGTCAAGCTGCGTGCGCCCACCGTGTCGATCACCGACAACAGCTTCGACGACACCGCGGGCAAGAAGACCAACTACATGATCGACCTGTCCGAAGGATCGACGGGGCTGATCGCGCGCAACGCCTTCGTCCAGGGGACCGCGAAGGAGAACCACACCGGACTGATCGTGGTCGCGGCGGAGGCCCGGACCTATCGGTCGACGGGGCTGCGCGTCGAGGACAATGACGCGCGGTTGTCGCCGGGGGACAAGACCAGCCCTGCGTTCGTCGCGGACTATAGCCATGACAAACTGGCGCTGGGGACGAACCGGCTGGGTCCGGGGTTGCGCGCGTTCGAGACGCGCTAGGGGTTCGATCCTCCCCCGCAAGGGGGAGGTGGCAGCGAAGCTGTCGGAGGGGGCGGAAAGGGCGACAGAGGTTCCGTGTCCGCCCCCTCCGACGCCTTCGGCGCCACCTCCCCCTGGCGGGGGAGGATTGAGGCCTACAGATCCACCCCGGCGGCGATGGCCTCGAGCTTCTTGATGCGTTCCTTGAGGTCAGCGATCTCGATGCGGGCGCCGGCGGTGGGAGCCAGCGGCGATTCGCCGTCGTGCGCCGCCAGTTCCATCCGCCGCAGCGTGAGCCAGCCGCGCCATCCGGACAGGCCGCCGGCGACGACCATCGCGAGCCCGGCGAGGCCGGAAAGCGCGAGCGTGATATAGACGTTCGGGTCGGTCATGTCCGCCTCCCTAGCGGTCGCGGAGCCGCTCGATCTCTCGGTCGAGATCGACGCTCTTGTGGTTGTCGGTGATCACGCGCTCCAGCACCTGGATGCGCTCCTTCATCTGGCGGACCTCGTCGCGCAGCCGCTGCGTGTCGAGGCTTTCGGTCGGGACGATCTGCGATCCCATCGCGCGGTAGCGTTCGCGCATGACCTTGGCGACGGCTGCGATCAGGACGATGCAGACGACCATTGTGAAAGGGTTCATGGGTCCTATCCTCTAGTTGACCGGGCGCGCGTCGCGCAGCCGCTCGATGTCGTCGGCGACCGCGATGCCGCGGTCGGTGGCGAGGCGCTCCAGCACGCGGACGCGCTGTTCGAGCCGCTCGGTATGCGCCGCATATTGCGCTGCCTTCTCGGCGGTCTGCGCGTTGAGCGCGGTCGCCATCGTTTCCTTGTGCCGCATCCAGCTCTTGAACATCTCGCCGCCGATCCCGAGCGTGACGGGCAGGCCGACGCAGATGATCGCGAGCATGAAGACCGTAAATCCGTCCATCGTCGTGATCCTTATCGGTCGCGGAGTGCGTCGATCTCGCGCGCGGTACGCTCGGCGGGATCGGTGGCGATGCGTTCGAGGACCGCGATCCGTTCCTCGAGGCGCGAGACCTGGCCGTTGAGTCGCTCGTTCTCGCTGCTCAGCAGCTGGACCTGGCGATCGCCATCCGGATTGGGCTTGTGCGTCTCGCCGCTCCATTCGTCTTCCAGCGCATAGCCGTGCTTCGCGCGGATCCAGGTGTTGACCACCCAGCCAAGGGTCGAGATCGCGATGATCGCAATGACGAAACCCGGTCCACCCCAACTCATTGTCCGTCCCCTGTTGGCCGCGCCTCAGCGCAGGCTGTCGATCTCTGCCGCGAGGCTGTTGCTGCTGCGGCTGGTGTAATGCGTCTCGATGTCGGCGAGGCGACGGTCGATGTCGCGGAACTTGCTGCGGACCTCGGCGGTCGAGCGCTTCGGGTTCGAGCGGACGCCCTGCCAGAACTTGGCGTCGTCGGGCGTCTCGTAGAGGCCGATCGGCTTGGCTTCGCCCATCCAGGCGACCAGCCAATAGGCGACCAGCGTCCATGGGAAGCCGCCGGCGAAGGTCAGCAGGATCATCGCGACGCGGACCCAGAGGACTTCGACCCCGGTATAGTCGGCGATCCCTGCGCAGACGCCCTTGTACTTGGCGTTCTGCTTGTCGAGGTAGAATTTGGTACGGCTGGCGGACATCTCAATTCCTCCGTTCGAAGGGGGTACGGGCGGTCGCGCGCTCGGGCTCGCGATCGGCGAGATAGGACTGGCTGGTCAGGCCCGGCTTCCAGTCGGGATTGTCGGCGGCGATGATCCGCTCGACGGTGACGACCCGATCTTCCAGCCGGCGGGCAAGCATCTGCAGCTCGTCGAGCAGGCGTTCGTCCTCCTCGGTGATCTTCGGAGCCTGCTTCCACTTGGTGATATAGTGCATGATCACCCAGGGCAGCCCGATGAAGATCGAGACGATGGGGACGCCGACGGACATCAGATCTTCCATCTCAACCGTCCTTCTTCATGCGGGCCTTGAGCACCGCGAGTTCCGCATCGACCTTGTCGCCGGCGCGCAGTTCGGAGATTTCCTCCTCGAGCGTCTTGACCGAGCCCAGGCCCAGCGCCTCGGCGCGGCCCTCGGCCTCGTCGACGCGGCGGTCGAGGACGTCGAAGCGGCTGAACGCCTCGTGCGTCTTGGGACCGTTGTACATCTCGCGAAGCCGGGTGCGGTTGTTCGCGGTCTCCAGCCGGGTCTGCACCGCGTTCTGCTTGGTGCGGGCCTCGCGCAGCTTGGTCTGCAGTTTGGCGATGTCCTCTTCGGACGCGCGCAGCGCATCGTCGAGCACGCCGACCTCGGCCTTCAGCTGGTCGGCCATGTCGACCGCCTTCTGGCGTTCGACCAGGGCCGCCTTGGCGAGGTCCTCGCGGTCCTTCGACAACGCCAGCTCGGCCTTTTCGGTCCAGTTGTCCTGCAGCTGGTCGAGTTTCGAGATATGCCGGCGCATCTCCTTCTGGTCGGCGATGGTGCGCGCGGCGGAGGCGCGAACCTCGACCAGCGTCTCCTCCATCTCGAGGATGATCATGCGGATCATCTTCGCAGGGTCTTCGGCCTTCTCGAGGAGATCGGCGAAGTTGGCGGCGACGATGTCGCGGGTGCGGGAAAAGATACCCATGTAAATCCTACTCCGGAGTGCGCGGGGTGCGGCGTTGCCGCCTTATGCCACGATGTGGGTCGGGCTCGCCAGCGCCGCCGAGGTGGCGGGGCCCACCGCGCCCAGCACGCAGGTGGCGCTGAAGACGATGGTGCAGAGGGCGGCGGCGACGGTGCGGGCGAAATCGGTCTTGAACATGGCGTGGCTCCTTGATCCTGGTGTCTGTTTCCGTCGTTTCCGGCGGGTTGCCTGAAGCATTGCATCTGCCGTGCCAGTTTTGAAAATCGCTTCAGATCAATGGCTTAAACATAAGTGCGGCATTTCGGACCGGACTGCACTTGCCAAGAGTTGGGAATACGCGCCAAACCTTGCGCATGGAGCGCACCACACAGGTCATCGGGCAGTCGCACACCTTCATGGGGGCGCTGGAACGCGCGAGCCGGGCAGCCGCGCTCGACCGCCCGGTGCTGGTGATCGGCGAGCGGGGCACGGGCAAGGAACTGGTCGCCGAGCGACTGCATCGTCTCAGTCCGCGCTGGGACCAGCCGCTGGTGATCATGAACTGCGCGGCGCTGCCCGAGACGCTGATCGAGGCGGAATTGTTCGGTCATGAAGCGGGTGCGTTCACCGGCGCGACCAAGGCGCGTGCGGGGCGGTTCGAGGAGGCGGACGGCGGGACGCTGTTTCTCGACGAGCTAGGGACGCTGTCGATGGCGGCGCAGGACCGGCTGTTGCGCGCGGTCGAATATGGCGAGATCACGCGGATCGGATCGTCGCGGCCGATGCGCGTCGACGTGCGGATCGTGGCGGCGACCAACGAGCATCTGCCCGACAAGGTCGAGCGACACGAATTCCGCGCGGATCTGCTCGACCGGTTGTCGTTCGAGGTGGTCACGCTGCCGCCGCTGCGCGCGCGCGCCGGCGACGTCGTGGTGTTGGCGGACCATTTCGGGCGGCGGATGGCATCCGAACTGGGGCGCGAGCGGTGGGAGGGTTTCGGTCCTGCCGCGCTCGATGCGCTGACGACCTATGACTGGCCGGGCAATGTCCGCGAACTGCGCAACGTGGTCGAGCGTGCGGTCTATCGGTGGGAAAAGGCGGGCGCGATCGACGAGATCGAGATCGACCCCTTCCAGTCGCCGCATCGTCCGGGTGCGGGCAAGCCGCGCCCCGTCGTCGCGGCGGCGGCTGCACCCGTGCCGCCTGTTGGCGACGCGGAGGATCCTGTGGTCGCGTGCGAGGAGGGGCCTTCGGACTTCAAGTCGCGGGTGTCGCGGTTCGAGCGCGACCTGCTGGCCCGCGCGATGGCGGAGCATCGTTTCAACCAGCGCGCGACGGCGGAGGCACTGGGGCTGACCTACGACCAGTTGCGGCATGCGCTGCGGCGGCACGAGTTGCTGGGGGCGGGGGCCTGACCACTCCGTCACCCCGGAACGAGCCCGGGACGACGGAAGGCACGCTTGCGTAACGACTGCGCCGGGACCATTTGACCGCGGCGGGCGTTTCACGTCCGACCCCATCTACAAGGAGACTCCCGATGGCTTTCGAACTCCCGCCGCTGCCTTACGCCTATGATGCGCTCGAGCCGGTGATCGACCAGGAGACGATGCACTTCCACCACGACAAGCATCACGCGGCCTACACCGCCAAGCTGAACGAGGGTGTCGAGAAGGACTCGAACCTGGCCGGCAAGTCGATCGAGGACATCCTCGGCATGATCTCGTCGCAGCCGCCGCTGATCCGCAACAATGGCGGCGGGTTCTGGAACCACGACTTCTTCTGGAAGACGATGGGACCCAAGGGCTCGACGACGCTGTCGGGTCCGCTCAAGGATGCGATCGACGCCTATGGTGGCCTCGACAAGCTCAAGGAGGACTTCAACGGCAAGGGCGCCGGACAGTTCGGCTCGGGCTGGGCGTGGCTGATCGTCGATTCGAGCGGCGCGCTGAAGGTGACGAGCACGCCGAACCAGGACAACCCGCTGATGGACGACGCCAAGGAGCCCGGTACGCCGCTGCTCGGCAACGACGTCTGGGAGCATGCCTATTACCTGACGTACAAGAACGACCGTCCGGGCTATCTGAAGGCCTGGTGGGACATCGTGAACTGGGACGTCGTCAGCGAGCGCTTCGCAGCCGCGTCGCGGTAAGTTCCATCGCTCCTCTCTCCGCGGGAGGGGCATGATGATGGCGGACCGGGCCGGCGCACCAGTGTCGGTCCGGTCGGACCATGGTACAGGGGTGCCCGCTGATGCAGCCTCGGCGCCCGGTACTTTGCGGTAGTATTTAAGACCGCACCGCTGACCCGGTGAGCATCTCCCGAGGTCCGTCCGATTTCACTTTCACGATCGCAGGCCTATCGTCAGACGAGGGCGCAGATCATCGCAAGGTATGCTCCCCGTCCCGCCGGCTCACTGCCGTATCGACGACCTGAGCGTCGATCTTCGAAACTAGGATGAGAGGGCAGGGCGCTCCGGGTTTCGACCTGGGATGTCTTCCGGCTGCGGCCGATACCCGATCCGGAAATTCAACAAGCACGATCTGCTTGGAAGCATCGCCGCGCCATCATGGGCGTGGGGGGCGGTGCGAAGCATCGTGCGCCGATGCCAAGTTAGTCGGCCCGGACGACTGCGGCAACGACATCATCGCTACCCGACCGTCCAGGCCGACCGCAATCATTCACCAGGGGCGAATGTTGCTACCGTAGATGAGCGCGAGAATGAACTTCAGCATTGTTTGCTCCCTTATTTTTAACACCCTTTCGGATGCAAATTCCCAGTAACAGTTAACGTGGCGTTAAACAATCCCGATAGGAGTTCGTTAACCACGTTCCTGCGAAGCGGGCCGTCATGCTTAAGAGTATCTTGAGGACTGGCCGGTAATCGCCGACGATATGAGCCAGTTTCCGCATGCGCAGTTGGATCGGTCGGCACGGCAGAACGCCGCCTCAAGCGACGTGCCCAGCCGTGTTGGCATCGGCGGGACGCCGTCGGAGTTGCAGGTGGCGCAACGGGGATGGCAGTTCCTGGTGCTGGCCGAGGTCGCTGATTTCGCTGTTCTACGCCGCCATCTGGGGCGGCCGCGCGCCGACATGCTGATCGTCGACGTCACCGAACGTATTGCCACGCTGCTGCCGGAAGCGCGTGTCGTCGTAGCGGGGCGCCATCTGGTCGAGATCGGGTTCGAAAGCGGCGTGCGCTTGACGCTCGACATCGCGTTGCAGGCGCTGGAGATGGCGTTCGACACGCCGCTCGACATCGATGGTGAACAGCACACGCTTCACCTGTCATTGGGGGCCGCGGCCGTGGCCGGGCATGTCGACGACGTCCGGCTGGTCGAGGAGGCCGAGCGCGCGCTGGTTGATGCGCGAATCGAGCGCGTCGCGGTGGTGCGAGACGTCGCGCGCGTGACCGCGTCGATCGATCACATCGCGCTCGCTCGCGACCTGGCGGGGGCGATCGAGAACGAGGAACTGTTCCTCCAATATCAGCCGAAGGTGCATGTCCGTCGACAGGAGGTGACGAGCGTCGAGGCGCTGGTCCGCTGGCAGCATCCGACCCGCGGCCTGGTGCTGCCGGGCGATTTCATCCCGATGGCGGAGGAGTCGCGCGATATCGTCGCGCTGACGCTTTGGACGATCCGGCGCTCGATCATCGACCAGAAGGCGCTGGCCGATCGCGGCCACGATCTGCGCGTGTTCATCAACATTGCCGGCGGGCTGCTCGCGGACCCGGGGTTCGTCCGCCAGGTCTGCGCGATCGTGATCGAGAGCGATGCGAAACTGGGGTTCGAGATCACCGAAACGTCGGTGATCCGCGATCCGGAGAGCGCGATCGCCAACCTCAAGGTCTTCGCCGACATCGGCGTGACGATCGCGATCGACGATTACGGCGCGGGTCTGTCTTCGCTCGCCTATCTCAAGCAGTTGCCCGCGCGCGAGCTCAAGATCGACAAGCTGTTCATCACGCAGCTGACCAGTTCCAATCGCGATCCGCTGATCGTGCGATCGACCATCGACCTGGCGCATGCGCTCGACATGGAAGTGGTCGCCGAGGGTGTCGAAACCGCCGCGGCGATGGCGCTGCTGTCGGTGATGGGGTGCGACATGATCCAGGGGTTCCTGATCAGCCGACCGATCAACATCGATGCCCTGATGCGCTTCCTCGAATCGGGCGGCCACCTGCCTGCGGCGAGCGATCTACGCATGCCGTTCAACCGGCTTGCGACGGTGTGGAATCGGGGCTGATCGCGATGCGGCGCCGTTATTTTCGTGGGATCGTCGCAGTAATATGCGCATCGATGTCTGGCGTCGCCGTTGCGCAGGCTCCGACGGCCAGCATCTCGGTTGAAACGACGATTGCCGATGCCAAGGCGGCGATGCTCGTCGATCCGGAAGCCGCGCGGGCGACCGCCGGTCGGGCGGAACGGATGGCTGATGGGATCACCGATCCAAAGGCGAGGGGCGTCGCGACCGCGACCGCGCAATGGCTTCAGGGCGAAGCGTATCTGCGGACCAATGCAATCGCCAAGGCTGCGCCGCTGATCGAGCGTGCGCTAGCGACTGCGAAGTCGGTTGCGCCGGGAGAGAAGTTGCAGGCCGACGTTCTGCTTTCGCGTGGCGGGATAGAGCAGCAGACCACCAAGGTCGGTCGCGCGCTGCAGGACTATCAGGCGGCATTTGAGATCTACCAGAAGATAGGCAATAATCGCAGCCAGGCGGTCGCGCTCCTCTACATTGCGTCGCTGTACAACGAGGCGATGGATCAGAAGAACGCTCTGAAATACTATGCGCAAGCGCTGGACACGTACAAGTCGGATATCAATCTGTCGGTCTCGATCTACAACAATATCGGGAGTGCGCTGAAGGATCTTGGCGAGCTTGAGAAATCGAACGCGCGTTTTACGCAGGCCTTGACGTTGGCGCGGCAATTGCAAAGTCCGATACTCGAAGCGCAGATACTGAACAACATTGCGCGGACGAAGCTTGCGCAAGGTGATCTCGATGCCGGCGACACCGTTATCAAGGCCGGAATGAAGGTAGCGAACGGCAGCGCGACCGGGGACTGGCGAAATCAAATCATCGCAACGGCGGCGCAGGCGGCGTTGCAGCGCCACCAGCCGCAGCGTGCCGCCGCGCTGATCACGCAGGCGCTGACCGGCGTCGATCCGGCGACCACGACCCTGTCGTTCCGCGACATGCACGACACCGCGTACCAGACCTACATGGCGGTCGGGGACATGGACGCCGCGCTGGTCCACCTGCGTGCGTTGAAACGCCTCGACGACAACGCGACGCGGCTCGCGATCGATGCCAGTACCGCGCTGATGGGCGCACGGTTTGACTTCGCGAACCAGGAACTGAAGATCAGCCAGCTGAAAGCGAGCGAACTGGAGCGCGGGATCGCGTTCGAGCGGGCACGAGCGCAGACGCAGCGTTATGCCTTCCTGGGTGCGTCGGTGGCGATCGCGATCGTCATCGGGTTGCTGGCGTTCGCTTTGTTCACCGCAAGGCGCAGCCGCGACAGGGTGCGCGCGGCCAACGCCGACCTGGCGATCACCAACAGCGCGCTCGGCAAGGCGCTGGCCGCCAAGACCGAGTTCCTGGCAACGACCAGCCACGAGATCCGCACGCCGCTGAACGGCATCCTCGGCATGACCGAGGTGATGCTGGCTGACGCCGCGCTCGCGCCCGCGGTGCGCGACCGGCTGAACGTCGTCCACGGTGCGGGCGTGACGATGCGCGCGCTGGTCGACGACATCCTCGACGTGGCCAAGATGGAAACCGGCAACCTGTCGATCGAATCGGCGCCGTTCGACCTGCGTGCGACCGTCATCGAGGCGTCGCGGATGTGGGAGGAACAGGCGCGTGCCAAGGGCCTCGGCTTCGACGTCGACCTGACCGAATGTCCCGCGCTGATCGTCGGCGACGCGGCACGGGTACGGCAAATCGTCTTCAACCTGCTGTCCAATGCGCTGAAGTTCACCGCCGCCGGGAGGGTCGCGCTGGTGGTCGACGTGACGCAGGACGACTCGCTGCGCATCGCGGTGTCCGATTCCGGCATCGGCATCGCGCCCGAGAAGCTCGAGGAGATCTTCGAATCGTTCCGCCAGGCGGATGCGGGGACGACGCGGCAGTTCGGGGGTACCGGGCTGGGACTGGCGATCTGTCGCAACCTGGCGCGCGCGATGGGGGGCGACGTGTCGGTCGGCAGCGTGGTCGGCGCGGGCGCGACCTTCACGCTGATGCTGCCGCTGGTCCGCGCGGAGGCGGCCGTGGTCGAGGATTGCGAGGTCGCAGGAGACCGCGTTCTTGTCGTCGACCGGAATCCGATTACGCGGATGACGTTTCGGTCGTTGCTTGCGCCGCGCGGCGGAGAGGTCGTCTTTGCGGGGAGTGTCGAGGACGCGGTCGCGCGACTGGCGGAGGGGGGTATCCGGCGCGTGCTGGTCGACGATGCCACGGTGCGCACCTGCACGGATTGGCATGCCGGGCTGCGCGCGATCGCGGCGGCGGGATCGGGTGCCGACGTGACGCTGTTGTGGCCGGTTTCCGCGGACTCCGAGCGTGACGAATTGCTGGCAACCGGGGTCGCGCGTGTGGTAACAAAGCCGGTCAGCGGTGCAGCGCTGGTGGCGGCGATGTTCGAGACATCAGTTTCGAAAAACGACGCAATTCCGGACCTTGTGTCGCGTGCGGCTTGAAGGGTATGCGAGGCGTATGATTACGCAGCCGAAACCGCTTTTTTCCTTACAATCGAAACGGCGGTGAACGTCCTCTTCATCGAGGACGATCGGATGAATCGTCGGGTTGTCAGGGACATGCTCGACGTGGCCGGCGCGTCGATGGTGGAAGCCGAGAGCGCAGAGATCGGGCTGCGGATCCTGGACGAGCAGGACTTCCAGATCGTGCTGGTCGATTTGCGCATGCCGGGCATGGATGGCGTCACCGCGATCGAGCACATCCGCGCACGCGGCGATCACAAGGCCAAGGTGCCGATCATCGTCGTGACTGCCGATATCGCGCCCGATCTGCGCGACCGGTGCATCGCGGCGGGTGCGGACGAGGTGATCTTCAAGCCCGTCGCGATGGATTCGCTGTTCGAGGCGATGGGCCGCATCCTCGCGCGCAACGGCGACGGAATGATCGGCTAGCGCTTCAGCGCGTCGGTGAGCGAGGCGGTGCCGCTGCCACGGCGCGCGGGCTTGGGTTGCGACGGATCGGGCGACCAGCCGGTCAGGAACACGATTTTGAATTTCTCCCGCGTGCGGCCGCCCTCGTCCGCGGCGTCCGCGAACGCCTGCGCCAGTCCGGCGAGCGCGGCCTTGCCGAGCGGTCGGCGGCCGGCGAGAACGTTGGTCGCCGCCATGCCGCGCAGATCGCCGAGCAGGCGACCGACATCGCCATAGCCGACGTTGAGCGTCTCGACATCGGCGACCGGCAGCGCGAAGCCCGCGCGCATCAGCAGGTCGCCCGCCGATCGCACCTCGATCTGCGGATGCAGCCGCGCGACCGGGCGGTCCTGTTCGGCGACGCGCAGCGCCGACCGCAGCGCGGACAGGCTGCCTGCGCCGACGAACGCGCCGAGGAACAACCCGTCGGGGCGCAGCACGCGGCGGATCAGTGTCAGCGCGCCCGGCAGGTCGTTGACCTGGTCGAGCACGCCCGCGCAGATCACGCAGTCGAACGACGCATCGGCAAACGGCAGCCGGTCCTCGTCGCCCTGGACCCCGCCGGCACCTTTGGCGAACGCGAAACCGGCGTCGCAGCGCGCGACCCGGGCGCCGGGCGGGGCCGCGAACGCACCATCGAAACAGCCGAGGTCGAGGATGTCGGTAAAGTCGCGCGTCACCGCGTCGAGGCGTTCGGCGATGCCGTCGAGCATCGTCGCGCGGATGAAGTCGTGCGCGGCATAGTCGGGGGCGGCGCGGTCGCGGCGAAGGCGCCGGGCGGTGCGATCGAAGATGTCGGGGTTGTCCACGGCCGCGCTTGTGCCGGGCGCGGGCTTTGACGACAAGGGGGCGCGGCAACGGGGGGCGCGGCAAAGGGGCAAGCGGCAAAAGGGGGAACGGTAATGCGGGGAGGGCCGTTTCGCGCGCTCGTCGGCCTGGCGTTGCCGCCGCGGTGTGCCGGGTGCGGCGTACCGGTCGCGGACGACCACCGGTTCTGTGCCGTCTGCTGGAGCGGGTTGCGCTTCCTCGGCCCGCCCTGGTGTGCCGGGTGTAACACGCCGTTCGCGTTCGACCGGGGAGACGGGGCGCTGTGCGGCCAGTGTCTTGCCGATCCGCCGCGGCACGCGGGAGTGCGCGCCGCAGTGGCGTATGGCCCGGTCGCGCGGGACCTGGCGCTGCGGCTGAAATATGGCGGGCGGATCGCCTTTGCCGAGACGATGGCGCGGCACATGGCGAGGCTGATGCCCGAGGGCGCGGCGCTGCTGGTGCCGGTGCCGCTGCATCGCTGGCGGATCTGGACGCGGGGGTTCAACCAGGCGGCGCTGATCGCCGATGCGCTGGCCGCCGCGACCGGCGTGCCGCATGGCCGCGACGTGCTGGTCCGGAAAAGGCGGACCGCGCCGCTACGCGGGCTGGGCGGGCGGCAGCGGACGAAGATGGTGGCGGGTGCCTTCGCGGTCGCACCCGCAAGGCGCAATGGATTGCGCGGGCAGGCGGTCGTGCTGGTCGACGACGTCTATACCAGCGGCGCGACCGCGGACGCGTGTACGCGCGCCTTGCTGAAGGGCGGCGCGGCGTCGGTGACGGTGCTGTGCTGGGCGCGCGTGCTGGCCGAGACCGATGATTGACAAGCGGACCCGCAATCCTCACCTCCGCTCGCATGGCTAAAGTCGAAATCTACACCAAGGCGTTCTGCCCCTATTGCACTCGGGCGATGAAGCTTCTCGCCTCGAAGGGCGTCACGCCGGAGGAGTTCGACGTGACCATGGGCGGCCCCAAAAAGGCCGAGATGGTCCAGCGTTCGGGCGGGCGCATGACGATGCCGCAGGTGTTCATCGACGGGAAGCATATCGGCGGGTCGGACGATCTGGCCGCGCTCGACGCTCGCGGCGGGCTGGACCCGCTGCTCGCCTGATGCGGATCGGCGTGCTGCAGATGACGAGCGGGATCGATCCCGCGGTCAATGCAGCGACGCTGGTCGACGCGGTCGCCGCCGCGGCGGGCGAGGGGGCCGCGATGGTCTTCACGCCCGAAATGTCGGGGCTGATCGATCGGGATCGGACGCGCGCCGCCAGGCACATTGTCGCCGAAGACGATGATATCGTGCTGCGCGCCGTCCGCGAAGCCGCGGCGGCGGCGGGCATCTGGGTGCATCTCGGTTCGCTGGCGATCCGCCGGCCGGATGGGCTGCTCGCGAATCGCGGCTTCGTGATCGATGGCAGCGGCGCGGTTCGCGCACGCTACGACAAGGTCCATCTGTTCGACGTCGATCTTCCCTCGGGTGAGAGCTGGCGCGAATCGGCGTCCTATGCGGGGGGCGAGGCCGCGGTGGTGGTCGACACGCCGGTCGGGATGCTCGGCACGTCGATCTGCTACGACCTCCGGTTCGCGCGGCTGTATGCGGCGTTGAGCGATGCGGGGGCGACTTTGCTGTCGGTGCCGGCGGCGTTCACGCGACCGACCGGGGCGGCGCATTGGCACGTCCTGCTCCGCGCTCGCGCGATCGAGTGCGCGGCGTTCGTCGTGGCCGCCGCGCAGACCGGGCTGCATGCCGATGGGCGGACGACCTATGGCCATTCGCTGGTCGTCGATCCGTGGGGTGAGGTTCTGCTCGATATGGGCGAGGCACCCGGGCTGGGCTTTGCCGAGATCGATCCCGCGAAAGTGGCGGACGTGCGGGCGCGCATCCCGGTGATCGCGCATCGCCGACCGATCCCCGCCGTCACGACCGCGTGACCGGGCAGCGTGTGGGACGACGTACGGACGAGCAGGAACGCCGCCGTCCCGATAGGATGACGGAGACGGTCGCCATCAGCCTTAGCAATTTCGCAGCACGGCCTGGCCGGTAGCGGACGGCATGGCGCGCGCCCTGAAAGTCTATCGCACCGCGGCGGGGTTTCACGACGCCTATGTCGCGGCCTCCAGCCAGAAGGCGGCGCTCGAAGCCTGGGGTAGCGACCATGACCTGTTCGCGCGCGGGATCGCCGAACTGGTGACCGACCCTGCGCTGACTGCCGAGCCGCTGGCGTCGCCCGGGACCGTCATCAAGCGCTCGCGGGGGAGCGCGGCCGAGCAGATCGCTTCTCTACCAGCGCGAAAGCCGCGCGCCGCGGCGGTCGAGACGGCAGAGCCGGCCAGCGCGGAAAAGCCGGTCAAACCGAAGCCCAAACCCAAGCCGCCCAAGCCCGATCGGTCGGCGGTCGAAGCTGCCGAGGAGGCGCTGGAGGCGCTGCGTCGCGATCACGACAAGGCCCAGCGCGCACTGGCGAAGCGCGAGGCGGATCTGGCGCGCGAGCGACGCGCGGTCGAACGCAAGCAGGACGCCGCGCTGCGCGAAACGCAGGCCGAGGTCGATGCCGCCAGAGACGCGTATGACGCCAAATTGCGCGCCTGGCGCGCGGCGCGGTAGCTGCCCCGGTTCATACGGGATTCAGCGGGCGGGGTCATAAGCCGCGGCAGAGGCATCGCCTGCGTATCGCGTACCTTCAGCGCCCCGCCCTGTTCCAGTCACACGGACGGCGGGGCGCGCTTTCGCATGATTCTGGTCGCCGGTCAGCCTGCGGGATTATGTCCTGTGAGGAACAGCTGCTTCGCGTTTTTGTCCTCTACTGTGCATCGTGGCGAGCGGGTATGATCGTCCGCAACGATAAAGCAGGACGAGGAGCTGGCGATGACGATGTACCACGACCGTGCAGGATTGCATGTTGCGCCCGTGCTGGCGTCGTTCGTCGAGGAGCGTGCGTTGCCCGGCACGGGGATCGCGGCGTCGGCGTTCTGGCAGGCTCTGGCGGACCTGTTCGCCCGGTTCGCGCCGGAGAATGCGCGGTTGCTGGCGACGCGCGACGATCTGCAGGCGAAGCTGGACGCGTGGTACGCCGCGCGTGCCGGTCAGGCAGCCGATCCGGCCGAGTATCAGGCGTTCCTGCGTGAGATCGGGTATCTCGTTCCCGAGCCTGCGCCGTTCGCGATCACGACGCAGGGTGTCGATGACGAGGTCGCGCGAATTGCCGGGCCGCAGCTCGTGGTGCCGATCCTCAACGCACGGTTCCTGCTCAACGCGGCGAACGCGCGATGGGGCAGCCTGTACGATGCGCTCTACGGGACCGACGCGCTGGGCGCGCTGCCGAGCGGGGGCGGCTATGATCCGGCGCGTGGGGCGAAGGTCGTCGCCTGGGCGAAGGCGTTCCTCGATCGCGCCGTGCCGCTGGCGGACGGGCCTTGGGCGGACTGGGGCGGGGGCGATCCGGTGCTGGCGGACCCCTCGCAGTTCGTCGGGCGGGCAGGGGACACGCTGCTGCTGCGTCATCACGGGCTGCATATCGAGCTGGTGATCGATCGCGGCCATCCGATCGGGCGCGACGATCCGGCGGGGCTGGCCGACGTCATCCTCGAATCCGCGCCGACCACGATCGCCGATCTCGAGGATTCGATCGCCGCGGTCGACGCCGACGACAAGGTCGCGGCCTATGCGAACTGGCTGGCGTTGATGCAGGGCGGTCTGGAAGCGTCGTTCGAGAAGGGCGGCGCGACGATGACGCGGCGGCTGGCGGCGGATCGCGACTATGTCGCGCCCGACGGCACTGCGTTCACGCTGCCGGGGCGCAGCCTGATGTTCGTGCGCAACGTCGGGCACCTGATGACGACGCCGGCGGTGCTGTTGCCGGGCGGAGCGGAGGCGCCCGAGGGTATCCTCGATGCGGCCGTGACTGCGCTCTGTGCGCTCCACGACGTCGCGGGCGCGCGCGCCAACAGTCGCGCCGGGTCGATCTACATCGTCAAGCCGAAGATGCACGGGCCGGAGGAATGCGGCTTCACCGACCGGCTGTTCGATGCGGTCGAGGACATGCTCGGGCTCGCGCGGCACACGATCAAGGTCGGGGTGATGGACGAGGAACGCCGCACCAGCGCGAATCTTGCCGCGTGCATCCACGCCGTGCGCCACCGGATCGCGTTCATCAACACTGGCTTCCTCGATCGCACCGGCGACGAGATGCACAGCGCGATGCGGGCGGGCCCAATGATCCGGAAGGCGGAGATGAAGGGCGCGGCGTGGATCGGCGCGTACGAGGATCGCAACGTGCAGATCGGGCTCGCCTGCGGGCTCGGCGGGCGCGCGCAGATCGGCAAGGGGATGTGGGCCGCGCCGGACCGGATGGCCGAGATGCTCGCGCAGAAGATCGGGCATTCGACGAGTGGCGCGAGCACCGCCTGGGTGCCGAGCCCGACCGCGGCGACGCTGCACGCGACTCACTATCACGACGTCGACGTGGCCGCGCGCCAGGCGGCGCGCGCGCACGAGCCGGTCGCCGACCTCGACTCGCTTCTGACCGTGCCGGTGGCGACAGGCCGGAACTGGCGACCCGACGAGGTGCACGAGGAACTCGACAACAATGCGCAGGGGATCCTCGGCTATGTCGTGCGCTGGGTCGACCAGGGGATCGGGTGTTCGAAGGTGCCCGACATTCATGACGTCGGACTGATGGAGGACCGCGCGACGCTCCGGATCTCGTCGCAGCATATCGCGAACTGGCTGCTCCACGGTGTGGCGACGCCCGAGGAGGCGGATGCGGCGCTGCGCCGGATGGCGGCGCGGGTCGATGCGCAGAATGCGGGGGATCCGGCCTATCGGCCGATGGCCGGGCACGAGGAGGAGAGCCTGGCCTTCCAGGCGGCGCGCGCGCTGGTGTTCGAGGGGCTGTCGCAGCCGAACGGCTATACCGAGCCGCTGCTCCACCGCTTCCGCGCCGCGGCCAAGGCGTCAGGGTAGGGCGGGAATGCGCGCAAGGACGAAGTCGGCGCCGGCGCGTGAGAGATGCTGCGTGTCAATGTAGAAGGGCATGTCGTCGTCGCCGGTGCGACAGCGCTGCGCGTCGCACAGGATGGCGCGGAGCGCGACGTGGCGCACGCCGGGGACTGCGGTCGCGCTGGCGGCGACGATCCGGCTCGCATCGTCGTCGAGCGGCGAGACCAGCGCGCGCGGCGCTGTGCCGTCCGATCCCAGCGCCGGGCTCACGCGGCGCTCGATCGCGCGGCGGGCGGGCAAGACTCCGGACCAGGCATGGAGCGCGGGGTCGAAGCCGATCCAGGGCACGTCGCCGAGGACCAGCACCGATTTCCCCGCACGCCGCAGCGTCACGAGCGTGCGGGTGAGCGCGATGCGCAGTTCGTCGGCATTGGTCCGCGCCCTGCCGGCCGGATCAGTGTCGACCAATCCGTCGCCCATTACTTGCGCGCGCGTGCTGAACGGCGACTGCCAGAAGGCGGTGAGCACGACCAGTTTCACGCGGGGGTCGCTCGCGGCGCGGGTTATCGCGGCGGTGTTGAACGCGGCGCAGGCGCGCGATGCGCCGGGATGCTCGGTCATCCGCAAGGTCGCGCCGAGCAGCGGTGGACAGGACGCCGCGGTCATCTGCAGCACGCCGTAGCCGTGTCGGGCGACCCGCTCGCGGAGTGCGTCGCCCAGCGCGGACGCGTGGCTGTCGCCCAGCAGTGCAATCAGTGGGGCGTCGCCGCGTGGCGCGCAGGCCGGCGACAGATTGGGGCGGTCGGTGCCATAGCCGGCAAGGCACGGATTGCCGCGACCGGCATCCAGCATCGCCTCGACCCGCGCGCCCGATGGTCCGACTCGCGCCGGGATGCCGCCCGACAGCGCTATTCCGCCGAACGCCAGGCTGCAAAGCGCGAGCGTGGCGGCGTAGCGCCTGACCGTCCTGCGGTCGCTGCCTGACGCCGGGCGGCGGAACGGGCGTTCGATCCAGCGCCAACACAGCCAGGCGGGCAGGATCGATCCGAACCCGACGAGGATCGGCAGCGCGGGCGGCACCGGCCCGGCCGCGGCGACGCGGAGCAACGCGAGTAGCGGCCAGTGCAGCAGGTACCAGGAATAGGAGATCAGCCCGATCGCGACGAGCGGGCGGCTGGCGAGCAGGCGGCGGTTGAGGCCGCTGTCGGGGGCGGCGAGCAGCGCGACCGTGCCGAGCGTCGGCAGCAGCGCCGCATGACCGGGAAAGCGGACATGCTCGTCGAACAGCGTGACGCTCGCGACGATAGCGCACAGCCCGGTGGCGGACAGCCACGGCTGGAGCCTGCCGGGCACGCGGTACCCGGCAGCGTGGGCCATCGCGAGCGCTACGCCGAAGCCGAGCTCCCAGGCGCGCGTCGGCAGCAGGTAGAAGGCCTCGACCGGTCGCAGCGGTGTCGCGATCACCGAGATCGCGAGCGACACCGCGACCAGCGCGAGCGTTGCGCCGAGCCGCGTGCGCGCCGCCGACCGGCGCAGCAGCAGCAGGACGGGGGGCAGTAGCAGGTAGAATTGCTCCTCGATACCCAGCGACCAGGTCATCAGGAACGGCGCGAGCCGCGCATCGGGGACGAAATAGTCGGTGCTGTGGACGAACCACAGGTTCGAGACGCCGAGCAGCGCGGCGGTGACGGAGATGGCCAGCGCCTCGAGTTCGCCGGGTCCGAGCAGGACGAGGCCGAGCGCGACGGTGCCGAGCGCGGTCGCGATCAGCGCGGGCACGATACGCCGCGCGCGCCGCGCATAGAAGGCGGCGAATCCGAACCGGCCTTCGCCGATCTCGCGGTCGACGATGCCGCCGATCAGATAGCCCGAGATCACGAAGAAGACGTCGACGCCGGCGAATCCGCCCGACACGCCCGAGATGCCGGCGTGGAACGCCACCACGGCGGTGACCGCGATCGCGCGAAGGCCATCGATGTCGCCGCGATAGGGCAGCGCGCGGTGCGATCCGGTCGTCATGCTCTGCCCCCTAGCGCGGATAGACGAACAACTGGTTGATCCAGCACGGCTTCCACGGACGTCGCCGTGGGTATAGCAATCGTCGTCCGCCCGTCATCGGCCTGTCATGCGGGGTGGAGAACTAGTCATGCGATGACCGACTCCGTTTCCTCGCACCCTCGGCCGCGCATCGCGCGGCTGGCCGGGATCATCCTGGTCGTCGCGCTGTTCGGGCGGTTGTGGTCCGGCGGCTATCTCGATCGCAGCGCGATCCGGCGGTTTCCGGCGGAGACGCATGCGGGCCCGGTGGACGCGCTGTTCTTCTCGGGCGATGCCGGGATGCGGTTCGGCATGGGGCCGTTCATCGCCGAGGCGCTCGCCGCACGCGGGGCGAGCGTCACCGCGGTCAGCACGTCGACGCTGTTCCGGTACGGCGCGACGCGAGGCGAACTCAACCGGCGGGTCGCGGACGCGGTCGCGCACGCCGAGCAGGCGGCGGGCTCGCGCAAGCTGGTCGTCATCGGCCAGTCCTACGGCGCGGACGTGCTGCAGACCGGGCTCGCGCATCTCCCCGTTCGTCTGCGCGAGCGGATCGCCGGCATCGTGCTGATCGTGCCGGGCACCGGGACCTATTTCCGGGCCGATCCGCTCGGCCTTACCTACGAGCTCGAACCGGACAGCCGGTCGATCGAGACCGTGTCGGCGATCGACTGGACGCCGTTGACCTGCATCTACGGCGCCGACGAGACCGACAGCGTCTGCCCGCTGCTGCGGATGCGCAACGCAGCCGTCGTCCGGCTGCCGGGCGGGCATTATCTGAACCACGACAAGCCGGGCGTCGCCGCCGCCGTGCTGCGCGCCGCGCGCCTCGACCCGGTACGCCCGTGAGCGCTCCGATTATCGAGCGGATACGCGACAACCGCCGCGCGCTGGCGATCGCGGTGGCGGTTCTGCTCGCGCTTGCCGGGTTCGAGGCGCTGCACCTGATGCTGCGCGAGGTGCATCTGCGCGATGTCCGTGCGGCGTGGAGCGCGACGCCGCACTGGCGGATCGTCGCGGCGCTGGCGCTTACGACGATCAGTTACCTGGCGCTGACTGGCTACGACATGATCGGGCTGCGCGTGATCGGCCGGCCGCAGCCCTGGCCGCTGGCAGCGGTGGCGTCGTTCACCAGCTTCACGATCAGCAACACCTTCGGGCTGACGCTGATCACCGGCGGGTCCGCGCGCTACCGCGCCTATGGATCGGTCGGTCTGCGCGTTGGCGAGATCGCGAAGCTTGGGGTTCTGACCAGCCTGGTCTTCTGGGCCGGGGTCGCGGGCACGGCCGCGATCGCGCTGCTCGCGGCGGTCGGGCCGGTCCCGATCGGGGGACTGGCCGTGTCGCCCGGTGTCGCGCACGCGTTGGGCGCGGCGTTGCTAGCCATGCTGCTGGCGCTGCCGGTCGCGCGCGCAGCGGGGCTGAGGCAGGTCAGGCTCCTGCGCTGGACAGTGACGCTGCCCAGCGTCGCGCAGTTCGCGGGGCTGGGCGTGGTCGCACTGATCGACCTGATGGCGTCGGCGGCGACGCTGGCGGTGCTGGTGCCCGGCCTCGACGCGACGGCGCTGCCCGGTTTCGTCCTCGCTTACGCGCTCGCGCTGCTGGTGGGTGCGGCGACGCATGTGCCGGGCGGGATCGGCGTGTTCGAGGCGGTGCTGCTGGGTGCGGTGCCGCAGGATCGGCCGGCGGTGTTCGCCGCGCTCCTGCTGTACCGGCTGATCTATTATCTGGTGCCGCTGCTGCTCGCGTGCGTGCTGGTGGTGGGGATCGAAGGCGCGCGGTTGCGCCGGCCGATCGGCACCGGGCTGCGACTGCTCGATCGCGCCGCGCGCGCGCTGGCGCCGACGCTGGTCACTTTGCTCGTGTTCGCGGGCGGGATGGCACTGCTGGTGTCGGGGGCGTTGCCGGGTGTGCAGTACCGCCTCGCGAGCCTGGACGGCGTGCCGCTGCCGCTGGTCGAGGGCTCGCATCTCGCGGGCAGCCTGGCGGGAATGGCGCTGCTGCTGGTCGCGCCCGCGCTCAACGCGCGGCTGACCAGCGGCTTCCACGTCGCGCGCGTGCTGCTGATCGGCGGCGCGCTGTTCTCGCTGATGAAGGGGCTCGATTATGAGGAAGCGGGGATCCTGCTGATCGTCGCGATGGCCCTGCAATACAGCCGCCGCGCGTTCCATCGGCAGGGTGGCGTACTGTCGCAACCGCTCGACTGGGCGTGGTTGATGGCGGGGCTGGGGGCGCTGGGGCTGAGCCTGTGGGCTGGGTTCTTCGCGTACAAGCGCGTACCCTACAGCACCGAGCTGTGGTGGCATTTCGCGCTCGACGGCAATGCGCCGCGGTTCCTGCGCGCGAGCTTCGGCGCAGGTGTGATGATGACGACCGCGATTGCGTGGCGCCTGCTGCTGGGGCGACCCGCGCCCGCGCCGGGGCCGGCGCTTCCCGACGACGTCGCCGCACGCGCGATGGCGGTATCCCCGCGGAGCGACGCCAATCTCGCCTATACCGGCCGCAAGCGCTTCATCCTGTCCGACGCCGGCGACGCCTTCCTGATGTACGGCGTGCAGGGGCGGACCTGGATCGTGATGGGCGATCCGGTGGGCCCGCGCGAACGCTGGGGAGAGCTGGTCTGGGCGACGCGGCGCGCCTGCGACGCCGCGCGGGGGCGGCTGTGCTTCTTCCAGGCGAGCGAGGCGATGCTGGCGCTGTTCGTCGATCTGGGGCTCGCCACGTACAAATATGGCGAGGAGGCGCATATCCCGCTCGCCGGGTTCACGCTGCAGAGCCCGAAGGCCAAGGCGCTGCGCCATGGCCGCAAGCGCGCCATCGCCGCCGGGCTGACCTTCGCGATCGTGCCGCGCGCGGACCTGCCGCCGCTGCTGGGCGAATTGCGCGCGATCTCGGACGAATGGCTGCGCGCGCGCGGGGTGCACGAGAAGAGCTTCAGCCTGGGGACGTTCGCCGAGGCGTATATGCTGCGCTTCGATTGCGCGGTGGTGCGCGACGGCGACGCGGTGGTCGCGTTCGCCAATATCTGGACGAGCGGCGACGGCGCCGAAATGTCGGTCGACCTGATGCGCCATCGCGACGCGGTGTCCTATGGTACGATGGACTTCCTGTTCGTCGAACTGCTCGAGCGCGGCAGGGCGGAGGGGTTCGTGCGGTTCAACCTGGGGATGGCGCCGCTGTCGGGGATCAACGGCGACCGGCTCGCGCCTGCCTGGGCCAAGCTGGCGCGGACGCTGTTCGAGAATGGCGAGCGGTTCTACAGTTTCGCGGGGCTGCGCGCGTTCAAGAGCAAGTTCGACCCGGTCTGGACGTCGCGTTATGCCGCGACGGTGCACGGCCTGGGCGCCGGCGCGGCGCTGATCGATCTCGTCGCGGCGGTCAACGGTGCCGACTGACCGCGCCGTTCAGGCGAACAGCCCGGTCAGCCAGTAGGTGCCGGCACCGATCAGCGCGGCGGCGGGCAGCGTCAGCGTCCAGGCGACGATGATGTTGCTCGCGACGTTCCAGCGTACCGCGGACAGCCGGCGCGCGGCGCCGACGCCGACGATCGAGCCGGTGATGGTGTGCGTCGACGACACCGGGATGCCCCAGATGTTGGCGGCGAACAGCGTGATCGCACCGCCGGTCTCCGCGCAGAACCCTTGCGCCGGGGTCAGCCGCGTGATCTTCGACCCCATCGTGTGGACGATCCGCCAGCCGCCCGACATCGTGCCGATCGCCATAGCCGCCTGGCACGACAGCACGACCCAGAACGGGATGTGGAAGGTGCCGCCGAGCATGCCTTGAGAATAGAGCAGCACCGCGATGATCCCCATCGTCTTCTGCGCGTCGTTGCCGCCGTGCCCGAGCGAATAGAGCGCGGCGGAGATCAGCTGCAGCTTGCGGAAGCGCCGGTCGACGCCGAGCGGGGTGAGCCTGAGGCTGGTCCAGGCGACGGCGAGGACCAGCACGAGCGCGAGCAGCAGCCCGATTGCGGGCGAGGCGAAGATCGCGACGACGGTGCGGATGACACCGCTCCACACGATCGCGCCAAAGCCGATCTTGGCGATGCCTGCGCCGAGCAGGCCGCCGATCAGCGCATGGCTGCTGCTCGACGGGATGCCGAGCACCCAGGTGATGACGTTCCACGCGATCGCGCCGATCAGCGCGGCGAAGATCACCTGCGCGTCGATCACCTCGGCATGGACGATCCCGGTGCCGACGGTCTGCGCGACGTGGAGACCGAACACGGCGAACGCGATGAAGTTGAAGAACGCCGCCCAGAGCACGGCATATTGTGGCTTGAGGACGCGCGTCGAAACGACCGTCGCGATCGAGTTTGCGGCGTCGTGCAGCCCGTTGAGGAAGTCGAACAGCAGCGCGATGCCGATCAGACCGCAGAGCAGGGGGAGGGAGAGGATCATGCCGCCCCCCCGATCGCCGAGCCGCCACCCCGGCGGAGGCCGGGGCCCAGGTGGGAAGGCAGATTTAACGGGGCGCTGTCCGTCGTCACGGGAGTCCCCCAACTGGGCCCCGGCCTTCGCCGGGGTGGTCTGGGAGTGAAGATGTCGCGCGGCTCAAGCATGGTCGATGACCAGCCCCTGGATCTCGTTCGCGACATCCTCGAAGCGGTCGACGATCTTCTCCAGGCTGCCATAGAGTTCGCGGCCGACGATGAACGCCATCGGGTCGCTGCCGCCCTTCGAGGCGTGAAACAGCGCCTTGATCCCGGTATCGTGGATGTGGTCGGCATGACCCTCGATCTGGATCAGCCGCGCGGTCAGGTCGTGGAGGCGGCCGGCGTTGGAGCCGAGCGAGCGGAGCAACGGAATCGCCTCGGCGGTGATGCGTGCGGCTTCGACGATGATGCCGGCCATGTCGCGCATCTCGGCGGGGAATTCGGTCACCTCGTACAGTAGGATCGCGTTGGCGGTGCCGTTCATCTGGTCGATCGCGTCGTCCATGACGCCGATCAGGTCGGTAATCGCGCTGCGGTCGAACGGCGTCACGAACACGCGGCGGACGTCCTGCAGGACTTCGCGGGTGATGTCGTCGGCCTCGTGTTCGCGGCGGACGATCTCGGCGACCTGTGCCTCGATCAGGCCTTCGCCGTGCAGCAGCCGCGCGAGCGCGTCGGCGCCCGCGACCAGCGTGGCGGCATGCGCGTCGAACAGCTCGAAGAACCGGCCCTGTTTCGGCATCAGCGACTGGAACCAGCCCAGCATCGGAATTCTCCTTCTCGCGCTCGTGCGCACGGCCGGTAAAATGCGTTGCGCGAACGTCGGCAGGACCGGAGGTTCGCGGAAAGCCGCGATCAGCGCCTTCAATTCGGGCTCATCCACCGCCGCCGCGGCGCGATCAAGCGGAAACCAGCGGGTGTCGCGCTGATGCCGCTCGGGCCAGTCCGCGACCTGCTCGACAAAGGCGAGCGGAAAGACGGTGACGACCAGGTCGCGGTAGCGGCCGGTGCGGCGCTTCTTGCGGTAGGCGAAGCTGCCGACGGCGAACGCGCACGGAATGCCGCGGATGCCCGCTTCCTCATAGGCTTCCTGCGCGGCGGCCTCGTGCGCGGCGAGGCCGGGAATCGGGTTGCCCTTGGGGATCACCCAGCGGCCGGTGTCGCGCGAGGTGATGAGCATGACCTGCGTACCGCCCTGTGCGTCGACGATATAGGGTAGAGCGCCAATCTGCTGGATGTCGGGTGTCCCGTGTCGGTGGATCGGCGATGCTACAGGCGACGGGGTGGCGTGCAACCACGATTTTCCGGCGTCGATCGGCCGGGCAGCATGTCCGCAAACCGTCCCATTTCCGCACAGCGCGAACTTAACCATCTTCGGCTCTGGGCTAAATCGTAAACGCCGCGTTAACTCTTCGCCATGACAAGACGCCTCGTCCTCACCCAAGAAGCCGCCCGCCATCCGTTCCGCCGGTCGCTACCGCCAACCGCCGTGAAACCGGCGCGCAAGAACGACGACGAGGACTGGAAGCTCTTCGTGCTGAGCTTCGCCGCGTTCTTCACCTGCTTCTACAGCTTCATCTTCTGAACGGGCCCGGCGGCCTGCGCGTCAGTCGCAGGCGCGGTGGAGTTTCTGCGCGAGCCAGGCCGAGACCAGGCACATCGCCGCGACCAGGAACAGCATGTCCTCGGGCGTCACGCCCAGCGCGGTGATGCCGAGGACCGCGACCGCGCCGATCGTCATCGCGCCGGCATTGACGACGTTGTTTGCCGCCACGGTGCGCGCGGTCTGATCCTTTTCGACGGTGGTCGTCAGGAACGCGTAGAGTGGCACGACGAACATGCCGCCGGTGATCGCGATCGCGAGAAGGGTCGCCAGCAGCAGGATCGACCCGGGCTGCGCGACGAAGCCGGCCCAGTCGTAATAGGTGCCCGCCGGCGACCGCGTCCAGTGGCGCGCGATGAACGAGAACAGCACGACGAACGCGCCCATGCCGATGACCGAGGCGGGCGAGTATTTGGCCGAGATCTTGCCCTTCAGCATCGAGTTGATGACCACCGATCCGATCGCGACGCCGACCGAGAACACCGCGATCACGAAGCTCGCGACGCGTTCGTCGGCGGTCAGCACGTTCTTCACCAGCGGCGGGAAGATGATGATCAGCACCGACCCGATCGTCCAGAAGAAGCTGATCGCACAGATCGCGAGAAACAGCCTCGGGATGTGCAGCGTCGCGCTGATCAACCGCCATGAGGCGGTGAACGGGTTGTAGTCGAGCTTGAGCAGCGGCCCTTCGCGCGGTGCCGGCGGCACCTGGCGCGCGGCGAACCAGCCGACCACCGCGATCACCAGCACGGTCGCGGCGGCGCCCTCGATCGAGATCCAGCCGGCGAGCACGGTGCCCATCAGGATCGCGAGATAGGTGCCGGCCTCGACCAGCCCGGTGCCGCCCAGCACCTCGTGCGGACGCAGGTGCTGCGGCAGGATCGCGTATTTGATCGGCCCGAAGAACGTCGAGTGCACGCCCAGACACAGCACCGCGCCGAGCATCAGCGACACGCCGACCGTCGAATGCCCCGCACGCGCGACCATCAGGCCGGTGGCGCCGAGCAGCATGATGCCGATCTCGACGGTCTTCACGATCCGGATGATCCGGGCTTTGTCGTGGCTGTCCGCCAATTGCCCGGCGAGCGCCGACAGCAGGAAGAACGGCAGGATCGAGATGCCGGTCGCCAGCGCGTTGAAGTTCGCCTCCATCTTCGGGTCGTTGAAGATGGCGTAGGTCGCGAACAGGACCATCGAGGTCTTGAACAGATTGTCGTTGAACGCGCCGAGGAACTGCGTGGTGAACAGGGGTAGGAAGCGACGTTGCTTCAGCAACCCCATGGCGTTGAGCATAACGAGAAATGGCCCGATCGTGGCAAACTGACGGCGTCGCTCTTACCCCAGCCCCGGGACGACGCCAACGCTTAAACCGGTTTCGTGGCGGCGCCGACCGGTATAGGGGTGGAGGGTGTGGACCTTGCCTAACCTTCTGACGCTGTCGCGGATCGTCGCGGTACCCCTGCTCGTAGCCTTTCTGTGGTGGCCCGGTTGGGCCGCCGGCTACGGCATCGCGTTCGCGTTATATTGCCTGATGGGCGTCACCGATTATTTCGACGGATATCTCGCGCGCGCCAATGGCGCGGTGTCGCGGCTCGGCATCTTCCTCGACCCGATCGCGGACAAGATCATGGTCGCGGCCGTCGTGCTGATCCTGGTCGGCACACGCGACATCGCCGGGCTCGAGGTCATCGCCGCGCTGATCATCCTGCTGCGCGAGATCGCGGTCTCCGGGCTTCGCGAGTTTCTGGCGCAGGTCCAGGTCTCGGTCCCGGTATCGCGACTCGCCAAGTGGAAGACGACGCTGCAGCTGGTCGCGCTGGGCGGAATCATCCTGGGCGGCGCGCTGCCGACGATGGCGTGGGTGCACCAGGTCGGGATCGTCGCCCTTTGGGGCGCAGCGGTCCTGACCGTCCTGACGGGCTGGGATTACCTGCGCGTCGGCCTGAAGCATATGGACTGACCATGACGATCGAGATGCTGTATTTCGCCTGGGTGCGCGAGCGCGTGGGCGTCGCCGAGGAACGCGTGAATCCGCCGGCGGAGGTCACCACCGTCGGCGAACTGGTAGACTGGCTGGCTGGACTGGACGATGCACATGCCGACGCGTTTGCAGAGCGTGGTCGCTTGCGTGCTGCGGTGGATCAGGCGTTCGTGGCGTTCGATACGCCGATCGCCGGCGCGCGCGAGATCGCGATCTTTCCGCCGGTGACCGGCGGATGATCCACGTCGCGGTACAGCGGAATGCCATCGATCTTCCGGTCGAGATGGCGCGCGCGGAAATGGCGGGCGCCGGCGCGGTGGTGACGTTCACCGGCCTCGTCCGGGCCGACGACGGAGTCGATACGCTCGAGCTCGAACATTATCCCGGTGCGACGGAGGCGGCGCTTCGCGTGGTCGCGCAGACCGCGGTCGACCGCTGGGCGCTGCAGGCGGCGACGATCGTCCACCGCGTCGGGCCGATGGGGCCTGGCGAGCGGATCGTGTTCGTCGCGGCGACGGCGCCGCATCGTGGTGCGGCTCTGGAGGCGTGTGCGTATCTCATCGACCGGCTGAAGACCGACGCGCCGTTCTGGAAACGCGAGACGCGGGGCGGAGAGGCGTCCTGGGTCGAGGCGCGGGAAACGGATGAGGCGGCCGCCGCGCGGTGGCAGGCGGAATAGCCGGCTGGGGGGAGCGATCCGAGCGCAATCGTAGTTGAATACACTACCCCGGCGAAGGCCGGGGCCCAACTGGAAAGGTTGCAGTGACCGCGGGCTGGCCGCCGTCACCAATGTCCCCCAATTGGGCCCCGGCCTTCGCCGGGGTGGTGTTTCGTTCTAGGGAAGGGCGCCGGTTCTCCCCGGCGCCCGAAGCCTTACCCGATTTTCGGCACGCTCATGCCGTTGGTCAGGTGGACGACGCCGTTGGTCGCCTTGACGTCGGCGGTGTCGACATAGGCCTTGCCGCCGTTGACGTCGGTCAGCATCACGTTGCCGTTCTCGCCGAGCGAGGCGATCAAAGGCTGGCCGGCGAGCGTCGTCAGCGTCGCCTTGCCGCCGCCGGCGGTGATCTGCGCCTTGATCTGGTCCGCGGTCAGCGCGCCGGCGACCACGTGATATTTGAGGATCGTCGCCAGGCTGGCGGACGACGCCGGCTTCATCAGCGTGTCGAGCGCGCCCGGCGGCAAGCGGCTGAACGCCTCGTCATTGGGAGCGAATACGGTGAACGGACCGGGGCCTGCGAGCGTCGCGTCGAGCTTCGCCGCGGCAACCAGCTTGACGAGGGTCGCGTGGTTGGGAAGCGTCGGCAGCGCCTGCGTGATCGTCGTCGTCGGTGCGGCCGCGGGTGCGGCGGGGGCAGCCGGCGCGCCGGCCTGCGGAGCCGCGGTGGTCGTGCCGGCCTGCGGTGCGGCCGGTGCCATCGGCGCGGCGGTCGTCGTCCGCGGCTGGCCTGCAGCGGGGGCGGGGGCAGGGGCGGCCGGCGCGGTCTGTGCGACTGCAGCGGTGCCGCACAGCAGCGCGGCGGTCGCGGCGATTAGGGTCGTCTGGCGGATCATGGAAAACTCCCGACTGGTGATAGACGGGGGACCAATGCCGTACGACCGCCGCGGTTCCATTGCCGCTGCGCAACGACCCGCCCGGCCGTTGCCGTCCGGCGATCAGCCGAGCTTGGGGACGATCACGCCGTTGACGACATGGACGATGCCGTTCGACTGGCGGACGTCGGCGGTCTCGACATAGCTCTTGTTGCCGTTGACGTCGGTCAGCGCGATGATCGTGCCGACCATCGTCGCGGTGATCGGGTCGCCCTCGACACTGGTCAGAGTCGCGGTGCCGCCACCGGTCATGATGCGTTCCTTCAACTGCTCGGCGGTGATCGACCCGGCGACGACGTGATAGGTCAGCACCTTGACCAGGGACGCCTTGTTCTCGGGCTTGAGCAAAGTATCGACCATGCCGGGCGCGAGGCGGCCGAACGCATCGTTGGACGGCGCGAAGACCGTGAACGGGCCGGGGCCCGACAGCGTCGTGGTCAGGTCGGCAGCCTTCACCGCCGCGACCAGGGTCGTCAGCGTCGGCGCCGCGGCGGCGTTCTCGACGATCGTCCGCGTGGCCAGCATCGGCGCGCCGCCGACCGCGGGATTGGGCGCGACCGGGCCGGGGGCGTCGCGGCCCGGCGCTTCGGCAACGGGAGTGGACGCGGTCTCGATCTTGTCCTTGCCACGGCTGCAGGCGCCCAGCGCGAGCGTGCTCGCGACGATCAGAAGCAGGGTCTTGGTCGACATGGTATCTCTCCGGAAGACGGCAGCGGGTCGGATACCATATGGTTACCGAGGCACAAGGTTCCCTGCGGCGTTGCCTACTGGGCTTCGGCCAGGACCTGCGCCAGCAGCTGGAAATCCTTTTCGCGCGGGCTGCCGCGCCGCCACACGAGCGCGATCCGCCGCACCGCATTGGCCTCGTCGAGCGGCTTGGCGGTAATGGTCGTGTTGTCGAGCAGCCCGGCCTTCAACGCCATTTCAGGCAGGATGGTGATCCCCAGGCCGTTGTCGACCATCTGCACGATGGTGTGGAGCGAGGTACCGAGCATCGTCGCCTCGGCGCGGATCTCCGGCCGGTTGCACGCCGCGAGCGCGTGGTCCTTGAGGCAATGCCCGTCCTCGAGCAGCAGCAGCCGCGTCTCGTCGATGTCGGCAGCGGCGATCGCGGGCAGTGCGCTCGGCATCTCGCCGGTCGGGAAGGCGAGGAACAACCGGTCCTCGAACAAGGTCTGGTGCGCGACCTCGCCGCACGCATAGGGGAGGGCGAGTAGCACGCAGTCCGCGCGGCCATTGTGCAGCCCCTCGCACGCAGCGCCGGTCGGCTCCTCGCGCAGGAACAGCTTGAGGTCCGGATAGCTCTCGCGGATCCGCGGCAGGATGCGCGGCAACATGAACGGGGCGATCGTCGGGATCACGCTCATCCGCATGTCGCCCGACAGCGGCCGCCCGGCGGCGCGCGCCATGTCGCCCAGTTCCTCGGCCTCGCGCAGCACGCGGCGCGCCTTGTCGGCGATGCGGTCGCCGAGCGGCGTGAAGCGGACGACTCGCCGCGTGCGCTCGACCAGCACGACGTCGATCAGCGTCTCGAGCTCGCGCAGGCCCGCCGACAACGTCGACTGGGTGACGAAACTCGCCTCGGCCGCGCGGCCGAAATGGCCGTGATCCTTCAGCGCGACCAGATATTGTAGTTGTTTAAGGGTAGGGAGATAGGTTGCCATTAATCGCCTCGATCGATCATTAAACGCGAGATAGGCTATTGGATCGATAAGGCAATCGCCTATATACGCGTTGCAACAGCCGAGCGGGCCGACCCGCCGATCCCGAGGATGCCTGGAGCCCGTAATCACTCCAGGAGAACCACCATGCTGACCATCGGCGATACCTTCCCCGCCCTGACCATCCCCGTCCAGCAGGGCACGGCCGCACTCCCGGCCGGCGAGACGCTCGACCTGACCACCGCCTATCCCGGCAAGTGGAAGGTGCTGTTCTACTGGCCGAAGGACTTCACCTTCGTCTGCCCGACCGAGATCGTCGGCTACAGCGAACTGAAGGGCGACTTCGAGGACCGCGACGCGGTGCTGATCGGCGCGTCGACCGACACCGCGCACGTCCACCTCGCCTGGCGCAAGTCGGATGCCGACCTGGCCAATGCCGACTTCCCGTGGCTCGCCGACAACGGCGCGAAGCTCGCAGAAGCGCTCGGCATCCTCGACAAGAACGAGCATGTCGCGTTCCGTGCGACCTTCACGATCGATCCGGACAACGTCATCCAGGCGGTCCAGGTCAACGGCCTGAACGTCGGCCGCAACCCCGCCGAGACGCTCCGCGTGCTCGACGCGCTGCAGACCGACGAGCTGTGCCCGTGCAACTGGAACAAGGGCGAGGACGTCCTCCAGCTCGCGGCGTAACGCTACATTCCCCTCCCGCGTGCGGGAGGGGCTAGGGGAGGGCGTGTCCACGGACGCGCCCTCTCTTTTTGCCTACAGGCCCTCCCCCGACCCCTCCCGCACGCGGGAGGGGGGAAGAAAGAACCATCATGTCGCTCAAGGAATTCGCCGGGACGCTTCCCGATTTCGCCAAGGACATCCGCCTCAACGTGGGCTCGCTGCTGAGCGAGCCGCAGCTGACCGACCAGCGCAAGTTCGGGCTGTTCCTCGCCTGCGCGCATGCGACCGGCTACAAGCCGCTGGTGGACGCGGCCGAGGCCGAATGCGCGCCCAAGCTCAGCCCTGAAGCCGCCAATGCGGCGCGCGCGGCGGCTGCGGTGATGGCGATGAACAACGTCTACTACCGCTTCACGCATCTCGCCGGGAACCAGGAATATCGCAACATGCCGGCCAAGCTGCGCATGAACGTGATCGGCCAGCCGGGGATCGACAAGGTCGATTTCGAGCTGTTCAGCCTGGCGGTGTCGGCGATGAACGGCTGCGGCATGTGCATCGACAGCCACGAGCAGATCCTGAAGAAGGCCGGCGTCACTGCCGATGCGATCCAGACCTCGGTGCGGATCGGCGCGGTGATCAAGGCCGTCGGGACCGTGCACGCCGCGATGAACTGAGTGCGTCGTCATCCCGGGCCCGTCCCGGGATGACGTCCGCTTCTGGAAATCTTCGGCCCGACCCCTTAGATACTCGCCCAGACAAAGGGGACGCGCGCATGGCGAACCGATTACTCGCCTATCTCGAATCGATTCGCGCGCGCGATCCGGCGCCGCGGTCGCTGGCTGAAATCCTGCTCTATCCCGGCGTCTGGGCGCTCGGCTGGCACCGCGTCGCGCACCGGCTGTTCAAGGCGCGGTTCTTTTTCCTCGCGCGCGCGGTGAACCATTGGTCGCGGTTCACGACCGCGATCGACATCCATCCGGGTGCGACGATCGGGCGCAATTTCTTCATCGACCACGGCTTCGTCGTGATCGGCGAGACCGCCGAGATCGGCGACGACGTCACGATCTACCAGTGCGTGACCTTGGGCGGCACCAGTCCCGACAACGGCGTCACGGGCAAGCGCCATCCGACGTTGATGGACGGCGCGATCGTCGGATCCGGCGCGCAGGTGCTGGGGCCGATCACGCTGGGGCCACGCTCGCGGGTCGGCGCGAACGCCGTCGTCACGCGGGACGTGCCCGAGGGGACGACCGTGGTCGGCATCCCGGCGCGGGCCACGACGGTCGCGGGCGGCATGGCGCCGGCCGCGCCGTTCGTCCCCTACGGCACGCCGTGCAGCGAGCTGTTCGATCCCGCGACGCAGCGGATGGAGATCATGCGCTGCGAACTCGAGACGATGCGCAAGCGCCTCGACGCGCTCCTCGCCGAACCCCAGGAGCGCGACCGCGCCTGATGGGAGTCGTCACGCCATTTCCCGGCCGCACGGCGCCGCTGCAGGTCGGGTTCGATCGCGCGGAACTGGGGCGGATTCTCGACCTGTACGGCCGGATGGTCGCGGCGGGGCACTGGCGCGACTATGCGATCGACCTCGGCACCGAGGCGGCGGTGTTCGCCTGCTTCCGCCGCGCCGCCGAACGCCCCGAATTCCGGATCGAGAAGCGCCCCAGCCTGCGTAACCGCCAGGGCATGTGGGCGCTGTTCGGCGAAGGCGGGATGGTCCTGAAGCGGGGGCACGAGCTGGGCCCCGTGCTCGCGCCGGTCGAGCGGCGGCTGATGAAGCTGGTCGACTAGGCGACCGCGACCGGTACCGGCGGCAACCGGCGGCCGAGATCGCCCAGGGTGCCGATGACCAGCCGTCGCATCGGCTGCCAGAATGCCGACAGGCTGAGCAGTGCGGAGCCGATCACCAGCCCGGTGATCGCCGCGCTCAGTTCGACCGCGCCGCTGGTCTTGATGAGCGCGTACATCGCGTAGAGGACATAGGCGAGGCTGGAGACCAGCAGCGCGCGACGATCGACCGCCAGCGCGATGAACCCGAACGCCAGGTACAGCACGAGCACGATCAGCGCGGTGCCGATGCCGATATCGTTGCCGAACACGCCGAGCATCTGGAACACCGGATGCGCGATCATCGGGGCTGCCGCCAGGTGCAGCCAGAAGGCGACGTCGGCGCGGCGCGTGATCCGGTCGCGGTCGCTGAGGTCCCAGCGCATCGCGAGTGCGAACACCGCGACCCCGGCGATCACCGACAGCGGCCATATCGCGCCCTTTGCCGACGGGATCGCGGCGAGCAGCAGCGCCAGCGCGAGGCCAGCGAGCGACGCCACCCCGGCGGCGACGGTGATCGGCACCGCGAACCGGCGCCAATGCACCCAGGCCCCCGCCGCCGCGGCGATCGCGGCGACCGCCGTGACCAGCGCCTGCGCCCGGTCGGAGCCATCGTGGCCGATCACCGCCATCCCGAACAGGCTGGCAGCACCAGCGATCCCGCCGACGAAAGCGAGCAGCAACAGGATGCTCGGCAACGCCATGCGACGCCGTGCGGTGAAGAATTCGGCGAGGCCCCATGCCACCGCCGCGACCGCCGCGGCGCCGACGCCGCTCGCGATGCTGCCGCCGATCTGGCCGACCGCCATCAGCAGGATGACCAGGGCGATCGAGACGAAGATGTCGTTGAACCCGGTCAGCAGCCGGAAATGCTCCTCGTCGACTGCGGGCGTCTCGCGGGCGGCGGCGACGTGGTTGCGAAACGCGTTCGCGGTGGCCGGCGTGAGCACGCCCGCGCTCACCGCATTGTCGATATCGCTCTCGCTATACATGGATGCCCCCCCCTGTTCGGGGCCGTCATAGCATCGGTGTATTGCGCTGACCATACAGTGCGGCGCGTCCGGTTGGTCGCTCAGGTGGCAGGCAGCAGAAAGGCGCCCCTCTCTTGCGAGAAGGGCGCCTTTCACCGCGGGTCGTGCCGGCGGACGATCACGTCCGCCGGCGGGACTGCTTACTTGCGGCGGCTCGACTTGCGGCCACCACCGCCCTGCATGCAGCCGTCATACTGGCCCTTCTTGCAGATCGGGTAGGATGCCTTGGGCGCCGGAGCCGGATAGGCCTGATCGGGCGACGGTGCCGGCTGGAAGCGCACGGTCGCGCCCGGGGCTGCGGGGCCCGAGGTGGCAGGGCCAGCGGGCTGGTAGCCACCGGCAGGCGTCGGCGCGTTCGGATCGGCGGCCATCGGCGCCGGCGCCATCGGAGCGGCAGGCGCAGCCGGTGCGGCCGGCGGTGCCATTGCCGGATCGGCGGCAGGGGCCGGTGCGGCCTGGTCTGCGGGCGACGGTGCTGCGGGGTCGGCAGCCGGCGGTGCCATCGCGGGATCGGCGGCCGGGGCCGTCTGCGGCGCGGTCTGCGCGATCACCGGGGCGGCGAGGAGGGCCGTTGCGGCGAGAAGGATGAACTTCATGCGTATCTCCTTAAATTCTTAGCGCTAGTTCATTAGCACCCCGCCCCAACGCGCCAGTGCAAACTTGGGTCCTTTGTTTCGGAGGCGATTCTTTTGGGGTGTGTGTACGCAGCCGGGAACCGGCGTTCCTTCGCGGGTCGGGGTGCGTCTCGTCAGCAACTGGCAGCTTCCGAGCATCAACCGTCACCCCAGCGTAGGCTGGGGTCTTTCGCGGCTCCTGTCCCGCGCTTGCCACGGGAGACCCCAGCCTTCGCTGGGGTGACGAAGGGGGGGCGTAAGCCGGGGAGGGCTTACCCGCCCGTATCCAGCGAATAGCCGGCCGAGCGCACGGTGCGGATGATGTCGGGGCGTTCGCCGACGTTGATCGCCTTGCGCAGCCGGCGGATGTGGACGTCGACGGTCCGTGCCTCGATGTCCGAATCATGCCCCCACACCGCGTCGAGCAGCCGCTCGCGCGAGAAGACCCAGCCGGGATGTTCGAGGAAATGCTTGAGCAGCCGGAACTCGGTCGGTCCGAGCGACACGACCTCGCCCGAGCGCCGTACCTTGTGGCCGACGGTGTCCATCTCGATGTCCGAATAGCTGAGCGCCTCGCCCGCCAGCGCCGGACGCACGCGGCGCAGCACCGCGCCGACGCGCGCGACCAGTTCGCGCGGCGAGAAGGGCTTGGTGACATAGTCGTCGGCGCCGGTCTCGAGCCCGCGGACGCGGTCCTCTTCCTCGCCGCGCGCGGTCAGCATGATGATGGGGACGTTCTGCGTCTCGGGCGCGCGGCGCAGTCGGCGGCAGACCTCGAGACCCGACAGCCCCTCGACCATCCAGTCGAGCAGGACGATGTCGGGCACCTTCTCCTTGGCGAGCAGCAAGGCCTCCTCGCCGTCGGGGGTGTGCGCGATCTCGAAATCCTCGCGCTTGAAATGCCACACCAGCAGTTCGGCGAGCGCCGCGTCGTCCTCGACCAGCAACATCCGTGCGCGTGCCATCTTACTGCTCCTGCTCGCCGCCGCGGTCGCGGTCGGCCATCTGGGTGCCGGTCGCGGCGAAATAGACCATCTCGGCGACGTTGGTGGCATGGTCGCCGATCCGCTCGAGATTCTTGGCGACGAACAGCAGGTGCGCGACCTGGCTGATCGTACGCGGGTTCTCGACCATGTAGGTGACGAGCGTGCGAAAGATGCTGTCGTAGAAATCGTCGAGCGCGGTATCGCTCTCGACCACGCGCATCGCCGCGGCGAAGTCGCGCGCGGCGAACGCGTCGAGTACCGCGCGGACCATGTCGCCGGCCATCCGGCCCATCGCGGGCAGGATCGAGATCGGCTCGATACGGTGCTCGCTCTCGATCATCGGCACGCGCTTGGCGATGTTCTTGGCATAGTCGCCGATGCGCTCGACCAGCCCGGCGATCTTGAGTGCCGCGACGACCTCGCGCAGGTCGACCGCCATCGGTGCGCGCAGCGCGATGATCTGCACCGCGAGCCGCTCGACTTCGGCCTCGAGCGCGTCGATGCGCTTGTCGTCGGCGCGGACCTGTTCGGCGAGGTCGAGGTCGCTGCGCGCGAGCGCCTGCATCGCGCGCGCGATCGCATCCTCGGCGAGCCCGCCCATCTGCGAGATCAGCCCGCGCAGGCGACCGATGTCGTTGTCGAAGGCCTTGACGGTATGAGAGTTCATGCTTGTCCCTCCACTCAGCCGTAGCGGCCGGTGATATAGTCCTTGGTGCGTTCCTCGTGCGGGTTGGTGAAGATGTCGGACGTGTTGCCGTACTCCACCAAAGTGCCGAGATGGAAGAACGCGGTCTTCTGGCTGACCCGCGCCGCCTGCTGCATGTTGTGCGTGACGATCACGATCGCGTAGCGGCCGCGCAGTTCGTGGATCAGTTCCTCGATCTTCGCGGTCGCGATCGGATCGAGCGCGGAGCAAGGCTCGTCCATCAGGATGACCTCGGGATCGACCGCGATCGCGCGCGCGATGCACAGCCGCTGTTGCTGCCCGCCCGACAGCGCGGTGCCGCTGTCGGTCAGGCGATCCTTGACCTCGTCCCAGAGCCCCGCGCGCCGCAGCGACTTCTCGACGATGCGGTCGAGATCGGCCTTGGTGCCCGCCAGCCCGTGGATGCGCGGGCCGTAGGCGACGTTCTCGTAGATCGATTTCGGGAAGGGGTTGGGCTTCTGGAACACCATGCCGACGCGCGCGCGCAGCTGCACGACGTCCATGTCGGGGGAATAGATGTCCTGCCCGTCGAGCTTGATGTCGCCTGTCACGCGCGCGCTGGCGACGGTGTCGTTCATGCGGTTGAGCGTGCGCAGGAAGGTCGACTTGCCGCAGCCCGAGGGACCGATGAACGCGGTGACCTCGTCCTGGTCGACGTCGATCGACACGTCGTTGATCGCCAGCTTGGTGCCGTACGAGACGCTGACGTTGCGCGCCGTCATCTTGAAATTCGGAGTCTTGGGAGTCTGTGGCATCACCAGCGGGTCTCGAATTTGTTGCGGAGGTAGATCGCGACGCCGTTCATCGCGAGCAGGAAGACGAGCAGGACGATGATCGCCGCCGAGGTCTTCTCGACGAAGCCGCGGCTGACCTGATCGGACCAGAGGAAGATCTGCACCGGCAGCACGGTCGCGGGATTGTCGAGCCCCGAGGGCGGCGCGGCGATGAACGCGCGCATGCCGATCATAAGCAGCGGCGCGGTCTCGCCCAGCGCGCGCGCCATGCCGATGATCGTGCCGGTGAGGATGCCCGGCAGTGCCAGCGGCAGGACGTGGTGGAACACGACCTGCACCGGCGACGCGCCGACGCCGAGGGCTGCGTCGCGGATCGACGGCGGCACCGCCTTGATCGCGTTGCGCCCGGCGATGACGATCACCGGCATCGTCATCAGCGCGAGCGTGAGCCCGCCGACGATCGGCGCCGAGCGCTGCATCCCGAACGTGCCGAGGAACACCGCGAGCCCGAGCAGCCCGAAGATGATCGAGGGGACCGCGGCGAGATTGTTGATCGAGACCTCGATCAGGTCGGTCCAGCGGTTCCTGGGCGCATATTCCTCGAGATAGAGCGCCGACAGCACGCCGATCGGGAAGGCGAGCAGCAAGGTCACCGCCATTGTCAGCAGCGAGCCCTTGAACGCGCCCCAGATGCCGACGCGCGTCGCGTCGGTGGAATCGGCCGACGTCAGGAAGGTCAGGCTGAGCGCGCTGGAGATCGCGTCGCGCGCCTCGAGCCGCGCCAGTACCGCTTCGGCCGCGGGGGTGCCGCGGCCCTTGGCGGCGACGTCGATCGGGCTGGCGACGGGGACCTCGAACACCGATTTGCGGGCGAGCAAAGTCGGATCGGCCTTGATCGCGTCGCGGACGGTCATCCAGGCGCCGTCGGACAGCAGGTCGGTGGCGTCCTCGCCGAACGCCTTGGTCGCCGCGCTGTCGACCGCGCCTTCGAGGTTGGCGGCGGCGAGCGCGAGGTCGGCGCCGCGGCCCTGCAGCCGTGCGGGCTCGACCGGCAGCTTGGCCGCGGCGAAGTCGATCGGCAGCGCGACGCGGGTTTCGGTGAACCCGGTCGCACCCTGGCTCAGCATCGAGACCAGCAGGAAGGCGAGGAACCCCGCCGACAGCCACACCGCCGCCATCCCGGCGAAGCGGAACCGGCGTTCGGACGCGTAGCGCCGGCGGATGCGCGCCTGCATCGCCTGCGTCGTCCAGTCGGTCGGCACGCGCTCGGCGGGCTCGGCACCGCTGGTCGGCAGCTGCGGGATGAGCGTCTCAATCATAGGCTTCACGGTACCGTTTGACGACGCGCAGCGCGACGATGTTGAGGAGCAGGGTGACGACGAACAGCGTCAGGCCCAGCGCGAACGCAGCGAGCGTCTTGGGGCTGTCGAACTCGGCCTCGCCGGTCAGCAGGTCGACGATCTGCTTGGTGACGGTGGTGGTGCTGGCAAACGGGTTCGCGGTCAGCGTGGCGACGCCGCTGGCGGCCATGACGACGATCATCGTCTCGCCGATCGCTCTGGAGACCGCGAGCAGCACGCCGCCGACCACGCCGGGAAGGGCTGCGGGCAGCAGCACGCGGCGGATCGTCTCCGACGAGGTCGCGCCCATGGCCAGGCTGCCGTCGCGCATCGACGAGGGCACCGCGGCGATCGAATCGTCCGCCATCGACGACACGAACGGGATGATCATGATGCCCATCACCAGCCCGGCGGCGAGCGCGCTCTCCGACGAGGCCCAGCTGATCCCGATCCACACCGCGAAGTCGCGCACCGCGGGCGCCACCGTCAGCGCGGCGAAATAGCCATAAACGACGGTCGGCACGCCCGCGAGCATCTCGAGGATCGGCTTCATCCATTTGCGCGTCGCGGGTGCGGCGTACTGCGTCAGGTAGATCGCGCTCATCAGGCCGAAGGGAATCGCGACGATCATCGCGATCACCGCGCCGATGAAGAAGGTGCCCCAGAACAGCGGCACCGCGCCGAGCGAGGCGCCGGGATCGCGCGCGTCGATCACCTGCGGGCTCCAGTGGGTGCCGAACAGGAAGTCGGTAATCGGTACGACCGAGAAGAAGCGCGCCGATTCGTAGAGCAGGGAGGCGACGATGCCGACGGTGGTCAGGATCGCGATCAGCGAGGCAGCGAGCAGCAGCAGCATGACCACGCGCTCGACCTGGCTGCGCGCGCCGAACCCGGGGCGGACGCGCGTGAAGGCGAACGCGCCGCCGGCAAAGGCGAGCAGCAGCGCGAGCGCGGTCGCGATCCAGTCGAACCGGTCCTGCGCGGCGGCATAGGCGGGCGCCAGCGTGCGCGCGAGTTCGTGGAACGCGCCGTAGCTGCGGCCCTCTGCAAGGCTGCGCGCTTCGGACAGCACCGACGCGCGGTCGAAGCCGGGCGGGGGAAGCTGCACCGCGGCGGGGGTGTTCAGCACCGTGTCGGTGACGAGCGCGGGCGAGACCAGGCTCCACGCGATCAGGAAGACGAGCGGCGGCACCATCGTCCACAGCGCGACGAACCAGCCGTGATGGCCCGGCAGCGAACTGAACCGCGCGGTCGTCCCGACGCGGAACCGCGTGGCGCGGACGCGTGCGGTGAGCCAGCCGATGAGGCCTAGGGCGAGGACGAGGAAGAGCAGGGCGAGCGCGGACATCAGGCGGTCGTTCCTCCGAGATCGAGCGGACCGGAGGCCCTACGCACCCCGTCACCTCCGGAAGAGCGCGGAACACCCGTCCCACACGCCCCGTCATCCTGAACTTGGTTCAGGATCCATCTGGCGGCACGCGCCGCGGACCGTGGGATCTGCCGCGCTATGGATCCTGAAACGAGTTCAGGATGACGGAGGAGGAGTTCAGGATGACGAAGCAAAAGGCGTGGAACGAAGCTCACGACAGCACCGCCGGATCCATCACGGTCTCGTTCTTCACGATCGCCGCCGAGCGCGCCTGGACCGCAGCGGGCGCGGCGATCAGCCCGCGCTTCACCAGCGGCCCGGTCGCGCCCCAGTTCGCCGCATAGAGCTTCAGCAGGTTCCGCAGCCCCGGGATTGCGGTCAGATGCGCCTTCTTCACGTAGATATAGAGCGGCCGCGACCCGGGATACGCATTGTCCGCGATCGAGGCATAGGTCGGCGCGACGCCCGAGATCGCGACCCCGTTCACCGAGTCCTTGTTTTCCTCCAGATAGGAATAGCCGAACACGCCGATCGCATTAGGGTTCGACTGCAGCTTCTGGACGATCAAATTGTCGTTCTCCCCGGCGTCGACATAGACGCCGTCCTCGCGGACGCGGGTGCACAGCGCCTTGTGCGCCTCGGGGTCGGACTTTGCGAGGCCGGGCGCGGTCGGATCGGACTCCTCGCAGCCCTTGGTCAGGATGAGTTCGGCGAGCGCGTCGCGGGTGCCGCTGGTCGCGGGCGGACCATAGACCTGGATCGGCACCGCGGGCAGCGCCGGATTCACGTCGCGCCATACCCGTGCGGTGTTGCGCTTGCCGCCGGGGTTCGCCGCCAGCGCCTTGTAGAGATCGACCGGAGTCAGCGTCATCTTCGGCCCGTTCTTCGCCTCGGCGAACGCGATGCCGTCGATGCCGACCTGGATTTCCAGGATGTCGCGCACGCCGTTCCTGGCGCACTGGGCATATTCGCTCGCCTTCATCCGGCGCGAGGCGTCCTCGATATCGGGATGCGCGGCGCCGACGCCCGCGCAGAACAGCTTCATCCCCGCGCCGGTGCCGGTCGATTCGATCACCGGCGCCTTCGCGTCGGGATCGTTCCCGACCAGCTGTTCGGCGATCATCGTCGTGAACGGATAGACGGTCGAGGACCCGACCGCGGCGATCTGGTCGCGCGAGCCCGCGCCGCCGCCGTTCGCCTGATCGACGCAGCCCGCCAGCGCCAGCATTCCAAGACCCAAAACTCGCCGCACTGAAATCCCCGTTCCGGGATCGGCTCTACCGGTCCACGACCGCGTCCGTGTGACAGTAATGTTATCCTTTTGTGACAGCGACTTTGGCGGGGGGCAGAATGACCATGACGGTAGTGCCGACGCCGACCTGGCTGACGATGTCGAGCCGACCGCGATGCCGCTCGACGATGTGTTTCACGATCGCGAGGCCGAGCCCGGTGCCGCCGACCGACCGGCTGCGGCCGGCGTCGGCACGGTAGAAGCGCTCGGTGAGGCGGGGAATGTGAACCGCGGCGATGCCTTCGCCCTCGTCGCGCACCGACAGGCGGACCATGCCCGAATCGTCGCGGCGCAGCGATACCGTCACCGGCGTGCCCGCGCGACCGTATTTCATCGCGTTGCCGATCAGGTTGTGGAGCATCTGCGACAGCTGGACGCGGTCGCCCGAGACTGCGGGGATCGCGGTATCGACCTCGCCGACCAGATCGCGACCGCGCGCGCCGGCACCGTCGGCGAGTTCGCTGCGGACCTCGGCGACCAGCGCCACCAGGTCGACCGGATGGTCGGGCAAGCGGTATTTCTCCGCCTCGATCCGGCTGAGCGAGATCAGGTCCTCGATCAGCCGCAGCATCCGCTGCGCCTCGTCGTCCATCACCTTGAGGAAGCGCGTGCGGACCATCGCATCCTCGCCCGCCTCGTCGCTGAGCGTCTCAATGAAGCCGAGGATCGACGCGAGCGGCGTGCGCAGCTCGTGGCTGGCGTTCGCGACGAAATCGACGCGCATCCGCTCGGCGGCATAGTTGCCGGTCTGGTCGATCAGGTGGACGATGCGCTGGCCGTCCGACGCCTCGCCGACGCGCATTTCCCAGCGCTGGTCGCGGGTGCCGAGTCCGACGAGCTCGATCGGTCGTTCGATCCCGAGCGGTTCCGCCTCGGACAGCCGCTCGGCGGCGGCGGGATGGCGAATCGCGACGCGGGCGTCGTCGCCGACGATGTGCTGGCCGAGCAGCGCGCGCGCCGCGGTGTTGGCGATCGAGACGCGGCCGTCGCGGATCAGCAGCACCGGCTCGATGATCGCGTCGAGCACCTCGTCGAGGATCGACGGCGGTGGCGGGGCTGGCACCGCCGCGATCTCGGACGCATCGTCGCCGGTCCCGGCCGCGACCAGCGCCGCGGCGATCCCGCCGACCAAGGTCACGATCGCGCCCTGCACGCCCGACGTGATCGCGAACACCGCGATCGCCGCGACGACGACGACGACGATCGCCCAGAAGGTGCGCAGGCCAAATCCGGAAAGCATGCCGTCCCCTACGATACCCGGTATACGCAGCGCCAGCCCGTCCCGGTTCGGCACGGCGGTGGCGCCCGCCACGGGCCTGCCTTGTCATAGCTTCAGGATTATGAAAGGGCTGGCGTGTAGCAGGGGCATCATGAGCGACGAAATTCGATCCGAACCGGGCCCGGACGATGGCGCCACCACTGCTCCGGATGCGGGGGGCGCGCCGACGCGTCGCGCGCTGATGCTGGGGGCGGTCACGGCCAGCGCGGTCGTCTCGATCCGCCCCGCGCTCGCGCAGACCGCGGGATCGGTGCTGAACTGCGAGATCCCGGTCCCCGACCCGGGTCGTGCGGGATCCTTCATCGATCCGCAGGGACGGGTCGTCGCCTCGGGGACGCGGGGTGCGTTCCGGCCCGCGAGCCGCCCGTTCAAGGGATATGAGGTCAGGCAGGCGATGGCATCGGGCAGCACGTTGCCCGGTACCGAATCCGACCGCAGCCGCGCGTACGTGAACTATATCCGCCGGCTGCAGCGCGGCCAGGGCGGCTTCACCTGCTTCGCCTCGCTGCAGATGCCGCGCGGCTGAGGGCCGTCCCGTCCGTCGTCACTCCGGACTTGTTCCGGGGTCCACCGTGCCGCAAACCAAACAGTCCATTGGTACGCGGACCGGTAAATGCCGGAACACGTCCGGCATGACGGGGAGGACTGCAGTGACCATCTACCGCGCCCCTCCCGCCGACGCGCTGCTCGTGGCGCCGCTCGATGAATTCACGGCGGTGTTCCACCACGCGTCGGGGATCACGCATCTTTTGACCGAACCCGCGCCGCAGATCCTGCACGCGCTGGGTGAGGAGGGGATGACGCTCGACGCGCTGCTCGCGACGCTCTCGGTCGAATACGACCTCGCCGACGGGGATCGCGAGGCGCTGGCGGCGCGGCTCGACGAGCTCGTCGTCTCGGGACTCGTCGCCGCGGCATGAGGCACGCGGTCGCGATCCGCATCGGTCCGATCGGGTTCCGCGTCGGATCCGACTGGCGCGCGCCGGTCGCCGCGCTGGAGACGCTGTACCGCGACTATCCCAGGCCCGACGTTCCCGACTTCACCGTCCGGCTGTTCGCGCGGCGGCCGTGGCGTCGGTTTGTCCGGCCGTCGGTCGAGATCGGCGGCGACTATATGCTGCCCGAGGCCGCGCCGTTGCCGCTGTCGCAGGGGCTGCTCGCGGCCGAGATGGCGATGAACCTGCAGATGGCGCTGGGCGGCCGGCGCTATCTGCTGCTGCACGCCTCCGCGGTCGAGCGCGACGGGCGCGCGCTGCTGATGACCGGCATATCGGGCGCGGGCAAGTCGACGCTCGCCAGCCTGCTCGCCGCGCGGGGCTGGCGGTTCATGGGCGACGAGTTCGCGCTGCTCGATCCGGCGACCGGGCTGGTCCACGCCTTTCCGCGGCTGATCAGCCTCAAGAACGAGGGGATCGCGGCGGCGATCGCGGCGCGACCTGATGCGCGGCTCGGGCCGCTGATGCCGGACACGCCCAAGGGCGACATCCGTCACATGGTCCCCGACGCGCGCGCGATCGCGGCGATGGACGTGGCTGCGACGCCGGCGCTGCTGCTGTTCCCGCGCTATGGGTTCGCGGCCGAGGTCCGGCCGGTCCCGCCTGCCGAGGCATTCGTGCGGATGACGCAAGCGTCGACCAACTATGTCGCGCTCGGCGAGGCCGGCTTCGGTGCACTGACGAGGCTGATCGGCGCGGTGCCGTCGCTCGCGGTCGATTATCCCGACGGGGCAAGCGCGGTGGCGCAGGTAGAGGCGTTGTGGGACGCGCTGTGACTGACGCCTGGCCGCTGGCGCGCGCTCTCGCCGATCCCTCGACGACGGCGGCGCTCGATGCGGACGGCTGGACTGCGTTGCTGACGATGGCGCGGGCCGAACAACTGATCGGCACGCTGGCCGTCCGGTTGCAGGGCCTGCCCATGCCGGCCTCGGTCGTGCGTATCCTCGAGGATGTACGCGCGGGCGCCGAACAGGGGCGCCGCGCGGCGTTGTGGGAGGCGGAGATGGCGCGGCGCGCGCTTGCGCCGCTCGGCGGTCCGGTCGTTCTGCTGAAGGGAACGGCGTTCGTGGCGGCAGGGATGCTCGCGGGGCAGGGGCGGTCGATCGGGGACCTCGATATCCTGGTGCCGCGCGGCGATCTCGACGCGGTCGAGGCGGCGTTGCTCGGCGCCGGCTGGGAATGGGTGAAGCCCGATCCCTATGACGACGCCTATTACCGGCGCTGGATGCACGAGTTGCCGCCACTGATCCACCGCGAGCGCGACCGGATGATCGACGTGCACCACACGATCCTGCCGCTCACCGCGCGGCCGACGCCGGATGCAGCGGCGTTGATCGCGGCGCGCGTCGACCTCGGCAACGGGCTGTCGGTGCTGACCCCGAACGACATGATCGTCCATGCCGCCGCGCATCTGTTCGCCGATGGGGATCTCGCGGGCGGCTTGCGCAACCTGTGGGATATCCGCTGCCTGGTCGAGGAGTTCGGGACCGAGGGGCTGGCGGAGCGGGCGGTGCATCACGGATTGTCTGGCGAAGTCGCGCGCGCGCTGCGTCTGAGCGCGTCGGTGTTCGATGGCGTCGCGACGCGGAGCGTGGATCGCCTCTACCTCCGCCGGCTGCTGGCACGCGACGGCTGGGGGCGGCCGACGCGGCCGGTCACGCGGTTCGCCTTCTACGTGCGGTCGCACTGGCTGCGGATGCCACCGGCGATGCTCGCGCGGCATTTGTGGACGAAGTGGCGAAAAAGCTCGTCGCTCAAATCCCTTCCCGTCCGGGCCTGACCCGGGACCCAGGGTTCCGGGCGCCGCGCGTGAAACCCCGGGTCCTGACTTTCGTCAGGATGACGGAGGGGGGATCAGTGGATCGTCTTGCCGACGATCGTGCTGCGTCGACGGATCGTCGCGACCACCAGCAGGATGGCGATGATCGCGATCGTGTCCGCCACCCAGTCGCGGATGTCGCAGTCGCGGTGCAGTGCCGGGATCGACTGCATCACCTCGACCAGCGCGCCGAGGAACGACAGCCGCTCGCCGATCCGCACCAGCCGGATGCGCGGATAGGCCAGCGCCGCCAGCAGCGCCATCGTCGCGAAGGCGAGCATGTGCGCGAACTTGTCGCCGAACTTGTCGATCGGCAGATGCGGCGGCTGCGGCAGCAGCGCCATCGTGACCGCGACCGCAACCGCGAGGAACAGCGCCACGCGGAACAGCCAGATCGTCCGCGGGTTCACGCGGCAAGCCTCGCGAGCGTCGGCAACAATTCGTCGTAACCGTCTATGATCGCATCCGCGCCCAGCTCCGCGACCGGCTGCATGAGGAAGCCGAAGCTGCATGCGATCGCCGGCACGCCGGCGGCATGCGCCGCCTCGATATCGAAGATCGAATCGCCGACGAACGCGGTGCGCCCGCCGCCCGATCGCCGGATCATCTCGTGGATCGGCGCCGGCGAGGGTTTCGCCTTGCCCGGGCCCATCGTGTCGCCGCCGATGACGCAGGCGAAGCGGTCGAGCAGGTCCAGCTCGACGAGCACCTGCGTCGCCAGCGCCTCGAGCTTGTTGGTGACGATCGCGACCTTCGCGCCGCCGGCGACCAGCGCGTCGAGCGCGTCGAGCGTACCGGGATAGGGCCGCGTCAGCACCGCGATGTTCGCCTCGTAATAAGCGAGCAGCCGCGCGTGCAGCAGGTCGAGCGTCGCGGTGTCGCACCCGCCGGTCGCTGCCATGCCCTGCGCCAGCATGTGCCGCGCGCCGCCGCCGATCATCGGCTTGACCTGCTCCACGCTCAGCGTCGGGCGGCCGATCGAATCCAGCGCGTGGTTGACCGCCGCGGCAAGGTCGCCGCTGGTATCGAGCAGGGTGCCGTCGAGGTCGAACCCGACAATATCGAATGAAAAGTGCGTCATCCGGGCCCGCGTGCCAGCCGGGCTATGGAATTGGCAAGGCTTTCGTGGCAGCGCGGTCGGTATGTCAGACGCAGCCCCCCCCGCCGGTCTTGCCGCCGATCTCGCCGTCGTGATCCTCGCCGCCGGCAAGGGGACGCGGATGATATCGGACCTGCACAAGGTGTTGCACCCGATCGCCGGGCGGCCGATGCTGCTGCACCTGGTCGCCAGCGCGGGTGCGCTGTCGCCGGCGCGGACCGTCGTCGTCACCGGGGCGGGGCGCGAGCAGGTCGAGGCGGCGGTGACGCCGCTGGGGATCGCGACCGCGCTGCAGGCGGAGCAGCTCGGTACCGGTCACGCGGTCGCGCAGGCGCGCGTGGCGCTGGCTGGGTTCTCGGGCGACGTACTGATCCTGTACGGCGACGTGCCCTTGGTGTCGGCCGCGACGATGCGGCGGATGGTCGAGCGGCTGCACGGCGACGATGCGCCCGCGACGGTCGTGCTCGGCTTCCGCCCCGCCGATCCGGGTGCCTATGGCCGGGTGATCGCCGATGCGTCGGGACGGATCGCCAAGATGGTCGAATTCAAGGACGCGACGTCCGACGAACGCGCGGAAACGCTGTGTAATTCGGGACTTATGGCGGTGCGTTCGAACGACCTGTTCGGTCTGCTCGACCGCGTCGGCAACGACAATGCGGCGGGCGAATATTATCTGCCCGACATCGTCATGCTGGCGGCGGCGGATGGTCGGGCGTCCGCGGTGATCGAGACCGACGCTGCCGAGGTCGCGGGCGTCAACAGCCGCGGCGAACTCGCCGGGGTCGAGGCCGCGTGGCAGGCCGAGCGGCGCGCGCGTGCGATGGCCGAAGGCGCGACGCTGATCGCGCCCGAGACGGTCTGGTTCGCGCACGACACCGAGATCGGCCGCGACGTCGTGATCGAGCCCAATGTCGTGTTCGGCCCCGGCACCGTGGTCGGCGACCGCGCCACGATCCACGCCTTCAGCCATATCGAGGGCGCGGCGATCGGCGAGCGCGCCGAGGTCGGCCCCTATGCGCGGCTTCGCCCCGGCGCGATGATGGGCGTCGCGTCGAAGGTCGGCAACTTCGTCGAGATGAAGAAGGCGGTGCTCGGCGACGGCGCCAAGGCGAGCCACCTGACCTATCTGGGCGATGCCGAAGTGGGGCCGGGCGCGAACATCGGCGCGGGCACGATCACCTGCAATTACGACGGCTATTTCAAGGCGAAGACCGTGATCGGCGCGGGTGCGTTCATCGGGTCGAATTCGGCGCTGGTGGCGCCCGTCTCGATCGGCGCGGGTGCGATCGTCGCGGCGGGATCCGTCGTGACGCGCGACGTCGCGGCGGACGCGCTCGTCCTGGTCCGGCCTGAACAGACGGAAAAGCCCGGCTGGGCGAAACGCTTCCGCGAGCGCATGGCCGCACGCAAGGCAGCGAAATGACACCCGATCTGCGGAGTAGTATCTAAATGTGCGGAATCGTTGGCATCCTCAGCACGGAAGACGTCGCCGAGCGCTTGCTCGACGGCCTCAAGCGGCTCGAATATCGCGGCTATGATTCGGCGGGCATCGCCACCGATCACGATGGTGGGATCGAGCGGCGGCGCGCGTCGGGAAAGCTCGTCAACCTGGCGACCGAACTCGCCGCGCATCCGCTGCCGGGCGTGACAGGGATCGCGCACACCCGCTGGGCGACGCATGGCGGCCCGACGACCAACAACGCCCACCCGCACGCCACCAACGAGGTCGCGGTGGTCCACAACGGCATCATCGAGAACTTCAAGCCGCTGCGCGAGGAACTCGTCGCGCGCGGCCGTGTGTTCACCAGCGAGACCGATACCGAGGTCGTCGCGCATCTGATCAGTGAGAAGGTCGAGGCGGGCATGGACCCGGTCGCCGCGGTGCGCGACGTGCTACCGCGGCTGCACGGTGCGTTCGCGCTGGCGATCCTGTTCCGCCAGCATCCCGACCTGCTCATCGGCGCCCGGCTGGGCTCGCCGCTGGTCGTCGGCCACGGCGATGGAGAGATGTATCTCGGCTCCGACGCGCTCGCACTCGCGCCGCTGACGCAGCGGATCGCGTATCTCGACGAGGGCGACTGGGTCGTGCTGACGCGCGATGGCGCGCAGGTCTATGACCGCGACAACGCGCCCGTCGAGCGTGCGGTGACGATCTCGGGCGTCACCGGCGAGCTCGTGTCGAAGGGCAACCACCGGCATTACATGCTCAAGGAAATCTACGAGCAGCCGATCGTGGTGGCGCAGACGCTGCGCTCGTACCTGAAGCGGATGGAGGGCGAGGTTTCGCTGCCGATCCCCGAGTTCGACCTGTCGACCATCAGGCGCGTGACGATCGTCGCGTGCGGGACCAGCTTCTATGCGGGGATGGTCGCAAAATACTGGTTCGAGCAGTTCGCGCGCGTGCCCGTCGACCTCGATGTCGCATCGGAGTTCCGCTACCGCGCGCCGGTGATGGAGGCGGGCGGGCTCGCGCTCTTCATCAGCCAGTCGGGCGAGACCGCGGATACGCTCGCGGCGCTGCGCCATGCCAAGGCCGAGGGGCAGAAGATCGCGGTGGTGGTCAACGTGCCGACCAGCTCGATGGCACGCGAGGCGGACCTCTTGCTGCCGACGCATGCGGGCCCCGAGATCGGCGTGGCGTCGACCAAGGCGTTCACCTGCCAGCTCGCGGTGCTCGCAGCGCTCGCGGCGAACCTCGCCAAGGCCAAGGGGCTGCTGAGCGCCGAGCAGGAGCGCGACATCGTGCGGCATCTGGCGGAAGCCCCCGCCGCGCTCAACGGTGCGCTGGCCTATGACGAGGCGATCCAGGCGATGTCGGGTGTCATCGCGAGCGCGCGCGACGTGCTGTATCTGGGGCGCGGGACCGACTATCCGCTGGCGCTGGAAGGCGCGCTGAAATTGAAGGAAATCAGCTACATCCACGCCGAAGGCTATGCGGCGGGCGAGATGAAGCACGGGCCGATCGCGCTGATCGACGAGCATGTCCCGGTCATCGTCATCGCGCCGTCGGGACCGCTGTTCGACAAGACCGTCAGCAACATGCAGGAAGTCCAGGCGCGCGGCGGCAAGGTCGTGCTGATCAGCGACTATGACGGCATCCAGGCGGCGGGCGAGGGGTGCATCGCGACGATCACCATGCCCAAGGTGCATCCGCTGATCGCGCCGCTGGTTTATGCCGTGCCGGTGCAGTTGCTGGCGTACCACGTCGCGGTGGCGAAGGGGACGGACGTCGACCAGCCGCGCAATCTCGCGAAGAGCGTGACGGTCGAATAACTTCTTCGCGTGTTCTCCCGCGAACGCGGGAGCCCAGGGTAGCGAGCGATCACGCCCGAAGGCCTGGGCCCCCGCTTTCGCGGGGGAACAGTGTCTTACTTGTCGCCGCGCAGCAGTTCGGTCGCGGCGAGGTGTTCCGCCAGGAACCAGACCTGCGGCTCGCCGGTGCGGATGATGTTGCTCACCAGCAGGTCGTTGGTGCCGTCGTCACCCGATTCGTCGGCCTGCTCGGCACCCTCGTGCGCCTGGCGCAGGATGATCTCGTGCGCTTCGAGGAGGCGCGCGATCTGCGTCGGCACGTCCTCGCGCCCCTTGGGCGGGCGGGGGATGCGGGTCATCTCGGCGACGTCGGGCGCCATCGCGATGCTGATGCCGCCCAGCGCCATGATCCGCTCGGCGATCATGTCGACCAGCTCGGCCTGCGCCTCGTAGTGCGTGTCGAGCAGCAGGTGCAGCTGGTAGAAGGTCGCACCCGACATCTGCCAGTGATGCTTCTTGTACATGTCGCGCAGCGTCATCGTGTCGGCGAGGACCTGGTTCAGGATCGCGACGCTCTGGGCGCGCGCATTGTCCTCCAGCGCGATCGGCAGGCTCTTGAGCGAGCCATAGGGCTGGATCTCGCGATACTCGACCTTGTACTGCGGCTGCGCTTCGGCATCGGCGGGCGTCTTGGCGACTTTGAGTGGCTTCTTTGCCATCGGAGATCCTGTCTGCTGGAGTTGTTACGGGACCGGCCTGATGGTCGGTCATGACGGTGTAACCGATCCAGCCGGTTTTCGATCCGGTTTCGCTATGCGCATGTCGGTCGGAGGCGCAGTTTCCCGACCGGGGCATGCACAAGGGGGCCGGGATGACGAAGCGGATGCGCGGCGCGGTCCTGGCTGTGGTCGCGCTGGCGGGCTGCACGCACGCGAAGCAGATCGCCGATATCGGGTTCCGGCCGCCCGAGGGGCCGTATCGGCTGATCGTCATGCGCCCCGACGTCTCGGTCGGGCTGCTGACCGCGGGAGGCGCCGTCGAGCCGCGCGAGGACTGGACGATGGCGGCGCGCGCCAACATCCTGCGCGCGATCGAACGGCAGCAGGCCGGGCGGGGCGGCAGCATCACCGTCGTCGCGACCCGCGAGGTGACCGGATCGACCCCGGCGGCGGTGGCCGATCTCGACCGGCTGCACGACGCGGTCGGCCTCGCCATCCGGACCCACAAATATGGCGGCCCTGCGCTGCCGACCAAGCGCGGGCGGTTCGACTGGACGCTCGGCGACGACGCGGTCCGGTTCGGGCGCGCGACCGGCTATGACTATGCGCTGTTCCTGCATGCCGAAGACAGTTTTGCGAGTTCGGGCCGGGTCGCGGTGCAGGCGCTCGGCATTCTGGGCTGCGCGGTCGGCTTCTGCGTCGTCGCGCATGGCGGGCGGCAGGCGGCGTTCGCCTCGCTCGTCGATCTCAGGACCGGGCAGATCGTCTGGTTCGACGCGCTGGCGTCGGGGGTCGGCGACATCCGCGATCCGGCGGGCGCGGAGCGGATGATCGACCGCCTGCTCGACCGGATGAAGCCGGGCCGACCCGCACCGATCGCACCACGATGACGTCGCGTCGCGCGGTGATCGCCGGCGCGGCGTGCAGCTGCGCCCTCGCCGGCGTCGCGCATGCCGAGCGCATCCACCCGGCTGCGATGCAGGCGCTGGTCGGGCCCGGCTATCGTCCGGTCGACGCGGACGAGCGCGGGATGTGGCAGGACTTTGCCAAGCTAGAAACCGAGATCGCCTCGTCGAACCGGCTGCTCGGATCGCCGGCGATGCAGCGCTACACCGAGGGCGTGATCGCGCGGCTGCTCGGCCCCCGCGCCGACGAAGCCCGGGTGTATCTGCTCCACGACCCCGCGTTCAACGCCGCGATGGCGCCGAACGGGATGATGATCGTCAACACCGGGCTGCTCGCGCGATGTCGCGACGAGGCGCAGTTCGCGACCGTGCTGGGGCATGAATGCGCGCATTATCTGCGGCGGCATTCGCTGCAGCGCTGGCGCGACCGGCGGACCAAGACCGGGATCATGGCGTTCGTTGGGGCGACGACGGGACTGGTGGCGGGGGTCGCGGCGGCAGCGGGTGCCTATCCGCGGACCTGGATCGACGTCGCCAACGCGATCAACGGCGCGCTGGTGCTGTCGATCATGCACTTCACCCGCGCCCAGGAAGCGGAGGCGGATGCGTACGGCGTCCGGCTGATCGAGGAAGCGGGCTATCCGCCGGGTGCTGCCGCGGCGATGTGGCAGCAGGTGATCGAGGAGCGCCGCGCCAGTGCGCGCGCGCGTGGCAAGCGTTACCGCGACGCCGCGCGATCGGCGATGTCGAGCCATCCGCCCAACCAGGAACGGATGCTCGACCTGTCGGCCTCGGCGCGCGAGCTGGAAGCAGCGTCGGTACCGCCGCGTCGCTATGACGGGGGCCGCGACGCGTGGCGCGATGCGGTCGCGCCGCTGCGCGCGGCGCTGCTCGACGAGCAGATCAAGATGAACGATCCCGGCGTCAGCCTGTATCTCGTCCATGCCCTGGCGCGGGACGGATGGGACGGCACGCTGCGCTATTGCGAGGGCGAGGCGTACCGGCTGCGCGACGAGCCGGGTGATGCTGCGCGAGCGGCGGCCGCCTATGCCAGTGCGGTCGCGAGCGACGACGCGCCGCCCGAGGCGTGGCGCGCTCATGGGTATGCGCTGGTCAAGGCGGGTGATGCGGAGGGCGGTCGGACATCGCTCGCTCGCTATCTCGAGCGCAAACCGGGAGCGGCCGACGCGGCGATGATCCGCGGTGCGCTCGCACCATGAGGATCGGCATGCGCGTCACCGCCGTCGTGCTTCTTCTCGTGCCCGGGGCGTGTGCGCCGCGATACACGCTCGTCTCGCCGGGCACCGTCGCGGTTGCGAAGCGGAGCCTGCATGTCCGTCCGGGTATCGCCTGGAACAGGATCCCAAGGGGCAAGCACGATAGTCCCTGGGAGGAACGCTGGACCCAGAACGGCGATACGCTCGACACGATCGCGTTTCTCGGCGGGCTTCCGGATGGCCGGGCGATGGTCAGGCAGCGGCACAGGGCCGACCGGAAGGTCCCGGTGTTCCGCGCGACGATGAGCCCCGAGGACCTCGTCGCGATGATCGAGAGCTATTACCGGATCCGCGCGGGCGCCGTGCTGTTCGAAACGCGCGCGGTCGTGCCGGTGCGGTTTGTCGGCACCGCGGGGCTGCAACTCGATTTCGCCTATGTCGGCGCGGACGAGGTCCGGCGGCGCGGCCGCGCGGTGCTCGCGGTGGTCGACGCGCGATTCTACTGCGCGTCGCTCGACGGCGCGGCGCTCCATTATTTCGACGCGGCATTGCCCGAGTTCGACGCGATCGCCCGCTCCGCGACGCGCTAGGTTGGTTCTCCGTGTTCCGCGCTTGACGGCGACGGATCTCCGACCGAAGCGGGTGCAAAAGGAGATGCGCATGACCGAGGGACCATTGATCGCCGGAATCGAGCTTGGCGGCACGAAATGCATCTGCATCCTTGCGCGTGGTCCCGATGCGATCGAGGAGACGGTGCGGATCCCGACCACGCGGCCCGCCGAGACGCTCGCCGCGATCGAGGCGGTGCTGGATCGCTGGAGCGGGTTCGTCGCGATCGGCATCGCCAGCTTCGGCCCGGTCTCGATCGACCGGCACGCAGCCGATTACGGCCATATCACCTCGACCCCCAAGCCCGGCTGGGCGGGGACCGACATCGCCGGGCGGTTGCAGCGGCGCTACGGCGTGCCGACCGGGTTCCACAGCGACGTCGTCGGCGCCGCACTCGCCGAGGCGCGCTGGGGAGCGGCGAAGGGCCTGGCCGACATCGCCTATGTCACCGTCGGTACCGGGGTCGGCGCAGGCTTGATCGCGGGCGGGCGGCCGGTCGATGGCCTCACCCACAGCGAGCTCGGGCATATCCGTCCGGTGCGTTTTCCCGGCGACGACTGGATCGGCCATTGCCCGTACCATGGCGCGTGCCTCGAAGGGCTGGTCGCGGGCCCGTCGATCGCCGCGCGGATCGGTCATCCTGCGCACGAGGCGCCGGCGGACCATCCGGTCTGGGACGGCGTCGCGCACGCGCTCGGGCAATTGCTCCACACCCTGGTGCTGACCGGCATCCCGCGACGGATCGTGATGGGCGGCGGGGTGATGGATGCGTCGCATCTGTTCCCGCGCGTCCGCGCCGCGATGACGCGCAGCCTCAACGGCTATATCGCGCTGCCCGACGTCGCGCTCGTCGACAGCTATGTCGTGGCGCCGTCGCTCGGCGGCAATGCCGGCCCGCTGGGCGCGGTGGTGCTCGGCGGACAGGCGCTCGCCGACCGCGACGGAACGTCGTTTACGACGCCTTAACCGTACCCGGCTACCTCTTGCTCCCGACAGAACACGCCGGTCTGCGTCCCCGTCAGGGACGCGCGACGGCCGGCCGAGGAGCGGTATTCGATGCGCATTTTGATCGTGGACGACGAGCCGGCGATGCACGACAGCTATCGGCGCAGCTTCGCCGGGCAGCGTTCGGACAGCGGCGATGCGCTGGGGGCGATGGCCGCCGACCTGTTCGGAGACGACGATGGCGACGAGGGGGATGCCCCCGCCGCCGCCCCCGACTTCACGCTGGTCCATATGCTCCAGGGGCTCGACGCGGTCGGGCAGGTCGAAGCGGCGCTCGCGGCGGGCGATCCCTTCTCGGTCGCGTTCATCGACGTGCGCATGCCCCCCGGCATCGACGGTCGCGAGACCGCCAAGCGGATCCGCGCGCTCGACCCCGAAATCAACCTCGTCATCGTCACCGGCTTCTCCGATTTCTCGCCGATCGAGATCAGCAAGGTTGCCGGCCCGCCGGACAAGATTTTCTACATCGCCAAGCCGTTCGAGGTCGCCGAGATCGTCCAGACCGCGACCGCGCTCGCGAGCCGCTGGGCGGTGGACCGCGAGCTCGCGCGCGCACGCACCGCGCTCGCCGAGCAGATCGTGCAGCTCGAGGAACAGGGCGCCGAGCTCGCCGCCAACGAAAGCCGCGCGATCCACATCGCGACGCATGACTCGCTGACCGACGCGCCAAACCGGCTCGCCTTCGTCCGGGCATTGGCCGAGCGCACCCGGAGCGAGGAGATGTTCGCGACCGCGATGATCGACCTCGACCGCTTCAAGCTGGTCAACGACACGCTGGGGCATCTGGCCGGCGATGCGCTGATCCGCGAGATCTGCGGGATCCTCGGCCGAGCCGCGCCCGAGGGAGCGATGGTCGCGCGGCTCGGCGGCGACGAGTTCGGCATCCTGTTCGCGACGCCCGGCGAGGATGCCGCGGTGATGGCCTGCGACCGCGTGATCGCGGCCTGCTCGGTCAGCCTTCAAGTGTTCGGCAATTCGGTACAGGCGGGCGCGTCGGCGGGCGTCGTCGTCACGCAGGGCGGGCAGGGCGGCGATCCCAACGATGTCATGCGCCGCGCCGACCTGGCGCTCAACGATGCCAAGCGCGGCGGCCGCGGGATCGTCCGGCTGTTCGACGAGGGGATGGACGAGGGCATCCGCTTCCGCCGCCGCGTCGAGAGCGGGCTGTCGCAGGCGATCGACAAGGGCGAACTGAGCCTGGTGTTCCAGCCGATCGTGTCGGGCGCGGCGATCGAAGTCGTGGGCTTCGAGGCGCTGGTGCGGTGGAATACGCGCGAATACGGCCCGATCAGCCCGGCCACCTTCATCCCGATCGCCGAGGAGTCGAACCTCATCCACGAACTCGGCGACTGGGTGCTGACGCAGGCGCTCGACGTCATGAAGCAGTGGCCGGGGCAATATGTCTCGGTCAACTTCTCGCCGCGCCAGTTCCGCCGGCACAATTTCGTCGGCCACATCATGGAGAGCGTCCTGCGCGCAGGGATCGAGCCGGCGCGGCTGCAGATCGAGATCACCGAGACCGCGATCTTCGACGATGCCGAGCGCGCCGCCGACACGCTGTACAAGCTGCGCCAGATGGGCTTCCGCATCGCGCTCGACGATTTCGGCACCGGCTATTCGAGCCTCTACAACATCCGCAAGTTCGCGCTCGACTGCCTCAAGATCGACAAGTCGTTCATCGACGGCATGGGCCGCGAGCGCGAGAGCGCGGCGATCGTCCATTCGATCATCCATCTCGGCCGCGCGCTGGGGCTCGGCATCATCGCCGAAGGCGTCGAGACCGAGGTCCAGGTCCAGGCGCTGCGGCTCGCGGGCGCCAGCCATCTCCAGGGCTATTTCTTCTCGCGCCCCGTCACCGCCGACCTCGCGGCCGAGATGGCGGCGACGCGGTTCATCGGCGGGGAGGACGACACCGATGGCGACCTGCTCAGCAGCATGAGGACCGGGACTCAGGGCTGATGCGCAGCGTGACGCGCCTGCCGAGTCCGGCGTCGCTCGGCGCCAAGCTGGTGATGATCATGACCGCGGTCGGCATCATCGGCGCGATCGGCATCTCGCTGCTGCTCGCGAGCATCATCACGCCGAGCTTCGAGCAACTCGAGACCAGGGCGATCGCCGGGCATGTCGAGCGCACCCGCGCCGCGCTCGCCGAGTTCCAGGCCAAGGTCGAGAGCGCGGTCCGCGATTACGGCGACTGGACGGCGTCGTACGACTACATGGCGAACCCCAGCGCGACGTTCGAGCGCGAGAGCTTCTCGCCGCTCGCGATGAGCAATATTGGCGTCCACGGCATGGCCTATGTCGCGCCCGATCGCCGCATCGTCATCGCGCGCTGGCGTGATCCGGCGTCCGGGGCGGAGCGGCCTGCGATGCGCGCGGCGCTGCTGGCGATGATCGCGCGGACCGACCTGCCGCGCGTGCTTGGGGCCCGGAACTCGGGCGGCTTCTATGCGCGCGTCGGCACCAGCGTCGCGGCGATCGGCGTCGCGCAGGTCCGGCGGTCGGACGGCAGCGGCACGCCGCGCGGCTATGTGCTGATGGCGCGCGTGATCAGCTCGAAACAGATTGCCGACCTGTTGCAGCTGGGCGCGCGGATCGACCTGACCGCGACGGGCGACGACGAGGTCGTGACCCCCGACAGCCGGACGCTGTCGATCGCGGTGCCGATGATCGGCGCGGACGGCCATGCGGTTGCGGCGACGCGGTTCAGCGTCCCGCGCGACGTGTCGCGGCTCGGGCGCCGGATGCTGATGCTCGCGGTCGCGGGATCGACGATATTGCTGCTGCTGGTGCTGATCGTGCTGCGGCGGCTGATCGAGCAGCTCGTCCTGCGCCCGCTGCACCGGGTCGAAAGCCACATGCAGCGCGTCAGCGCGTCGGGATCGCTCGGGCTGCTGGAGGAAGAGAAGCGCGGCGACGAGATCGGCTCGCTGGGCCGGAGCTTCAACACGATGCTGCGCCAGCTGAAGGATTTGCGCGAACAGATCGAGGTCCAGTCGTTCGACCTGGGGCGCAGCGAGAGCGCGGTCGCGGTGATGCACAACGTCCGCAACGCGCTGAACCCGATCAGCACGATCCTGAGCCAGGGGATCGCGCAGCCCCCGCCGATCGACCGCGCGACGATCGACCGCGCCGTCGCCGAACTCGCGCAGGACGACATGCCGCCGGCGCGCCGCCGGAAGCTGTCCGCGTTCGTCGCCGCCGCGGTGCAGGCGCAGGACGACGATCGCCAGGCGACGCGCCGCGAACTGGGCGTCGGGCGCGAGGCGCTCGCGCACGTCCTCGACATCATCGGGCAGCAGCAGAAGGCAGCGCACGAACGCCCGACGCTGGAGGTCTGCGACATCACCGATATCATCGCACGCAACGCGACGATCGCGCGCTATTCGCAGGGCGTCTCGATCGCGTTCAGCTTCCCCGGCGACACGCACCGCGTGATGGCCAACCGTGTGATCCTGAGCCAGGTGATCGGCAATCTGTTCGGCAACGCCGCCGAATCGATCGTCGCGCGCGGTGCGGGCAGCGGGATGATTGCCGCCGCAGTCCGCGAGGAGGGCGGCCGCGTCGTCATCGAGATCCGCGACGACGGCGAGGGGTTCACCCCCGAGGTCGCCGCCACGCTGTTCCAGCGCGGCTTCTCGACCCGCGCGCACAAGTCGGGCGGGCTGGGGCTGCACTGGTGCGCCAATTCGATGAACGCGATGGAGGGGACGCTCCGGCTCGAGAGCGAGGGCAAGGGGATGGGCGCGGTGGCGATCCTGACGCTGCGCGGGGTGGATGAGGCGGTCGCGGAGGCGGCGTGAGGCCACACCGTTCTCCCGCGAAGGCGGGAGCCCAGGGTTATTGATGGCAACGCTAGCGACTTCTTGGGCCCCCGCGTTCGCGGGGGAACGGTCATGCGGCGCGCACGGCTTCCATCGGGATTTCGCGCAGGAACGGCGCGACCAGACCACGCTCGAGGAACCAGCGCTGCCGCTCGTCCGGCAACGTCGCGAACCCGCCGATCCGCCCGCGACAATCCGCGCTGCCGCAGGCGCACGGCATCGCCCAGGCATCGGGGCCGAGCGTCGTCGAATAATCCCAGGCGATCTCCTCGCCGGCCGGAATGTCGCGTAGCGCGACCAGCAACACGCCGTCCTCGCCGAACCGCAGCCCGGTGTTCGGCGCGCAGCTATGGTTGATCAGGTCGTCGATCCGTCCCGACGGCCCCATGAACCGGTCCGCGGTGACCTGGACGTAGCGGTCGTCGGCGCCCTGCATCGGCTGCGGCACGCGCGCGGCGTGCACCATCCGGCCGGAGAAGCGGATCACCGTCTCGCCCTCGGCAAAGCCCGAAGCGGCGTACACCGCCTTGCCCAGATGCGTCTCGCCGACCGCGAACAGGTTCGCCGTCGGCCGGTACGCGTCGAGCACGAAGAAGCGCCCGCGCCGCAGCCCGAGCGAGCGGACCGGGTTGATCGTCGCGAGCCCGACCATGAACCAGACGCTCGCATGGCAGAGCAGTTCGACGAGGACATAACCATATTCGCCGATCCCCGACCCGCCGCTGCGCACCGCGAGCAGCAGGGTCGCGAGATCGCCGAGCGTCCACAGCGCCCAGGCCGGCGAGCGTTCGCGCGCGCGATCCTCCCACACGCTCGCCCAGGTCGGCCAGAAGCTGACCGGTACCGCGGCGACCACCAGCATGTGTGCCCAGAAGGTCTCGTGGAACGCGACCCAGAGCAGGATCGCGGCGAACGCGGCGCTCATGCAGACGGTCTCGCTCGGCGTCGGCGCCCGCCAGCGCGAGCGCTGCCACATCACCACCGTCACGACCGCGCAGGCGATCGCGGACAGCGCGAAGATATAGCTTTGCGGCGAGTGCGGATTGACCGCGGCATAGGTCGCCGCCTCGATCCCCGTCGCCGCGCTCCAGATCAGCCACGACGCGCGATTGGGCTCGACGAGATGACGCTGCAGGCCAGCGAGGTAGATCGCATAGCCCGTGACGCTCAGCGTAATCGCGATGACGAACCACGGTTCGATGCCCATGCCCCCCAGCAGTGTAACCCGGAGCCGATGGTAAACAACGGGTTAACGCGCGTCCATCGAAAGGTCGCAGGGGGGTGCACCGATAACCTCCACCCCGGCGGAGGCCGGGGCCCAATTGGAAAGGTCGATGTAACGGAGGGCCGTCCGCCTTTCCGGACGTGTCCCAATTGGGCCCCGGCCTTCGCCGGGGTGGAGGGGCGATAACCGAGCGCCCCTGCTCTACAGCAGCAACCCGGGCTGCTCGTCCTCGTCGTCGCCGACCATCCCCGACAGCGTCAGCCCCAGCAGCCGCACGCCGTCGGGCACCGGGAGCAGCGGTGCCAGCAACTCGATCCCCGCCGCCAGGAATGCCGCCCGGTCGGGCACCGCAGACGTAAAGGACCTGGCACGCGTGATCGTGCGGAAATCGGCATGGCGCAGCTTGAGCGTCACCGTCCGCCCCCGCGCGTCGTGCCGCGCGATCCGTACCCAGGCGGCGTCGGCGACCCGGTCGAGCCCCTCGTGCAAGTCCGCGCGCTCGGTCAGGTTGGTCTCGAACGTCCGCTCCGCGCCGACCGACTTGGCGATCCGGTTCGAGCGGACCGGGCGGTGATCCTCGCCACGCGCGGCGCGGTAGAGATAGTCCGCGTAGCTGCCGAAATGCGCCTGGAGGAAGGCGAGGGGGCGATCGCGCAGGTCCGCGCCCGAGAGGATGCCGAGCCGCTCCATCTTCTGCGCGGTGACCGGCCCGACGCCGTGGAAGCGCTTGACGGGCAGCGACGCGACGAACGCCGCGCCCTTGTGCGGCGGGATCACGCAGATGCCGTCAGGCTTGTTCTGGTCCGACGCGAGCTTCGCGATGAACTTGTTGTAGCTGACGCCTGCCGACGCGGTCAGCCCCGTGGTCTCGCGGACCCGCGCGCGGATTTCCTCGGCGATCGCGCTGGCCGAGCCGAGGCCGCGGATATCCTCGGTGACGTCGAGATACGCCTCGTCGAGCGACAGCGGTTCGACCAGCGCTGCGTAGTCGGCGAAGATCGCGCGGATCTGGTCCGACACCGCCTTGTAGACCTCGAACCGCGGGCGGACGAACACCAGGTCAGGGCAGCGGCGGATCGCGGTGACCGACGGCATCGCGCTGCGCACCCCGAACACCCGCGCCTCATAGCTCGCCGCCGCGACCACCCCGCGCGCGCGCGACCCGCCGACCGCGACCGGGCGTCCCTTCAGCGAGGGATCGTCGCGCTGTTCGACCGAGGCGTAGAAGGCGTCCATGTCGACATGGATGATCTTGCGCTGGACGGGTGGGGAGGTAGGAGGGGCGCGATCGGGCATCGTCCGGCATAGATAGGCGCGCGAGCGCCGCCGATACAGGTCGCGCGTGCGCGTGCCTGATACAGTGGCGCATGCGCCGGCAAAGGGACGTCGATGCAGGTCGGAAAAGAATGCTGGCGGATCGAGAGCGCACGGCGGATGGCCGTGATCGTCGATGCCGAGGACTATTTCCGCCACGCGCGGGTCGCGATGAAGAGCGCGAAACGCCGGATCATGCTGATCGGCTGGGATTTCGACGCGCGGATCGACCTGGAGCCCAACGTCGATCGGCCCGGCGAGCCGACCACGCTCGGCGCGTTCATCTATTGGCTGGTCGAGCGCGAGCCCGATCTCGAGGTGTTCCTGCTGCGCTGGGATACCGGGGCGATCAAGTCGCTGTTCCGCGGCTCGACGATCTTCACGATGATGAAGTGGATGCAGCACAAGCGAATCCACACCAAGCTCGACGGCCACCATCCGACGGGTGCGTCGCATCACCAGAAGATCGTCATCATCGACGACAGCTTCGCGTTCTGCGGCGGGATCGACATGACCGGCGACCGCTGGGACACGCGCGAGCATCTCGACGACAATCCGCTCCGCGTCCAGCCGTCGGGCAAGCCGTACAAGCCGTGGCACGACGCGATCAGCGCGGTCGAGGGGCCGGTCGCGGTCGCGCTCGGCGAACTGTTCCGCCGCCGCTGGCAGCTCGCGGGCGGCAAGCCGATGGCGAAGGCCGCGCCCGGCGACGAATTCTGGCCCGAGGGCCTGCCGGTCGATTTCGAGGGGCAGCAGATCGCGATCGCGCGGACCGAGCCCGAGATGCCCGACCAGGTGCCGGTGCACGAGAGCGAGGCGCTGTTCATGGCGCAGATCGCGGGCGCCAGGCGGCACCTCTATATTGAAAGCCAGTATTTCGCGTCGCGGCGGATCGCCGAGGCGGTCGCGCGCCGGCTCGACGAGGCCGACGGGCCCGAGATCGTGATCATCAACCCGGAAACCGCGCAAGGGTGGCTCGAGCCGCTCGCGATGGATACCGCGCGCGCCCGGCTGATGGCGGCGCTGATGCACCGCGACGTCCACAAGCGTCTGCGCATGTATCATCCCTACACCGCCGGCGGCGCGGCGATCTATTGCCACGCCAAGATCCTGATCGCGGACGAGGACGTGTTCCGGCTCGGCTCGTCGAACATGAACAACCGATCGCTGCGGCTCGACACCGAATGCGACCTCGCATTCCGTGCGTCGGATGCGGCGACCGGCGCCTGCATCGCGACGATCCGCGACGGGCTGATCGCCGAGCATCTCGGCGTCGACCGCGACCTGGTCACCACGACGATCGCGCAGACCGGCTCGCTGATCGGGACGATCGAGCAGCTGCGGGGCAAGGGCAAGACGCTGCGGCCGTACGAGGTCCCGGACCTCACCGCGGTCGAGGCGTGGCTCGCAGACAACGAGGTGCTGGACCCCGAGGGGCCCGAGGAAATGTTCGAATCGCTCGACAAGCGCGGGCTGTTCCGGCGCTGGCGTCGCGCCGGACGCTAGCGCGCGCGTCGGGCGCTAGATGTCGGCGGGCGCGTCGGGCAGGACCGCCGGGACGAGCGTCTTGGTCAGCAGCCCTTCGACCCGTTCGAGCCCGCGCTGGGTGAGTTGCGGCTGGTCTTCCCGGCGCCCGGCGAATTCGACCAGCGCGCAGGAATGCAGCGCACGCAGCCATTTCGCCCTGGAGACCGGCGAGACGCATGCGGTCGCGCAGTCGCCGCTACCGTCGAGCCCGCGGCCCTCGGCTTCGGCGATGTACAGGCCCAGCAGGACCGACCAGGCGCCGTCGTTGAACAGGTCCGCGCCCAGCACCGCGTTACGCTCGGCCATCAGGTGGGCCTGGCGCTTCGCCGCCGACCAGAGATCGGCCGGGGTCGCGCGAAAATCCTTGAGGTCGAGACTGAAGATCGTTCCGACCAGGCAGCCCTTGTCGAGGCCGGTATCGAGTTTCGAGACCTGAACCGACGCCCAGACATAGCCGCCGCCGGGCAAAATATATCGCTTGCGCAGGCGCAACGGCGCCGAGCCGACCGACAGCAGGCCGACACCCCTGACATTCTCGTGGCGATCGTCGGGATGCGTGATGTCCGTATAGGTGAGCCCGTGGAGCTGGGCCTTCGAGCGTTGGAGGAAGTCCGCGACCGCGCTGTCCATCGTGAGCAGAAGCCCCGATTCGGCGCCGATCGAGTGACCGATCATCGTCATACCATCCACCCCGATGGTCCCGTCCGTCGTGCCCCTGTCGGTTTCATGCCTAGCCGTCGCGACCGTCCGGTGCGCCGCAGCGGGATGATTGTATCCATTCGATACAATCGGAAAGCTTTGCGGCGAGGACGTAATCCTGCAGGCTTTCCGCGATGTCGCAGGCCCGCGTCAACGGTTCGGTCAACTTCCTCAACTCGCTTGCACGATCCGACTTACACATAACTAATCGCTCCACTCGGCAGATCATGCCACCTGACATGGGTTCATTCTCGATCAATAGGTCCTAAACTTCCATAACGCAGATTGGATGCCAAGCCCCCTGCGACGGCCGCACCTGAACACTCGCACCCTAACGGCCGTGCCGTGCATTGCACCACCAGCCGCGGTCTGCGACCATCGTCGCGACGGCGGCGCCGCCCCGGCAGCCCGATAGGACATACCCATGACGATCATCGTCCACCATCTGAACAATTCCCGGTCGCAGCGCGTGCTCTGGATGCTCGAGGAACTCGGGCTGCCCTACACGATCAAGCGCTACCAGCGCGACGCCAAGACGATGCTCGCGCCACCCGAACTGAAACAGGTCCACCCGCTCGGCAAGTCGCCGGTGATCGAGGATACCGACGGGGCGAGCGGGGGTGCCGGTAGCGATCTGGGCGCGATCGCCGAGACCGGCGCGATCGTCGAATATCTGGTCGACAAGGCGGACGGGCGGCTCGGCGCGCCGGCGAAGCGCGCGGATGCGCTGCGCTACCGGTTCTGGCTGCATTATGCGGAAGGCTCGCTGATGCCGCCGCTGCTGCTCAAACTCGTCGTCAGCCGTATTCCGGTGTTCGGCAAGGTCGCGCTGAAGCGGATCCAGCCGATGATCGACGTGCATCTCGACTATATCGAATCCGAGCTCGCGCAGCGGCCGTGGTTCGCGGGCGACCAGATGACCGCCGCGGATATCATGATGAGCTTCCCGCTCGAGGCAGCACGCAGCCGCGCCGGACTGGACCAGTCGCGCCCCGCCACGATCGCGTGGCTGGCCAAGGTCCATGCGCGCCCGGCATACCAGGCAGCGCTCGCGAAGGGTGGGCCGTACGCCTACGCGTGAGGCGGACCATCCTCGCCGTCACCTGTCCCCCGTCACCCCAGCGAAGGCTGGGGTCTCCCCGTGAAGGCCGCAGCACCCGCCCCGGAAAGATGCCAGCCTGCGCTGGCATGACGTTGGGGGAGGGTGGCCCTAGGCGGTGAACTCAGCCGTGGCCGCTCAGCCCATGGCTCGGCGCATGCGGCGGCTCGATGTCGATCGGTTCGGGCGGATCGAGATCGCCCTCCCAGCGCGCCACCACGCTCGCCGCGACCGCGTTGCCGATCACGTTGGTCGCGCTGCGCCCCATGTCGAGGAAATGGTCGACCGCGAGGATCAGCAGCAGCCCGGCCTCCGGGATCTTGAACAGCGGCAGCGTCGCGGCGATCACGACGAGGCTCGCGCGCGGCACGCCGGCGATGCCCTTCGACGTCACCATCAGCACCAGCAGCATCGTCACCATCTGCCCCAGCGACAGCTCGATGCCGTACGCCTGCGCGATGAACAGCGACGCGAACGTCATGTAGATCATCGACCCGTCGAGGTTGAACGAATAGCCGAGCGGCAGCACGAAGCTCGAGATCTTCGGCGGTACCCCGAACCGGTCCAGTGCCTCGAGCGTCCGCGGATAGGCGGCCTCCGACGATGCGGTGGTGAAGGCGAGCAGCAGCGGCGCGCGGATATAGCCGACCAGCTGCCCCATCCGCTTGCCGATGAACACGAAGCCGAGGCCGATCAGCAGCGCCCAGAGCAGCGCGAGGCCGATATAGAAGGTCAGCATGAAATAGCCGAGGTCGCCGATCACCCCGGGGCCGCGCTCGGCGAGCGTGCTCGTCACCGCGGCGAACACCGCGAACGGCGCGAACCGCATGACGTAGTTGGTGATCTGCAGCATCACGGTCGCCAGCGCGTCGATCGCGCGGACGAGCGGGGAAGCCTTCTCGCCGACCGCGGTGATCGCGACGCCGACGAACAGCGACATGATGACGATCTGCAGGATCTCGTTCTCGGCCATCGCCTGGATCATCGAGGCAGGGACGATGTGCGTGACGAACTTGGCGACGTCGAACGCGGCCTGGTCGACTCCGCTCGACGCGGTGACCGGCGGCAGCGGCAGGTTCAGACCGACGCCGGGGTGGAACAGGTTCACCAGGATCAGGCCCAGCGTCAGCGACAACAGGCTGGCGCACAGGAACCAGCCGACCGCACGCAGGCCGACGCGGCCGAGCGCCCCGGTGTCGCCCATGTGCGCGATGCCCACGACCAGCGTCGAGAACACCAGGGGGGCGATGATCATCTTGATGAGGCGCAGGAAGATCGTGGTGATGATCGAGACATAGCCCGCAATCTCGGTCAGCCGCGCCGCCGACGCCGCGCTGCCGTCGTCGATCGCGACGTGAAGCCCCCATCCTGTCACCAGCCCCAGCACCAGGCCGATAAGGATATAGAGGGTCAGGCGGTTGGCCAAAATCGATCTCCCGAGAAACGTCGCGCCTAGGGAGGGGATTGCGGGCGCGCGGTCAAGGACCCTATCGTCCCGGCTTATGTCTCCATACCCCAATCGCCGCCACATCCTCGTCGCCGCCGCCACGCTTCCGCTGCTGTCGAGCGCGGCCTTGCTGCGCGCGGCGGAGCCCGACCTGTCCGCGCTATCGGACATCACCGGCACGGCGAAACCGATCGACGCTGCCGAACGCGCCGCGCGGCTGGCGCGGGCGCAGGCACTGATGAGAGCGACGGGGATCGGCGCGGTCGTGATCGAACCCGGATCGTCGATGATCTACTTCACCGGGGTGCGCTGGCACACCAGCGAGCGGCTGACGCTCGCGATCCTGCCGGTCGAGGGCGATCCGTGCATCGTCACGCCGTTCTTCGAGGAACCCTCGGTCCGCGAGACGCTCGCGGTCCCGGCCGAGGTCCGCGTCTGGCAGGAGGACGAGAACCCGATGGCCGTCGTCGCGGGCTTCCTGCGCGATCGCACGCTGGGCGGCCGCCCGATCGGTATCGAGGAGAATGTCCGCTATTTCGCCGCCGCCGTACTGGCGCGCGTGCTGCCGGGGGCGCCGCAGGTGTCCGCCAACCCGGTCGTGCGCGGCTGCCGGATGATCAAGACCGCGCCCGAGATCGCGCTGATGCATGCGGCGACCGAGGTCACGCTCGCCGCCTATCGCTGGACGCACGCGCGAGTGGAGAAGGGGATGACCGGCCCCGACATCTCCGCACTGATGGCCGCGGCGACCCGGAAACTCGGCGGCGCACCCGAATTCTCGATGGCGCTGGTCGGCGAGGCCTCGGCCTATCCGCATGGCAGCCGCGAGATCCACCGCGTGGCGGCCGGGCAGGTCGTGCTGATGGATTGCGGCTGCACCGTGCAGGGCTATCAATCCGACATCTCCCGCACCTGGGTGCACGGCACCGCCAACGCCGAGCAGCGCCGGACCTGGGACCAGGTCGCGCGCGGCCAGCAGGTCGCGTTTGCCGCGGCGAGGATCGGTGTTGCGGCGGGCAGCATCGACGACGCGGTGCGGCGCCACTACGAATCGCTCGGGTTGGGACCGGGGTACAAACTCCCAGGCCTGTCGCATCGCACCGGCCACGGGATCGGGATGGACGGGCACGAGCCGGTGAACTTCGTCCACGGCGAGACGACGAAGCTCGCGGCGGGCATGTGCTTTTCGGACGAGCCGGGGATCTATGCGCCGGGCAAGTTCGGGGTGCGGATCGAGGATTGCTTCCACATGACCGACGCGGGGCCGAAGTGGTTCAGTACGCCGCCGAAGTCGATCGACGCGCCGCTGGGGTAGGGGCAGCTACCCCCAAACCACCCCGGCGAAGGCCGGGGCCCAATTGGAAAGGTCGGGGTAACGGAGCGCTGCGCGTAGTCATGAGCGTGTCCTAATTGGGCCCCGGCCTTCGCCGGGGAAGTGAGGGGGTGGTGTTGCGGCTGACCTACTTGTTCTCCCGCGAAGGCGGGAGCCCAGTCTGGGTCCCCGCCTTCGCGGGGAAACACCTCGGCGTCCGATTGTCGCACCCACACCTCACTTGAGCGAACCGCGTCGCTCGCCTAAGTCCCGCGCATGACCTCGACCAACGACATCCGCCGCGGCTTCCTCGATTTCTTCGCGCGTGAAGGCCACACCATCGTTCCCTCGGCGCCTTTGGTGCCGCAGAACGATCCCACGCTGATGTTCGTCAACGCGGGCATGGTGCCGTTCAAGAACGTCTTCACCGGCCAGGAATCGCGCCCCTATTCGACCGCGACGTCCTCCCAGAAATGCGTCCGCGCCGGCGGCAAGCACAACGACCTCGACAATGTCGGCTATACCGCGCGGCACCACACCTTCTTCGAGATGCTCGGCAATTTCTCGTTCGGCGATTATTTCAAGGAACAGGCGATCGTGAACGCCTGGACGCTGCTCACGCGCGACTGGGGCCTGTCGCCCGACAAGCTCACCGCCACCGTCTACCACACCGACGACGAGGCGTTCGACCTTTGGAAGAAGATCGCCGGCCTCCCCGACCACCGCATCATCCGGATCCCGACCAAGGACAATTTCTGGACGATGGGCGAGAACGGGCCGTGCGGGCCGTGCTCGGAGATCTTCTACGATCATGGCGACCATATCTTCGGTGGCCCGCCGGGCAGCCCGGACGAGGATGGCGACCGCTTCGTCGAGATCTGGAACCTCGTGTTCATGCAATATGAGCAGGCGAACAACGAGATCGTCGGCAACCTGCCCAAACCCTCGATCGACACCGGCATGGGGCTCGAGCGCATCGCCGCGGTGATGCAGGGCGTCACCGACAATTACGACACCGACACGTTCAAGGCGCTGATCGCCGCGAGCGGATCGCTGACGCACACCGCGACCGACGGCGCCAACACCGCCAGCCACCGCGTGATCGCCGACCACCTGCGCACCGCGGGCTTCCTGGTCGCGGACGGTGTGCTCCCCGCGAACGAGGGCCGCGGCTATGTGCTGCGCCGGATCATGCGCCGCGCGATGCGGCATGCGCATATCCTCGGTGCGAAGGAGCCGTTGATGCATCGGCTGGTGCCTGCGCTCGTCACCGAGATGGGGGCAGCCTATCCCGAGCTGTTCCGCGCGCAGTCGCTGATCGAAGCGACGCTGCAGCAGGAGGAGACTCGGTTCCGCCAGACGCTCGACAAGGGGCTGAAGCTGCTCGACGAGGCGACCGCGGACATGACCGAGGGCACGCTCCCCGGGGAGACCGCGTTCAAGCTCTACGACACGTTCGGCTTCCCCTACGACCTGACCGAGGATGCGCTGCGCGAACGCGGCATCACCGTCGACCGCGAAGGTTTCGACACCGCGATGGCCGAACAGAAGCGCGCCGCGCGGGCCGCGTGGAAGGGGTCGGGCGCAAAGGCGTCGGACGACATCTGGTTCGACATCGCCGAGACCAGCGGCGGGACCGAATTCCTCGGCTATGCGTCGGACACCGGGGAGGGCGCAGTCGTCGCACTGGTCAAAAACGGTGCGCGCGTCGACACGGCGACCGCGGGCGACAACGTGTCGATCGTCGTCAACCAGACGCCCTTCTATGGCGAGAGCGGCGGCCAGGTCGGCGATGCCGGGCAGATTTCGAACGACGCCGGTCTGCGGGCCACCGTCAGCGACACGTCGAAGCAGCTGGGACGCGTCTTCGTCCACAACGCGACGATCGATGCGGGCGAGATCAAGATCGGCGATCCGGTGAAGCTGCAGATCGACGTCGCGCGCCGCGCGCAGATCCGCGCCAACCACTCTGCGACCCACCTGCTGCACGAAGCCTTGCGGGAGCGCCTGGGCAAGCACGTCGCGCAGAAGGGGAGCCTCGTCGCCCCCGAGCGCCTCCGCTTCGACTTCTCGCAGCCGGTCGCGATGACGCCGGCCGATATCGCGCAGGTCGAATCGGACGTGAACGCGCAGGTCCGCGGCAATGGCGCGGTGACCACGCTGCTGATGACGCCGGATGCGGCGATCGAGATGGGCGCGATGGCGCTGTTCGGCGAGAAATATGGCGACGAGGTCCGCGTCGTCTCGATGGGATCGCAGGACGACGGCCGGACCTATTCGATCGAGCTGTGCGGCGGCACGCACGTCAGCGCACTCGGCGACATCGGTCTGTTCAAGGTCGTCGGTGAAGGCGCGGTGTCGAGCGGCGTGCGCCGCGTCGAGGCGCTGACCGGCGAGGCCGCGCGCGCCTATCTGACGGGCCGCGACGACCGCCTGCGCGAGGCCGCGGCGTCGCTGAAGTCGACCCCGGACGAGGTGCCTGCCCGCGTCGCGGCGCTGATCGAGGATCGCCGCCGGCTGGAGCGCGAACTCGCCGAGGCGAAGAAGGCGCTCGCCATGGGCGGTGGCGGCGGCGAAGCGGCAGGACCCGAGCAGGTCGGCGGCGTCGCGTTCATCGGCCAGGTCCTGAACGACTTCGAGGCCAAGGGGCTGCGCGGCGCGGTCGATGAGGCCAAGCAGCGGCTGGGTTCGGGGATCGCCGTGATGCTCGCGGTCAACGAAGGCCGCGCCTCGGTCGCGGTCGGCGTCACTGCCGATCTGGTCGCGACGCACAACGCAGTCGACCTGCTGAAGGTCGCGGTCGCGGCGCTTGGCGGGCAGGGCGGCGGCGGCCGTCCCGACATGGCGCAGGGCGGTGGGCCGGAAGGCGCGAAGGCGGCAGACGCGCTGGCGGCGGTGCGCGAGGCGCTGTCGAAGGCCTGAAGGAGAGTCCCCAGTTACCCCGCGGACGCGGGGGCCCAGCTAAGTACCGACCGCGCCCGGTACCCTGGGCCCCCGCCTTCGCGGGGGGAACAGAGCGATCACTGGGCAGGCCACCATCAGCTTCCCCGGCGAGGGCCGGGGCCCAGGTGGGAAGGTCGGAGTAACGGGGGGTGTCCGCGGTTACTGCTGCCCCCCAACTGCGCCCCGGCCTTCGCCGGGGAAGCGCGTTGGAGCCAGGCCGACGTTACGCCCCGCGCATCTTCGTCAGCGTGGTCCCCGCGGTGATCGCCTCGACGTCGGTCTTCAGGTGCAGCATCCGCACCCCGGTCTGCTCCATCGCGCGCGCCAGGGCCTGCGCGAAGTCCGCAGTTCGTCCGACCGTCTCGGCCCAGCATCCGAACGCGCGCGCCAGCGCGGCGAAGTCCGGGTTGCCGAGGCTGGTCCCGACGACGCGCCCCGGATATTCGCGTTCCTGGTGCATCCGGATCGTCCCGTACGCGCCGTTGTCGACCACGATCACCAGCATGTTGGCGCCGTGCGCCACGGCCGTGGCAAGCTCCTGCCCGTTCATCAGGAAACACCCGTCGCCCGCCAGCGCGACGACGGTCCGCTCGGGATGGCGGAGCGACGCCGCGACCGCAGCGGGCACGCCGTAGCCCATCGCGCCCGCGGTCGGCGCGAGCTGCGTACCCGGTCCCGCATAGCGCCAGTGGCGGTGCCACCAGCCCGAATAATTGCCCGCGCCGTTGCAGATGATGCTGTCCGCGGGGAGCTGCTCGCGCATCGCCGCGACGCAGAGCGCCAGGTCCATCCGCAGGTCGCGCGGCTGCGGTGTCGACCAGGCCTGCCACTCGGCATGCGCCTCGGGCCCCGCGGTCCGCGGCGGCAGGTCGATCAGCAGCAGTGCCTCGGCGAACTCCGCCATCCCTGCGCAGACCGCGACGTCCGCGCGGTAGCTGCGCTGCAACTCATCGGGATCGGGATGGACGTGGATCAGCCGCTGCCCCGGATGGTCGGGCGTGACCAGCGCATAGCCGTCGGTCGTCGCCTCGCCGAGCCGCGGCCCGACGACGAGCAGCAGGTCGGCCGCCTTGACGCGCTCGACCAGCCTGGGGTTCGGGCCATAGCCGAGATTGCCCGCCCAGACCGGGCACGCATTGGGGATCGCATCCTGCCGCCGGAACGCCGCGGCGACAGGGATGCCGTTGCGGTCCGCCCAGGTCGCAAACGCGCCCGATGCGGCGACGTCCCAGCCGGCGCCGCCGACGATCGCGACCGGCCGCTCGGCGGTGGCGAGCAGGTCCGCGAGCAGGTCCATCGTGTCGGCGTCCGCGGCCTGCGCGACGCGTTCGACGCGCGGTCGGTCGACGGCTTCGACCTGGTCGAGCAGCATGTCCTCGGGCAGCGCCAGCACCACGGGGCCCGGCCGCCCGCTCATCGCGGTGGCATAGGCGCGCGCGACATATTCGGGGATGCGCCGCGCGTCGTCGATCCGCGCCGCCCATTTCGCGATGGGCGCGAACATCGCGGTGAAGTCGACCTCCTGGAACGCCTCGCGGTCGCGCGTGCCGCGGTCGACGTCGCCGATGAACAGGATCATCGGCTGCGAATCCTGCATCGCGACATGGACGCCGATCGACGCGTTGGTCGCGCCCGGCCCGCGCGTGACGAAGGCGACGCCCGGCCGCCCGGTCATCGTGCCGTCCGCGCACGCCATGAAGCCGACCCCGCCCTCCTGCCGGCAGGTGACGAGGTCGATGCCAGGCGTGTCGTGCAGCGCGTCGAGCACCGCGAGGAAGCTCTCGCCGGGAACGGTGAAGATCCGGTCGCACCCTTGGGCGACGAGTTGGTCGACCAGTATGCGGCCGCCGGTACGCGTGTGTGTCATCGCGCCATCCTGCCGCGGGGCGCCGGCCAAGTCGAGGCGGCGATTGCGGTCGCCCGGCGGCTATCCTATGCGCGGTGGAAACCCAGGAGGAGGAAAGCATGGCGCAGAAACGCTTTACCGATGCGGCCGCGGCGCTCGAGGGCGTGCTGTTCGACGGCATGACGATCTGCGCCGGCGGCTTCGGCCTGTGCGGCATCCCCGAACGGCTGATCGACGCGATCGAGGCGTCGGGCGTCAGGGACCTGACGATCGCCAGCAACAATGCCGGGATCGACGGGCAGGGGCTGGGCAAGCTGCTCCGCTCGCGCCAGGTCCGCAAGATGATCAGCTCCTATGTCGGCGAGAACAAGGAGTTCGAGCGGCAGTATCTGAGCGGCGAGCTCGAGGTCGAGTTCTGCCCGCAGGGCACGCTCGCCGAGCGCGTACGGGCAGGGGGAGCGGGCATCCCCGGCTTCTATACCAAGACCGGCGTCGGCACGCAGGTCGCCGAGGGCAAGGAGGTCAAGGTCTTCGACGGGCAGGAGTATATCCTGGAACTCGGCATCCGCGCGGATCTCAGCATCATCAAGGGCTGGAAGGCGGACGAGGCGGGCAACCTGCTGTTCCGCAAGACCGCGCGCAACTTCAACCACCCGATGGCGACCGCGGGAAAGATCTGCGTGGCGGAGGTCGAGGAGATCGTGCCCGTGGGGACGCTCGACCCCGACGCGATCCACCTGCCGGGCATCTATGTGAACCGCATGATCATGGGCGGGCCGTACGACAAGAAGATCGAGTTCCGCACCGTCCGCGAGCGCGCGACCGCGTGATGCGCCGCGCAACGCTCGCGCTCGCGACGGCGGCGTTGGTCCTGCAGGGCTGCGCGGCGGCGGCGATCCCGGTCGTCGCCGGCGGCCTTGTCGGGCGCAAGACGGTGAGCGACCGCAATGCGCGCAAAGCCCGCAAGGCCGAGGCCGCGCGGATCCGCAGCCTGCCCGCCGCTCCGATGCCTGCCCCGATGCTCCCCGGCGTGCCGCCTGCGATGCAATATCTCTACGCCTCGGGCGAGGCGGTGGCGCTCGACCTGCAGGCCTATATGGGGCTCGCCAACTATCTCGTCGGGATCTCCGCGGACCTCCGGATCGGGCATGACGTCGATTCGGTCGTGCTGGCGCCTGGTGCGACGCTCGAACAGCCGAAATTCTTGCCCTGCGCGGGGAAGCCGCCCGCGATCGTCTTCGACATCGACGAGACCGCGATCCACAATCTCGGCTTCGAGGGCGACGCCGCCCGGCGCGGCGAGGCGTACGACGCGCAGCGCTGGGCGGACTGGGAGCGGACCGGCACCAGGCAGGTCGCGGTCGTGCCGGGCCTGACCGAAGTCATTCGCGTCGCGCGGCTGGCGAAGATCGCGGTGGTGTTCAACTCCAACCGCCTCGCCGAAAATGCCGATGCGACCGCGGCGATGCTCGACGGCGTCGGTCTCGGCCCGGTGGTGCACGGCGACACGCTGTGGCTGCAGGGTGACGCCGGCAGCACCGACAGCCGCAAGGACGGTCGCCGCTGGGCGATCGCCGCGAAATATTGCGTCGTCGCGATGTCGGGCGACCAGCTCGGCGATTTCAGCGACCTGTTCAACGCGCCCGGTGCAACCCCGGCGGCACGGCGCGAGGCCGCCGCCGGGCTGCACACCACGCTGATGTGGGGGCATGGCTGGTTCATGCTGCCCAATCCCGTCTACGGCACCGGGCTGAGGGGCGGGATGGACGACGTCTTCCCGCCGGCGACGCGCTGGACCCCGACCCCGACCCCGACCCCGAACTCGACCCCCATTGCGGCCCCCATCGCCGGGGCGCCAGCACCTGTCGCCAAGGAGAAGTGAATGCCCTGGGATCGCAATCAGATGGCGGCACGCGCCGCGCAGGAGCTGCAGGACGGCTTCTACGTCAATCTCGGCATCGGCATTCCGACCTTGGTCGCCAACTATATCCCGGCGGGTGTCGACGTGACGCTGCAGTCGGAGAACGGCATGCTCGGCATCGGGCCGTTCCCCTATGACGACGAGGTCGACGCCGACCTGATCAACGCCGGCAAGCAGACGATCAGCGCGCTGCCGTCCTCGAGCTATTTCAGCAGCGCCGACAGCTTCGCGATGATCCGCGGCGGGCATGTCGACCTGACCGTGCTCGGCGCGATGGAGGTGTCGGAGACCGGCGACATCGCCAACTGGATGATCCCCGGCAAGATGATCAAGGGCATGGGCGGCGCGATGGACCTGGTCGCGGGCGTGAAGAAGATCATCGTCGTGATGGACCACAACGCCAAGGACGGCAGCCCGAAGTTCATCCCGGCCTGCACCCTGCCGCTGACCGGCAAGGGTGTGGTCGACATGATCATCACCGACCTTGCCGTGTTCCAGCGGGACGACCATCACTCACCGTTCCGGCTGGTCGAAACCGCGCCGGGGGTCTCGGCCGACGATGTCAGGGCGAAGACGACGGCACATTATATGGGGTAATCGCATGGCCTATACGCTGATCACGGCGAACCGGAATTATTCCAGCTGGTCGCTGCGCCCCTGGTTGCTGATGCGCGCGTTGGGCATTCCGTTCGAGGACCGGATCGAGCCGTTCCTGCTGCCCGACAATTACGAGGCGTTCCGCGCGTTTTCGCCGAGCGGCCTCGTGCCCGTGCTGATCGAGGGCACGCGCACCGTGTGGGACTCGTTCGGCATCGTGCTGTACCTGGCGGAGCGGCATGCAGGCGTCTGGCCCGACGATGCGGACGCGCGCGCCTGGGCGCAGTGCGCGACCGCCGAGATGCATGCTGGCTTCGGCGCGGTGCGCGAGGCGTATCTGATGAACGTAGGGGTCCGCGTCGCGCCGTCGCCACCGTTGCCGCACCTCGAGCAGCAGATCGCACGGCTGGGGGAAATCTGGGCCGAAGGGTTGGCGCGGTTCGGCGGGCCGTGGCTGGCAGGGGAAGCGTTCACCGCGGTCGACGCCTTCTATGCGCCGGTCGCGTTCCGCGTGCGGACCTATGGCCTCGATGTCGGCGCCGCCGGCGCGGCATGGGTCGCGCGGGTGCTCGAGCACCCGGCGATGCGCGAGTGGGAAGACGCGGCGCTTGCCGAAAGCTGGCGCGAAGCCAGCCATGAGGAGGAACTCGCCGCTGCGGGAACGTTGCTTGCGGATCATCGGGCTTGAGTCCGTACAATGCAGGCAGAAGTCCCGGTCATCCTGAACGTGTTTCAGGATCCACCGTGTCGCGCGCGCAGCGTTCGATCCTGATCACTCGCGCTTGCCGCCTGGTGGGTCCTGAAACGAGTTCAGGATGACGGGTGGTATTCGATCGGAATGAGATGGTGAGTAGGCGCGTTATCCTTGCCGCGATCGTCGCGCTGCTCGTGATCGTCGGCGGCCTGGCGCTGACCGCGGGGCCGATGACGCTCAGCGTGCTCGACGGGCTGGTCGGTGGCGGACGCGGGACTGCGCGCGTGCGCTCCGGCGTGCCGTTCGGGACGCACGGCCAGACGCTCGACGTCTGGCGGCCGTCGGGCGGCGCGCGCGAGGGACTGCCGGTGGTGATCTTCTGGTATGGCGGCGGCTGGGTGCACGGCGACCGCGCCGCCTATGCGTTCGCAGCGCGCGCCTATGCGAAGGCGGGGTTCGTCGTCGTGCTGCCCGACTACCGGAAGGTGCCGTCGGTCCGCTTTCCCGCCTTCGTGCAGGACGGCGCCGAGGCGGTGAGATGGACCCGCGATCATGTCCGCCAATTCGGCGGTGATCCCGGCCGGCTGGGTCTGGTCGGGCATTCGGCAGGGGCGTATACCGTCGCGATGCTCACGCTCGACCAGCGCTGGCTGCGTGCCGAAGGCGTCGATTTGGCGATCGTCCGCGCCGCGGTCGGGCTGTGCGGGCCCTACGACTTCTACCCCTTCACCGCGAAACGCGCGATCGACGCGATGCAGGGCGCCGCCGATCCGCACATGACGCAGCCGATCCGCTTCGCGCGCGCCGATGCGCCGCCGATGCTGCTGATCACCGCGGGCGACGACACGCAGGTCCAGCCGCACAACGCGAACAACCTGACCGCGCGGCTGCGCGCGCTCGGCGCGCCGGTGCGGCACATCGACTATCCCGGCCTCAGCCACGAGAATGTCGCAATGGCGCTGTCGAAGCCGTTCCGCGGCAAGGCGCCGGTGCTCGCGGACAGCGTCGCGTTCCTCGATGCGAATCTGAAGGCGCGGTAGATGCGCGTCCTGGTCTCCGGGTCGTCGGGGTGGCTGGGGCGGTACCTCGTTCCGGCGCTGACGGGGGCAGGGCACCAGGTCGTCGGGCTGGATGTTGCCACGGGCGCGCATACCGAAATTGTCGGATCGGTCGCCGATCGCGGGCTGGTCGACCGGCTGTTCGCGGAATGGCGCTTCGACGCGGTGATCCACGCCGGCGCGCTGCACAAGCCCGACATCGTCCGCTACGCGCGCCAGGCGTTCATCGACGTCAACGTCAGCGGGACGCTGAACCTGCTCGAGGCGGCGGTAGCGCACGGGGCGTCGCGCTTCGTCTTCACCTCGACCACCTCGCTGATGATCAGCCACGCGATCCGCGCCGGCGAGGGCGAGGCGGCGGTGTGGATCGACGAGACCATGACGCCGCTCGAACCGCGCAACATCTACGGCGTGACCAAGTTGGCGGGCGAGCGGCTGTGCCGGTTGCTCCACGAGGAGACCGGGCTGCCGATCGTGATCTTGCGGACCAGCCGGTTCTTTCCCGAGGAGGACGACACCCACCGGACGCTGTCGGGCGAGAACATGAAGGCGAACGAGCTGCTGCACCGACGGTTGACGGTCGAGGACGCGGTGGCCGGGCATCTCGCCGCGCTCGACCGCGCGCCGGACATCGGGTTCGACACGCTGATCATGTCGGCGCCGACGCCGTTCGCGCGCGCCGAAGCGGCGGCGCTGAAGCGCTATGCGCCAAGCGTGATCGCGACGCATTTTCCGGAAGCGGCGGCGCTGTACGCCGCGAAGGGCTGGACGCTGCCCGCGAGCATCGACCGAGTCTATGACGCGAGCAGGGCGGAGCGCGTGCTGGGGTTCCGCTGTGCGACCGATTTCGCGGCGGTACTGCGTGCGTTAGAAGATGGTGCCCCGCTGCCGTTCGCCCACGACGCCGACTACACCTCTCCCCTCGTCATCGCCCCGTCGTCATCCAGCCCGTCACCCCATCCGTCATACTCCCCGTCATCCCGGACTTGATCCGGGATCCAGGGTGACAGGCGTTGCGCTCGGTTACTCTGGATCCTGACGTTCGTCAGGATGACGGCAGAGAGGGTGACGGAGCGGTCCGAACCGTCAACGGCGCGAGCAAGAAAATTGCCGTAAAGCTTGGCCATACGCGTGGTTTCGGTTAACGCAGCGCCGTCATGGCTACCCAACCCCAAACGCTGTACGAAAAGATCTGGGCCGCGCATGTCGTCGAGCGACGCGACGACGGTACGTGCCTCATCTATATCGACCGCCACCTCGTCCACGAAGTCACCAGCCCGCAAGCGTTCGACGGCCTGCGTCTCGCCGGCCGCAAGGTGCGCCGCCCCGACCTGACTCTCGCGGTCCCCGACCACAACCTGCCGACGACGCAGCGCGTCGACGCGACCGGGCGCGAACTGCCGATCGCCGATCCCGAAAGCGCGGCGCAGCTCGACGCGCTCCGCCGCAACACGGCCGAGTTCGGTATCGACTATATCGACGCCAACGCCGTGCAGCAGGGCATCGTCCACGTCATCGGCCCCGAGCTCGGCTTCACGCTGCCCGGCACGACGCTCGTCTGCGGCGACAGCCACACCTCGGCGCACGGCGCGCTCGGTGCGCTCGCCTTCGGGATCGGCACCAGCGAGGTCGAGCACGTCCTCGCCACGCAGACCCTGCTGCTCTCGCAGTCGAAGACGATGGAGGTCCGCGTCGACGGCGAACTCGGCTTCGGCGTCAGCGCGAAGGACGTGATCCTCGCGATCGTCGGCAGGCTGGGCGCGGCCGGCGGCACCGGCTACGTCATCGAGTTCACCGGCAGCGTCATCCGCAACCTGTCGGTCGAGGGACGCCTGACGATCGCCAACATGTCGATCGAGGCGGGCGCGCGCGCCGGGCTGGTCGCGCCCGACGACACGACCTTCGCTTATCTCAAGGGCCGGCCGATGGCGCCGTCGGGCCAGGCCTGGGACGATGCGGTCGCCTATTGGCGCACGCTGCCGAGCGATCCGGGCGCGGTGTACGCCAAGACGATCGTCCTCGACGCGGCCGACATCGCGCCGGGCCTGACCTGGGGCACCAGCCCCGAGGATTTCGTGCCGATCACCGGCGTCGTGCCCGATCCGACGAGCTTCGCCGACCCCGCCAAGCGGATCGCCGCGCAGAAGTCGCTCGATTACATGGGGCTCACCGCGGGCACGCCGATGACTGAGGTCGCCGTCCAGCACGTCTTCATCGGCAGTTGCACCAACAGCCGGATCGAGGATCTGCGCGCCGCCGCGAGCATCGCCGACGGCCGCCACGTCGCCGCCGGCGTGCGCGCGCTGGTCGTGCCTGGCTCGGGCCAGGTCAAGCGCCAGGCCGAGGCGGAGGGACTCGACCGCATCTTCAAGACGGCCGGGTTCGAATGGCGCGAGCCGGGCTGCTCGATGTGCCTCGCGATGAACCCGGACAAGGTGCCGCCGGGCGAACGCTGCGCATCGACGTCGAACAGGAATTTCGTCGGGCGACAGGGGCCGGGGGCGCGCACGCACCTCGTCTCGCCCGCGATGGCCGCCGCCGCTGCGGTGACGGGCCGGTTGAGCGACGTGCGTGAATTGATGGGGGAACGGGCGTGAAGAAGGTACTGATTTTGCTGGTCGCGGGCGCGATGTTCAGCGGCGTCGCCGCCTATGTGGCGTCCGCCCGTACCCTCCCGGAGCGCACGACGCAGCGATGAAGCCCGTCACCACCGTCAGCGGCACCGCCTATCCCTGGGGTGCGAAGAACGTCGACACCGACGTCATCATACCCGCGCACTGGCTGAAGACGATCACCCGCACCGGCCTCGGCAAGGGCGCGTTCGAGACCGTGCGCGCGCAGCCGGGCAACATCTTCGACGATCCCGCTTATGCCGGCGCGCCGATCCTGATCGCGGGCGACAATTTCGGCTGCGGGTCGAGCCGCGAACATGCCGCCTGGGCGCTCGCCGACTTAGGGATAGCCGCGGTGATCGCGCCGAGCTTCTCGGACATCTTCTCGGGCAACGCGTTCAAGAACGGCATCGTCACGGTCGTCCTGCCCGAAGACGTCATCGACCGGCTGATCGAGGTCGCGAAGACCGATCCCGTCACGATCGACCTGGAGAGCATGACGGTCACCACGCCGTTCCAGGACCGCTTCAGCTTCGAGTTGGACGCGTTCCGGCGCCAGTGCCTGATGGAAGGACTGGACGAGATCGGCCTGACGCTGGCAAGGGATACCCAGATTTCAAAATTCGAGGCCGGGCTGCGCGAGAATCGCCCCTGGACCCTCAAGGAGAGCGGGTATGCGGGCGTTGCTGTCGAAGGTGTCGGGCGGACCTGAAACTCTGGAACTGAGCGAGCTGCCCGATCCCAAGGCCGGGCCGGGGCAGGTCGTGGTCGCGGTCAGGGCCTGCGCGATCAACTATCCCGACGTCCTGATTATCGAGGACAAGTACCAGTTCAAGCCGCCGCGCCCGTTCGCGCCGGGCGGCGAGATCGCCGGGACGATCGCCGAACTGGGCGAGGGCGTCACCGGCTGGGCGGTCGGCGACCGTGTGATCGCGATGATCGGCAATGGCGGGCTAGCCGAGAAGGTCGTGGCGAGCGCCGCCGCACTCTATCGCCTGCCCGAAGGTCGCAGCTTCGCCGAGGGCGCATCGCTGATCCTGACCTATGGCACCACGATCCACGCGCTGCGCGACCGCGGGCATATCGCGGCCGGGCAGACATTGCTCGTGCTCGGCGCGGCGGGCGGGGTAGGGCTCGCTGCGATCGAACTCGGCAAGGCGTTCGGTGCGACCGTCGTCGCCGCGGTGTCGTCCGACAAGAAGGCGGCCGCCGCGAAGCAGGCGGGGGCCGACACCACGCTCGTCTATGGCCGTGCGCCGTTCGACAAGGACGCGTCGAAGGCGCTCGCCGAACAGTTCAAGGCGGCGGTCGGCCGCAACGGCGCGCACATCGTCTATGATCCGGTCGGCGGCGACTATGCCGAACCCGCATTGCGCTCGATCGCATGGGAAGGGCGGTATCTGGTCGTCGGCTTCCCCGCGGGAATCCCGAAACTCCCGCTCAACCTGACCCTGCTCAAGAGCTGCGACGTGTGCGGCGTGTTCTGGGGCGCGTTCGCGGCGCGCGATCCGCAGGCCAACGCCGAGCATATCGCGACGCTGTTCGAGCTGTGGGAAGCCGGCAAGATCGCCCCGCGCGTGACTGAGACGTTCCCGCTGGAAAAGGGCGGCGACGCGATCGCCAAGATGGCCGCGCGCGGCGCGATCGGGAAACTGGTGGTCGAGGTCGCCTGATACCCGTCATGCTGAAACGAGTTCAGCATGACGTTGGGGCTTGCGCCCCATTGTTGCACCCCCGGCCTACCCCCCCTATCTAAACCCGGACGACAAACACGGGGACCCGCGCGCCATGACCAGCATCGAAGACCGCGGACGCGCGAACGAAACGCATTTCGCGCGCGAAGAAGAACTGGCGTTCCGCATCACCGCACGCCGCAACCGCCTGCTCGGCCAATGGGCCGCGACCGAGATGAAGCTGACCAAGGAAGAGGCCGACGCCTATGCGACGGCACTGGTGCACGCCGACCTCGAGGGGGGCGGTGACGACGACGTCGTGCGGAAGCTGGTCGGCGACCTGACCGCCGCCGGCGTCGACCATGACGAATCCACCGTCCGCCGCGCGCTCGCGCAGCAGATGATCGAGGCGCGGCGCCAGCTGCTGGAGGCGCAATAATGCCGATGGCCGCCGACGACATCGCCGCCGCCATCCGCGACGCGATCCCCGATGCCGATGTCGTGATCACCGATCTCGCCGGCGACGGCGACCATTATGCCGCGCTCGTCACCAGCGCGAGCTTCGCCGGCCTGAGCCGCGTGAAGCAGCACAAGGCGGTCTATGCCGCGCTCGGCGACCGCATGGGCGGCGTGCTCCACGCGCTCCAGCTTACCACCGTGATTGCCTGAGGACGAATTTATGACTGAAGACGCCAACGCCCGCATCGACACGCTCGTCAAGTCGAACCCCGTCGTGCTGTTCATGAAGGGCAGCCCGCTGTTCCCGCAGTGCGGATTTTCGAGCCGCGCGATCGCGATCCTCAACCATCTGAACGTCGAGTTCGAGAGCGTCGACGTGCTGCAGGACCAGGGCATCCGCCAGGGCATCAAGGCCTATTCGGACTGGCCGACCATCCCGCAGCTCTATGTCGACGGCGAGTTCGTCGGCGGGTCCGACATCATGATGGAAATGTACGAGAGCGGCGAGCTGGCCCAGCTGTTTTCGAAGGATGCGGAGGCCTGAACCGGGTGCGGGTGGATCGACGCGAGATCGTGAAGCGATCGATCCACCCGGCTTGAAGCGCTGAAACGCTCGGTACGCGTCAGACTATGCAGTCCGCGTGCCAGATTTGGCGACCCGCGTATTTTAGCGGGATGCGGTAGTTAACGGCGACGGTGCCGACACCGCGCTTGTAAGAGAATTCGACACATTCCCCCCACGTCATCCCGGGCTCGTCCCGGGATCCAGGGTTCCAAACGCTGCATCCGATTACCCTGGATCCCGGGACAAGCTCGGGATGACGGCGTGGGTGGGACGTCCCCCTTGACTACAACCGTAATCAATACGATTACACCCGTAGTCACAGAGGAGCCGAGTCGTGCCAGAGCGTATCAGCGATGCCGAACATGCCGTCATGGAAGTGCTGTGGGACGAATCCCCGCTGACCGCGCAGGACGTCGCCGAGCGCGTCGACCCCGCCAAGGGGTGGAGCGCCAACACCGTCAAGACCTTGCTCGGCAGACTGCTGGCCAAGACCGTCATCGGCCATGAGGCCGACGGTCGCCGCTATCTCTACCGCCCGCTCGTCGCGCGCGACGATTATGTCACGGGCGAATCGCGCCGCCTCATGGACCGGCTGTTCGGTGGCAAGTTGACCCCGCTGGTCGCGCATCTCGCCGAACGCGACGAACTCACCGCGCAGGACATCGCCGAGATCGAGGCGCTGCTGCAGGAGTACAAGGCGTGAGCGCCGCACTGTCGGGCTGGGCGATCGCGGCGCTGATCGCCTCGACGGTCCTGATGATCGCCGTGTTGCTCATCCGCACGCCGGTCCGCCGTCTTTTCGGGCCGCAGGTCGCCTATGCGCTATGGGCCTTGCCCGCGCTGCGGCTGATCCTGCCGCCAATGCCACAGGGGTGGCGCGACATCGCCACCCCCATCTCGCGCGCCGGCGAGACGATCGCAGTCTATGTGATCGAACCCGCCGGTACCGCCGCCGTCGCGTCTGCGCCCCACTATCCCTCGCTCGGTTTGGTCGCCGGTGTGCTGTGGGGCGTGGGCGCGGCGGTGTTCCTCGTCTGGCATTTCGTCCAGCACAGCCGCTTCTGCGCGCGGATGCTCGGCACCGCCGAGCGACTCGACGACCAGCAGGGGGTGCGCGTCATCGCCAGTCCCGCGGCGCCGGGCCCGCTCGCGTTCGGCGTCGTCCGCCGCTACGTCGCGTTCCCGCGCGATTTCGACGACCGCTACGATGCCGACGAACGCGCGCTCGCGCTGGCGCACGAGCTCGGCCACCATCAGCGCGGCGACCTGGTCGCCAACTGGGCGGCGCTCGTCGTGCTCGCGCTCCATTGGTTCAATCCGGTCGCCTGGCGCGCGTTCCGCCGCTTCCGCGCCGACCAGGAACTCGCCAACGACGCGCGCGTGCTCGCCGGCCGGTCCGCGGTCGACCGCCACATCTATGCCTGCGCCATCGTCAAGGCCGCGCATGGCGGCGCGGTGTCCGCCGCCTGTCACCTCCATACCATCACCGACCTGAAAGGGAGACTCCGCATGCTGACCACCTCGCGCACCTCGCGCCGCCGCCTTGCCGCCGGAACCGTTTCGGTCGGGCTGCTCGTCGCCGCCGGTCTCGGCTTCACCGCCTCGGGGACGAGCGCCGCCGAGGCGATCGGCGCCCGGATCCACACCGACCTGCCGGCCATGCCTCCGATGCCCGCGATGCCGCAGATGGCATCCGTGCCCGCGGTGACACCCGTGCCGCCGATGCCGCCACGGGCGTCGCTGCAGGCGGTCGAGCCCGTTCCGCCGGTTCCGCCCGTTCCGCCCGTTCCCGGCGTCGGCGGCCCGCGCACTCGCATCATGCAGATCCGCACGGGCGACCGGGCGACGGTCCCCGGCGTCCCGGAGGTCAGCGAGCGCGTCTGCGCCGACGGCCGCGACGGCGACGTCAAGCAGCTCGTGATCAATCGTCAGGACGGCGACCGCCGGATCATGGTGGTGTGCACCAACCGCATCGAGAAGGCGGCGTCCGATGCGGCGGAGCTCGCGGTGAACAGCAAGGACATCGAACGCAACGCGCTGCGCCACGCGATCACGGGCCTGCGCAGCGCACGCGCCGGGATCGCCGGCAACATGAGCATGTCCGCGGAGCAGCGTGCGGAGGCGCTCGCCGGGATCGACGAGGGTATCGCCGAGGTGGAATCGGATATCGCCAAGGCGAATTGAGCGGGCGCGGTCCTCACCGTTCCCCCGCGAAGGCGGGGGCCCAGGGTAATAGGCGGTAACGGTCGTAACCCTGGGCTCCCGCCTTCGCGGGAGAACGGTAGTTGGAGAGTTGCCGAGCACCCTTGCCAACCCAACCCCGAGCCGCCATCTCGCGCGCATGGCTGAGCATCCGACCGGCATCCCGATCCAGCTCGAGCCGCTCGTCGTCCGCGTTCTCGCGCCGAACGCGTCGCCCTACACCTATACCGGTACGCAGACGCATATCGTCGGCACCACCGATCTCGCGGTGATCGATCCCGGCCCCGATGATCCCGCGCATCTCGCCGCGCTCGCGCGCGTCATCGCGGGGCGCCCCGTGACCGCGATCGTCGTCACGCACCACCACCGCGATCACAGCCCCGCGACGCGTCCGCTCCAGACCGCGACCGGCGCGCCGATCGTCGGCGCCGCACCGTTCGCGCTCGACGATGCGGGCGCGCGCGCGGACGCCTCGTTCGATCCCGACTACGTCCCCGACCGCGTGCTGGCCGAGGGCGACAGCGTCTCGGGTGACGGCTGGACGCTGCAGGCGATCGCGACCCCCGGCCACACCTCGAACCACCTGGCCTTCGCGCTGCCGGAGACGAAGGCGCTGTTTTCGGGCGATCACGTCATGGGCTGGTCGACGACGATCGTATCGCCGCCCGACGGCGACATGGCGGCCTACATGGCGAGCCTCGACAAGCTGATGGGGCGCGACGACCGCGTCTATTATCCCGGCCACGGCGAGGCGATCGAACAGCCGCAGCGCCTCGTCCGCGGGATGCTCGGCCACCGCAAGCAGCGCGAGGGGCAGATCCTCCGCCTGCTCCGCGAGGATGCGATGCCGATCCCGATCCTGGTCTCGCGCATGTATGTCGGGCTCGATGCCCGGCTGGTCCCCGCCGCGGCGCGCTCGGTGCTCGCGCATCTCTATGATCTGCAGACCCGCGGACTCGTTCGCGAGCAGGAGGCGTCGTGGCAGATCGCGGCATGACCCCGATGCCGCGGGCCTTGCGCGTCGTCGTGCTGTCGCTCGTGATCGTCGCAGGGCTCGCGGCGATCCTCGCGGCGTATCGCACCTACACCACGCGCTACATCATCACGCCCGAGCGCCGCGACGGACCGGCGGTGGCGAAGATCGTCGAGACGACGTTTGCAGGCGCGAGCGACCTCAAGGTCAGCACGCTGTCCGGCACCGTCCAGAGCGTGGGGTCGAACCGCGGCTGGTTCACCTGGCTCGATTCGAGCTACGTGATGAAGGCGCCGTTCTCGGTCGGCTATTTCGTCGACCTGTCGGGGATGGGTCCGTCGGACTTCCGCTGGGACGAGAAGCGCAAGGTGCTGAGCGTCCGCGCGCCCGACGTGCGGCTCGGTGACATCAACATCGACGAATCGCACATCTATATCGAGGACACGAAGGGCGTCTTCGTCACGCGGACGATGATGGGCGCCATGCGCCGCCAGGCGTCGCAGGGGGCGGAGCGCGTCGCGGACGGCGAGGCGCGCAAGCCCGAGCGGATCGCCGCCGCTCGCCGCAACGCGCGTGCGGCTCTGACGAACCTCGTTGCCGGACCATTGCGCGCGGCGGGCTTGCGGAACGTCACCGTCGCCGTGACTTTTGCGGGTGAGCGCGGCCGCTCGACCGAGCGCTGGGACACCTCGCGCTCGCTGCAGGATGTGCTAGGCAACGCCAGCTAATCGGGATGTGATCATGGAACTTCGTCAGAACCTTGCCGGCGTGGACATCCGCGCCGAAATCGAACGCCTCCGCCGCGAGAAGAACGCGGTCATTCTCGCGCATTACTACCAGAAGCCCGAGCTGCAGGACCTTGCCGATTTCGTCGGCGACAGCCTCGATCTGTCGCGCAAGGCCGCGGCCACCGATGCCGACGTGATCGCATTCTGCGGCGTGCGCTTCATGGCGGAGACCGCGAAGATCCTGTCGCCCGACAAGATCGTGGTCCTGCCCGACATGGACGCCGGCTGCAGTCTGGAGGACAGCTGCCCACCCGAGCAGTTCGCGGCGTTCCGCGCGGCGCATCCCGATCACATCGCGCTGACCTACATCAACTGCTCGACGGAGGTGAAGGCGCTCAGCGACATCATCGTCACCAGCTCGTCGGCGGAAACGATCCTGGCACAGCTGCCCGCGGACCAGAAGATCATCTTCGGCCCCGATCGCAACCTCGGCGGCTATCTGGTCCGGAAGACCGGGCGCGAGATGCTGTTGTGGCCGGGCGTCTGCATCGTCCACGAGGCGTTCAGCGAGACCGAGCTGATGAAGCTAAAGGCGCAGCACCCCGGGGCGCCCGTCGTCGCGCATCCCGAATGCCCGGCGATCATCCTCGATCATGCCGATTATGTCGGCTCGACGCGCGGGATCCTCGAATATGCGATGGCGATGCCCGGTGATACGCTGATCGTCGCGACCGAGCCGCACATCATTCACCAGATGGAAAAAGCGCTGCCGAACAAGCGCTTCGTCGGTGCCCCCGGCGCCGACGGCAACTGCAACTGCAATATCTGCCCGTATATGGCGCTGAACACCGTAGAGAAACTCTACGTCGCGCTGCGCGATCTGGAGCCGCGCATCGAGATCGAGGAGAGCCTGCGGCTGAAAGCGAAGGTGAGCCTCGATGCGATGCTGACGATGGCGTCGGGCAGCGTGGGGAAGGGTGACCTCGGGCCGGCGCGGGTGACGGGGGACTAAACCACCTCTTCGTCATCCCGGGCTCGTCCCGGGATCCAGAGCCACGAGCGTCATCGCCTGTAACCCTGGATCCCGGGACAAGCCCGGGATGACGGAAGGGTTTGCCGAAAGAAGCCTACTGGCCGCGGCCGGTCTTGCCCTGCAGCTCGTCGATCTTGAGCGACGCATCGGCCTTGGTCAGCGAATCGTCGAATTCCTCATGCGCTTCCTCGGACAGCGTCTTGAGATAGCTCGCCTGCGCACCGGTCATCTTCTCGTCGCCGGTCGTCCAGTCGTGCGGATCCTTCTCGGCGTTGGAGAAGGGTTCGGACTTGGGGTTCGTGTCGGACATGCTGTGTTCCTTTCGAGTCTGTCCAACGCGGGTGTTCCGCATGTGTTCCCGTCGATTCCTTCTGGTGTAAGACCTTGTGCATGGCCCGGCCGCGTACCAGATCCGAGAAGCGCGTGGATGACCACGTCCCTGCCGACAGTCCCGTTGCTTGCCCTTGGCGCAACGTGCTAAATCCTGTCCCTGGGGTGAACAACGGGCATTGAACATGGTGATTTCCAACCTTTCGGACGCCGCGCAGCGCCGGTGACCGAGTCTCCCCAGGCGGCCCTTCCGGCAGCACGCGACGATGCCGACGCGCATCTCGGTCATCACAACAGCGACGGCATGCTGAAACTCGCGCTCGGCGCGATCGGCATCGTGTTCGGCGACATCGGCACCAGCCCGCTCTACGCGTTCCGCGAGACGTTCGCCGGGCACCACAAGCTCGCGCTCGACCCCGCGCACATCATGGGCGTCATCAGCCTGATGTTCTGGTCGATGATGATCGTCGTCACCGTCAAATACGTCATCATCATCATGCGCGCCGACAACAAGGGCGAGGGCGGCAGCCTGGCGCTGCTCGCGCTCGTCTCGGGCAAGACCAAGACGAAGCGGTGGAGCAAGGGGATCATTTTGCTCGGCGTGTTCGCGACCGCGTTGTTCTACGGCGACAGCATGATCACGCCGGCGGTGTCGGTGCTGTCCGCGGTCGAGGGGCTCGCGGTCGCGGCGCCCAGCTTCGCCGGGCTCGTCCTGCCGATCGCGATCGCGATCCTGATCTTCCTGTTCTACATCCAGAGCAGCGGCACCGCGCGCGTCGGCCTGTTCTTCGGGCCGATCATGCTCGTCTATTTCGGCGTGATCGCGGTGCTCGGCGTGCTCAGCATCGCGCAGACGCCCGAGGTGCTGTGGGCCTTCTCGCCGCATTACGCGGTCCAGTTTTTCCTGATCGATCCCGAACGCGCGTTCCTGGCGCTCGGCTCGGTGGTGCTCGCGGTCACCGGCGCGGAGGCGCTGTACGCCGACATGGGGCATTTCGGCCGGAAGCCGATCGGCGTGTCGTGGCTGTTCTTCGTGCTGCCCGCGCTGATCCTGAATTACATGGGGCAGGGCGCGCTGCTGTTCCGCGACGGCGATGCCGCGCTGGTCAGCCCGTTCTACAACCTCGCGCCCGCCGCGCTGCAGCTCCCGCTCGTCATCCTCGCGACGATGGCCGCGGTGATCGCGTCGCAGGCGGTGATCTCGGGCGCCTTCTCGGTCACGCAACAGGCAATCCAGCTCGGCTTCATTCCCCGCCTGCGCATCGAGCATACCAGCGCCTCGACGCAGGGGCAGATCTACATCCCGCTCGTCAACTGGGCGTTGATGATCATGGTCATCCTGCTGGTCCTGTTCTTCCGCACCTCGTCGAACCTGACCAGCGCGTACGGGATCGCGGTGACGGGGGCGATGTTCATCGATACCTGCCTGCTGGGCGTGGTGCTGTTCCGCCTCTGGAACTGGCCGGTCTACGCCGCGGTGCCGCTGCTGGCGGTGTTCTTCCTGGTCGACGGCGCCTATTTCGCGGCGAACCTGACCAAGGTGCCCGCAGGCGGCTGGTTCCCGCTGCTGGTCGGCTTCATCATCTTCACCTTCCTGACGACCTGGTCGAAGGGGCGGCAGCTGATGATCGACCGGATGCGCGAGGCGGCGATGCCGATCAAGGTGTTCATCAACTCGGCGTCGGGGTCGGCCTCGCGCGTGCCGGGTACCGCGGTGTTCATGACCTCGACGCCGGACGGCGTGCCGCACGCGCTGCTGCACAACCTCAAGCACAACAAGGTGCTGCACGAGCGCGTCATCCTGCTGACCGTGAAGATCGTCGGACAGCCCTATTGGCCCGCGCACGACCGCGCGATCCGCGAGGAGCTGGGCGAGGGTTTCCACCGTCTCGTCCTGCGCTACGGCTTCATGGAGGATGCCGACGTGCCCGCCGCGCTGCGCGAGGTGCATAATTGCGGCGCCGACTTCAAGATGATGGACACCAGCTTCTTCCTGTCGCGCCAGACTTTGCTCGCGTCGGACAAGCCGGGGATGATGATCTGGCGCGAGAAGCTGTTCGCGTGGATGCTGCGCAACGCCGAAAGCGCGATGGAGTTCTTCCGCCTGCCGACCAACCGCGTCGTCGAGCTCGGCAGCCAGATCGAGATCTGATGTCCATCGAGCCTGCGCCTGCGCCCATCATCGTCACCGCGCTGTTCGGGCGAAAGGACACCGCGTTCTTCGACACGATGCGGCGGACGCATTTTCCGCCCGAGCGCAACCAGCTCGATGCGCATCTGACGCTGTTCCATCACCTGCCACCGTCGAGCGTCGACGAGTTGAAGCACCGGCTGAACCAGGAGACGCGCGGGATCCGGGCGCCGCAGGCGCGCGTCGGCGGGCTGATGTCGCTCGGCCGGGGTGTCGCCTACCGGATCGAATCGCCCGAGCTGGTCGGCATCCGCGCGCGGCTGGCCGATGCGTTCACGGGCATGCTGACCCCGCAAGACGCCGGCGGCTGGCGCCCGCACGTCACGATCCAGAACAAGGTGACGCCCGCGGTGGCCAAGCTGCTGCTCGCCGAACTCAACCGCGATTTCCGCCCGAGCGACGTTGAAATCGCAGGGCTGGGCGCGTGGTGGTATCGCGGCGGACCCTGGGAAGCGCTTTCCCGTCACATGTTCGCTTGACCGCCCGGAATCCCCTTCCTATAGGCCCCCCTCGCGAGTGAAAGCACGCCTTTGGCGGAGTAGCTCAGTTGGTTAGAGCACGGGAATCATAATCCTGGGGTCGGGGGTTCAAATCCCTCCTCCGCTACCACTCGCGACCCATTTCTACCGGATCAGATAGCCCGGAACGGCAGCCGCCGGCGCTCCACGACCGAGCGCCAGGCCCATTCGACCGGCGCGATCGCGAAGTGGCGGACCCAGAGCATCGCCAGCGCCAGCAGCGCAAGATCGACCCCCGCCGACACCAGCATCATCGGCATCCAGGTCAGCCGCCCGTAGAGCGCGAACCCGAACGGCGGGAACAGGACCCACAGCAGCACGATCGTCTGCAGCACGTACAAAGTCAGCGCGGTCCGCCCGGCCGCCACGAACGGTCGCAGCAGACGCGCGCCGAGGGCCGTGCCGAGCAGCAGGTGGATCAGGCCGATATGGCCGAGCGTCATGCCGAGACGCGCGAACTCGTCGGTCGCCCAGCTGAACTGCGGGTCGGTCGTGAACCGCGTCGACTCATAGGCGCCGAGCACCCGCAGCGGCACAGCGAACGCATAGGCCGCGAGCGTCACCCCCGCGTAGAACGCGCGCGAGCGTTGCCCCTGCAGGATGCCGAGCTTGAACAAGGCCGCGCCGATCAGCATCGTGCTGGCCGCCTCCCAGATCGAGAAGAGTTCGCTCAGGTCCAGTCGCTCGACGGATTTCGCGATCTGCGCCTTGACCCAGTCGGTGGTGCTACCCGATCGCGCCTTGTCCTCGGCGACGACCGCGGCCTTGTGTGCTGCCTGCGCCTTTGCGCGCTTGGCGGCACGGGCGGAGGCCTTTGCAAGCGTCGCGGTCTCGGCCTTGTCGAGGGTGACACCGGCATCGCGCTTGGCCGTCAGGGCGGCGACCTCCGCGCGGGTATGGATCGGCTTGTAGATCCCGAAATAGCCCGCGCCGCCGAACTGCGCGACCGCGGCAAACAGGCCGAGCGCGATCAGCCAGCGCGGTCGCCACCGCCTGAACCAGACCGCGACCATCGCGGCGACCGCATAGGTATGGAGGATGTCGCCCGGCCACAGCAGGACGAACATGTGGACGATCCCGAACACCCACAGAACCACGTTGCGCCGAAAATACCGGCCGAGCACCAGATGGTCGCCAGCCGCCTGCGCGATCCGGTCGGTCAGGATCACCATGCCTGCGCCGAACAGCATCTCCAGCAACGCCCGGGCCGTGCCGTCCGCCACGATGTCGCGCACCCACCACGCGACCTGGTCGGCGATGCTCCAGCCCAGGTGACGAATATCGGGGCTGCTGAACGACTGCCCCATGTCGTTGACGTTCATGAACAGGATGCCGAGGATCGCGACCCCGCGCAGGATGTCGAGCGAGGCGAGACGCGGGGCGCCGTCGGGTTCGGGGGTCGGGACGGCTGTCATCGGCCGAGCGTAGGGCCGGGGCGGGGCGGGACGCAACAGGCCGTCGGTGCGCCTGCGTCGTGTCAGGAGGCGGGCTGGGCGGCGAAGCGGCTCCATGGGTCGTTGACGACCAGGATCGCATCGCTGCGTGCCAGCGCGAGCAGCGTCAGCCCGTGCTCGCGCGCATGGTCGATCGCGAGGCTGGTGGGAGCGGAGATGCCGACCAGCATCGGCACGCCGGCAACGAGCGCCTTGTCGACCATCTCGAAGCTGATCCGTGACGTCACGAGGATGAACGCGCAGTCCGTGCCCGCCACCGCGAGCCCGCCGACCAGCTTGTCGAGCGCGTTGTGGCGGCCGACATCCTCGAAGGCGGCGACGACTGCGCCTGCCTCGCCACAGGCTGCGGCGGCGTGTATCGCCCCGGTCGCGGCGTTGAGCGGCTGGTGCGCGCGCAGCCCTGCCAGCGCGGCGAACAGCGCGGCGGGCTCGACCGATGGGGCGGGGGGGCGTGCTGCAACCGGACGGCGCAGCTGCTCGAGCCCGGATATGCCGCACAAACCGCAGCTCGTGTCGCTGGTCCGGTGGCGGACGCGGTCATGGATACGGCCGCGACAGCGGTCGGCCAGGGTGACGCGGACGATCCACCCGATGTCGCCCTCGAAGACGTCGATATCGACGATGTCCGCCGGCGCGTCCGCCAATCGCTCGGTCAGCAGGAAGCCGGTGGCAAAGGCGTCCAGATCCGCCGGCGTCATCATCATCACCGCATAGCCGAGGCCGTCGACTTCGATCGCGACCGGCGCCTCGATCGCGATCCGGCGTTCGGCGGTGGTCACGCCATGAGGGCGCAGGACCAGGACCGGCTCGGTCCGCGACGACGTCATAAGGTCGCGAGATCCGCGGGCGTGTTGACGTTGGGAATGACCCCCGGCGACGCGATCGGCAACGCGCCGATCGCCAGCGCCCAGCGGCGCACCGAGCGGTTCGGAAACGACTCGATCTCCGCCAGAAGCGCAGGTCCGACCTCGACCGGCCAGTGTCCGAGCACGGGAGCGTCGGGACAGAAGGACGGGGCACGACGCGCGAGCGCTGCGACCAGGCCCTCGGGCAGACGCGGCATGTCGCAGGCGATCGTCATGACCGACGCATAGCCGAGCGTTGCGGCGCGATCGAGCGCACCGGCGATCCCGCCCAGTGGCCCCATGTCGGCACGCGGCAGGTCGGGCATGTCGCCACTCGCGCCGCCCACGATCATCGTATCCGCAACGTGCGGCGCCAGCACCGCCCGCGCATGGTCCATGAGCGCCCGGTCCCCGAGCAGCGCCTCGGCCTTGTTCGATCCGAAGCGCGACGATCGACCGCCGGCCAGGACCACGCCCAATATCATGCCTTCTCCAGCCGCACCGGAACCGATTTCGCCGCCAGAACATGGCTTTCCAGCGCGTGGTGCGCAATCGGTATCAGGATGTTGCACTCGGGATAATAGGCGCCGACGCAGCCGACCGGGATGTCGTATTCGACGACGCGCAAGCCCTCGACGCGGCGCTGCGCATTGTCACCGGCGTCGCCGACCAGATGCACCGTGTCTTCGTTCGCGACGCCGATCTTCGCCATGTCGAGCCGGTTCATGAAGATGATGTCGCGCGTGCCCTTCACGCCGCGGAAGCGGTCGTGATAGCCGTAGATCGTCGTGTTGAACTGGTCGTTGGACCGCAGTGTCATCAACCGGAACCGGCCCTCGGCATCGTCGAACCCGGTCGCGCTCAGCACCTCGGGCGTGTTGAACTCGGCCTTGCCGCTCTTCGTCTTCCATTCGCGGTGCGCCGCCGCATTGCCCTTCCAGAAGCCGCCCGGCGTGAACATGCGGTCGTTGAAGTCCGCGAACATGTCGGGATAGGTCGCCTCGATCGCGTCGCGGACCTTGGCATAGTCGCCCGCCCACGCATCCCAGTCGACCTTGGGGTTGGCCGGCATCATCGCCTTGGCAATCCCGGCCACGATCGCGGGTTCGGAAAGCAATGTGTCCGCCGCCGGGGTCGCCTTGCCCTTCGAGCCGTAGATATGGCTGAACGAGTCCTCCACCGACACGCTCTGGGCGCCGGTCGCCTGCATGTCGGTCTCGATGCGGCCGAGGCAGGGCAGGATGTAGCTGGTCTTGCCGGGCAGCAGGTGCGAGCGGTTGAGCTTGGTCGCGACATGGACGGTCAGGTCGAGGCCCTGCCACGCCGCCTCCATCGCCGCGGTGTCGGGGATCGCGCGCACGAAATTGCCGCCGAGCCCGACGAACGCCTGCGCCTCGCCCGACACGACCGCCTCGCAGCTGGCGACGGTGTCCCAGCCGAGTTCGCGCGGCGGTTCGAAGTCGTAGAGTTCCTTCAGCCGGTCGAGCGGGGCCAGCTCGGGCTTCTCGGTGATCCCGACCGTGCGCTGCCCCTGCACGTTGGAATGCCCGCGCACCGGGCCGAACCCGGCGCCCGGCCGTCCGACGTTGCCGCGCAACAGCATGAAGTTGACGACCATGTGGACGTTGTCGATGCCGTGGACGTGCTGCGTCAGTCCCATGCCATAGACGACGATCGTCGCCTTCGACCGCGCATAGACCGCCGCGGCTTCCTCGATCGCCGTGCGGGTCAGCCCGCTGTTGAGCTCGATCGCGTCCCAGCTGGTCGCGCGCGCCTTGTCGGCGAACGCGTCGAACCCGGTGGTATGCTGCGCGATGAAGTCATGGTCGATGATCCCCGGCGCACCGGATTGACGCGCGATATCATCGGCTTCGATGACGAACTTCGAAATCCCCATCATCACGGCGATATCGCCGCCAGCCTTTACCTGGTGATATTGCGAGGCGATCGGGGTCGACTTGCCGGTCGCCATCTCGAGTGGGTTCTGCGGATCCTGGAAGCGTTCGAGTCCGCGTTCCTTGAGCGGATTGAAGACGACGATCTCGACGCCGCGCTTGGCGCAGTCACGCAACGGATGGAGGAAGCGCGGGCTGTTCGACCCCGGGTTCTGCCCGAAGAAGAAGATCGCGTCGCACTTCTCATAGTCCGTGAGCTTGATCGTCCCGACCGGCGACCCGATCGCGGACTTCAGCCCGACTGAGGTCGTCTCGTGGCACATGTTCGAACTGTCGGGCAGGTTGTGGCTGCCGTACATCCGCGCCATCAGCCCGTACATGTACGAGGTCTCGAGGCTGGCGCGACCCGAGGCGTAGAAGATGACCTTCTTGGGATCATAGCCCTTCAGCTTCGATCCGATATCGCCGAAGGCTTCTGCCCAGCTTACAGCGACATAGCGGTCGGTGCTCGCATCGTATTTCAACGGATGCGTCAGCCGCCCGGCCTGTTCGAGGTCGAAATCCTTCCAGCCGCGCAACTCGGTGACCGTGTGCTCGGTGAAGAAGGCAGGGGTGGTGCGATAGGTCGTCAGCTCCCATGCCGTCGCCTTCGCGCCGTTCTCGCAGAACTCGGCGATGTGCGGCTTGGCGGGGCGGCCCCAGGCGCAGCTGACGCAGACGAATCCGTCGGGCTTGTTCTGCCGCGTCAGTTCCTTGAGCGTCTCCGGCCCGATCTTCTCGCGCGCGCTGATCTCGACCAGCGATCGCATCGATCCCCAGCCGCCCGCGGGTGCGGTATAGTCTTCGATATCGATGTCGTCGCTCATGGGTCGGTCCTTCGCTTTCGCCATCAAACGAAGCGGCGGGGCTTTCGATGCACGCAGAACCGCATCGCGGCGGTTCAAATCTCACGGCTCATCGCCTAGATGGGATCCAACGCTCCAAGGATCTGCCCCATGACGACGCACACGACCCGCATGCTCATTCTCGGTTCCGGCCCAGCCGGGCTGTCCGCCGCGATATATGGTGCGCGCGCGGGCATGGCGCCGATCGTCGTGCAGGGCATCCAGCCTGGCGGCCAGCTGACCACGACGACCGACGTCGAGAACTATCCCGGGTTCAAGGACGTGATCCAGGGCCCGTGGCTGATGGAGCAGATGCAGGCGCAGGCCGAACATGTCGGCACGCGGATGATGTGGGACACGATCGTCGAGGTCGACCTGACGCGGCGCCCGTTCCGCCTGATCGGCGACGGCGGCGACGTGTACGAGGGCGACACGCTGGTGATCGCGACCGGCGCGCAGGCCAAGTGGCTAGGGATCGACAGCGAAGAGCCGATGAAGGGCAAGGGCGTCAGCGCCTGCGCGACATGCGACGGGTTCTTCTATCGCGGCAAGAAGGTCGCGGTGATCGGCGGCGGCAACACTGCGGTCGAGGAAGCGCTGTACCTGACCAACCACTCGCCCGACGTGACTCTGATCCATCGCCGCGATTCGCTGCGCGCGGAGAAGATCCTCCAGGAGCGGCTGTTCGCGCACAAGGGCGTGTCGGTGCTGTGGAACAAGGAAGTGCGCGGGTTCGTCGACGGGGGCGGCAATGCGGGGCTGGTCGCGCTCGACCTCGAGGACACGGTGACCGGGGAGCATAGCCGACTCGACGTTGATGGCGGCTTCGTCGCGATCGGCCATCATCCGGCGACCGAGCTGTTCCGCGGGCATATCGATCTGGATTCGGACGGGTACATCGCGGTCGAGACGGGCAGCACGCGGACCAGCGTCGAGGGCGTGTTCGCGTGCGGCGACGTCGCGGACAAGGTCTATCGCCAGGCCGTGACCGCTGCAGGGACGGGCTGCATGGCGGCACTGGACGCCGAGCGCTTCCTCGCGGCGGCAGAGTTCGCGGAGCTGGCCGAGGCAGCGGAGTAACCGCTTCCCTCCGTCATCCTGACGACCGTCAGGATCCAGAGTCATGGAGCGCGGCGCGCGTTACTCTGGATCCCGGATCAGGTCCGGGATGACGGGGAATGGAGGACGGTGACGATCGCGTCCTCCAGGCCGGCTGCTTCGACGGCGCCGGCGAAGCTGTGCGACGCGGTCGGGATGTAGACGGTCCGGCAGGCCAGGCTGACGTGCCGCGCGGCCGCGGTGAACGCCAAGCCAGTCGCGTCCTTCGTAGCCACGATGACGGTCGCAGCCTGTCCCCAACCGCCAAGCGCATCCATAACGCGAGTTTCAAGGCTATCCACCGCTTCAACCGGTCTCGCATGAATCTTGCGTAAACCACGGAAAACGCCGCGGATGTTGACGCCACCGCCAAGCAGGCGTCGCCATTCACGCGGATCGCGCAGCCGCTGGGAATAGCGTGCACGGATCGCCGCCGCGGGCGGGAGATCGTCGGTCTCCTTGGCCAGCCAGGGATTGGCGAGCACGACGGCATCCAGCCCGGCGTCGCGGCCGAACAGCGCGAGCGTGCTCGCCGCATCGCAATTGCCGAACCCGACGAGGCGGGTGACGGCGGGCATGGCGGCACGGAAGGCGGCGGCCGCGGCGATCAGGTCGGGCCGCGCGGACAGGAACCCGCCATTGATGCCGCTCGAATCGCCGACCCCGCGACGGTCGTAGCGCAGCACGGGCACGCCGCGCGCCGCCAGCCGCTGCGCCAGCATCGCCATCCCGCGATGCGCGCCGCAGCGGATTACGTTGCCGCCCGAGACGATCAGCAGGCCGGTGGTGCCGGGGGCCGTGTCCAGGGTTGCCGCGAGCGTCTCCCCTTCGCAAGGGACGGCGATCACGCGGCGCATCGAGCGATCCAGTCGGCAATGTCCTCGGCGATCGCAGCGGCGAGCGCGGGATCGGTGTCGGGCTCCGCGGCACGCCATAGCGGACGCCCGGCGAACACCCGGTCCGCCGGGCGCAAATCGCCATCGAGACGGACGACGCGCTCGGCCGGTGACGGTTCGGCGGTTTTGAGGGCGACGAGCAGGTCGCGCGCGACAGCGTTGCCCGCCAGCACGATCGGCGGGCCGGGCGGGTCGATGTCCGCGGGATCGAACGCCGCGCCGCCTTCGCGGACCGCGGCCAGCCGCGTGCGGACCAAGTCGCGTACGACATCGGCGCCGGTGGGCGGTGACAGATGATAGCGGCCGACGAGGTCGGCCTCGCCGTCGAGCAGCGCGCCGCCGCGGATCGCGACGCCGTACGTGGGGCGGGGCGGGACTGCAGCTGCGAACGCCGTGCGCCAATCGTCGAGCCGCGCATCCTGCGTGGCGACCAGGCTCTCGTTGGTCCCGGGAAGATCGGGCAGGATGCTCCCGATACCCCGCAATGCCAGCCCGCGCATGACGGCGACCGTGAAGGCGCGCAGGCGGTTGGCCTCCTCGAACAACGCCGGCGCAATCAGGACGACCGGACCGGACTGCGGTCCCAGGCATAGCTGTGCCTCGCGCCCTGGGGCCGAGGCGCAGGCGTCAGACAAGCGCCTTGGTCGCAGCGAACCGGACGAGCGTGCCGAACGTCTCCAGCATCTCGCCATCGACCTCGTCATCCTCGATCACGATGCCGAGCCGGTCCTCGAGTTCGGTCAGCACGCCCGCGACCGCCATCGAATCGAGTTCGGGCAGCGCGCCGAACAACGCCGTGTCGGGTGTGAAGGCGGCGACGCGATCCGCGCTGAGGCCGAGGACGTCGGCGAGCACCGCGCGGACGGCGAGGTCGACCTGGTTGGTTCCTTCAGGGATCAAGGTTCAAGCCCAAAGTGATTGCAAACGCGCATGCGGTATAGTGCGGGGGTGAATTCGGCAACGGCTTGGGCGTATGAGGGCGCCGATGATCGCCCTCGACCCCACGCCCCATCCGATCGACTATCTGACCGCGCGCGGCGCGGCGGACGCGGTCGCGCTCGTCGATCGCGCGGGGGTGATGACGTTTGCCGAGCTCGAGGCGGCGGTGTCGGCGGTGGCGGGATGGCTGACGGGGCGGGGGCTTGCCCCGGGCGACCGGGTCGCGACGTGGTTGCCGAAGACGCGGCTGGCGTGCGTGATGCCGCTCGCGGTGGCGCGCGCCGGGCTGGTGCATGTGCCGGTCAACCCCGCGCTGCGACGCGCGCAGGTCGCGCATATCCTGACGGATAGCGGGGCGGTGCTGCTGGTGACGCAGGGGGCGCGGGCCGGGACGCTGGAGGCAGGGGATGTGCCGGCCGGTTGTGTCATCGTCGACGAGAATGAACTGCCACTTCTACCCCGGCGGAGGCCGGGGCCCAGATGGCAAGGCCCCGGTGAACAAGGGCAGCCCCCGGTTACGTCCGTTCTCCCAACTGGGCCCCGGCCTTCGCCGGGGAAGGAGGGGGGCTTGGGCCCGTCGTCCGCCGACCCCGATTCGCTCGCCGCGATCCTCTACACCTCCGGCTCCACCGGCCGGCCCAAGGGCGTGATGCTCAGCCATGCGAATCTGTGGCTCGGGGCGATCTCGGTCGCGCATTATCTGGGGCTGACCCCCGACGACCGCGTGCTCGGCGTGCTCCCCTTGAGCTTCGACTATGGCCAGAACCAGCTGTTCTCGACCTGGGCAGCAGGCGCGTCGGTCGCGCCGCTCGATTATCTCACGGCACGCGACGTCGTGAAGGCGGTCGAGCGGACGGGGGCGACGACGCTGGCAGGCGTCCCGCCCTTGTGGGTGCAGTTGCTCGAGGCGGAGTGGCCGGCCGAGACTGCGGCACGGCTGAGGCGGCTGACCAATTCCGGTGGGGCGCTGACCCCGCGGCTGGTCCGCGGCCTGCGCACGCGCTTCCCGGCGGCGGACCTGTACGCGATGTACGGGCTGACCGAGGCGTTCCGCTCGACCTATCTCGCGCCGGACCTGATCGAGTCGCATCCCGACGCGATGGGCCGCGCGATCCCGTTTGCCGAGGTCACGGTGCGACGGCCGGATGGGACCGAAGCGGCAGCGGACGAATCGGGCGAGCTCGTCCATGCCGGGCCGCTGGTCGCGCAGGGCTATTGGCGCGATCCCGAGCGGACCGCGCAGCGCTTCCGTCCCGAACCCGACGGCCGCCTCGCGGTGTGGTCGGGCGACACGGTGGTCCTGGGTGCCGACGGGCTGCTTCGCTTCGTCGGTCGCGACGACGAGATGATCAAGAGCGCGGGCAACCGCATCAGCCCGCTCGAGGTCGAGGAAGCGGTGCTGGCGGGCGGAGAAGCGCGTGAGGCGGTCGCGGTCGGCGTCGCGGACGAGCGGCTGGGCCAGGCGATCGTCGTCGTGCTGGCGGGCGACCCGGCGAACGAAGAGGCGTTGCGACATAGGGTGCGCGGCGTCCTGCCGAGTTTCATGCAGCCGGCGCGCTATGAATGGCGCGACGCATTGCCCCGCAACGCGAACGGCAAGCTCGATCGGTCGGCGATCGCATCAGGCGTCAGAAATTGTTCCCCCGCGAAGGCGGGGGTCCAGTCTGGGCCCCCGCCTTCGCGGGGGAACAAGGAGGAGTCACGATGAAGCCGATGGGGCCTCTGCCGCAGGAGTTTGTCGATCAGGCTGGCGTCCTGACGATCGGCGGTCACGCCGCGGACGCATTGGTCGCGTCAGCGGCCGACACGCCGCTTTTCGTCTATGACATGACCGCAATAGCGACGCGGATCGCGCGGTTCCGCGACGCATTTCCGAGCATTGACCTGCATTACGCGATCAAAGCCAACCCCCTACCTGCGCTGCTCGCCGCAATCGCGCCGCTCGTCGACGGCCTCGACGTCGCATCGGCGGGCGAGCTGGCCAAGGCGCTGATGGTCAAGCCGGCGCGGGCGATCAGCTTCGCGGGACCAGGCAAGCGCGACGACGAGTTGACCGACGCGATCCGCGCGGGTGCGACACTCAACGTCGAATCGGAGGGTGAGGCCGAGCGTGGGTTCGCGATCGGCGACGCACTCGGTCTCGCGCCGCGGATGGCGGTGCGCGTGAACCCGGATGTCGAACTGCGCGGGTCGGGCATGAAGATGGGCGGCCGGGCCTCGCCGTTCGGGGTCGACGCGGCCCGCGCCGCAACGCTGGTCCGGCGGATCGTCGCGGCGGGAGCCCACTGGCGTGGCTTCCATATCTATGCGGGCAGCCAGGCGCTCGACGCGCAGGCGATCGTCGATACGCAGGCGGCGACGCTGGTGCTCGCTGCGCGGCTGTCCGAGGAGGCGGGTCTCGCACCGCCGCTGGTCAATCTCGGCGGCGGGTTCGGCGTGCCCTATTTTGCCGGCGACGTGGCGCTGGACGTCGAACAGGTGGGCGCTGCGCTTGGCGATGCGCTCGCGGCGCGCGCGCCGGTCCTTGCCGACACGCGGTTCGCGATCGAGCTGGGGCGCTGGCTGGTCGCGGAAGCCGGCGTCTATCTCACGCGCGTCGTCGACGTGAAGCAGAGCCAGGGGGAGACCTTCGTCGTCGTCGACGGCGGGCTCAACCACCAGCTCGCGGCCAGCGGCAATTTCGGGACCGTCGTGCGCCGCAACTACCCGCTCGCCGTCGCCGCGCGGATGGGCGAGGCGGCGGCGGGCGAGGTCAGCGTGGTCGGCCCGCTCTGCACCCCGCTCGACCGCCTGGGCGACCGCATCGCGCTGCCGCCGGTCGCGGTCGGAGACCTGATCGCGATCTTCCTCGCCGGGGCCTATGGCGCGTCGGCGAGCCCGTCGGGGTTCCTTGGCCACCCGGCTGCATCCGAACTGGTTGTCGAGCGTTCCTAACGCTATATTCACCTGTTCGACGCATAGCGATCCTGAGTTCAGCCGCTCTTGGTGCAGACCGGGGGGCGGCATGACGTCAGGAGATTGCTACCCATGCGTGCCGGACCCGTTGCCCGTTCCCTGCTGATCACCGGCCTTGCCGCGTCGACGCTCGCCGCCTGCACGACGACCGGCGGACGGCCGGAACTGCCGCCTGCGTCCTATGTCGCGAACAAGGAAGTGCCCGGCGAGGAATATGTCATCGGGCCGCTCGACCAGCTCAACATCTTCGTCTGGCGCAACCCCGAGCTGTCGTCGAAGGTCCAGGTGCGCCCCGACGGGCGGATCACCACGCCGCTGATCAACGACATGCCCGCGGTCGGCAAGACGCCCGCCGTGCTCGCCGACGACATGAAGAAGGCGCTCGGCCAGTATATCAAGGACCCGATCGTCTCGGTGATCGTCGAGAATTTCTCGGGCACCTACAGCCAGCAGGTCCGCATCGTCGGCGCGACCGAGAAGCCCGCCTCGATTCCCTACCGCGCCAACATGACTCTGCTCGACGCGATGATCGCGGTCGGCGGTCTCAGCCAGTACGCCGCGGGCAACAAGGCGCGCCTGGTCCGCTACGACCGCGCGACCGGCAAGCAGACCGAATTCGCGCTGCAGATCGGCAACCTGCTCAAGAAGGGCGATTCCTCGGCGAACGTCCGGCTCGAGCCGGGCGACGTGATCATCATCCCCGAATCGATGTTCTGAGATGAACGGGATCTACGACGAAGTCCGCATCGCGCTGCACGCGATCTGGCACCGCCGCTGGCTCGCGCTGGCGGTGGCGTGGGCCGTGTGCGTGCTCGGCTGGCTGGTCGTGTCGCAGATCCCGAGCCGGTACGAATCGAGCGCACGCGTGTTCGTGCAGATGCAGAACATCCTGCCCTCGACGATGGATGCCGGAGCGCAGTCGACGCAGAACGACGTCGACACCATCCGCCAGACCTTGGTGTCGGCGGTGAACCTGGAAAAGGTCGTGCGCGGCACCGACCTCGCCAACACGGTATCGAGCGACCGCGACGTCGCCGACCGCGTCGCAGGGCTGGCGCAGAGCATCAAGATCGTGTCGCAGCAGGACAATCTGTTCACGATCACGACCACCTCGTCGAGCCCCAAGCTGGCGCGGACGATCACGCAGAAGCTGATCGACATCTTCGTCGAACAGAATCTCGCCGGCGACCGCACCAGCACCAGCCAGAGCCTGACCTTCCTCGATTCGCAGCTCGAACAGCGTCAGAAGCAGCTGCAGGACGCCGAGGCCAAGCGCGCCGATTTCCAGAACCGCTACCTCGGCTCGCTGCCCGGCACCGGATCGGTCAGCGACCGCATCGGCGCCTCGCGCGCGCAGATGGCGCAGGTCGACGGAGACCTGGCCGCGGCGCAGTCGAGCCTGGCCGCGGTGCAGGGTCAGATGGCCGGCACGCCCGCGACCGTCGCCGGTGCGCCCGGGGCTGCGGGTTCGGCAGGCCCGGCGCGCGCGCGGCTGCAGGCGATCCAGGGGCAGCTCGCCGATGCGCGCGCGCGCGGCTACACCGACAACCATCCCGACGTCGTGGCGCTGAAGAGCCAGCTGGCGTCGGCCACCGCGGCCGCACGCGGCGAACCGCTGGCGGGCGCCGCCGGTGGATCGGGCGCGACCGCCAACCCGCTCTACGTCTCGCTCCAGTCGATGCTCGCCGACCGGCAGGCCGCGGTCGCCGCACTCAGGATGCGCAAGAGCCAGCTGCAGGGCGACGTCGACCTGCTCAACAGCAAGATCGCCGCCGACCCCGAAGCCGCCGCCGAACAGGGCAGCATCGACCGCGACTATCAGGTGCTGAAAGACCAGTATGCGCAGCTGCTGACGCAACGCGAGCAGATCGCGCTGCGCGGCCAGGCGCAGACCCAGACCGACCGCGTGAAGTTCAGCGTGATCGACCCGCCGACGACGCCGCGCACGCCGACCGCGCCGAATCGCATGCTGCTGCTCACCGGCGTGCTGATCGCCGGGCTGGGTGCGGGCGTCGGAGCCGCCTTCGCGATGGGCCAGCTGCGCACGACGTTCGCGACCGGCGCGCGGCTGGAACGGGCCGCCGGCCTGCCGGTGATCGGTTCGATCGGCGAGGTCGTCACGCGGATCCAGTCCGACCAGCGCCGCCGCAAACTGAAGATCTTCCTGGGCGGCACCGCCGCGCTGGGAGCCGCCTATGTCCTGCTGCTGGGGGTCGAGATCCTCCAGCGTGGCATGGCGGCGTGAGGGGATGACCGTGACGACACCCAAGACGACGCGCGAACCCTCGCTGCTGGAACGCGCGGCGAAGGTCTATGATTTCTCCGCGCACGCCCGTGCCCGGGACGACGGACCGGTCGCGCCCGTCACCCCGGCCGCGCCGGTCGCGCCGGAGCCGGCCACCGCCGCTCCGATCAGCACCGACCCGACCTTCCTCGCGATCCCGGAGAACCTGCGTGCGGCGGTTGGCGAGGAGCTTCCCGACGATTTCTACCTGCCCGTCGATCATGGCGACATCGCCGCGATCGATCGTGGGATGCTGGCGTCCAGCGGGATGATCGTGCCCGGCGCGCCGGTGGGGCCGCTCGCCGAGGAATTCCGCCTGATCAAGCGGCAGCTGCTGATTACCAAGGGGCGGATCGCCGAGACCGACAGCGCCGACAAGGCGCGCACGATCCTGGTCTGCTCGGCACGCCCCGAGGACGGCAAGACCTTCTGCGCGGTCAATCTCGCGCTGTCGCTCGCCGCGGAACGCGATACCGAAGTGCTGCTGGTCGACGCCGACGTCGCCAAGCCCGACGTCCTCAACCAGCTGGGACTGTCCGACGGGCCGGGCCTGCTCGACGCGCTCGCCGATACGCAGATCGACGTCGAGACTCTCGTGATCCGCACCGATGTGCCGCATCTGTCGATCCTGCCCGCCGGCACCAAGACCGCGATGGACACCGAGCTGCTGGCGAGCGCGCGGACCCGCAACGTGCTCGCCCGCCTGCTCGCGGCGAACCCGCGCCGCGTCATCATCTTCGATTCGCCGCCCGCGCTCGCGGCCTCGCCCGCCTCGGTGCTGGCGATGATGGTGGGGCAGGTGATGCTCGTCGTTCGCGCCGATCGCACCCCCGAAGGGGAACTGCGCGCCGCGGTCAATCTGCTCGACAGTTGCGAGCATATCCAGCTCGTCCTCAACGCCGTGTCGTTCGTGCCGGGGGGCGCGCGGTTCGGCAGTTATTACGGCCAGGGGGGATCTCAATGACCCGCATATTCCGCGCCGCCACCCGGGGGGGTGGGGTTGCCTTGATCGCTCTGCTCGCCGCCGGACCCGTGTCCGCACAAGCCACGCAGGGCACGCGCCGCGTCACCGTGGTGCCCTATGTCGAGGCGAGCCAGATCTTCGACGCCGACCTGAATGGCGGCGACGTGGTGACCTATACCTCGCTGGCGGCGGGGGTCGACGGATCGATCCAGACGCAGCGCGTCGCGGCGCAGGCGAGCGTCCGCTACGAGCATCGCTTCTCGTACGACGACCGCATCGGCGATCAGGACGTCCTGTCGGGCCTCGCGCGCGCCGACGTCCAGCTGACCCGCGCGCTGTCGGTCGAGGCCGGCGGCATCGCGACGCGCGCCCGGTCCGACATCCGCGGCGCGGCACCCGGCATCCTGGTCGGCAACGTCGACAATATCGCGCAGGTCTATGCGGGCTATGTCGGTCCCAGCCTGGCGACCAACGCCGGGCCGATCGCGCTCAACGCCGACTATCGCTTCGGCTATACCAAGGTCGAGACGCCGACCTTCGCCGACACCGGGCTGGGCACGCGGCGGCTGGATTATTACGACGATTCGATCGGCCACGTCGCGACCGCGAGCGCAGGGTTCCAGCCCGGCACGCTGCTGCCCGTCGGGCTGACCGCGAGCGCCGGGTACGACCGCGAGACCGCGAGCCAGCTCAGTCAGCGGTACGAGGGCTGGTTCGGCCGCGGCGACGCGCTGTTGCCGGTATCGCCCTATGTCGCGCTGACCGCGGGCGTCGGCTACGAGAAGATCGAGACCAGCCAGAAGGACGCGCTGGTCGACGCCGCGGGCGTGCCCGTGCTCGACGACGACGGCCGCTTCGTCACCGCACCCGGATCGCCGCGCCGCATCGCCTACCGGACCGACGGCGTCTATTACGACGCGGGCGTGATCTGGCGCCCCAACCGCCGCACCTCGGTCGAGGCGCGGGTCGGCAAGCGCTATGGCTCGCTCAGCTATACCGGTACCGCGACCTACCAGGCATCGAAGGGCGTCGGCCTCGCGGTCAACGTCTATGACGGCGTCCAGACGTTCGGCCGCCAGCTCCGCACCGGGCTCGCCAACATCCCGACCAGCTTCATCTCGCCGACACAGGGGTTCAGCCAGCAGTTCAACGGCTGCGTCTTCGGATCGACCGGAGCGGCGCCCGGCGGGTGCCTCGACGACGTGTTCCAGTCGATCTCGACGTCGAGCTACCGCGCGCGCGGGATCGACGGCGTGCTGGTCGCGACCCGCGGCCGCAGCACCTGGGGAGCGGGCATCGGCTATGCCAACCGCAAGCTCTACGCGCCGCGCGTCGCGCCCGGGCTGGTGGTGTCCGGGCTCGAGGACCAGAGCTATTACGGCCAGCTGTTCTACGCGCGCGTGCTGACGCAGCAGTCGGGCATCAATGCCAACGCCTTCGTCAACTATTACGACAGCGGCATCGGCGGTGGCGGCGCGGGCCTCGTCCAGGACGGCGGGGACGACGGCGTGTGGTCATATGGCGCGACCGGGAGTTATTATCGCAACTTCGGCCGACTCGGCACGACCGCCTCGGTCGGGCTGTACAGCTTCAAGGTCGGCGATTTCGACAGCGACTGGTCGGCGCAAGCGCTGCTCGGTGCAAGATACCAGTTCTAGGACGGGCCCTATGTACGACGAACATTACGGACTGACCGGTCGGCCCTTCCAGCTGACCCCGGACCCGAAATTCTGGTTCGAGACCGCGACGCACCGCAAGGCGATGGCGTATCTCGGCTATGGCCTGGCGCAGGGCGAGGGCTTCATCGTCATCACCGGTGACATCGGGGCGGGCAAGACCACGCTGGTCGGCCATTTGATGGACACGATCGACCACAAGCGGCTGAATGCGATCCGGATCGTGTCCACCGCGATCGAGGCCGAGGACCTGTTGCGGATCGTCGCGACCGATCTGGGCGTCGATCCGGCGGGCCTCGAAAAGGCGCAGCTGCTGACCGCGATCGAACGCGGGCTTCACGCGGTGGCGCGGACCGGGCGGCGGACGCTGCTCGTCGTCGACGAGGCGCAGGCGCTGCCGGTGTCCGCGCTGGAGGAACTGCGGATGCTGTCGAACTTCCAGGCCGGCGGGCAGTCGCTGCTGCAGATCCTGCTGCTCGGCCAGCCCGAGTTCCGCGACCGGCTGCACGGCTCGGACCGGCTCGAACAGCTGCGCCAGCGGATCATTGCGATCCACCATCTCGACCCGATGGAGGAGCATGAGGTCGCGGACTATATCGCGCACCGCCTCGCCGTGGTCGGCTGGACCGGCAACCCTGATTTCCAGGAGGACGCGTTTGCCGCGCTGTACCGCGGATCGGCGGGCGTGCCGCGGCGGCTGAACCTGCTCGCCGGCCGCGTGATGCTGCACGCCGCGGTCGAGAACCTCACGCTGATCGACCAGGCGGTGGTCGAGGCGGTGATCGGCGATCTCGACGCCGACCTGCCGACGCTGGCGCTGAGCGTGCCGGACGAGCCCGAGGCGGCGCCGGTAACCCCGAGCGCACCCGCTACGGCCGCCGCACCGGCGGTCGACGCCGCACTGGCCGCGCGGGTCGCCGAACTCGAATCGCGCGTCGAGCAGCAGGACCAGGCGCTGCGCCGCGTCCTGACCCTGCTCGTCGACTGGGTCGAGAGCGATACGACGAGGCCGGACTATGCGCCGATCCGCGGCGTCGCGAACTGGCACGACGCGGCCTGACATGCTGAATGGCCAAGTTCTGAATGGCATGTCCGTCGACGTCGAGGAGTGGTTCCAGGTCGGCGCGTTCGAGCGCGTGATCGACAAGGCCGACTGGCGCGGCCTCGAATCGCGCGTCGAGGCGAACACCGACGCCACGCTGGCGCTGTTCGCCGAGAGCGGAGTGCTCGGTACCTTCTTCACGCTCGGCTGGGTCGCGGATCGCTATCCGCACCTGATCCGCCGCATCGTCGATGCCGGGCACGAGATCGCGAGCCATGGCTGGGACCATCAGCGCGTCTTCACGATGGACGCGGAGACGTTCCGCGCCGACCTGGCGCGCGCGCGGGCGACGATCGAGGATGCGGCGGGGCAGAAGGTCACGGGCTACCGCGCGCCGAGCTTCTCGATCGACCAGCGCACGCCCTGGGCACATGTCGTGCTGGCGGAAGAGGGCTATGCCTATTCGTCGAGCGTCGCACCGCTGAAGCACGACCATTATGGCTGGCGCGAGGCGCCGCGCTACGCGTTCGAGCCGCTGCCCGACAGCGCGCTGATCGAGCTGCCGGTGACGGTGGCCGAGATCGGCAAGCGGCGCCTCGCGACGGGTGGCGGGTTCTTCCGGCTGCTGCCGTCCGCGCTGACCAATTTCGCGGTGCGGCAGGTCAATGCGGCCGAGCGGCCGGCGGTGTTCTATTTCCATCCCTGGGAGATCGACCCGGCGCAGCCGCGCGTCCGACAGGCACCGATGCGATCGAAGCTGCGGCATTATTCGCGGCTGGGCGCCATGGCCGGCAAGCTGCGCGGGCTGATCGGCGAGCACGACTGGGGCCGCGTCGATACGGTCGTGGCGCGCGAAGCCGCACGGTTGCGATGAAGCCGCTGGAGGCCGCCCCGCTGGGCGTGCGCGAGGCGGATCTGCGCGAGGCGGACGACTGCGCGCGGATCGTCGCGTTCGTCGAGGCGACGCAGGGCGCGACGCCGTTCCATTTGCCGGCGTGGAGTCTGGCCGTGCAGGCCGGGTGCGGGCAGCGCGCGCGCTACCTGATCGCCGAACGCGCGGACGGGACGATCGTCGGCGTGCTGCCGCTCAGCGAAATGCGCTCGCCGCTGTTCGGGCGCGCGCTGGTGTCGACCGGGTTCGGCGTCGACGGCGGCGTGCTCGGTGACGCGGTCGAGGCACTGGCCTCGGGGGCGTGGGACCTTGCGCAGCGGCTCGGCTGCCCGTCGGTCGAACTGCGCGGCGGCGCGGCGCCCGAGGGCTGGGCCAGCGACGACACGAGCTATCTCGGTTTCGCGCGCGATCTCGCCGCGGACGACGACGCCGAACTGCTCGCGATCCCCCGGAAACAGCGCGCCGAGGTACGCCGGGCGCTCGGCTTCGACCTCGACGTCGCGACCGGTACGAGCCGCGCGATGCAGGCCGAGCACTACCGGGTCTATGCCGAATCGGTCCGCAACCTCGGTACGCCGGTGTTTCCCGCGAAACTGTTCCGCAGCGTGATGACGTCCATGGACGCCGACATCCTCACCGTCCGCCACCAGGGCCGCGCGGTGGCGAGCGTGCTGAGCCTCTATTTCCAGGGCACCGTCTACCCCTATTGGGGCGGCGGCACCGCGGCGGCGCGCGGCCTGCGTGCCAACGACCGGATGTATTTCGCGCTGATGGCGCATGCCCGCGCGCGCGGCTGCACGCGGTTCGACTTCGGCCGGTCCAAGACCGACACCGGCGCCGCCGCGTTCAAGAAGAATTGGGGCTTCACTCCCGAAAAACGTCTCTACGCGAAACGCAGCGACGGCCCGGCGCGCGAGGTGAACCCGCTCAACCCCAAATATGCGCTGATGGTCCGCACCTGGAAGAAGCTCCCGCTCTGGGCCGCCAATGCCGCCGGGCCGTGGATATCCCGGGGCCTGGGGTGAGCCTGCTCTTCCTGGCGCACCGCCTGCCGTTTCCCCCCGATCGCGGCGACAGGATCCGCAGCTTCCACATCCTGCAATATCTCGCCAGGCGAATGCCGGTGCATCTGGTCGCTTTCACGGAAGACGACGCGCCGCCGCCGCCCGCCTTCACGGCCATTCTGGCGAGCTGCACGATCGTGCCCCGCCGCAAGTCGCAGGTGCGGGCGGCCGTGGAAGCGCTGGCGACGGGGCGCCCGGTCTCACTGACCGCGTTCCACAGCGCGGCGTTCGCGCGCGCACTCGCGCAGGTCCGCAAGCAAAATGCGATCCGCGCGACCGTCGTCTTTTCGGGCCAGATGGCGCAGTATCTCGTCCCCGGCGAGCCCGCGATCATGGATTTCGTCGACGTCGATTCGGCCAAGTTCGCAGGCTATGCCGAGGATGCGACGGGGCCGATGCGCTGGATGATGCGCCGCGAAGCGCGCCTGCTCGGCGCGTTCGAACGCGACGTCGCCGCGCGCGTTTCGGCCAGCCTGTTCGTCAGCGACGCCGAAGCCGCACTGTTCCGCACGGGCGGCGCGCAGGGCAGGGTGCTCGCGGTCGAGAACGGGATCGATTCCCTGACGTTCGATCCCACCGCCCTCCCTGCTCCCCTCCCTGGAAGGGAGGGGCCGGGGGTGGGTCCTGAGACTCCCAACGCCAGCGCCAAGGTCCGACCCACCCCCAACCCCTCCCTTCCAGGGAGGGGAGCCCCCCCCCTGATCGTCTTCACCGGCCAGATGGATTATCGCCCCAACATCGACGCGGTGACCTGGTTCGCGCGCGAGATCCTGCCGATCGTCGGCCGCCGCCACCGCGCTCGCTTCGCGATCGTCGGCCGCGCGCCGACCGCGGCGGTGCAGGCGCTGGCGAGCGACGACGTCCTCGTCACCGGCGCGGTCAACGACGTCCGCGGCTGGCTCGCCGCGGCCGATGTCTGCGTCGCACCGCTCAAACTCGCGCGCGGCATCCAGAACAAAGTGCTGGAAGCGATGGCGATGGCACGGCCGGTCGTCGCGTCCGCCGCCGCTGCCGAGGGTATCGACCATGCCGGCACGATCCATGTCGCCAACGACGCCGAAAGCTTTGCAAAGCAGATCGGCGACCTGCTCGACGATCCCGCCACGGCCTCGCAGCTCGGCAGCTCGGCCCGCACGCAGGTCATCGCCCGCTACGGCTGGGACGCCCGCCTGGCCCCCCTCGACGCGCTGCTCCACTTCGATCCTCCCCCGCCAGGGGGAGGTGGCAGGCGCAGCCTGACGGAGGGGGCGGACACGGAACGCCCGAAGGAGGTGCCGCCCCCTCCGACGCCTTCGGCGCCACCTCCCCCTGGCGGGAGAGGATGATGTCGCTTTCGCAGCTTTGGCGGCGGCACCTTCTCGCGCTCGCGCTTGTCGCAGGCGCTCTGCTCCTGCTCTTTCGCAACGACGTCGCCGCTCTGGTACGGATCTGGTGGACGAGCACGACCTTCGGGCACTGCCTGTTCATCGGTCCGGTCATCGCGTGGCTGGTGTGGCAGCGCCGCAGCGAACTGGCGCAACTGACCCCCGTCGGCTGGTGGCCCGGGCTCGCACTCGTCGCCGTCGGCGGGTTGGGCTGGCTGACGGGCGACGCCGCCTCGGTCGGTTTCGCGCGGCAACTGGGGCTCGTCGTCATGCTGCAGGGTGCGGTCGTCGCGATCCTCGGGCCGAACGTAGCGCGCGGGCTGCTCTTCCCGCTCGGCTACGCGTTCTTCCTCGTGCCGTTCGGCGAAGGGCTCGAGCCGCCGCTCCAGAGTATCACCGTCGCGATCGTCATGCCGCTGCTCCATCTGGTCGGCGTGCCGGCGGTGGTCGACGGCGTGCTGATCCATGCGGGGCGCTACTGGTTCGAAGTCGCCGAGGCATGTTCGGGCGCAAAATTCGTCATCGCGATGGTCGCGTTCGGCGTGCTCGTCGCCAACCTCTGCTTCCTGTCGTGGCGGCGCAGGGCACTCTTCCTCGCCGTTTCGGTCGTCGTCCCCGTCATCGCCAACGGGGTCCGCGCATTCGGGACGATCTGGGCGGCCGACCTGACCTCGGTCGAGGCGGCGACGGGGTTCGACCATATCGTCTATGGCTGGGTGTTCTTCGCGCTGGTGATGGCGGGCGTGCTCGCGCTCGGCTGGCGCTGGTTCGACCGCGCGCCCGACGATCCCGCGTTCGATCCCACGCGGCTGCAGACGATGCCGCGCCGTCGTGCGGGGCTCGTCCTCGTGTCGGTCCTGGCGTTCACCACCGCGGCAGTCTTCCCCGCGTGGAGCGAATCGATCGCCGGCCGCGCGACGGTCCTGCCCGCGCATATCGACCTGCCCGTAGTCCCCGGCTGGCACCGCGCCCCGATCAGTACCCGCGCGCCGTGGACCCCCTATTACCCCAACGCCGATCACACCCTGTTCGGCCGCTATGCCGACGCGTCGGGCGAGACCGTGGACCTGGCGATCGCGGTCTATGGCCGCCAGCGCGAGGGCGCCAAGCTCGCCGCGTTCGGCACGGGCGTGCTCCGCGAGGAGGATCGCTGGGTCCGCATCGCCGACCTGCCCGATCTGGGGGGCGGATCGATGATGCGCATCACCGCGCCGGGGCCGGTAGAGCGGATCGTCGGGACATGGTACCGCGTCGGCCATGTCACCACGCACGACCCCTTCGCTGTGAAGCTCGCCACCCTGGAAGCACGGCTGCTCGGCGGACCGCAGCGCGCCGTCGCGGTGCATCTGTCGACCGAGGCGCCGGACGCCGCCCCGATCGCGCGCTTCCTGGCCGCGATGGGACCGGTCGACCGGCTCGCCGACCAGTCCGCGGGGATACGCTAGATGTGCGGGATCGCCGGGATCTTCCACCCGGGCACGCCGAAGCCGGTCGACCCCAGCCGCGTCCACGCGATGATCGCCGCGCAGGCGCATCGCGGGCCCGACGGCGACGGCATCTGGACCGCGCCCGGCGTCGGCTTCGGGCATCGCCGCCTGTCGATCATCGACCTCGAAGGCTCACCGCAGCCGATGTCCGACGGCGGGCTGACGGTCACCTATAACGGCGAGATCTATAATTTCGCCGAGCTGCGCGCCGAGCTCGCGGCCAAGGGCGCGGTGTTTCGCACGGCAGGCGATACCGAGGTGCTGCTGCACGGCTGGCGCGCCTGGGGACCGTCGCTACTCGACCGGCTGAACGGCATGTTCGCCTTCGCGATCCACGACGCGGGCAAACTGTTCCTCGCGCGCGACCGGCTGGGGGTGAAGCCGCTCCATTATGTCGAGCTCGCCGACGGATCGGTCGCGTTCGCCTCCGAGTTGAAGGGGCTGCTCGCGCATCCGCTGGTGCGCCGCACGCCCGACCTGCGCGCGGTCGAGGATTATCTGGCGCTCGGCTACGTTCCCGACGATGCATGCCTGGTCGCCGGCGTGAAGAAGCTCGCCGCGGGGCATTTCCTGCTCGTCGAGCGCGGTCGCGCGGTACCGCAGCCACGCCGTTACTGGGACGTCGATTTCTCCAACCGCGCGCGCGGGTCCGCCGCGGCACTCGGCGAGGAACTGGTCGATCGCATGCGCGCAGGCGTGCGCAGCCGGATGGTCGCGGACGTGCCGCTTGGCGCGTTCCTGTCGGGCGGGGTCGACAGCTCGGCGGTCGTCGCGTTGATGGCGGAGGCGAGCCCAAAGGCGGTGCGCACCTGCACGATCGGCTTCGACGAGGCAGGGCACGACGAACGCGCGCATGCCACCGCGGTCGCGCGGCGCTTCGCAACCGACCACCGCGAACGCGTCGTCGGCGCGGACGATTACGGGCTGATCGACACGCTGGTCGCGAGCTTCGACGAACCGTTCGCGGATGCGTCGGCGCTCGCGACCTATCAGGTCTGCGCACTCGCCCGCGAAAGCGTCACCGTCGCGCTGTCGGGGGACGGCGCGGACGAGGCGCTCGCGGGCTATCGTCGCTACAAGTTCCAGGCCGCCGAGGAGCGCGTCCGCGGGTTGCTGCCCGAGCATCTGCGCCAGGACGTCTTCGGTACGCTCGGGCGTTTGTATCCCAAGGCCGACTGGGCACCGCGGCCGCTCCGCGCGAAATCGACGCTGCTCGCGCTCGCGATGGGCGGCGGCGAGGCCTATGCGCGGTCGGTGGGGGTGACGACGCCCGAACTGCGCGCGCAGCTGTTCAGCGGGACCGCGCGCGCCGGGCTCGGCGGGTACCGTGCGGAGGATCGCTACGTCGCGACGATGGCCGACGCGCCCGCGCGCGACGCGATCGACCGCGCGCAATATGCCGATATCAAGCACTGGCTGCCCGGCGACATCCTGACCAAGGTCGACCGCACGAGCATGGCGGTCGGGCTCGAGGCGCGCGAGCCGCTGCTCGACCACCGCCTCGTCGAATTCTGCGCGACCTTGCCCGCGTCGATGCGCCTGCACCGCGGCGAGGGCAAATGGCTGATGAAGAAGGCGATGGAGCCCTATCTGCCGAAGGACATCCTATACCGGCAGAAGATGGGGTTCGTGACGCCGATCAGCGCGTGGTTCCGCGGCGCCCTCGCGAGCGAAGCGCGCGCGCTGGCGAAGTCGCGGACGCTGGGCGAGACCGGGTGGTTCGACATGGGCGTACTCGCGCGGATCGCCGAGGAACATCATGCCGGGCGTGCCGAGCATGGCCGGACGCTGTGGCAGTTCGTGATGCTCGAGCGGTCGATGAAGCGGATGTTCGGGTAGGCGGGCGTCATGCGCCATCCGTCATCCTGACGAGAGTCAGGATCCAGAGCCTCGAGCGCGGCCAGCTGTAACCCTGGATCCCGGGACAAGCCCGGGATGACGATGGGGTGCTACTCGATCGCCTCGCCCATCCACCGGTCGAACAGTTGCGGCCACAGCGACCCCGGCGTTCTTGGCGGCAAGCGCGTCCCGAACCCGTGCCCGCCGCGCCGCAGGATATGCGCCTCGAGCGGGATTTCCGCGCGCTGGGCCGCGGCGAGCAGGTCGAGGCCGTTGATCACGGGTACCGTGGTGTCGTCCTCGGCGTGGACCAGGAACAGCGGCGGGTCGCCGCGCTTCAGCCGGCGGTCGACGGCGTAGCGCGCCTCGACGGCGGGGGAGGGATCGGGGCCCAGCAGGTTGCTGCGCGAACCGCCGCGGCTGCGGCCCGGGTCCATGTTCGAGACCGCGTACATCAGCCCGGCAAAAGCAGGCCGCGCGGAATGCCGGTCGGCGCCGTCGATCGGGCGGTACACCTCGAGCGCGTGGTTGACGACCAGCGAACCGGCGAGATGCCCGCCGGCGGAAAACCCCAGCACGCCGAGCTTGTCGGCCCGGATCCCGTAATGCCGCGCGTTCAGCCGGATCAGCCGCATCGCGCGCTGCGCGTCGGCCAGCGGCGCATCGGCGCGGTCGAGCCAGCCTTCTCCCGGCAGGCGATAGCTGAGCACGAACACGGTGATCCCCATCGGGGTCAGCGCGCGCGCGATGTCGGTCCCTTCGCCGCGCAGCGAGGTATAGGCATAGCCGCCGCCCGGCATCACCAGCACGGCGCGGCCGTCGGGACGCGCGGGGCGGAACACGCCGACCTCGGGCCGCGCGACGCCGCGCATCAGGATGTCGCGGTACAGGCCCGGCGTGCCCGTGATCTCGGGCGTGGGGCGCGGCAGCGGCGTGGGGGCGCCCGGCGAGACGACCGGCCAGATCAGGAAATACTCGGCGGGCGGCCAGACGGGAATGTCGGACGGCGCAACCGCGCGGCTCTGCGCGAACGCCTGCGGCGCCGCACTGGCGGCGATGGGAAGGGCAAGGAGCGAACGCCGGTCGAAGGTCATCCGCGCTCGCTAGACGATCGGGTGGTGCGCGGGGAAGGGCGGTGGGTGGTTAAACCTTTCCCACCGGAAATCAAAAGACGGCGAGCGCTGCGTGCAGCGTCAGCGCGACCAGCGCGAGGCTCGACAGCGCGAACAGGACGAAGCGCGGCAGGACGCGGTTGCCGAGCGCCTGGACCAGGCTGTGCGCGATCCGCAGCCCCACATAGGCCCAGGCGATCCACGCATTGATCCCGTCGCCGGTGCCGCTCAGCGCCAGCACGGTGCAGACCGCGTAGAACAGCGTCGGCTGTTCCATCAGGTGGTTGTGGTTATGCGCCTTCCACTGCACCTGTGCCGGCAGCGCGCGGTCTGCGTCAGCGGCCTTGGACCCGACCAGCGTACCGAGGCTAAGGCCCGCCGCGCGCATGGCAGGAAGCCGCGTCGCGACCATCCAGCAAAGCATCACGAGCGTCCAGGCGATGAGCGCGACCATCGGTCGCAGGATGTCGCTGTGCATGAAAAACCTCCCCCGGTGACCCGAGGGAGGCTGCATCAATTACCGCCAAGCGGCAAGACAGACAAATGCCCCAAAATCCTCCCTCGCCAGGGGGAGGTGGCGCGAAGCGACGGAGGGGGGAGGAGACGGAACGATCGTGCCGTTCACCGCGCCCTCCGTCAGGCTGCGCCTGCCACCTCCCCCTAGCGGGGGAGGATCAGCCCGGCGTCAGTCGAACGACGCGCCCCACTTGCGGACCGGGCGATCCTTCCACAGGCCGCGATGATAGGCGTCCGACGCCAGCAGCGGCATCACGCTGCCCGCTTCGGCGAACACCATCTGCTCGATCGCCGTGTTCACCTTGCCCCACGATGCCGCTTCCTGCAGCGTCGAGGACGAGCAGGCGCCATCGCGGACGTCGGCGACGGTTATCTGCACCGCGTACTTGTGCACCTGGACGTCGTCGTGACCAAGGATCTCGGCGCAGACGACGGTATCCTGGATGAAGTTCTTGGGCACGCCGCCGCCGATCATTAGCAGGCCGGTGACGCCTGCCTTGATCTTGATCTCGGTCAGCTCGCGGAAGTCGGCGATCGCGTCGAGCACCATGTAGGGCTTGCCCGCCTTCACCGAATCGACCTGGTGCTTGACCAGCCCGAAGCCCGCCGAGCTGTCGACGAACGCCGGGCAGAAGATTGGCACGTCATGCTCGTAGGCGAGCTTGACCAGGCTGTTCTCCTTCTTGCCGTGCTCGACGAGGTACTTGCCCATCTCGCGGATGAACTCGCGGCTCGAATAGGGGCGCGGTTCCAGCGTCTCGGCGATCTCGAAGATCGTGTGGTCGACGTGCTGGAGCTGCTCCTCGTCGATGTACGTGTCGTAGATGCGGTCGATCAGCAGCGAGCGCAGCACGTCGTCGTGCGGCACGTCGAGCGCCTGGTAATGCTTGTGACCGAGGCCCTCGAAGAAATCCATGTCGACGATCGACGCGCCGGTGGCGACGATGCCGTCGATCATGTTGTTGCGCAGCAGCTCGGCATAGAGGTCCATGCAGCCGCCCGCGCTGGTCGATCCGGCGATCACCAGGAAGATCGTGCAGTCCTTGTCGGCGAGCATCTGGTTGTAGATGTCGGTCGCGCGGCCCAGGTCGCGGCTGGTGAACGACATCTTCTTCATCGCGTCGACGATCGGGCGCGCGTCGAAGCTGGTGATGTCGATATGCTCGACCTCGGTCGAGAGGAGTTCGGCCTTGCGGACGTCGTTGGGGCGGGTGTCGTTGGTGGCTTCGGTCAATGTCTGTCTCCGTTCCCCTCCCGCTTGCGGGAGGGGCTAGGGGTGGGCTCGCGCTAACGGCAAGCGATACCGGCGGAGGAGAGCGCGAGCCCACCCCCGGCCCCTCCCGCGAGCGGGAGGGGAGTTACTGCAGCTGCGTTACAGCGTGACGACGTTCGATGCGACCTCTTGGAACGCATCGTCATACAGCGACACCATCGGCTCGTCGTCGACGATCACGATCTGGTCCGATCCGAACCCGTTGAACGCGGTCCGCATCGCCGAGCCATAGGCACCGAGCATGCCGATCTCGATATAGTCACCGGCCTGCATGTCGGCGGGCAGCATGAACGGCCCGGCCATATGGTCCATGTCGTCGCAGGTGGGGCCATAGAAGCTGAACTCCATGTCCCGCGCGCGGCTGTCCGGCTCGCGCAGCAGCCGCACCGGGAACCGCCAGCCGATATGCGCCGCATCGAACAGCGCGCCGTACGCGCCGTCGTTGATGTACAGCTCGGACCCGCGACGCTTCTCGACGCGGACGATCAGCGAGGAATATTCCGCGCAGAGTGCCCGGCCGGGCTCGCACCACAGCTCGGACGAATAGCTGACCGGCAGTGATTCGAACGCGCGGTGGATGGTCTCGAAGAAGCGCTCGAGCGGCGGGGGCTCCATCCCGGGATAGCTCGACGGGAAGCCGCCGCCGACGTCGATGACGTCGACCGTGACCGCCGCCTCGACGATCGCCGCACGGACGCGCTCCATCGCGTTCGAATAGGCTTCCGGGGTCATCGCCTGGCTGCCGACATGGAAGCAGATGCCGAGCGCGTCCGCGGCCTGGCGTGCCGCGAACAGCAGCTCCTTGGCTTCGTGCGGCGCTGCACCGAACTTCGATGCGAGGCTGAGCTTCGAATGCTCGGACGACACGCGCAACCGGACGCACAAGGTCAGGTCGGTCGCGGCGTTGGTCGCGCGGACGATCTTCTCGAGCTCTTCCAGGCTGTCGAGGGAGAAGGTGCGCACGCCGTGCGTGAAATACGCCTCGCGGACGGCTTCCTCGGCCTTGACCGGGTGCATGAAGCACAGGGTCGCCTCAGGCAACGTGCGCGCGACCAGCCGCACCTCGGCGAGCGAGGCGACGTCGTAATGCGTGATGCCGTTGTCCCAGAGGATCTGGAGCAGTTCGGGAGACGGGTTCGCCTTGACCGCATACATCGAACGACCCGGGAACTTCTCGACGAAGAACCGGGCAGCGCGTGCTGCCGCATGAGGACGGACCAGAGTGACCGGATCAACCGGATTAAGGGTGGTCGCTAACCCCAGCGCGTTATGATGCTTGTGCAATTCAAGGGACCTCCAATGTCCTGAGACAAATACGAAAACACTGCCTTGCGGTTGGAAGTCCCATGGGGCAGCGGAAGCGCGATTTAGGATCGCTTGCCCCCCATGTAAATAGCCTGTGATCCGTAGGAGACGACGTGTGACGATTTTGCGACAGCCGACACGGGCAGGGCTCAGGGACGCCGCCGAGAAGATCGCGCGGATCCTGCCGCCGACGCCGCTTTTCGTCCACGAAATCAACGGTGTGGACGTCGCCTTGAAGGCCGAATCGCTGCAGCCGATCGGCGCGTTCAAGATCCGCGGGGCGTGGCACCGGCTGACGGCGCTCGACGCTGCCGCCCGCGCGAAGGGGGTGGTGGCGTTCTCCAGCGGCAACCATGCGCAAGGGGTCGCTTGGGCCGCGCGCAAACTGGGGATCGCCGCGACGATCGTGATGCCGTCCGACGCGCCGCGGCTGAAGCGCGAGTCGACGCTGGCACTGGGCGCCGAGGTCGTGACCTACGACCGCGCCACCGAATCGCGCGAAACGATCGCGGCGCGCCTTGCCGAAGCGCGCGGCGCGACGCTGGTGCCGAGCTTCGACGACGCCTGGATCATCGAGGGGCAGGGGACGGCGGGGCTGGAAGCCGCCGCGCAGATGGCGGCGATCGGGTTCGGCGCACCGACCCGCGTCGCGATCCCCTGCGGCGGCGGCGGGCTGGCAGCCGGCATCGCCCTCGCGCTGCCGGACGCCGCGATCACGATCGTCGAACCCGAAGGCTGGGACGACATGACGCGCAGCCTGGAGGCATCGTGGATCGAACCCGTCGGCCCCAACCCGCCGCCGACCGCGTGCGATTCGCTGCAGACCCTGCGCGTGTCGCCGCTGACCTTCGACGTGCTGTCACGCCGCGACGCGACCGGCGTGGCGGTCAGTGAGGCGGAGACCGCCGCCGCGCAGCGCTGGGCGGCGGAGAAACTGCGGCTGGTGATCGAGCCGGGGGGTGCGGTGGCGCTCGCGGCGGTTCTCGCGGGCAAGGTGCCGGTCGAGAAGGGGCTGCTCGTCATCCTGTCGGGCGGCAATGTCGATCTGGCCGGCTATGCCAAGGCGATCGGCGCATGAGCCCGACCCTTACCGCCATCGCCGGGGCAGCGCCGGCCATCGCGATGCTCGGCGCGTTCGCCTGCATCATCGGTGGCGGAATGCTGATCGCGAAGCAGCGAGACGTGAAGAAGGGCGTGCTGATGCTGGTGATGGCGGCGGTACTGATCGGCAACGTGCTGATCTGGACGCTGTAGTCCCCCGTCATGCCCCTCCGTCATGCTGAACTCGTTTCAGCATCCACCCCGCCACGGACGACAACGCTCGCGGGACGGTGGACCCTGAAACGAGTTCAGGGTGACGAAGAACCCGTCATGCTGAACTTGGTTCAGCATCCACCCCGCCACGGACGACAACGCCCGCGCCACGGTGGACCCTGAAACGAGTTCAGGGTGACGGAGCGATCACCGGATCGGCGAGTTCGGGTCCAGCCGCATGTCCAGATACTTGTCCACGCTGCCCATCAGCTGCGGCATCTCGTGCTCGAAGAAGTGGTTCGCCTTCGGGATCGTGTCGTGATGGATCGTGATGTGCTTCTGCGTGCGCAGCTTGTCGACCAGCTTCTGCGTGGCACCCGGGGTCGCGACCTCGTCGCCCTCGCCCTGGATGATGATCCCGCTCGACGGGCACGGCGCCAGGAAGGTGAAGTCGTACAGGTTCGCCGGCGGTGCGATCGAGATGAAGCCGCGGATCTCGGGGCGGCGCATCAGCAGCTGCATGCCGATCCACGCGCCGAAGCTGACGCCCGCGATCCAGGTCGTCTGTGCCTCGGGATGGAAGCTCTGCACCCAGTCGAGTGCGCTCGCCGCATCCGACAATTCCCCGACGCCGTTGTCGAACACGCCCTGGCTCTTGCCCACGCCGCGGAAATTGAACCGCAGCGTCGCGAAGCCGCGGCGCTGGAAGGTCTTGTAGAGCTGCTGGACGATCGCGTTGTTCATCGTGCCGCCCGCCGACGGATGCGGGTGCAGGATCATCGCAACGGGTGCGCGCGGGCGCGGGCCCGGCGCGAAACGACCTTCGAGACGGCCTTCGGGGCCGGGAAAAATGACTTCTGGCATGGAGCACTCGCGGACTGGAGGCGCACTCGGGTGGAGTGACGGAATATGCGCGCTATATAGGCCGCGCGCCTCTTTTCGCAATTGGAACCGACCCTGGCCCGCACCTATCTCGATCACGCCGCGACCACGCCGATGCGCCCCGAGGCGATCGCGGCGGTGGCGGAGGGCATGACGCGCTGGGCGAACCCGTCCTCGCCGCATGCCGAGGGTCGCGCGGCGCGCGCGGCGCTCGAGGATGCACGCAGGCGGATCGCGGCGGCGCTCGACTGGCCGCATCACGTCATCCTGACCAGCGGCGCGAGCGAGGCGATCGCGCTGGGGCTCCGGGGCCGGGGTGAGGTACCCCGGCTCGCGGTCGAGCATGACGCGGTGCTGCGCGCGGGGCAGGGGGCGATCATCCCGGTCGATGCCGACGGCGTCGCACGGTCGCTGCCGGGTGGTTTCCTCGCGGTCCAGTCCGCCAACAGCGAGACCGGGGTGCTGCAGGACGCACCGCAGTCCGCGCTGCGCGACTGCTCGCAGACCGCGGGCAAAATGCCGCTGCCCGATGCCGACATGATCGTCGTCTCCGCGCACAAGCTCGGCGGTCCGCCGGGGATCGGCGCGCTGCTCGTCCGCGACCTCGGCCTGCTCGATCCGACCGGTGGCCAGGAACGCGGCTATCGTGCGGGGACCGAGAACCTGCCGGGGGCGCTCGGCTTCGCGGCCGCGCTGGAAGCGCCGCGCGACTGGTTCGACGCGATGGCGGGCTTCCGCGCGGACCTCGACGCGGCGGTCCTGGCTGGCGGTGGCGAGATCGTCGTGGCAGAGGCACCGCGGATCCCGACGATCGCGGCCTACCGCATGCCCGGCGTGTCGTCGGCCGCGCAGTTGATCCGCTTCGACATGGCGGGGTTCGCGGTGTCGGCGGGCAGCGCCTGTTCGTCGGGCAGCATGCGGCCGAGCCACGTCCTCGCCGCCATGGGCTATTCTCCGGAGGCCGCCGGCGAGGTCGTGCGCGTCAGCTTCGGCTGGACCACCACTGCCGATGACGTCGCGCGCTTCGCGGACCTCTGGACGCGCACTGCGCGCGACGTGCGGCGCGCCGCATGACCTACCTTGATTACCAGGCGACGACCCCGCTCGCGCCCGAGGCACTGGCCGCGATGCTCCCCTGGCTCGAATTGCAGCACGCCAATCCGCATTCGCCGCATCGCGAGGGGCGCCGCGCCAGGGCCGCGGTGGAAGTGGCGCGCGATCAGGTCGCGGCGCTGCTGCCGCCCGGTGGCCGCGTCGCCTTTACCAGCGGCGCGACCGAGGCGCTCAACTGGGCGATCAAGGGCACGACCGGCGGAATCGTCACGCTGGCGACCGAGCATGCCGCGGTACTCGACACCGTGCAGGCGAGCGGGCGGCCGTCCGCGATCCTGCCCGTCGGCGCGGACGGGCTCGTCGATCTCGATGCGGCGCGCGCGGCGATCGCGCCGGGCACCGGCCTCGTCGCGGCGATGCTCGTCAACAACGAGATCGGCGTGATCCAGCCGATCGCCGCGCTGGCGGATATCGCGCACGAGGCCGGCGCGCTGATGCTGTGCGACGCGGTGCAGGGCTATGGGCGGGTGGCGATCCCCGCCACGGTCGACCTCGTCGCGATCTCCGCGCACAAGGTCTACGGGGCGAAGGGGATCGGCGCGCTGTGGATCCGCGACGGCGTCGCGCTCGCGCCGCTGCTGCACGGCGGCGGGCAGGAAGCACCGGGCCGATCGGGCACGCTGTCTCCGGCGCTCTGCGCGGGGTTCGGCGTCGCGGCGCGTCTGATGGCGGAACGCGCTGCGGAGGATGACGCGCATGTCGGGCGCCTCTGGTCGCTCGCGCTCGATCGTCTGGGGCCGGACTGGGCACTGAACGGAGCGCGCGATGATCGCTATCACGGCAATCTCAACATCCGCCGCGACGGTCTCGACGTGAACCGGCTGATGTCCGACCTGCGCGATATCGCCTTCTCCGCAGGGTCGGCCTGCGCCAGCGGGTCGGGACGGTCCAGCCACGTGTTGCGCGCGATCGGATTGACCGAGGCGCAGGCGCGCTCGAGCATCCGGCTCGGCTTCGGGCGCTACACGACGGAGGCGGAACTCGACGACGCGGTCGCGACGATCGTCGCGGCGGCAGAAGGACAATGGCCATGATCGTCCACTTCATCGGCCGTGACGGCACCACCAGCAGCGTCGTCGCGGACGACGGCGCGCGGCTGCTCGACGTCGCGCAGGCGGACGGCCAGCCGCTCGAGGGTACGTGCGAAGGCGATCTCGCCTGCGCGACCTGCCACGTCATCGTCGATGCCGCCGACTTCGCGCGCCTGCCGCCGGCCACCGAGGACGAGGAGGATATGCTGGATCTCGCGTCCAATGCCACGCGCACGAGCCGTCTCGCCTGCCAGATCCGGCTGACGGCCGCGCTCGACGGGCTGACCGTGCGGATGCCAGGCTAACACTCTCGCGGTTCCGTCGTCCCCAGCGTCGGGACGGCGGAGGGGATACGACGGGCGCGTCAGCAAACCTTACACTTCCACAACAGCGGGTTCAGGGAACGTGCACGCGGCCGAGCGGATTACCCTGTCATCGCCTCGATGTAGGAGGCCTTGAGAGGAGTAACGATGATGAAGATTATTGCTATGCTCGGTGCCGGTGCACTCGCGATCGGTGCGCTCGGTGCGACCCCCGCGGATGCGCAGCGGCATGGATGGGACGGCCATCGCGGCGGTCACGGCTGGCACGGCGGCGGCTATCGCGGCGACCGCGGCTATCGCGGATACCGGGGCGGTTATCGCGGGTATCGCGGCGGCTACGGGTATCGCGGGGGCTATCGGGGCGGGTATCGCGGGTACGGACGCTCGCGCGTCGTCTGTCGCGTCCAGCGCGGCTATTACGGACCGGTCCGGCGCTGCTTCCGCGTTTACCGCTGAGCGGAACCGTTTCGCTTCTGTAACATTGTATCGGCGGATCGTTTAGGTCCGCTTAGGAGAGTATCCCATGAAGCTGTTCACCATCGCCGCTGCGGGCCTCGTCGCCCTGACCGGGCTCGCGCCCGTGGGTATCGCGGCCGAGGCATCGGCGCAGCGCACCATCGTCCACGAACGCACCGTCGTTCGCCACAACGGCGGCGGCTATGGGCGCCACCGCGTGACCACCCGCCGGGTCTGCAACAATGTCTGGCGCCACGGCCATCGCCAGCGGGTCTGCCGCACGGTCCGCATCCGTCGCTGATGACGGAGGCCGCTAATCCGGCTTGAACATCCCGCCCGACCCCGCCATATGCGCCGCGGGAGTCGGGCGGACGTGGTCGTCGCCAACTTGGTCAGATCCGGAAGGAAGCAGCCACAACGATTTCGCCGCGGGTCGTCCCGGCTCCCACCGCGAACGTTTGCAAGCAAACGTGAGCGCGCCCAGCGGCGCAAAGCGCCGACTGACGATGCGGCTCAGCCGCAGCGCCATTCATGTTTCTTCGACGTCGGTGCTCGGTAACGCTGTAGCGATCCCGGAGGGGCAAGGACGGTGCGCCGATTGCTCTGTCCTACACGCCGCCAAGGAGTCATGCCAGACGCATGACCAGCCACGCCACCGAGTCGCGCATCCAGCAGGCCACCGGCGAAAATCGCCGCAAGGGGCAAACCAGGGAGGTACGTAGCGTCAACTTCCTCAACTTCCGGCGCGAAACGACCGTCCGAATCGCCCCCGCTACCAACCCTGCTCCCGCCCCCGCCCCCGTCCCCGCCGCCGCCGACTCCGCAAGTCCAGCCATCCTTCGACACCGCGCCTCGTACACGCTATGACATCCGCAATGTCAGACTCCTTCGACCTCGGCGAACCGCCGCAGCCCGCGACCAGGGCGCCCGACGCCGCCTACCGCGTCCTCGCGCGCAAATATCGGCCGCAGACCTTTTCCGAACTGATCGGCCAGGACGCGATGGTCCAGACGCTCGGCAACGCGATCAAGCGCGACCGGCTCGCGCATGCCTTCCTGATGACCGGCGTCCGCGGGGTCGGCAAGACGTCGACCGCGCGACTGATCGCCAAGGCGCTCAACTGCATCGGCCCGGACGGGCAGGGCGGCCCGACGATCGACCCCTGCGGCGTCTGCGAACCGTGCCGCGCGATCGCCGAGGGGCGGTTCATGGACGTGATCGAGATGGACGCCGCCAGCCATACCGGCGTCGACGACGTCCGCGAGATCATCGACGCGTCGCGCTATTCGGCGGTCAGCGCGCGCTTCAAGATCTACATCATCGACGAAGTCCACATGCTCACCAAGAACGCGTTCAACGCGCTCCTGAAGACGCTGGAGGAACCGCCGGCGCATGTGAAATTCCTGTTCGCGACAACCGAGGTCAACAAGGTCCCGGTCACGGTGCTGTCGCGCTGCCAGCGCTTCGACCTGCGCCGCATCTCCGCCGAGCAGTTGGCGGCGCATTTCGCCTGGGTGTCCGAGCAGGAGGGTGTCGTCGCCGAACCCGAGGCGCTCATGCTGATCGCCCGCGCCGCCGAAGGCTCCGCGCGCGACGGCCTGTCGATCCTCGATCAGGCGATCGCACATGGCAGCCTCGACGGCGCGGGCGTCACCGCGGACGCGGTGCGGCAGATGCTCGGCCTGTCCGATCGCGGCGCGGTGCGCGACCTGCTCGGCCTGATCCTCGACACGGACGCAGCGGGTGCGCTCGCGTCGCTGCGGCGGCAATATGATTACGGCGTCGATCCCGTCTCGGTGCTGCGTTCGCTGATGGAGACGGTCCACGGGATCACGCTGACCAAGGTCGGGACGCCGCCCGACGCAGCGCAGCCGATGGAGGAGCGCGCGGCGCGGGCCGACTGGGCGGCCGCGCTGTCGTTCCCGTCGCTGCACCGGCTCTGGCAGCTGTTCCTCAAGGGCCATGACGAGGTCGCCAAGGCTGCGCTGCCGATCGAGGCGGCGGAAATGGCGCTGCTCCGCGCGATCCATGCGTCGAGCCTGCCCGATCCCGGCGAGCTCGCCCGGCAGATCGCGAGCGGCGCGCCTGTGGCCACGATCGCAGCTCCTGCCGCACCGACGCCCGCCCCGGCGCCGGCGCCCGAACCCGTCGCCACCGGCCCGGTGTTCCCCGACACCTTCGAGGCGCTGGTCAACCGGCTCGACGACAGCGGCTCGATCGCGATCGCCGCGCGGCTGCGCCACAGCGCCCGCGTCGTCAGCTATGCCCCGCCGGAGATCGTGCTCAGCGGCAGCCGGCCTATCTCCGCCGATACGCTCGCCGAGTTCGGTGCCGCGCTGAAGGCGCTGACGCAGCAGGCGTGGCGCGTGACGATGGCCGATGCCCCGGGCGAGCCGACCTTGCGCGAGATGCAGGACGCCGCTGACGCAGCGAACAAGCAGCGCTATATGGACTCCCCCATGATGAAGGCCGCGCGCGAGGCGTTCCCCGACGCGGAACTCGAAACCTGGCCCGGCCAACGGAGCAACGCATGAAGAATATCGATGAAATCCTCGCCATGGCGCAGAACGTCCAGAGCGAGCTCGAAAAGGCGCAGGCCAATCTCGACACGATCGAGGTCGAGGGCGCGTCGGGCGGCGGGCTGGTCAAGGTGAAGGCGTCCGCGAAGGGCCGTATCATCGGCATCGCGATCGACGATTCGCTGATGGTGGCGAGCGAGAAGCAGATGCTCGAGGACCTGCTCACCGCGGCGTTCAACGACGCGCGCGCGAAGGCGGACGCGGTATCGGGCACGGAAATGTCCAAGATGACCAGCGGGCTTCAGCTACCGCCGGGCTTCAAGCTGCCGTTCTGAGCCAGTTTTAACTCCGTTCGCCCTGAGCGAAGTCGAAGGGCACCTATCGCCGAGCGCATCCGCCTTGGGACAGTGCTTCGACTTCGCTCAGCACGAACGGCAGGGGGCTACTCGGGCAGCACCCGCCTGATCCGGTACGGTCCCGCCCGCACCGCAAGCGGCACACCCTTCCAACTCAAACTCACCACCCCATCCGCCACCAGCCCGTCGACGGCCGCATGAACCGCCGGCATCGCGTCGCGCCACGCATCCGCCGTGGTAGCAATCGCCCTGGCCACCTCGCTCGGACAGACCGTCGCCTCCGGCGCCCGCCGGTCGACGAGCGCCATCACCGCATCCCGCGTCACCCCTTCAGGCACGCATCCAGCCCGTCGTTCCGCACCGTGCCGACCCGGCGCGACAGCGTATTCCCATGACGCCGAACGAACCCACGCGGATCGATCGCCGCGCGCTTCTTGGGCAGCGGCAACACCGCGGCGATCCGGCCCGCCTCGGTCGGCGAGAGCTTCGACGCGTCGTGGTGGAAATACCGCAGCGCCCCGGCGTTCGCGCCGTACGTGCCGATCCCGGTCTCGGCTATGTTCAGATACACTTCCATGATCCGCCGCTTCCCCCACAGCGCCTCGATCAGCACCGTGAAATACGCCTCGAACGCTTTGCGCAGGTAACCACCGCCCTGGAACAGGAAAGCGTTCTTCGCGGTCTGCTGGCTGATCGTCGACCCGCCGCGGATCCGCCCGCCCTTGGCGTTGCGTGCCGCCGCGCCGGCCATCGCACGGAAATCGAAGCCGTTATGCGTGCAGAACCGCGCATCCTCGCCGGCGATCGCCGCTCGGGGCATGTCGGGGTCCATCTGCGACAGCGGCATCCAGTCCTTGGTGACGCCGCGTTCGGCGATGACGTCGCCCATCATGGTCCAGGTGAAGGGCGGCGGCACGAAGCGGTAGAGCCCAACCCAGGCGACCGTCACCAGCACGAACACCAGACCGGCCTTGAGCGAAATGCGGAGGATGCGAGCGACCATCGTCGCTCCTTATGCGATCGCGCGGCGCTGGCAAATCACGCGTGCAGCGGCGACCCCGGTCTCGTACGCGCCGTGCGCCGTCGAGAAGTCGTGGGCATGGCACGCCTCGCCCGCAAAGAAGAGGCGATCGTCGATCGCCGCCGCCAGCACCGCGCGCTGCCCGGCCTGGCCGACACGCGCGTGGCTGTAGCTGCCGCCGATATGCGGAACCTGCCGCCAGCGCGTCGCGCCGCGCGGTGTCAGGCGCCGGCGCCAGTCGCTGCCGAGCAGTGCCACGAGTTCGTCGATCGCGAACTGGCTCGCGTCGCCGCCTTCGAGCGACTCTGCACAATCGCCGCCGAAGAAGCTTTCGATGATCGGCAGCCCAAATGGCGACAGGCGATGGCTGGCGGTGCAGACGCCGTAGGGGTTGCCGACGAGATGCGCGTTGGCGGGCCATTCCGGACGGTCGACTTCGAGGAACACCTTGTCCGCCAGTCCGAGCGGCAGCGCGTCGGCGGCGGCCTGCTTGTCGGGAAGCGGGGGATCGAAGGTCAGTGCGCCGGTCGCCAGCACGGTCGTCGGTACGCACACGATCGCACGATCCGCCTCGATCGTTCCCGCGGGTGTTGCCAGCTTCAGCCGACGGCCGCGATGGTCTATCCTGGTGACGGGCGTCGAAAGTCGGATGGGAACCTCGCCCGCATGGCTGGCCACGAGCGTGCCGTATCCCTCGACGATCGCCCAATTGTCGTCGGTCGCAGCGTCTTCGTACGCGGCCCAGTCCTGCAACGAAACCTGGGAAAGGTTCGCACCATTGGCGTAGCCGGAAATCGCGTCGATCATGGGCCGCCAGCGGTCGGACGGCGTTACGAAGTCAGACAGCGGTCGGTCGGGCCCGCCTAGCGCCGCATGCGCGCGCTTGCTCCATTCGGCGAAGGCGGCGTGGGACGCCTCTTGGTCCTTGGGTGGGAACCCGAGATCACGCCACTGCGTGCGCCAATTGGCCGATGATTGGTCGATGGTGAACCCGCTCGCCTCGGCGATCGCTGTCCACGGGTTCCGCTTGGCGGAATGGAGCCAGCCGCAGCCTTCGTCGACAACGGCATGACTGGCCGCACCGACGACGTTATCGAGCGGTATCGAAACGCTGCGCGTGCGACCACCTAAACGGTCGCTAGCCTCGACCAACAGAACGTCTTCGCCCGCGTCCCACAGCGTACGCGCGGCGGCAATTCCGGCCGCACCGCCGCCGATGACGACGGTGCTGACCATATCAGGCGGCGAGCAGGCGCTTCTCGCCGGCGATGCGCATCATCGCCTTCTGTAGCTTCTCGAACGCGCGAACCTCGATCTGCCGAACGCGCTCGCGCGACACGTTGTAGACCTGCGACAGCTCCTCGAGCGTCTTGGGGTCGTCGGTCAGGCGGCGCTCGGTCAGGATATGCTGCTCGCGCTCGTTGAGGTCGTCCATCGCCGAGACGAGCATCGAGTGCCGGACATCGGCTTCCTGCGCGTCCGCTACGATCTTGTCCTGCAGCGGCGCATCGTCCTGCAGCCAGTCCTGCCACTGACCTTCGCCATCCTCGCGCATCGGGACGTTCAGCGAGGTGTCGCCGCCCATCGCCATGCGGCGGTTCATGCTGACGACGTCGGTCTCGGCAACGCCAAGGTCGGTCGCGATCTTGGTGACGTGCTCAGGGCGCAGATCGCCGTCCTCGAACGCGTCGAGCCGGCTCTTCATCCGGCGCAGGTTGAAGAACAGCTTCTTCTGCGCCGCGGTGGTGCCCATCTTCACGAGGCTCCACGACCGCAGGATATATTCCTGTATCGAGGCGCGGATCCACCACATCGCATAGGTAGCGAGACGGAAGCCGCGGTCGGGCTCGAATTTCTTCACGCCCTGCATCAGGCCGATATTGCCCTCGGAGATCAGTTCCGACGTCGGCAGACCGTAGCCGCGATAGCCCATCGCGATCTTCGCAACGAGGCGAAGATGCGAGGTGACGAGTTGCGCCGCCGCATCGGTGTCGCCATGCTCCTGGAACCGCTTGGCGAGCATGAACTCCTGCTCGGGCTGCAGGATCGGGAATTTCTTGATCTCGGCGAGATAGCGATTGAGACCCGCTTCGCTGCCGAGAGCGGGAATGGTCGCCGGGACGTTGCTGCGGGCTGCCATGATCTGAATTCCCTTTCCTGAGGCGTACGCCGCACTGCGGCATTTACGCCCGATAGCTATACGTGAAGCTGGCTGAACAGTTCCTGCATATCGGCAGGCATTTCGCTGTCGAACGACAAGGTGACCATACTCACGGGATGAATGAACCCCAGGCGTGCAGCGTGCAATGCCTGCCGCCGGAAACCGAGCGTTTCGAGCAGCAACTTTTGAGCGTGCTTTGTTCTACTATAGACGGGATCGCCGAGCAAGGCGTGGCCGAGCGACGCCATATGCACGCGGACCTGATGCGTGCGCCCCGTTTCGAGCCTGCACTCCACCAGCGCGGCGTCGCGCAGCGGGGTCAGCGTCGTGTAGTGCGTGACCGCGCGCTTGCCGCCCGCGACGATCGCGATCTTCTTGCGGTTCTGCAGACTGCGCGCGAGCGGGGCGTCAACGGTGCCCGCCAACGGTCGCGGCACGCCGCCGACGATCGCCTTGTAGCGGCGGTCGATGCTGTGATCCGCGAACTGCCGGGCAAGCCCTTCGTGCGCTCGGTCGGACTTGGCGGCGACCATCAGCCCCGACGTGTCCTTGTCGATGCGGTGGACGATGCCCGGTCGCACGACGCCACCGATGCCGGAAAGATTGCCGGCGCAGTGATGGAGCAGCGCGTTGACCAGCGTCCCGTCGTAGTTGCCCGCGGCCGGATGCACGACCAGCCCGGCGGGCTTGTCGATGACGATCAGGTCGTCGTCTTCGTACGCGACGACGAGCGGGATATCCTGTGGTTCGTTGTGGAGCGGCGTGGGGGCGGGGACGGCGACAGCGAAGGTCTCTCCGAGTGTCGCCCGCCTGGACGTGTCGAGAACGGGGCGACCGTCGCGGGAGACCGCGCCGGCGGCGATCAGCGCCTGGATGCGCGCCCGGGACATGTCGGGCAGGATATTCGCCAGCGCACGATCCAGCCGCAGCCCGTCGGCCGCTGTAGTAATCGATGCGTCGATGATGGAAACCCCCCGGTCCATGTCTTAGGGATGTGGCGATGGGTGTTGCGATTTCAAGCGGGATTTTGGCGACTCTGGTCGCGGCGGCGCACGTTTTGCCCGAAGTGGAGGTGTGCGGGCTGTTGCTGGGGACGGCGGGGCGGATCGATGCGGCGGAGGCGTGCGCGAATGTCGCGGCAGCGCCGGGGCGGACGTTCGAGATCGATCCGGTCGCGTTGTTCGCCGCGCACAGGCGAGCGCGGGCAGGCGGGCCGGCCGTCGTGGGGCATTATCATTCGCACCCCTCCGGCGTTCCGGTGCCGTCGCCGCGCGACGCAGCACAGGCGATGGGCGACGGCGCGCTGTGGCTGATCCTGGGGGGCGGTGAGGCGCGGCTGTGGCGATCGGTCGAGCCGGGCGCGTTCGTCGAGGAGACGCTCGTCGTCGAGCGATAGCGCGACTTGCGCCTGGCGGACCGGCCCGGCACAACGCGGGCCTGTGACGAGAGGATTACCATGACTGTCAGCCCGGTGGATTTCGCGAGCCTGTTGTGTTCGCGGTTGTGCCACGACCTGTTGTCGCCGGTGGGCGCACTCAACAACGGGCTCGAGCTGCTAGCGGACGAGACCGACCCGGCGATGCGCGAACGGTGCATGGAACTGCTCGCCGACAGCGCGCGCGTATCCGCCAGCAAGCTCAAATTCTTTCGCCTGGCGTTCGGCGCGGCGGGCGGGTTCGGCGAGATGGTCGCGACCGACGAGGCGCGCCGCGCGATCGAGGGGCTGATCGCGGAGAACAAGCGGATCGAGCTGCACTGGGCGGTCGAAGAGGCGTCGATGCCCAAGACCGCGATCAAGGTGCTGATGAACCTGGCGCTGATGGCGAGCGAATCGCTGGTCCGCGGCGGCCGGATGGAGATCGGCGGCGAGGACAATGACGGGCATCTGGAGATCGTCGTGAAGATCGAGGGCGGACGGATCGTGCTCGACCCGGAGATCCGGCGCACGCTGATCGAAGGCGAGGGCGTCCACGACGTCACGCCGCGTGCCGCCGCAGCCTATATGATCAACACGCTGGTAACCGAAGCGGGCGGAACCGTGCTGGTGTCCGAACCGGCCGAGGGGATCATGATCTTCGGCGCGGTCTTCAATGGAAGCTGACCGGCGACCGCTGCGGCGGCGCGCAAAGCTAACGCAGTCTTAACCCGTGCAGGGCATGACGGGCCTCAATTCGCGGGGCTGGCATGGACGATCTGCTACAGGAATTCATTGCCGAGACCCGTGAGACGCTTGAGGCGATCTCGGGGGAGATCGTCGCGTGGGAGGCGGCGCCGGCCGATCGCGCGCGGCTCGATGCGATCTTCCGGTTCGTCCATACCGTCAAGGGAAGCTGCGGGTTCCTCGACCTGCCGCGGCTCGGCCGGCTCAGCCATGCCGCCGAGGACGTTCTGGCCGCGGTCCGCGATGGCAAGCGCGTGCCCGATACCGCGCTCGTCGACGCCGTGCTGGCGATCATCGACCGGATCAGCGAACTGGTCGAGGCGATCGACGCGGGAACGCCGCTGGACGATTCGAGCGAGGACCTGCTGATCGCGGCACTGGCGGAGGATGCCCGGCCGGTCGCCGCGCCGACGACGATGGCGGCGCATCGCGCGGCATCGCGCAGCGTCCGGCTCAACGTCGACCTGCTCGACCGGATGATGAGCGGCATGTCGGACATGGTGCTGGCCCGCAACGAGCTCGCCCGGCGACTGCGTGACGGGAACGACGATCCTGCGGTCGAGGCGGCGCTGGAACGCCTGTCGCTGACCGTCGCCGACATGCGCGAGACGGTGACGCGGACGCGGATGCAGAAGATCGACGCGCTGTTCTCGGCTTTGCCGCGGATGGTACGCGACACGGCCGGCGAACTCGAAAAGGCGGTCACCCTCGTCATCGAGGGCGCCGACGTCGAACTCGACCGCGAGATGATCGAGCTGATGCGCGATCCACTGGTCCACATCATCCGCAACTCGGTCGACCACGGCATCGAGGCCCCTGCCGATCGCATCGCCGCGGGCAAGCCGCAGACCGGGCGGCTCTGCGTCTCGGCGCGGCAGTCGGGCAACCAGATTTTGATCGAAGTGACCGACGACGGCCGCGGCATCGATACCGCGCGCCTTGTCGGCAAGGCCCGGCAGCAGGGCCTGTACGGCGAGGCCGAACTGGCCGCGATGGACGATACCGCGCGGCTGAACCTGATCTTCGACGCCGGGCTGTCGAGCCGCGACACCGTGACTGCAATCTCGGGACGCGGCGTCGGGATGGACGTGGTGCGCGCCAACATCGAGCAGATCGGCGGGCGGATCGTCCTGACCAACCAGCCCGGCAAGGGGCTGAGGATCGTCATCCACGTACCGCTGACTCTCTCGATCCTGTCGACGATCATCGTCGGCGTCGGCACCCAGCGCTTCGCGCTGGCGCGGCAGGCGATCGAGGAGATCGTCCGCGTGCGCAGCGAGCAGGTGCGGATCGACACGATCGGCGATGCGGCGACGGTGGCTGTTCGCGGTCGGCGGATGCCGCTGGTGTCGCTGGGCGGCCTGCTGAAGATCGACGACGCGCCGCCGACCAATCTGGTGATCGTATCGACCCGCGAAGGCGATTACGCGCTGGGCGTCGATACCGTGCTCGATACCGAGGAACTGGTGGTGAAGCCGGCGTCGTCCGCCGTGATGGCGACGCGAATCTATGCCGGCATGACGCTGCCCGACAGTGGATTGCCGATGCTGCTGCTCGACGGCGGGGGCATCGCGCTGGTGGCGGGGCTCAAGTTCGTCGCCGCCACGGTCGCCGACGACGCGGCGAAGGAAGCCGAGGAACCGGGCGTCCAGGCGCTGCTGTTCGACGATCTGGACGGCCATCGCCGCGTGATCGCGCTGGCGGTGATCGACCGCGTCGAACCCGTTTCGACCGATGCGATCCGCTTCACCGCAGGCGCGATGCGACTGGCGATCGGCGCGACGACGGTACCGCTCTACATGCTCGGCGATCTTGCCGGGCGTGCGGAGGTGCCGGTCCTGCGACTGACCGACGGCGACAGCGAGATCGCCTATGCCATCGCCGAGCCGATCGAGATCGTCACCCTGCCGAAAGCGATGGCGCCCGCGCGTGGAGCCGGCCCGATCGCCGGGGTGGTGATCATCGGCGGCGAACAGGTCGAGCTGGTCGATCCCCACGCGCTCTTCGCGGGCGAGCCGGTGATGCATGCGACGCAGCCCGTGTGCCTGTTGCAGGTCGACGGGTCGGGGTGGATGGAGACCTTCCTCAAGCCTGCGCTTGAGGCGTCCGGCTATCGCTGCGTGACCCGGCTCGGCGCCGGCGAGCAGCCCGCGATCGCGCTGGCGATGGAGGATGCCGTGGTCCCCGACGGCGGAGCACCCGTGCTGACGCTGCGCCGCAACCGTACCGGGCAGGGGGCGAACGACACGAGCATCTATCGGTACGATCGCCCCGCGCTGATCGAGGCGATGGCGAACCGCGTCGCCGGGCAGGGGGCAGCGTGACCAGCCTGTTCCTCATCGCGCACATTGCCGGGCGCGGCGTCGCCATCGATTCCGGACAGGTCGATTCGGTGGTCGACATCGGCGACGTGGTCGCGGTGCCACTCGCCGACCGCGCCGTCCGCGGGCTCGCGGCGTTGCGCAGCCGGGTGGTGACGGTGATCGACACCGGGATCGCGCTCGGGCTCGACCCGACCCCGGACTCCGCACGGCGCGCGGTCATCACACGGATCGAGGGGCATCACTATGCGGTGCTGGTCGATTCGCTCGAGGATGTCGCGCCGTTCGAGCGACTGCCGCTGGCGTCGGGCATGGCGCTCGACCGCGGCTGGGCACGCGCGGGAACCGGGATCGTCGAGCGCGACGGCGAACCGCTGCTGATCCTCGACCTCACTGCGGTCGTGCCCAGCGCGGCGGTCGCTTAAGTTTCTGACATTTAACGCCCCGCTTACGCTTTGGGCGGTACCACATTTCCAGTTCATTCCCGGAAGGCCCTTCATGAAGACCTGTCTTGTCGTCGACGATTCGAAGGTGATCCGCAAAGTCGCCCGCCATATCCTGGAGACCCTGGACTTCACCGTCAGCGAGGCGTGCGACGGTCGCGAGGCGCTGCAGGCGTGCATGGCATCGATGCCCGACGTGATCCTGCTCGACTGGAACATGCCGGTGATGAGCGGAATGGATTTCCTGCGCGCGCTGCGCGAGGCCGACGTGCCGCGTCGCGCGAAGGTGGTGTTCTGCACGACCGAGAACGGCATGGCCTATATACGGGCGGCGATCGAGGCGGGAGCCGACGAATATGTCATGAAGCCGTTCGATCGCGAGACGCTCGAAAGCAAGCTCCAGATCGTCGGCATGGCCTGATCCGGAGGCCTTCGCGATGAAGTCTCCTCTTTTTGCGCGTGCGGCTGGATGTGAAGCCGATGTCGCCCCCCGGGTGCTGATCGTCGACGATTCGGTGGTCGCGCGCGCGGTGATGGGCCGCATGATCGACGCGAGCGACCGCTTCTCGGTGGCGGGCGCGGTCGCCAACGTCGCCGCGGCGCTCGACTTCCTGGCGCGGGCCGAGGTCGACTTCATCCTGCTGGATATCGAGATGCCCGGCACCGACGGGTTGACCGCGCTGCCCGACCTGATCGCCGCGGCGAGGGGGGCGAAGGTCCTGATCGTGTCGTCCTCCGCCGACGACGGCGGGGCGGTCACGGTCCAGGCGCTGGCGCTGGGCGCGGCCGAGACGCTGGTGAAGCCGGGGTCGAGTGCCGCGCTGTCGGGACGGTTCGGCGTCGCATTGATCGACAAGCTGGAACGGCTGTGCGAGCCGGTCCGGCCGCCGTCGTCGACGCCGGAGCCTATTGCAGTGCCCACGGGTATGGCAGTTGGGCAATCCGTCACCCCGCTGCCGGGTGCCGCGAGCCCGGCGGTACCGCGCAGTAGCATCGACGAGTATGACGTCGTCGCGATCGGCGCGTCGACCGGCGGGATCCATGCGCTCAGCCAGTTGCTTCGCGCGCTGCCGCCCGGGTTCCGGCTGCCGATCGTTATCACCCAGCACCTGCCGGCGTCGTTCATGCCCTATTTCGCGGCGCAACTCGCCGTGCTCGCGGGGCGGCCGTGCGACGTCGCCACCGACAGCTTGCGGATCCGCGCGGGGCGGATCGTCGTCGCGCCGGGCGACGCACATCTCAAATGCGTGAAGCTGGGCGATGGCGGTGCTGCGCTGCGCCTCGTCACCGATCCGTCGGGGACGGGCTGCATGCCCTCGGTCGATTCGATGCTGGCGACGATGGCGACGGTGTACGGGCCTCGGATGCTGGCGATCGTGCTGAGCGGGATGGGCCGCGACGGGGCCGATGGCGCGCGGCGTGTGCGGGACGCGGGCGGGTGCGTGATCGCGCAGGACCAGGCGAGCTCGGTGGTCTGGGGGATGCCGGGCGCGGTGGCCACGTCGGGGATTGCCGACGCGGTGATGACCCCCGACGCGATCGGTCGCCTCGTCGCGTCGCGGCGTCGGCCATGAGCGCGTTGCCCTCGTCCGCACCGACGCCGGCTGCGTCCGCCAGCAGCATCACGGTCCTGACCGCGCTGCTCGAAGCGCGGACCGGGCAGCAGATCGCGGCCTATCGCTCGTGGCGGATGGACACCGCGCTGAAGCCGCTGCTCCGCGAGCGCAATCTCGATACGCTCGACCAGCTGGTCACGCAGATGCTGGAGGGGAACGACCGGGTCATCGGCGACCGGATCGTCGACGCCTTGCTGAACCAGGAAACCAGCTTCTTCCGCGACGCGCAGGTGTTCGAGATGATCGTCGCGGCGGTGGAGCAGGCCGAGCAGGAAAAGCACCGCGTGCGGATCTGGTGCGCCGGCTGCTCGACGGGCCAGGAGCCGCTGTCGCTGGCAATGCTGTTCGCCGAGCGGCACGAAGCGAAGGGCATTCCCGTGCCCGAGATCGTCGCGACCGACGTGTCCGAGGCCGCGATCGCGCGCGCGCGTGCCGGCCGGTATTCGCAGTTCGAGATCCAGCGCGGGCTGCCCGTTCGCCGGATGATGCAGTGGTTCGACAGCGACGGCGGCGACTGGTTCGCCAAGCCCGAGCTGGTGAAGCTCATCACCTACCGCCGTGCCAACCTGGTCGCCGGGGCGGTGCCGTCGGGACGGTTCGACGTGGTGCTGTGTCGCAACGTCCTGCTCTATCTGTCGAGCGCAACCAAGTTGCTGGTGTTCCCGCGGATCGCCGACGCGCTCCGGCCCGGCGGGTTGCTCGTGATGGGGGCGGGCGAGACGGTGATCGGCCAGACCCGGATGTTCGAGCCGAGCAAGCGGCACCGGGGATGCTACGAGATGACGGGCTGACGCACGACCCTATTACTTCAGGCTTGCGATGCCGCTAGTGTCGGCGATCCACCGGCTGGAGGGAATGCGCGCTTGAGGATCATCGATACGCCGTCGCCCAATTTCGATGCGCGGCTGTTGCCGATCACGATGATCGTGCTCCACTATACCGGGATGCAGGCCGGGGCGTCGGCGATCGCCCGGCTGCGCGACATCGAGGCGAAGGTCTCGTCGCATTACCTGGTCGACGAGGACGGCACGGTGGTGCGGATGGTCGACGAGGCGCACCGCGCGTGGCACGCCGGGCGCAGCCACTGGCGCGAGATCGACGACGTCAATTCGGCGAGCATCGGCATCGAAATCGTCAACCCGGGGCACGAGTTCGGCTATCGCCCGTTCCCGGCCGAGCAGATCGCCGCGCTGCTACCGCTGGTCGCCGAGATCAAGGACCGGTACGCGATCACGCGCGGCAACGTCGTCGGCCATTCCGACGTCGCGCCCGAGCGCAAGCGCGATCCGGGCGAGCTGTTTCCCTGGCACGAACTGGCCAAGCGCCGGCTGGCGCTGCCGCGGCCGACCCGGAACCTGATGGACCCGGGCTGGACCGAGGCGGGCTTCTGCCTGGCGCTCGAGCGGTTCGGGTACGACGTCACCAACCGGATGGCGGCGATCATGGCGTTCCAGCGGCGCTTCCGCCCCGAAATGGTCGACGGCGAGATCGATGCCGAGTGCCGGATGATCCTGCTCGCGTTGCTGCTTCCCAAACCGACGGGGGACGACTAGGGGTCTGCGCGCCAGAGGGTCGGGCGACCGCGGGTGCCGCAAGGCACGCGAGGAAAGTCCGGGCTCCGCGGAACGACGGTGCCGGGTAACGCCCGGCGGGGGTGACCCCAGGGACAGTGCCACAGAGAGCAAACGGCTAAGGCTTCGGCCCAGTCAGCGTGAAAGGGTGCGGTAAGAGCGCACCGCGCGCCTGGTAACAGGGGCGGCACGGCAAACCCCACCGGGAGCAAGACCGAATAGGGGTGGCACAGGGGCTTCGTTCCAGCTCGTCACCCGGGTTGGTTGCTTGAGGCGGCGCGCAAGCGTCGTCCTAGAGGAATGGTCGCCCAACTTCCGGTCGAAGGATCGGGAATGGACAGAACCCGGCTTACAGACCCTCTGGCACATTCGCGCAAAGCGCTGCACATTCCCCCGAGGGATCAGGGGGATATGATGCGGATACGATCGATCGGCGCGCTGGGTGCGGTGTGCCTCGCACTCTCGACCGCGACGGCGCAGGTGCCGAGCGTCCAGCAGGATTTCGAAGCGGCGGCCGCGCTCGATGCGAAGGGCGACCGGGCGGCGGCGCTCGCGGCGTGGGAGAAGCTCGAGGCGCGGACCAGGCCGGGCTCGCGCAGCCGTGGCCTCGTGCTGGTTCGGAAAGGCGCCGCGCTGTTCGCGTTGCAGCGATCCGACGACGCCGTGCAGGCAGCGCGTGCCGGCCTCGCCCTGTTGCCTGCAAGCGACGCGTCGCTCGCCGAGGACCGCTGGCGCGCGTATCAGCAGCTCGGCAACGTGGCTCAGGACGCGATCGATTACGCAAGTGCCGGCGAGGCGTATGCCGCGGCGGAAAAGGCCTCGCCCAGTGCCGCCTACCGTATGACGTCGATGCTGGCGTTCGTCGAGACCGCGGTCTTTGCGGACCCCGCTGCGGCGGAGGCGACGCTCGCCCGGATCGATGCGCTTGCTGCCGGCGCACCGTTCGACAAGAGCTCGAAGGCGGTGATAGCGCGCCGCCATGCACTGGTGTTGCTCAACCGCGGCGATTTCGCCGGCGCGCGGACCCATGCCGCCGACGCGGTCAAGCTACTCGGCGGACTAACGTCGCAGACCGACGTCCGGGACGTCTCTGCGCGGTCGGACGCCGCGATCGCATCGCTGTTGTCGGGCAGGAGCGACGATGCGCGCCGCTACATGGCAATGACCGGTGCGGGCCGCCTGACCAACGGGACGTTCGATCCGGCCGTGCAGATGACTCCCCCCGATTGCGGTGGCGAAGCGGATCTGAAGCCGCAGGACATGGCGGTCGTCGAGTTCAGCATCGCCAACGACGGCACCGTGTTCGGGGTGGCGCCGATCTACGCAGCAGGCGGCGGCAGGGTGGCGATGGAGTTCGCCCGCGCGGCGCGCGACTGGTCTTGGACACCCGAACAGGTGAAGGAGTTGCCGCCCTTCTTCCGCGCCAATGTCCGCGTCGAAATGCGCTGCTCCACGAGTTTCGAGCGTCCGTCGATCGGGACGGTGTTGAACGGAGACACGCGTGCCTGGCTGGCAACCAAGGGTCTGGAAGCGCCCGTGGAGCAGCACGGAGGCGACGCCGCGGCGGTCGGGCGGCAACGCGCGACGCTTTCGGCGGTCGAGGCAGAGGCGGGCCCCACGGCGCTTGCAGTGCTGCCCGCGCTGTATGCGCTGGCCGCCAACGCCGTCGTTGGACGCGAGGAGTCGAACCGCTTGTGGGTCCGGGCACGGGGCATCGCGCAGGCGAACGCCGCGCCACCCCTGGTCCGGCTGTTCTTCGACATGCAGGAACGATTGACCTCCACGTCGGACAATTGGCGGGGCAACATTTACCCGCGCATATTGACGCCGCTGTTGGCCGAGCCGGTCTATGCCGCCGACCCATCCGCCCGCGCCGCCATCCGGCTGTTCATGGCGGACCGCGAACGCCGGGCCAACAGCGGACGCGCCCGTCAGTTGCTCCGTGAAGTCGCCGATGATCCCGCACTGCCCGCGAACGACCCGATGCGTATAGGGGCGCTGATCCGTCTTGCATCCGCCGAGGAGGCGAGCGGCAACAAGCAGGCTGCACGGGCGTCGTTCGACAAATCGGGACTGGCGGCCAACCAGTGCGCGATCCTCGACACGGCCCCGCGCCTCATATCCGCCAGCGGTACCTTCCCGGAAGAGGCGCAGACATGGGGGTTCGAGGGGTGGACCCAGACGCAGTTCGACGTGGCGGCCGATGGCAAGGTGCTCAACCAGCGTGCCGTGCTGAGCTACCCGCCATTCATCTTCACCCGGGCCGGCGTCGCTGCGGTCGGCGGAGCCCGGTTCAGCAAGACGTTCCGCCCCGACGGTGGCGTCGGTTGCGGCGGATTGACGCGACGGATCGCGTTTCGGATCCCCGGCTGATCGCAGCGGCCTCCGGCGACGTCGGGTCTCAGGGTTGCAGGCTAGTCCGTGCGTCCTTGGGTCCCGACAATCGCAAGACGCCGAGGATCGTCAGTGCAGCACCTTGTCCGGCCGGCCGACCTCTTCGAGGACCGTCTGCGAATCGATCTCCATCATCGGTTTGATGAGGCCGTCGCGGATATCGTAGACCCAGCCGTGTAGCAGCACCTCCTGGCCGCGGGCGAAGGCGCCCTGGATCGTCGCGGTGCGGGCGAGCCGGATGAGCTGGTCGCGGACGTTGACCTCGACCAGCCGGTTGACCTTCTGCTCGCGGTCGGGCTGGGCGTCGATCTCGTCGGCATGGTCGTGCATCACGCAGCGCGCGGTCGAGAGCCAGTCGTCGACCGGGCCGGTGGTGCCGCCGTCGAGCGTCGCGCGGATGCCGCCGCACGCATAATGGCCGCAGATGATGATGTGGCGGACGCCGAGCACGTCGACCGCATATTGCAGCACCGACATCAGGTTCGTGTCGTCGTCCTTGACCAGGTTGGCGATGTTGCGGTGAATGAACATGTTGCCCGGCGGCGTCATCGTCATCTGTTCGGGCCCGACCCGGCTGTCCGAACAGCCGATCCAGAGGAACTCCGGGTTCTGGCCGACCAGCTGGCGCTGGAAGAAGTCGGCGCTCTCCTCGATGATCTCGGCGGCCCACGCCTTGTTGGCGAGCAGGAGCTGCTTGTACTGCCTCATGCGAAACGGACCTCGGTCTGGGGGGCGTTGATCAGCTTCACCGTGCGCAGTGCCAGATCGCCGCGGATCAGCACGGTGATCCCGCGATACTCGGCGCCCTTGATGAAGGCGTTGATGATGTCGACGTTGTCGAGATCGACATAGCTGGTCGACGACAGGTCGATCAGCAGGTTGGCGTTGTCGGGCACCCGGTCGAGCGACTTCTGCAGTTCGTACTTGTGGATGAAATACAGGTTGCGGCGGGCGCGGACGAGGCAGTCGTCATCGTCGCAGGCAAAGGTGATCGCAGTGCGGAAGTTGCGCGCGACGACGAAGACGAAGCCGACCGCAAGCCCGATCACGATGCCCTCGAGCAGGTCGGTGAACAGGATCGCGACGACGGTGACGACGAACGGTATGAACTGCGTCCAGCCCTGCTTGTAGCGTTCGAGGAACAGCTTGGGCTTGGTGAGCTTGTAGCCGGTCGCGATCAGCACGGCGGCGAGCGCCGACAGCGGGATCAGGTTGAGCACCGCGGGGATCAGCGCGACGCTGACCAGCAGCCAGAAGCCGTGGAGCATCGTCGACAGCTTGCTCTCGGCCTTGGCATCGACGTTCGCGGACGAGCGGACGATCACCGAGGTGACGGGCAGGCCGCCGATCAGGCCGGAGATGATGTTGCCGCCGCCCTGGGCCATCAGCTCCCAGTTCTTGTCGGTGCGGCGGCGGCGGGGGTCGATCTCGTCGACCGCCTTGACGCTCAACAGCGATTCGAGGCTGGCTACGATCGCGAGCGTGACGGCCGCGGTCCATACCGCGCCGGAGCCGATCGCCGTGAAGTCGGGCAGCGTGAACAGCGCGGGGAATTCCGCGAGGCTCTGCGTGACCGGGACCTGCACGAGGTGCGTCGCCTTGAGCTGCCAGTCGGGCTTGATCGCGCCGAGCAGCGCGTTGCCGCCAATGCCGATCAGCACGACCACGAGCGGGCCGGGGACGAAGCGCAACGGGCCGTCCTTCGGCTTGGCACCGTCCCACCAGAACAGGAAGGCGAGGCTGACGAAGGCGATGAGCACCGCGCCGGGCGTCAGGCTGCCGGTCAGGCTCTGCCAGACGCGCGAGAAGGTGTTGAAGCCATCGGCGGTGGTGAATTCGAAGATGCCTTCGGATTCGGCGTCGAAGCCGACCGCGTGCGGGATCTGCTTCAGGATCAGGATCAGGCCGATCGCGGCGAGCATGCCGGTGATGACCGAGGAGGGGACGAATTCGGACAGGATGCCGGCGCGGGTCAGCGAAAAGCCGATCTGGAGGACGCCGGCGAGAACGACCGCGAGCAGGAACACCTGGTAGCTCGGCATGCTTTCGATCGCGGCGAGCACGATGACGGTCAGGCCGGCGGCGGGGCCGCTGACCGACAGCGGCGATTTTGAGAACAGGCCGACCGCGAGGCCGCCGACGATGCCCGCGATGACACCGGCGAACAGCGGCGCGCCCGAGGCGAGCGCGACGCCGAGGCAAAGCGGCAGTGCGACCAGCGCCACTACGATCGAGGCAGGAAGATCTGCACGCCACGTATTGAATTTCGGGATGAGTGTCGGCACCAGGGTTCCTGTCACTAAGGTGTCGGCTGAGCTGCGGCCCGTAGACGATCGGCGCAGCCTAGAATGCCCGAGCCGGGCACCCGTCTTCTTGCCACATGACAAAAAGTTCATGATCGCTAATCGATGAACCGTTGCCCTGGTGCGACGAAGCGTTGTCGTTCGACCGATTACCCGTGTGCGGTTGCGTTGTCCGCACGGAAGCCTATTTCCAACGCCTTATGGCACGCCCGACAACACGTTCGTCCGATTGGGGCTTTCCGCGCTGGCGCGGCTATGGCTCGAGCAACGAGGCGGTCACCGTCCGGCTGTGCGATCGTCATGGCTGCGACGAGCCCGGCAACTGCCCTGCGCCCAAATCGCCCAACAGCCCCGACCGCTGGTATTTCTGTTCGACGCACGCAGGCGAATATAACCGCGGCTGGAACTACTTCGAGGGACTGAGCGCGGAGCAGGCGGCCGAGCGCGAGGCGGCGGAAACGCGGACCGCGGACGAATATACCGCATCGCGCCACAATGCCTGGGCGGGATCGGGCGACGGCAGCCGGTCGCGCGACGAGATGCGTGCGCTCGAGGTGCTCGGGCTCGAGGTCGATGCGACGTTCGAGGAGGTGCGCGCGGCGTGGCGGCGGATGGCGAAGGCCAACCATCCCGACGTGCGTCCCGGCGACAAGGATGCGGCAACGCGGTTCCAGGGCGTGCAGGCCGCCTATGAGGTGCTGCGCGCGGCCGAGGACGCGCGGACGTGGAAGCCCGCATGATCCGTCCGGTTCGCGCCGGCTGGGCCGGCGCGGTGCTGGTCTGCGGCAAATGTTCGAAGAAGCTGGACGGCGGCTTCGGCAAGGGCGGGCGGGTGTCGCTCGCCAAGGCGCTGCGCAAGGACCTGGGGCTGAAGAAGGGCCGCAAGGCGGCGCTCGGCGTGGTCGAGACCAAGTGCCTGGGGGTATGTCCGAAGAACGCGGTGATGGTGGTGGATTCGGCACAGCCGGATCGGTGGCTGGTGGTGCCTGCGGGGGCGGATCTCGACGAGGTCGAGGCGGCGGTGTTTGCGAGCGTGCCGCCGCCGGGGTAAGCGTTTTCGCGCGGCATCGTGGATGCCGGGCCGCGACCTCGCCACTCCGTGGCTGTAGTCCCCTTACGCCATTCCGGTTCCGCGTTCGTCATTCCGGTCCGCGTTCGTCACCCCAGCGAAGGCTGGGGTCTTTCGCGGTGAGGGCGCGCGCTGGCCTCACGAGACCCCAGCCTTCGCTGGGGTGACGGGGAGGTTGGCCGGTTGGGCGCGCGACCTGCCCCTAGACGTAGCGCTGGGCGGTTTCGCGGATCAGGGCGATCATGTTGGGGATGCCCTGCGTACGGTTCGAGCTGAGCTGCCTGGCGAGGTCGAAGGGCGCGAGTTCGGCGGCGATGTCCGTCGCGGCGATCTCGGTCGGCGGACGGTCCTGCACGGTGAGCAGGACGAGCGCGATGATCCCCTTCGTGATCGCGGCGTTCGAGTCCGCGAGAAAGTGCAGGCTGCCGTCCGCGGCGGTGGTCGGGTACACCCAGACCGACGCCGAGCAGCCACGGACCAGCGTCGCGTCGGTCTTGAGCGCGTCGGGCATCGGCTCCAGCGCGCGGCCGAGGTCGATCAGCAGGCGATAACGGTCGTCGGCTTCGAGGAAGTCGTATTCGTCGTGGATGTCGGAGAGGCTGGGCATGGTCGCGCGGTAGCGGGTCGCGACACCCGGAACAAGGTTGCGGGCGGCTCGTGACCGAGGTGACGCGCCGGGTTACGCGGCGGGTGACGCGCCGGGTGACGGGGGGCGCCATCCGCGCTAAGGGGCGCGCATGTCCAAACTCCCTGTGGTCGCGATCGTCGGCCGCCCCAATGTCGGCAAGTCGACCCTGTTCAACCGCCTCGTCGGCAAGAAGCTCGCGCTGGTCGACGATCGCCCCGGCGTGACGCGCGACCGCCGCGAAGGCGACGCGACGCTGATCGGGATGGAATTCCGCATCATCGACACCGCCGGCTACGAGGATCACGACGCGCAGACGCTGCCGGGCCGGATGCGCCAGCAGACCGAGGCGGCGGTCGCGTCGGCCGACGTCGCGCTGTTCCTGTTCGATTCGCGCTCGGGGCTGATGCCGCTCGACGAGGAGATCGCGCGCTGGCTGCGCGGTGCCGACGTGCCGGTGGTGCTCGTCGCCAACAAGGCCGAGGGCAAGGCCGGCGAGCAGGGCATCCTGGAGTCGCTGGCGCTCGGCTTCGGCGATCCGGTGCAGCTGTCGGCGGAGCATGGCGAGGGGCTGGGCGACCTGTTCGAGGCGCTGTTGCCGTTGCTCGAGGGCAAGGAAGAGATCCCTGAGGAACAGCCCGACAACGAGTATGAGGGGCCGTTGAAGCTCGCGATCGTCGGGCGCCCGAATGCGGGCAAGTCGACGCTCGTCAACCGCATCCTCGGCGAGGACCGGATGATCACGGGGCCCGAGGCGGGGATCACGCGCGATTCGATTTCGGTCGATTACGACTGGGAGCCGGCGGGCGGCGAGGCGCGGAAGGTTCGGCTGATCGACACGGCCGGCATGCGCAAGCGTGCCAAGGTGCAGGACAAGCTCGAGAAGATGTCGGTCGAGGATGCGCTGCACGCGGTCGACTTTGCCGAGGTGGTGGTGCTGCTGCTCGATGCGACTCTGGGGCTGGAGTCGCAGGATTTGCGGATCGCCGACAAGGTACTGCAGGAGGGCCGTGCGCTCGTCATCGCGCTGAACAAGTGGGACGTGGCGGAGAATGCCTCGTCGCTGTTCAACGGCGTGAAGAAGGCGCTGGAGGACGGACTGTCCCAGGTGAAGGGCGTGACCGTGATGACGGTGTCGGGCGCGACCGGCAAGGGCATCGACCAGTTGCTGCAGGCGTGCTTCGACACGCGCGACGCCTGGTCGAAGCGCGTCGGGACGGGCGAGCTCAACCGCTGGTTCGAGCGCGCGATCACCGCGACGCCGCCGCCGGCCCCTGGCGGCAAGCGGATCAAGATGCGCTATGTCACGCAGGTGAAGTCGCGGCCGCCGAGCTTCGTGATCTTCGGGACGCGCGTCGACCAGCTCCCCGCGAGCTATGAACGCTATCTGGTCAATTCGATGCGCAAGGACCTGGGGTTCGGTGCGGTGCCGGTGCGGCTGATGTTCCGCGCGCCGAAGAACCCGTACGACCACGACAAATGACCGCGCGGGAGGTGCGCGAAACGGGAAGTATCGATCAAATCCGATCGACTTTTTGTGCGACGCTACAGTCGCTTGGCAACATTGTGTTTACGCAATCGCGGTAGGACCGCTGTCGGACCTTCAGCGCGTCGGGTCGAACGGGAGTAACGCATCAGTGTCGTTCGAAGGTAGTACTCTGGTTGACTGGCCCGCCTTCGCGCGGGCGCGGAGCGAGCTGGGGGCGGGATTCGTCCGCATCCTCGGCTATTTCCGCGAGGATGGGGTCAAGTCCGTCGCGACGATCGAGGCGGCGATGCGCGGCGCCAACGCGGCAGCGATGGTGATCCCCGCGCATACGCTGAAGGGCGAGGCGCGCCAGTTCGGTGCCGAGCCGCTCGCCGACCTGGCCGAGACGATCGAGACGATCGCGCGCGATTGCGTCGAGATGCAGGACACGCCCGACCTGGCGCTCGAGCATATCGCGCGGTTGCGCGGGGTGTTCGAGGAGACGCTGACGCTCTTGGAGCGCGAAGCGAACCCGCTGGTCGCGCGGCGGCCGGTTGGTGGCGGTGGGTTCGGACGGCGGACGATCTGATCGCCTTGGGGGTGAACCAGCGCGCCCACACGAACGTCATCCCAGCGTAGGCTGGGATCTCCCGGTAACGGCCCGCACCCTCGCCGCACGAGACCCCAGCCTTCGCTGGGGTGACGGGCAGGGGTACAGGCCGGTCCCGGAGCTTACTTCAGATAGGGTGCCGCACCCGATTGCGGGGTGTCGTGCTCCGAGATCGAGTTGAGCTGGATGTAGTTGTGGATGCCCATCCGCGCGATCATCTCGAACTGGCGCTCGAGCGTGTCGACATGCTCTTCCTCGCTGGCGAGGATGCGCGCGAACAGGTCGCGGCTGATATAGTCCTTCACCTCTTCGCAATAGGCGATCGCGCCCTTGAGCTGCGACACCGCCTCGATCTCGAGCGCGAGGTCCGACTTCAGGACTTCCTCGACGGTCTCGCCGATGCGCAGGCGGCCGAGCAGCTGGAAGTTGGGCAGGCCATCGAGGAACAGGATGCGCTCCGACAGCATGTCGGCATGCTTCATCTCGTCGATCGATTCCATCCGCTCGAACTGGGCGAGCTTGTAGACGCCCCAATGGTCGAGCATCCGGTAGTGGAGCCAATATTGGTTGACCGCGGTGAGCTCGTTCTTGAGCGCCTCGTTCAAATATTCGATAACCTGGGGATCGCCCTGCATTGCCATAATCTCCGTACCTCTGCACCTACCCTAGGGGCGCGGGTCGGTCGGCGGCAACCTTTAAAATGGCGGATTTCTGCGGGTTTCCGCCGTTGCGACTGCTACGCAGCCGCACGCTCGTCGGCGATGATCGCGCGGGTGTAGGACGCGCACTGGCCGCATTTGGGCTGGCAACCCAGCGACCGGAACGCCTGGCAGGGAGTCGTGCAGCCCCCACGCGCGCACTGGCGGACGTCGGATTCTCGTATGGCATTGCAAACGCAGACGACCATGGAAGCTCCCTCGCTATGGAGCGAGGAATAGGGCTAATGCGAACCAGTCGCAAGCACTTTTGCAACTGGTTCGCATCAGCGATCGTGGGCATGTCGACCGGCAAGATCGGCAACCGGGTCAGGCGAGTGCGGCGTCGGCGCCCATCAGCTTCGGGAAGAAACTTTCGTGCGCGGTGCGCAGGTCGTCGAGCTTCACCGCGAAATCCGCGTCGGGCAGCTCGAAGATCAGGCGCGTGCCGCCGGTACGGCCGAGCGGCTCGACAAGGACGCCGGCGCCGTGCGCTTCGGTCATGAAGTCGAGCAGCGCATGGTCGTGGACGGTGACAACATAGACGCCCTGGTCCTCGGCGAAGAACGAGCGCGGTGCATCGAACGGCATCGCGCGGTTGATCATCGCGCCGATCCGCCCGGCGAGCGCCATCTCGGCGAGCGTGACCGCAATCCCGCCGTCGGAGACGTCGTGGACCGCGTTAAGCTTGCCGTCGAGGATCGCGGCGCGGACGAAGTCGCCGGTGCGGCGCTCGGCAGCGAGGTCGACCGACGGCGGCGGGCCGGCGTCGGCGGCCGAGCGGCCCTGGCATTCGCGCAGCCAGAGCGACTGGCCGAGATGGCCCGCGCGGGTGCCGACCACCATGATGACGTCGCCGGGATCCTTGAACGCGATCGTCATGCTCTTCTGCCAGTCGGCGAGCAGGCCGATCGCGCCGATCGCGGGCGTCGGCAGGATCGCGCTACCGCCGCCGGTCGCCTTGGATTCATTGTAGAGGCTGACATTGCCCGACACGATCGGGAAGTCGAGCGCGAGGCAGGCTTGGCTCATGCCGTCGAGGCAGCCGACGATCTGGCCCATGATCTCGGGTCGCTGCGGGTTGGCGAAGTTGAGGCAGTTGGTGACCGCGATCGGGTTCGCGCCGACCGCCGTCAGGTTGCGCCACGCCTCTGCGACCGCCTGCTTGCCGCCCTCGACGGGATCGACGAAGCAATAGCGCGGGGTGCAGTCGGTGGTCATCGCCAGCGCCTTGTCGGTGCCGTGGACGCGGACCACGGCAGCGTCGCCACCGGGGCGCTGCACGGTGTCGGCGCCGACCATGTGGTCATACTGCTCCCAGATCCAGCGGCGGCTGGCGATGTCGGGCGAGCCCATCAGCGTCAGCAGATCGGCGGCGATGTCGGACGTCGTCGGGACGTTGGTCAGCGGTGCCGCGGGCGGGGTGGGGACGTGCGGCCGGTCGTAGAGCGGCGCGTCGTCGGCGAGCGGGCCGAGCGGGATGTCGCAGACGGTGTCGCCCTTGAACTTCAGCACCATGCGGCCGGTGTCGGTGACGTGGCCGATGACCGCGAAATCGAGCTCCCATTTGCGGAAGATCGCCTCGGCCTCGGCCTCGCGGCCGGGCTTCAGGACCATGAGCATGCGCTCCTGACTCTCCGAGAGCATCATCTCGTAGGGCGTCATGCCGGTCTCGCGCTGCGGCACGTCGTCCATGATCAGCTCGATTCCGACGCCGCCCTTCGACGCCATCTCGACCGATGAGGAGGTCAGGCCCGCTGCGCCCATGTCCTGGATCGCGACGATCATGTCGGTCGCCATCAGTTCGAGGCACGCCTCGATCAGCAGCTTCTCGGTGAAGGGGTCGCCGACCTGGACGGTAGGGCGCTTGGCGTCCGAATCCTCGCCGAAATCGGCGCTCGCCATCGTCGCGCCGTGGATGCCGTCGCGGCCGGTCTTGGAACCGACATAGACGATCGAATTGCCGAGGCCGGAGGCGGCGGAATAGAAGATCTTGTCCTGGTCAGCGATCCCGACGGTCATCGCGTTGACGAGGATGTTGCCGTCATACGCGGGGTGGAAGTTCACCTCGCCGCCGACGGTCGGCACGCCGACGCAATTGCCATAGCCGCCGATGCCGTGGACCACGCCCGCGATCAGGTGGCGCATCTTGGGGTGGTCGGGCGAGCCGAAGCGCAGCGCGTTGAGGTTGGCAATTGGCCGCGCGCCCATCGTGAACACGTCGCGCAGGATACCGCCGACGCCGGTCGCCGCGCCTTGATAAGGCTCGATGTACGAGGGGTGGTTGTGGCTCTCCATCTTGAAGATCGCCGCCTGGGGCTTTCCGTCAGGCCCGGCACCGATGTCGACGACGCCGGCATTCTCGCCGGGGCCGCAGATGACGCGCTCGCCCTTGGTTGGCAGCTTCATCAGGTGGATCTTGCTCGACTTGTAGCTGCAATGCTCGGACCACATCACCGAGAAGATGCCGAGCTCGACGAGATTGGGCTCGCGGCCGAGCGCGGCGAGGACGCGCTCATATTCGTCGGGGGACAGGCCGTGGTCGGCGACGATCTGGGGGGTGATGGCGGTCATGCGCGGCAGATAGCGAAGCCGGGCGGCTGCGTCACCCTTCGCGCGCGGTTGTCGACACGAATGCGTGGGTCCGTTTCGGACAGGGTCGCGCTGGACTCGCCCCGGCCGGCACGGGACCTTCCCCGCGGGTCATCGTCGATCCGAACGAGGAGACGGACAGTGGGAACGGTCGGCTATTACATAGTGAAGCTGCTGGTGCAGCACGAAGGGTTCATGGGGGCGCCCGTGCTGCATCTCGACCTGGGCGTGAACGCGGTCACGGGGCAGGTGATGGGGTCTGCGCAGATCACGCAGGCGCTGCCCCCGCCCTATGGCAACACGGTGATCCCGACGGTCACCGGGGCGATCCTGCACACCGGGTTCGGCGAGGACACCCTGCTCGTCCATCTCACCGGTGACTATGTCGTGTCGGTGCCGCCGCCCGCGATCGGCTCCTATCTCGCGCATTTCAGCGCCGCGCTGGCGGTGTCGAAGGACTGGAACGGCAGGGGCAGCTTCTCGTACGCGCATCAGGTGATCACCGGCTGCACCGTCGAGAACGTGTCGGAGACCTGAGCGATGCGCGGTAGGCACCCCGGCCTGCGCGGCCGGGGTGCCTACACCGGAGAGGATCAATGCTTGCGGGACAGGAACAGGCCACGCGAGGCCCAGTCGCTGCTGCTCCGGCATTGTTCGGTGGACAGCATCGTTCCCGTCGCGGGCGTGATGGTGTTGTCGCGCACGCAATAATAATCGCGCTTCTGGTCGTAGCGCACGGCGTAGCGCGACGACTTGACGGGCGCTGGGCTGGCGATGGCGGCCACCGCGATCGGCACCGTCGGCGCTGCGGCTGGCGCAGCGGGGGCGGCACCGGCGCTCAGGGCAGCGGCGGCGAGCAGGGTGGTGATGGTGATCATGGCATTCTCCTGGGATAACCGCAGGCGATCTGCCTGCTCCCGATCCAATGCATGAGGTGTGCCAGTGTGCTAACTCACCGGTACGCGCCGTTTTTTTTATTCGGGTGGCGATTGCCTGCACCGATAGTTGGCGGCAATTGCCAAACCCTGGCGATCGGTCAGCCGTAGGGGGGCTGGGTGTAGCCGGCCGGGCTCAGCGTGAAGATCTCGCAGCCGTCCTCGGTGATGCCGATCGAATGTTCGAACTGCGCCGACAGCGAGCGGTCGCGCGTGACCGCGGTCCAGCCGTCGTCGAGCAGCTTCACGTCGGGGCGGCCGATGTTGATCATCGGTTCGATCGTGAAGATCATGCCGGGGCGCAGTTCGGGACCGGTGCCGGGCTTGCCGACATGGACGACCTCGGGCGCGTCGTGGAACAGGCGGCCGACGCCGTGCCCGCAGAAATCGCGGACCACGCCGTAGCGATGCTTCTCCGCATGGCGCTGGATCGCGTTGGCGACGTCGCCCATCGTGTTGCCGGGCTTCGCCTGCTCGATACCGAGCATCAGGCATTCATAGGTGACCTCGACCAGGCGGCGCGCCTTGATCGGGACGTCGCCGACCAGATACATCCGGCTGGAATCGCCGTGCCAGCCGTCGAGCAAAGGCGTGACGTCGACGTTGACGATGTCGCCCGACTTCAGCGTCTTTTCGGACGGGATGCCGTGGCAGACGACGTGGTTGATCGAGATGCAGACGCTGTGCGTGTAGCCGCGATAGCCGAGCGTTGCGGGGACGCCGCCGCCCGCCACGATGAAGTCATAGATCAGCCGGTCGATCTCGGCGGTTGTGACGCCGGGGACCATGTGCGGGACGACCATGTCGAGCGTGGCGGCGGCGAGCCGGCCGGCCTTGTGCATGCCGTCGAACGCGCTGCGTCCATGGAGCTTGATGGCGCCGGTGCGCGCTTCGGGGGCGTCGGAGGTGACGGTCACATATTCGGTCATGGTCGCCGATATAGCGTGGCGCGGCGGGTTTAGCGAGACTATGCCCCCAGGCATGAATGAGGAACGCATCTGGACCGCCGCGCTCGTCGTCATCGGCGACGAGATCCTGTCGGGTCGCACGCAGGACAAGAACGTCGCGCAGATCGCGGCGTGGCTGAACGTGCAGGGTATCCGGCTCGCCGAGGTGCGCGTCGTCTCCGACCGGACCGAGGCGATCGTCGAGGCGGTAAACAGCTTGCGGGCGCGCAACGACTATCTGTTCACGACCGGCGGAATCGGGCCGACGCACGACGACATCACCGTCGATGCGATCGCCGAGGCGCTGGGCGTCGCGGTCGAGTTCCATCCGCAGGCGATGACGGTGCTGGAGCGCTATTACGCAACGCGCGGCGGGCTGACCGAGGCGCGGGCGCGGATGGCGCGGGTGCCGGCGGGTGCGGGGCTGATCGTCAACAAGGTGTCGGGGGCGCCCGGGATCCATGTGGAGAACATCTTCATCATGGCGGGGGTGCCGCATATCACCGCGGGGATGCTCGACGCGCTGACGGGGACGCTCGAGGGCGGGCGGCCGGTGGTGTCGAAGACGATCGGGTGCTGGGTCGCCGAGAGCGAGGTCGCGGACCTGCTGCGCGATGCCGAGAAGACGCATGCGGGCGTGGCGATCGGGAGCTATCCGTTCTTTCGCGACGGGCGGACGGGGGCGAATTTCGTGGTGTGCAGCCCCGACGAGGCGCTGGTCGACACCTGCCTGGCGAATTTGACGCGGGCGTTGGAGGCGGCGGGGTTCGCGGTGGTGGCGGAGGGGATCTAGGCGCTGCCTGCCCCTCGCGTCATTCTGACGAACTCGCTTTTGCCGCGACCGCCCGGCCCCGGTCCGACAGGCTGCGGAAGGTGATCGACCAGCGGGGGGCGTCGATCGGCGCGACGCTGTGTTCCCAGTCGTGGCGCGCTTCGCCCGTGAGGTGATACGCCTCGCGCGGGACCAGCGGGAGCGCCCTGCGCTCGAAGCCGGCGTCTGTCCGCCGGCGCAGGCGGAGCGTCGCGGGCGCGCCGAGCGAGATGCCGACGACATGCTCGAATTGCGGGCGGTCGCGGTGCCAGCCGATGCCGGCGCCGGGATCGTAGCGGATTAGCAACGCCTGTTCGAGCGCGTCGGGCGCCACCCTCGCGAACGCCGCGGCGCGGTCGCGGACCGGGAGCAGGAACGCCGGGATCGGCAGGCCGCGCGCCATCGTGCCGCGGTCGAAGTCATAGCTCCAGCCAAAGCTGGTCGTCAGCCGCTTGCCGAGCCACCCCTGGAACCGGAACGGGGTCGGGCCGGTGGCGTCGATCGCCGCGATCAGCTCGGCTTCCTCGGCAGCGTCGATGAGGTCCGCCCGCGTCGCGACCAAAGGGACGGGTGCGGGGCCGAACAGGTCGGGCTGCATGGCGATCAGGCGGCGGCGCGCACGCCTGCGGCCGCGAGCGCCTGCTCGACATGCGGCAGGATCCGGCGGGCCACTTCGGCGACTGCGATGGCGTTCGGGTGGAGGCCGTCGGCGAGCGTCAGGTCGCGGCGCCCGATCACGCCGTCGAGGAAGAAGGGGTAGAGCGGCACGCCGTGGCGCGCGGCGAGATCGGGATGGATGGCGTTGAACGGGACGGCGGCGGCGCCGAGGAACGGCGGCGCGCGCATGCCCGCGAGCAGCACGGGGATGCCGCTGTCGGCGAAGCTCGTCAGCATCGCGTCGAGGTTCTGGCGGGTGCGCACCGGGTCGAGCCCCTGAAGGAAATCGTTCGCGCCGAGTTCGAGGATCGCGAGGTCGGGCCGCTGGCGCAGCGTCGACAGCACGTGCGCGAGCCGTGCCCGGCCGCTCGCGCTGGTGTCGCCCGAGACGCCCGCATTCTGGACGCGGACGGCCGGATGGCGATCGCGGAGCAGCGCTTCGAGCCGGGCGGGGAACGCCTCTTGCGGCGACAGGCCATAGCCCGCGGTGAGGCTGTCGCCGAACGCGAGGACGAACGGGGAGGGAAGGGGCATGCGATCTCCGCTGAAAAGCGTGCGATATGGGGGGATTTGTCCGCGTTTCCAGCGACGTCGAACCCCGTTCGAGTTTTCGGGTCGCGCCGGCGATCCGTTCAGCCTAGAGCGAGGTGGATCGTGCGAAGAGGCCGGTCAATCGCGCTACAGGAGCGACATGCACACCATCATTTCGACGCGGATCCTTCTGGCGGCCGGGGCCGCAGCCCTGACCTTGCCGGTCGCGGCGCAGGCCGCCCAGGGTAGCCGTCCGCCGCTCACGCTGCCGAGCCTGATGCCCGCGCCCGCGACCTCCGCGTCCCCGCAGGCCGCGCCGCCGATCCTGACGCCCGCGATCGCGATGCCGCGCCTCACCGATGCGCAGGCGACGCAGCTCGCGACCCTGCTCGAGGCCGACGTGACCGGGCAGGGGCTGGCGGTGTTGCCGCCGACGCCGGTCACCGGCGCGGACAGCGCACGACTGATCCGCCAGGCGCTCGACCATGCGCGCGCGGTGCATGCCGGACGGCTGGAGACGGCCGATTTCCAGGAGGACTGGGGCCTGCGTCCGCCGGCGTACGATCCGCTGCCGGGCTTCGTCGCGGCGGTGCGCGCGGACAAGCTGGCGGCGTGGTTCGCATCGCTGCCGCCGCCCTATGCGGGCTATGACGGGCTGAAGGCCGGGCTGGCGCGGTATCGCGGACTGGCCGCGTCGGGCGGCTGGGGTACGCTCGCCGCCGGGCCGGACATGAACATCGGGACGACCGGCGCGCGCGTGATCGCGCTGCGCAAGCGGCTGGCGGTCGAGGACCGCGACACCACTGTCAGCGGCGACCGCTACGATGTCGGGCTGGTCGATGCGGTGCGGCGCGCGCAGCGGCGCTACGGGCTCAACCCCAGCGGGATCGTGTCGACGCAGACGCTGGCTGCGCTCAACGTCCCAGCCGAGGCGCGCGTGCGGCAGATCATGGCGAACATGGAGCGCTGGCGCTGGCTGCCGCAGGTGATGCCGAGCGACCGGATACAGGTGAACATCGCCGCTGCCGTGCTGACTTTGTTCGATGGCGACAAGCCGATCCAGTCGATGCGCGCGGTGACGGGGCGGCCGGGCGACGAGACGCCGATGCTGTCCTCGACGATCCACAGCATCGTGATCAATCCGCCGTGGAACGTGCCGACCTCGATCGCCACCAGAGAGCTGTGGCCGAAGGAGAAGCGCAGCCCGGGCTATCTGAAGCGCGCCGGGTTCAAGGTGATTGACGGCACGCGGCTGCAGCAGCAGGCCGGCGACCAGAGCGCGCTCGGGCGGTTCAAGTTCGACTTCGCCAACCCCTATTCGGTGTATCTGCACGACACGCCGAGCCGCGCGAAGTTCGCGAGTTTCGACCGGTTGGCGAGCCATGGCTGCGTGCGGCTGGAGAAGCCGGCCGAGCTGGCCCAGCGGCTGCTCGCGGGCGATCCCGCCTGGACGCCCGAGACGGTGGCGGCGACGGTCGACAAGGGCGACACGGTGCGGGCGAAGCTGGTCAAGCCGGTCGCGGTCTATCTGCTCTACTGGACCGCGTTCGCGAGCGGCAACGGGCAGATGAACTTCCGCAACGACCCCTATGACTGGGACGGCAAGCTCGCCGCGAAGATCGAGGCGCGCACCGCCCGCCAGACCCAGGTCGCACAGACGCTGGCCGCACGGTAAGGACGAGAGATGAAGACGATGGCCCCCGCCTTTTCCCATGCCGCCGCCGCGCTGCTCGCGCTGAGCGTGCTCGCCGGCTGTTCGCGGTCCGAGCCGGACCAGCCGCCGCCCGTCGACAATGCGGTGACCGAGGAGCCGGCACCGGTGCGCGAGGAAGCGCCGGTGGCCGAGCCCGCGCCCGCGCCGGTCGAGCCTGCGCCGGCCGCCGTCACCAACACGGTCGCCCCGCCGCCGGCGGAAGCGATCGCGCCCGACGAGCAGATGCTCGACGATGCGGATGCGACGGGCATGACCGCCCGGGCCACGCGCGACGCGCAGAACGAGGAGGCCCCTCAGGCGAACGAGACGGAGGAGAAGTGAGGCGCTGGCTCGGCGGCGCGCTTGCCTGCGTCGCTTTCCTGGCAACCGCACCGGGCGCGACGGCGGCCGGGCGGCCGGTCTCGGCGATCCTGATCGATGCCGAGGACGGCCGCGTGCTCTATGCGCGCGACGCGACCCTGGTGCGGCGGCCGGCGTCGCTGACAAAGATGATGACCTTGTTCCTGGCGTTCGACGCGCTCGACGCGGGCACGCTGAGGTTGACCGACCGCGTGCCGGTGTCGCGTCACGCGGCCGCGCAACAGCCGTCGCGGCTCGGCCTCAAGCCGGGCACGTCGCTGAGCGTCGACGAGGCGATCCGCGCGATCGCGGTCAATTCGTCGAATGACGTCGCGGTGGCGCTCGCTGAAAAGATCGGCGGGACCGAATCGGAATTTGCGCAGGACATGACGCGCAAGGCCCGCAAGCTCGGGATGCGCGAGACCGTGTTCCAGAACGTCACCGGGCTGCCCGGCTCGAACACCACCACGGCCAAGGACATGGCGATGCTGTCGATGGCGCTGCTTGACCAGCATCCGCTGCGCTACGCCTATTTCGGCACGCGCAGCTTCCGCTGGAAGGACCGGCGGATGCAGAACCACAACCACCTGCTCGGCAATTTCGTCGGGCTGGACGGGATCAAGACCGGGTTCACCAATGAGGCGGGCTACAACCTCGCCGCATCGGCGCGGCGCGGCGGACGGCGGCTGATCGCGGTGGTGCTCGGCGAGCGGACCGTGCAGGCGCGCGACCTGCGTGTGGCGCAGATGCTCGCCGACGGGTTCGCGGGGCTGTCGATCGGGTCCTAGCCCGCGAGATGGCGTTCGAGATCGTCGGCACCGCCGATCTGCTCGCCATCGATGAAGATCAGCGGGGTGGTGGCGACGCCGTGTTCGGCCTTGAACGCGTCGACCTCCTCGCGCGACCGCAGGATCTGGTCGTCGACCTCGAAGCCCTCGGCCTGCAGCAACTGCTTGGCGCGCACGCCGAACGGGCAGATGTGGTCGGGGAGCACCATGCGGTAGAGCGTCGCGGTCCGGGCTTCGGTCATCGTCATATCCTTCGAGTGTCGGGGCTATAGCGCGGTACCGACCCGGACGTTCCGTACGAACCGGCGTTGACGGATGGGCGAAAGCTGTGGCATCGGCTCGCGGATCGGCGCTGCGGCGTCGGTTATGCGGGTGTAGCTCAATGGTAGAGCTTTTGCTTCCCAAGCAAGTGACGAGGGTTCGATTCCCTTCACCCGCTCCATCGTCCCGAATATGCCTGGCATTGCCACACGTTCGTTTCGCAGCATTCGCGTTGCGGGTGTGACAGGGCGCCGATACGGGCGGGGCAACGCCGTTGGGGCGGGGCAGATATCGGAAACCTCATGAAGCGTTACGCAATGACCGTTCTGGCGGCTGCGGCTACCGTCGCCTGTGCGATGCCGGCAGCCGCGCAGGTTGGCGTCGAAGCCAATGGCGCGCGGGCGGACGGGCATTGGGGCGGGGAGCTCGGGGTCGGCTATTCGGTCGGGCTGGCGGGGTTCAAGATCACGCCGAGTGCCGGTGCGCTGATCTATGCCGGCGACAATGACCGCTACGAGACGCAGGACAATGGCGGGTCGTCGCGGTGCCGCGACCTGTCGACCGGTCAATATGCCGACAAGGCGCGGTGCGACGACACCAGGGTCAAGCCCTATGGGCGCGTCGAGGCGACCTACTCCATCCCGCTGTTCGCGACCGTCGGTGCGGGGGTGCGCGTCGGGCGCGACGTGCGGCCCTATGGCATCGTCGCGATGCCGCTGGCGCCGCTGCTGAAGCTGAAGGGCAATGCCGGGCCGCATTATTTCGCGGCAGGGCTGACGCTCGGCTACTGACGGCTTGGCGGTGCGGGCGGGGGCGGGGCGTCGGCCCGTGCCCCCGCCGATCGCGTCAGCTGGCCGGGCAGGTCGTGGCCGGACCGGGATCGAGGTCGAGGCAGCGGCCGTCGAGCCCGCGGACCGGCAGGCCGATCGTCGCGGCGAGCGTGGGCGCGATGTCGACCGTCTCGACCGACAGCGGCTGTTCGAAGCCCGCCATACCCTTGCGCCAGAACAGGATCGGCACGCGGCGGTCGTAATCCCACGGGGATCCGTGCGTCTCGACATAGCCGACGCCGGGGTTCTCGATCGTGGTGACGCGGGGCTTGAGCAGGATGAGCAGGTCGCCCGAGCGCGTCGGGTCGAACGAGGCCCGCGCGCGCTCCAGCAGCGTCCAGCTCTCGGGCGGGCTGGTCGGCATCGCCTGCGCGGCGATCCGGTCGCGGGTGAAGGCGGCGGCGACCTGCGGCATCGCGGCGTAGCGGCGCGTCGCCTCGGCCAGCACCCTGCCACGGACCGGGGCGGGCAGGTCGCGGTCGACATAGATGTCGCCTTCGGCGGACAGCAGCACGGGACCCTTGAGCTTCAGGTCCGCGGCGATCGCGGCGGCGACCTGCTTGGTCTGCGCGGTGGGGGCGACATGCTCCTCCATCGGCATCGCGCGGTCGATCTGTCGTTCGGTCATGTCGTGCGCGCCGTGGTCGGCGGTCAGCACGACCTCGTAATCCACCCCGGTCGCGTCGAGCACGTCGAAGAAGCCGCCGAGCGAGCGGTCGAGCTCGTCCATCTGGATGCACATCTCGGTGCCCTGCGTGCCGAGGCTGTGGCCGATATAGTCGGTCGCCGACGCGCCGACGTCGATGATGTCGGTCTGCGGGCCCTGGCCGAGCTTCATGTCCTGGACGAGGCCCGCGGCCATCGCGAACACCGCGGCGTCGCTGGCGGGCGAGGCGCGGAACGCCTTCAGGTCGCCCGCGGCGCGTTCGAAGCGGCCCTGGCCGTAAACCTTGCCCGCGACGGTGATCGGGCGGTCGAGCGCCTTGCACCAGCCGGGCAGGGGGAGCGCCGCCTGTGGCTGGGCGACGAGCGCGGTCACCGCGTCGCGGGTGCGCTGCACGACCGGGGGGGCGGCGCGACCGGCATAGCTCGCATAGGTCTTGCCGTCCCACCACCAGATCTCATCGACCTTGTGGCCGCCCATCATCACCGCGGCGCGATCCTTGCCCGCGACCGAGATCACGCGCGTGCGCGGATCGGCATTCTTCATCATCTCGCCGAGCGTCGGCACCTTCAGGTGCCGGTCGGTGACAGTGTATTTCTCGTGCGTGCTGCCGGGGACGCGCTCGTCCTCGGCGCAATAGATGATCTTGTCCTCGAGCCCGACGGTCTGGTCGATCCAGTTATTGGCGACGATGCCGGTATGCGCGGGCCGCATGCCCGTCAGGATCGTCGAATGGCCGGGACACGTCTCGGTCGCGGCGTGCGCCTGATAGCCGCTGGGGAAGACGACGCCGTTCAGCAGCCGCGCGAAGCCGCCGGTGAAATGCTGGCGATATTGCTGGAACAGGTCCGCGGAGAACTGGTCGACCGAGATCGCGACGATCAGTTTCGGCAGCGTCTTTGCCGGGGCCGCGGGCGCGGGCTGGGCGACCTGTGCCGCAAGCGGCGCAGCGGTCGCAAAGAGGGCGGCGGCAATAAATGCTTTCACGGGCAGTCCTTGAAGCGGGGGCGACGCGACCGCTATGGCTGGCGGCGATGATACAGACAAGATTGGCCATGCGCACGCTTCGTTGCGTCCTGATGACGATGCTGCTGGCGGTCTGCGCGCCCGCCTTTGCCGAATCGCTGAACGGGTCGAGCCAGCACCTGACGATGCGGCTGGTGGCGGAGAGCGCGCAGCCCAGGGCGGGCGCCCCGCTGACGATCGCGATCGCGACGACGCCCGAACAAGGCTGGCACGGCTATTGGCGGGTGCCGGGCGATGCGGGCTTCCCGGCGACGATCGACTGGACGCTGCCGAAGGGCGTGACTGCGGGCGAGCCCGAATGGCCGGTGCCGACGACCCTGCTGATCGCGGGGCTGATGAACTATGTCTACGAGGCGCCGTACGCGCCGCTGGTGACGCTGCAGGTGCCCGCGGGCCTTGCCGCGGGGACCAGGCTGCCGATCCGGTTGAAGACGTCGTATCTCGTGTGCTCGGCGACGATCTGCGTGCCCGAGGAGCAGGCGCTGTCGCTCGACCTGGTGGTCGGTGACGGCGCGGCGACGCAGGCGGAGGCGTTTGCCGGCTGGCGTCGTGCGATCCCGAAGCCGCTCGATGCGCAGGCGACCTATGCGGTGAATGCCGACGGCGTGCGGATCGCCGTGCCGATCCCAGCGAGCGCCGAGGTGAAGGATGCGTTCTTCTTCCCGGTGACGGTCGGCGCGATTGACTATGCCGCGCCGCAGAAGGTGGCGCGCGTCGGGGATACGCTGACGATCGCGACCAAGGGCAAACCGTCGGGGCCGATCGAGGGCGTGCTGCGGATCGGCGATGGGCTCGGCCTGGCGGTGAAGGCGTCGCCCGGCGCGCTGCCGGCGGCGCCGACGACCGAGAGCGTGTGGACCACCGCGCTGGTCGCGCTCGCGGGCGCGGTGCTGGGCGGGCTGATCCTCAACATCATGCCGTGCGTGTTTCCGATCCTAAGTTTGAAGGCGCTGAGCCTGGCGCGGGGCGGGGCGAGCGAGACGGACGCGCGGCGCGAGGCGCTGGCCTATACGGCTGGCGTGGTGCTCGTATGCCTGGGGCTGGGCGCGGCGATCCTGGGGCTGCGCGCGGGCGGGTCGGCGGTCGGCTGGGCGTTCCAGTTGCAGCACCCGGCCGCAATCGTCGTGCTGCTGCTGCTGAGCGTGGCGATCGCGTTCAACCTGGCCGGGCTGTTCGAGGTTCCGACCCCGCGCTTCGCGGGTGAGAGCGGCGCGAGCGGCGCGTTTGCGACCGGCGCGCTGGCGGCGTTCATCGCGACGCCGTGCACCGGGCCGTTCATGGGTGCGGCGCTGGGTGCGGCCTTGGTGCTGCCATGGCCGGCGGCGATGGCAGTGTTTGCCGGGCTCGGGATCGGCCTCGCGCTGCCGTTTCTGGCGATTGGGTTCGTGCCGGCGCTGCGGCGCTTCCTGCCGAAGCCCGGCGCGTGGATGGAGACGTTCCGCCGCGTGCTGTCGGTGCCAATGTTCCTGACCGCCATCGCGCTCGGCTATGTGCTCGGGCGGCAGGCCGGGGTGGAAGCCTTGTCCTGGGCGCTGATCGCGGCGCTCAGCGTCGGCGTCGTGCTGTGGATCGGTGGGTTGCGGCAGCGTACCGGTCGCGCGTTCGGCTGGGCGGCGCTCGTCGCGCTGGCGATCGTGTTCGTCGGTAGCGGCGCGTTGATCGCCAAACTGCCAACCCCGTCCGCAAAGACAGAGGTGGCAGGGGACGCGGCGTTCACCGAGGCGAAGCTGGCGTCGTTGCGCAGCGAGAAGCGGCCGGTGTTCGTGTACTTCACCGCGGACTGGTGCCTGACCTGCAAGGTCAACGAGAAGGCGGCGATCGAGACGGCGGGGGTGCGGGATGCGTTCGCGAAGAACAAGGTCGCGGTGCTGATCGGCGACTGGACCGATGGCGACCCGGTGATGGGGCGCTTCATCCAGGCGCATAACCGTGCAGGGGTGCCGCTGTATCTCTATTACGCGCCGAGCGCGGCGGAGCCGACGGTGTTGCCGCAGGTGCTGACGCCGGGGCTGCTCGCGGGGCTGGGGGAATGATTTCTCCCCTCCCTGGAAGGGAGGGGTCAGGGGTGGGTGGGTTCGTCGGGGAACGTCGCATCTGCCCCAAACCAACCCACCCCCAGCCCCTCCCTTCCAGGGAGGGGAGCGAGTAGCCCTTGTGTCCCGCCCGATCGCAGTGCAGCATGGAACCTTAACCACGCCGGGGGCTTTACCGTTTCGATGGGGAAACAAGCGTTCGACGAGATCATGGGTAAGCCGGGCGCGGAGACCGCCCGCCCCGAACTGGCAGCGCTCGGCAGGTGGATCGAGGATACGCCCGACGCCGAGCTGCGCCGCCGCCAGGAAGCCGCGGAGACGACGTTCCGGCAGCTCGGCATCACCTTCGCCGTCTATGGCGAGGAAGAGGCCGCCGAGCGGATCATCCCGTTCGACATCGTGCCACGCGTATTCCTCCACGACGAATGGACGCGGCTGTCCGAGGGGCTCGTCCAGCGCGTCGAGGCGATCAACGCGTTCCTCGACGACATCTATGGCGAGCGGCGGATCCTGAAGGAGGGCGTGCTGCCCGAGGACCTGGTGCTCGGCAACGCGCAGTTCCGGCCCGAGATCGCGGGGATGCGGCCGCCGCACGGGATCTGGGCGCATATCTGCGGGATCGACCTGGTGCGCACCGGGCCCGACGACTTCTTCGTGCTCGAGGACAATGCGCGCACGCCGTCGGGCGTCAGCTACATGCTGGAAAACCGCGAGGCGATGCTGCGGCTGTGTCCCGAGCTGTTCCGGCAGTTCCGCGTCGCGGCGGTCGACAGCTATCCCGACCGGTTGCTGGAGACGATGAAGTCGGTGGCCCCGCACGGGACGGGATCGAACCCGACCTGCGTCCTGTTGACTCCGGGTCACTATAATTCTGCCTATTACGAGCACAGCTTCCTCGCCGATTCGATGGGGATCGAGCTGGTCGAGGGCGCCGACCTGGTGGTCGACGACGACATCGTCTGGATGCGGACGATCGCGGGGCGCGTGAAGGTCGACGTGATCTATCGCCGGATCGACGACGATTATCTCGATCCGCTCGTGTTCAGGCCCGACAGCGCGCTCGGCGTGCCAGGGCTGATCGCGGCCTATGCCGCGGGCAATGTCGCGATCCTCAACGCGCCTGGCAACGGCATCGCCGACGATAAGGCGATCTACAGCTACATGCCCGACATCGTGAAATTCTATTCGGGTGGTGATTGCAAGCTGCCCAATGTCGAGACGTGGCGGTGCCGCGAGCCGGACTCGCTGAAATACGTGCTCGACCATCTCGACGAGGTGGTGGTGAAGCTGGTCGACGGGTCGGGCGGCTATGGCATGCTCGTCGGGCCGACCGCGTCGAAGGCGGAGATCGAGGCGTTCCGCGCCGCGCTGATCGCCGAGCCGCAGCGGTACATCGCGCAGCCGACGCTGGCGCTATCGACGGTGCCGACGATGGCGGACGGCGGCCTGTCGCCACGCCACGTCGATTTCCGGCCGTTCGTGCTGACCGGATCGAAGGGTGTTCAGGTCGTCCCCGGCGGCCTGACGCGCGTCGCGCTCAAGGAAGGGTCGCTGGTCGTCAATTCGAGCCAGGGCGGCGGGACCAAGGACAGTTTCGTGCTGATGGCGGACCAGACGCAGCGGATGGCGCGCGGGGGGATGACGCAGAGCATGGGCGGGATGACGCAGACGCTGGGAGATATCGGCTGATGCTCTCGCGGACGGCGTCGTCGCTCTACTGGCTGGGGCGGTATTTCGAACGGGCGGATTTCATCGCGCGGTTGGTCGAGGCGACGGTGCGGCTCGACGTGCTGTCGTCGCAGCCCGCGGGCGAGGACGCCTGGGCGTCGGCGCTGGCGGTGACCGAGACAGACACGGCGTTCGGCGGGGCACTCGAACAGGCGGAAGTGGTGCGGTTCCTGACGCTGGATGCGAGCCATCCGGGGTCGATCGTCCGCTGCCTCGACATGGCGCGCAACAACGCGAAGGCAGTGCGGACCGCGCTGACCCGCGAGGCGTGGACGGCAATCAACCGCGCCTGGCTGCTGTTCGAGAACCGTGCGAGCCCGCGCGGGACGACCGAGACGCTCACCCTGGTCGATGCGGTCAAGAACGAGACCCGCGGGTTCGAGGGAGCGATCCACCGGATGCTGCGCAACCAGACGACCTGGTTCATCCGGCTGGGGCAGGCGGTCGAGCGCGCCGACAACACCGCGCGGCTGCTCGACGTCAAATATCATATCCTCCTGCCCGAGGGCGAGAAGGTCGGCGGTGCGATCGACCGCGACCAGTGGACGACGATCCTGCAAACGGTGTCCGCGGTGACCGCCTATCGCTGGCTGTACAATGACGGGCTCAGGCCGGCGGACGTGATCGACCTGCTGATTGCGCGCTCCGAACTGCCGCGCAGCCTGGCGGCGTCGGTCGAGGAAACGGTCGACGTGCTCAACCTGCTCGCCAAGCGGACCGGCAATCACGGCGAGGCGGACCGGATGGCGCGGATGCGCGCCGCACGGCTCGCCAAGACGCGGTCGGGCGAGGTGATCGCGTCGGGGCTGCACCAGTATCTGCAGGCGTTCATTCACGAGAACGGCCTGTTGCACGCGGCGATCGGTCGCCAGTTCAAGTTCCTCTGATGCGGCGGACCGTGCGATGAGACTCTCGATCGATCATCGCACCGTCTATCGCTTCGCGGTGCCGCAGGCGCGGCTGGTGCAGATGCTGCGGCTCACGCCCGAGAACACGCACGACCAGACGATCGCGTCGTGGCGGATCGACGTCGATTGCGACGCGCGGCTGCGCACCGGACGCGACGGCTTCGGCAATGTCATCACGATGCTGTATGCCGAAGGGCCGGTCGACGGGATCGCGATCACGGTGCACGGCGAGGTGTTGACCAGCCATTCCGACGGGGTGCTGCACGGGGTGCACGAGCCGTTGCCGCCCGCGCTGTTCCTGCGCGCGACCGAGGCGACGCCGGCCGACGTCGCGATCGCCGCGTTCGCCGCAGAGGCGGCAGCGGATGCGGAGAGCCGGGTCGGCGCGCTGCACCGCGTGAATGCGGCGCTGCACGAGCGGTTCGCGTTCGATTGCGGCCGGCCCGAGCCGGGGCGCGATGCCGCGGCGGCGTTTCGCGAGGAGCGCGCGACCTCACGCGATCTGGCGCAGATGTTCGCGGTGGCGGCACGGTCGCTGGGGACGCCGGCGCGGTATGTCTCTGGCTATCGCCACACCGACCGCGACGGCGAGCACCGGCCGACCCCGCATGGCTGGGCCGAGGCCCATGTCGACGGGCTTGGTTGGGTCGGGTTCGATCCGGCCTCGGGCCTGTGCCCTGAGGAACATTATGTGCGCGTCGCGATCGGGCTGGATGCGGCGGGGGCGGCGCCGGTGGCGGGGTCTCGGCTTGGCGATGGGGCCGAGGAGCTGGATGTGGATGTGGTGGTGGTTCAGGAGGGTTGAGGCGCTCATCCTCCCCCGCCAGGGGGAGGTGGCAGGCGTAGCCTGACGGAGGGGGAGGACAGGGTAGCAGACGTTCCGTGTCCGCCCCCTCCGACGCCTTCGGCGCCACCTCCCCCTGGCGGGGGAGGATTTAGGCCGGAACTGCCTGAGGGACGACCGCGAGATCGGCATCCTCCAGCAGGCGCCAGCCCGCGGGGCCCAGCACCTCGATCGGCCGGTACCGCGTCTTGTACGCCATGCGCTGCGAGCCCTTCACCCAATAGCCGAGATAGACATAGGGCAGGCCAGCGTCGCGCGCGCGCAGGATGTGGTCCATGATGATGAAGTTGCCGAGGCCGGGGCGCGTCGCCTCTTCGTCGGCGGCGAAGAAGCTGTAGATCATCGACAGGCCGTCGGCCTGGCGGTCGGTCAGGCAGGCGCCGACCAGCCGGCCGGGGACGCCGTCGACCGCGGGCTCGCGATATTCGACGATCAGCGAATTGACCGGCGAATGCTCGACCATGTCGGCATAATCGTCCTCGTCCATCCCCGCCATGCCGCCGCCGGGGTGGCGCGTGCCGAGATAGCGACGGAGCAGCTGGAACTGCTCGTCGGTCGCCCAGGCCTTGCACGCGGTGATCTGCAGGTCGCCGTGACGCTTGAGCAGCTTGCGCTGCGTCGCGTTGGGGACGAATTGCGGGGTGACGACGCGGACCGAGACGCAGGCGGTGCAGCCGGCGCAACTCGGGCGATAGGCGACGCCCTGGCTGCGGCGGAAGCCGATGCGGCCGAGCGCATCGTTCAGTTCGATCGCGTGCGGGCCGGTCAGCTCGGTGAACACCTTCCGTTCCTGCCGCCCGGGCAGATAGGGGCAGGGCGACGGGCTGGTCACGAAGAAGCGCGGAAAGCGGAACGGCGCAGTCACGGCTTCTGATATCCCTCCGGCGCGGACCTGCGCCGGCACGCTATATGAGACCGCACCCGGGGATGAAAAGGCGGTTTACCACGAATTCCGCGCGGGGACGGGCGTTTGCATGCCGGCGTGCCAGAGCGGGACGATCAGGCCAGTTCTACAGTACTCGTCTCATACCCCGCATCGCGCAGCGCCATGATCAGCCGGTCGAGATGCGCGCGGTCGCGTGCCTCGCATTCGATGTCGGTGATGAGGCCCTTCGCCGGCAGCGTCGTGAAGACGCGCTGGTGATAGATCTCGATGATGTTGATGCGTTCCTGGTCGAAGATCCGCGCGACGTTGAACAGCGCGCCGGGCTGGTCCTGCAGGCGGATGCGCAGGCGGGCGAGGCGGCCCGAGCGCGCGAGATCGCGCAGCAGCACGTTGGCGAGCAGCCGCGTGTCGATGTTGCCGCCGCACAGGATGACGCCGATCGTCCGGCCGGCGAACCGCTCGGGATGCTGGAGCAGGGCGGCGAGTCCGGCGGCACCCGCGCCCTCGACCACGGTCTTCTCGATCTGGAGCAGCAGGCTGACCGCCATCTCCAGGCTGCGCTCGCTGACCAGGACGATGTCGTCGACGAGTTCGGCGACCATCTTCGCGGTGATGCCGCCCGGCTCCTTGACCGCGATACCCTCGGCCAGCGTGTCGCCGGCGCAGGGCATGTCGGTGCCGTTGATGCGGTTGTACATCGACGGGAAGAGCTCGGCCTCGACGCCGACGACCTCGATCGGGTGGTCCGCCGCGCGCGCGACGGTCGCCATGCCCGAGATGAGGCCGCCGCCGCCGATCGGCGTGACGAACATGTCGATTCCCGGCACGTCCTCCAGCATCTCGATCGCGGCGGTGCCTTGCCCTGCGATCACGCGCGGGTCGTCGAACGGGTGGACGAAGGTGAAGCCGCATTCGCCCTCGAGGATGCGGGCATGCGCATAGGCGGCGTCGAACGTGTCGCCGTGGAGCACGACGGTCGCGCCGTGACCCTCGGTCTGCGTGACCTTCACGGTCGGGGTGTTGGTGGGCATCACGATCGTCGCGGGGATGCCGAGGCGGTTGGCGTGATAGGCCAGCCCTTGCGCATGGTTGCCGGCCGAGGCCGCGATGACGCCCTTCGCGCAGGCTTCGGGCGAGAGCTGCAGCAGCGTGTTGAGCGCGCCGCGCTCCTTGTAGGCCGCGGTGAACTGGAGGTTCTCGAACTTCAGATACACCGTCGCGCCGGTCATCTGGCTGAGCGTGCGGCTGATCAGCGTCGGCGTGCGGACGATCGACTCGCGGATGCGGTCGTGCGCGGTGCGGATGTCTTCGATGGATACGGGCATCGATGCGGGACGGGGTGCCGCTACGGCAGCTTGGGTAGTCATGGGGGATCGCTAGACCATCTGGCGCGAGGGGGGAACACCGCTTATGCGCTGAAGCCATGGCAAAACTGGCATTCATAGGGACCGGCGTGATGGGTGCGCCGATGGCGGGGCACCTGGTCGCGGCAGGGCACGACGTCACCGTCTACAACCGCACGCGGGCGAAGGCGGAGGCCTGGGCGGCGAAACATGGGGGTGGCGTCGCGGCGACCCCGGCCGAGGCAGCCAAGGGCGCGGAGGCGGTGTTCACCTGCGTCGGCAACGACGACGACCTGGCGGCGGTGACGCTGGGCAGCGACGGCGCGTTCGCGGTGATGACGCCGGGCGCACTGTTCGTCGATCATACGACGGTATCCGCGAAGATCGCGCGGCGGCTGGCCGAGGAGGGCAAGGGGTTGCTCGTCGTCGACGCGCCCGTTTCCGGCGGCCAGGCCGGGGCCGAGAACGGCAAGCTCTCGATCATGTGCGGCGGCACCGAGGAGGCGGTCGCGAAGGCGACGCCGTTCATGGACGCCTATGCCGCGCGGATCGTCCATGTCGGCGCGGCAGGCGCCGGGCAGACCACCAAGATGTGCAACCAGATCGCGATCGCGGGCGTGCTGCAGGGCGTCGCCGAATCGCTGCGGTTCGCGCAGGCGAGCGAGCTCGACCTGGACAAGGTGTTCGAGGCGATCTCGGGCGGCGCGGCGCAGAGCTGGCAGATGGTAAACCGCTGGGAATCGATGGGCGAGGACCGGTTCGACTTCGGGTTCGCGGTCGACTGGATGCGCAAGGACCTGGGGCTTGCGCTCGACGAGGCCAAGGGGAACGGCGCGGTGCTGCCGGTCGCGGCGTTGGTCGATCAATTCTACGCCGAGGTGCAGGCGCTGGGCGGTGGTCGGCAGGATACGAGTGCCCTGGTGCGGAGATTGCCGAAGTGAACACGTCCATGATCGCCATGCTGCTCCCCTCCCTGGAAGGGAGGGGCCGGGGGTGGGTTGGTCGGTTGGGTGACGGTGCGACTGCCCCCAGCCGACCCACCCCCAACCCCTCCCTTTCAGGGAGGGGAGTCTTGGTTGCGGCGGTCGCCCTGCTGTCGCTAGCCACCCCCGCCTTTGCCGACGGGATCATCGACAACGTCAACGGCATCACCATCGCCGACGGCGGGCGCGTCGTCCGCTTCCGGGCGATGCTGGTCGACAAGGACGGTCGGATCACGCGACTGGTGCCGCCGGGCGAGGCGCCGCCCAAGCTGAGCCGCAAGGAGCTGGTGAAGAACGCCGGCAAGCCGCTGTACGACTGGCGGCGCGACATGGGCGGCAAGATCGTGCTGCCGGGCTTCATCGACGCGCATGGCCATGTGCTCGAACTTGGGTTCCGCGCGCTCGACCTCGATCTGTCGGGGACCAGGTCGCTCGACGAGGCCAAGGCGAAGATCGCCAACTATGTGAAGGCCAACCCCGACCGCAAATGGGTGGTCGGCGGCGGCTGGAACCAGGAGGCCTGGGGGCTCGGGCGGTTCCCGACCGCGGCGGACCTGGACTCGGTGGTAAGCGACCATCCGGTGTGGCTGAGCCGCGCCGACGGGCATGCGAGCTGGGGCAACAGCGCCGCGCTCAAGGAGGCGGGAATCACCGCGAAGACCGTGGCGCCGGCGGGCGGGCGGATCGAGAAGACGGGCGCGCAGCCGTCGGGCGTGTTCGTCGATTCGGCGCAGGAGCTGGTCGCGAAGGTCGTGCCGCAGCCACTGCCCAAGGAGCGCGATGCCGCGTTCCTCACCGCGCAAGCGATCCTGCTCGGCTACGGTGTGACGGCGACCGCGGACATGGGGACGACGCTCGACGAGTGGCTGACCTATCGGCGGATGGCCGATATCGGCGCGCTGCGCGTGCGGATCATGTCGTACGGCATGGGCATGGAGACCGCGAACCGCGTCGGCGGCAAGGGGCCGACGCCGTGGCTCTATGGCGACCGGCTGCGGATGGGCGGCGTGAAGATCTATTCGGACGGCGCGCTGGGGTCGCGCGGGGCGTGGCTGAAGGCGCCCTATGCCGATGCGCCGAGCCAGTCGGGGGCGGGGTTCCTGACCGACGACCAGCTGCAGAACTCGATGAGCCGCGCGGCGATGGACGGCTTCCAGACCGCGGTCCACGCGATCGGCGACCGCGCCAACGAACAGGTGCTCGACGCGATCCAGGTGCTGTCCGAGACGTACAAGGGCGACCGGCGCTGGCGGGTCGAGCATGCGCAGATCGTCGCGCCTGAAGATTTGGTGCGCTTCGGCCGGTTCGGCACGATCGCGTCGATGCAGCCGACTCACCAGACCAGCGATAGGACGATGGCGGAGGCGCGGCTGGGGCCGGATCGGCTGGCCGGCGCCTATGCGTGGAACAGCATGCTGAAGAACGGCGCGGGGCTCGCCTTCGGGTCGGACTTCCCGGTCGAGCGGCCCGATCCGTTCGCAGGCTGGGCGGCGGCGTTCACGCGGATGGATGCCGACGGGCAGCCGTCGGGCGGCTGGCGCCCCGAGGAACGCGTGACGCGCGAGCAGGCCTGGTGGGCGTTCACCGGGGGCGCGGCCTATGCCGGGTTCGCGGAGAAGCAGTTCGGATCGCTCCAGCCCGGGCAGCGCGCGGACTTCATCGTGGTGGACCGGGATCCGACGCTGGCGTCGCCGACCGAGTTGCGCGGGACCGTGGTGCAGCAGACCTGGGTCGGGGGCGAGAAAGTGTTCGAGCGGAAATAGCGGCGCGCTAACACTCCCTTTTCCGCGCTTGACTTGTTGGAAAATGTTCCTGAAATGTTCCAACCCTTATACTGTTGCGGGGTGGCATCATGGACATGGCCGGTAGCGCGAGACGATATGCCTTCTCAACCTGGCTGAGGACCGGGCGTCTTCCAACCGCCCGTACGGCCGATGGCGGCGAACTCAAGTACAACCCGTGGCACGATCCGAAAAATGGTCGGTTCACCTTTGCGAACGGTCGCAATTTCCACGACGGCAGTTGGCAGGGTGGAGGCTTCACCGGCGGAGGAGGAGGACGCTTTGGTGGCGGGGGCGCTAGCGGAAGCTGGGATGAGCCACCGAAGAAAAAGCGAGCCGAAACCAAGCCGGTAGCATCATCGCCTGCCGGGCAGATCGCCTACGCGGAACTGCCGCCGCGAGATGAGCGACCTGTAGATGAGACGTCGCCAGATCGCCGCGAAGTCCGTAACGGCTATGAATATTGGATCGACGCCAGCGGACGAACGCGGCGCGTTTCAGGCGTTCTTGTCGTTGCCGACAAACAGGTGCGTTCCCGAACGGTGCAGGCGCAGGCGGGCGGGCCGGACCGGCGACCGACCGATGACGGAGGCCACTATATCGCCGCGCGGTTCAAGGGACCGACCGAGGCCTTCAACCATTTCGCGCAAGACGCAAACTTCAATCGCGGTGGCTACCGCGTGCTCGAAGACGAGTGGGCGCGCGAGAAGCGCGCAGGGGCCAGGGTCACCGTCAAGATCTCGCCCGTTTATGGGGACGGATCAACGCGGCCATCGGCCATCAATGTTTGGTTCATCGTCAACGGCACTCTCAAGAGCAAAAAATTTCCGAACGAGCGGAAGGAGAAGATCGATGGCAAGTGACGAAACGGATAGGATACTCGCAAAGATCGGCCGACTTCTGGCCGAGGACACCGAATACCCGCTTGATGGCACATTGTTGCACGCGGAGGTCGATAGGAACTGCGTTGCGCCTGCGATCTTTAAGAACCGTGGCAACAGCATCGTGTTCCGCTGGGCGGATCTCGACCGCCTGGGAGACGCGCTGCTCGATCTCTGGGACGCCGAGGAACCGAAGAATCGTTGGGCAGAGATCGAGTATCTGATCCAGGGAGACAGTTTCCAAGTCGCGTACAACTACAAGGAGGACATCGATCCCGATGAGCGCCCACTCGCTCGCCGCGATCGCATCGTGAAGCGCTATTTCGGGGACAAGCCGATCGTCTATCCGCCGTGGCCCGAGGATGACGACATTCCCAGCTACGATCTATAGCGAAACGACGCGTTGAAAGCCGGCGCCCGATCAGACGGGAAGGTAGACAAAAAAAGGCCGCGGCGCCCCCCGGTGCCGCGGCCTTTGCTCCCCCAAACGGTAGTGGTCAGGCGACCTGGGCGGCGGCCACGTCGTCGGGTTCGCGCAGGACGTAGCCGCGGCCCCAGACGGTTTCGATGTAGTTCTCGCCGTCGCAGGCGAGGCTCAGTTTCTTGCGGAGCTTGCAGATGAAGACGTCGATGATCTTGAGCTCGGGCTCGTCCATCCCGCCATAGAGGTGGTTGAGGAACATTTCCTTGGTGAGCGTCGTGCCTTTCCGGAGGCTCAGCAGCTCGAGCATCGCATATTCCTTGCCGGTCAGGTGGACGCGGCTGCCATCGACTTCGACGGTCTTGGCGTCGAGGTTGACCGCCAGCTTGCCGGTGCGGATGACCGACTGGCTGTGACCCTTGGAGCGGCGGACGACGGCGTGGATGCGTGCGACCAGTTCCTCGCGGTGGAACGGCTTGGTGACATAGTCGTCGGCGCCGAAGCCGAAGCTGCGCACCTTGCTGTCCATCTCGTTGACGCCGGACAGGATCAGCACCGGGGTCGAGACACGCGCGACGCGCAGGCGCTTCAGCACGTCATAGCCGTGCATGTCGGGCAGGTTGAGATCGAGCAGGATGATGTCGTAGTCGTACAGCTTGCCGAGATCGAGGCCTTCTTCGCCCAGGTCGGTGATGTAGACGTTGAACCCCTCGGTCGTGAGCATGAGTTCGATCGCCTTGGCGGTCGTCGGCTCGTCCTCGATCAGCAGCACCCGCATGCGTCGTCCCCTGTTCGCGACACCGCCCGGCACCCCATGCCCGCGGATCGACTTCAATTCCATTAACCACGCAATGTCTGAAGGCAAAAGGTTAATTTGGATTTAAATGCGACGAGTCGGGAGCGGATGGCAGCGGAGTTTTAAGAAATTGTCGCGGGCGAGGGGGCGGGAACGTCATCCGCCCTCCGTCGTGACCCCAGCGAAGGCTGGGGTCTCCTGCGGCTCCAGCTCCGTCCTCGCCTCACGAGACCCCAGCCTTCGCTGGGGTGACGGGGGGGCGACCGGGCGACGGGGCGGCGGGGGAGACGAAAAGGGAGGCGCTAGCGCGCGTCGCGCAGGCGCTGGCTGAGGAAGGCGATCAGCGCCTCGACGCGGGCTGGGCGTAACGGGCTGGGCGGGGTGAGCAGATGGAGGCCGATCGGCGGCGGGGCCCAGTCGGCGAGGATTTCGACCAGCGCGCCCGATGCGAGGTGCTCGGCGATGATGAAGCTCGGCAGCAGCGCGATGCCGAGCCCGGCGACCAGTGCGGGGACCAGCGCCTCGCCGCTGTTGGCGGAGAGCTGGCCCTGCGCGCGGATCGACACGTCGCCCTCACCCGCGCGCTGGAAGCGCCACGGCCCGGTGACGTTGGTATAGCCGAACAGCGCATGCTCGCCGAGTTGCGCGGGGTGCGTGGGGGTGCCGCGCGCGGCGAGATAGGCGGGGGCAGCGACGATGTGCGTGGTGATGCCGCACAGCCGGCGTGCGCGGAGCGAACTGTCGGGCAGCGACGCGATGCGGAGCGCGACGTCGAAGCCTTCGGCGACGATGTCGACACGCGCGTCGGAGAGGTGGAGCTCGATCTCGATGCCGGGATGGGCGGCCAGGAAGTCGGCGAGCAACGGCGCGATGTCGGTGATGCCGAAGCTCATCGGCGCGGCGAGCCGGACCCGGCCGGTGGGGGCGCTGGCGGAGTCGTTGGCGGACTCTTCCGCGGCGCGCGCTTCGGCGAGGATGCGCGCGGCGTGTTCGGCGAGCGGCTTGCCGGCTTCGGTGAGCGCGAGCCGGCGCGAGGTGCGGTGGAACAGCGACTGGCCGAGATGCGCCTCCAGCCGGGTAATCGCCTTGGAGACGGTCGCCTTGCTGAGACCGATCGTGTCGGCAGCGGCGCTGAACGACTTGTGCTCGACGACGCTGGCGAAGATCGCCCAGGCTTCGAGATCGGGCAGGCGCATGGTGGGTCTCCGTGGCCGAGGCTCCCCTCCCTGGAAGGGAGGGGCTGGGGGTGGGTCGCTATCGGGGGAATGCTGCGCCAGCCCCAAGCCGACCCACCCCCGACCCCTCCCTTCCAGGGAGGGGAGATACGCCCTGCCACCATGGCAAACGAAACGATCGGTTTCCAGCGTTTCTATTTACGGTGTGATCGCATCGCCTATCTTGGTCTCAACAGATTGGAGACTTTCCATGATCGATACCAAGACCAAAGTCGAACGCCGCCCCTTCGAGAGCCTCGGCCATGCCAATCACGGCTGGCTGAACGCGCGGCACCATTTCTCGTTCGCGAGCTATTACGACCCCGCGCGGATGGGCTGGGGTGCGATCCGGGTGTGGAACGACGACGAGATCGCCGCGAACAACGGCTTTCCGCCGCATCCGCACCAGGACATGGAGATCATCACCTATGTCCGCACCGGCGCGATCACGCACCAGGATTCGCTCGGCAACAAGGGCCGGACCGAGGCGGGCGATGTTCAGGTGATGAGCGCAGGCTCGGGCGTGCGGCACGCCGAATACAACCTCGAACCCGAAACGACGACGATCTTCCAGATCTGGATCGAGCCGACCCGCAAGGGCGGCAGCCCGAGCTGGGGTGCGAAGCCTTTCCCCAAGGGCGAGCGGTCGGGTACGTTCGTGACGCTGGCGAGCGGGTTCGAGAATGATGGCGACGCGTTGCCGATCCGGGCGAACGCCCGCGTGCTGGCGGCGACCGTGAAGGCGGGCGAGAGCGTCACGCACAGCGTCGGCGAAGGGCGTCATGCCTATCTGGTGCCGGCGACGGGCGCGATCGCCATCGACGGCGAGCGCTTCGCGGCGCGCGACGGCGCGGCACTTGTCGGCGGGCAGACCGTTACGATCACGGCGATCGAGGATGCCGAGATCGTCCTGGTCGACTCTGAATAACCGTTAAATCCCCTCCCGCTTGCGGGAGGGGGTTGGGGGGTGGGCTCGCGCTCGCCCCGACTTGCACCGCCCGTGGAAAGCGGGCGCCCACCCCCCGGCCCCCTCCCGCAAGCGGGAGGGGGTGCAGAAGACAAAGGATACCCCATGACCAAGGTTCTCGTGCTCTATTACTCGTCCTACGGCCATCTCGAGCAGATGGCGGATGCGGTCGCCGAGGGCGCGCGCGCCGGTGGCGCCGAGGTCGATATCCGCCGCGTCGCCGAGACCGCACCGCCCGAGGTCGTCGCTGCCGCGCACTTCAAGACCGACACCGCGCACGAGGTGATCGAGGGCCCCGATGCGCTCAAGGACTATGACGCGATTATCGTCGGTGCGCCGACGCGCTTCGGCCGGATGCCCGCGCAGATGGCGCAGTTCTGGGACACGACCGGTGGGCTGTGGTTCTCGGGCGCACTGGTCGGCAAGGTCGGCGGCGCGTTCACCTCGACCGCGAGCCAGCATGGCGGGCAGGAGACGACGTTGTTCTCGATCCTGACCAACCTGATGCATCATGGGATGACGATCGTCGGGCTTGATTACGGGTTCAAGGGGCAGATGGGCGTCAGCGAAGTCCTCGGCGGGTCGCCGTACGGCGCGACGACGATCGCGGACGGCGACGGTTCGCGCCAGCCGCATGCGGAAGAGCTGGCGGGTGCGCGGTACCAGGGCAAGCGGATCGCCGAGACGGCGGCGAAGCTCGCGGCATAAAATTCCGCGTCATGCTGAACTTGTTTCAGCATCCACCCAGCCACGGGCGATAGCGCTCGCGGATGGGTGGACCCTGAAACGAGTTCAGGGTGACGAAGGACGCGCCGTCGCTGACCCTAGCGGCGGCGCTTTTTTACGTCGATGACCGGCAGCTTGAGGTAGAGCTTCGGGGGTGGCGCGACCTTGATCATGACCGGGTCGATCACCGGGTCGGCCGGATAGAGTTTGCGCGCCCGCGCGAACACGAACCGCGCCCGTGCCGCGCCGGGCGCGCTGGCCGTGGTGCCGACCCAGCGCCAGTGCCAGGGCTCCCATTTGACGTTCTGCTTGTTGCCGCCAGGAAAGCTCTGCTCGAACCCGAACCGGCCTGCGTTGGCGCGCAGCCATTTCGCGGCCGGCGTTGCGGCCATGCACGCCTCGGCATCGGGGCAGCCATTCGACGGGCGCACCGCGAAGTCGAGCGCGAAGCCGGTGGAATGCTCGCTATAGCCCGGCGGCGCGACCGAGATCGCGCGGTCGGCGGCCGAGTCGCTGCCGCGGCAGAACACGCCGCGCTGGCGTTCGATCGAGCGCTGGCACGACATCGCCTTGATCTGGCCCATCACCGCAGGATCGCGCGCGGCGGCGTCGAAGAGGCGGAGGAGGTCGGGGAGGATGTCGCGTCGGACGATGCACGGGTTGCCGACCGAATAGTCCGACGGCAGCGCGACGAGCTCGGTTTCGGCCGCGTCGCCGTAGGGCAGATGGCCGAAGGCGCGGCCGTCGGGGGCGATCGCGGCGCTCTGGCCTTCGCATAACTGGGCTTGGGCAACGGACGGCGCGAGCGTCAGGACGAGGGCTAGTGTGCGGCGCAGCATGCCACGGCTCTGGCATGCGGGCGCCGATGCTGGCAAGGGCGTGCGCATGCATGGTGAACGCGTACTCTTCCTCGACGGCGAGGCCCTTATCATCGACAAGCCCACGGGCCTGCCGGTCGATCCTCCCCGTGATGGCTCGCTCAGCCTCGAGAACCATCTCGAGAGCCTGAAGTTCGGGTTCCAGCGCTGGCCGAAGCCCGTGCACCGGCTCGACCGCGATACCAGCGGCTGCCTGCTGCTGTCGCGCAATCCCAAGGCGCATGCGCGACTGCAGCAGGCGTTCGAACAGGGACTGGTGACGAAGCGCTATGTCGCGCTGCTTGAAGGCGTGCCGGCGGAGGAATCGGGGCGGATCGAGATGGTGCTCGGCAAGGTCAGCACCGCCGAGACCGGCTGGCGGATGGTCGAGGACGTCGACGGCAGCCTGAAGGGCAAGGCGTCGCGGACCGCGTGGCGCGTGCTGTCGGTGAAGGACGGGCGGTCGCTCGTCGAGTTCATGCCCGAGACCGGGCGGACGCATCAGATCCGCGTCCATGCGGCCAGCGGGCTGGGGGCGCCGGTGGTGGGCGACGGGGTCTACGGGACGGCGGACAAGCTGGGCATGATGCTGCATGCGCAGAAGCTGATCGTGCCGCGGGCTGGGAAGCCCGATGTGGTCGGCGAGGCGCCGATGCCGGAGCGGTTCGCGGCGGCTGGGTTCGGGGAGGATCCGGTGGGGGGTTCTACCGAAGTGGTAGATCTTGCCAGTCATTCCCAGGGCTAACCGTTCTCCCGCGAAGGCGGGAGTCCAGGGTAACGGAGGGTAGCGTTCGCGACTCCTGGGCTCCCGCCTTCGCGGGAGAACGGGGGGCGAGTGGTACGTCTCAGGTACTTCCCCGGCGGAGGCCGGGGCCCAGTTGGGAAGGTTGCCGTGATGGCCGCCTGCGTTCGGTTACCTCTGCCCCCAACTGGGCCCCGGCCTTCGCCGGGGAGCGGTTCAGAGGCGGCAGCGTTACTCCCTAACCTTGCCGCGACCCTGTTTTACCGCGGAGCGCTTGACCTTCGAATCGACGCGACGGGTCTGGCTGCCCTTGGTGGGCTTGGTCGGGCGGCGTTTCTTGGGGATGATCGTCGCATCGCGGATCAGCGCGACGAGGCGTTCGCGGACTTCCTGGCGGTTGAGGAGTTGCGAGCGCGAGCCTTCGCTGCGCAGGATCAGCACGCCGTCGCGCGTCAGCCGCGAGCCGGCCAGCACCGCGAGCCGGTCCTTGACCATGTCGGGCAGATTGGGCGAGCCGGCGACGTCGAAGCGCAGGATGACCGCGCTGTCGGTGGTGTTGACGTGCTGGCCGCCGGGGCCGCCGGCGCGCGTCGTCGTCTCGCCGATCTCGCTGTCATCGATCGCGATCGACCGGGTGATCGGAATCCAAACCATCGCGGCGGTCTGTAGCGGGCAATCGCCGTGCTGTGGAGCGGTATCGGCGGTCAGCCGTCGCCGAGCATCGGTGCCGCGCGACCGGTCGCGAGGTCGGCGTCGGAGAAGCGGATCGGGGTGCGCAATCCGGGTACGGTCGATCCGTCGGGGCGAGCGCCGGTGATCGCCATGCCGCGCGCGACGACCTGCGGGTCGGCGAAGGCCTGCGCGACGCTGTTGATCGGGCCGGCGGGCACGCCGACCGCTTCGAGCCTGGCGAGCAGCGTGTCGCGGGGAACCGCGCGCGTCGCCGCCTCGATTCCGGCAGTCAGGATCTCGCGGAATGCGACGCGGCCCGCGTTGGTCGCGAACCGCGGATCGTCGCGCAACGCGTCCTGACCGAGCGCGTCGCAGAAGCGGCGGAACTGCGGGTCGTTGCCGACCGCGAGGATGAACCAGCCATCGGCGCAGGGGAAGACGGCGTAGGGGGCGATGTTGGCATGCGCGTTGCCGACGCGGGTGGGCGACACGCCGCTCGCGAACCAGTTCATCGCCTGGTTGGCGAGCACGCCGGTCATGGTGTCGAGCAGCGCCATGTCGATCTGCTGCCCGCGGCCGGTGCGCTCCCGCATCGCCAGCGCGGCCTGGATCGCGATCACCGCGTACAGCCCGGTCATGATGTCGGCGAAGGCGACGCCGATCTTCTGCGGCGCGTGCTCGGGCTCGCCGGTGAGGTCCATGATCCCGCTCATGCCCTGGACGATGAAGTCGTAGCCTGCGCGCGCGGCGTAGGGCCCGTCCTGGCCGAACCCGGTAATCGAGCAATAGACGAGCCGCGGGTTGAGCGCGGAGAGGCTGGCGTAATCGAGCCCGTAGCGCGCGAGGCCGCCGACCTTGAAATTCTCGATCACGACATCGGCATCGGCGACGAGCGCGCGGACCGTGGCCTGCCCATGGGGCGTGGCGAAGTCGGCGACGACCGAGCGCTTGCCGCGGTTGGCGGCGTGGAAATAGGCGGCGTCGCGGCTGCCGTCGGGGTTGTCGATGAACGGCGGGCCCCAGCGGCGGGTGTCGTCGCCTTCGGAGGATTCGACCTTGATCACCTCGGCGCCGAGGTCGGCGAGGACCTGACCCGCCCAGGGGCCGGCGAGGATGCGGGCGAGTTCGACGACCTTGAGGCCGGCTAGGGGGGTGGGTTTGGCTTCCGCCACTTTATGCGTCACCCCAGCGCAGGCTGGGGTCTCCCGCGGCAAGGGCGCGCTCAATTACCGGGAGACCCCAGCCTTCGCTGGGGTGACGCGTGTGTGGGCGGGGGTGGCGCACTAGAACGCAGCGATCCCCGTGATCGCGCGGCCGAGGATCAGCGCGTGGACATCGTGGGCGCCCTCGTAGGTGTTCACCGTCTCGAGGTTCATCATGTGGCGCATGACGTGATATTCGCCCGAGATGCCGTTGCCGCCGTGCATGTCGCGGCTCATCCTCGCGATATCGAGCGCCTTGCCGACATTGTTGCGCTTGACGAGGCTGACCATTTCAGGCGCGAAGCGGCCTTCGTCCATGAGGCGGCCGACGCGCAAGCTCGCCTGCAGGCCGAGCGCGATCTCGGTCTCCATGTCGGCGAGCTTCTTCTGGTAGAGCTGCCGTCCGGCGAGCGGGGTGCCGAACTGGTTGCGGTCGAGGCCGTACTGACGCGCGGCATGGAAGCAGAATTCCGCGGCGCCGAGCGCGCCCCAGCTAATCCCGTAGCGCGCGCGGTTGAGGCAGCCGAACGGACCCTTCAGGCCCTGCACGTCGGGGAGCAGCGCGTCGTCGCCGACCTCGACCTCGTCCATCATGATCATGCCGGTGATCGAGGCGCGAAGCGACAGCTTGCCCTCGATCTTGGGCGTTTCCAGGCCCTTCATGCCGCGTTCGAGCACGAAGCCGCGGATCGCATCGTCATGCGCGTCGGATTTCGCCCAGACGACGAAGACGTCGGCGATCGGGGAGTTGCTGATCCATGTCTTGGCGCCCGAGATCACGTAGCCGCCATCGACCTTCTTCGCGCGCGTGGTCATCCCGCCGGGGTCGGACCCGGCGTCGGGCTCGGTCAGGCCGAAGCAGCCGATGAACTCGCCGCTGGCGAGTTTCGGCAGGTATCTGCGCTTCTGTGCCTCCGACCCATAGGCGTAGATCGGGTACATCACGAGGCTGGACTGGACGCTCATCATCGAGCGGTAGCCGGAGTCGATCCGCTCGACCTCACGCGCGACCAGGCCGTACGCGACATAGGACGCCCCGACGCCGCCATAGTCCTCGGGGATGGTCGGCCCGAGCAGGCCGAGTTCGCCCATCTCGCGGAAAATCGCAGGGTCGGTATGTTCGTGCTGGAACGCGTCGACGATCCGCGGGGCTAGCTTGTCGTCCGCATAGGCGCGGGCGGAGTCGCGGATCATCCGCTCGTCCTCGCTCAGCTGGTCGTCGAGCAGGAACGGGTCCGCCCAGTCGAACTTCGCCATGCCAGATCCGGTCATCATCGTCTCCTTCGTACCGCTCAATGCGCGGCACGAAGGGGGAAAGTCCACCCCCTAGCGGCGGATCACGTCTCTTCGAGCGTCAGGACGGAAAGCGTCGCATGCAGCTCGCCGGCGACCGGTTCGATCGCATCGACCGACAGGTCGGCGACGATGTGGCCGCGGAGCGCGAACGGCGCCTCGGGGAGCGCGGCGAGCCACGATCGAACGACGGGTATGGCGGGGGCAGCGATCCGCACGACGTGCTGCGTCCCCACGAAGGTGGCGCTGGCCCAGGGCTGGTCCGCGCGCGAATCGACCCGAAGGCCGAACGCTGCGCCCATCGTCCGCAATGCGCGGACCAGCGCTGTCCCGGCGTCGCGGTCGCGCGTCAAAGCGGTCCGCGGGATCATGCCGCGCCGCCGTCGATGAACGCTTCGATCCGCGCGACGATCGTCCGGCCGGGCTGGCGGCCGCGCTTGAGGTCGTGGACCAGCCGCGGATCGTTGACCGCGAGGCGGCCGAACTTGCTGACCGGCATGCCCGTCCTGCGCAGATAGCGGTCGATCTTGATCAGAACGGACATGGCTTGCTCCCTTCGGTTTCCTAATTTAGTTCTGGATCTGTTCCCTGATTTCCAACATGTCTAGGAAATTTCCTACGGTAGTGAGGTGTCGTGTCCGTTTCCGATCCAAGAGCCGCGCTGGCAGGGCTGGCGACCGATCGCGGAGACAGCCTGGCGGCGTTGTCGGCGATGCTCGGGCGCAACGCGGCGTATCTGCAGCAGTTCGTCCGGCGGGGTACGCCGCGGGTGCTCGCCGAGCGCGACCGGCGGGTACTGGCGGCGTATTTCGGGGTCGCCGAGACGGTACTGGGCGCGGTCGAGCGGCCGTCCGCGTTCCGGCTGCCACGGATCGATATCGCGGCGTCAGCCGGACCCGGCGCGCTGGTCGATGGCGAGATCGTGCTGGGGACGGACATGATCGACCCCGCGCTCGCGCGGCGGCTGGGGCTTCGCGAGGGGCAGGCGGCGATCATCCGGGTGCGGGGCGATTCGATGGCGCCGGGGCTGCTCGACGGCGATCACATCGTCGTCGACACCGCGGACCGGCGCCCGGGCGCGCGCGGCGGTGTGTTCGTGGTCCGGATCGACGCGGCGATGATGGTGAAGCGTGTCGTGCCGGGGGCGGACGGGCTGATGGTCAGCAGCGACAATCCGGCCGCGGCGGCGGTGCCGGCCGGGGCGGTGGACGTCGTCGGGCGAGTGGTGTGGCAGATGCGGGAGCCGCGGTAGGGGGCTGTGCACGAAAATGCCCCCACCCCGGCGAAGGCCGGGGCCCAATTGGGGGACGATCGTTACTGCGGATCGCGCTCCCTTACTCCGACCTTCCCATTTGGGCCCCGGCCTCCGCCGGGGTGGTGGTGGTCAGGGTGGGCTCAGCGGCGGTCGCGGAGCCAGACGAGGATCGCGACGACGACGCCGACCGCGGTGCCGATCAGGAATCCGGGCGTCGCCTGGCCGACCGCGAAGCCGATCGCGGCGCCGCCGATCATGCCGAGCGCGATGAGCGCACCGCCGGCGGCGTTCGGACGGGGATCGGCGGGACGGGGATCGGCGGGACGGGGATCGGTGGGGCGGGGATCGGCCATGCCGTGCCAATGCCACCCCGGGCGCGCGGATGCCAGCGTCGTCGTCGGCCTGCGCGACTTATCGCCGGAATGACGCGAACGCGCGGCCGAGTCGCGCGCATAGGCCCTGTCGCACCCGGCAAAGCGCGGCTAGGACACCGGCATGGTGTTTCGCGTTCGGCGTGCCGGCTTTTGCGCGGCCACAGCCCTGCTGGCTGTCGTCGCGAGCAATCGGTCGGTGGCGCAGGTCGCGCCGGGTGCGCCCGAGCCGATGCCGTCGCTCGACCCGAACGCGCCGCTGGCGCCGCTGCCCGATATCGGCGTCGCGTGGCCGGACCTTGCCGCCACGCCCGACGATCCCGCGACCATCGCGACGACGACCGATGCCGAGTCCGCACGGCGCTATGCCTGGCGGGTCGACGGGATCGACGATATTGCGAGCACGCTGTTGCGGCCCCGCTTCGACCAGTTGTCGACGCTCGCCGCGAACGACCGCAAGCCCGCCAATGCGGCTCAGCTCGACCGGCGCGCGCGCGAGGATGCGGCGCTGCTCAACAGCCTGTTGCGCGCGGAAGGCTATTACGACGCCGCCGTGACCACGCGCGTCGAGGGCGGCGCGAAGCCGCTGGTGGTGATCGCGGCGGTGCCGGGGACGCTGTACCGGTTCAAGGGCGTGACCATCGACGGGATCGCCGCGGCGGGCGACAAGGCGCCCGCGCTCGCCGGCGCGTTCGGCGTGAAGGCCGAGGACCCGGTCAATTCGGACGCGATCGTCGCGGGCGAGGCCAAGCTGACGTCGCAGATCGGGCGCGAGGGCTTTCCGTTCGCGACCGTGGGCGATTCGGCGATCGTGGTCGACCATGCGACGCGGACCGCGACGCTCGACCTCAGCGTGCAGCCGGGCGGCGCGCGGCGGTTCGGGCAGGTGGTCGCGCTGCCGGGGAACCGAGTGTTCGACGCGCATCACGTCGAGGAGATCGCGCGGTTTTCGCCCGGCCAGCCCTATGACGCGGCGAAGATCGACGACCTGCGCCGCGCGTTGATCCAGACCAGCCTGGTCTCGGCGGTAACGGTGAAGCCGGTGCCGGGCGCGACGCCCGACGTGGTCGACATCGCGGTCAAGCTCGACCCCGCGCCGCCGCATACCGTCGCGGGCGAGCTCGGCTACGGCACCGGCGAGGGCGCGCGCGCGGAGCTCAGCTGGACGCACCGCAATTTGTTCCCGCCCGAGGGGGCGCTGACGCTCAGGTCGGTGCTGGGGACGCGCGAGCAATTGGGCTCGGTCGTGTTCCGGCGGAGCAACTTCCACGCGCGCGACCGGGTGCTGACCGCACAGGTGTCGGCGGCGCATACCAACCGCGACGCCTATGACGCGCGGACCTTCACGCTGTCGGGCAGCCTGGAGAAGCAGACCAACATCTTCTTCCAGAAGACCTGGACCTGGTCGCTGGGCGGCGAGCTGGTGGCGTCGGACGAGCGCGACGTGCTGCTGTCGACCGGGCTGCCGCGGCGGCGGACCTTCTTCATCGGCGCGTTGCCGACGAGCCTCAACTATGACGGGTCGGACGACCTGCTCAACCCGACGCGCGGGTTCCGGCTGGGCGGGCGGCTCAGTCCCGAAGTGTCGCTGCAGGGGTCGGTGTTCGGCTATGCGCGTACGCAGGTCGATGCCAGCGTCTATCGCACCGTCGCGGACGGGGTGGTGCTGGCGGCGCGCACGCGGCTGGGGACGATCGTCGGCGCGCCGCGCGACCAGGTCGCACCGTCGCGGCGCTTCTATGCGGGCGGCGGCGCGTCGGTGCGCGGCTATGGCTATCAGGCGATCGGGCCGCGCGATCCTAACAACGACCCGATCGGCGGGCGCAGCCTGACCGAGTTCGCGGTCGAGGCGCGCGTCAAGGCATTCGGCAATTTCGGGATCGTGCCGTTCCTCGACGCGGGCAACATATACACCTCGCCGCTGCCGAAATTCACCGGGCTGCAGTACGGCGCGGGGCTGGGGGTTCGCTATTATTCGAACTTCGGGCCGATCCGCCTCGACGTCGGCACGCCGCTCAACCCGCGTGCGGGCGACAGCCGGATCGCGGTGTACGTGTCGCTGGGGCAGGCGTTTTGAGGTGGTGGCGGTGGATCGTCGGGGCAGTAGTCGCGCTGTTCGCGATCCTGGGCGCCGCTTTGCTCGTTGTCGATACCGACATCGGGCACCGCTACGTCGCGGATCGCATCGCGGCGATCCGGACCGCGAACGGCCTGCGCTTCGCGGTGGGGCGGATCGACGGGTCGCTCTATGGCGATACGCGGCTGGTCGATCTGCGGGTGTACGACCTCGACGGGCTGGTGTTCCAGGCGCCGCAGGTCGAGCTCGACTGGTCGCCGTTCAAATGGCTGTCGAACCGGCTGGAGATCCGGCGGCTGGCAATCGCGCGTGCGACCCTTCTCCATACCCCGCGTACGAGGCCGTCAAAGCAGCGCGGGCCGATCCTGCCGGATTTCGATATCCGGATCGGACGGCTCGCGGTCGACCGGCTGACGCTGGCGAAGCCGGTGCTCGGCACGCCGCGGGTCGGTCGCTTGCAGGGGCAGGCGGATATCCGGTCGGGCCGCGCACTGGTCACGCTCGACGCGCTGGTCGCGGGCAGCGACCGGCTGGCGCTCAGGATCGATGCCGAGCCGACGCGCGACGTCTTCGACATCGACGTGTCCGCACGCGGTGCGGCAAACGGCGTACTCGCGCGGATGATCAAGGCGCGAGGGCCGGTATCGCTCGACGTCACCGGCGACGGCAACTGGGCGCGCTGGCGGGGGACCGCGGACGGATCGGTCGGGCGGACAAGGATCGTCGACCTCGCGCTCGCGCAGGAGGCGGGACGCTATACGCTGTCGGGTGTGATGGCGCCGTCGTCGCTGCTGGGCGGAAAGCTGCAGCGACTGACCGCGCCGCGCGTGCTGGTGAACGGCGCGGCGACGTTCGAGCGCCGCCGGCTCGACGGGCGGCTGTCGCTGCGCACGCCTGCGCTGGCGGTGGACACGACGGGCGGGATCGATCTGGGCACCAACGCCTATCGCAACGTGCGGATCAAGGCGCGGCTGTTGCAGCCGCCCGCGTTGTTCGGCAACATGACGGGCAATGCGGTCGAGCTGCGCGCGATCCTCGACGGCGCGTTCGCGACCGCGGCGTTCGACTACCGGATCGACGCGAGCCGCTTCGCCTTCGACCAGACCGGGTTCGAGAATGCGCATGCGGCGGGCAAGGGGCGGTTGTCGGCAGCGCCGGTGACGGTGCCGATCCGCTTCACCGCGGCGCGCGTGACCGGGGTCGGCGACGTCGCAGGCGGGATCCTGCGCAACCTGTCGGTCGAGGGCAAGCTGTCGGTGACCGCACAGACGCTGATCGGCAACGATCTGCTGATGCGGTCGGACAAGCTGAGCGGGCGGATCAACCTCCAGCTCGATCTGAAGACCGGGCAGTTCGAGGTTGGCGTCAACGGCGCGCTCGGGCGGTACCTGATCCCCGGGCTCGGCATCGTCGACGTCAAGTCGGTGCTGCGCGTGGTGCCGGGGCCGGGCGGCAAGGGCACCCGGATCGTCGGGCAGGGCAGCGCGCAGATGGTGCGGCTCGACAACGCGTTCTTCCGCAGCCTGGCGGGGGGGCTGCCACGCGTCACCACCAATATAGAACGCACGCCCGACGGGATCCTGCACTTCACGAACCTCGTGCTGACCGCGCCGCAGATCCGGCTGGCGGGGAACGGCTACAGGCGGCGCGACGGGACGTTCCATTTCGAGGGCGGCGGGCGGCAGCAGAGCTATGGCCCGGTGACGCTGGTGCTCGACGGGAAGATCGACAAGCCGACGCTCGACCTGGTCTTCGCCGCGCCCAACGCGACGCTGGGGCTGAAGGGCGTGCGTGCACATCTCGATCCGACCGCGCAAGGGTATGCCTTCACCGCCGCGGGGGGATCGCGGCTCGGGCCGTTCACCGCGAACGGCGCGATCCTGTTGCCGCCGGGCCAGCCCGCGACGATCCAGATCGCCACGCTGAACGTCAGCGGGACGCGCGCCTCGGGGAGCCTGGCGGTAGTCGATGGCGGCTTTACCGGACGGCTCGCGGTCGGCGGGGGCGGGCTTGCCGGCGAGCTGCTGTTCCGGCCTGTCGGCGATATCCAGCGCGTCGAGGCGCATCTCGACGCGACCGCGGCGACGCTCGCCGGCGTGACGCTGCGGCAGGGGCATCTCGACCTCGTCACGTTGCTCCATCCGGCTGGCACGTCGGTCGAGGCGACCGCGACCGGACGCGGGCTGAGGCGCGGGACGCTCAGTCTGGCGCGATTCAGCGTCAGTGCGCGGCTGCGCGGCGGGGTCGGTGAGATTCGCGCGTCGATCGCGGGATCACGCGGGCGGGCGTTCGATATCCAGAGCGTCACGCAGGTGACCGCCGACAGCTACGGCATCGCCGCGCAGGGGACGCTCGACCGCCGGCCGCTGAAGCTGCTCACGCCTGCGGTCGTCACGCGCGACGGCGACGGGTGGCGTCTCGCGCCGACGCGGCTCAGCTTCGCGGGCGGCGAGGCGCAGGTCGGCGGGCGGTTCACCGACGCGACCACCGCGATCGACGCGACGCTGACCCGGATGCCGCTGGCGATCCTCGACATCGGCTATCCCGGGCTCGGGCTCGGTGGGACCGCGTCGGGCAGCTTCGACGTCGCGACCCATGACGGCGCCGCGCCGACGGGCAAGGCGAACCTGACTATCCGCGGGCTCAGCCGTGCGGGGCTGGTGCTCTCGTCGCGGCCGGTCGATGTCGGGGTGGCGGCGGTGTTGTCCCCCGACAAGCTGGGCGTTCGCGCGGTGATCGCGTCGGGCGGCAAGACGATCGGGCGCGCGCAGGCACAGCTGGCGCCGCTCGGTGCAGGCGACCTGTCGAGCCGGATCAGCAACGCGCGGCTGTTCGCGCAGCTGCGTTATAGCGGGCCGGCGGATACCTTGTGGCGGCTGACGGGAGTCGAGCTGTTCGACCTGTCGGGCCCGGTCGCGATCGGCGCCGACGTGACGGGCAGCGTCGCGAACCCCGTGATCCGCGGCGTTGTGCAGGCGAGCGGCGCGCGGATCGAGAGCGCGACGACGGGCACGGTACTGACCAACGTCCAGGCGAGCGGACGGTTCGGCGGGTCGCGCCTCGTGATCGATCGCTTCGCCGCCGATGCGGGCAAGGGTGGGCGCGTGAGCGGAGCCGGGCAGTTCGACTTCGCCGCCGCGCATGGTCTCGGCCTCGACCTGCGGTTGCAGGCAGACCATGCGGTGATGATCGACCGCGATGATATCGGCGCGACGGTGAGCGGGCCGCTGACCTTCACCTCGGACGGATCGGGCGGGAAGATCGCGGGCGAGGTCGTGCTCGACAGGAGCCGCTACCGGCTGGGCCAGGCGACCGCGGCGAGCGCGGTGCCGCAGCTCAACATCCGCGAGATCAACCTGCCCGACGGCGACGACGAGGTCGCACGGCCAACCGCGCCCTGGACGCTGGCGATCCACGCGCGGGCGCCGAACCAGGTGCTCGTCAGCGGATTGGGACTGACGAGCGAATGGTCGGCGAACCTGCAGATCGCGGGGCAGCCCGAGAATCCGGCGATCACCGGGCGCGCGACGCTGATCCGCGGCGACTATGAGTTTGCCGGACGGCAGTTCGAACTGGCGCGCGGGATCATCCGCTTTGCCGGCGAGGTACCGGCGAACCCGGCGCTGGATATCGAGGCGAACGCGGATTCGACCGGGCTCAATGCGTCGATCCGCGTGACGGGCTATGCGCTGAAGCCCGAGATCGGCTTCACGAGCACGCCGGCGCTTCCCGAGGACGAATTGCTGTCGCGGTTGTTGTTCGGGACGTCGATCACCAATCTGTCCGCGCCCGAGGCGCTGCAACTGGCGGCGGCGGTAGCGGCGTTGCAGAGCGGCGGCAACGGGCTGAACCCGATCAACGCGGTGCGCCGTGCGGCGGGTCTCGACCGGCTGCGCATCCTGCCGGCGGACCCGCAGACCGGGCAAGGCACGTCGATCGCGGCGGGCAAATATGTGACGCGGCGGCTGTATGCGGAGATCGTCACCGACGGGCAGGGCTATAGCGCGACGCAGGTCGAGTTCCAGGTGACGCGCTGGCTATCCTTGTTGTCGAGCATCTCGACGCTCGGGCGGCAGAGCGCGAACGTGCGGGTGTCCAAGGATTATTGAGGCTTCTGATCCTCCCCCGCCAGGGGGAGGTGGCGCCGTAGGCGTCGGAGGGGGAGGACACGGAACGGGCGTTATCCTGTCCGCCCCCTCCGTCAGGCTGCGCCTGCCACCCCCCCCTGGCGGGGGAGGATCCGGCTAGGCCTCAATGGTGCGGCTTCTCGCGTAGCGCGTCGGCCTTGGCCATCAGCGGGGTCGATGAGACGCCGTGGATCAGGATCGAGCCGAGCACGGTCGTCCCCGCGATCGCCCAGACCTGCGGGCTCTCGGCGAAGTCGCCGCGGTTGAACGCGTATTGCAGGTAGAACAGCGTCCCGATCCCGCGGATGCCGAAGAAGCCGATCAGTCGCTTGGACGGACCCTTCGCGGTCGAGCTGATGAAGCCGAGCAAGGTCGCGACCGGGCGGAAGACGAGGATGATCGCGGCGGCCAGCGCGGCGCCGCCCCAGGTCAGCGGCGCGAGCAGGCCGCGGCCGATAGCCCAGCCGAGGATCAGCATCACGACGACCAGCAGCAGCCGCTCGATCTGGCCCGAGAACTCCGCCATCGCGCTGTGGAAGTCGTCGTCGGGCCGGGTCGAGCGGATCGTCAGCGCGGCGACGAACACCGCGACGAAACCGTTGCCATGGATCAGCGTCGTAAACCCGTAGACGAACAGGGTGACGCCGATCGCGATCAGCCCGTCGCCGGTGTCCGACAGCTTCCAGGCGGGCAGGCGGAACATCAGATAGCCCGCGACCCAGCCGACCGCGATGCCGATCGCGGTGCCGATCGCGAGGTCGCCGAACAGGTCGACCATCGCCCAATGGCCCCAGTCGAGGTCGTGCGTCTGGATCGCGAGCGCGAGCAGGATGAAGGGGAAGGCAAGGCCGTCGTTGAGCCCGGCTTCCGAGGTCAGCGCGAACCGGGTCTCGCCGTCCTCGCCGCTGGCGGGCGGGCCGGTCTGGACGTCGGCCGCCAGTACCGGATCGGTGGGGGCAAGCGCACCGGCGAGCAGCAGCGCGGCGGCGACGCTGAGGCCGATCGCATAGTGCGCGACCGCGAAGATCGGCAGCATCGTCAGCGGCATCACGAACAGCAGCAACCGCCACGTCGATCCCCAGCGCCGCCAGCCGAACCGCCGGTCGAGCCGCAATCCCGCGCCCATCAGCGCGATCAGCACGACGGTTTCGTTGAGTTCCTCGAGGATCCGGTTGTGGCTGAGCGCGTCGGGATTGGTGCGCAGCCACGGGGTCAGCGAGAGCAACGCGCCGAGCCCCAGGCAGACGATCGGCAGAGACAGCGGCAGCCGCTTGAGCAGCAGCGGCAGCCAGGCACCGATCAGGATCATGGTGCCGAGGCCGAGCAGCAGCGATTCGTGGGACAGGTCGATCATTACGCGCTCAACGCGCGTCAGCGCGGATCGGACCGGCCCCCGTCTTCTGGTTCTCCCGCGAAGGCGGGAGCCCAGGGTTCCGATCGTCTGCGTTCCTGGCCCTGGGCTCCCGCGTGCGCGGGAGAACGGGTCAGGCCAGCCCGCGGCGGACCAGCAGCGCGGCTGGATCCGGATCGCGACCCATGAACGCGCGGAAGCTCTCCAGTGCAGGACGCGCCGAGCCTTGCGACAGGATGTGCGTGCGCAGCGCGTCGCCCGTGGCGCGGTCGATCAGCCCGGCATCGCGGAAACGCCCGAACGCGTCGGCGGCGAGCACCTCGGCCCAGAGGTAGCTGTAATAGCCGGCCGCATAGCCGCCCGCGAAGATATGCGAGAAACTCTGCGGGAAGCGGTGCCACGCGGGCGGGCGCATCACCGAGACCTCGTCGCGGACCGCATCCAGGACCTCGACCGGGTCATCGCCCATCACGCCGAGATGCAGCAGCAGGTCGAACATCGCGAATTCGACCTGGCGTAGCGTCGCCATGCCTTCGAGAAAATGGCGCGCGCCGACCAGCTTGTCGAACAGGTCGGCGGGGAGCGGCTCGCCGGTTTCGTACTGGCCCGACATCGCGGTGAGGACGTCGCGGTCCCAGGCGAAATCCTCCATCAGCTGGCTCGGCAGCTCGACCGCGTCCCATTCGAACCCGCTGATGCCGCCGACGCTCGGCCGGTCGACCAGCCCGAACAGGTGATGCAGGCAGTGTCCGGTCTCGTGCAGCAGCGTCGTCACGTCGCCATGCGAGAGTAGTGGCGGCACCGCGCCGCCGGTGGGGGCGAAGTTGCAGGTCAGGTAGGCGACCGGCACCATGACCGCGTCGCCATCGGTGACGCGCGAGCGCGCCTGCGCCATCCAGGCACCGCCGCGCTTGCCGGTGCGCGCATGGAGGTCGGTGTAGAGCCCGGCGAACACGCTCCCGTCGGCATCGACGAGGTCGTGGTAGCGCGCGTCGGGGTGCCAGGTGACGACGTCGGGGCGCTCGACGAGGCGGATGCCGAACAGGCGTTCGAGCAGAGCGGTCCAGCCCGCAACGACGCGGTCGACGGGGAAATAGGCGCGTACCGCCTGCTCGTCGATCGCGTGGCGCGCGAGGCGCAGGCGGTTCGCGGTGAAGCCCGTGTCCCAAGGCTGGAGATCGTCTATCCCGAGTGAGTCCGCGGCAAAGTCGCGCAATGAGGCGACATCGGCCTCGGCCGCGGGGCGGGCGCGCTTGGCGAGATCGCGCAGGAAGGCGAGGACCTCGTGCGGATCCGTCGCCATCTTGGTCGACAGCGACAGCGCGACGGGGTCGGTGAAGCCGAGCAATGCGGCGGACTCGCGGCGCAGCTTGAGGATTTCGGCGATGCGCGGGCCGTTGTCGAACTGGCCGGCATTGGGGCCCTGGTCCGACGCGCGGGTGCCATAGGCATGGTAGACGCGGTAGCGCAGCTCGCGGTTTTCGCAGAAGCCGAGGATCGCATTGACGCTCGGCTGTTGGAGCGTGACGAGCCAGCCGGTCTGGCCGGTCGCCTGGGCGGCGGCGGCGAGCATCGCCTTGTCGGCGGGCGACAACCCTTCGAGCAGCGCTTCGTCGGTGACCAGTTCGGTCCAGGCTTCGGTCGCGTCGAGCAACGCGCTGCCGAACGCGTTGGACAGGCTGGAGAGCGCCATCTGGACCTCGGCATAGCGCGCGCGCTGGGCGGGTTCGAGTGCGACGCCCGAGAGGCGGAAGTCGCGGAGCGAGCGTTCGACCGCGGTGCGATCGGCGCGCGGCAGATCGGCGAAGCCGGGCGAGGCGGCGAGCGCGTCGAGGACGTCGAACAGGTCGCGGTTCTGGCCGACTTTCAGGCCCTGTTCGACCAGGCTCTGCTGGCCGGCGGCGTGCGCGGCGCGCAAGGCCGGCGTATCGGCGACTCCGTGGAGGTGCGACACGGTCGACCAGGCATTGTCCATCGCGACGTCGATCCGCTCGAGCGGCAGCCAGGCGGCGTCGAATTCGGTGGGTTTGGTTGCCACGAGCGTCTCGATCGTCGCGGTCTGGCGCGCGATCAGCGTCTCGATCGCGGGCGCGACGTCGGCGGGGGTGACGGCGTCGAAACGGGGCAGGGCGTCGGTGGCGAGGAGCGCGTTCATGGGGACTTTCGGGTTGGGGTGACGGGTGCGGGAGGGTGTGTCGCTTATATGGGGGAACACCCGGCGGTTGCTATCGATCCGGTTCAAGTCCGCCGCATCATGCCCTCGTTTCTGTTCTCCCGCGAAGGCGGGAGCCCAGGGTCAAGCAGCGCTGCGCCCGTGACTCCTGGGCCCCCGCCTTCGCGGGGAACGGAACAGAAAAAGGGCGCCCGGGTTTGCCGGACGCCCTCTTCTAGTCCGTCGTGGCGAAGCCGCGCCGTCGGTCGGGACTGCGCCCCGCCGGCCGACAGCGGCTGTGGGCGAAGCCCACCGCCGTGCGGCACGCACGGCTCAGCCGCTGTAGTACATGTCATACTCGACCGGGCTCGGGGTCATCTCCCAACGGGCGACCTCGTCGCGTTTGATCTCGATATAGGCCTCGATCTGGTCGGCCGAGAACACGTCGCCCTTGAGCAGGAAGTCGTGGTCGGCGGCCAGGCAGTCGAGCGCCTCGCGCAGAGACCCCGCGACGGTCGGGACCTGGGCGAGCTCTGCCGGCGGCAGGTCGTACAGGTTCTTGTCCATCGCTTCGCCCGGATGGATCTTGTTGAGGATGCCGTCCATGCCCGCCATCATCAGCGCCGCATAGGCGAGATACGGGTTGGCGAGCGCATCGGGGAAGCGCACTTCGACGCGCTTCGCCTTGGGGCCGGTGCCGTAGGGAATGCGGCACGACGCCGAGCGGTTGCGCGCCGAATAGGCGAGCAGCACGGGGGCCTCGTACCCCGGGACCAGGCGCTTGTAGCTGTTGGTCGTCGGGTTGGTGAAGGCGTTGACCGCCTTGGCGTGCTTGATGATGCCGCCGATGAAATACAGGCACATGTCGCTGAGGCCCGCATAGCCGTTGCCGGCGAACAGCGGGGTCTTGCCCTCCCAGATCGAGAAGTGCGTGTGCATCCCCGAGCCGTTATCTTCCTTGATCGGCTTGGGCATGAACGTCGCGGTCTTGCCGTAAGCGTGCGCGACCTGGTGGACGACGTACTTGTAGATCTGCATGCGGTCGGCGGTCTGCGTCAGCGTGCCGAAGGTCAGGCCCAGCTCGTGCTGTGCGGCGGCGACCTCGTGGTGGTGCTTGTCACAGGGCAGGCCCATCTCGATCATCGTGGAGACCATCTCGCCGCGGATGTCGACCGCACTGTCGACGGGCGCGACGGGGAAATAGCCGCCCTTCGCGCGCGGCCGGTGACCAAGGTTGCCGCCCTCATATTCGCGACCCGAATTGCCCGGCAGCTCGATGTCGTCGATCTTGTAGTAGCTGGTCGAATAGCTGCTCTCGAAGCGGACGTCGTCGAACATGAAGAACTCGGCCTCGGGGCCGACATAGACGGTGTCGCCGACGCCGGTGGTCAGCAGATAGGCCTCGGCGCGCTTGGCGGTCGAGCGCGGGTCGCGCGCGTAGAGCTCGCCGGTGACGGGATCGGCGATGTCGCAGATCAGGATCAGCATCGGCGTCGCCGAGAACGGATCGACATAGACCGCGTCCAGATCGGGCTTGAGCACCATGTCGGACTCGTTGATCGCCTTCCAGCCCTCGATCGACGAGCCGTCGAACATCAGGCCGTCGGTCAGCTCGTCCTCGCCGATCAGGCCGGCGACCATCGTCAGATGCTGCCACTTGCCCTTGGGATCGGTGAAGCGGAGGTCGACCCACTCGATCTCCTGGTCCTTGATCATGCTGAGAATGTCGCTCGCGGAATTCGCCATGGTCTTCTTTCCTTGCTGTTCCCCTCCCGCCCTGCGGGAGGGGCTAGGGGAGGGCCTGTAAAATTCGGGAGAGCTTGCGGACAGGCCCTCCCCCGACCCCTCCCGCAAGCGGGAGGGGGGAAACTTGATCAGATCGCGTCGTCGTCGCGTTCGCCGGTGCGGATGCGCAGCGCGCTTTCGACGGGGATGACGAAGATCTTGCCGTCGCCGATCCGGCCGGTCTGCGCGGCGGCGGCGATCGCCTCGACCACGCGCTGCGCCAGGCCGTCCTCAACCACGACTTCGAGCTTCACCTTGGGCAGGAAGTCGACGACATATTCGGCGCCCCGATAGAGCTCGGTATGACCCTTTTGCCGGCCGAAGCCCTTGGCCTCGGTCACGGTGATGCCGCTGACGCCGATTTCGTGCAGCGCCTCCTTTACCTCATCGAGCTTGAACGGCTTGATGATGGCTTCGATCTTTTTCACGCGGCTACGCCCCCGGTTGTCGTTTCAGATGCCGAACACTCGCCCGCACGGGTGAAGAACGCTCGCCCGCGCGAGTCATGAACCCTCGCCCGTGCGGGCGCCTTGCACCAAACGTGCCAGCGCACGCCGCCTGGGGCAACCGTCGATTTCGATGGAAATTGCTGCCTCAATTTTTGGCAGATACCCGGTTGTTGCCTGCCGAGCGGGCACGGGTCAGAGAATGTCCGCGATGCGCGCGGTGGGGCGGCCGAGCCGCACGCCCTTGTCGGTTTCGACCAGCGGCCGCTCGATCAGCGAGGGGTCGACCATCATCGCGTCGAGGATCGCATCGGCATCGCCATGCTTGACCGCCTTGGCGCCGTCCTCGGCCATGCGGAGCCCTTGGCGCGGGGTCATCCCGGCACGCGCGTAGAGGCGTTCGAGCTCGGCGCGGGTGGGCGGGGTCTTCAGATATTCGACGATCGTGACGTCGGCGCCGGACTCCTGCAGAAGGGCGAGCGCGTCGCGCGATTTGGAGCAGCGCGGGTTGTGGTAGATCGTGGCTTTCACGCATGCTCCGGTGTTGAAAAGTCTGCCTGCCCCACAATTGTCACCCCAGCGAAGGCTGGGGTCTCCCGGCTTGGGCCGCGACACCCGCCCCGTGGAGATCCCAGCCTTCGCTGGGATGACGGTAAGGGGCGTGAGGAGGGGAGGCCTACGCGGCCTGCTTGGCCAGCCATTCCTCCAGCCATTTGATCGTGTACGCGCCGTCCTGGAACTCCGGATCGTCCAGCAGCGCGCGGTGGAGCGGGATCGTCGTCGTGATGCCGTCGATCACCATCTCGTCGAGCGCACGGCGCAGGCGGCGCAGCGCGCCGTTGCGGGTGGTGCCGTAGACGATCAGCTTGGCGATCATCGAGTCGTAGTACGGCGGCACGCGGTAGCCGGCATACAGCCCGCTATCGACGCGGACGTGCATTCCGCCCGGCGCGTGATAGACCTTCACCAGCCCCGGCGACGGCGCGAAGGTGCGCGGGTCCTCGGCGTTGATGCGGCATTCGATCGCATGGCCGCGGAACTGGACGTCCTGCTGGCGCAGCGTCAGCGGATGACCTTCCGCCACGCGGATCTGTTCGCGGACCAGGTCGAGGCCGGTGATCATCTCGGTCACCGGATGCTCGACCTGGAGCCGGGTGTTCATCTCGATGAAGTAGAATTCGCCGGCTTCCCACAGGAACTCGATCGTCCCTGCGCCGCGATAGCCCATGTCGGCCATCGCCTTGGCCACGATCCCGCCCATCCGCTCGCGCTCTTCGGGCGTGATGATCGGCGAGGGCGCTTCCTCGAGCACCTTCTGGTGGCGGCGCTGCAGCGAGCAGTCGCGCTCGCCGAGATGGATCGCGTTGCCGTTGCCGTCGCCGAAGATCTGGAATTCGATATGCCGGGGATTGCCCAGATATTTTTCCATATAGACGGTGGCGTCGCCGAACGCGGCCTTCGCCTCCGAGCCCGCCTGCTGCATCAGCGTTTCGAGCTGTTCCTCGCTCTCGCACACCTTCATGCCGCGGCCGCCGCCGCCGGAGGCCGCCTTAATGATCACCGGATAGCCGATCTCGGCGGCGATCCGCCAAGCCTCGGCGACGTCGCTGATCGCGCCGTCGGAGCCGGGGACCAACGGCAGGCCCAGTGCGCCCGCGGTGCGCTTGGCCTCGACCTTGTCGCCCATCGTGCGGATGTGTTCGGGCTTGGGGCCGACGAACAGGATGTTGTGGAGCTCGACGATCTCGGCGAACTGCGCGTTCTCGCTGAGGAAGCCGTAGCCGGGATGGATCGCGTCCGCGCCCGAGATTTCGGCCGCCGAGATGATGTTGGGGATGTTCAGATAGCTGTCGGTCGCCGACGGCGGTCCGATGCAGATCGCCTCGTCGGCGAGGCGGACGTGCATCGCCTCGGCATCCGCGGTCGAGTGCACCGCGACGGTCTTGATGCCCATTTCGTGGCAGGCGCGGTGGATGCGCAGCGCGATCTCGCCGCGGTTGGCGATCAGCAGCTTCTTGATCTGCGGCACGTTACTCTACCACGACGAGCGGCTGGTCGAACTCGACGGGCTGGCCGTTCTCGACGAGCACCGCGGTGACGGTGCCGGCGGACGGCGCGACGATCTGGTTCATCACCTTCATCGCCTCGATGATCAGCAGCGTGTCGCCGGCTGCGACTTTCTGGCCGACGCCGACGAACGCCTTCGCCTCGGGGTTGGCCGAGAGATAGACGGTGCCGACCATCGGCGACTTGACCGCGTTGGCGGTCGAGGCCGGTGCGGACGCGCCGGTCTCGGCCTGCGGGATCGCCAGCGGCGGCGCGACCTGAGCGGCGGGGGCGGACGGTGCGGGCGCATAATGCTGCACCGGCGCGGCCTGTGCGGCCTTGCGCGCGACGCGGATGCGGCGGGACCCGTCTTCGACCTCGATCTCGGTCAGCTGGGTGGTGTCGAGGAGCTCGGCGAGCTGGCGGACGAGGTTCACATCGACCTGCATCGCGCCCGTATCATGTGTATCGGTCATGGCGTGGTCTCCTGTCAGAACCGGGCGGCGGCTTCAAGCGCGAGCATGTAGCTGAGTGCACCGAACCCGGCGATCGTGCCCTTCGCCGCCTGCCCGACGAGGCTGACGTGGCGGAAGGACTCGCGTGCGTGCGGGTTCGAGAGATGGACCTCGATCACCGGGGTCTTCACGCCCTTGATCGCGTCGTGGACCGCGACCGAGGTGTGCGTGAACGCGCCGGCGTTGAGGATCACCGCCTTCGCCCCGCGCGCCTGCGCCTCGTGGATCCAGTCGATCAGATGCCCCTCGTGATTCGATTGCCGCATGTCGATCGTCAGCTCGAGATCGCGCGCGCGATCCTCAAGCTGGCCGGCAATGTCGTCGAGCGTCTCGTCGCCATAGATTTCCGGCTCGCGCGTGCCGAGCAGGTTCAGGTTCGGACCGTTCAGGACGAAGATCGTCGGGCGGATGGTATCGGGCAAAAGGGGCTCCCTGGACGTGCTGAGCGGTTGCGGGGCCGGCGAACGCACCCCTATAAGCACGCATCCTTACAAGCTCGTGTCGCGCGAAGTCGAGACACACCATCTGGACATCAATCATGCCCCATACCGACGGCACCGTCACCATCACGGTCAATGGCGAGCACAAGCGGGTCTCGGCGGGGTTGTCGCTCGCGGATCTCGCGACCGAACTGGGGCTGGTGCCCGAGAAGGTCGCGGTCGAGCGGAACATGGAGGTCGTGCCGCGCTCGACGCTGGCGCAGGTGATGGTCGAGGACGGCGACGACCTCGAGATCGTGCACTTCGTCGGTGGCGGCGATCACGGCGCGGTGATCGATACCGATACGTGGAGCGTCGCGGGGCAGACCTTCCGCTCGCGCCTCATCGTCGGCACCGGCAAGTACAAGGACTTCGCGCAGAACGCGGCGGCACTCGAAGCCTCGGGCGCGGAGATCGTCACGGTCGCGATGCGGCGCGTCAACGTGTCGGATCGCAACGCGCCGATGCTTACCGACTTCATCGATCCCAAGAAGGTCACGTACCTGCCCAATACCGCGGGCTGCTTCGATGCCGAATCGGCGATCCGCACGCTGCGCCTCGCGCGCGAGGCGGGCGGCTGGGAACTGGTGAAGCTCGAGGTGCTGGGCGAGGCGAAGACGCTGTATCCCGACATGGTCGAGACGCTGCGCGCGACCGAGGTGCTGGCGAACGAAGGCTTCAAGCCGATGGTCTATTGCGTCGACGATCCGATCGCGGCCAAGCGCCTGGAGAATGCGGGCGCGGTCGCGATCATGCCGCTGGGCGCACCGATCGGCTCGGGGCTGGGGATCCAGAATCGTGTCACGATCCGGCTGATCGTCGAGGGGGCAGGGGTGCCGGTGCTGGTCGATGCGGGCGTCGGCACGGCGTCGGATGCGGCCGTCGCGATGGAGCTGGGCTGCGACGGCGTGCTGATGAACACCGCGATCGCCGAGGCGAAGGACCCCATTATGATGGCGGCGGCGATGAAGGCGGCGGTCGAATCCGGGCGCCTCGCCTATCGTGCCGGGCGGATGGGGCAGCGGCGCTATGCCGACCCGTCGAGCCCCTTGGCCGGATTGATCTAAAGCGCCCCAAGCCCGCTCGCGGGATTGATCTGAAGCAATTGTCATGGAACTCCATGCCTATGCGGTGGTTTTAACTCCATCATTTCAAGCGGCCCGATCGTCGGAACGCGAATAGGTAATCGGAGGCCATCATGGGCGAATTCACCGACAAGGCAGCAGCCGCAGGCAACAAGATCGCCGGCAACGTCAAGGAAGCCGTCGGCAAGGCAACCGATAACGAGCGGCTGGTCGCCGAAGGCGAAGCGCAGCAGGCCAAGGGCACCGCGCAGAACGTCAAGGGCAGCGTCAAGGGCGCGCTCGGCGACGACATCTGACGCTGGTTTCCAGCTGAACGAACAGGCCGTCCCGGGCAACCGGGGCGGCTTTTTCGTTCCTGTGCCCTGCAGCAGCCCCGAACGACGATCGCCCTTCCGAGCCGAGTGACCATGACCGATCTGCCTACACGTTCCTACGCCGCTTTCCTGTTCGACATGGACGGGACGATCCTGACCTCGATCGCGTCCGCCGAGCGAAGCTGGACCGCGTGGGCGATCACGCACGGCCTCGACGTCGCGGCGTTCCTGCCGACGATCCACGGCGTCCAGTCGGTCGAGACGATCCGCCGGTTGAACCTGCCCGGGGTCGACCCGGTCGCGGAGGCCGCGGCGATCACCGCTGCCGAGATGCTCGACGTCGCCGACGTCACGCCAATCCCTGGTGCGGACGTGTTCCTCGCAGCTTTGCCCGCGGCGCGCTGGGCAATCGTCACCTCGGCACCGCGCGAGTTGGCGAAGGTGCGTCTCGCCGCAGCGGGCATCCCGCTGCCGCCGCTCCTGATCAGTGCGGAAGACGCCGCGAACGGCAAGCCCGCACCCGACTGTTTCCTCCTCGCAGCGGAGCGGCTCGGCGTCGCACCCGCCGACTGCCTGGTGTTCGAGGATGCGCCTGCGGGAATCGCCGCGGCGGAGGCGGCGGGGTGCGCCGTAATGGTGGTCACGGCGACGCATGGCCATGCGATCGAGACCAAACATTCGACGATCGACGGTTATGTCGGGATCGCCGCGACCGCGGCGGCAGACCGACTCACGCTCTGCCGCATGTAACCGACCCCTAGCGTTAACCAGCCAGCTTCACACGAAAATCAGACTTGCAGCATAGGCATGCTCCCCGGGACACAGGGTATCCACGGGGGCGAGATGCGAACTTTGATCTTACTGGCGTTGGGCATGACCATGCCTGACGTCGCGGCGGCGGACGATGCGCGGCCGCTCGTCGTTCCGGCGGTTCTCGCAGCGGGTGCCTTGGTGCCGGCGCATACCGAGATTGTCTTTCGGCTCGACGAAGAGATCGCGTCCAACCGGGCAGTGGTCGGCCAGTCGATACCGGTATCCGTAATTCGCGACGTGGTGGTCGACGGTGTGGTGCTGATTCCCCGCGGGTCCGCTGGGCACGGCGTCGTTACGGCGCGCACGGGCAAGGGCGCGTTCGGCAAATCGGGCAAGCTCGACATCGAACTGCGCAGCGTCGACGTCGCCGGGACGAGCGTGCCGGTCACCGGGCGGTACCATGCGGCCGGCGATGGGCGCACCGGCGCGACGCTTGGCACGATCCTGGTCGGCGGCGTGATCGCCGGCGCGTTTGTCACCGGCCGGCACGCGGTGTTCGCCGAGGGTCGCGAATTCACGGCCTTTACCGCAGATGCGATCCGCGTGAGGATACCACCAGCGCGCACCATCGTGCCGCAGCGCTTTGCGGCCGTCGCACCGAACGCACCCGTTCCGTTCGTCACTCCCGAACGCCCGACGCCAGTCATGACCGCGAGTGCGACTGAGATGACGGGTACCGGGCGCTACGACACCCTAGTCCGGTTCCAGCGCGCGCTGTCGCAGGCCCAGCCGACGCGCAGCGGTAACGTGCGCCAAGGCTGGACGATTAGCGACTGATCCCGGGGGTTAGATCGCCCCCGAGAAGGTGTCGCACTGCGCGGGGTCGCCCGAGTCCAGGCCCCGCTTGAGCCAAGCCTGGCGCTGGGCGGAACTGCCATGCGTGAAGCTGTCGGGGACGACGCGGCCCTGTGACTGCTTCTGCAGCGTGTCGTCGCCGATCGCCTGCGCGGCGGTCATGCCCTCTTCGATATCGCCGGGATCGAGGCGGTCGCGGTTGGCGGCGGCCCAGACGCCGGCGTAGCAGTCCGCCTGCAGTTCCAGCCGGACCGACATCGCGTTGCCCTCAGCTTCGCTGCCCGAGCGCTGCGCGCGCTGGACCTGTTCGTTGGTGCCGAGCAGGTTCTGGATGTGATGGCCGAATTCGTGCGCGATCACGTAGTTCTGCGCGAAGTCGCCCTTGGCGCCGAAGCGGTTGACGAGTTCGTCGAAGAAGCTGGTGTCGAGATAGATGCCGCGATCGGTCGGGCAGTAGAAGGGGCCCATCGCCGACTGCGCGGCACCGCAGCCCGACCGGCCGTTGCCGGTGAAGAACGAGAGCTTGGGCGCCTCGAACCGCTGGCCGCTCTTCGCGAAGATCGCTTCCCAAGTGTGGTCGGCGGAGGTGAACGCCTGGCAGGCGGCGCGCTTGGCAGGGTCGGACGAGCAGACCGCGGTCGTCGTCGTACCCGCGGGCGCGCCGTCGCTGCGGGCGACCTGCGTGGACGGCGCCGAGCCGCCGCCGAGCATCCCACCCAGATTGCCGAGCCCGCCGAAGACCGCCATCAGGATCAGCACCACGACGATCCCGCCGCAACCGAACCGGCTGCCGATCAACGGCAACAGCCCGAACAACAGCCCGCCGCCACCGCCGCCGAACCCGCCTCCGCCACCGCGGCCCTGGTCTTCGACGTTGAGGTTGGGATCGAAGTCGTCGAGCCGCATGGCGCTACCTTGGAAGTTCGTGTCGGTACCGGAATGCTTTGGCGACGCAGGAGTTGCAAGGGCGCGCTAGGTTTGTGGTCGATCGCGCCGTCCGTGCCGCCGGCGCAGGCGCTGCGCGTGGATGACTTCGGCAGTGTGGCAATGGCCGCGGCGTTCGGCGCGGACCGCGATGGCGACCCGCTTGCCGTTGACGACCAGCGCGAGGCCGATCAGCGTCACCGGCAGCGCGAGCAGGACCAGCGCCGATCCCTCCATCGCGAGGGCCGCGGCACAGGCGCCGACGATCAGCGCCGCGCCGGCCGCGCGCCAGGCCCGGTCGCGGCGGCTCACGACGCCACCATGAGGCCGGGGGCTAGGCCTGCATCGCCGATGACTCGGCGGCCGGCGGCGTGCAGCGCGTCGACCATGTCGGGGCGACAGGCCTGCGGACCAGTCGCGTGGCAGAGCAGGATGTCGGCGGGCTGGTCCGCCTCGTCCCGCAGCGCGGCGAGCATGTCGGCGGTCTCGAACACCAGCCCGATCGCAGCGTCCGCCTGGCGCGCGGCAGCGGCACGCGCGCGGCCGACCAGTGCGGGCGATCCGTCGATGCCGCGGCCCTCGATCGCGGTGAAGCCGAGCGCGCGGGCGTGGTGCGCCGCGTGGAGCAGCAGCGCCCCCGCGCCGCAATCGGCGTCGACGATCCGGACGGCGTGCCGCCCGCGGTCGCGCAGTTCCGACAGCGCCGCCACGATCCGTGGCCAGCGCGGGTCATGGATCGCGGTCCGCGAACCGGGCAGCGGGCGGCGGGTGGTTTCGGGGACGCGGACGATCCGCGGGGTGTGCAAGGCCTTGCTCATGCGGCACGCGGCAGTGCGCGTTCGTCGCGGCCGACCGGCGCGAACGAGATCAGCGGGATCAGCGGCGTCGCCGCGATCTCGATGCTGGCATGGTACATGTCGCGCTCGGCCTGCGCGTAATGGAGTGCCGCGCCATAAGAGACGAAGCGCCCCTCCATGCTGCGGCGGTCGTCCTGGACGATCCAGTGGCCGGCCTTGTCCTGGCCGACGAAGATGACGCGCTCGCTTTGGTCGGGTTCCGGATTGGGGTCTGACGGCATATCGTGCCGATGCCTTTCATGGTCGAGAGCATCGCGTGCTCACGATCCCGAGCTACGCCCCGCGCCATAGCGTTTCGAGATCGATTCCCGGGCGGCGCATAGTGGTGGCATAAAGTCCGGCTCGGTTCGTCGCATCGCGGGTCGCACGGCCGGCTAGAGCCAGTGCACCCGCTTGAACCGCCAGTAGAGGACCGAGCAGATCGTCACGATCACGCCGATCGTGACGGGGTAGCCGTAGCGCAGCCGCAGTTCGGGCATGTGGTCGAAATTCATGCCGTAGATGCCGGCGATCGCGGTCGGTACCGCCAGGATCGCGGCCCAGGCGGCGAGCTGGCGGGTGATCGCGCCGGTGCGCTGCTGTTCCATCAGATTGCTGAATTCGAACACCGAGGTCAGCACCTCGCGCAGCGCGCTCGCCATCGCTTCGACGCGGCGGACATGGTCGAGCACGTCGCTGAAATAATGCCGCGCCTCGACGTCGATACCGGGCAGGTCGCTGCGCGCCAGCTTGCGCGCGACCTCTTCCATCGGCACCAGGATGCGGTCGAAGCGGAGCAGTTCGCGGCGCAGCGCGAAGATCCGCGCGATCTCGGCGCGGCCGAGGAACGTGTCGATGGTGCGCTGCTCCATCGCGGTGACCTCCTCCTCGATCGTCGTGACGAGCGGGAGGTAGCCGTCGACGATGAAGTCGAGCACCGCGTGCAGCACGTAGTCCGCGCCCTGGCCGAGCAGATCGGGCGAGTTTTCGAGATGCTCGCGCAGCGGCCGGTGCGAGCGCGTCGATCCCTGGCGCACGGTGATGATATGGCTGTGACCGAGGAACACCGCGGTCTGGCCGTAGACGATATGGCCGTCGACCAGATGCGCGGTGCGCCCGATCACGAAAAGCTGGTCGCCATAGACGTCGACCTTGGGCAGCTGCCCGTCCTTGAGCGCATCCTCGACCGCGAGCGGGTGCAGCCCGTACAGGTCGCGCAGCGTCGCGACCTCGTCCGCGCACGGATCGGACAGCCCGATCCAGACGAATTCGGAGCGGTCGGACGGACAGTCGACGCGTTCGTCGAGCGCGATCTCGCGGACGCGGCGACCATGGCGATACAGATAGGCGGCGATTACGGTCATGGCAGGTCCCTGGTCGCCATCAAGTTTCGGGCTCCCGCTTTCGCGAGCCGGTATCCGGCGTCAAGCCCGGCGTGGTGCGCACGAGAAGCGCCGGCCCGTGGATCAGCAACAGGATGCCGACGCTGGCGAGCAGGAAGGTGGTCAGCCCGATCGCGAGTTCGAGCGCCTGTGCGGGGCGGGCGGCGGCATAGATCGCGCGGTGCAGCAGGGTGGTGCCGCCCGAGGCCAGCAGCAGCGCGACGCCGAACAGACGGGGTGCGATCGCCCTGCTCATGCCGCACCGCCACGCCGCCAGCGCGCGCTGACCTCGACCCGGTCGAACAGGTGCGCGCCGAGCAGCAGCAGGGCGCCGCCGGCGCTGGCGCAGACGAACGCCAGGATCGCAAGTGCGATGGCCAGCAGGCTCGGCGCATGCGGGGGGAAGGACAGTGCCCCCAACCGCTGCGCGGCCGCCCCCGCCGTCCCGCAAAGTCCCGATCCCAGCGCGCGCAGGCCGATATCCGCCCGCCGCGCACGATGCCACGCCGCCATGCCACATGCTCCTGTGTGGCCGTCCAGCTATCGATCCGCGCATAGCAAGACGAGATCGATTCCCGCGCGATGCGTAGCGGTTGCATAGTGTTTCGCGAGGAGGATCGTCAGCACCGCGACGCGCGCCCCATCAACGGGGCGCGCATCGCCGCCAGAGGATCAGCCGCTGCTCACCCGGTTCGCGACCAGATGCTCGACCACTTCGGGATCGGCGAGCGTCGAGGTGTCGCCGAGGCTCGATACGTCGCCCTCGGCGATCTTGCGCAGGATGCGGCGCATGATTTTGCCGCTGCGCGTCTTGGGCAGGCCGGGTGCGAACTGGATCGCGTCGGGAGTGGCGATCGGGCCGATCTCGTGGCGGACCCAGTCGCGCAGCGTCTTGACCAGCGCGTCGTCCGCGTCGACGCCGGCATTGACGGTGACATAGGCATAGATGCCCTGGCCCTTGACGTCGTGCGGCATGCCGACGACCGCGGCCTCGGCGACGGCCGTGTGCAGGACCAGCGCGGATTCGACCTCGGCGGTACCCATCCGGTGGCCGCTGACGTTGATCACGTCGTCGACGCGGCCGGTGATCCAGTAATAGCCGTCGGCATCGCGCCGCGCGCCGTCGCCGGTCGTGTAGACGCCGGGGAAGGTGCGGAAATAGGTCTCGAAATGGCGCTGCTCGTCGCCCCAGACGCCGCGCATCTGACCGGGCCAGCTGCGCATGATGACGAGGTTGCCCTCCGCCTCGCCCGTCAGTTCGCGGCCGTCCCCGTCGAGCAGCTTCGGCTCGATCCCGTAGAAGGGCAGCGTGGCGGATCCCGGCTTCAGCATCATGTCGGGCGTCGGCGTGATCATGTGGCCGCCGGTCTCGGTCTGCCACCAGGTGTCCATCACCGGGCAGCGGCCTTCGCCGACGATGTCGTGATACCAGCGCCACGCCTCGGGATTGATCGGCTCGCCGACGCTGCCGAGCAGCCGCAGCGATTTGCGCGAGGTCCGGGTGACGAAGTCGTCGCCCTCCTTCATCAGCGCGCGCAGTGCCGTCGGGGCGGTGTAGAGCGTCGCGACCTGGTGGCGGTCGACGACCTCCCAGATCCGCGACGCGGTCGGCCAGTTGGGGACGCCCTCGTACATCAGGGTCGTCGCGCCGTTGGCGAGCGGGCCGTAGACGATATAGCTGTGCCCAGTGACCCAGCCGACATCGGCGGCGCACCAGAAGACTTCGGGGGCACGGTAGTCGAACACCGTCTGGTGCGTCAGCGCGGCCCAGAGCAGATAGCCGCCGGTGCTGTGCACGACGCCCTTGGGCTTGCCGGTCGATCCGCTGGTGTAGAGGATGAACAGCGGGTCCTCCGCCGCCATCGGCTCGGGCGCGCAGTCCGTATCGACGGTCGCCGCGGCGTCGTCGTACCAGACGTCGCGGCCGTCCTGCATCGCGACGTCGGCGCCGGTCGCGCGAACGACGATTACGGTCTCGATCCCGGCGAAGATCTGCGCCGCCTCGTCGACGCACGCCTTGAGCGCGACCCGCTTGCCGCCGCGGCGGCCTTCGTCGGCGGTGACGACGACGCTCGAGCCGCAATCCTCCATCCGGTTGGCGAGCGCATCGGCGGAGAAGCCACCGAACACCACCGAATGCACCGCGCCGATCCGTGCGCAGGCCAGCAGCGCGAACGCCGCTTCGGGGATCATCGGCATGTAGATCGTGACGCGGTCGCCCTTGGCGACGCCGCGGGCTTTCAGCACATTGGCGAAGCGGCAGACCTCGCGGTGCAGCTCGGCATAGGTGTAGCGGCGCGGATCTTCCGCGGGGTCGTCGGGCTCCCAGACGATCGCGACCTGGTCGGCGCGGCTCTCCAGATGGCGGTCGATGCAGTTGGCCGAGACGTTCAGGACGCCGTCGTCGAACCAGCGGACGTGGAAATCCTTCTCGTCGAACGACCAGTCGCCCGCCTTGGTGGGCGCGGTGATCCAGTCGAGACGCTGCGCCTGATCGAGCCAGAACGCGTCGGGGTCGGCGAGCGAGCGCGCATAGGTTTCGGCGCGGGATTGGTCTGTCAGTGTCATGGGTGCCTCAAGGCTTTGAGGGATTGGAAAGGGCGATGTCCTGGTGCGCGATGTAGCTGTCGAGCGCGCTCGCGGCGTTCAGCATGTGCGCGCGCATCCGCCGCGCCGCGAGGTCGCCGTCGCCTTCGGCGATCGCGCGCATCACCGAGTCATGTTCCTCGCGCGAGCTGGCGAGGCGGTGGTCCTGGCGCAGCTGCATCCGGCGAAAGGCGTTGAGCCGCGTGCGCACGGCGATCGCCTGCTCTGCGAGAACGTCGTTGTGCGCGGCGCGGTAGATCGCCTCGTGGAACTCGCGGTTGATCGCGTCATAGGCATCGACGTCGTTGCTCGAGACCGCCGCTTCGCTCGCTTCGTGGATGCGGAGCAGGCGGCTGCGTTCGAGCGGGGTGATGCGATAGGTGGCGAGGCGGACGCAGACCGCTTCGAGCTCGGCCATCGTCTCGAACATGTCCATCACCTCGTCCGCGGTGACGTGGCGCACGATGACGCCGCGGCGCGGGCGGACCTCGACCATGCCGCTGGCGGCCAGTTGCCGCAGCGCCTCGCGGACCGGGGTACGCGACGCGCCGTAGCGCGCCGCCAGCTGCTGTTCGTCGAGCGTTGCGCCGGGCGCCAGCTCGCCGGACGAGATCGCATCGGTCAGCGCGTTGCGGATGCGGTCCGAAAGCAGGCCGGTATCGTCAGGATCACTGTCCGCCATGGTCAGCTTCCTACGATCGCGCGCACGATCAAGTAAAGGATTGACGGTGCGACGAGGCAGCCGAGCCCTGTGTGGAACGTGGCCGTGAGCGCGCCGTAAGGCACGAGGCGGCGGTCGGTCGCGGCGAGCCCGCCCGAGACTCCGCTGACGGTGCCCATCAGCCCGCCGAACACCATCGCGCTGCGCGGGTTGTTGAGCCCGATCAGCCCGGCGACGAGCGGGGTCCCGACCATCACCATCACCGCCTTGAACACCCCGGTCGCGATCGACAGCGCGATCACGGGCGAGCTCGCGCCGATCGCGGCACCGGTGACCGGGCCGACGATATAGGTGACCGCGCCCGCGCCGATCGTCGTCATCGACACCGCATCGGTATAGCCGAAGGCCGCGGCGACGAGCACGCCGACGATGAACGGCAGCACGGTGCCGAGCAGAAGCGCGACGACGCCGATCAGCCCGGCCTTCTTGGCCTGTTCGACATCGACCTCGCACGCGGTGGCGACGATCGCGAAGTCGCGCAGCATCGCACCGCCCATCAGCCCGATTCCGGCGAGCATCGGCAGGTCGGCGAGCCCCTTGTGCCCGCCGGTCGCGATGCCGCCCCAGAAGGCGAGCACGAGGCCGATCAGGATCGCGATCGCGGAGCCATGGACGCGGCCCATGGTCAACTTTGCGGAGAGGATGTTCGACAGCCACATGACGATGCCGACGACCGCGAAGGCGGTGAGCAGCGCGTTGGCGGTGAGGACTTTGGTGATCATGTCCATGGGTCCGGTCCTCAGCGCGCGGTGATCGGGGCGGGGGATCCGGCGGCGATCGCCATCTCGGCTTCGCGCGCCTCGCGGGCCTCGATCTCGTCCATCGTCTCGGTCGTGCCCGACAGGCGGCTGATCAGGGCGACCGCGCTGAAGCAGATCAGCAGCGCGCCGACGCCCGCGATCAGCACGACCGGACCGCCCTCGACCGCGGCGACGACATCCTGCTGCGCGGCCATCGCGACGACGATCGGGATGTAGAGCGCACCCCAGAAGCCGATCCCGCGCGCGACGCCCTCGACATAGCGGCCGCGCGACTTGAGCCACATCCGCGCGACGATCAGCAGGATCATCGCGATCCCGACGCCGCCGACATTGGCCTTCACGCCGAGCAGCGCACCAAGGCCTTCGCCGAGCAGCTGCCCGATAAGCGTGCAGATCGCGAGCAGGGCGACGCCGGCGATCACGCGCCGCGCTCCGGGGCGGGGTTTCGGGCGGGTAGGGAGCAGCGCATGGCATATCCTCTCAATGTATTCGGTCTGACGCCGTATCGTCCCTCAAGTATGCACAGGGTTGCTTTCTGCGCAATAGAGAATACAAGATGGCAACAAGAACGACCGTCAGGAGACGATGCGTGCGGCAATGGAATACGCGCAAGCAGATGCGCGAGGAGCGGATCGCGGCGGGCCGGGGCTTTGCCACCGGCAAGCTGGTCGATCCCGAAACGCTTGTCGACTTTCTCGAAGCGGTGCTGAGGCCCGGCGACCGGGTCTGCATCGAGGGCGACAACCAGAAGCAGGCGGACGTGCTGGCCAGGGGGCTAGCCGCGATGGACCCGGCGCGGATCCACGACCTGCACATGGTACAGTCGGGCGTCGTGCTGCCCGAACATCTCGACCTGTTCGACAGCGGGATCGCGAAGCGGCTCGATTTCTCCTATTCGGGCCCGCAATCGGCGCGGATCGCGAAGATGCTGTTCGGCGGCAAGATCGAGCTCGGCGCGATCCACACCTATCTCGAACTGTTCGCGCGCTATTTCGTCGACCTGACGCCGCAGGTCGCGCTGATCGCCGCGGTCAGCGCGGACCGCCACGGCAATCTCTACACCGGCCCCAATACCGAGGACACGCCGACCGTGGTCGAGGCGACGAGCTTCGGCAGCGGGCTGGTGATCGCGCAGGTCGGCGAGATCGTCGATACGCTGCCGCGCGTCGACATCCCCGGCGACCAGGTCCATTTCGTGCTCGACGCGGGACGGCCCTTCTATGTCGAGCCGCTGTTCACGCGCGACCCCGTGGCGATGACCGAGACGCAGATCCTGACCGCGATGATGGCGATCAAGGGGCTGTACCAGCCCTACGGCGTGCGCCGGCTGAACCACGGAATCGGCTTCAACACCGCGGCGATCGAGCTGCTGCTGCCGACCTATGGTGAGAAGCTCGGGCTGAAGGGCAAGATCTGCACGCACTGGGCGCTCAACCCGCACCCGACGCTGATCCCCGCGATCGAGGCGGGGTGGGTCGAGCAGGTCCATTGCTTCGGCTCGGAGGTCGGGATGGAGGATTACCTCGCCGCGCGTCCCGACATCTTCTTCACCGGGCCCGACGGGTCGCTGCGCTCGAACCGCGCGTTCAGCCAGACCGCGGGGTTGTACGCCTGCGACATGTTCATCGGTTCGACGCTGCAGATCGACCTTGCCGGGCACAGCTCGACGATCACCGCGAACCGCATCGCGGGCTTTGGCGGCGCGCCCAACATGGGCTCGGACGCGCGCGGGCGGCGGCATCCGAGCGAACCGTGGTTGCAGGCGGGCGCGGAGGCCGATCCCGACACCGCGGCACCCTTGCGGCGCGGCCGGAAGCTCGTTGTCCAGATCGGCGAGACGTTCGGCGAGGGCAATGCGCCGCTGTTCGTCGAGAAGCTGGGCGCGCTCGAACTCGCCGAAAAACTCGATCTCGATCTCGCGCCGATCATGGTCTACGCCGACGACACGACGCATATTGTGACCGAGGAAGGCATCGCCAACCTGCTGCTGTGCCGGAGCGCCGACGAGCGCGAACAGGCGATCCGCGGCGTCGCAGGCTTTACCGAGATCGGTCGCGGCCGCGACAGGGCGATGGTCGAACGGCTGCGCGCGCGGAAGATCATCCAGCGGCCCGAGGATTTGGGGATCGATCCGCTCGACGCGAACCGGAACATGCTAGCCGCCCGATCGATCAAGGATCTCATGCTCGCTTCGGGCGGGCTGTACCGGCCGCCGAGCCGGTTCCGGAACTGGTAGGAGACGACCCATGGAAATTCTCCATTTCGATATCGCCGCGCCAGTCCCGGCGGGCGGCACGCGCGCGATGGCGCTGGTCGGCGTGGTCGCGTCGGGCAATCTCGAGGTGCTGGTCGAGCGCGGCGACGCGCCCGATCGGTGCGCGATCGAAATCAGCACCGCGGCGCACGGCTTTCGCGACCTGTGGGACGCCGTGGTCGCCGATTTCGTCGGCCGGCGCGCGGCAGGCGGCTTGCGGATCGCAATCAACGACGGCGGCGCGCGCCCCGACACGGTGTCGCTGCGGCTCGCGCAGGCCGTCCGCCTGATCGAGGAGCCCGAGGCATGAGCAACATCCGCCAGAGCTGGTACGAGGCCGGCGCGCGCGAGCGGATCGCCGCGCTGGTCGATCCGCGCAGCTTCACCGAGTTCGTCGGGCCCGAATGTCGCGAGACCAGCCCGCATCTCGGCATCTTCGATTTGCCCGCACAGTTCGACGACGGCATCGTCGTCGGCAGCGGGACGATCGAGGGCGCGCCCGTCCTCGTCGCCGCGCAGGAAGGCCGCTTCATGGGCGGCGCTTTCGGCGAGGTCCACGGCGCCAAGCTGACCGGGCTGCTGCGTGCGGCCAAGGCACTGGCACGCGATGTGGTCATCGCGTTCGACACCGGCGGCGTGCGCTTGCAGGAGGCGAACGCGGGCGAGATCGCAATCGCCGAGATCATGCGCGCGATCGTCGAGGCGCGGCTGGACGGCGTCCGCGTCGTCGGGCTGATCGGCGGGCGCGCGGGCTGCTACGGCGGCGGCGGGCTCATCGCGGGGTGCTGCTCGACGCTGATCGTGTCCGAACAGGGCCGGATCAGCGTGACCGGGCCCGAGGTGATCGAGACCAACAAGGGCGTCGAGGAATTCGATTCGCGCGACCGTGCGCTCGTCTGGCGGACGATGGGCGGCAAGCACCGCACGCTGATCGGCGGCGCGGACGTCTTCGTCGACGACGATGCGGCGGCCTTCCGCGCCGCGACCACGGCGGCATTGGCGCGGCCGGCTGAGGCAGCGTCCGTTCGGAACGCCTCCCCCCTCCCGTTCGTGCCGAGCGAAGTCGAAGCACCACCGATCGAGCAAGGCCCTTCGACGTCGCCCAGGGCGAACGGGAGAGGGGAGCGACCCGGTCTCGATCTAGCTACTCTGGCGGCCGAGCAGGCGCGGCTCGAACGGCGGATCGCACGGTTCGGCGACCTCGGCGACGCGACCGACATCTGGCGCGCGCTCGGCATCGACGACCCCAAGGCGATCCCCGACATGCCCGCCGACGCCTTCGCGGCCCTGGCCGCCCTGTACCGGGAGAGCGCCGATGACGCCCGCTGAGATCCTCGATTCGCTGTTTCCCGGCGGCCATGACGTCACGACCGATGGCGACCTGCTATTCGGCCGCGCGCCGTTCGGCGGCGGCATCGTCCATGTCGTCGGCGCGACCGGGGGCGCGCCGATCGGGATCGACCAGGCGATCCGGCTGTCCGCCGCGGTGCTGGAGATCGCGTCGAGCGACGACGGCGCGCCGATCCTGTTCCTCGTCGACAGCGCGAGCCAGCGGATGAGCCGGCGCGACGAACTGCTCGGGCTCAGCGAATATCTGGCGCACCTCGCCAAGTCGCTGCTGCTGGCGGAAGCGAACGGGCACCGCACGATCGGGCTGCTCTATGGCGGCAGCGCGGCGGGCGCGTTCATCGCGACCGCGCTCGCCTGCGGGACGTTGGTCGCGCTGCCCGGCGCGCACCCGGAAGTGATGGACCTCGCCTCGATGGCGCGCGTGACCAAGCTGCCGATCGAGGTGCTCGAGGCGAAGGCGAAGACCACGCCGGTGTTCGCGCCCGGCCTCGACAATCTGGTCAGAGTCGGCGGGATCGCGGCAGTCTGGGATGCACGGGCAAGCCTCGCGGACCAGTTGCAGGCGGTGCTGGACGCCCCTCGCGCAGGCGACGATCGTGCGGCGCTGGGCGCGGACCGCGGCGGGCGGCCGAACGCGGCGCGGATCGCCGGGGCGGTTGCGACCGCGGCGCAAGGATGATGCGGTTCGATCGGCACCGGCTGGTCTATCTCGATCCGGCGCGCTGGCCGGGGGTACTGGACGCGCATCCGGCGTTGCGGGCGATCCCGGCGGTAGCCGACTGGGTGGCGAAGGGACGTCCGCTCATCGCGCGCCGCCCGCTATGTCCCGACGGCGCAGGGCTGGTCCCGCTCGGGCTGCCGTTGCCGCCGATGTCCGGCAAGCAGCGTCTCGCGGTCGCCGTCCCGCCGGATGCGATCCTGTCCGATGCGCCGCCGCCCTTGCTCGCGGAGGCGGGGCGGGAAGCGCCGTCGGCATGGCAGCCGACGATCGCGGCGCTGGTCGCGCTCGATCCCGAGACGCGGTGTTTCGGCAGTTTGGCCTGGTCGTATCTGACGGGCCTGCCCTATCTGTCGGCGAGGTCGGACCTCGATCTCGTCTGGCAGGTCGCGTCCGCCGACCACGCGGCGCGGCTGGCGGCGGCGCTGGGAGGAATCGAGGCGGAGGCGCCGATGCGGCTGGACGGTGAGATCGTGACGCCGGCGGGTCTTGCCGTGCAGTGGCGCGAATGGGCGTCGGATGCGCGCGGGGTGCTCGCAAAGGCTATGGAGGGCAACCGCCTGGTCGCCCGCGCGGACCTGTTCGCGTGAGCGCGCTGGCGTGCCCGGTGGCGGCGGCGATCGACTGCGACGGTATCGGGCGCCGGGCGAGCGACGGCCTCAGGGCCGAGGTCGCGCTCTATCCCAAGCCCGGCCTCGTCAGCCCGGTCGACAGCGGCGCGCATGACGACATGGACGCGGCCGTGATGATCCGCAGCGCGGATACGCTCGAGCCCTGGTTCGCGGCGCTCGCACGCGCGGGTGCGGCGGGGTCGGGGATGGGCCGGCTGCGCGCGATCGGGATCGAGGCAGAGGCCGCAATGATGGCAGCGACCGGCGGCGTGAACACGCATCGCGGCGCGATCTTCGGCATGGGGCTGCTGTGCGCCGCGGCGGGGTTCCGCGCGCGGTACGGCGCGGGCGGGACGCTGGGCGCGATCGTCGCGGGGCGCTGGGGCCGGGAGATCGGGCAGGGGCCGGTCGCGCTGCACAGCCATGGCAGCGTGGTCGCACGCCGTCACGCGACCGGCGGTGCGCGGGCCGAAGCGGCGGGCGGCTTTCCGTCGTTGTACCGGATCGCGCTGCCCGCGCTCGCCGAAGGACGGCGGCTGGCGGCGGACCCCGACGCGCACCGCGTGCACGCGCTGTTCGCGCTGATCGTCGGGGTGGACGACACCAACCTCCTCTACCGCGGTGGCAGCGACGGGCTGGCCTTCGCCCAGGCAAAAGCGCGTGGCTTCCTCGACGCCGGAAGCGTGGCGGCACCGGGATGGCGCGACCGCGCGATCGCGATCCACCGCGCTTTCGCCGCCCGGCGGCTGAGCCCCGGCGGATGCGCCGACCTGCTGGCGATGGCGCTGTTCGTCGAGGCCGTCGCATGACGCTGGCGCTGCTGTGTTCGGGGCAGGGCCGGCAGAGCCGCGAGATGTTCGCACTCTTTGCCGACGCGCCGGCAGCGGCACCGATCCTGGCGGCGGCGAGCGCGGCGTTGGGGCAGGACGTCCAGGCGTTCCTCGAAACGGCCGGGGACGCCGCGCTCTATGCGAACCGGACCAGCCAGATCCTCTGCGTCGCGCGGGGACTGGCTGCCGCCGCGTGCCTTGCGCCGACCGAGCCGTTCCTGGTCGCGGGGTACAGCGTCGGCGAGATGACGGCCTGGGGTGTCGCCGGGCTCTGGCCGGCCGAACAGACGCTGCGGCTGACCGCCATCCGTGCCGAGGCGATGGACGCGGCAGGCGGCCGAGACGACGGACTGGGCTTCGTCCGCGGCCTGCCGCGCGACCGGGTCGCGGCGCTCGTCGATCGCTTCGACTGCGCGATCGCGATCGTCAATCCGGGGTTGCTGTTCGTCATCGGCGGCGCGCGCGACGCGGTCGAGCGCTGCTGCGCGGCGGCGCTGGAGGGCGGCGCGCACTCGGCGCGGCCCATCGCGGTGCATGTCGCCTCGCACACACCACGGCTGTCGGCGGCGGTCCCGTCGTTCCGTGCCGCGCTGGAGGCGTCCGAGCCGCGGCGGCCGTCGCCGGGACGCACGCTGATCGGCGCGGCGGACGCATCGATCGTCACGGGCGCCCGCGGGATCGCCGGGCTTGCGGCACAGGTATGCACCACGGTCGACTGGGCCGCGACGCTGGACGCGCTGGTCGAGCGCGGCGTCGACCGGGTGCTCGAACTCGGCCCCGGGACGGCGCTCGCCGACATGGTGCGCTCCGCCTATCCGCTGCTGGACGTCCGCGCGGTCGACGACTTCCGCGGTATGGCGGGCGTCGCCGCCTGGGTCACCCGCTAGGGTTGCGGCCAAAAAACCGATTGTTGCGCATGGGTTACAGTACGCAACATAATTACAGATCACTGTCGATCTGATTTACAATCTTCGCCGCATCGCACAAGAAACGCACATCGGCCGCCGGGGGGCGTCCGGCTCGATTTACGACAATCGACCACCATCACCATGTTTCGGGGAAGAATCCATGCGCTCGTTCAATCGCGCCAACGCTGCACGTCTGTGCGGCGGCGCAGCGCCGCTCGCCATCCTGCTGAGCCTGAGCACCGCCGCCTTCGCACAGACCGCACCGGCCGAGCCGACCGTCACGCCGACCGATCAGGCGGCCGAGGCTGCCCCCGACGACATCGTCGTCACCGGTTCGCTGTTCCGCCGTACCAACACCGAGACGCCGTCGCCGGTCACCGTGCTGACCGCGGACAACCTCGCCAAGGCCGGCATCACCACCGCAGCCGACGCGATCCGCTCGGTCTCGGCCGATAGCGGCGGCTCGATCGGCGTCGGCTTCCAGAGCGGCTTCTCCGCCGGTGGCGTCGCGGTCTCGCTGCGCGGTCTGGGCGTGTCGTCGACGCTGGTGCTGGTCGACGGGCTTCGCTCGGCGAACTTCCCGATCAACGACGACGGCCACAACGCCTATGTCGACCTCAACTCGATCCCGTTCAGCCTGATCGACCGCGTCGAAGTGCTCAAGGACGGCGCCTCGTCGACCTATGGCGCGGATGCGATCGGCGGCGTGGTCAACCTGATCCTCAAGAAGCAGTTCACCGGGATCGCCGGCACCGTCGAGGCCGGCGCGAGCAGCCGCGGCGATGCCGCGCGCCAGCGCGCCAACCTGACGATCGGCTATGGCGACTATGCCGACAAGGGCTTCAACGTCTATCTCAACGGCGAATTCCAGCAGGACGGGCGCGTCAGCAACCACAGCCGTGGCTTCCCGTACAACAACCGCGACCTGACCTCGATCGGCGGCAACGACAATAACGGCGCCGACAACTCGCTGACCACCCCGACGCCGAACGCCGTCGTCGTGCGCACGACGCAGACCGACCTCAACAACCCGCTCAGCGGCGGCACGGCGCTGATCAACACCAACTACACGACGCTGAACCTCGCGAACTGCCTCGGCGGTACGTACACGCAGACCGGCGGCGCAAACGGCGTCGGCTGCAAGCACAACATCGAGGACGAATATTTCCAGATCGCGCCGTTCCAGCGCAAATATTCGTTCAACGGCCGCATCAGCGTCCGCCTGGCCGATAATGTCGAGGGCTACCTGACCGGCAGCTATTCGAACAGCTATGTCAGCATCAACAACGCGCCGCGCGGCCTGCGCAACACGCAGCCCTATGGCGGCGCGCCGGGTCTGGCGTCGAGCAACCCGGGCATCGTCCTGCCGGTCTATATCTGCACCTCGGGCATCAACTGCGCGATTCCCGGCGCACCCGGGCGCCAGCTCAACCCGAACAACCCCTACGCCGCGGCCAATGCCGCCACGCCTGCACAGGGTGCTGCGCGGATCTACTACACCTTTGGTGACATCGACGCGGGCAGCGATCGTACCAACGAAGTCTATCGCTTCGCCGGCGGCCTGCACGGCACGGTGGGCGACGACTGGACCTGGAAGGTCGACGGCGTCTACGCCCGCGACAACCTGGAGATCGTCCAGCGCGGCTATCTGAACATCGCCAACACGCTGAACGCGATCAACACGGGCGCGTACAACTTCGTCAATCCGTCGCTGAACACGCAGGCGGTCCGCGACTTCGTCTCGCCCGACAAGATCACGCCGTCGCATTCGGAGATGTATTCGCTCGACGCCGCGATCACCAAGCAGCTGTTCGAACTGCCGGGCGGTCCGCTGATGGTCGCGATCGGTGGCCAGGTCCGCCGTGAATCGCTCGAGAACAACAACCAGAACGCCGCGCTCGACACCTGGGGGCTGACAACCTCGTCGGCCTTCGGCAAGCACACCGTGTCGGCGGGCTATTTCGAGATCCAGGCACCCGTGCTCAACGTTCTCGAGTTGAACGGGTCGGGCCGCTACGATCATTATTCGGAAGGGTTCGGCCGCTTCTCGCCCAAGGTCGGGTTCAAGTTCACGCCGATCAAGCAGGTCGCACTGCGCGGAACCTATTCGCAGGGCTTCCGTGCACCGACCTTCGCCGAATCCGGTCCGCGGTCGCAATATGCCGGCTTCGTCACCACGCAGCCCCCGGGCAATTTCTGCGCGCTGCACGGCGGTTCGGCGACGGCGACCAACACCTGCGTCACCGGCGGCAACCCGTACAACCTGTCCTATTCGGTGGGTCGCGGCTTCGTCGGCAACCCCGACCTGAAGCCCGAGACGTCGCGCAGCTTTACCGGCGGCATCATCGTCGAGCCGACTTCGTGGTTCAGCGCGACGGTCGACTATTACAACGTCAAGAAGTCGAACCTGATCGCCAACGGCCCGCTCGCGGGTGATGCCATCGTGGCCTATTATCGCCAGTCGAACCTCGCTGCCGCCACTGCGGCGGTCGCGGCGGTCGGTCCGGGCTATTCGGTCAACACGGTCGACGGTATCGATCCGGCGTTCCCGAACGCGCTGCCGCGCCTGCTGATCATCAACGCGCCGTTCGTGAACGTGAACTTCGACAAGACGTCGGGGCTCGACTTCGCGGCCCAAGCGCGCGTCCCGCTGGGCGAGGGTCTCCGCTTCACCAGCCGCGTCGAGGCGACCTACATCATCCAGTATGATCGCCACACGGCGCAGGGCGTGCAGAAATATGCCGGCACGATGGGTCCGTACGACCTGTCGTCGGGTAACGGCACGCCGGCATGGCGCGGCAACTGGCAGAACACGCTCGACCTGGGCAAGCTCTCGCTGAGCGCGACCGCGTACTATGTCGGCAAGATCAAGGCGGTCGCGACCGACCAGGGCAACCTCGACACGTCGTGCGCCGCGGCCCTGTACAAGTCGTCGCAGCCCGGCGTGCCGAACGACCGGTTCTGCTACGTCAAGCGCTTCATCAACGTCGACCTGAACGCGACGATCGCGGTGAACGACGACTTCTCGTTCTTCGGCAATATCGGCAACGTCTTCGGCGCGCGCGCCCCGATCGCGCCGGCGTCCTATGCTAGCTCGCCCAACTACCTGACCACCTGGCATTATGCCGGTCTGATCGGGCGGACGTTCCGCGCAGGCGCGAACTTCAAGTTCTGATCGTACCGACCACGCGAAATCGGGGGCGGCTTCTTCGGAGGCCGCCCTTTTTCGTTGGGCTACAGCGCGGCGGCGGCGGCGGGCAGGATCCGCGCGAGCCGATCGGCCCACGCGGCACACGCCTCGGGCGTGGCAAGCAGGTCCTGGCGGATCTCGATCTCGGCATAGGGGCGCGATGCGGGATAGGCGTGGCGCGGGATCGTGTAGTCGATCTGGTCCATCCGGTACGGCTCGTTGTCCCCGACCACCAGATCGGGCTCGGCGCGCAGCACCGCCAGCATTGCGTGTGCGAACCTCGTATCGCCGCCGTCGTGGAGGATGCCGATATGCCAGGGCCGGTCGTGCCCGCGCATCGCCGGCGTGAAGCTGTGCAGTGCGACCAAAGTCGTGTCCAGTCCGGCAGCGTCGCGGCGCGCCAGCTCGGCGCCGATCGCGGCCTGATAGGGTTCGTGGATCTCGGCAAACCGCTGCGCGCGATCCTCGTCCGACAGGCCCCGGTTACCGGGGACGGCCGTGCCGTCGCTGACCGCGGCGATCGCGTCGGGTTGCGCGGCGCTGCGGTTGCAGTCGATCACCAGCCGCGAATAGGTCTGGCGGATGAACACGGCGTCGATCCGCTCGGCGAGCCGTTCGCCGAGCATGCCGATGCCGATGTCCCAGCCGATATGCCGGCCAAGCTCTTCGTCGCTCACCCCCAGGGCGCCGAGGCTGTGCGGCACGGCATTGCCCGCATGGTCGCCGATCAGGAGAAACGGAGACGTGCCGCGTGCGTTGAGGACACGGACCGGCGGGGCGTCGTGCTTGCCCAGCAGCGGTTTATTCGGTTCGATATTCATGCGACACGGATCCGCGATGCCATTTCTTACGCTTTCTCACATTACCACCTATACCTATCGCCATCCGGTGGCGTTTGGCGAGCACCGCATCATGGTGCGGCCGCGTGAGAGCCATGACCAGAACGTGCTCGACGAGACGCTGACGATCAGCCCGCAGCCGTCGGACGTGCGCTGGCTGCAGGACGTGTTCGGCAATTCGGTCGCGATTGCGACGTTCGACAAGCGCGCCAAGGAACTCGTCTTCGACAGCCGGATCCGACTCCAGCACAATCCCGCCGAGCTGCAGCATGTCGATATCGAGGACTATGCGCGCTTCTATCCCTTCACCTATTCGTCGGAGGACATGCCCGACCTGCTGCGCTCGATCGAGCGGCAGCATCACGATCCGCAGCGGCAGATCGATACCTGGGCGCGGCGCTTCGTCGGCGCCGCGGGGCGGACCGATACGCTCGGCATGCTCTCGGACATGACCGCCGCGATCAAGCGCGAGTTCACCTATGTCGCGCGTGCCGAGAAGGGCACGCAGTCGCCGATCGAGACGCTGACGCGGCGGAAGGGCACATGCCGCGATTACGCGATGCTGATGATCGAGGCGGTCCGCGCTCTGGGCTTCGCGGCGCGGTTCGTCTCGGGCTATGTCTACAGCCCGACCTCGCGCGAGCATCGCACCGGCGGCGGCAGCACGCATGCCTGGGTGCGCGTCTATCTGCCGGGATCGGGCTGGGTCGAGTTCGACCCGACCAACGGCATCGTCGGCAACCGCGGGCTGATCCGCGTCGCGGTCGCGCGCGACATCTACCAGGCGGTGCCGATCTCGGGTACCTGGGCGGGTTTTCCGGGGAGTTTCCTCGACATGACGGTCTCCGTGGACATTTCGGTCGACCCGGACATTGTCGCGGATACGGGCACGCAGACCGCGCTGCCGCTACAGGCTTGAGGGGGGCAGAATCGATGCTGATCCGGACCGGTTACGACATGCGCTTCGAGACCGAGGTGGCGACGCCGATGATGGCGATGCTCAGCCTGCATCCGTCGCGCAACAAGGACCTGGTCACGCCGCACCGGATCGTCGCAAGCCCGGACGTGCCGATCTACGACTATCTCGACGGGTTCGGGAACGTGTGCACGCGCGTGACGGTGCCGGCGGGCGGGCTGACGCTGTCGTGCGATTTCACCGTGCAGGATGACGGCCTGCCGGACCGCGTCGTCGCCGATGCGGTGCAGCACGCGGTCGAGGACCTGCCCGACGACGTCCTCATCTTCCTGCTCGGCAGCCGCTATTGCGAGACCGACCGGCTGTCGGAGACCGCCTGGTCGTTGTTCGGGCACGTGCCCGCCGGCTGGGAACGGGTGCAGGCGATCGTCGACTTCGCGCATAACCATGTGCAGTTCGGCTATCAGTTCGCCCGACCGACCAAGACCGCGTGGGATGCGTATCAGGAACAGCAGGGCGTGTGCCGCGACTTCGCGCACCTCGCGATCACCCTGTGCCGGTGCATGAACATCCCGGCGCGCTATTGCACCGGCTATCTGGGCGACATCGGGATCGCGCCGGTCGATGCGCCAATGGACTTCTCGGCCTGGTTCGACGTGTATCTCGGCGGCGCCTGGCATGTGTTCGACGCGCGCCACAACACGCCGCGGATCGGGCGCATCCTGATGGCGCGCGGACGCGACGCGACCGACACCGCGCTGACCACGACGTTCGGGCCGGCGCAGCTGGTAGGGTTCGAGGTGCACACCGACGAGGTCACGGGCTGAGTCGGATTTGGTCTTGTGACAGGAGGGCGGTTCGTGCGAACGGCGAGGCGACTTAAATTGCTGCGATGCACAACATGACGACGACCCCCGATGCGCCCGCCAACACCAACACGCTGTTGCTGCAGGCGATCGCGCTGCGCAAATGCGTGGCCGTGACGTACAACAAGACCCGGATGATCCTGGCGCCGCACATCCTCTACACCCGCCACGACGACGTATTCGTCGACGCGGTCGCGCTCGAACGCGAAGGGCAGCCGCCCAAGGAGTTCAAGATCGGCACGTTCAAGATCGCAGGTTTGAACGACGTCGAGGTCACCGATCGCTCGTTCCAGCCGGACAAGATCTTCAACGCGAACGACATCAAGTACGAGGGCGTGACGCTGTTCGTGGTGTGAGCCCGTCGCTCAGCTTTAAGGCCGTCATCCTGACGAACGTCAGGATCCAGAGCCAAACAGGATACCTCACGTAGCGCTGGATCCTGACGTTCGTCAGGATGACGGAGCGAGGGTGGGAAGCGCCGCTTTCACCATCGGCGCGAGCCGCTCGGCGATCTTTGCCACGCCGTCGGGATTGGGATGGACGCGGTCGGCCTGCATCAGGCGCGTGTCCCCGATCACCCCGTCGAGGATGAACGGGTACAAAGTCGCGTGATACCTGCTCGCAAGATCGGGCCATATCACGTTGAAGTCACGCGTGTAATCCGCCCCCAGATTCGGCGGGGCCATCATGCCGGTGAGCATCGCCGGGATGTTCCGCGTCTTCAGCTCGTCGAGCATCGCGGTCATGTTCGCGCGCGTCTCGGCGGGGCCGATCTGGCGCAGCACGTCGTTGCCGCCGAGCCCGATCAGCACGAGGTCGGGTTTGCGCGGCAGATTGTCGAGCGCGAAGACGAAGCGCTGGCGACCCGCCGCGCTGGTATCGCCCGAGACGCCGGCGTTGACGATCGTCGCGTTGACGCCCGCCTGCCGCAGCCGCGTCTGGATCGCGTCGGGAATGCTCTGTCCGCGGTCGAGGCCGTAGCCGGCGTACAGGCTGTCGCCGAACGCGAGAATCAGCCGTGACGGACCCTTTGGCGCGGCGACCTGCGGCACGGTCGGCCCTGCGGTCGCGGTGGGGGCGGGTGTCGGAATTTCCGCGGTCCGGTCGCACGCGGCGAGCAGTCCCGCTTGGACAAGGACGGTTGCCGCCGCATAGAGGCGCTTTCGCTGCAAGGTGATGATCTCCATGTCCGAACCTGCCACCGATATGGTCATCGCCGCGCGCGATGTCACGCTGACGCTGGGCAACGGCACTGCCGCGACCGCGATCCTAAAGGGGATCGACCTCGATATCGGCCGCGGCACCAGCGTCGCGCTGCTGGGGCCGTCGGGGTCGGGCAAGTCGTCGCTGATGGCCATCCTGTCGGGGCTCGAGCGCGCGAGCGCCGGCCGGGTGACCGTCGCCGGGCTCGATTTCGGCGCGCTCGACGAGGATGATCTTGCCAGGGCACGGCGCGGGCGGATCGGGATCGTGCTGCAGGCCTTTCACCTGCTGCCGACGATGACCGCGCTGGAGAATGTCGCGGTGCCGATGGAGCTGGCGGGGATCGCCGACGCGTTCGCGCGCGCCGAAAGCGAGCTGGCGGCGGTCGGCCTCGCACACCGCGTCCACCATTATCCGACGCAATTGTCGGGCGGCGAGCAACAGCGCGTCGCGATCGCGCGCGCGCTGGGGCCGCGGCCGGCTCTGGTGTTCGCCGACGAGCCGACCGGCAATCTCGATGCGACGACCGGCGCGGCGGTGATGGACTTGCTGTTCGAACGCCGCGCCGCGGCGGGGGCGACTTTGGTGATCATCACGCACGACCCGGTGCTCGCGGCACGGTGCGACCGGGTGGTCGAACTCGGCGACGGGCGCATCGTCGCGGACCGCGCCGCGTGAGCGACTGGCGGCTGGCGTGGCGGCTCGCGCGGCGCGAACTCAATCTGCGGTTCCGCGGGCTTCGGCTGTTGCTCGCCTGCCTGTTCCTGGGCGTCGGCGCGCTGGCCGCGATCGGCAGCCTGACGCGTGCGATCGACGACGAGCTCGCCAGGCGTGGCAGCGCGATCCTGGGCGGCGACGTCGAATTCGCCGCCTCGCAGCGCGCCGCGACCCCGCAGGAACGCAGCGCGATGGCGCGGTTCGGGACGGTGTCGGAAACCGTGCGGATGCAGTCGATGGCGGTCCGCGGCACGACCAGCGTCCCGATCCAGCTGAAGGGCGTCGACGCCGCCTATCCGCTATACGGCACGCTGGCGGTGCGTGGCACATCGGCGGCCCGCCGCGATGCCCGCACCGTCTGGATCGCGCCCACGCTGGCGCAGCGGTTGCGCGTGGCAGCGGGCGGGACGGTGCGTCTGGGGTCGGCCGACTTCGTGGTGGGCGGCATCGTCGCCGACGAGCCCGACCGGCTGGGCGAGGGCTTCACGCTGGGCCCGGTCGCGATCGTCTCGATGGCGGGGATCGCACGAACGGGGCTGATCCAGCCGGGCAGCCTGTACGAGAGCAAATATCGCATCCGCATGCCTGCCGGGGCATCGCCCAGGACCGCCGCCGACCGCATGAAGGCGGCGTTTCCGGCGGGCGGCTGGGAGACCAAGACCCGCGACCGTGCCGCGCCGGGGGCGGAGCGATTCATCGACCGGATGGGACAGTTCCTGCTGCTCGTCGGTCTGTCCGCGCTGGTGATCGCGGGGATCGGCGTCGGCAACGGCGTGTCCTCCTATCTCGCGGCGCGGCGTGGCAGCATTGCGGCCTTGAAGGTGCTGGGCGCGACGTCGGGGATGATCGCGAAGGTCTATCTGCTGCAGGTCGCGGTGGTCTCGGGAATCGGGATCGTCGCCGGGCTGGTCGCGGGCGCGGCCGCGGTGCCGCTGCTGGTGACGCTGGCGGGCGACGTGCTGCCGGTCGCGCCGAGCTTCGCGGTGCAGCCCGTGCCGCTGGTGCTGGCCGCCGCGTACGGGATGCTGATCGCGCTCGCGTTCACCGCGCCGCCGCTGATCGAGGCGGGCAGCATCCCCGCCGCCGGGCTGTTGCGCGGGACGTTCGGGCAGCGGCCGGTGCCGCTTCGCCGGACCTTGCCGTGGGTCGTCGGCGCGGGCGCGGCGATCGTCGCGCTGGCGCTGGGGACCGCCGAGCAGCCCTTGCTCAGCGCCGGGTTCCTGGCGGCGGTGGCCGGCGTGCTGCTGGTGCTGGCCGGGTTCGGCTGGATCGTGCGGCGCGGCGCCGCGCGACTGCCGCGGCCAAAGCGGCCGTTGCTGCGGCTGGCGATCGCGGCGCTGTACCGGCCGGGGGCGCGGACCGGGACGCTCGTCGTCGCGCTCGGGCTGGGCCTGACCCTGTTCGTCCTGCTCGCCGCGATCCGGACCAGCATCGACGCGAACATCGCGCGCACCGTGCCGCAGCGCGCGCCGTCGCTGTTCGCGCTCGACGTGCCGCCCGCGCGCGAAGCGGAATTCCGCCGCGTGGTCGAGGGCGTCGCGATCCACCCCGTCATCCGCACGGTGCCGGCGATGCGCGGCACGATCACCGGCTATGGCACGACGCGCGTGGCCGACCTCAAGACGCTGCCCGAGGGCGCCTGGGCGCTGCGCGGCGAGCGCGGGCTGACCTATTCTGCGATCTTGCCCGAAGGCAGCGAGCTGACCGCGGGCAAATTGTGGCCGCGCGACTATGCCGGGCCGCCGCTCGTGTCGATCGACGCGCGGCTGGCGGAGGTGCTTGCCCTCAAGATCGGAGACCCGATCAGCTACAGCCTGCTCGGGGTCGAGCGCAGCGCGCGGATCGCGTCGTTCCGGCGGATCAGCTGGGACACGCTCGGGTTCAACTACGTCATGGTGTTCTCGCCGAATGCGATTGAGGACGCACCCCACAATCTCGCGGCGACGATCGACCTCGCGCCGGGGCAGGAGGGCATGGTGATGCGCGCGCTGTTGCCCCGCTTCCCGTCGGTGTCGGTGATCGAGGTACGCGGCGTGATCGGGCAGATCCGCGACATCGTCTCGCAGATGGCCACCGCGATCACCGCCGCCGCATCGGTCGCGATTCTCGCCGGGATCGCGGTGCTGATCGGCGCGATCGCCGCGGCGCGCGAGGCGCGGACCTATGACGGCGTGATCCTGCGGACGCTGGGCGCCACGCGGCTGCAGGTGCTGGGCGTACAGGCGCTGGAATACGCGTTCCTCAGCATCGTGCTGTCGGCGCTGGCGCTGCTGCTGGGCCTGGGCGGCGCATGGTACGTCGTGACCCAGCTGTTCAGCTTCGCGTGGCTGCCCGATTATGCGGTGGTGCTGGCGACGTTGGTCGGCGGCGCGGTGATGACGATGGCGATCGGGCTGCTCGGCGCGTGGCCGATCCTGGGCGCGCGTCCGGCGAGCGCGCTGCGGCAACTTTGACCGCCGGCGCGGACATTTGCGCCGCCTGCCGCGTTTGCTGGCAGGTCCGACCGTCGGAAGGACGGACGACGGGGGATTTGATGTGACGACGACGCTTGCCCAACCCGCTGCCAGCGACGGAGCGGCCGACAGCCCCTTGGCGATGTCTCGCGGCGCCTGGTGGCAGGTGATGAAACGCGCTTGGGCCGAATCGAGCGACGACAATATCGGCCTGATCGCCGCGGGAATCGCGTTCTACGGCTTCACCACGATCGTGCCGCTGCTCGCATCGATCGTGCTGATCTATGGCCTCGTCGCGGACACCGGCACGGTGGTCGCGAACATCCGCGCGCTGTTCGGTGTGCTGCCCGACGACGCCGCACGGCTGATCGGCGACCAGCTGGCGACCGTCGTCGGCACGTCGGAGGGCAAGAAGGGGTTCGGGCTCGTCATCGCGCTGGGGATCGCGCTGTACGGCGGGACCAAGGGTGCGTCGTCGGTGATCACCGGACTGAACATCGCCTATGAACAGCGCGAAACGCGGGGGTTCATCGCGTTGAACCTGCTCGCGTTCGGGATCACCGCGGGCGCGGTGGTGCTCGGGCTGACCGCGGCGCTGTCGACCGCGGCGTTCGCGCTGCTCGATGCGCTGATCCCGGGCGCGCCTGCGATCGTGCTGACCGCGATACGGCTGAGCAGCTATGCGGTGCTGGCGCTGATCGCGATGACCGCGGCGGCGTGCCTCTATCGGTTCGGGCCCAATCGCGAGAAGGCGAAATGGGCGTGGCTGACCCCGGGGTCGGTCGCGGCGACCTTGGTGTGGCTCGCCGCGACGCTGGCGTTCGGCTTCTACGTGTCGCGGTTCGGAAATTACGGCGCGACCTATGGCTCGCTGAGCGCGGTGATCGTGCTGCTGACCTGGTTGTGGCTGTCCGCCTATGTGTTCCTGCTCGGCGCCGAGCTGAACTCGGAGCTCGAGCGCCAGACCGCGGCGGATACGACGACGGGGCCGGATCGTCCGATGGGGCAGCGCGGCGCGGTGGTGGCGGACACGGTGGTCGACGGGCCCGCAATTGCTGCGGCCCCGACACCGGCGACGAAACCCGCCGGTCTGCGCGCGACCAGCGGCCAGGTCGCGGTCGCGACTCGGTTGATCGGTCCGCGGATCGGCGTGCCGGCGACGATGCTGACCGCGGGCGGGCTCGGCGCGCTGCGTCGCGGGTCGGCGCGCAACGGCGTGCTGCTGCTCACCGCCGGCGCGATCCTGGCGTGGACGACGCGCCCGGCGCGCCCGCCGCGCGATGCCTAGCCCGAAGATCTTCTTCGACGGCGGCTGCCGGCCCAATCCGGGCCGGTTGGAGACCGCCGTCGTCGTCCGCGGCATCGCCTATGTCGACGACGACCTCGGCGAGGGGTCCAACACCGACGCCGAATGGCTTGCCGCGATCGCGGCGCTGCAGGTCGCGCTGGCGCTGGGGGAACGCGATGTCCGGCTGCTCGGCGACTCCGCGGTCGTCGTCGGCCAGGCGAACGGCACGCGCCGCTGCAGGACCCCCGAGCTGGAGGCGTACCGGGACCGGTTCCGGGACCTGGCGAGCCGGTTCGCGAGCGTTCGCGTCCGCCAGATCGGCCGCGCGCAGAACCTGGCAGGGATCGCGCTCGACCGCCGTCGCCGCTGACAGCGACTCATATAAGGCAAGCACGATCGATGCATTCCATGTTATGGTGGTGCATCGATGGCCGAGCCCTGGGCGCCGTCGGCCGGAAGATGCGTGCGCTCCCGCCCCAAATTTCGCGGGAGATTCCCATGGCCGACCTTGCCAGTCCGCTTGCCCTCATGGTGCGCAAGCTCGAGATTCACACGCCCCTGCAGCCCGACGATCGCGAAGCGCTGCTGTCGCTGCCGCATACGCTCAAGACCTACGAGCCCTCCGCCTATCTGGTGCGCGAGGGCGAGGCGCCCGAGCAGTGCGCGGTGCTGCTGTCCGGGTTCGCGTTTCGACAGAAGCTGACGGGGCAGGGGATGCGCCAGATCGTGTCGATGCACATCCCGGGTGACGCGCTGGATTTCCAGCATCTGTTCCTCGATATCGCCGATCATAACGTCCAGACGCTGACCCGCGCCGACGTCGCGACGATCCCGCGCACCGCGCTGCGCAACCTCGCCCGGTCGCGCTCGGCGATCGGCAATGCGATCTTCGTCAGCACGCTGGTCGAGGGGTCGATCTCGCGCGAATGGGTGCTGAACGTCGGCAGGCGCGACGCACGGTCGCGACTCGCGCATCTGCTGTGCGAGTTCGCGGTCCGGCTGGACGTGCTGGGGCTGGCCGGCGACCAGGGCTATGAATTGCCGATGAGCCAGGAACAGCTCGCCGACGCGCTGGGGCTGACCGCGGTGCACGTCAACCGGACCATCAAGTCGCTCGAAGCGGACGGACTGATCACGCGCAATCGCCGGCGGATCAGTTTTCCACGCTGGGATGCGCTACGCGACCTCGCCGATTTCTCGACCCGCTATCTGCATCTGGAGCATGCGCGCTAACGCGCGCAGGCGATCGCGGCGAGCACCGTCTCGGCAAGCTCCGGGCGACAGATCAACAGATCGGGCAGCAGCGGGTCCGCGCAGTTGTAGACGAGCGGCGACCCGTCGATTCGCGACGCGTGCAGACCCGATGCGAGCGCGACTGCGGCGGGGGCGCAATTATCCCACTCATATTGCCCGCCGTCGTGCAGATAGATCTCGGCGCGGCCGTCGACCACCGCCATCGCTTTGGCACCCGCCGATCCCATCGCGATCATCGGCGTGCCCATCGCCAGCGCGACGGTCCTGGCGATCTCGGGTGCGCGCGAGCGGCTGACGACCATCCGCGGCGGGTTGGCGGGGGCCGGCAGCGGCAGATGGACGTCGTCGGTGGTATGCACCGCGCAGCGCGCGGGCACCGCGACCGAACCGATCCGGGGACGCCCGTCGATCGCCAGCCCGATATGCACCGCCCAGTCGTCGATCCCCTCGGCATATTCGCGCGTGCCGTCGAGCGGGTCGACGATCCACACCCGGCTCGCGGCGCAGCGCGCCTGGTCGTCGAGCGCTTCCTCGGACAGGATGAAGTCGTCGGGCCGCGCCGCGCGCAGCCGCGCGACGATCAGCGCGTTCGCCTCGCGGTCGCCGATATCGCCCAGCGCCTTGCCCGACGCATCGCCGCGCGCGCGAATCGCCTGCAGCAGCGCGCCGGCCTCGAGCGCGATCGACCGCGCCAACTGCGCGTCGGTAAGCGGGCTGTCGGTCAAAGGTCGTGGCTCCACACGCCCATGATGTGCTCGACGATCCGTTCGGCCGCCGCCTCCGGGCTCTCGCGGCGTGTGTCGACGCGGATGTCGGGGGTCTCGGGCGCCTCATAGGGGCTCGAGATGCCGGTGAAGTTCGCGATCTCCCCGGTCCGCGCCTTGGCGTAGAGGCCCTTCACGTCGCGCGACTCGGCCACCTCCAGCGGCGTATCGACGAAGATCTCGACGAACTCGCCGGGCGGGAGCAGGTCGCGGACCATCTGCCGTTCCGCGCGGAACGGGCTGATGAACGCGGTGAGTACGATCAGGCCGGCATCGACCATCAGCCTGGCGACCTCGGCCACGCGGCGGATATTCTCGACGCGGTCGGTGTCGGTGAAGCCCAGGTCCTTGTTGAGCCCGTGCCGGATATTGTCGCCGTCGAGCAGGAAGCTGTGCCGGCCGAGCGCGTACAGCTTCTTCTCGACCAGGTTGGCGATCGTCGACTTGCCCGAGCCCGACAGGCCGGTGAACCACAGGACCTTGGGCGGCTGGCCCTTCTGCAATGCGTGGGCCTGTCGCGTGATGTCGATCGACTGCCAGTGGACGTTCTGCGCGCGGCGGAGCGAGAATTGCAGCATGCCCGCCGCGACCGTCGCGTTGGTCGCGCGGTCGATCAGGATGAAGCCGCCGAGATCGGCGCCGTCGGCGTATGGCTCGAACACGATCGCGCGGTCGGTATAGACCTCCGCCACGCCGATATCGTTGAGCGTCAGCGTCTTGGCGGACAGCTCGGCCTGCGTGTTGACGTCGACGACGTGGCGCGGCGACTGCACGGTGGCGCCGACGACCTGCGTGCCGAGTTTCAGCATGTAGCCGCGGCCGGGGACGAGCGCGGTGTCGGACATCCACACGATCGTCGCGAGGAACTGGTCGGCGGCCTGAGGGGGCGCGTCCGCGGCGGCGATGACGTCGCCGCGCGAGCAATCGACCTCGTCGGCGAGCACCAGCGTGACCGATTCGCCGGCGACGGCTTCGGCCCGGTCGCCGTCCATCGCGACGATCCGCGCGACCGTCGTGGTCTTGCCCGAGGGCACGATCCGGACAGCGTCGCCGGGGCGGACGATTCCGCTGGCGATCATGCCGGCGAACCCGCGGAAATCGAGGTCGGGCCGGTTGACCCATTGCACCGGCAGCCGGAACGCCTTCGCGTGCCGCGCATCGGCATCGATCGCGACGGTCTCGAGATGCGACAGCAGCGGCGGGCCGGCATACCAGGGCATCGTCGCGGCGGGTTCGGCGACGTTCTCGCCGGTCAGCCCCGACAGCGGGATCGCGGTGAAGCGCGCGATGCCGATCGACGTCGCGAACGCGCGATAGTCCTCGACGATCGCGTCGAACACGGCCTGGTCGTGGCCGACCAGGTCCATCTTGTTCACCGCGAGCACGATCTCGCGGATACCGACGAGGTGCGCCAGATAGCTGTGGCGACGGGTCTGCGTCAGCACGCCTTTCCGGGCGTCGATCAGGATCACCGCGAGGTCGGCGGTCGAGGCGCCGGTGACCATGTTGCGGGTATATTGCTCGTGCCCGGGCGTGTCGGCGACGATGAACTTGCGCTTGTCGGTCGAGAAGAACCGATAGGCGACGTCGATCGTGATGCCCTGTTCGCGCTCGGCGGCGAGGCCGTCGACGAGCAGCGCGAAGTCTATGTTCTGCCCCTGCGTGCCGACGCGCTTGCTGTCAGCTTCGAGCGCGGCGAGCTGGTCCTCGAAGATCGTCTTCGAATCGTAGAGCAGCCGGCCGATCAGCGTCGACTTGCCGTCGTCCACCGACCCGCAAGTGATGAAGCGCAGCATCGACTTGTGCGCGTGCGTCTCGAGGTACGCGTCGATGTCCGACGCGATGAGGGTGTCTGGGGTGTAGGCGGTCATGACGCCATCTCTGTAAATACGCCGTCATGCTGAACTCGTTTCAGCATCCATCCGTCCACGGGCGTTCCCGCGTGGGGCAAGATGGACCCTGAAACGAGTTCAGGGTGACGGAGTGGATGGAGCGACGTCGGGGGCAAGAATACCGGTTCCATCAGAAATACCCCTCGCGCTTCTTCTTCTCCATGCTCGCGGCCTGGTCATGGTCGATCGCGCGGCCCTGGCGTTCGCTGGTGGTGGTCAGCAACATCTCCTGGATGACCTCGGACAGCGTCGCAGCCTCGCTCTCCACGGCGCCGGTCAGCGGATAACAGCCGAGCGTGCGGAAGCGGATCGAGCGGTCGACGGGCACCTCGCCCGGTTCCAGCCGGAAGCGATCGTCGTCGACCATCAGCAGCATCCCGTCGCGTTCGACCGTCGGGCGCGGGGCGGCGAAATAGAGCGGGACGATCTCGATCCCCTCGGCGAGGATGTACTGCCAGATGTCGAGCTCGGTCCAGTTCGACAGCGGGAAGACGCGGATGCTCTCGTTCTTCGCAATCCGGGTATTGTAGAGCCGCCAGAGCTCGGGGCGCTGCGCCTTGGGGTCCCAGCCATGGCTGGCCGAGCGGAACGAGAAGATGCGCTCCTTCGCGCGGCTCTTTTCCTCGTCGCGGCGTGCGCCACCGAACGCCGCGTCGTAACCGCCCGCGGTCAGCGCCTGCTTCAGCCCCTCGGTCTTCCACATGTCGGTGTGGCGGCTGCCGTGGTCGAACGGGTTGATCCCCTGTTCGCGCGCCTCCGGGTTGGTGTGGACGATCAGTTCCATGCCGGCTTCCGCCGCGGCGCGGTCGCGCAGGTCGTACATCGCCTTGAACTTCCACGTCGTGTCGACGTGGAGCAGCGGGAAGGGCGGGCGCGCGGGGAAGAACGCCTTCTTTGCCAGATGCAGCATCACGGCGGAATCCTTGCCGACCGAATAGAGCATCACCGGGCGCTCGGCCTCGGCGACGACTTCGCGCAGGATGTGGATGCTCTCGGCTTCGAGCCGCTGGAGGTGGGTCAGTGCGGTCATGTCCGACCGCAGATAAGCACCATTTGGGCGTAAGCGACCAACTTATCCTGTTGCGCGCAAAAGCCGGTCAGTCGGGATAGCGTCGATCAAGCGTGTCGAGGATCATCCCGCCCGCCATGAACACCGCGACCGGGCAGCAGGCGAACAGCAGCCAGCCGCCGTATCCCGGATATTGCTGGAGATAGTGAACGCCACGCTCGGTCGCGCCTAGGCCAAGGCCGTAGATCACGAGGAAGGCCTCGAACTTGGTCTTGATGACGAACAGGCGGGTGAAGCGGTGCCACATGCCCGTCGCAAAGCAACGCGCGTGCCAGTGGCGGAAACGCGTGAGTTCTGTGCGGTTTGGAATGGTTAACTGTAAATTAACCCGACAAGATCGAGCGATTCCAGCAGCGCGGTGCGCGCGCGTTCGATGTCGGCGACCAGCGTCGCGTTGCTTATGTCCTGCGGCGCGATCGCTTCGGGCCAGTGCGCAGTGACGATCGCGGCGATCCGGTCGAGCCTGGCGTGGTCGACCAGGAAGCGCGGGTCGACGGTCGCCGGATCGCAGACGACGCGAAGCCGCAGGCACGCCGGGCCGCCGCCATTCGCCATCGATTCGCGGACGTCGACGACCTCCAGCCGGCGGATCGGGCCGTTGCCGGCGACATGATCCTGCAGCCAGCGCCAGACCGCCGCGTTCTCGCGGGCTTCCTCGGGGAGGATCAGCGTCGGGCCGTCGCGGGTCGTCACGAGCTGCGCGTTGAAGAGATAGGAGGAGATCGCGTCGGCAAGGCTGACGCGGTCGGCGGGGACCTCGACGATCTCCACCTCGGGCATCGCGCGGGCCAGGTCGGCGTAGAAGTCATCCTTGTCGGCGAATGCCTGTTCGTGCGCGAACAGCACGCGGTCGTTGGCGACCGCGACGACGTCGTTGTGGAACGCGCCCGCGGCAATCGCCGCCTCGGACTGCGCGACGAACAGCGTGCGGGCCGGATCCAGGCCGTGCCCGCGCGCGACCGCCTCGCTCGCCTCGCGGTGCTGGCGCGCGGGGAAGGGGCCGCCCGACACGCCGTAGACGAAGACCTCGACGCCCGGCGCGTCTGGGCCGTCGCAAAGCCGCATGTGGTTGGCGGCACCCTCGTCGCCGAACGGTGCGGGCACGGGCGCGTGGACCGCGAAGGCCGGGTCGGCGAACGCGATCTCGAGCTGCGCCAGCGTCGCGGGCCATTCGTGGCTGCGATGCGGCATCGTCGCCAGGTTGGCGACGGTCAGGTGGCAGCGGCCGTCGCTCGTGTCCGCGGCGGGCGAAACGGTCGCGGCATTGGCAGCCCACATCGCCGATGCCGACAGCGCCTGCGCCTGGAGATGGCCGGGGGCGCCGTCATACCCGGTCGCGAGCGCGGCCAGCCAGCGATGGTCGGGCCGCGGATGCGGGAGCAGGATACCCTGCGTCAGGCCGAGGTCGAGATTGGCGCGCATCTTCGCGATCCCCTGGAGCGCGGCGGCGCGCGGGTGCGCGACCGCGCCGGCGTTGCGCGTCGCGGCGAGGTTGCCGGGGCTGAGCCCGGCATAATTGTGGCTCGGGCCGATCAGGCCGTCGAAGTTGATTTCGACCGTCATTGATACCTCGTCGAGTACACCGCCGTCATCAAAGCCTCGTCATCCTGACGAAAGTCAGGATCCAGGGTAACGGGCGGCAGCACATGTTACTCTGGATCCCGGGTCGAGCCCGGGATGACGGAGAAGGGAGTGCCGCCATTACAACCGCGGTACGTGGAGCACCGCATCGCCCAATCCGATCCCCAGACTGCCTGCACATCCTTCGGTAACCCCGACCCCGACCCCGTCCTCGCCCACGCGAACGTCCCCGAACGCGCAGCGGAAGTCGCCGAGCGTGCCCGACGCCACCAGCGACGCGACGCCGCCATCGTCCGCGACCCTGGCCACGCGAGCCTCGCGCGCGTCGGCGATCGCGCGGACGCTGTCGGTCTTCGCGGTCATCGTCGGGCCGCCATCGAAGATGTCGATATAATTCTCGAACGCGAATCCCTCATTCTCGAGCATCCGCATCGCGGCGCGCCCCGACGGGTGCGGCAGGCCGATTGCGGCGCGCGCCGATTCTGAGAGCATCGCGGTGTAGATCGGATGCTTGGGCATCAGGTCGGCGATGAACTGGTGGCCGTTGATCGCATTGAACTGGTCGGCGTCCTGGAAATTCATCCCGAAGAACCGCCCGGCAAGCCCGTCCCAGAAGGGCGACCCGCCCGCCTCGTCGATGATCCCGCGCAGCTCGGCCAGCACCCGGTCGGCGAAGCGCGCGCGGTGCGCCTTGATGAACAGATAGCGGCTGCGCGCGAGCAGCAGCCCGAGCCCGCCGGCGCGCTCGCCCGGATGCAGGAACAGCCCGCCGACCTCGCTCGCGCCCTCCAGGTCGGTGGCGAGCGTCAGCATGTCGGCGCGGAAGGTGCGCTTCAGCTCCTTGCTGTGCTGCGTCAGCGTGCCGATCCGGTAGCTGTAGAACGGCCAGCTCTGCCCGACCTGCGTGAAGATCTGGCAGGTGCCGCGCACCTCGCCGGTCTGCGTGTTTTCCAGTACCAGCACGAACAGCTCGTCCTCGACGCCGTCGCCGGTCCGCGCGAACGCCGCATGGCTGCGCTCGAGCTTCGCGGTCAGTGCACGGCGATCAGGCGGCAGGTTGGTGAACCCGCCGCCGGTCAGCTTGGCCATTTCGTAGAGATGCTGCAGGTCGCTATCGACCGCGGCGCGGATCCGGAAACTCACAGGCGGCCCTCGGCGATGCGCAGGATGGTGACCGCCGACAGCGCCGCGCGCTCGGCGAGGCTGTCGGGGATGAGAAATTCGTCGACCGAATGGATCGCGCCGCCGCGCACCCCCATCGTGTCGACCACGGGGACGCCGGCGGCGGCAATGTTGTTGCCGTCGCACACCCCGCCGGTGGCCTTCCACGCGATGTCGAGCCCGAGGTCGCCGCCCGACGCACGGACGAGGTCGAACAGCCGCGCCGCGCCGGCGTCGATCGGCTTGGGGGGACGGTTGAAGCCGCCATGCACGCTGATCGCGACGTCGTGCTCGGCGGCGACGATCGCGATCGCGGAGTCGATGTGCGACCGGGCGCGGGCGATGTCGTCCAGCGTCGCCGGCCGGAAATTGATGCGCAGCACCGCGAGATCGGGGACGACGTTGTTCGGCCCGCCGCCCTCGATCCGCGCCGGGTTCACCGCGAGCCGCGGCCCGGCGACCCTGGCCAGCCGCATCGCGATGTCGGCGGCGGCGACGACCGCGTTGCGGCCCTCCTCCGGGTTACGCCCGGCATGCGCGCTGCGCCCGCGCACGACGATCGAGAAATTCCCCGTGCCCCCGCGTGCGCCGGCCAGCGTCCCGTCGGCGAGCGCGGGTTCGTAGGTCAGCGCCGCGACCTTGCCGCGCGCTGCCGAGGCGAGCAGCGCGGCGGACGAGAAGGAGCCGGTCTCCTCGTCCGAATTGATCACGACGTCATAGCCGATCGGCGACCCGCTCGCCTCGACCGCGCTGAGCGCCGCCAGCATCACGGCCAGCCCGCCCTTCATGTCGGCGACGCCGGGGCCGTTGATCGTGCCGTTGTCGAGCGTGCGCAGCGTCTGGAACGGGTGGTCGACCGGGTACACCGTGTCCATGTGGCCGGTGAACAGCATACGCACCGGGGCTTCCGGCCGGACGGACAGATGTAGGTGGTGGCCGTGATCGAGCGCGGAGACCGAGCCGTCCGGTGCGACGGACTCCGCTGGGGCGGGGGGCACCAGCCTCAGTTCGCCTGGGAGCGCCGAGAACGCATCCGCGAGCACGCCGGCCATCGTCGATAGTCCGGAGAGGTTGCGCGTGCCGCTGTTGATGGTCGCCCAAGCCTCGACCTGCGGGAGCATCGGTGCCGCGCTGGCATGCGCGACGGCTTGGTGTTCGGTGGGTGAAAGTCCCGTCATCGGGTCAGCCTAGAGCAAATTGCGGTCGTCCGGCCACCCCCGCGGCTTGCGGCCGACATTCCGTTCGCCCCGAGCGAAGTCGAAGGGTCGGCGCTTGGGTCCGGTGCTTCGACTGCGCTCAGCACGAACGGAATTTAGCGGATGGCACGTCGCAGAGCAGTTTCAGAAACTGTAGACCAAGGCCGCCCTGCTCGTGGTGTCCGTCGAGACCGACCCGATCGGCGGCGTGCTTTCATATTGCACATTGTACGACAGCGACGCCGACAGCGGCCCGATCAGCTTGGCGGTCAGCGCGGTGGTACCGCTGACCGTGCTGTTGTCCCGCTGCAGATAGGCCGACGCGATCTGGCTGATCGACAGCGCCTTGGTCAGGCGCCAGCGGAAATCCACCGTCCCGCGCGCGGCGACGCTGCTCTGCACCACCGCGTCGGTGAATTCGGTGTAGCGATAGGCGGGCCCGAGCTCGAGATCGAGCTTGGTCCGCGCGGTCTTCAGCACGCTGTACCCGGCACCGACCGAGGTCGAATAGCGGTTGTCGTAGCCGAGGAACCGGTCGCTCTCATATTGCGCGGCGCCGTAGATATACGCGCGGTCGTCGACCTTGAAATTGGGTTCGTACGAGGCGAGGTAATGTTCGCGCACGGTGACGTCGGCGTTGGACTGATAGTCCGCCTGGGCATGGAACTTGTGCCGCCAGCGCAGTCCCTCGCGCGTCAGGTCGATCACCGCGCTGCCGCCCGCGGTGTCCGAATTGCCCGTCGTCAGATAGCCGCCGATCGTCGCCTTGCCGCTCCACAGGTCGAGGAAGCTCGCCTGGCGGATGACCGCGGTCCGCTGCGCCGCGCGATCGTCCTTCCACTGGGTGGCGATCGCCAGCACCGCGTCGCCCGACAGCGGGTCGGCGGCACGCGCATATTTGACGATGATCGAGACGTCCGATTCGTTGCCGGATTCCAGCGCCGCATCGAGCATCGCGCGGATGTTCTCGGGGATCATCACCGATCCCGGATCGGGCGCGTTCGCCAGCAGCAGCGGGGCAAGAAGGAGCAACGGGCGGCGCACCGGCTGGACGTAGCCGGGGCGGGCGGGATTGGGAACCGCTCAGCCCGCGCGCGTTGCGACGAGGTGTGGCGCGAAGGCGGCGAGTACATCCTCGTACAGCGCCTTCTTGAACGGCACGATCATCGCCGGCAGGTCGGCCGGGTCGAGCCAGCGCCACGCCCGGAACTCCTGGTGCTCGGTCGCGATGTCGATGTCCGCATCGGTGCCGAGGAAGCGGTAGAGGAACCAGCGCTGCCGCTGGCCGCGCCACTTGCCCTTCCACACCTTGCCGATCAGCTCGGGCGGCAGGTCGTAGGTGAACTCGCCGGGCGCCTCGGCGACCAGTTCGGCGTGTTCGGGCGCGACGCCGGTCTCCTCGCCGAGTTCGCGTAGAGCCGCAGTCTGCGCGTCCTCGCCGGGGTCGATCCCGCCCTGCGGCATCTGCCAGGCCTCCAGGGTCGAATCCACTCGCTGGCCGACGAACACCTTCCCGTCGGCGTTGATCAGCATGACGCCGGCGCAGGGGCGATAGGGAAGGTCGGTCACATCTGTCTCCGGGGCGTTGCGATGCCTGACTGGGGGCCTAACTAGGGTCGATGATCCATGTCGTCCATCACCCCGCCTACGTCACCCCCGCGCCGGCGCGATCGACCTATCGCTGGAACAAGAACGGGCTGATCCGCGACCTTTTGCTGGCGCATGGCGACCGGATCGCCTGGCATGAGCCCGAGACGACGCCGCGCGTCTGGCTGGAGGCGGTGCATGACGAGGACTATGTCGCCGAAGTGCTCGAGGCCCGGGTGCCGCGCGAGAAGGAGCGGCGGATCGGCTTTCCGGTGACGCCGCTGGTCGCTGCCCGTGCGGCGATCGTGCCCAACGGGACCTGGGTCGCGGCGTGCCTCGCGCTCGAACACGGGTTCGCGGCGAATACCGCCGGCGGCAGCCACCACGCGCTCGCGACGACGGGGGCGGGCTATTGCGTGTTCAACGACCTCGCCGTCGCCGCGGTGCGGATGGTCGAGGAGGGGCGGGCGGACCGCGTGCTGGTGGTCGATTGCGACGTGCACCAGGGCGACGGCACCGCGGCGCTGCTCGCCGGCCGGCCCGAGATCGCGACCTATTCGATCCATGCCGCGAAGAACTTCCCGGTGCGCAAGGCGTGCTCGACGATCGACGTGGCGTTGCCCGACGGGGTCGACGACGACGGCTATCTCGACGCGCTGGACTCGACGCTCGTGCCGCTGCTCGACGAGATGCGACCCGACCTGATCCTGTACCAGGCGGGCGTCGATCCGTTCGTCGACGACCGGTTGGGCCGGCTCTCGCTGACGCTGGAGGGACTGGAGCGGCGCGAGCGGCTGGTGGCGGGGCTGGCGATCGCCCGCGGCGTGCCGCTCGCGAGCACGGTGGGCGGCGGCTATGGCGACGACGCGTTGGCGATCGCCGAGCGCCACGTCGCCGCGATCCTGACCTTGGGCGAGGCGTTCGGAACGCAGGACGGGGCCGGCGCGTAGGACCGCGCATGACCACGATCCTCTGGCTCCGCCAGGACCTCCGCCTGCACGACCACCCCGCGCTGATCGCCGCCGCACACGACGGCGCGGTGGTGCCCGTCTACATCCTCGACGACGACGCGCCCGGCGACTGGGCGATCGGCGGCGCGCAGCGCTGGTGGCTTCACCACAGCCTTTCGGCGCTGGCCAAGGCGCTGGAGGCCAAGGGATCGAAGCTGATTTTGCGCCGCGGCGATGCGGTCGAGACGCTGACGGCGCTGATGGACGAGACCGGCGCCGACCGGATCCACGCGATCCGCCATTACGAGCCGTGGTGGCGCAAGGCGGAGGATGCGCTGGGCGACAGGATCTGCCTGCATGACGGCAACCACCTTGCGCGGCCCGAGCATGTCCGCACCGGGGCGGGGACGCCGTTCAAGGTCTATTCGGGCTTCTGGCGCGCGCTGTCGCAGATGATGCCCCCCGCCAAGCCCGAGCCGGTGCCGCACACCATCCGCTCGCCCGATCGCTGGCCGAAGAGCGAGAAGCTCGGCGACTGGGGCCTGTTGCCGAGCAAGCCCGACTGGTCGACCGGCTTCGGCGAGGACTGGACGCCCGGCGAGGCGGCGGCGCTCGAACGGGCCGAGGATTTCGCCGACAAGGTCGACGACTATGAGGCGATGCGCAACCTGCCCGCGGAGGAGGGCACGTCGCGGCTGTCGCCGCACCTCCATCTCGGCGAGATTTCACCGCGCGCGGTCTGGCATGCGGTCGACGGGCACCGCGAGGCGGAGAAATTCCGCAAGGAGCTCGCCTGGCGCGATTTCACCGACGGCGTCGTGATGACGATGCCCGACTATGCCGACGCCAACGGCCGGCCCAAGTTCGACAAGCTGCCCTGGCGCAAGGGCAAGACGGCGGACGCGGACCTGAAGGCGTGGCAGGAGGGGCGGACCGGCTATCCGATCGTCGATGCGGGGATGCGCCAGCTCTGGACCACGGGCTGGATGCACAACCGCGTCCGGATGATCACGGCCAGCTTCCTGATCAAGCATCTGCTGATCGACTGGCGCCGCGGCGAGCGCTGGTTCTGGGACTGCCTGCTGTGCGCCGACTATGGCAACAATTCGGTCAACTGGCAGTGGGTGGCCGGCACCGGCGTCGATTCGAACATGTTCTCGCGGATCATGGCGCCGCTGACGCAGTCGGAGAAGTTCGAGGCCGGCGACTATATCCGCCGCTGGGTCCCCGAGCTGAAGGACGTCTCCGACGCGGCGATCCACGATCCGGACGAGGCGGGATGCCGGCCGAAGGACTATCCGGCGAAGATCATCGGCCACCGCGAAGCGCGCGAGCGGGCGCTGGCGGCGGGGCGCGAGGCGCGGTGATCGCAGCCGACCCAATTCGAATCCGTCATGCCGGACGTGTTCCGGCATCCACGGTGACGCGAATCCGATCAGCGAGAGTTTGCGGCACGGTGGACCCCGGAACCAGTCCGGGGTGACGGCGCTTTTTTGCGAGGCCGTAAGCTGAAACCACCTACGGCGCCTTTCCTCCTCCCCTCCGCTGTTGCATGGAGCGCCGCGATGAATGCGGGGCTTGCCATAACGACGTCACCGGCGGGCAACCGCGTCGCGCGCGCGGTCGCGCCGGTGTTCCACAGACTGCTCGACCGGATCGACGCGGGACTCGCCGTCGGCGGGATCGAGGCGAGCCTGCCCGACGGCACGCGGCGGCTGCTCGGCGGTCGTGCGGCGGGACCGGTGCCGGTCGTCGTCGTCCATCGCTGGCGCGCGCTGGTCCGGCTCGCGATGGCGGGATCGGTCGGCTGGTACGAGAGCTGGGCGGCGGGCGACTGGTCGAGCCCCGATCCGGTGCCGCTGTTCGACCTGTTCATGCGCAACCGCGTGCCGCTCGGCGACGCGGCGCGCTCGGGCGGGGTGGCGAAGCTGGCGGCGCGCGCGTGGCACCGGTTCCGGCGCAACGACCGCAGCGGTGCGCGCCGCAACATCGCCGCGCACTATGACCTGGGCAACGACTTCTACCAGGCGTGGCTCGATCCGGGGCTCACCTATTCCAGCGCGATCTTCGCCGACCGCGACGAGCCGTTCGAACGCGCGCAGGAGACCAAGCTGCGCGCGGTGCTCGACCGCACGCAGGCGAAGGCGGGCGATACCATCCTCGAGATCGGCTGTGGCTGGGGATCGTTCGCGGAAGTCGCGGCGCGCTCGGGCGTCAACGTCCATGCGTTGACGCTCTCGACCGAGCAGAAGCGCTATGTCGACGACCGCATGGCGGCGACGGGCCTGGACGGGGTGACCGTCGCGCTGACCGATTACCGCGACGCGACCGGCATGTTCGACGCGGTCGCGAGCATCGAGATGGTCGAGGCGGTCGGCGAGGAATATTGGCCCGCCTATCTCGACACGATCGCGCGCGTGCTGAAGCCCGGCGGTCGCGCCGCGATCCAGTATATCGCCATCGATGACGCGGTGTTCGATGCCTATGCGTCGAGCGTCGACTTCATCCAGCGCTATGTGTTTCCGGGCGGACTGCTGCTGTCCGAACGGCGGTTTCGCGCGCTCGCCGAGGCGCGCGGGTTGGCGTGGGAGGCGCCCCACGCGTTCGGGCTCGATTATGCCGAGACGCTGCGGCGCTGGCGCGTGGCGTTCGACGCGGCGGTCGCCGAGGGCCGCTTGCCCGCGCGGCTCGACGAGAAGTTCGTCGCGCTGTGGCGTTATTACCTGATGTACTGCGAAGGCGGCTTCCGCGGCGGCGGCATCGACGTCGCGCAGGTGACTTTGGTTAAAATCTAACCGTCACCCTGAACTCGTTTCAGGGTCCACCTGTCCGCTTGCCATGCCATCGCCTGCCGCTCGGTGGATGCTGAACCAAGTTCAGCATGACGGAAGGGCAGGTCAGACCCGCTCGAAATGCCCCGCGTCGAACCCGTCGATCGCCAACCGCACGATTCGCTCGGCGACCACCGCCGGCTCCTTCACCGACTGCGGATCCTCGCCCGGATAGGCGCGTGCGCGCATCTTCGTCCGCGTAGCACCCGGGTCGAGGATCGCGGTACGGATGCCGCTGATTTCGGCCATCTCGTCGCCATACGCGCCGATCAGCGTCTCGAACGCCGCCTTCGATGCGCCGTACATGCCCCAATAAGCCCGCGGCGTTCGTGCGACGCTCGACGTCACGCCGATCACGCGCGCGGCCTTCGCCTTCTTCAGCATCGGGTCGAACGCCGAGATCAGCGCCGCCTGCGCACTGACGTTGAGCGTCAGGATCTGCGCGAGTTCCTTTGGATCGATCGACGGCACCGACGACAGCGACCCGAGCATCGCCGCATTGAGCACGAGGATGTCGAGCGCGTCCCAGCGGCCGCCGATCGCCGTCGCCAGCCGCGCGATCGCATCGGTCTCGGCGAGATCGAGCGGCGCGATCGTCGCCGAACCGCCGGCGGCGTGGATCGCCTCCTCGACCTCTTCGAGCCCGCCGGTGGTGCGCGCGGTCAAGACGACGTGCGCGCCTTGCGCGGCGAGTGCGATCGCGGTCGCGGCGCCGATGCCGCGGCTGGCGCCGGTGACCAGCGCCAGTTTGTCAGTAAGGGGCTTCAAACCGTCTCTCCGTCAGACCACGCGTTCGGCGAGCATCGCGAACTGGTCGACCTCGGCGCCCTCGTCGTAATCGGTCAGCGTCGTCGGATAGTCGCCGGTGAAGCAGGCATCGCAATATTTCGGGCGAATATCGGCGCGCTTGGCCTCGCCGAGCGCCTTGTACAGCCCGTCGATCGAGATGAACGCCAGGCTGTCGGCATGGATGAACCCGGTCATCCCGCCGAGATCATGCTGGGCTGCGAGCAGTTTCGCGCGTTCGGGCGTGTCGACGCCGTAGAAGCAGCTGTGCCGGGTCGGCGGGCTGGCGATGCGCATGTGCACCTCGGCGGCGCCGGCCTCGCGCATCATCTGCACGATCTTGAGGCTGGTGGTGCCGCGGACGATCGAATCGTCGACCAGGATCACCCGCTTGCCCTTGATCAGCGCGCGGTTGGCGTTGTGCTTCAGTTTGACGCCGAGATGCCGGACCTTGTCGCCCGGCGAGATGAAGGTCCGCCCGACATAATGCGAGCGGATGATGCCGAGCTCGAACGGGATGCCCGATTGCTGCGCATAGCCGATCGCGGCCGGGGTGCCCGAATCGGGGACCGGGATGACGAGGTCGGCCTCGACCGGCGATTCGATCGCGAGCTGCGCGCCGATCGCTTTCCGGACCGAATAGACCGAATGATCGCCGACGATCGAATCGGGGCGCGAGAAATACACCCATTCGAAGATGCACGGCCGCGCCGCCATTGGCGCGAACGGGCGGATCGAACGGACGTCCGACCCTTGCACGATCACCAGCTCGCCCGGCTCGACCGCGCGGACGAAGGTCGCGCCGACGACGTCGAGCGCCACCGTCTCCGACGCGAAGATGATCGCATCGCCGAGCTTGCCCATGACGAGCGGCCGGATGCCGAGCGGATCGCGGCAGGCGATCATGCCCTCTGGCGTCATCACGATCAGCGAATAGGCACCCTCGACCTGCTTCAGCGCGTCGATGAAGCGGTCGAGCAGCGTCCGGTAGTTCGACGTCGCGACGAGGTGGATGATCGTCTCGGTGTCGCTGGTCGACTGGAAAATCGACCCGCGCCGCACGAGTTCCTTGCGCAGCCGCATCGCGTTCGAGATGTTGCCGTTGTGCGCGACCGCGAAGCCGCCCGTCGACAGCTCGGCGTAAAGCGGCTGGACGTTGCGCAGCGCGGTCTCGCCGCTGGTCGAATAGCGGACATGCCCGCAGGCGACGGTGCCCGGCAGCGAGCGGATGACGTCGTCGCGGTCGAAATTGCCCGCGACATGGCCCATCGCCCGGTGCGTATGGAAATGGTGGCCGTCGAAGGTCGTGATCCCGGCGGCTTCCTGGCCGCGGTGCTGCAGCGCGTGCAGCCCCAGCGCAACCAGCGCGGCGGCGCCGTCTGTGGCGGAAACGCCGAAAATTCCGCACTCCTCGCGGAGTTTGTCGTCATCATAGGGGTTTGTCGTCAGCATGGCGGTGTCCCACGTCCTGCGGAGGCCGCCATATAGGAACGGTTGTGCGACTTGTCGCCTGTTTGTCATGAAGAAGCCGCGCGGTCCGTCGCATCCGCGGCGAATTGGGGTATGACGGGGCATGACCGATCCCCACGGCGCCTCGCGCGAAACCGGGCTGACGCTCGATCCGAAATATGATGCCGCCGGCCTCGTCACCGCCGTCGTCACCGACCGCGTGTCGGGCGACGTGCTGATGGTGGCGTACATGAACGCCGAGGCGCTGGCCGCGACGCAGGCGAGCGGCGAGGCTCATTTCTGGTCGCGCAGCCGCGGCAGGCTCTGGAAGAAGGGCGAGACCTCGGGGAACGTGCTGCAGGTCGCCGAACTCCGTGTCGACTGCGACCAGGACGCGATCTGGGTGATCGCCGATGCCGCCGGCCCCGCCTGCCACACCGGCGCGCGCAGCTGCTTCTACCGGCGGATCGAGGATGGCGCGTTGGTCCCGGCGGAATGAGGTGGCTGGTCCTCGCGCTGCTGCTCGACGGATGCGGCGGCCCTGCGACGAGCGCGGCCGACGACAGCGCGGGCGCGCAGCTCGAGGCGGCTGCGACTCGGGCCGGGCTCGTCGCCGACCCCAAAGGCTCGATCCAGGGCAGCTGGGCGCGCGATACCGACCGTCTGTGCGTCGTCGAGTCGGGCAGCGGCGCGAGTCGCATCGGCGTGACGGTCGACTATGGCGAAGGGCAGGGTTGCACGGCGTCCGGCACCGTCAGCCGCTCGGGCGATCGGCTGCGCGTCGCCTTTGCCGGATGCCGGTTCGAGGCGCGGTTCGACGGCGATCGCATACGCTTCCCGGCCGATCTTCCCACCGATTGCGAAAAGCTGTGCACCGGCCGCGCCTCGCTGGCCGCGCTGAGCGTCGATCGACTGAGCGATTCGCGATCGGAAGCCGGCGCGCTGCGGTCGGCAAAGGGCGCTCTTCTCTGCGGCGGTTGACGTTGACGTAAAGGTCAGGTAATTACCGTGTCGATGACGTCCTTCGCTTCCTATGCCGTGGTCGCGCCCGACGAGAGCCGGGAAAGCTTCACGATCTCCGATCTCTCCGCCGAGTTCGACGTCACCGCGCGCGCGCTCCGCTTCTACGAGGACGAGGGGCTGATCACGCCCGAGCGTCGCGGGACCCAGCGTATCTACTCGCACCGCGACCGCGCGCGGCTCGCCTGGATCCTGCGCGGCAAGCGCGTCGGGTTCAGTCTCGGCGAGATCCGCGAGATGATCGATCTCTACGATGTCGGCGACGGCCGCCGGCTGCAGCGCCAGGTCGCGATCGATCGCGGCCGTGCGCGGATCGACCTGCTCGAGGCGCAGAAACGCGACATCGACGCCGCCATCACCGAACTCACCGCTTTCGTCGCCGTGCTCGAAGCCGGCCGTGCCCAGGACAAAGGATAAGACATGCCCCAGTATACGCCTCCCGTCCGCGACACCCGTTTCGTGCTCGACCATGTCGTCGGGCTCGAGCGTCACGCCAACCTGCCCGGGTTCGACACCGCGACGCCCGACGTCGTCGACGCGGTGCTGGAAGAGGGCGGCAAGTTCGTCTCCGAAGTGCTGTTCCCGATCAACCTGTCGGGCGACCAGCAGGGCTGCACGCGCCATGAGGATGGCAGCGTGACGACGCCCGACGGCTTCAAGGAGGCGTACAACCAGTATGTCGAGAGCGGCTGGGCCACGCTCGGCAACCAGCCCGAATATGGCGGGCAGGGCATGCCCCACGTCGTCTCGACCGCGTTCCAGGAATACATGATCTCGTCGAACATGGCGTTCGCGATGTATCCCGGCCTGACGCACGGCGCGATCGCCGCGCTGATCGCCAAGGGCTCGGACGCGCAGAAGGCGATGTACGTGCCCAAGATGGTGTCGGGCGAATGGGGCGGCACGATGAACCTGACCGAGCCGCAGTGCGGCACCGATCTGGGCCTGATCCGCACCAAGGCCGAGCCGCAGGCGGACGGCTCCTACGCCATCACCGGCACCAAGATCTTCATCTCGAGCGGCGAGCACGACCTGACGCCGAACATCATCCACCTCGTGCTGGCCAAGACGCCGGGCGCCCCCGACAGCTCGAAGGGCATCTCGTTGTTCGTGGTGCCGAAGTTCCTGGTGAACGAGGACGGATCGCTGGGGACGCGCAACGGCGTCACCTGCGGCTCGATCGAGCACAAGATGGGCATCCACGCCAATTCGACCTGCGTCATGAACTATGACGGTGCGACCGGCTGGCTGGTCGGCGAGGAGATGAAGGGCCTCGCCGCGATGTTCATCATGATGAACGCCGCGCGCCTGGGCGTCGGGCTGCAGGGGCTCGGCATCGCCGAGGTCGCCTATCAGAACGCCGTCCAGTACGCGCACGACCGCCGCCAGGGCCGTGCGCTGACCGGTGCCAAGGATCCGCAGGAAAAGGCCGACACGCTGTTCGTCCATCCCGACGTCCGCCGCATGCTGATGGAGGCCAAGGCGCAGACCGAGGGGCTCCGCGCGCTGATCATGTGGACCGCGCTGCAGGCCGATCTGGAACATGCCGCCGGGACCGAGGAGGAGCGCCAGCTCGCGGGTGACCTGATCAGCCTGCTGACCCCGGTCATCAAGGGCTACGGCACCGACAAGGGCTATGAGATCGCGACCAACGCGCAGCAGGTCTATGGTGGCCACGGCTACATCGCCGAATGGGGCATGGAGCAATATGTCCGCGACGCCCGCATCGCGCAGATCTACGAAGGCACCAACGGCGTGCAGGCGATGGACCTGGTCGGCCGGAAGCTCGCGATGAACGGCGGCCGCGCGATCCAGGCGTTCTTCAAGCTGGTCGCCGACGACGTCGCCGCCGCCAAGCAAGACGAGGCGACCGCGCAGTTCGCGACCGATCTGGAAAAGGCCAACGGCCAGCTCCAGGCCGCGACGATGTGGTTCATGGCCAACGGCATGAAGAACCCCGAGAATGTCGGCGCGGGCGCGTACAGCTACATGACGCTGATGGGCATCGTTGCGGTCGGCACGATGTGGCTGCGGATGGCGGTCGCCGCGAGCAAGCTCAAGGCGGCGGGCGAGGGCGACGCTGCTTTCCTCGACGCCAAGCTGATCACCGCGCGCTTCTTCGCCGAACGCATCCTGCCCGACGCAGGCGCGCTGCGTCGCAAGATCGAGGGCGGTGCTGAGTCGGTGATGGCGCTGCCAGCCGAGATGTTCATGGCGGCGTGATCTGACCTGTCCTCACCCGTCGCCGCCTTCGGCGTCTTTTCCCTCTCCCAATGGGAGAGGGAAGGGCCCGCGGCCACTTGGCCGTGGGAAGGGTGAGGGCAGCAATTTTGCCCCGTTGGTTTCGGGATATTACGCCCCGACGGTTTCCAGCAGGCCTTCGAAAAGACGGCGCCCGTCGGTGCCGCCATGCGCGGCCTCGATACGGCGTTCGGGATGCGGCATCATGCCGAGCACGTTGCCGGCCTCGTTGAGAAGCCCGGCGATATTGCGCGCCGACCCGTTGACCGGATCGGCGTAGCGGAACGCGACGCGGCCCTCGCCCTCGAGGCGATCGAGTGTGGCTTCGTCCGCGAAGTAATTGCCGTCGTGATGCGCGACCGGAACGACGATCCGCTCGTCTGGCGTGTAGCGCGAGGTAAAGGCCGACTGCGCGGTCCCGACGGTCAGCGCGACGTCGCGGCAGACGAAGTTCAGCCCCTGGTTGCGCATCAGCGCGCCCGGCAGCAGCCCGGCCTCGGTCAGCACCTGAAAGCCGTTGCAGATCCCGAGCACGCGCACACCCTTGCCCGCCGCGTCGACCACCGCGCGCATGATCGGCGATCGCGCCGCGATCGCGCCCGAGCGCAGGTAATCGCCGTACGAGAACCCGCCCGGGACCGCGACCAGGTCGATGGTGTCGGGCAGGACGGTCTCGCCGTGCCACACCATCACCGGCTTGACGCCGGTGACGGATTCCAGGGCGACGGCGATGTCGCGATCGCAGTTCGATCCCGGGAAGACGACGACCGCGGTCTTCATGCGCGCTCGATCCGGTAATTCTCGATCACGGTGTTGGCGAGCAGCTTGCGGCACATCGACTCGATCGCCGCGTCGTCGGTGTCGTCGGCGACCTCGAGCTCGATCAGTTTGCCCTGGCGGACGTCCTGGACGCCGTCGAAGCCGAGCGAACCGAGCGCGTGGTGGATCGCGCGGCCCTGGGGGTCGAGCACGCCGGGCTTCAGCGTCACGTAAACCTTGAGTTTCATTTACTTGCCCCGGTTCTTGCGATGCTTTTCGAGGTCGAGCACCGAATTGTCGCCACCTTCGGGCAACAGTCCAAGACGGCGTGCAACCTCTTGATAGGCTTCGACTTCGCCGCCGAGATCGCGACGGAAGCGGTCCTTGTCCATCTTCTCGTTGGTTTCCATGTCCCACAGCCGGCAGCCGTCGGGGGAAATCTCGTCCGCGAGGATGATGCGGCCATAGTCGTTGTCGAAGATCCGGCCGAACTCGAGCTTGAAGTCGATCAGGCGGATGCCGACGCCGGCGAACAGGCCGGACAGGAAGTCGTTCACGCGGATCGCCAGGTCGGCGATGTCGTGCATCTCCTCCTGGCTGGCCCAGCCGAACGCCGCGATATGCTCGTCGGAGATCATCGGATCGCCGAGCGCATCGTCCTTGTAGTAATATTCGATGATCGTGCGCGGCAGCTTGGTGCCTTCCTCGATCCCGAGGCGCGTCGACAGCGAGCCGGCGGCGACGTTGCGGACGACGACTTCGATCGGGACGATCTCGACCTGGCGGATCAACTGCTCGCGCATGTTGAGGCGGCGGATGAAGTGCGTCGGCACGCCGATATGGTCGAGCAGCGTGAAGATGTGCTCGGAGATGCGGTTGTTCAGCACCCCCTTGCCGTTGATCGTGCCCTTCTTCTGGGCGTTGAACGCGGTGGCATCATCCTTGAAATACTGGATGAGCGTGCCGGGTTCGGGGCCCTCATAGAGGATCTTGGCCTTGCCCTCGTAGATCTGGCGGCGGCGAGCCATAAGCGGGTCCCCTGAAAATGAGCGGCCCCGGCACCCACGAACGGTTCGCGGAGCCGGGGCCGGGATAGGCGCGGCCTATAGGCGAAGGGGGCGGGGGGTGCAATCGGCGGGTGCGCCGCACCATGCCGTAACGGAGGCGGCAGTGGTGTCGCCGGATCGCGGATGACGCTCGGCTGAGGGTGATCGCGCCATGAATGATCCGGAGGCGCGAAAGATTTCCGCGGAATCTTCAGAGGGAATATCGCAAGTCTTCGCCTCCGCTCCGCCGCATTGCCGTCGAGGTCAATGTTTCGGCTATAGTTGAAGTATTTGTACAAAACCGACGCCCGCAAATAATCATCAACATTTTGTTTGTCGCGCGATGGATCGTTTCGAAGCTAACGCCGTTTATACCGTACGACCAACATAGGTTAGGCAGGTTGCGCGATCTGATCGCCACCACCCCGCCCTCATGGATGCGCAAAGTCGCACCAGACCGAAGAGTTCGGACACACCCCAAAATCCGCTGCCGGCGAGAGAACGGGTGACGACACTTAACGGACATCGGCGGAGACACTCTATGCGACCGAATCTTTCGGACGCCGGGCACCGGACGCGTCAGCGCGTTCGGACGGCCGGCGCGTCGTTCCCCCACATGACGGCGTCCCGTACGGGCGGCCTGATCCCGGGTCCTATCCCGTTCGATCCCTGAGGCGGCCGTGATGGCGTCTGAGCCCAGGCGCCCCCTCTACCGATAACGCGACCTGCGACCGCCGGCGAAACGCTCGTTTCGCCGGGTGAGCGCGGCTGCCCTCCCAGTTCCGCTCTTGCTCGTCCCTGCGTCTCGCGGGGCCAGGATCCCCATGTTCAAAAATTGTCTCGTCGCCGCTGCGGCGTCGCTGCTCGCCCTGGTGCCCCAGCCTGCCGCTGCGCAGCGGCTGATCCTCCCCGGCGCGCTGCTGCTCGCCGGCTACCGCGCGACGTGCGGGCCGGTCGATACGATGATCCAGCCGATCAACGATATCGCCGCCGCGTACACCGGACGCATCATCCTCCACCCCCGCGTCCTAAACCTCCCCCGTGCACAGCAACTCTTCTGGTACACGCATGAATGCGCCCACCAGATCTTCGGCCCGGGCGAAGCCGCGGCGGATTGCTGGGCGGTGCAGCAGGGCAAGATCCAGGGCTGGCTGACCAGCGCCGAACTATCGGCCCTGGGCGCGTCGATGCGGGCATTTCCGGGCGATGCGAACCATGCCGACGGCCCGTCGCGGCTGGCTGCCATGAACAGCTGCTACGCGCGCTAGGGGCGCACGTCGATCAGGTGACGGCGTTGCGGGTCGCGAACGCCGGATCCTGCCACGCCGCGGTCTCGATCGTCTCGCGCAGGATGTCACCCGCGCGCCAGACGTCCTCGTGGCTGAGATACAGCGGGGTCAGGCCGAGGCGGAGAATGTCGGGATCGCGGAAATCGCCGATGACGCCGCGCGCGATCAACGCCTGCGTGAGGGCATAGGCATCCCGGTGACGGAAGCTGATATGGCTGCCGCGCGCCGCGGGATCGCGCGGCGTGACGCATTCGAGGCCGAGCGCGGTGCCCGCACGGGCGAGGATCTCGAACAGCGCCGCGCTCTTGGCCGCGACCGCGGTCATGTCGACGCCGTCCCAGACATCGAGCGCGGCGTCGAGCGCAGCCATCGACAGGATCCCCGGCGTGCCGGTGCGCCAGCGGGCCATTCCCGGCGCAGGGCGATAGCCGTCCTCGAACGCGAACGGCGCGGCATGGCCCATCCAGCCCGAGAGCGTGTTGTCGAGGCAATCCTGCCAGCGCTTCGCAACGAAGACGAACGCGGGCGCGCCGGGTCCGCCGTTGAGATATTTATACGTGCTCCCCACCGCGAGATCGGCGTCGGCGAGATCGATGGCGACCGCCCCGACGCTGTGGCTCAGGTCCCAGAGCATGAGCGCCCCCGCCGCGTGTGCGCGCGCGGTCCAGGCCGGCATGTCGAAGCGCGCGGCGGTCTTGTAGTGGACGTGAGTCAGCAACAGCAGCGCGGTGTCGTCGTCGAGCGCGTCGGCCAGGTCCTCGCGGGCGACGACACGCAGGCGCGCGCCGGGCACGCAGGTGACCGCCCCCTCGGCGACATGCAGGTCGGTGGGAAAGTTGCCGGCCTCGCTCACCACCGTGCGGCGCGCCGGGTCGAGGCGGAGTGCGGCGACGATCAGCTTGAACAGGTGGATCGAGGTCGAATCGCCGACGATGACCTCGTCCGGCGCGGCGCCGATCAGCGGCGCGATGCGCGCGCCGATCCGTTCGGGGGCGTCGAACCAGCCTTCGTTCCAGCTGCGGATCAGCCGGTCGCCCCATTGCCGGGTGGCAGCATTGGCGAGCGCGGCGGGAACGTGCGCGGGCAGCGCGCCGAGCGAATTGCCGTCGAGGTAGAGCGTATCCGCGGGTAGCGTGAACCGGTCGCGGTACGCCGCCAACGGATCGCGCGCGTCGAGCGCGCGGGCGTCGTCGCGGGTCACTTGAACGCGTCCCGGATAAGACGCTTGGCCTCGGCCCAGGCAGGCGTTTCGGGTGCGACCAGCTCGACATGGCCGGTGGCGGGCACGGTGTGGAGCGTCGCGGTGTCGCCCGCTGCCCTGGCCTTGGAGCCATAGTCGGTGGCCATGCGGAACGGGATGATCGTGTCCTCGTGGCCGTTGACCAGTTCCTGCGGGATCTTGAGTGGCAGCAGTCGCGGGACCGAGGTGTCGGCATAGACGTCGGTGCGTCCGGGGGCGGGCTTGCCGACCAGTGCCGCGACCACATCGGTGCCGCAGCCATTGTCGGGGCTCGCGGCAGTCGCCTCGAGGTCGGGCAGGCCGCCCAGGCTGATCACATGCGCGATCCGCAGCGGATACGCGACGCGCAGCGGGCTCGTCGGCGCGATCCGCGGCCGGGCGGCGAGCCACAGCGCGAGATGCCCGCCGGCGGAATGGCCGATCGCGACGACCTTGCGCGTATCGAGATGATATTTGCGTGCGTTCACCGCGAGTTGGTCGGCGGCCTTGCCGGCATCTGCGAAGGTTCCCGGATAGCCGCCGCCGGTCCGGTCGACCCCGCGATAATCGATGTTCCACACCGCGATCCCGTCTTTCCGCAGATCGTCGGCGACCCAGTTCATCAGGCTGCGGTCGGCGATGCCGGTCGTCCAGCAGCCGCCATGGACCATCACCACGACCGGGAACGGGCCCTTGCCCTTCGGCAGCCAGACATCGACCTTCTGCATCTGGTCCGAACCATAGGCGATCGTCGCGTCCGCCCTGGGCTTGGGGCGCGTGGTGAGGTCATCCCATGTCAGCAGGGCGGCAGCGGGTGCGAGAAGCAGGGTGGCGAGGGCGGTGAGCATCCGCCGTTCGTAGAGCGGAACGGGGCGCGATTGCTACAGCGTCGGCGGGACATTCCGCGCCAGACGGAACAGAAAGGGGGCATTCGTCTCGTGCGGGCTTTGATCGCGGGCGGCGCGGATGCTAGCGTCACCCGCAATGACCAGCGACTTCAAAGACCCGTTCGACAGCATCGTCGACGCCCCGTTCGACAGCGCACTCAGCGAGCGGTATCTCGTCTACGCCCTGTCGACGATCACCGCGCGGTCGTTGCCCGACGTGCGCGACGGGCTGAAACCCGTGCATCGCCGCCTGCTCTGGGCGATGCGGCTGCTGAAGCTCGATCCCGCCCAGGGGTACAAGAAGTGCGCGCGCGTCGTCGGCGACGTGATCGGCAAATATCATCCGCATGGCGACCAGTCGGTCTACGACGCGATGGTGCGCTTGGCGCAGTCGTTCGCGATGCGTTATCCGCTGGTCGACGGGCAGGGCAATTTCGGCAACATCGACGGCGATAACGCCGCCGCCTATCGCTACACCGAAGCCCGGCTGACGCAGGTCGCGGTCGACCTGATGGACGGACTCGACGAGAACGCGGTCAACCTCCGACCGACCTATAACGGCGAGGAGGAAGAGCCCGAGCTGTTCCCGGGGCTGTTCCCCAACCTGCTCGCGAACGGCGCCGCGGGGATCGCGGTCGGGATGGCGACGAGCATCCCGCCTCACAACGCCGCCGAGCTGCTCGACGCCGCGATCATGCTGGTCGACCGGCCGGATGCCGATGATGCGATGATCCTCGAGCACGTGAAGGGACCGGACTTCCCGACCGGCGGTCTGGTCGTCGATCCGCCCGCCGTGATGCGCGAATCCTATGCGACCGGCCGCGGGGGCTTCCGCGTCCGCGCGCGCTGGACGATCGAGCGCGAGAAGGGCGGCGGCTGGCAGGTCGTCATTTCCGAAATCCCGTACGGGATCCAGAAGGGCAAGCTGATCGAGCAGATCGCCGAGCTGATCAACGCCAAGCGGCTGCCGATCCTCGCCGACGTCCGCGACGAATCGGACGCCGAGGTGCGCATCGTTCTCGAACCGCGCAGCCGCACCGTCGATGCCCAGGTGCTGATGGACGGGCTGTTCCGGCTGACCGACCTCGAGACGCGCGTGAGCCTCAACCTCAACGTGCTCGACAAGGATCGCACGCCGCGGGTGATGTCCTTGCGCGAGGCGCTGTCGGCGTGGGTCGAGCATCAGTTCGTCGTGCTGACACGGCGGACGCAGCACCGGCTGGAGAAGATCGCCGACCGGATCGAGCTGCTCGACGGCTATCTCGTCGCCTATCTCAACCTCGACCGCGTGATCGAGATCATCCGCACCGAGGATGAGCCCAAGAAGGTGATGATCGCCGAATTCAATCTGACCGATCGTCAGGCGGAGGCGATCCTCAACATGCGGTTGCGTTCGCTCAGGCGGCTGGAAGAGTTCGAGATCAAGACCGAGCGCGACAAGCTCGACAAGGAGCGCGCCGACCTCGCCGCCTTGCTCGATTCGCCGCGCAAGCAGCAGAATCGGATGAAGCGCGACCTGACCAAGGTACGCGACCGCTATGGGCACGAGACGCCGCTCGGCAAGCGCCGCACGACGATCGAGGAAGCCGCGCCGACGCGCGACATCCCGCTCGAGGCGATGATCGAGCGCGAGCCGATCACCGTGATCCTGTCGCAGCGCGGCTGGATCCGGGCGATGCGCGGGCACAACGATCTGGCGAGCCCCGAGGCGCTGAAGTTCAAGGAAGGCGACGGCCCCGCCTTTGCCTTCCATGCGCAGACCACCGACAAGCTGCTGCTCGCGGCGGAGAACGGGCGCTTCTACACGCTCGCCTCGGACAAGCTGCCAGGCGGACGCGGGTTCGGTGAGCCGGTGCGCGCGATGATCGACCTCGACGGCAGCGTCGGCATCGTCGCGCTGCTGCCCGCGAACAAGCAGGCCAAGCTGATGGTCGCGGCAACCGACGGCCGTGGTTTCGTGGTGACTGCCGCGGACGTCGTCGCCGAGACGCGCAAGGGGAAGACGGTGATGACGCCGCGGCCCGGCGAGACGCTGAAGCTGGTGCGCCCGATCGCGGCGACCGACGATTACGTCGCGGCGATCGGCGACAACCGAAAGATGCTGGTGTTCCCGCTCGCCGAACTGGTCGAGATGACGCGCGGGCAGGGGCTGCAGATGCAGCGCTACCGCGACGGCGGACTGGCGGACGCTATCACGTTCGAATTCTCGACCGGATTGAGCTGGCCGATGGGCGGCGGGACGGGGCGCGTGCGGACCGAATCCGACCTGGGTCCGTGGCGGGCTGCACGCGGTGCGGCGGGTCGAATGCCCCCAACCGGGTTCCCCCGCGATAATCGTTTTGGATAAAACGGTTTTATTTGTTTTTGTAACGAACTTGCGTCCTTCAGAACGTCTTAACGAAGACTGGACTAGGCGGGTCGCATGGCATCGACCGCGCCCCATGTAGAACCGACCGAAATCGTTTCGGTAGAGCTGGTTACGCGCGCGCTCGAATTGGTACCGATCCCAGCGGTCCAGGTGTGCCGCCAGGATGGCGCGCTATCGGTGTACGCGACGAACCGCGCCTATCGGCTGGCCGGGTTCGGCGTGGTTTCGGAACGGTCGCCGATGCTGGCGGCGCTGGGCGATCGGATCACGACGTTCCTCGACGCGGGTCAGGTTCGCACCGAGTTCGAATGGACGATCGGCGAGGTCGTCGACTGCCGCTATTACCGCGTGACGATCGCGCGCTCGTCGGTCGCGGTCCACGACCGCTGCATGGTGATGTTCGTCGACCAGACCTCTCGCGTCCATACCGAACGCAGCATGCAGCGCGAGATGACGACCGACAGCCTGACCGGGCTGCCGAATCGCGAGGGTTTCGAGGACATTCTCGAACGCGAGGCCGATCGCGATAACGTCGCGGTGCTGGCGATCGACCTGGATCGGTTCGGTCGGCTCAACGCCTGCCTCGGCAGCCTGGCCGGCGACGAACTGCTGATCACGGTCGCGCGGCGGATCAAGGGTGCGCTCCGCGCGCGCGACACGTTGGCGCGGCTGGGCGGCGACCAGTTCGGCATCCTCATGGCGATCGACGACAACCGGGACGAGGCGCACCAGCTGGCCCGCCGGATCCGCCAGACGCTGGCGACGCCGTTCCGGCTCACGACCTACGAGATCAGCGTCGAATGTTCGGTGGGCATCGCCTACGGCGCCGACGAGCCGGGCGAGGGCGCCGAGCTCGTCCGCCACGCGCAGTTCGCGGTGAAGCGCGCCAAGGTCAGCGGCCGGTCCGAATCCTACCTGACGCAGGATTTCACGATCGCGCGCGACGCGTTCGCGATGGAGACCGCCCTGCGTCGCGCGATCGAGAATCGCCGGCTGCACCTGACCTATCAACCGATCTGTGACCTGGCGACCGGCCGGGTGACGTCGTTCGAGGCGCTGGCGCGCTGGACCGACGAGGATGGCCGCGAATATGCGCCGAACGACTTCATCCCGGTCGCCGAGGAATCCGGACTGATCGTCCCGCTCGGCCGCTGGGCGATCGAGGAGGCGGCACGGACGCTGGCGGCGTGGGATCTGGCGGCGGGCGGCAATTGCGGCGTCAAGGTCGCGGTGAACCTGTCGGCGATCCAGTTGCAGCGCGACGACATCGCGCCGGTCGTCGCGGCAGCGCTCGCGGCCACCGGGTTGAGCGGGCATCGCTTCACGCTGGAGCTGACCGAGAGCGCGATCGTCAGCGATCCCGACCGCATTGCGGGCGCGATGCACGCGCTCAAATCGCTCGGCACGACGCTGGCGATGGACGATTTCGGCACGGGGTATTCGAACCTCGCCTATCTGCAGAAGCTGCCGATCGACGTGCTCAAGATCGATCGCAGCTTCGTGACCGAGATGCTGGCGGACCGCGACAAGGTCTCGATCGTCCGCGCGATCCTCAGCCTGGCGCAGGCGCTGGGCATGAAGACCACTGCCGAAGGCGTAGAGACCAACGAGCTGGCGCAGACGCTCGCGGCGCTCGGATGCACCTATGGCCAGGGCTATTTCTTCGCACGACCGCTGGCGGCGGACGCGGCGTTCGCGATGCTGGGGTTCGCGGCCCCGCCGTCCTGAACCCAGTCTACCTGAACCCCGCCGCGCGGCGGACCGCGGTCAGGCGAGCGCTTCCACCACCCAGGCGTCCGCGATCGCGGACAGCCGTGCCGCGTCGGGAAAGTCCTCGGCGATCCACTGGGTCTCGATCCGGCGCAGCATCGCCGCCACGTCGGGTCCCTTGCGCAAGCCGCGCGCGACGAGTGCGCCGCCGTTGATCGGCAACGCCGGCGGCGACCAGTCGCGGATCGGCGCGATGTCTGCCCCCGACAGCAACAGGCGGTCGGTCGCGCCGACGGGACCTGCCCGGTACGCCAGCGCGCGCGGGCCTTCCGACCCGGGGCCGGCGGTCGCGGCGATCAGTCGTTTGCGGTCGGCATTGGAGAGTTTCAGCCTGGCGCCGACCGATTCGGCGTCGGCCCCCGGGATCACCGCGGCGAGCCGGCGGATCGGATCGGGTGCCACGTCCGCAGCGCGTTCGCGCTCCGCCAGCGCGCCTAGGCGGTCGGCGCCCGCAGCGTCGATCTCGGGCAGGACCGCGCGAAAAATACCGTGCTCGACCATCAGCCGGACGACCGTAACCGCGCCCGTGGTCACGAGCAGCTTCAGGACTTCGCTCGCGATCCGTTCGCGCGACAGCGCCATCAGGTCGTTGGCGCGCGCGGTGCAGGCGGACAGGCCGGCGGCGTCGATCTCCGCACCGAACCTGGCGTGAAAGCGGAAGAACCGCAGGATGCGCAAATGGTCCTCGGCGATACGCTGCAGCGGGTCGCCGATGAAGCGGACGTGCCGGGCGTCGAGGTCGTCGAGGCCCCCGAAATAGTCGAAGATCTCGCCGGTCGCGGGATCCGCGTAGAGCGCGTTCATCGTGAAGTCGCGGCGCGCGGCGTCCTCGCGCCAGTCGTCGGTATAAGCGACGACGGCGTGGCGGCCGTCGGTGGTCACGTCACGGCGCAGCGTCGTCACCTCGACCGGTGCTCCGTCGACGATCGCGGTGATGGTACCGTGCGCGAGCCCCGTCGGGATCGCCTTGATCCGGGCGTCTTCCAGCCGGGCGATGACCTCGGTCGGCGCATGCGAGGTGGCGATGTCGATATCCGCGACCTCGAGGCCCAGCAACGTGTCGCGCACCGCGCCGCCGACGAAGCGCGCGGCACCGTCGTCCGCGCCAAGCGCGGCTGCCAGCCGGTCGAGCCCGGGGCGGTGCCGCCAGGACGCGTCGGGGAGCACCGTCACAGCCCGGCCAGTCGGTGCGAGAGGTTGACGATCATCGCAGCGGTCGCGCCCCAGATGCGGCGGTCCTGCCAGGTGATCTCGTAGAAATGGCGTGTGCCTCCCTGCCATGCCGCGCTCGCGCGGACCTGGTTGACGGGGTCGAACAGGAAGGCGATCGGCACTTCGAAGACGCTGGCGACCTCGGCTTCGCTCGGATGCAGCGTCAGGTCGGGAGGGACGACGCCGATCACCGGGGTGACGTGATAGCCGGTGACGGTGCGATAGCGCTCGACTGCACCGACCACGGTGACGGCATGGCTGGGCAAGGCGACCTCTTCCTCCGCCTCGCGCAACGCCGCGGCGACGGCGTCCTCGCCCGGATCGACGCGACCGCCGGGGAACGCGATCTGTCCCGCATGCCGGCGCAGCGTCTCGGTCCGCTTGGTCAGAATGATGCCGGGCGCGGCGCGGTCGGTGATCGCGACGAGCACGGCGGCCTCGTGGAGCGCCTCACCCGGCGCGTCCTCGCGGTCGCCAAGCGTCACGAGGCCCGGATCGATGTCGCGGGCCAGCGCTGTCGCCAGCCGTTCGGCGAGACTCACGCCGCGGGCTCCAGCGCGAAGAAATCGCCGTCGCTCCAGATTCCGGGCGGGGTCTCGCCCCCGTCGATCGCGCGTTCGGCAAGCTCGTAATAGATCGGGCGCGCGATCAGCGCCTCCATTCCGCCGCGGACCATCAGATAGGGGCGGGGGCCGTCGGCATCCTCGGCGAAGCGCAGCGGGTGCGCGGGGCCGGCGGTGACGAGGTCGCCGGTGTTGAGCCGGAAGGCGAGGCTCGCATCGCGCCCTTCACCCTCGGCCTTCATCTCGACCGCGACGAACGGCGCGTCCTCGACGGCGATGTCGAGCTTTTCGACGGGAGTGACGAGCACATAGCCGCCGTCGGGCTCGCGCCGCAGGATCGTCGAGAACAGCCGCACCATCGTCTCACGACCGATCGGCGTCCCCTGGTGATACCAGGTGCCGTCGCGCGCGATCCGCATCTCGCTGTCGCCGCAATGCGTCGGGTTCCAGCTGGCGACCGGCGGCAATTTGGCGTCGGCGGCCAGTCGGGCGATATCGGCGAGGCTGAGCGAGGCGAGGTCGGGCAGGGGATCCATGGGCATGCGTGCGAGGTAGGCCCGGCGATCTCCGCCGTAAAGGCGGCTGCCCGCGTAAAGCCTTCAGGCGGGCGCGGCGATCCGCGGACCGAGCGTGCCGGCGATGGCGGGCACCGCCGCACCGCGCGCGAGCAGGCGGTGGCGCTCGACCGGACCGGGCAGTACCCAGCCGGCTGTACGCTCAGCCGTGAAGCCGAAGAATCGGCCGTAATATTCGGGGTCGCCGATCAGCATCATGGCGTCGTCAAGCCCGTGCGCAGCCGCCGCGTCCAGTGCCGCGGTCATCAGCATGCGGCCGATACCGTGCATCTGGTGCGCCGGATCGACCGCGACGGGGCCCACCATCACGACCGGATGGACGATGTCGTCGCTGGCGACGAGCGCCACCGGCCAGCACTGGATGCTGCCGACCAGCGCACCGTCCAGCATCGCGGCGAAGCTGAGTGTCGGGATCGCATGCCCGTCGCCACGCACGATATAGGCGGTGCGACGGTGGCGACCGGGTTCGAACGCGCGGTCGAGCAGCGCTTCCACGGCGGCGGGGGCGACGCTATCCAGACGTACGATCGTGATCATCGGCACTCTTCCCGCTCGTACGATCGCGGCTGCGCCTTGCGCTGCGACGCCGAAGGCCGCGCGCTTTACCGGTCGGGTGCGCGAACGCAAGTGGATTACCCAAGTGGATTGCCGTCACGCTCCCGTGATCCTAGAGGCGCGAGCATGGAAGACAGTCTTCAGCTCGAGGTGCACGACATCGAAGTGCCGGTCCTGACCGGCATCTATTCGGAGGAGACGCACCTGCCGCAGCCGCTGCGTATCTCGCTGACCGTCGATCTGGCCTGTCCGCCGCATTTCGCCCCCGACACGCCGCTGTCGGCGTCGAAGAACTATATGGAGCTGAAGCACGCAGCCACCGACGCGCTGCCGCCGGGCGTGCACTTCACGCTGATCGAGGCGGTCGCGGACCATATCTGCGAAACCCTGTTCCTGCAGGATGCGCGCGTGCTCAAGGTAACGGTGAAGATCGTCAAGCTGGCAATCGCGGAGGCTGGGGAGTCGATCGGGGTGACGCTCGTTCGGCACCGGCGGTGAGGATCGACCTCGCAGCGACGGAGGACCTGGCTGCCTGCGTGCGGGGCGCGACTGGTGAGTCGATCGTGCTGGTGATCGCGCCCCGCGCGCCGCTGGAGATGGCGCTGGCGCGTGCAGCGATCGCCCCGCTCGCGATCGAGCGCGCGCCCGCGATGCGGGTCAACGCAGTCGTGCCCGGCGTCGGGGCGGATGCGCACGACGTCGAGGCCGCGGTTGCGTACCTCGAAAACGCGCGATCGACGACCGGGCAGATCCTGGACGTTACCCAACCGTCATCGCGGGTTTGATCCGGATCCAGGGCTCAGGATGACGGGAGGAGGGGGCGTCAGGGTAACCGAAGAGGCGTCAGCGGCGGGTCCGCCCGCACTCGCCCAGCGCACCCATGACGAAGCGATAATCCTCCTGCGCGACAGTGGCGTCCGCCGCTTCCAGCGCGGCAGTGCTCTGCGGCGGCAGCGTCGCGGGCAACGCGCAGGCGAGGCGGTACCACAGCAGCGTATCGCGCGCCGGCGGTCCCGCCGCTTCGTCGACGATCTCGCTCAGCGCGACCGCCCAGCGCGGCTGCTCGCCGGGGCGGCGGAGTACCGAGAGCGACACCGGACGCTGGTCGGCGGTGGTCAGGAACACCTGCGTCTCGCCTTCGCCGGGCAGCGCGCCGGGCACATGGAAGGCGTTACCGACCCCCGTGATAACCGGCGGCGCGTCGGCCGCCAGCACGTCGCGGGCGATCGTGCGCAGCTGCGAATCGGTATCGGGCGTCCAGGGCAGCTGCGCGTCGCGCGCGACAAGCTGGACCTGGTTGATCGCACCGGGAACGGGGCGGGCGAGGAGGAGGATGCGGGACTTCTTCAGGTTGGGCACTTTGCCCCGCGCATCGAGCGCCACGTCGAGCACATATCCGATTCGTGGCGGCAGGCCCTGCGCCCCGCGGATCAGCGACGTCACGTCGACTTCGACGTAGAGGCGCGCGTCGCTGGGCCCGACGCCCGCGGCCTCGGCCCCCTTGATCCGGCTCACCGACCGGACCGTGGCATCGGCGATGATCGGGGCCGCGAGCACCAGGTCGGTCAGGTCGGCATAGGCGAGCCCCGCGGCGATCGCGGGGGCCGACGGCGCGGAAATCCCAGTTTGCGGCGGGACTTGCGCCACCGCCGGCAGCGTGGACAGTGCGAGCGCTACCAGCGCGATGGTGGTATGGTGAAGGGCGATCATGTCCCTTCGGTAAGCCATCCTGCATGAACGAAACAGAAATAATCCCGTCATCATGCGCTTGTACGTTTGTTGCGTCCGACAAAGCGTTTGCGTGTCGCAAGGCGTGGCGATAGGACTTGCACGCTGCCCCGTGGATATTCCGGCCCACGGAAGACGTTTTTGTGTTCTGCGCCTTCGACGCCGAGCCGCGTCCGGGACAGGCAGATTGAGGGAGTGTCGTTTCTGAATGGCCTATGTTGACCAGAAGATGTCCGGAGGCAAAATCGTCGCGATCGTTATCGTCGCGCTGATTCATGCGGCCTTGGGCTATGCTTTCGTCACCGGCCTCGCGTACCAGTACGTGAAAAAGGCCCAAGAAAAGCTTAATACGTTCGACGTGGAGCCGCCGCCGCCGCCGCCTCCGCCCGACGAGCCCCCGCCGCCGCCGCCTGACCAGCCAAACCTGCCGCCGCCGCCGACCACGGTCGTCGTGCCGCCGCCCTTGGTCGTAACGCCGTCTCCTGCACCCGCGGTGACGACGACGTCGATCATTCCGCTGAGCCAGCCGACCGCGCCGCCTGCGCCGCCTTCGCCAGCGGTCGCACCAGCGCCGCCTGCGCCGGTGGTGAACAAGGCAGCCGGTGCCAAGGGCAACCCGGCGGAATGGGTTTCGACGGACGATTATCCGCCGAGCTCGCTGCGTGCCCAGGAAGAGGGTACGACCGCGATCGCCTGGGACATCAACACGGCTGGCCGTGTCGAGAATTGCCGGGTTACCCAGTCCAGCGGTTCTTCGGCGCTCGATCGTGCGGCCTGTGCGGCGATCACGCGGCGCGGACGCTATTCGCCAGCGCTGGACCAGTCGGGCAACCCGATCCGGTCGTCGTCTTCGAGGCGCGTGACGTGGCGGATGCCGCCGCAGTAATCGCAATTCGAATCTTCATTACGAACGAAATTGACTAGTCAGAGGACAAACCCATCATGATCACCACTATCCTTGCAGCGGCGGGTGCCGCCGCCCCCGGCGACAACCCGTACGGCCTGCAGGCTGCACTTCGCGAAGGCGGCCTCATCTCGCAGTCCGTGTTCGCCATCCTGGTGCTGATGTCGGTCGTGTCGTTCTACATCCTGTTCTCGAAGCTGTTCGAGCAGCAGAAGCTGATCAACCAGGCCAAGCGCGTTCGCCAGGGCTTCTGGCAGTCGAACTCGCTGCGCGAGGGCTCGGCCAAGCTCGAGAAGAACTCGGCCTACAAGCAGATCGTCGACGACGGCCTGGCCGCCCAGGACCAGCACGCCAAGCTGACCGATCCGGTCGAGGCGCATGACTGGCTGCACGGTTCGCTGGCGCGTTCGGAAGCCGCGATCAACTCGAAGCTGGGTGGCGGTCTCGCCTTCCTCGCGACGGTCGGTTCGGTGTCGCCGTTCATCGGTCTGTTCGGTACGGTTATCGGCATCTACCGCGCGCTCGTGAAGATCGGCGCGTCGGGCCAGGCATCGATCGACAAGGTCGCAGGGCCGGTCGGTGAAGCACTGATCATGACCGCACTCGGCCTCGTCGTCGCGGTTCCCGCGGTGCTGTCGTACAACTGGCTGCAGCGTCGCAACAAGTCGATCGCCGAGGACCTGTCGTCCTTCTCGAACGACGTGCTCGGCTTCCTCGCTTCGAACGGCGCCGTGCGTCCGGTCGGCGCGACGGCTGCCAAGCCGGTCCCGGGCAAGCCCGCGACGACCACCGCGACCGCCGGTCAGACCGGTGGCGTGCCGCGCGCCAACTAAGACGAGAAGGCGGGGCTGCTGTCGGCGGCCCCGCTTCCTTTCCACCGGCGGTTCCGGTGGCGATTACAAGAATAGGATAGTTCGCACATGGCGATGAGTGTTGGTGGCGATTCCACCGAGAAATCGATATCGGACATCAATACGACGCCGCTGGTCGACGTCATGCTCGTGCTCCTGATCATCTTCCTGGTGACGACGACCGTCGCCGTCCAGGCGGTCCAGCTCAAGCTGCCCGAGGTCAAGTTCGATCCGACGACGACCAAGCCCGAGAACGTCTCGCTGTCGGTGACGACGAATGCGGACGGCAGCTGCGCGGTGTATTGGGGCATGAGCCCGGTCACCTCGACCGAGCTGCTCGACCGGGCCGTGGCCAAGCTGAAGGCCGAGATCGATCGTCAGGGTGGTCCGAATGCCGCCGGTCTGGAACTGCCCGAGGCGCATATCCGCGGCGACGTGAACACGCCGTACAAGTGCATCGGCGGCACGATCTATACGATGCAGCGCGCCGGCTTCGCCCGCGTCGGCTTCATCTCCGAGCCGCCCCCCGGCGGCACCACCGACCGCGGTTAAGCGCTCGGGACGTATTTAGGAGTAGCATTAGATGGCAATGAGCGGCGGCAAAGAAGACGACGGCCCGATGATGGAAATGAACATGACGCCGTTGATCGACGTCCTGCTCGTTCTCCTCATCATGTTCATCATCACGATCCCGATTCAGACGCACGCGGTGAAGGTCGATCTTCCGGTCAACAGCAAGAACCAGCCGCAGAACCCGGTCGATCCGCAGAAGAACAAGATCTCGATCGATCCGGCCGGCGTGGTTTCGTGGAACGGTTCGCCGGTCGATGAGGTGACCTTGCGTCAGTATCTCGACCAGAGCGCCGGGATGAACCCCGAGCCAGAGCTCCACTTCCAGCCCGATCCGCAGGCGCGGTACGAGGTCGTGGACCGGACGCTCGCAGTGGTGAAGCGCTCCGCGATCACCAAGCTCGGCTTCATCGGCAACGAGCAGTATCGCAACGACTTCTAGGTCCGCGACACTGTCGAATGATCAAGGGCGGTCCTTCGGGGCCGCCCTTTTTCGTTGTGCGTAGATTCCCTTACACACGGCCCCTTGCATGACAGTCACGGAAGTGACACACCAGTGTCACAAAAGTGAAACCTTCCGATCAGGAAGGTCGTGAGGAGACCGGACATGCGTGGATTTTCCCTGATCGTGCTCACCCTCGCCGGCGCGGCGACGCCCGCACTGGCAGCCGAACGTACCGGCTATACGCAGATCGCGGCCGGCAACATGCCCGCGGCGGAGCAGCGGATCGTCGCCGAGCGGCGCATCTTCCCCGATCGTCCCGAGCTGATGCTGAACCTCGCCGCCGTGTATCGACAGACCGGGCGCGACGCGCAGGCCAAGGCGCTCTACGCCGCGGTCCTCGACAAGCCGGCGGTAGCGCTGGATACACCGTCGGGCGCGGTGGTGTCGTCGCATGCGCTCGCGGAGCGCGCCCTCGCACGGTTCGCGCCGCAGATTGCGACGCGCTGATCCGCGATCGCTAGGGGGCCGGGTCGCGCCTGCGACCCGCTCTCCGTGCCCATACCGCGTCATGCGGTAAACCAGTAGCGCCGCAGCGATTGCGCGCGGCGCCGGGCCTTCGGTTTAGAGGCGCGGCAACGTCACGCCGCGCTGGCCCATATATTTGCCCGCCCGGTCGGCATAGCTGACTTCGCACGGCTCGTTGCCCTGCAGGAACAGGAACTGGCAGGCGCCCTCGTTCGCGTAGATCTTGGCGGGCAGCGGCGTGGTGTTCGAGAATTCCAGCGTGACATGGCCCTCCCATTCGGGTTCGAGCGGCGTCACGTTGACGATGATCCCGCAGCGCGCATAGGTCGACTTGCCGAGACAGATCACCAGCACGTCGCGCGGCACGCGGAAATACTCGACCGTGCGCGCGAGCGCGAAGCTGTTCGGCGGGATGATGCAGACGTCGGTCTTGCGATCGACGAAGCTGTTCGCCGCGAAATCCTTCGGGTCGACGATCGCGCTGTCGACGTTGGTGAAGATCTTGAACTCGTCGGCGACGCGTGCGTCATAGCCATAGGAGGACAGGCCGTAGCTGATGCAGCCGTCGCGGCGCTGGGCCTCGTGGAACGGCTCGATCATGCGATCGGCAAGCGCGCGCTCGCGGATCCAGCGGTCGGACAGGACGGACATGGTGGCTCCCCTTCGCGGCGTGCTTTCGCGCGGATGCGGTGGCGGGGCAAGGGACTATGCGCAGGCGCGCTCCACGGGCCGGTCCCCGGGCGGCGGGACCCGGCGCCTGGCATTGGTGATCAGGTCCGCCGCCAGGTAGCAGAACAGGCCATAGATCAGATAGCTGTAGCGCGGGACCGGCTGGACGAGGGCGTAGGGCATCCCGACCACGGCCAGATACACCGCGAGCGTCCGATAACCGAACCGCCGACGCCATATCCCCAGCATCAGTGAGACGATCCCGGCGACGGCAACGAGTCGCATGAGGACTGAACGGGCCACGGGCAGCACGTCGCTCTGGCTGAAGGCGAACTGCCAGGGCTCGGGGAGGAAGAACTGCCGATAATGCCGACCGCACAATGTCAGGAAGGCAACAGGGTTCGCGGCGATCCAGGTCTCCGCCGCTCGACCGACGGCCTTGGCATAGCCGACCTCGCCCATCGTCCTGGCACGACGATAGGGTGTCAGCCCGTGATAGGGATGGACGGCCTGAAGGCGGTCCCTGAACGTGACGGCGGGATCGGCGGGCGCAACCGCCGCCGCGTGATTGCCGATGGCGAGTTCCAGCCCAAAATTGCTGCGAACGACGATCGGTGCATCGAGGACCGCGATGTTGCGTATGGTCCACGGCACCGCCCAGAGCGCGGTGGCAAGCACGGTCGCCGTCGCAAACAGGAGTATCTCGCGTGGCGACAGCCGGGTCAGCGCGAACAGAGCCCAGCATATGCCCGAGGCGAGGCCGACCGCCGGGCTCACAAAGGCGCCAGCGGAGAGAATGGCAGCGGCCACGATCAGATCACGCGGGCGGATGGTAGCGCGGCGCCGAAGATGGAAGAGGAAGGCCAATGCTGCGGTCCCTATACAGACGGCGAGCGCGCCCTCCCAGTAGCGGAAGCTGATCGTCTCTTCGGGCGCGAAGACCGGCACCAGGCACAGCAGAGCCAGTCCCGCCCGCCGCGTCTCGGGCGCCATGTCAATGGTACGGAACAGCCGGTCGAGAAGCAGATATCCGACACCAACCTGCACGAGCGCCCAGACCGTGAGCGCGACGGCGGCCGGTGCCCCGGCGCCACCGAACAGGTGGATCACCCCGCCCGCGACCAGCGGTGGCAACGGCAGCATGTGCGCGGTCGGGCCGAGGCCGGGAAACGCGTCGGCAAGGCCCTTGCCGAGCGAGACGCTGATGGCCACGCGTGTCGCTTCGCCGGCCTCTTCGGGGCCGACCGGTGCAAGCCCCTGCGCGCCGTACATCCAGAGCACGCGCAGAACCGCAGCGGCGATCAGGACGGGAAGGACACCGGATCGATCGGCTCGGGCAATGGGATCGGCTGCGTCGGACACGATGGCTGGCTCCCGGGGCGGCACCGCGGTTCTGGTGGGATGTGCCCGTCCGTCCCGGTCACGACGTCGCCGACGGGGGGTGGTCAGTCAATCCCCAGATCGGCCGGCCCGAACGCGTCGGGTAGCAACGTGGACAACCGATAGCTCCGGATCGCGTCGCCGTCGGCCGCACCGCAATGAACGGGCAGGTCGATACCCGCCAGCTGTGCAGCCTCGTTCAGCACCTGGCGGCACCGGCCGCAGGGGCTGACCGGCGTCGTACCGCTCGCCCGGCCATCGGCATCCATCGCGCCGCCGATCACGCCGATTGCGACGACGTCGCGCAGGCGCCCTGCCGCGCTCGCGGTGGCGATCGCGACGGTTTCCGCGCACAGGGACAGGCCATAGGACGCGTTCTCGACATTGGCACCCGTCACGATGCTGCCATCGCTGAGCAGGACCGCGGCGCCGACCGCGAAGCGTGAATAGGGTGCGTGCGCGTTCTCCGCAGCCCGGCGGGCCGCGGCCACGAGTGTCGTCGCTTCGTTCATGGTGCCACCACGTCCCAATTCACCGGTCCTTCGATTCCGTCGATACGGCGGAAGTCGCTCGCGCGCCACATCCGCCAAGGCCGGGCGGCATAGTGCGGCACGAAGACATTGGCCACCGACCAGACCGGGCGGGCGAGCGCTTCCGACAGGCGATAGGTCGACTCCACCGGCTTCGTGATCCGCAACAGCACGGGCTTGCGGGTGTGCGTCTCGACCATCGTGACGAATCGCGCGAGTTCCTCGATCAGCACGGCGCGATCGGGACGGGCGGTGCAGTCGGCGTGGAACGCGATATCGACCGCGGCGGGCAGGGCGTCGCCGGCCTGCGGGACGAAGGTGTTGAAGGCATTGGCCTGCTCGTCCGCGCGCTGGCAAAGCGAGAAGACATGCACCGCACCCCGCCGAAGCCCGGCCTCGGGAAGTGCTGCCCAATTGCCCTCGAAGGCGGGATCGCGGCGGTCGGTGCCCGACGTCGCGACGATATAGGCGAAGTCGGCGCCGCGAGCGCGCACCGTGCCCCATTCGACCGGTCCCGGCGCCTCGCCGAGGTCGATGCCCTGGAGCGGATAGTCCTTCGCCGCGGGGTGCCATCCGGTGGCATAATGCCAGCCGATGATCGCGAGCAGGCCGATCGCGGCAAGCACGCAGGCGGTTTTCCACAGACCGTACATTAGCGGGCGTCCATCAACGGATGTGCAGCACGCAGATCAGCGTGAACAGTCGCCGCGCAGTGTCGAAATCGACGTCGATCTTGCCCGCGAGGCGTTCGCGCAGGAGTTCGGCCGCCTCGTTGTGGATGCCGCGGCGGGCCATGTCGACGGTCTCGATCTGTTGTGGGGTCGACGCGCGAATCGCCTGGTAATAGCTGTCGCAGATCGCGAAATAGTCCTTGATCGGCCGGCGGAAGCGACCGAGCGCGAGCACCAGCGTCTCGATATGCGTGCCGTCCTCGCGGTACATATGAATGCCGAGGCGGCCCTCCTCCGATTCCAGCTTGATCCGGTAGGGGCCGGCATACCCGTCCGCCTGCGGACGCTGCGGCGCGAAATAATTGCCTTCGATCAGGTCGAAGATCGCGATCCGGCGCTCCTGCTCGACATCGGCCGAGCGCCAGCCGAGCGAGCGCTCGTCGAGTTCCACAGCGATGATCCGGGGGTCGGCCATGGCCCCGCGATAGCGAGGCGCGCGGCGCGTGTCACTTGCCCGACTTATCCCCATCATTCCGCCGCAGCTTGCTTGGAACACGGGGTCGCGATGCGTACACGAAGCGGATGGCAACGCTCGCATTCCCCGTCCCCGTCCCCGAGACCCCTCAGCTTCCGCGCAACGTCGAGGCCGAAGCCGCGATGCTCGGCGCGATGATGATCGACAACCGGCTCGCCGACGACCTGGTCGACCGGCTGGAGCCTGCGCATTTCTTCGAACCCGTCCACGGCCGCATCTTCGCCGCGATCAAGACGCTGCGCGGCAACGACATGCTGGTGACCCCGGTGACGCTGCGCCCGATGTTCGACGCGGACGAGGGGATGCGCGAGCTGGGCGGGCCCGCCTATCTCGCGAGCCTGACCGGCAGCGGCGCCGGGCTGATCGGTGCGCGGCAGTTCGCGGCGCAGATTTACGACCTCGCAATGCTGCGCTCGCTGGTGTCGGTCGGGCGGACCTTGGTCGAGCGCGCGATGGATACCTCCGAGGAGGTCAATCCGCGCGCGCAGATCGAGCTGGCCGAAGAGGAGCTGTTCAAGGTCTCGGCCGATGGCGGCACCGAGAATGCGGTGAAGACCTTCGCGCAGGCGACCACCGCAGCGGTCAAGATGGCCGAGCGCGCGCTGAATTCGGGCGGCAACCTGTCGGGTGTCACCACGGGTATCGATTCGATCAACGCCAAGATCGGCGGCATGCATCACAGCGATCTGATGATCCTCGCCGGCCGTCCGGGCATGGGCAAGACCTCGCTCGCCACCAACATCGCGTTCAACGCCGCACGTCGCTGGATGCGTGACATGGCCGACGGGATCGCGCCGTCCGATTCGGTGGGGGCAAAGGTCGCGTTCTTCAGCCTAGAGATGTCAGCCGACCAGCTGGCAACGCGTATCCTTGCCGAGCAGTCGCAGATCTCGTCCGAATCGCTCCGCATGGGCAAGATCAGCCGCACCGAGTTCGCGCAGCTCGCGGCCGCGGCGGCCGAGCTCGAGAACCTGCCGCTGTTCATCGACGACACCGGCGGTCTCAGCATCGGCGCGCTGCACACTCGCGTGCGCCGGCTGCAGCGGCGGCACAACAACGAGATCGGGCTGGTCGTGGTCGACTATCTCCAGCTGCTGACGGGGTCGGGCAAGAGCAAGGACGGCAACCGCGTGCAGGAAATCTCGGAGATTTCGCGCGGGCTGAAGACGATGGCGAAGGACCTCAACGTCCCCGTACTCGCACTGTCGCAGCTCAGCCGCGCGGTCGAAAGCCGCGAGGACAAGACGCCGATGCTGTCGGATCTGCGCGAGTCGGGGTCGATCGAGCAGGACGCCGACATGGTCTGGTTCGTGTACCGAGAGGACTATTACGTCGCGTCGAAGGAGCCCAAGCGGCCGGCCGAGGGTGACAGCGCGAAGATCTTCGAGGATCACAACGCCTGGGCAGCGGAGATGGAGCGGGTCTACGGTCTCGCCGAACTCATCATCGCCAAGCAGCGCCACGGCGCGACCGGCAAGGTGCGGATGAAGTTCGATCCGACGATCACGAAATTCTCGGATCTCGCGGAATATTGAGCCGCCACCCGTCACCCTGAACTTGTTTCAGGGTCTACCGTGCCGCGGACTTTAGCGCCTGTGGTGCGGTGGATGCTGAAACGAGTTCAGCATGACGGGGGATCAGATGATCGGGTCGTAGTTCGTCGGTGCGTGGATACCGCATTCGACCTTGTCGAAACTCCGCCACCGCCCTGCACGCGGATCTTCACCCGGCGCGACCTTCGTGGTGCACGGCGCGCAGCCGATCGAGAGATAGCCCTGCGCCTCCAGCGGATGGCGCGGCAGATCGTGGTCCGCGAAATAGGCATCGAGCCGCGCCTTGTCCCAGTCGGCGAGCGGGTTGATCTTCAACCGGCCCTCGTCCTCCTCGAACCGTGGCAACGCCTGACGGGTACCCGACTGAAAGCCCTTGCGGCCCGAGATCCACGCGTCGAACGGTGCCAGCGCACGGCGCAGCGGCTCGACCTTCCGCAAATCGCAGCAGCCGTCCGGGTCGTAGGACCAGCGCAGGCCGGCGGTATCCTTGATCGCGAGCAGCCGCGGATCGGGGCGGAAGACGCGCAGGTCGGTGAAGCCCAGCCGCTCGGCGAGCGCGTCGCGGTACGCGAGCGTCTCGCCGAACATCTTCTGCGTGTTGGTGAACACGACGGGCACATCGCGGTCGATCTCCGACACCATGTGCAGCAGCACCGCGGACTCCGCGCCGAACGACGAGACCGCGGCGGTGCGCCCGGCGAGCTCGCCGGTCAGCAACGTGCGCAGCATCTCCTGCGCGGAAACGCCCGCGAAGCGCGCCTCCATCGCGGCGGCGTCGGCGCTCGTGAAGGCGGGGGAGACGTCGATCATGTCGAGCTTGCGCAAGGCGTTACCCATGTCGGAGCTTCCACACCGGCACGCGGTCGTCGGCCGCCTTCTGGTAGGGCGTGTCGTAGCGCGCCAGGCTCGCGCGCAATACGTCGATGTCGATCGGCGATTCGGGCGCGAAGCTGTCGAAGCCGCAGCGGCGCATCAGCGGGATCTGATCGACGAGCACGTCGCCTGCTGCGCGGAGCTCGCCGGTATAGCCCGCCTCGCGCAGGATCCGCGCGGTCGAATAGCCGCGGCCGTCGCGGTAGCCGGGGAAGCTCACCTCGATCAGCGCGAGCTGGTCGATCTGCGGCAGCAGCGCGCGCGCGTCGTCGCTCGATTCGAGGCGGACCGCGGTCGCGTTGGACTGGCCGATGAAGGCGTCGAGCGTGACCGCGGGCTCGTCGTGCGGCTCGTCGTCGCGGAAGCGGAGGACGGTGAAGTCGCTCATGCCGTGGCCTCCATCATGCGGTCCCGGCTCCTCACCCACCCCTCGACCGTCATGCCAGCGAAGGCTGGCATCTCCCGGTTCGGGCCGGATGCGCGCCACGGAAAGACCCCAGCCTCCGCTGGGGTGACGGAATGGGGGGCAGGGGCGGCGGCAGAAGCTTGCTCCACGATCGGGCGATTACCCATAGATCGCTTCCTTGAACGTCTCGAAGCCGACGCGGCGATAGGTGTCGAGGAAGCGCTCGCCGCCCTCGCGGACTTGCAGATAGCGATCGGTCACGCGTTCGATCGCGTCGACCACGCCGTCCTCGGAGAAGCCGGGGCCGGTGATCTTGGCGAGGCTGACGTCCTCCGCGCCCGATCCACCGAGCGAGAGCTGGTAGTTTTCGGTGCCCTTCTTGTCGACGCCGAGGATGCCGATGTGGCCGGCGTGATGGTGGCCGCACGCGTTGATGCACCCGCTGATCTTGAGCTTCAGCTCGCCGAGGTCGCGCTGACGTTCGAGGCTGGAGAAGCGTGTTGCGATCTTCTGCGCGAGCGGGATCGAGCGTGCGTTCGCTAGGCTGCAATAATCGAGGCCGGGGCAGGCGATGATGTCGCTGATCAGGTCGAGATTCGCCTCGGCGAGCCCGGCCTCGTTCAGTGCGGACCACACGGCGTGCAGATCGGCCTGGCGGACGTGCGGCAGGACGATGTTCTGCGCATGGCTGACGCGGAGTTCGTCGAAGCTGTAGCGCTCCGCCAGCTCGGCCATCAGGTCGATCTGGTCGGCGGAGGCGTCGCCGGGGATCCCGCCGACGGGCTTCAGGCTAATCGTGACGATCGCATAGCCATCCTGCTTGTGCGCCTTGACGTTCTGGTCGAGCCAGACCGCGAAATCGGGATCGCTGCGATCGATCGCGGCGGCCGGCGTCGTGTCGAAGTCGGGAGCGCCGAAGAACGCAGTGATGCGGTCGAGTTCCGCGCGCGGCGGGTCGAGGCCCAGACCCTTTACCGCGGCGAACTCCTCCTCGACCTGACGGCGATATTCGTCGGGACCGATCTCGTGGAGCAGGATCTTGATCCGCGCCTTGTAGATGTTGTCGCGGCGACCGTAGCGGTTGTAGACGCGCAGGCACGCCTCGAGATAGCTCATCAGGTCGTCCGATCCGACGAAGTCCTTGATCTCGTGGGAGATCATCGGCGTGCGGCCCATGCCGCCGCCGACGAAGATCTTCGCGCCCAACTCACCGTCACGCTTGACCAGCTGGATGCCGATGTCGTGGAGGCGCATCGCCGCGCGGTCCTCGTCCGACGCGATCACCGCGAACTTGAACTTCCGGGGAAGGTAAGTGAATTCGGGGTGGAACGTGCTCCACTGGCGGATCAGCTCGGCCCAGGCGCGCGGGTCGGCGACCTCGTCCGCGGCGGCGCCGGCGAACTGGTCGCTGCTGATGTTGCGGATGCAGTTGCCGCTCGTCTGGATGGCATGCATCTCGACCGTCGCCAGTTCGGCGAGGATGTCGGGCGTCTCGGCGAGCTTGATCCAGTTGAACTGGAGGTTCTGGCGTGTCGTGAAATGCCCGTAGCCACGATCGTACTTGCGCGCGATGTGGCCGAGCATGCGCATCTGCCGGCTGTCGAGCGTGCCATAGGGGATCGCGACGCGGAGCATGTACGCGTGGAGCTGCAGATACAGGCCGTTCATCAGCCGCAACGGCTTGAACTGGTCCTCGGTGAGCTCGCCCGAAAGGCGGCGGCGGACCTGGTCGCGAAACTCGTCGACGCGCTGGTCGACCATCGCCTGGTCGTATTCGTCGTATTTATACATGGGTATGTCCGACAGAAGGATTGTTCACGCAGAGGCGCAGAGGACGCGGAGAGTTGCCCTTGTGACTAGTGTCCGCGGCAGCAATCATCGCTTCCCCTACGGCGCGTGAGAATGAGGGCCGCTGCGCGGCAGACGCTCTCTGCGTCCTCTGCGCCTCTGCGCGCAAAACCTTCTTCTCTTCGCGTCTTAGCGGCGTAGCGTGAATCATATCACCCAGCTCCCCGCATCCGGATCCGCGGGTTTCAGGGTCAGGTCCGGCCGCATGGTAGGTCCAAGCGCGCGGATGCGGTCCTTGATGTGGGCGGGGCGGGGGCCGTCTTCGGTCTGCGTCGCCTCGATCAGATAGGGGACGTTGACGCGGCGGGCGCCTTCCTCGGCGGTGAGGATCGATTCGCCCGCAGTGCCGACGTCGACCGCCTCTTCGAGATGGCGCGACCAGCCGTTGCCCGCCCACCACACGACGTCGCCGGTGGGAAGATCGTTACCCGTCAGAAGTCTCATGCCGCTGCTGCCTCCGCCACGCGCGCCCAGCGGGCGAGCTTGTCCTGTGCGTCGGACAGTTCGACGACCTCGCCGACGACGATGATCGCCGGGCTCTTGACCGCCTCGCGCGCGACCATCGGGCCGAGATCGGCCAGCAACGTCTTCATCGCACGCGCGCCGGAGAGCGTACCGCGCTCCAGCACCGCGACGGGCATGTCGGGGGCGACGCCGTCCGCCATCAGCTTGTCGGCGATATCGGTCGCGGTCGCGACGCCCATGTAGATGACGAGCGTACGGCCCTGGCCGGCGAGCCCGGCCCAATCCTGATCTGCGAGCCCCTTGCACTGACCCGCGACGAAGCTGACCGCGCTCGAATGATCGCGGTGCGTGAGCGGCAGCATCGCCTCCGCCGCGCAACCGAGCGCCGCCGAGACGCCGGGGATGACTTCGACCGGAAGCCCCGCGGCGCGGACCGCCTCGACCTCTTCGCCGCCGCGGCCGAACACGAACGGGTCGCCGCCCTTCAAGCGGATGACGATCGCGCCGGTGCGGACATGCGCGACGATCAGCGCGTTGATCGCTTCCTGCGGCAGCGTGTGGCGCGCGCGCTGCTTGGCGACCGAGATGCGCTGCGCCTGCGGCGGCGCCAGATCGAGCACGCGCGGATCGATCAGCCCGTCATGGACGACGACGTCGGCGGTCTTGAGCGCTTCCACCGCACGGACGGTGAGCAGGCCGGGATCGCCGGGCCCCGCGCCGACGAGGATCACACGCCCGCGGGCGCTCGGGTCTAGGAGACTGGACATGGATGGGAGATGGGCTGGCCTGCGCTGCGGCGCAACGGAATGATGCTTGGGAGGGCGGTAGGAGAGCTTTTGTGCAGGCTTCCTAGTGATCCTCCCCCGCCAGGGGGAGGTGGCTGCCGAAGGCAGACGGAGGGGGCGGTCGGCGGCTACCTCCGTTCCGTGTCCGCCCCCTCCGTCACCTGCGGTAACACCTCCCCCTGGCGGGGGAGGATTGGTCAAGCGTCCCTGAGCCCAATCCCGATGCTCGCGCGCGCGCTTTCGGCTTCGCTGCTGACCACCGGATAGGCGCAGTAGTCCGCCGCATAATAGGCGCTCGGGCGGTGGTTGCCCGACCAGCCGATGCCGCCGAACGGCGCACCCGACGAGGCGCCGTTGGTCGGCTTGTTCCAGTTGACGATGCCCGCGCGGGCATTCGCCCAGAACCGGTCGTAGAGCGCAGGCGTCTGGCTGATCAGCGACGCGGACAGGCCATAGCGCGTGTTGTTCGCCTCGTGAATCGCGGCGTCGAAATCGTCGGCGCGGATGACCTGCAGGATCGGTCCGAACAGCTCGAGGTCGGGCCGTTCGGGCATGTCGGTCACGTCGATCAGCGCAGGGATCAGGAACGGGCGGTCCGCGACGGGGCGTTCGAGGTGGCGGATCGGGCGGGCGCCGCGCATCATCAGCGCGAGGTAGCTCTCGGTCAGCTGGTCGGCGGCCTCGTTGTCGATCACCGATCCCATGAAGGGCGCGGGATCGTCGTGCGGCGCACCGACGATGATCCGCCCGACCATCCGGTTGATCGTGTCGATCAGCGCGTCGTAGAGCTTGGTGTCGACGATCAGCCGGCGCGCGGCGGTGCAGCGCTGGCCTGCGGTGGTGAACGCGCTCTGGATCACCAGCACCGCGGCGGTATGCAGATCGGGCGTGTCCCACACGATGATCGGGTTGTTGCCGCCCATTTCGAGCGCGAGGATCTTGTCGGGCTTGTCGGCAAAGGCGCGGTTGAGCGCGAGGCCGGTGCGCGCGGAGCCGGTGAACAACAGCCCGTCGATGCCGGGGTGCGCGGCGAGCGCCTTGCCCTCCGCGGGGCCGCCGATGACGAGGCGGATACACTCTTCGGGCACACCCGCGGCGCGGTAGCAGTCGACCAGGAACGCGCCGCTCGCGGGCGTCTTCTCGGACGGCTTGAACACCACCGCGTTGCCTGCGATCAGCGCGGGGACGATGTGCCCGTTGGGCAGATGCGCGGGGAAATTGTAGGGTCCGAGCACCGCCAGCACGCCGTGTGGCTTGTGGCGCAGCGCGACCCGGCTGCCGAGCTGCGCGTCCATCCGACGCTGCGCGGTGCGCTCGGCATAGGCGGTGACCGAGATGTCGACCTTGGCGACGACGGTGTCGACTTCGGTGCGCGCTTCCCACAGCGGCTTGCCGGTCTCGCGCGCGATCAGGTCGGCGAACGGCTCGGCGCGCTGGCGGACGACGTTGGCGAACCGCCGCAGCGTCTCGATCCGGAAGGCAAGCGGTTTCGACGCCCATGTCGCCCAGCCGCCGCGCGCGGCGGCGACTTCGGCGTCGACATCGCTGAGGGGATTGCGCCAGAGAAGGACACCGGTGGCGGGTTCGTAGGACAGGAGCTCGTCGGCCATGCGCGGCTATTGCCTGATTTGAGACGGGGAATCCACTCGCCCGTCCTGTAGCGCGGTGCGGTTCGCTTTCTCGACCTCTGCCCACCCGTCATCCCAGCGCAGGCTGGGATCTCCCGTGGCTAGGGCGGGGCAGGAGCCGCGGGAGACCCCAGCCTTCGCTAGGGTGACGATGGGGGCGGGTGACGGACGTGTTTCGCTGTCGTCAGGCTAGCGCTTCGCCCATTGCTCGGATGGTGGCCACCTTCGCCTCCAGCACCGTCCAGTCGTCGCGCTCGGCGATCGCGGACCAGATCGTCTCCACCTCGTCGATCAGCATGCTGCACGGCTCGCCCGACCAATAGGCGTGCGACCGGTCCTTCCGCGGCGTATAGGGTGCGAGTGCGGTCCGGACCTCGGCCCAGGGTTCGCCGTAGCCGTCGGGCAGCGCCCCCCCGAACACGTCGAGATAGAAGCGGTCGATCCCTGCGCCCGTCGCGCGCAGCGCGCGCTCGACGTTCTGCACCAGCGCGCGGTCGTCGTCGGCACCGCGCGGCGTCACGCCGAGGCGCCACAGGATCGCATCCGTCACCGCGGCCATGTAGCGGTCGCCGAACCGGTCGAGCGCCTCGACCAGCGGCTCGCTCTCGGCGATCGCGCGCAGGCTGATCGCGAGCTGCATGACGTCCCAGTGGATCGCCTCGGGCTGGCGGCCGAACGCGTACAGCCCCTGGTGGTCGAAATAGGCCGCGGTGAAGCCCCGGTCCCAGGTCGGGGCGAACCGCCACGGGCCATAGTCGAAACTCTCGCCGGTGACGTTGATGTTGTCCGAATTGAGCACGCCGTGGACGAACCCTGCCGCCATGTAGCGCGCGGCGAGCGTGGCGGTGCGCCCGACGACCAGGTCGAGCAGCCGGACCGGATCGTCGCCCGGTTCGTCGTAGAGAACCCGCAGCACGTAACTGACGAGCTTGCGCAAGCCGGCCTCGTCGCGTTCGTAGGCCAGGCGCTGGAAGGTGCCGATGCGGACATGGCTGTGGCTCATGCGGACCATGACCGCGCCGCGCGTGGGGCTGGGTTCGTCGCCGCGCTCCAGCGCTTCGCCCGTCTCGATGATCGACAGCGTGCGCGACGTCGGCACGTTGAGCGCCGCGAGCATCTCGGTCGCGAGGATCTCGCGGACGCCGCCCTTGAGCGTCAGGCGGCCGTCGCCGAACCGGCTCCACGGCGTCTGGCCCGACCCCTTGGTGCCGAGGTCCATGAGTCTGCCGCCGTCGTTCCAGATCTGCGCGAAGGTGAAGCCGCGGCCATCGCCGATCTCGGGATTGTACTGGCGGAACTGGTGGCCGTGATAGCGCAGCGCGAGCGGCTGCGGCAGCGCGCCCGGCAGGGCCGTGAACCGGCCGAAATGCTGGACCCACTCCGCGTCGGTCAGCGAGTCCAGCCCGACCTCCATCGCGGCGCGGTCGTTGCGGAAGCGCAGGACCGTTTCGGGGAAGGTCGCGGCCTCGACGCGATCGTAGAAGGCATCGCCCAGATCGAGGATCGGGCAATCGGGGCGATAGGCTTGCGGGCGGATGGGCATGCGGTGATATGGAGACCGCCACCCGAAGGACGCAACCATGGCCGCTTACGAAAACCGATATTGGTGGTCCAAGGACGGATTGCGCCTCCACGCGCGAGACTATGCCGGCGACGAAACCCGCCCGCCGATCCTCTGCATGCCCGGCCTGACGCGCAACGCGCGCGATTTCGATGCGCTGGCGGCGCGGCTCGCCGGGCGCTGGCGCGTGATCGCGATCGACTTTCGCGGGCGCGGCGAGAGTGCGTACGCCAAGGACCCGATGTCCTATGTCCCGCTGACCTATGTCCAGGACGTCGAGGCGTTGCTGGCCGAACTCGGGATCGCGCGGTTCGTCGCGTTCGGCACGTCGCTGGGCGGGATCGTCACGATGCTGCTCGCGGGGTTCGAGCCGGGGCGGATCGCAGGCGCGCTGCTCAACGACATCGGGCCCGAGATCGACGCGACGGGTCTCGCGCGGATCCGCAGCTATGTCGGTCGCGCGGGCGTGTTCCCGACCTGGATGCACGCCGCGCGCTGCGTGTCGGAAACGCAGGGCGACGTCTATCCCGACTGGCAGATCGAGGACTGGCTGGCGATGGCGAAGCGGCTGTACCGCCTCAACAGTTCGGGGCGCATCGTGCTCGACTACGACCTCAAGATCGCCGAGCCGTTCCGCGTGGTCGGGGGCGAGGCGGGGCCGGCGATGTGGCCGGCGCTGGCCGCGCTGCGCGACGTGCCGACGCTGATCGTGCGCGGCGGTCGCTCGGACCTGCTGTCGGCGGCGGTCGCGGACCGGATGGTCGCGGCGCTCGACAAGGCCGAGCTTGTGACGGTGCCGGGGGTCGGGCATGCGCCGACGCTGAGCGAGGCCGTGGTGCAGGAGCCGATCGACCGCCTGCTCGCGCGGGTGGCGGAACCGGTGGAGTCCTGACACGTCCTGTCGATACGCAACCGGGAGCTTCATTTGACCAATACCGCCGACGCGCACACCAGGATGCGCCCTCTCAAGGGCCGTCGCGCCATCATCAGCGGCGGCACCACCGGCATCGGCCGCGCGATCGCGGTGCTGCTGGCATCCGAAGGTGTTAAGGTCTTCATCTGCGGGCATGACGCCGGGCATTTGGCCGACGCGCTGGCGCGCATCCGCGAGGTCGGCGAGGGCGACGGCCTGGTCATCGATCTGGCGAACCCGGACAACGTGCTGGCCTTCTTCGACGCGGCCGAGGCCTATCTCGGCGGGATCGACGTCGCGGTGATCAACGCGGCGGTCGGGGCGGGGGGGCTCACGCAGATGAGCGAGCCCGAACTGCGTTACGCGATCGCGCTCGACTTCACCGCCTATCTGCTCAGCGCGCATGCCGCGTCGTCGCGCATGAAGCCGGTCAGCGACCTGGTGCTGATGGGGTCGATGAGCGCGCACGTCCTCGGGCCGAGCTCGACCGTCTATGCCGGGATCAAGGCCGGGATCGCCGGCTTCTCCGAGGCACTGCGCCGCGAGCTGGGGCCGAAGGGGATCAAGGTCTCGCTGATCGAGCCGGGGAAGGTGGGCTCGAACATGCAGTATCCCGGTCTCCCCGACGAGAAGCAGCGCGCGATGATCGCCGCGGACGAGATGCTTCGCGCGGAGGACATTGCGGTCGGGGTCCACTATCTCCTGACCCAGCCGACGCGGACCGTGGTGCAGCAGCTGACGATCGTACCGCGGGGGTTGGAGGAGTAACGCCCGCGCCCCGTTCTCCCGCGAAGGCGGGAGTCCAGGGTGCCAGGCGCCGACGTTCGTGACTCCTGGGCTCCCGCCTTCGCGGGAGAACGGCAAAGGATAAGCCATGCTCGACCATCTGATCTTCACCCCCGCCGACATCGACCTCTCGCGCTCGCCGCTCGCGGGCAAGATCGACGCGGAGACCTATGTGCTTGGCGCGTTCAACCCCGGCATGACGCGGCTAGCGAACGGCAATCTGCTGCTGATGGTGCGCGTCGCCGAGGCGCTCAAGACGCCGACCTTCGACGGGCAGGTTCATGCGATCCGCTGGGACGACGGCGCCTATCGTCTCGACGGCTGGCCGCTCGAAATGGTCGACACCAAGGATCCGCGCAAGTTCCTGATCCCCGGCGGCGGTTGGAAGGTGATGGCGCTGACCTCGCTGTCGTGGCTGCTGCCGGTCGAACTCGACGCCGACGGCCGCAGCGTCGTCGCGGTCCATTACGACAAGGCGATTGCGCCGCGGACCTCGTACCAATGCTACGGCGTCGAGGATGCGCGGATCTCGAAGGTCGGCGACCGCTATCTGATGACCACCTGTTCGGTCAGCCCGGAGCGGCATTCGACGACGCTGTACACGTCGGACGACGCGCTAGACTGGGACCTGCAGGGGATCGTGCTCGATCACCAGAACAAGGACATGCTGATCTTCGAGGGGCTGGTCGGCGGGCAATATTGGGCGCAGACGCGACCGCTCGGCGACCTGTATTTCGCTTATCCGCCGGGGAGTGAATGGCGCAGCGGGCCGTCGATCAACCTGTCGCGCTCGCCCGACGCGCTCCACTGGAAGCCGCACGACAAGCCCGGCATCCGCCCGCATTCGGCGACCGTCTCGACCGCCCGGATGGGCGGCGGCGCCCCGCCGATCCTGACCGACCGCGGCTGGCTGACGCTATGGCACGGCGTCGAGCCGTCGGGCGTGGTCGGCATCTATCGCACCTATTGGTCGATCCTCGACAGGGACGACCCGAGCGTGACGATCGCCACCGAACACGCCGCGCTGCTCGAGGCGGCGCCCGCGCTGACCGAGCCGCTCAAGGACAGCATGTATATCGACAACGTCGTCTTCACGACGGGCATCGCGGACGCCGGTGACTTCTACGTCGTCGCGAGCGGCGAAGCGGATCTTGCATGCCGGATCACGCACATCGGCAAGGACGTCTTCGCGGGGTGAGGCGACCGCGCTCGCCGATCCGGGATTTTCGCTGTCCTACACCGACATGATTCGACACCAAGGGGTATGGCCGCTCGCCCGTCCCTTTCGTACGCCAATCCCTTGCGTACGCACGCCGCCTCGTCAGCGACGCGCAGGGGGGGGCATCGAGGGGGTACGTAGCGACAACTTCCTCAACTTCCGCGGCGGAATCGCCGGTCTGCGACCCGCAGCGATCGTCGGGCGAAGGCCGGCCGGGCAGGCTCGCGGCTTGAACGTGCGCGCGGAACTTGGCATCGCGCATCCATGGCCGCGCCCGTGAAAATCCTGCACCTTCATTCCTCGTTCAGCCTCGGCGGTAAGGAGGCGCGCGCGGTTCGGTTGATGAACGCGTTCGGCGATCGCGCGCGGCACACGATCGTGTCGGGGGTGCCCGATGCGCTCGACGCGCGCGCCTCGATCGCCAAGGGGATCGCCTACGAGATCGCGCAGACGCCGCCGCCGCTGACCGGCCGGCCGTCGGTCGCGCGGTACGAGGGGATCGCGCAGTATATGCGCAAGTTCGACCTCGTGCTGACCTACAACTGGGGTGCGATCGACGGGGTGATGGCGCGGCGCGTGTTCGCGAAGGGCGCGCCGCCACTGGTGCATCACGAGGACGGGTTCAACGCCGACGAGGCCGGCGGGCTGAAGGTCGAGCGCAATATCTATCGGCGGCTCGCACTGGGCGCGGCGCACGCGCTGGTGGTGCCGTCCGAAGTGCTCGAGGACATCGCGATCAGGACGTGGAAGCAGCCGCGCGAGCGCGTGCACCGGATCGTCAACGGCATCGGCACGGCCTATTACGCGCAGAAGCCCGAGCCCAAGGCGATCCCCGGCTTCGTGCCGAACGCCAGGCAGGTCGTGATCGGCGCGCTGGCGGGCCTGCGCGACGTCAAGGATCTGACCGCGCTGGTCCGGGCTGTCGGTGGCGTGTCGGGGCGCATCAAGCTCGTGATCGTCGGCGAGGGGCCCGAGCGCGCGAACATCATCCAGGCGGCCGCCGCGATGGGGATGGCCGACACGCTCGTCCTGCCCGGATTCCTCGACCGGCCCTATCGCTATATCGGCTATTTCGACATCCTCGCGCTGTCGTCGCGCAGCGAGCAGTTCCCGATCTCGGTGATCGAGGCGATGGCGGCGGGGCTGCCGATCGCCAGCTTTCCGGTCGGCGACGTCGTGAAGATGGTTGCGCCGGAGAACCTTCCGTTCATCACCGAGGCGCCGAGCGAGGTGCGGTTGCGCGACGCGTTGCAGGCGCTGGTTTCGGACCCCGCGCTGCGCGCCTCGGTCGGTGCCGCGAACCAGGCCAAGGCGCGCGCGGCGTTCGACGAGGGCGTGATGATCGCCCGCTACCGAGACTTGTACGAGGGTGCGCTGGGCCGGCCGGGCGCGCTAACGCTAACCTAGAGCGTAATTTGCTCGCGTGGGGCATCCTTGCGCTCTAGGAGGCCGTATTTTCCGGGAGAGGTGTTGTCGTGTTCAAGGGCCTGAAGCCTATCGTCTATAACGGTCGGGAAGTCTGGCCCTTGGTGGAGGGCGGCAAGGGTGTTGCAGCGACCAACCATGCCTCGGCAGGCGCCTGGGCCGCGGCCGGCGGCATCGGCACGGTGTCGGCGGTCAACGCCGACAGCTACGATCCCGAGGGCAAGATCATTCCCCAGGTCTATAGCGCGCTGACGCGCCGCGACCGGCACGAGGAACTCGTCGAATACGCGATCGAGGGCGCGGTCCAGCAGGTCACGCGCGCCTACGAGATTTCCGGCGGCAAGGGCGCGATCAACATCAACGTGCTGTGGGAAATGGGCGGCGCGCAGCGGATCCTGCACGGCGTTCTGGGTCGCACCCGCGGCATGGTGGCCGGCGTCACCTGCGGCGCGGGGATGCCGTACAAGCTCAGCGAGATCGCGGCGTCGTACGACGTCCATTACCTGCCGATCATCTCGTCGGGCCGCGCGTTCCGCGCGCTGTGGAAGCGCGCCTATTCCAAGGCGGCGCAGTGGCTGGCGGCGGTAGTGTACGAGGATCCCTGGCTGGCGGGCGGCCACAACGGCCTGTCCAACGCCGAGGACCCGCTGAAGCCGCAGGACCCGTATCCCCGCGTGAAGGAATTGCGCGACGTGATGCGCGAGGGTGGCATTTCCGACGACGTGCCGATCATCATGGCGGGCGGCGTCTGGTACCTGCGCGACTGGAACGACTGGATCGACAACCCCGAACTCGGCAGCATCGCCTTCCAGTTCGGCACGCGGCCGCTGCTGACGCGCGAGAGCCCGATCCCGGCGCAGTGGAAGGACGCGCTGACGCAGATCGAGCCCGGCGACGTCCTGCTCCACAAATTCTCGCCGACCGGCTTCTATTCAAGCGCGGTGCGCAACCCGTTCCTCCGCAGCCTGGAAGCACGCTCGGAACGGCAGATCGCGTTCTCGACGCAGGAGGCGGGCGACCATGTCTTCCAGCTCGACGTCGGGGTAAAGGGCAAGAATTTCTGGGTCACGCGCAACGACCTGCTCCGTGCACGCGCCTGGTTCGGCGAGGGGCATACCGATGCGCTCAAGACGCCCGACAACACGCTCGTCTTCGTCAGCCCGACCGAGAAGGGCATGATCCGCAAGGACCAGGCCGACTGCATGGGGTGCCTGTCGCAATGCTCGTTCTCGAGCTGGGCGGATACCGAGACCAACTCGACCGGGCGGCTGGCCGATCCGCGCAGCTTCTGCATCCAGAAGACGCTGCAGGACATCGCGCATGGCGGCGACATCGACCAGAACCTGATGTTTGCAGGCCATGCCGCGTACAACTTCAAGAAGGACCCGTTCTATTCGAACGGCTTCGTGCCCACAGTCGGGCAGCTGGTCGACCGTATCCTGACCGGGGATTGACCCGCCGACCGCGCGGGCAGGGGGGCGCATGACGCTGCATAGCTGGTGGCTGTTCGCGGTCGCGGTGTTCCTGCTCGCGGGGACGCCGGGCCCGAACATGCTGCACGTGATGACGCGCAGCGTCGCGTTCGGCGCGCGCCGCAGCATGGCGGCGATGGCGGGGTGCCTGGTCGGGCTTGTCCTCGTGCTGATCGCCTCGGCGGCGGGGCTGTCGGCGCTGTTGCTCGCCTGGCCGCGGGTGTTCGACGCGCTGCGCTATGTGGGCGTCGGGTATCTGGTGTTCCTGGGGATCAAGGCGTGGCGCGGGGCGGGCGGTGCTCCGATCGATCTGGGGTCGGACGCCCTGCCGATGTCGCTGTCGGCGGCGCGGCTGTTCCGCGGCGGGTTCGTCATCGCGGTCAGCAATCCCAAGCTGCTTCTCTTCGCCGCGGCCTCCCTGCCGCAGTTCGTCAATCGTGCCGCGCCGCAGGGGCCGCAGTTCGCGATCCTCGTCGCGACCTTCGCGGCGATCGAATGCTTCTGGTACGGAGTGTACGGCATCGGCGGCCACAGCCTCGCGCGCTATCTTAAGCGCCCCGGCCTGCGCCGCGCGTTCGACCGGGCGACGGGCGTCATCTTCATCGGCTTCGGCATCGCGTTGTTGCGGGTCCGCCCCTAGTATGGCGATGCGCCATTGCCGTTCGGCGCGGAGTCGCGCATAGTCGATCCATCGCGGCGCTTCGACATGAGCTAGCCGGCGACTGAGAGAGACTCTGCGCTCCCGCTCCGATCGGGAATGCCCAGATGATCAGCCACTCCATCCTCGCGCTTGCGGGGCGTACCCAGTGACGTTGAAGGCCCCGGAGGGCACGGCTGCACCCGCGCCGGTGTCCCGCGCAATCAACATCCGCGCCGCCGAGGCGCAGGTTGTCTCGGTCTGCAAGAAGCACAATGCCATCATCAGCGCGATCGAGACGCTGCCGGCAGGCGGTACCCGCGTCGTGCTGACCACCGCGACCGAGGCGGCTGCGATCGCCAAGGCGTTCGGGTCGAAGGTGATGACCGGCCCGGTGACGCGGACAAGCTGGATCCGGGGGCGCTGAGCCTAACGAATGTCCGGTCATACCGGGCGCCCACCGGGTAGCGGCACCGCCGCCTACCCGGTCTCTACCCGGCACGACCGGATTGGGTCGGGTCAGTCGGCCACCGTGCCGACGACCGCGCCGCCGGTGCCGCCGATTGCCGCACCCTTTTCGACGCTACCGCCGGTAGCCGCGCCCACGGCGGCGCCACCCGCGGCACCGATGCCCGCGCCCTTCAAGGTCGAGCACGCGCTCATCGACACGGCGGATGCGACGAGCAGGGCGGATACGGCGAATTTCTTCATGTTGGACACTCCATGTTCCGAGGGTGCGCAACAAATGCTGCAGCGCGGCATGGGTTCCAATAGCTGTCTGATTTAAGTTAAACCCAGCCTTCGAGGACCTGATCCGGCGGGCGATGCCCGTCGGCCCAGGTCCGGATGTTCTGGATCACCTTGTCGCCCGTCGCGATGCGGCCCTCGAACGTCGCGGAGCCCATGTGCGGCAGCATGACCACGTTGGGCAGCGCGAGCAGCCGCGGGTCGATCCGCGGCTCGTGCTTCCACACGTCGAGCCCCGCGCCGGCGAGCTTGCCGGCTTCGAGCGCCGCGACCAGCGCGTCCTCGTCGACGATGCCACCGCGCGAGGCGTTGATCAGATAGACGTGGCGGCGCAGCAGCGCGATCCGGCGCGCATCGATCATGTCGCGGCTGTCCGCGTTGAGCGGGGTGTGGATCGTCAGGATGTCGATCGCCGCCAGCATGTCGTCGAGCGATTCGTGCCAGGTCGCGGCCAGCTGCGCCTCACGTACCGCGGGCAGGCGGTGGCGGTTGTGGTAGTGGATCGTCAGTCCGAACGCGCGTGCGCGCAGCGCGACCGCCTGGCCGATCCGTCCCATGCCGACGATGCCCAGCGCCTTGCCGCCGATCCGGTGGCCGAGCATCCCGCCGGGACTCCATCCCTTCCACTCGCCGGACCGTACCAGCTTCTCGCCTTCCGCCAGCCGTCGCGGGACCGACAGGATCAGCGCCATCGTCATGTCGGCGGTATCCTCGGTCAGCACGCCCGGCGTGTTGGTGACGATGATCCCGCGCGCGCGTGCCGCCTTCAGGTCGATATGGTTCACGCCCGCGCCGTAATTGGCGATCAGCTTCAGCCGGGGGCCGGCGCCTTCGATCAGCGCCGTGTCGATATCGTCGGTGACGGTCGGCACCAGCACGTCGCAGTCCGCCATCGCCGCGGCGAGCTGGTCGCGCGTCATCGCAGCGTCGCCGCGCGTGTTGGTGGTGTCGAACAGCGCCTCCATCCGTTCCATCACCGTGTCGGCGAGTTCGCGGGTGACGACGACCTTGGGGTTGGGCACCTTCGGGCGCGCGGTGCGGCTGATCTCGGGCATGGACGAGGCTTGGCGAAGCGCGAGGATTGCGTCAACAATCGTTGGCGGTAGAGGGGCGCTATGGCGTTGGGGCAACGCGGGGAGCAACGGGGTATGATGATGCGTAAATGGGCTTTCGCACTGAGCGCGGTATGCGTTGTTGCGCTGGCGGGCGAGCCTGCATTCGCCGCCGAGGCGAAGCGCAAGCCGCCCTATTACGCGTCGATCGGCGCGGGCCGCGCGCGGATGCGGACCGGCCCGGCGCGCACCTATCCCGCAAGCTGGCTGTACCAGCGCGCCGACCTGCCGATCCGCGTCGTCGCGGTGTTCCACGAATGGCGCAAGGTCGCCGACCCCGACGGCACCGAAGGGTGGATGCAGGCCAACCTGCTGCGCGACACGCGGACCGGGATCGTGCGGGGCGCGGCGCCGGTCGAGTTGCGCGACCGGCCCGACACGTCCGGGCGCGTGCTGTGGCGCGCGGCACCCGGCGTGGTCGGGCGGCTGAGCCAATGCGGCAATGGCTGGTGCCGGCTCGACGTGAAGGGGCAGGCGGGGTTCGTCGACATCGCATCGCTCTGGGGCGTGGAGGCGGGCGAGAGCCTGCCGTGAGCGACGCGGGCTGGCGGATCGCTCCGGCAGACCTGGGCGATCCGCAGGTGATCGCGCTGCTCGACCTGCACCTGCGATCGGCGCACGCCAATTCGCCGCCGGGCAGCGTGTTCGCGCTCGACCTGAGCGGGTTGCGCGATCCGACGGTTGCCGTGTGGGCGGCATGGGAGGACGCGACGCTGCTGGGGCTGGGCGCGATCAAGCGGCTTGGCGACGGTCATGCCGAGCTGAAATCGATGCGGACGGCGCCCGATCATCTGCGGCGGGGCGTCGGCGCGGCGATGCTCGATCACCTGATCGCCGAAGCACGTGGCAGCGGGATCACGCGACTGAGCCTGGAGACCGGGAGCCATCCCGCCTTCGCCCCCGCGCATGCGCTCTACGCCCGTGCCGGGTTCGTCGCCTGCCCGCCGTTCGGCAGGTACGAGGACACCGTGTTCGCGCGCTATCTCACGCGCGAGATCTGATTGCGTCCGATCGTCGGTCCGTGCGTTACTCGAACGCCATGACGCGGAACGCCTTTCTTCTCATGCTCGCGATCGGGGCGAGCGGCTGCAATCGTACGACGGGGAACCCGGCGCCGCCACGGGTCGACACGCCGCCTCGACTGCCCAACCAGAGCTCCACGATCGTGGTGCCGGTGTCGGCCCCGCTGGCCGACGTCGCCGCGCAGCTCAACGCGAAGACGCCGGTCCAGTTGTGGCAGATCGACAAGGCCGAGCCGCGCTGCGTGCCCGCCAAGCGGGTGCGCGTGCTGGGGCAGACGGTGAAGGTCACGCCGCAACTCGGATGCCGCATCGTCGGCGTCGTCACGCGCGGCCCGATCACGCTCGGCGGCAGCGGCAACGTGTTGACGATCCGGCTGCCGATCCGTGCGACGATCAGCGCGCGCGACGTCGGCGGGATCGCCGGCGAGACCGCGACCGGCGCCGCGATCGTCCGCGCGACCGCAAGGCTGTCGGTCAACCGCAGCTGGTCGCCGGTCGCCAAGGTCGACATCGCCTATGACTGGACCGAGGAGCCGGGGGTCGATTTCCTCGGCCAGCGGATCCGCTTCGCCGACAAGGCGGACGAGAAGCTGAAGGGGATCGTCGCCAAGCTCGAACGCGACCTGCCCGCCGAACTGGAGAAGCTGCGGACGCGCCAGCAGCTCGAGGCGGTGTGGCGCAAGGGGTTCACGTCGATCCAGCTCAACCGCGACCGGCCGCCGGCCTGGATGCGGATCACGCCGCGGCGGCTGGGGTTCGGCGGCTACAGAATCGGCAACGGGCGGATCGAACTGGAACTGGCGGCGGAGGCGCTGACCGAGACGTTCGTCGGCAATCGCCCCGCCGATCCGGTGCCGACGCCGCTGCCGCCCCCCGCGAGGGCAGTCGGGCCGAACGGGCTGCGGTTCTTCATCCCGGTACTCGCGGATTATCGTCAGCTGGAACCGGTGGTATCGCGCGCGCTCGTCAAGCTGGCGGCGAAGGGGATTTCGCTGACCGGGGTAGGGCCTGTCGACGCGACCTTCGGCAAGGTCACGATCTATGCGACCGAGGGCGGGCATCTGGCGGTCGGTGTGCAGGCGACGGTCAAGCCGCGCAACGGGCTGTTCAAGCCGACAAAGGGCGAGATCTGGCTGTCGGCGGTGCCCTACAACGATCCCGGGTCACAGGTCGTCCGCGTCCGCGACATGAAGATCGCGGGCGAGAGTGACAACCAGACGGTCAACCTGCTGTTCGCGCTGTTCGACGACGCGGTCGTGCAGGCGAGCATCCAGGATTCGCTGACGCATGATTTCGCGCGGGATTACCGGAAGGTGCTGGTCGCGGCGCAGCGGGCGATCGCCGGGCACCGCGAGGGCGATTTCGTGCTGTCCGCGACGGTCGACAAGGTCGTCAACGGACAGATCGCGGTGACGGGCGGGGGATTGTTCCTGCCCGTCCAGGTGCAGGGCACCGCGAACATCCGGTTCGCGCCGCTGCGGTGATCCTCCCCCTTGCGGGGGAGGATCGAGCTCAGAACGTCAGGCGACCGCCGAGCGAGACCTCGATGGCGTGCGCGTTCCGGAGGAAGCCGCTGGTAATGATCGGCGTCTGCACGGCGGTGCCGGCATAGGCGGCCGTCGCACGGTCGATCGTGGTGTCGGCGAAGTCGATATAGTTCGCACCCAGGTCGAACGCCATGTTCGGGGTCAGCTGGTAGCTGCCGCCCGCCGCATACGTCCAGCGGTTGGCGTCGGGCACGCGCGCGTCGCGCAGGCCGTCCTGCGTCGGCGTCTTGGCGCGCTGGATGCCCGCGCGCAACGTCGCCTTGGGGGTGACGTCATAGTCGAAGCCGCCGGCGAGGCTCCAGCTGTCGCGGTAGTTCTCGGGGATCGCGGTGTTCAGCGGTGCGCCGAGATCGATCGTGTCGAACTTGCTCCAGTTGTACGCGACGACCTGCGCGTTGAGCGTCAGCTTGTCGGTGCCGCGGAAGCGGCCGGCGACGATCACCTGACCGGGCGTGTTGAAGCTCGCCGTCGCGCCGTCGACCGAGCGGTTCGACGCTGCCAGCGGGCCGACCAGGCCGGTGACGTTGAGGCTGCCCTTCAAATTGTGGCGGATGCTCGACTTGTAGCTGATGCCGACGGTCGCGAAGTCGTTGTGCAACTGGACGCCCGCGGTCCAGCCGAGATCCCAGCCATCGCCCTTCAGCTCCTGGAAGCCGTCCGGCTGCGCCGCCGACAGATTGGGCAGCGCGTTGTTGAGGATCGCGTCGGTATATTCGACGTTGAGCGCGCCGCCGACACGCAGCCAGTCGGTGACCGCGATGCCGATGGAAGGCTGGATGTCGATCGTGCGCAGCCGCGTCTTGTCCGCGCTGTACCGCGCCCAGCTGTTCGCCTCGTAGTTGGTGGTGAAGCTGAACGGCGAGGTCACCGCGACGCCGATCGCGATGCGATCGGTCAGCGGGTAGGCGATCGAGCCCGAGGGGACGACGCCGTTGTTGATCGGATCGCTCGACACGCGGTTGCCGCCGACGGGGGCGAAGGCCTGGCCCGGGCGGCGGATCACGGTGCCGTTGTCGATGACGTCGCCCTTGGGACGGATCACGGTCGCGGCGATCGCGGCGCTGCCGTCGCGGATGCCGGCGATCGCGGCGGGGTTCCACCACAGCGATGCCGCCCCGGTGTCGGCCGCCTCGCCCGAGAACGCACGACCGGTACCGCGTGCCGACTGCGACTGGAGATAATAGGCGTTGGCGTAGGCCGAGCTGGCGAAGCCGAACGCGGACACGATCGCGGAGACGGCCAGCAACGGGGCCTTGGTACGAAACGACATGGGAAGTTCCTAAACTAAGCTACTGTGTTCTGAAGGGACGGCGGCGCTCAGCGCACGCGCGTCCAGGTCTGGGTCTTGCAGAGCGGGAAGAACACGCAGCCGCGCAGCTTGAGCTGGTTCGCGCCGACGGGGGTGATCTTGCCGCTATAGGTCTTGCCGTCCTCGGCGTTGTAGACCTGCCCGCTGCTCCACACGCCGTCCTTGTCGGCCTTGAACCCGCTGAGCATCTGCATGCCCTGGATCGGACGGGTGCGCAGCGCGGCGTTGGCGTTCTTCGCGTCCTTCATCGAAGGATTGGCGCGGATCGCATCGGAGGTGAGGATCTTGCCGCAGATCGACGGGCCGCAGCGCGCGATCTCGACGATGGCGTTATGCGTCTCGGTCTTCCAGCGACCGATCACGGTGTCGGCGGTGGCGGGGGCACCGGCGGCCAGGGCGACGGCGATCAACAGGGACATGGTATCTTCCTCTCCTAGGCCCGGGGGGACGGGCTCGGTCGTCGGGGCGGCGCCGTATGTGTACGGTCACCGGAATTTCGTCAGGCCTGCGACTTAATCGCTAACCGCTTGCCGTATAGGGCAATTGCTTCCCGCGTAGTTTCGTGCGCGGGCAAGTCAAGCAATCTTACCCATTAGCGGCATGAAAAAGCGGTCATGCGAGGGACTTCCTTCGCCGTCATGCTGAACTTGGTTCAGCATCCACCTCGTCTCGCGCGCTAGCGCCCGTGGAGGCGTGGACCCTGAAACAAGTTCAGGGTGACGGTAGGAGGAATGCCGCCTCAGTTCCGCAGCGGCTTGCCGGTCTGCAGCATATGGACGATTCGCGCTTGGGTACGCTGGTCCTTGACGCTCGCCATGAACGCGGCGCGCTCGAGCGTGAGCACCTCGTCCTCGGTCACGGTGTCGACCAGGTCGGCCTCGCCACCGGTCAGCACCTCGGCGAGCCGGTCCGCGACGACGACGTCATAGTCGGTCGCCACGCCCTTCTTGTGGAAGTCGGCGACCGCCATCGTCAGGCCCGTGCGGCCGCTCGCGCCAGCCATGCGGAAGGTCGGCTTCTCGGGAGCGACATAACCCTCGACCAGCGACAGCGCCTTCGCCTTGGCGTCGGCGAGCAACCGGTCGCGGTTCATGGTGATGCCGTCGTCCTTGCGCAGGATCATCATCTCGCGCGCTTCGGCCGCCGACTTGGCAACCTGTGCGGTCGAGATCATCTGGAAGACCTTCGACAGCACCGGCATCGGACCCTTGGGCACCAGCCCCGACTTGGTCCAGCGGTCGAGCATCTCGCCATTGCCGCCCCAGCCCGGGACAAGCCCGACGCCGCATTCGACGAGGCCGGCATAGGTCTCGGCATGCGCCTGCACCGCGTCCGAATGGAGCAGGATCTCGCACCCGCCGCCGAGCGCGAGGCCCGCCGGCGCGCTGACGACGGGGAAGGGCGCGTATTTGAGCGCCTTGTACGCCGCCTGACCCTTGGCGACGGTCGCCTCGACCATGTCCCAAAGCCCGGCACTCACCGCGAACATCGCCGCGCCGAGGTTCGCGCCCGCGGAGAAGTTGCCTGCCTCGTTATACACGACCAGCGCCTTGAACCGGTCCTGGACGACCGGGATCGCCTCCTCGATCAGCGCGATGACCTGATCGTCGAGCGCGTTCATCTTGGTGTGAAATTCGAGCGCGGCGACGCCGTCGCCGACGTCCCACAGCGATGCAGACGCGTTGTTCAGGATCGGCTGCGAGCGCAGCTTGATGTCCTCGAGCAGTTCGACGCCATCGCCGCGCGGCACGTCGGCATACTCGCCGGCCGTCGTCAGATACTGGCGCGTACCGTTCTCGACCCGGTAGAACGGGCGATCGCCCGCGGTCTTCAGGATCGCGGGAACGTCGCGACCCTCGGCGGCGAGGCGCTGCGCGAGCAGGCCCGGACCCATCCGGTCGATCAGCTCGAACGGCCCGTATTTCCAGTTGTAGCCGAGCTTCATCGCGTCATCGATGCCGATGATGTCGTCGGTCGCCTCGCCGACGAGCATCGCGGCGTAGGACAGCACGGTGCCGAGGATCGTCCAGGCATAGGTGCCGATCTTGCCGGGTTCGGCGATCAGCGCGGCGATGTCCTTGCCGGTCTTGCCGGGCAGGTCGGCGGGCTTGGCCTCGGGCCGGTATTCGCCGGTCGCGAGGTCGAGCGACAGCTTCGTGCGCGTCGCCTTGTCGAAACGGTAGAAGCCGCCCTTGCCCTTGCGGCCGGTGAACCCCTCGGCGATCATCTTGTCGACCAGCGCCATGTCGCGCACCGTGTCGAAATACGGATCGCCCGCGGGCAGCGTCGACGACAGGCTCTTGGTGAGCAGCGGCATCAGGTCGACGCCGACGAGGTCGACAAGCCCGAAGATCCCGGTCTTGGGTACGCCCATCGGACGGCCGCCGATCTGGTCGGCCTCCTCGACGGTCAGGCCCTGGTCCATCGCGGCGTTGATCGCGACGGCGAGCCAATAGGTGCCGATGCGGTTGGCGATGAAGCCCGGCGTGTCCTTCGCGCGGACGATGCGCTTGCCCATGAAGCGGTCGACGAAATCCTCGACCTTGCCCGCGACGGCCGCGTCGGTGTGCTCGCCGCGCACGATCTCGACCAGCCGCATGTAGCGCGGCGGGTTGAAGAAGTGGGTGATCAGGAAGTCGGCCTTGAACTGGTCCGAGCGCCCCTCGACGAGGTTCCCGAGCGGGATCGTCGAGGTGTTCGACGACACCGCGGTGCCGGGACGCTTGAGCGCCTCGAGCTTGGCGTAGAGCGACTGCTTGATATCGAGCCGCTCGACGATCGCCTCGACGATCCAGTCGCACTCCGTGACGCGCTCCAGATGGTCGTCGATGTTGCCCGTCTCGACCAGCTTGGCGGCCCGCTTCGACATGAAGGGGGCGGGGTCGGTCTTGAGCATCTTCGCGACCGCACCCTTGGCCACCGCGTCGCGATCGTCACCCTCACGGGGAACGATATCGAGCAGCAGCACCGGGATGCCGGCGTTCGCGACCTGCGCGGCGATCCCCGCGCCCATCACGCCTGCGCCAATGACGCAGACTTTTTTGATCTGGTCCGACATCATGCGCGCTCCAGCACCGTTGCGATGCCCTGACCGCCGCCGATGCACTGGGTGGCGAGCGCATAGCGGCCGCCTTCGCGGGCGAGCAGCGCGGCCGCCTTGCCGACGATCCGCGCGCCGGTCGCGCCGAGCGGATGGCCGATTGCGATCGCGCCGCCGTCGAGGTTGATCATCTCGTCCTTGAGGCCGAGGTCACGGATGCACGCGATCGCCTGGCTGGCGAACGCCTCGTTGATCTCGACGATATCGAGGTCGGCGACGGTGATGCCCGCACGCTCGAGCGCCTTCTGTGACGCGTAGATCGGTCCCAGGCCCATCGTCGACGGTTCGTTGCCCGAGACGGCGACCGACTTGATCCGCGCGAGGATCGTCAGGCCGTGCTTGGTCGCGAACTCTTCCGAAGTCACGAGCACCGCCGACGCGCCATCGGTCAGCGGCGACGACGTACCGGCGGTGACCGACCCGTCGGCGCTGAACGCAGGCTTGAGCCCGGCGAGTGCCTCGACCGTGGTGCCGGCGCGGATCGTGCCGTCCTGGCTGACCGGGCCCGCCTTGGTCTGGATCGTCACGATCTCGTCGGAGAGGCGGCCGTCGGCGCGCGCGGCGGCGGCCTTGTCCTGGCTCTTCACGGCGAAGGCGTCCTGCTCGGCGCGCGTGATCTGGTAGTCGCGCGCGACGTTCTCCGCGGTCTCGCCCATGCCCATGTACGCGCCGGCGTTCTTCTTGAAGAGGTCGGGGTTGGGGAGGGGGTTGTAGCCACCCATCGGCACGCGGCTCATCGATTCGAGGCCAGCGCAGATGAAGGCGTCGCCCGCGCCGATGTTGATCTGGCCGACCGCGATGTGGATCGCGCTCATCGACGACCCGCAGAATCGGTTCACGGTCATGCCGCCGACCGACAGCGGCAGGTCGGCGAGCAGGCCGATCATCCGCGCGACGTTCAGCCCCTGCTCGCCTTCGGGGAAGGCGCAGCCGAGGATGATGTCCTCGATCTCGGCCGGGTCGACGCCGGTCTTGTCGAGCAGGCCGCGAATCGTCTGCGCGGCAAGATCGTCGGGACGCACGCGGGCGAGTTCGCCCTTGCCTGCGAGGTGGAACGGCGAGCGGGCATAGCCTGCGATGACGACGTTGGTCATGGGAATCCTCTCCATTTCGATCGCCCGAACTTGGTGTCCGGCCGGTCAGGCGCTTGCGTGCTGCCCTAAAGGTGCGATACCTAACCTATACGTCAAGGTGTCGCCGCTCACAATATGAGTCGGTAGGAATGCCGACTTGGAGAGAGATACCCGATGATGAACGCGAACGGCAGTGCGACGGGCGTACCGATGATCGAGGGCGCGCGGCTGCTCGGCGAGATGCTCGACCATTCGGTGGCGCGATTCGGTTCGCGCACCGTGCTCGACTTTCTCGGGCGGCGGATGACCTATGCCGAACTCGGCGAGGCGGTGACGCATGCCGCGCGTGGGCTGCAGGACCTGGGGGTGAAGAAGGGTACGCGGGTCGCGCTGTGCCTGCCCAACACGCCCTATTATCCGATCCTGTTCTTCGCGACGCTGAAGGCCGGCGGCATCGTCGTCAACGTCAACCCGCTCTATGTCGAGCGCGAGCTCTGCCACCTGATCAAGGATTCGGGCGCGGAGGTCATCGCGACCTGCGACATCGCCGAGATCCACGCGCGCGTGCTGAAGGTCGCGGGCGAGATGGGCGTGCGCCACATCATCACCTGCCCGATCGCGGGCGCGCTGCCACCGCTCAAGGGGCTTGCCTATCGACTGCTGAAGCGCGCGGAGATCGGCCGCGCGCCGGCCGATGCCCGCCACCTGACGTTCGATGCGCTGCTGTCCGCCAAGGGCGCTCCGACCCCTGTCGCGGCAACGCCGGACGAGGTCGCGGTGCTACAATATACCGGCGGCACCACGGGCGAGCCCAAGGCGGCGATGCTGAGCCATGCCAACCTCGTCTCCAACGCCGATGCGATGGTGGTGTTCGTCGGCGGCGAACGGCCCGAGCAGGACCGGGTGATGGGCGCGCTGCCGCTGTTCCACGTCTTCGCGCTGACCACCGTGCTGACCTATTCGATCCGGACCGGCGCGGAGATGATCCTGATGCCGCGGTTCGAACTGCAGCAGCTGCTCAAGATCATAGCGCGGACCAAACCCAGCTATTTCCCCGCGGTGCCGACCATCTATGCCGCGATCACCGCCGCGGCCGCGACGCAGAAGGTCGACCTGTCGTCGATCCGCGCCTGCATCTCGGGCGGCGCGCCGCTGCCCGCCGAGGTGCGCCACGCATTCGAGGCCGCGACCGGCGCGCTGGTGGTCGAGGGCTATGGCCTGTCCGAAGCCTCGCCGATCATCACCTGCAGCCCGTTCGACGGATCGGGCAAGGCCGGGTCCGCCGGCGTGCCCTTCCCGGGCACGACGATCGAGATCCGCGACCGCGAGGATCCGACCCGGTTGCTGCCGATCGGCGAGAATGGCGAGATTTGCGCGCGGGGCCCGCAGGTTACGCAAGGATATTGGCACAAGCCGGACGCCACGCGCGATCTGTTCGTCGACGGCGCGCTGCGGACCGGCGATGTCGGGCATCTCGACGAGGACGGCTATCTGTTCATCGTCGACCGCATCAAGGACCTGATCCTGTGCGGCGGCTACAACGTCTATCCGCGCGTGATCGAGGATGCGCTGTACGAGCATCCCGCGGTCGCCGAGGCGATCGTGATCGGTGTTCCCGACGCCTATCGCGGCCAGGCGCCCAAGGCGTTCGTGACGCTCGCGCCCGGCACCACCGCGACCCCGGCCGAACTGCGCGATTTCCTGCGCGACAAGATCAGCAAGATCGAGCTTCCCCGCGAGGTCGAAATCCGCGATGTTCTCCCCAAGACGCTGATCGGCAAGCTATCCAAAAAGGAACTTGTCGCAGAGGAAGCCGCCAAGGCTGCAGCGGGAGGGGGAGAGCGGGTTTGAACGATCGCCAGGACGACCTGACCGGAATCCAGGACGTCGCGCGGGCACTGGGCGTCAGTGCGCGGACGCTGCGCTTCTACGAGGACAAGGGGCTGATCGAGCCCTGTCGGATCGGCACCACGCGAATCTACACCCGCCGCGACGTCGCCCGGATGCAGCTGATCCTGCGCGGCAAGCGCCTCGGCTTCTCGCTGCGCGACATCGAGGAGTTCCTCGGGCTTTACGACAGCGATCCGCAACATGTCGAACAGATGCGCGCGCTCGCCGAGCGGTGCCGCGAACGGATCGACGATCTCACGCAGCAGCAGAGCGCGATCGCGCAGACGCTCGCCGAGCTCGAGAAGATGGAGGGCGAGGCGCTGCAGCGAATTGCCGACGCCAAGACGCACTGACGCACCGCACGACCGCTTGGCGGTAGTCGGCCGGTGCTCTACCGGCCGCTGCATGAAACTTCCTTCCCGCCTGCGCCGCCTAGAAGACGCGCTGTTCGCGCTGCCCGACGATTGCATGCTGCTCAGCGACGTCGACGGCTACCTGACCGGTCTGATCCTGTGTCCCGAAACGGTGCCGCCCGCCGAATGGCTGCCGGTGATCTGGGGCGGGGTCGAGGCGGGACCACCGTTCGAGGATCCGCTCGACGTACAGGATTTCGAGGCGATGCTGGTCGCCCGCCACGCCGAGATCGCGCGCGACCTGTCGCGCGGCAAGTTCCGCCCGTTCTTCGAAGTCGACCCGCGCAACGGCGACGTGCTGTGGGACGTCTGGATCGAAGGACTCGCCACCGCGATCGACCTGCGGCCCGAGGCGTGGGCCGCGGTGGAGGATCCGGCGCTGGCGTATCTCGAGACACTGGTCGCGATCGCCGACGACACGAGCGATCTTGCCAGCGACGAGATCAACGCGCTGTATGATGCGGCGGCCGGGGAGATCCCGGCGCAGGTCGCTGCGCTGTACGCGCGGCGCGAAGGGCAGGGGGTGGCGGTCGTCGAACCTGCCGCGCCGGCCGCCAAGGTTGGCCGCAACGATCCGTGCCCGTGCGGGTCGGGGAAGAAGCACAAGAAATGCTGCGGCGTTAACTGACTGACGACGGAATCCGCCAGAACAAGACCCGTCACCCCAGCGCAGGCTGGGGTCTCCCGCGGTGACGTGCCGCCTCCGCCACGGGAGATCCCAGCCTTCGCTGGGATGACGATGGGGTGGTGGGCGTTGCGCGAGAAACACGGCCCGCCTCGCCGTCAGCCCCCCAGATAATGCGCATGCGCGGCGTCCGTCGCATTCACCGCCAGCACAGACCGCGCATCGCCGGGGCTGAGCGGATGCCCCTTCGATCCGCCTGCCGCGATCACGCGGTCGAGCAGGTCCTGGCCTTCGCGCCACCAGCCGATCCCGCTCGCAGCGTTGAGGTGCCCTTGCGGGCCCGCGTCGACGAAGTGGCTGCCCCAGTCGGCGGCGAGGCTGTGCGCGCGCTCGGGGGTGATCCATGGATCGTCGCTGCTGGCGACGACGATCGAGGGGAAGGGAAGCGGCGTCCGGGGACTAGGCGCGAAGCCCCGCAATTCGCCCTGCGCATCGGGGCGATCGACATCGGCGGGCGCGACCAGCAGCGCGCCGGCTACCGGCCAGCCATAGGGCTGCGGGCTGAGTTCGGCCCACCACGCGACCGCGAGACAGCCGAGGCTGTGCGCGGCCAGGATCACCGGCGCCTCGGCAAGCCGGATCGCCTCGTCGAGCCGGGTCACCCAGGCGTTGCGATGCGGCGTCGTCCACATGCCGAGCTCGACGCGGACGGTGTCGGGGCGGGCCTGTTCCCACAGGCTCTGCCAGTGCGAGGGGCCGGAGCCGCCGAGCCCCGGCACGGTCAGGATCGTCGGATGGACGGCGTCGTACGGTGCGAAACTACACACAGCGTTGCTCCTTCTCCACGGCTTGTCGTGGTCCCGAAGATAATCCTACCGATCCGGTGGGCAATTGAATTGCGGCCGAACGAAGGCAGCTTGCGGCGGCCGGATGCGGCGGCGATAGGGGGCCATGGCAAAGCAGCGCGTGGACCAGATGCTCGTCGATCGGGGGCTAGCCGAGTCGCGCACCCGTGCGCAGGCGCTGGTGATGGCGGGCCTCGTGTTCGCCGGGACCACCAAGGTCGAGAAGTCGGGCCAGACGCTCGCCGACGACGTCGTACTCGACGTGCGCGGGCGCGATCATCCCTGGGTGTCGCGCGGCGGGATCAAGCTGGCGCACGGCCTCGATCATTTCGGCTGGGACGTGACCGGCGCGGTGGCGATCGACGTCGGGTCCTCGACGGGCGGCTTCACCGACGTGATGCTCTCGCGCGGCGCGGCGCGCGTGTTCGCGGTCGACAGCGGCACCAACCAGCTTGCGTGGAAGCTGCGGCAGGACCCGCGCGTCGTCGTCCACGAACAGACCAGCGCGCGCATCCTGACCGATGCGCAGATCACGGAAAGCGTCGACCTGATCGTCTGCGATGCGAGCTTCATCGGCCTCGCCAAGGTGCTCGAGCGCCCGATGACTTTCGCCAAGCCCGACGCGCGGCTGATGGCGCTGGTCAAGCCGCAGTTCGAGGCCGGGCGCGGCGAAGTCGGCAAGGGCGGCGTGGTGCGCGACGATGCGGTCCGCACGCGCGTCTGCGACGAGGTCGCGGCCTGGCTGACCGGGCAGGGCTGGCATGTCGCCGGCGTGGTCGAGAGCCCGATCACCGGCCCGGAGGGCAATGTCGAGTATCTGATCGCGGCCTCGGGCGCCCCGACTGTGCGGGAATGAACCACTAGCGGAACGATTGCACCCGATACGAGGTTTACGGATCGGCATCTGCGCGGCAGGACGACGCGGACGAACGACGGAAGGAAACGCGTGGGCGGCATCGCTTCGAAGAACCAGTTGCGGATGTCGTTCCTCCGCTGTGCGGTCGTGACCGTGCCCCTGATCCTGTTGCTCGGCTTCGCGGCGGGTCGATCGGTGACCGTCGGCAACGACAACCCCTGGTATGTTGCGCTGGTGAAGCCGGCGCTGACGCCCCCGGGCTGGGTATTCCCGGTCGCCTGGACCACGCTGTACGTCATGCTCGGACTGGCGCTGGCGATGATCCTCAACGCACGCGGCGCGCGCGGACGCGGTCTCGCGGTCTGCCTGTTCGTGGCGCAGTTCGCCTTCAACCTTGCCTGGACGCCGTTGTTCTTCGGCGCGCACCGGGTCGGCGCCGCGGTTCTGGTGATCGTCGTGATGCTGGTGCTGTCGATCGCCACCACGATCCTGTTCGGCCGCATCCGCACGCTGGCGGCGTGGCTGATGGTCCCGTATATGGTCTGGATCAGCTTTGCGGGGCTGCTCACCTTCGGGATCGGGCGGCTCAACCCGAATGCCGAAACCCTTGTGCCGGCCGCGCGCACGTCCCAAATGCTGTGACAGACTAGAGTAAGGTAAAGCCCATGCAGTCCGAGAACCGCATTTTCGACGATTTGGTGAAGTTCGTGAACGGCGCTGCCGGGACCATCGCGGGCGTCAGCCGCGAGGCCGAGAGCGGCGCGCGGACGCGTGCGCGCGAATGGATCGGCGGGCTGGACTTCGTCAGCCGCGACGAGTTCGAGGCGGTCAAGGCGATGGCCGCGGCGGCGCGTGACGAGGCCGAAGTGCTCAAGGCCCGACTCGATGCCATCGAAGCCCGCACGAGGACCGACGCCTGACTTTTCCACAGGTTTTAGAGACGGTCAGCCGCAAGGGGTTGTCGGCGCGGGTTCGTGGCGGCACCTTCGGGTGCGTGAAGAGGACCGCCCGGACGTGATGATGCTCGACCAAGCCGACCATGACCCCGACGACGCCGCGCCGATCGACATGCTCGAGACCTACTATGCCGCGCATGGCTGGGAGCACGAACGGCACGACGACGAGATCGTCGCGACCGTCAAGGGCAGCTGGACGACGTACGAGCTCCGCGCGCTGTGGCGCGAGGACGACAGCGTGCTGCAGTTCCTGGCCTTTCCCGACATCAAGGTGACCGACGAACGCCGCGCGTCGGTGTACGAGACGATCGGGCTGGTCAACGAACAGCTCTGGATCGGGCATTTCGAGCTCTGGTCGGCGAGCGGCATCCTGTTGTTCCGTCATGCCGCGATGGTCGATGGCGGCGACGACGGGACGATGTCGCTGACGACCGCCGAACTGCTGGTCGAATCGGCGATCGAGGAGTGCGAGCGCTTCTACCCGGTCTTCCAGTTCGTTCTCTGGGGCGGCAAGAGCCCCAAGGATGCGCTCGCCGCCGCGCTGATCGAGACGCAGGGCGAGGCATGATCCTGGCCGATACCGGTCCGATCTGGCTGATCGGGTGCGGCAATATGGGCGGCGCGATGCTGCGTCGCTGGATCGCGGCCGGCCTGGACCCGGCGCGGGTGACGGTGATCACGCGCAGCGGCACCGGCGCACCGGAGGGCGTGCGATCGCTGACCGCGATACCCGACGAGCCGGTGCCCGATACCGTGATGCTCGCGCTGAAGCCGCAGCAGATCGACGCCGCGCAGGCGTTGCTCGCGCCGCTCGGCGGGCGGATCCGGCTGCTGGTGTCGATTCTCGCCGGTGTGGACCATGCGACGCTGGCCGAGCGCTTCGCCGCCGAGACGATCGTGCGCGCCATGCCCAACCTGCCGGTCGCGATCGGCAAGGGCGTGACGACTTTGTACACCGCGGGTGGCGATGCCGCCGCGGTCATGGAGGTCGAGGCGCTCGCCTCGCTGCTCGGGCATTACGAGTGGATCGCGGACGAGCGCCATTTCGACGCGGTGACTGCGCTTGCGGGGTGCGGCCCCGGGTTCGTGTTCCGCTTCGCCGATGCGCTGGCGACGGCGGGCGCGGCGCTGGGACTGCCCGCGGACCAGGCGGCGCGCCTCGCGATCGCGACGCTGGAGGGCTCGGCAATCATGGCGGCGGCGGCCGAGGAGTCGCCTGCGGTGTTGGCCGACCGTGTCGCGAGCCCCGGCGGGTCGACGCGGGCGGGGCTGAACGTCCTGGATCGTGACGATGCGCTGGTCGGGCTGCTGACCGATACGCTGGCGGCATCGGCGGCGCGCAACGCCGAGATGGCGGCGGCGGCGCGCCGGTAAATTCGACCGGGGCCGATCAGCCCCGCAGGTTCATCACTTGACGACGCTCGCTTTCGGGGACAAGGCCTTCGAGCACTGCCCAGAAGCCGGAGACCGCAGCCTGCCCGGCGCTCGCATAGGCGGCCGACATCCGCTCGCGCACCGCCTCGAACAGTTCGCTTTCCATCGTCGCGCCTTCGGGCGTCAGGCGCAGCAGGCGTTGGCGGCGATCGCGTTCGCCGGCGCGGATTTCGACCAGCTTGCGATCAACCAGTTCGTTGAGCACGCGGCCCAGCGACTGTTTGGTAATCGCGAGCAGCGACAGCAGTTCGCTGACCGTCATGTCGGGCTTGCGCGCGATGAAATAGAGCGCGCGGTGATGCGCCCGGCCGAGCCCCTCGTCCGCCAGTCCCTGGTCGACCGATCGGGTCAGGTGACTGTGCCCGAAGTACAGGAGTTCCATGCCTCGGCGGAGTTCGGCTTCACGAAGGAACAGGGGGGAGGCGGATGATGCTTGGGCAGCCATGTTGACCGGTTTAGCCATCGCCCGTAGGCGTCTGCAACCCGCCACGAGAGAGAAAATGATGTCCGCGATCACATCTGCCGTGTCAGCCGCCGTCTCCGCTGTGTTCCGTCACGAACCGAACGCGACGCCGGTCGACGCCAACGAGCGCGCCAAGCGACTGATCGATCCCGGTTTCGGGCGCGTCTTCACCGATCACATGGCGCTGATTCGCTATAGCGAGACCAAGGGCTGGCACGACGCGCAGATCACCGCGCGCGCGCCGCTCTCGATCGATCCGGCGTCCTCCGTGCTGCATTACGCGCAGGAGATCTTCGAGGGGATGAAGGCGTATCGGCTGGCGGACGGCGGCACCGCGCTGTTCCGGCCCGAGGCGAACGCCCGCCGCTTCAACCGCTCGGCGCAGCGGATGGCGATGCCCGAGATTCCCGAGGCGCTGTTCCTCGAATCGATCGAGCGGCTGGTCCGCACCGATGCCGACTGGATCCCCGAGAGCGACGGCGGCGCGCTGTACCTGCGCCCGTTCATGTTCGCGTCCGAGGTGTTCCTGGGCGTGAAGCCGTCGGCGGAATATCTCTACATGGTGCTCGCCTCATCGGTCGGCACCTATTGGAAGAACGGCGCGTCGACCGTGTCGCTCTGGGTCTCGCAGGACTACACGCGCGCCGCGCCCGGCGGCACCGGCGAAGCGAAGTGCGGCGGCAACTATGCGACCAGCCTGGTCGCGCAGGCCGAGGCGATCCGTCGCGGCTACGATCAGGTCGTCTTCCTCGACGCGCGCGAGCGCAAATATGTCGAGGAACTGGGCGGCATGAACGTGTTCTTCGTGTTCGACGACGGCAGCATCGTGACGCCGCCGCTGACCGGCACGATCCTGCCCGGCATCACCCGCGATTCGATCCTGACGCTCGCCCGCGCGCAGGGCGTCGACGCACGCGAGGAGCTCTATTCGATCGACCAGTGGCGCGCCGACGCGACGAGCGGCCGGCTGGTCGAGGCGTTCGCCTGCGGCACCGCGGCGGTGGTGACGCCGATCGGCAAGGTCGCCTCGCCCGAGGGCGAGTTCACGATCGGCAGCGGCGGCCCCGGCCAGCTGACGATGCGCATGCACGCCGCGCTGGTCGCGATCCAGCGCGGGACCGCACCCGACCCGCATGGCTGGCTGCGCCGGCTCGACTGAGTCATTCCGGCGGCGCGGCCGATCGGGGCTTTTCACACCGGCAAGCCCCGCTATAAGGCCGCCTCCCGGTGGGGCGTCGCCAAGTGGTAAGGCAGCGGCTTTTGATGCCGCCATTCGCAGGTTCGAACCCTGCCGCCCCAGCCAGGTTCCTGCGTATCTGTAGCGTTCCAGGTGTTCCCGGATTGCGCGAGCACGTCCGCGTCTAGAACGCGCTCCATTCGTCGGCATCGTCCAGCTGCATGGTCCGCTCAACGGCCTTTGGTGCGGGCTTTGCCACAGGCGTGGGGTCGGGCTTGGGGGCGGGCGGCGCCGCGGGGGCGTGCCGGGCCGCCGCGGGCGGGGCTTTCGCCTTTCCGGGCAGGGCGCGCGAGGGGGCCGCGACAGGCGCCCGGGCAGCGATCGCGGCATCGTGCGTCTTGAACATCGCGGCATGGTCCGCCAGCGCGGTGACCTCGCTCGTCAGGTTGCGGGCCGCCGCCGAGGTCTCCTCGACCATCGCGGCGTTCTGCTGGGTCGATCGATCCATCTCGCTGATCGCGGTGGTGATCTGGGTGATCGCAGTGGACTGTGCGGCGGCATCCTCGGCCATCGTGCCGAGCAGCTTGTGGACCTCGCCGACGTCGTTCGAGATGTTCGCCAGCGCGCCGTCGACCTTCTGCACCGCCTGCACCGCAGTGACGATGTCGGTCTGCGTCAGCGTCAGCTGGTCGCGCGCGCGCTTCGCCTCCTCCTCGGCGCGCATCGCCAGCGCCGAGACGAGATCGGCGACCACCGCGAACCCGCGACCCGCATCCCCCGCACGTCCCGCCTCGACCGCGGCGTTCATCGCCAGCACGCGCGTCTGGAACGCGATCTTGTCGAGCCCTTCGATCACGCTGTCGATGCCCTTGGCGCTGTCGCTGACGCGGCCCATCGCGGCGACGGCTTCCTCGGCGGTCGCGCGCCCGCCGCCGACCGTGGCAATCGCCTGGTCGGCACGGACCACAGTCTCGCCTGACGACCGCGCGGTTGCCTGCAGTCGCGTGTCGATCTGCGCCAGCGCGGCGCTGGTTTCCTCCAGGCTGGCGGCGTTGCCCTCGGTCCGGCGCGCGAGGTCCTCCGAGGCCTGCGCGATCTCCTGCGAGCCGGTCCGGATCCCCGCCGCGCTTCCCGTGACGCCGCCGACCAGGCTCCGCAGATTGGCGAGCGCCGCGTTGAAGTTGGTCTTCACGCCCGCATAATCCTCCGGGAACGCGACCGCGATGTCCTTGGCGAGATCGCCCGCGGCCAGCGTCACCAGCGCGTCCTCCATCGTGTCGACCACCAGCTTCTGCGCGGCCTCCTGCGCTGCCTTGTCGCGCTGTGCCGTCGCCTGGGTGCGGGCGGCGTCGCGGAACACGAGCACCGCGCGCGCCATCGCCCCCAGTTCGTCGCGGCGATAGGTCCCCTCGATCTCGATCCCGGTGTCACCGGCCGCCAGCGCGTCCATCGATGCCGTCATCCGGCGGACCGGGTTCGCGATCTGCACCCGCACCATGGCGAGGACGATCCCGCCGAGCACGACCAGCCCGCCGATCGCCACGCCGATCAGCGTCCGCCACGTCATCCGCCCCGCAGCCTGCATCTCGGCATGCCCGGCGGCGAGGTTGCGGCGCTGGTTCTCGACGAGGCCGGACAGCGCGCCGTGCATCCTGTCATAGGCGGGGGTCGAGAAGCGATCCATCTGGTGTTCCGCCTCGCGCCGGTCGTTGGTCGCCAGGATCCGTTCGAGCGGCACGATGCCGTCCCGGTAGCGCGCGAAGCTCGCCTCGATCACCTCGAAGCGGGCGACGTCCGACCCGCGGACCAGCGGCCGCAACCGGTCGATCTTGGCCTTCAGCGACCCGACCCCCTTCGCGATCCTGGCACGCCACAGGGGCGCCTCGCCGGGATCGGTGGCGAGGATCCATTGCAGCGTCTCCTGCTGCAGCGTGCTCGCATTCTGGTCGGCCAGCGCCGCGAGCCGCAGGCTCTCCGCCTGGTTGGTGATCAGCCCGCTGCTCGTCGCGTTCAGGATCGTGATCTGGTGGGCCCCGAACCCGGCGATGAACAGGCACAGCGCGGCCATCAAGCCGATCGCCGACACTATCTTCGCCTGGATCGAGATGTTGCTGAAGACCGTCATGCACTGCCTCGCGTCGGATGAGCGCCGGCGCCACCGGGATCGGCGGCACGTCGGGCGTCACGTCCCCCCATTGTAGGCGGGCCGCGGTCCCGGCGGGCGACGGCGCGCCAAATCCTGTGCATCGCCAAGGCGCGCCCGAACCGCGCCCTATAATGCAGGAGGACCGCCGCGCAGGAGGTGCATCGTGCCCGATATCGCTCGCTCGCCTCGATGCTCGCAGGTGCCAGTCTCGCGCATGTCGCGGTCGCTGCCGCGCAGGCGCCGCGCGCCGATCCGCCGGTGGTGGTCGAGGCACGGGCGGTCGCCGACATGATCGGTGTCGCGGGCGGCGACGCGCACGGCGTCCGGCTTCTGCGCGACCTAGAGGTCGCAGCTGATGCCGATCTGGGGGCACTGGTCGGCTGGACCGGCGCGCGGGCCCGGGTGCATCTGCTGAGCGGGGGAGGGAGGGCGGCCGAACGACCTGGCCGGCACCGTGCAGGGCATCGACAATATCGAGCTGAGTCAGGCCGCGACCAAGCTCTACGAAGCCTGGATTGAGCAGCGCATGGCAACCGGCCATGTCGCGCTCCTGGCGGGCCTCGCCGATCTCAACGCCGAATACTACCAGAACGAGTCCGCCGGGCTGCTGATCGCGCCTGCGTTCGGGATCGGATCCGAGCTTGCCGCATCGAGACCCAACGGCGCGTCGATCTTCCCGGAAACCGCGCTGATGGCGCGGCTCCCGATCACCGCAGGGAAATCCGCTTATCTCCAGGCGGCGGCGGTCAACGCGCGGACCGGGGTCATCGGCGCGCATCACACGCTGGACCTGTCGATGCACAAGGGCGCACTGCTCATCGTCGAGGCGGGGCATGGCGGCCGCATCAAGGTCGCCGCCGGCTATTGGCGCTACACGCGGCGCCAGGCGGGCGCAGTCGCACAAGGCGGCTACGGGCTTCTCGACTATCCGTTACGCGACGGCGACGACCAGGGCGCGAGCGTCAGCCTGTTCGCGCGGGTCGGGGTGTCGGACGGCGTGACGACGTCCTATCGCGGCGGCTGGCAGGTGGGCATCCTCCTCGGCGGCCTCGTTCCGCGCCGACCCGAGGAACAGCTGTCGTTCGGAATCAACCAGGGCGTGCTGTCGACCCGATACTGCACGCAGGCCCGGCATGGCCACGCCAGGGTGTCGGGGACCGAGACGGGGTTCGAACTGACCTATTCCGACGCGGTCCTGCCGCATCTCCGCATCCAGCCCGACCTGCAATACATCGTCGGCGCATCGGGCAGCCGAAACGCCGACGTCGTGGTCCTGGGGCTTCGCCTGACGGCGTCGTTCCCAGCGATCTGATCGCGATGGTGGAGGCCGGCAACTGGCTCCCTGAGTAGGATTCGAACCTACGACCACTCGATTAACAGTCGAGAGCTCTACCGCTGAGCTATCAGGGACCGTTGCCGGAGGCGGCTCTATAACTGGCCGACCGGAGGATGCAAGCGGCTTTCTGTCAGAATGTTACGCTGCGAACTGTTCCATCGTGATTCGGTCGTCGAGCGCATGCTCGGGATCGAACAGCAGGGTCAGCTCGCGCGCGCGGTCCATGCAGATATCGACCTGCGCGACGTCGCGGATCTCGCGCTGGTCGGCGACCGCGGAAACCGGGCGCTTGCCCGCGTCGAGCACGCGGATGCCGATCCGCGCCTTGTCGGGCAGGATCGCGCCGCGCCAGCGCCGCGGGCGGAACGGGCTGATCGGGGTGAGGGCGATCATCCCCGAGCCGAGCGGCAGGATCGGCCCCTGCGCGGACAGGTTGTACGCGGTCGATCCCGCCGGGGTGGCGGCGAGGATGCCGTCGCAGGCGAGTTCGGGCAGCACGACGCGGTCGTTGACCGCGACCTCGAGCTTCGCGGTCTGGCGCGTCTCGCGTAGTAGCGACACCTCGTTGATCGCGGGCAGCGTGTGGACGCGACCGTCGACGCCGGTCGCGGTCATCTTGAGCGGGGTCACCTTGAACGACTTCGCCCGCTCCAGCCGGTCGTCGAGCCCGTGGTGGCGCCATTCGTTCATCAGGAAGCCGACCGTGCCGAGATTCATCCCGAACACCGGGACGACGGGCTTCCGGCGCTCGAGCATCGCGTGCAGCGTCTGCAGCATGAAGCCGTCGCCGCCGAGCGCGATGATCACTTCGGCATCCTCGACGTCGACCCAGTCGCCCATGTCGGCGAGCTGGACCTCCGCCTCGCGCGCCTGCGCGGTCGACGAGGCCACCAGCGCGCGCCGCGTATAGATCATCCGCCGGTGACGCTCATGTGCCGGGAAACCGCGGGCGTGCCGATCTGGAAGTCGTGGCGCTTGGGCTTGGCATAGAGCCCGGCATCGATCGCTGCGTCGAGCCCGTCGATCCCGCCGTCGCGCAGCGCCTGCTTCAGGTCGACCTGGTCGTCATGGCCGAGGCACATGTACAATTTGCCTTCGGTGGTCAGGCGGACCCGGTTGCACCCGTCGCAGAAATTGGCGGTCAGCGGCGAGATCAGCCCGAGCCGCGTCGGGCCGCCATCGACCCGCCAGTAGCGGGCCGGGCCGCCCGTGGTCCGCGCATCGCGGGTCAGCGTGAACTGCCGGCCCAGATCGTCGAACACCTTGGTCAGCGGCAGGAAGCGGTCGGTGCGATCCTCGTCGACCGCGCCCAGCGGCATCGTCTCGATCAGCGACAGGTCGAAGCCTTCGTCGCGGCACCAGGCGAGCATCGGCGCGATCTCGTCCTCGTTGAGGCCCTTGAGCGCGACCATATTGATCTTGATGGCGAGGCCGGCGTCACGCCCCGCCTTGATCCCGCCGATCACCTGCGCGACGTCGCCGTGGCGCGTGATGTAGCGGAAGCGGTCGGGGTCGAGGCTGTCCATGCTGACATTGACGCGGCGGATGCCCGCATCGACCATCTGCTGCGCATGCTCGGCGAGCCGCGTGCCGTTGGTCGTCATCGTCAGCTCTTCCAGACCCGAGCCGACGTGCCGCCCCAGCCGCTGCACGAGCTCGCCGACGTCGCGCCGCACCAGCGGTTCGCCGCCCGACAACCGGATCTTGGTCACGCCGCGCGCAATGAACCGTTCGGAGACGACCGCGATCTCCTCCAGGCTCATCAGCTTGGATTTCGGCAGGAAGGTCATCTTTTCGGACATGCAGTAGCGGCAGCGCAGGTCGCACCGGTCGGTGACCGAGATGCGCAGATAGCGTATGGTGCGGCCGTGCGTGTCCACCATCGGCTTGTCGAGCGTGGTGGGTGCAGCGTTCATGCCGTCGGAGCTAAGGTGCGCGGGCGTGCCGGACAAGTGCGTTCCTGCATTGGCGGTGGCCGATGCGGCGGCTAGGCTCGCACCGATGGGAGAGGGTGCGATCGAATATGTGGACATGCCAGGGGCAACGTCGCTGTTCGCGCTATCGTTCCGCGAAAGCGACACGATTGCCGATATAGCCGCGGGCGCCGGGTGGCAGGCAGAGGTGCGCGCGCGGGCCGACGACGTCGCCGCGGCGTATCTGGCAAGCGGTGCGGCGGTGGCGGTGATCGACGCGCGCGGGGCGCTCGACCAGGGGCTGGCAGCGACGCAGGCGCTGGGTGCCGCGATCGCTGCGAACGGCGATGCGCTCGTCGTGCTGGTGTCGCGCGACGACGCCGACGCGATCGGCGCGTTCTTCGAGGCGGGGGCGACGCAGTTCCTGCTGGACCCGTTCGGCGACGCCGAGCTGGTCCAGGCGCTGCGCTATGCCGGGCGTCATGCCGCGCGTGCGGCCGGCGTGCCCATCGAACGGCGCGTGGTACCCGGTGGCTGGCGGCACGACCGCGACGCGGGCGACGCGCGACGCTGGATCGCCGCGCGGCTGGACGATGCGCGACCCGTCGTTGCGGTGCTCATCGCGCTGTCGCGGCTCGATATCGTCAATGCCGCGCATGGCCGCCCCGCGGTCGATGCATTGATCGAGGCGGCGATCCGCCGTGCCGACGCGGTCGCGTGCGAGCATCTGGGCGCCGCCGCGATGGTCGCGCGGCTCGGCGGTGCGGAGTTCGTGCTGGTCGCCGAGGCGGAGGGGGCGGCGGTGACACGGACGATCACCGCGCTGGACGCGGCACTCGCGCGGCCGTTCGCGGTTGCCGACGCGCTGGCCGTGCTCGGCTGCCGATTCGGCGTCGCGGAGGCACAACCGGGCGAGGACGCGCCCACGCTGCTGCGCCGCGCCAGCGAGGCGCTGGTCGCCGCCAAAGCGAGCGATGGTGCGATGCTGCACATCGCGCTGCCCGACGGGGTCGTGCCGCTCGACGCGCTGGCGATCGAGCTGCATCACGCGATCGAACGCGACGAGATCGACGTCCGCTTCCAGCCGCAGGTCGAGATCGCCAGCGGCCGCGTCACCGGGGTCGAGGCGCTGGCCCGGTGGAACCACCGCACGCTCGGCGCGCTCGGCGCCGACGCGCTGTTCGCCGCGGCCGATCGCGCGGACCTGGGTGTCGCACTGTCCGACCATATCCAGCAGCTGGTACTGGCGCGCGCGATGGCGTGGCCGGCGGCGCTCGGCACGCTCCGGGTCTCGCTCAACCTGTCGGCGGCGGACATCGCGCGCCCCGGGTTCGCCGTCCTGTTCCTCGCGCGGATCGAAGCGAGCGGGTTTCCGCGGGGCCGCCTGACGATCGAGATCACCGAGACCGGGCTGATCCAGGACCTGGCCAAGGCGTCCGCGCTGCTCGCCGAACTCCGCGGCGCCGGCTGCCGCATCGCGATCGACGATTTCGGCACGGGCTATTCGAGCCTCGCCTATCTCAAGGCGCTTCCACTCGACTACGTCAAGATCGACAAGTCGCTGGTTCGCGACATCGACGGCTCCGCGCGCGACCGGGTCGTGGTCGCGGGCGCGATCACCATGGCGCGCTCGCTGGGGCTGGCGGTGATCGCCGAAGGGGTGGAAACGCCCGCGCAACTCGCGCTGCTCGCCGCTGGCGGATGCGAATTGTACCAGGGGTTCCTGCTGTCCGAACCGGTCGACGAGGATGCGCTGGTGGAGCTCATGGGGCGGTAACGTCCCCGTCATGCCGGACGTGTTCCGGCATCCACGGCGCCGCAAACCCCCAGCCATCGAGTGTGCGGCACGGTGGACCCCGGACCAAGTCCAGGGTGACGAAGGGGCCTTATCGCGCACCCTCCGTCATGCCGGGCTCGTCCCGGCATCCAGGGCCATGAGCGGTGTCGCCCGGAACCCTGGTTTCGGGGACGAGCCCGGGATGACGGGGGCGGGGGGGCGCCTTACCCCGCTGCCTTTGCCAGCCCTTTCGACAGCTGCAGTGCCCCGTGCAGCCGCGCCTTGGGATCGCCCCACGCCCGCTGCAGCACCAGCTTGCTGTCGGGCCTGAGCCGCGCGACCCCGTTCAGCCGCTCGACATAGGCCAGCAGCTTCTCGATGTTCGGCGGCGTGTCGTTGTGGAACGACACCAGCACCCCCTTCGGCCCCACGTCGATCTTCGACACGCAGGCCCGCTTCGCGTTCAGCTTGATCTCGATGACGCGGATCAGATTGTCGGTGGCATCGGGCAGGGGCCCGAACCGGTCGATCATCTCGGCCGCGAACGCTTCGATCTCGCGGCCTTCCTCCAGTTCGTTGAGGCGGCGGTACAGCCCCATGCGCAGGTCGAGGTCCGGCACATACTCTTCCGGGATCAGGATCGGCGCATCGACCGTGATCTGCGGCGAGAAGTCCTTCGGGCGTGCGGACGCGAGGCCCCCCGACTTGGCGTCCATGATCGCCTCTTCGAGCATCGCCTGGTAGAGTTCGAACCCGACCTCCTTGATATGCCCGGTCTGCTCGTCGCCGAGCATGTTGCCGGCACCACGGATATCGAGATCGTGGCTCGCCAGCTGGAACCCGGCGCCGAGCGAATCGAGATCCGACAGCACCTTCAGCCGCTTCTCCGCGGTCACGCTCATCTGCCGCTCGGGCGGCGTCACCAGATAGGCGTACGCGCGCGTCTTCGAGCGGCCCACGCGCCCGCGCAGCTGGTAGAGCTGGGCGAGGCCGAAGCGGTCGGCACGGTGGACGATCATCGTGTTGGCACTCGCGATGTCGATCCCGCTCTCGATGATCGTGGTCGAGACGAGCACCTCGAACTTCTTGTCGTAGAAAGCGGACATCCGCTCCTCGACCTCGGTCGGCGACATCTGGCCGTGCGCGACGACGAAGCGGATCTCGGGGACCTGCTGCCGCAGGAAATCCTCGATGTCGGGCAGGTCGGCGACGCGCGGCGTTACGACGAAGCTCTGCCCGCCGCGATAATGTTCGCGGAGCAGCGCCTCGCGCAGCACCACCGGATCGAACGGCATGATGTACGTCCGCACGGCCAGGCGATCGACCGGCGGCGTCTGGATCACCGACAGCTCGCGGATCCCCGACATCGCCATCTGCAGCGTGCGCGGGATCGGCGTCGCGGTCAGCGTCAGCATGTGGACGTCCGCCCGCAGCCCCTTCAGCCGCTCCTTGTGCGTCACGCCGAACCGCTGTTCCTCGTCGACGATGACGAGCCCGAGCCGCTTGAAGTCGATGGTCTTGGCCAGCAGCGCGTGCGTGCCGATCACGACGTCGATCGTGCCGTTCGCCAGCCCCTCCCTGGTCGCCTTCGCCTCGCTCGCCGTCACCAGCCGCGAGAGGCGTCCCATGTTCATCGGGAAACCCTCGAACCGGCTGACGAAGTTGTTGTAATGCTGGCGCGCGAGCAGGGTGGTCGGGCAGACCACGGCGACCTGCTTGCCGCCCATCGCCGCGACGAACGCGGCGCGCAGCGCCACCTCGGTCTTGCCGAAGCCGACGTCGCCGACGATCAGCCGGTCCATCGGCTTGCCCGCCGACAGATCGCCCAGCACGTCCTCGATCGCGCGGTCCTGGTCCTCGGTCTCCTCGTACGGGAAGCGATCGACGAAACTGGGGTAGCCGCTGTGGTCGGGCTCCAGCACGTCGCCCGGATGCAGCGCGCGTTCCGCCGCGGTCGCGATGAGTTCGCCCGCGATCTCGCGGATCCGCTCCTTCATCTTCGACTTGCGACGCTGCCAGCCTTCGCCGCCGAGCTTGTCGAGCGTCGCGCCCTCCTCGGACGAGCCGTAGCGCGAGAGGACGTCGATATTCTCGACCGGCACGTACAATTTGTCGCCGCCGGCATAGCTCAGCGCGACGCAGTCGTGCGGGCTCTTGCCGACGGGGATCGAGGTCAGCCCCTCGTAGCGCCCGATGCCATGCTCGGTATGCACGACGAGGTCGCCCGGCGTCAGCGTCGCCAGTTCGGCGAGGAACGCGTCGGCGGACTTCTTGCGCTTCTTGCGGTGGACCAGCCGGTCGCCGAGCATGTCCTGCTCGGTGAGGATCGCGATCCCCGGCGCGGTATAGCCATGGTCGAGCGGCAGCACGACGAGCGCGACGCCCGCGCTCCTTGCGGTATCGGCGACCGCGAGCGCCTCCTGCCACGTCTCGGTATGCTTGCCGCCGTGGAGGCCGTGGTCCGCCAGCAGATTGCCGAGCCGCTCGCGCGCGCCGACCGAGTAGCTGGCGAGGATCGGCCGCTTGCCGAGCTTCCTGAGCTTCGAAAGGTGGTCGACCACTGACTCATAGACGTTGGTCTGCGCCGCGCGCTCGGGACCGAAGTCGCGCGGGCCGTCGACGCCGAAGCCGAGCACGGTCGCGCTCTCGGGCTCGTAGAACGGCGTCGTGACGTGCGCGACCGTCACCGCGAGCCCGGCAGCCCATTCCTTGTCGTCGAGGTACAGCGACTTCGCGACCAGCGGGCGGAAGCTGCCCGGCTGCCCCGCCTCGGCGCGCTGGCGGTTCTCGTAATAGTCCGCGACCGATTCGAACCGGCTCTCCGCCGCCGCGGCGACGCCAGTGTCGCGCACCACCACGTCGTCGGCGCCCAGATGGTCGAACAAGGTCGCCATCTTGTCCTCGAACAGCGGCAGCCAATGCTCCATGCCCGCCATCCGGCGCCCCTCGGACACCGCCTGGTACAGCGGATCGCCGGTCGCGGTCGCGCCGAACGTTTCGCGGTAGCGGCTGCGGAAGCGCTTGATCGACTCCTCGTCGAGCAACGCCTCGGACGCCGGCAGCAGCACGAAGCCGTCGATCCGCCCGGTGGTGCGCTGGTCCTGCGCGTCGAAGGTGCGGACCGATTCGATCTCGTCGCCGAAGAAATCGAGCCGCAGCGCCTGCTCCTCGCCCGACGGATACAGGTCGACGATCCCGCCGCGGACCGCATATTCGCCCTGGTCGTACACCGTGTCGGTGCGGACATAGCCGTTCGCTTGCAGCAGCATCGCCAGCTTGTCGCGGCCGATCCGCTCGCCGGGCGCAAGCCGCGCAACCAGCTGGCGGACGCGGAACGGCGTCAGCACGCGCTGCGTGACCGCGTTGGCGGTGGTCAGCAGCAGCTGCGGACCCTTCAGCTTGCCCTGCAGCCGGTGCAGCGCCGCGACCCGCTCCGCCATCACGCGCAACGTCGGCGACGCACGGTCGTACGGCAGGCAGTCCCACGCCGGGAACTGCACGATCTCCAGGTCGGGCGCAAAGAACGCCGCGGTCGACGCGATCGCACGCATCGCCGCCTCGTCGGGGGCGATGAACACGCACCGGCTCTTCGCCGCGCGCGCGAGATCGGCGAGCAGCGACGGCTGGAACCCGGTGGGGACACCCGAGAGCGTCAGCGGGGTCTCGGCGGAAAGGATCGTCGTCAGGTCGGGCATCTGAACTCCCCCCTCCCTGGAAGGGAGGGGTCGGGGGTGGGTTGGTATGGGGCGGTTGCTGCGTCCGCCAACTGGCCGACCCACCCCCAACCCCTCCCTTCCAGGGAGGGGCGTAACGACGACGGCTACTTCACCACCGTCACGTAATCGATATCGCGCATCGCCTGCATCATCGGCCCCTCCCATTCGGGCGGGCAGACGATCGATCCGATCGCCCAGCCCATGATGTCGACATCCTGTTGCTCGAGCAGCGCCTCGAACCAGTCGAGCTGCTCGGTCGTCCAGGTCGCGCCATAGGTTGCGAAGAACCCGCCGATCATCATGTCGGCCTCGCGCGTGCCGCGGTGCGAGCTGCGGAAGCTCAGGCGCTTGAGGCGGGTTTCGTGATCCATCGTATCTCCAACGCCGATAGGCCGGCAGCCACTGGAAGGTGACGCCGGCTGGGGTATAGGACGCAGATAGTCATGCGACCCGAAATCCTCAATCCGCTGTTCGCCGAAACCACCGTCCTCAAGGGCGTCGGCCCCGCGCTCGCCAAGCCGCTCGACCGGCTGGGGCTCGCGCGGGTGGTCGACGTCGCGTTCCATCTGCCCACCGGCTATGTCGATCGCCTGCCGCGGACCGAGCTGATGGCGAGCGACGCGGGGCGGATGATCACGATCACGCTGACCCCGCGCGACTATCGGTCGAGCGCGGGCAGGGGCCCCACCCGCGTCCAGGCGACCGACGTCCACGGCAATTATGTCAGCCTGGTCTTCTTCGGCGGCAATTCGGGCTGGGCGAAGAAGCTGCTGCCGATCGGCGAGGCCAAGCGCGTCTCGGGCCGGCTGGACCAGTACGGGCAGGACCTGCAGATCGTGCATCCCGAGCTCGCCGAGCCCGACGAGGCGCTGCCCGAGCGCGAGCCGATCTACCCGCTGTCCGAAGGGCTCAACTCGCGTAAGCTCGCCGGACTGGCGGCGCAGGCGGTCGGCCGCGCGCCCGACCTGCCCGAATGGATTGAGCCGGGTCTCAAAGCGAAGCGCGAATGGCCCAACTGGCACGAGTCGCTCGTCCGCATCCACGCCGACCCCGCCGACACGAAGGCGCGCGAACGGCTTGCCTATGACGAGGTGTTCGCGAACCAGCTCGCGATGACGCTCGTCCGCGCCGACACGCGCAAGCGCAAAGGCCGCGCGCTCCACGGCGCCGGCCGCCTCCGCGCGATGCTCGACCTGCCCTATACGCTGACCGGCGCGCAGTCGCGGACCGTGGCGGAGATCGAGGGCGACCTCGCCCAGACCGCGCCGATGCTCCGGCTGCTGCAGGGCGATGTCGGCTCGGGCAAGACGCTCGTCGCCGCGATGGCGATGCTGATCGCGGTCGAGGCGGGCGCGCAGGCGGCGATGCTCGCGCCTACCGAAATCCTCGCGCGCCAGCATTACGAGACGCTCCGGAAACTCCTCGGCAACCTGCCGATCAACGTCGGCGTGCTGACCGGTCGCGACAAGGGCCGCGTCCGCGAGGCAACGCTGATGGGGCTCGCGTCGGGCGAGATCGACATCCTCGTCGGCACGCACGCGATCTTCCAGGACGCGGTCGGCTACAAGGATCTCGCGCTCGTCGTGGTCGACGAACAGCACCGCTTCGGCGTCGCGCAGCGCATGACGCTGCAGGCCAAGGGCATCGCCCCGCCGCACCTGCTCGCGATGACCGCGACTCCGATCCCGCGCACGCTGACGCTCGCGCAGTACGGCGAGATGGACGTCAGCCGCCTCGACGAGATGCCGCCCGGCCGCCAGCCGATCGAGACCCGCGTGATCTCGGAGGACCGGCTCGACGACGTCGTCGGCGCGCTCGGCCGGCACCTGTCCGACGGCGGCCAGGCCTATTGGGTCTGCCCGCTGGTCGAGGAGAGCGAGAAGAGCGACCTCGCCGCCGCCGAGATGCGCGCGGAGGTGCTGCGCGCGCGCTTCGGCGACAAGGTCGCGCTCGTCCACGGCCGGATGAAACCCGCCGAAAAGGACGCGGTGATGGCGGAGTTCGCCGCCGCGCGCACCGCGGTGCTGGTCGCGACCACGGTGATCGAGGTCGGCGTCGACGTCCCCAATGCGACGCTGATCGTCATCGAGCATGCCGACCGCTTCGGCCTCGCCCAGCTCCACCAGCTGCGCGGCCGGGTAGGGCGGGGGACCGGTCGCTCGATCTGCCTGCTGATGCGCGGGAGCTCGCTCAGCGAGACGTCGCGCGCGCGGCTGGCGCTGATGCGCGAGACCAACGACGGCTTCCGCATCGCCGAGGAGGATCTGCGCCTGCGCGGCGCGGGCGAACTGCTCGGCACCAGGCAGTCGGGCGAGATGGCGTTCCGGCTCGCCACGCCCGACATGATGGCCGACCTGCTGCAATGCGCGCACGACGACGCCCGGCTGCTGATCGATCGCGACGGAGGACTCGAGGGACCACGCGGGCAGGCGGCTAGGACGGCGCTGTACCTGTTCGACCGCGATGCCGGGGTGGCGTTGCTAAGGTCGGGGTGACGCACTCCCGCATTCCGTTCGTGCTGAGCGAAGTCGAAGCACAGGACCCAAGCGAAAACTTTTCGACTACGCTCAGGGCGAATGGGTGAGGGGTGAACGCGGGTAGGTGGGGACCCGCCTCAAACGCTCCGCAACAGCGTCGACAGCATCCCATAATATTCCGCCAGCGGGATCGGGGCATCGAACGCGCAGCCGATCCGCCCGCCGAGCACCCAGCGCACCGTCGCTGGCACCCGGCCCAGGATCGGCAGCTCGACCCCGATCACCGCCCCGACATCGGGGACCAGCTCGCACCGCGCCATCAGCCCCGTCGCGGAGATATTGACGATGACCAGCTTCATCACCGCGCCGTCGGCGCCGACCCCGCGCGTGCGATGCATCACCTCGTCGCGTGGCGCACCGCGTGCATCCATGCTCGTCGTCGCGGTGCGACTTGCCACCATAGCCTGTCCCGATCGATTGCCCCGACCCTCTCTTAGGGGGGCGTGGATGAACCGACGACAAACCGGGTTAGTTAACGCGCCATAGATCGCGACAGGAACGGCTCTAGTTCGAAGGGGTTAGCATCCCATGCCGTTTCTTGCCGAGGCTCAGCCGGACCGGGGCCGCGACATCGACCACCGCCGCCGCCTCGCGCACCGGCTCCCCGTCGATGCGCACCGCACCCTCGGCGATCTTCCGGCGCGCCTCGCCATTGGACGCGACGAACCCGAGCCCGACCAGCGCCTCGACCAGTCCGATCGATCCGCCCGCGACCGCGAAACTCGGCAGCGCGTCGCCCGACGCGCCCTCCTCGAACGTTTTCCGCGCGGTCTCGGCGGCCTGTTCCGCAGCATCCCGCCCGCGGCACATCGCAGTCGCCTCGTTGGCGAGCACGATCTTGGCGGCGTTGATCTCCGCGCCTTCCAGTGCCTCCAGCCGCGCGATCTCGTCCATCGGCAGGTCGGTGAACAGCCGCAGGAAGCGCCCGACGTCGCGGTCGTCGGTGTTCCGCCAGAACTGCCAGTAATCGAAATGCGGCAACTGGTCCTCGTGCAGCCACACCGCACCGGCCATCGTCTTGCCCATCTTGCCGCCGTCCGCGGTGGTGATCAGCGGCGTGGTGATCCCGTACACCTCGGTCGAATCCATCCGCCGCGACAGCTCGATGCCGTTGACGATATTGCCCCACTGGTCCGACCCGCCCATCTGCAGCCGGCACCCGGCGCGCCGCGACAGTTCGAGGAAGTCGTAGGCCTGCAGGATCATGTAGTTGAATTCGAGGAACGACAGCGACTGTTCGCGGTCGAGCCTCAGCTTCACCGAATCGAACGACAGCATCCGGTTGACCGAGAAATGCTGGCCGACGTCGCGCAGGAACGGGATATATTCGAGCGCGTCGAGCCACTCGGCATTGTCGAGCATCACCGCATCGGTCGGACCGTCGCCGAACGTCAGGAAGCGTTCGAAGATGCGCTTGATCGACGCGACGTTGCTCGCGATCCCCTCCGCGCCGAGCAGCTTGCGCGCCTCGTCCTTGAAGCTCGGATCGCCGATCTTGCCGGTCCCGCCGCCCATCAGCACGATCGGCTTGTGCCCGGTCTGCTGGAGGCGCCGCAACAGCATGATCTGCACCAGGCTGCCGACGTGCAGCGACGGCGCGGTCGGGTCGAACCCGATATAACCGGGCACGACGCCCTTCGACGCCAGCGCGTCGAGCGCCCCCGCATCGGTCATCTGGTGGACATAGCCGCGCGTGGCGAGCGTCGTGAGCAGGTCGGACTGGTAGGTCATGCGGAGGCGGTTAGCATGCACTTTCTAGTCCGTCATCCCGGCCCTCACTTCGTCATCCCAGCCCCACTTCGTCATCCCAGCGTAGGCTGGGATCTCGGGAGAGGTTCGCGACCTCCAACCGGGAGATCCCAGCCTACGCTGGGATGACGGGAGAGGGGAGGACGCCGCGTCCCCCCTAGGTCCGCGGCAACTGCCCCGCAGGATCCACCGGCGTCCGCCCCTTGCGAAGCTCGAAATGCACCTCGGGCCGGTCGGCGAACCCGGTATCGCCTGACAGCGCGATCGTCTGCCCGCGCTTCACCGCCTGGCCGCGCTGCACCAGCAGCTTCGACGCATGGCCATAGATGCTGGTCCAGCCGCCGCCATGCTTGACGATCACCAGCCCGCCCAGCGCCGCGATGCCGTCGCCGACATAGGCGACGACGCCGTCCGCCGCTGCATGGATCGGCGTCGCGATGGGCACCGCGATCTTGATCCCGTCGTTGCGCTCGCCGCTCGCGCCCGACCCGAACCGCTTCACGACGCGGCCGTCGACCGGCCACAGGAACCCGCCGCCCGCGAGCCGCGCCGGCGCGGTGACCACCGCGTTCGACGGCAGTACGCGCTTCGGCGTCGCGACCGGTCGCGCGGGCGCCTGGTTGCTCGCCAGCGCCGGCTCGCCGCCGGTCAGGATGTCGTCGATGTCGAGCCGGAACGCCGCGGCACGATCGGCGCGGCTCGGCCCGTTGCCGCCGCCATCGCCGGGAATGACGATTCGTTGGTCGGCGCGCAGCACATAGGGTTCGACCAGCGCGTTGGCCGTGACGATCCGCGACCATTCGACGCCATAGGCGCGCGCGATCGCGATCCCCGTCTCGCCGCGCCGGACCTGGTGATAGCGCCCCGCCGGGATCGTCAGCCGCTGCCCGGTGCGGATCGTGTACGGCTCGTCCAGGTCGTTGGCGCGCGCGATTGCCTCCAGGCTCGCGCCGGAGCGATCGACCACGCGGCGCAGCGTGTCGCCCGGCTGCACGACATAGACCGATTCGTCGATCCGCCGCGCATCCGCGCTCACCGGCCGCGCTTCCCAGGCGGGACGCGGGGCGGGGAGGGCGGCGACGTCGCTGCCGTCGCGCGTCACCGGCTGCTCGGGCGGCACCGCCTGCACCATCCGCAGCGGTTCGCGCGGGGGCCGCACCGGCGCCGCCTCGCGCGGCGGGCGGTCGACGCTCGGGATGCACGCCGCCAGCGCGAAGAGCGGCAGGACGGCGGCGCGTTTCACCGCGGCGCCAGCCGGTCGAGCCCGCCGAGATAGGGCTGCAGCACCGCAGGCACCGCGACCGATCCGTCGGCCTGCTGGTAGTTCTCGATCACCGCGACCAGCGTCCGCCCCACCGCGAGTGCCGATCCATTGAGCGTGTGGACGAACCGCGTGCCCTTCTCGCCCCCCTTTTCAACATTGGCGGGCCGGTACCGCGCGTTCATCCGCCGCGCTTGGAAATCGGTGCAGGTCGAGACGCTCGAAATCTCGCGATAGCGGTTCTGCCCGGGAAGCCAGACCTCTAGGTCGTAGGTGCGTGCCGCCGAGAAGCCCATGTCGCCGGTGCATAGCAGCATCCGCCTGAACGGCAGCTGCAGCGCGTCGAGCAGCGCTTCCGCGCACTGCGTCATCCGCTCGTGCTCGGCCTCCGACTGGTCGGGGGTGACGATCGCGACCATCTCGACCTTGTCGAACTGGTGCTGGCGGATCAGCCCGCGCGTATCGCGCCCCGCCGCGCCCGCTTCCGACCGGAAACACGGGGTCAGCGCGGTGAAGCGCAGCGGCAATTCGCCCTCCGCCAGGATCTTGCCCGCGACGATGTTGGTCAGGCTCACCTCGGCGGTCGGGATCAGCCAATGCCCCTCGGTGGTCCGGAACAGGTCTTCCGAAAATTTCGGCAGCTGCCCGGTCCCGAACAGCGCCTCGTCGCGCACCAGCAACGGCGGCGCGACCTCCTCGAACCCGCGGCCAGCGACGTGATCGAGCATGAACTGGCCGAGCGCGCGCTGCAGCCTGGCCGCCGGCCCGCGCAGCAGCGTGAAGCGCGCCCCCGCCATAGCGACCCCGGTCTCGAAATCGAGGCCCAGCGCAGGCCCGATCGCGTCATGCTCGCGCGCCGCGAACCCCAGGTCCGGCTGCGTGCCACGCGTATGGACGAGGACATTGTCGTCCTCGCCGCCGCCCTGCGGCACGTCCGCCAGCGGCGAGTTGGGGATGATCGCGAGCGCGGCTTCCAGTTCCTCGCCCAGCCGCGCCTCGTCGGACTCGAGTTTCGGCAGTGCGTCCTTGAGCCCCGCGACCTCCGCCATCAGCGCCTCGGCCCTGGCGTGATCCTTCTGGCCCTTGGCCTGGCCGATCGCCTTGGACAGCTCGTTGCGGCGCGTCTGCGTCGCCTGCGCCTCGGCGATCGTCGCGCGGTGCTGTCCGTCGAGCGTGACGAGCGCTGCCGACTGGGGCGGCAGGCCACGGCGGGCGAGGGCGGCGTCGAAGGCGGCGGGATCGTCGCGGATCAGGCGGATGTCGTGCATGGCGTCGCTATGCCCAGCGGAACGGGGCCGCGCAACCCGGCGGTCCGCCGGCGCGTTGGTCAGGGTGAACGCACAGAAAAAGGAGAGCGTCCCCGTGCAGATTCCCCATAATTCCGTTGTGCTCGTCGCGGATGGCCGCAAGCTGCTGTTCCTGCGCAACGAAGGCGACGACGCCTATCCGAACCTGGTCGTCGAAACCGCGCAGGAGCAGGACAATCCGGCGACGCGCGACCAGGCGACCGATTCGGCCGGCGGCGCGTCCTCGACGCAGGGCGGCGCCCGCAGTTCGCTCGAGCAGACCGACTTCCACCAGATCGAGGAGGACCGCTTCGCCGCGGAGGCCGCCGATCTGCTCAAGCGTCGCGCGCTCAAGAACGACTTCGACTCGCTGATCGTCGTCGCGCCGCCGCGCACGCTCGGCGAGCTTCGCAAGCATTACCACAAGGAGGTCAGCAGTCGCCTGGCGGGCGAGATCGACAAGGATTTCACCGGTCACCCGATCGCCGACATCGAAAAGGCGCTCAAGGCCGCCTGAACGCGAAAAGGGCCCGCCGGGACGACCGGCGGGCCCTTTTTTTACCACCCGGCTTGGGCCGGAGCGATCCTTACGCCGCGACGGCGTCCCGCTTGGCGAACCGCTTGCGCGCCACCAGCGCCGCGGCCGCAGCCCCGAACAGCAGCACCATCGGCGGCGCCGGCACCGGTGCCGGCGGACCGCCGGTCGACCCGGTGCTGCCCGACCCGCTGCTCGATGCGCTGGAGGCACTCGACGCGCTCGACGCACTGGAGGCGCTCGACGCGCTGCTGCCCGAGGCGCTGCTGCCGTTCGAGCTCCACCCGCCGGTCGAGCTGTAGCCGCTCGAACTCCAGCCCTTGCTGCTCGACCCATAGCCGCTCGACCCGCTGCTGGCCGACGAGGCCGAGCTTGCCGACGACGCGGAGCTCGCCGACGACGCCGAGGAGCCGGACGATCCGCTGCTCCCCGACGAGCCCGAGGACCCGCTGCTCCCGGACGATCCGCTGGACCCGCTGCCGCCGGACCCGCCGGTGCTGCCGCCCCAGCCGCCATGCCCGGGCTTCCAGGGATGGCCGGGCTTGCCCGGCTTGCCGGGATCACCGCCGCCGCCCGACGCGCTCGACGAACTGCCGCTGCTCGACGCCGACGAGGCCGACGACGCGCTGCTGCTCGAGGCCGACGACGAGGAGGACGACACGTCGCCGCTGCTCGACACGTTGCCGCTGCTCCCACCGCTGGCCGACGAGACGTTCCCGCTGCTCCCGCCACTGGCCGACGAGACGTTGCCGCTGCTCCCGCCGCTCGCCGACGAGACATTGCCGCCGCTCGAGGTCGAGGAAATCACGATGCTGCCGCTCGACCCGCCGCTGCCGCCGAAGCCGCCGCCGAACCCGCCGCCAAAGCCGCCCCCGAACCCGCCGCCGAAGAACCCGCCGCCGCCGCCGATCACCACCGGTACGCTGCCGCCGGTCGCGGCCAGCGGCTCGCCCGCGCCGCCGCCACCGAGATATTCGCGCGGCACGGGCGCCGCGTTCGCGACCGTCACCACGGTCGGGGCGCAGGTCGTCCGCGTCGTCACCACCCGGCGTCGCAGCTTGGGCGCGGAGGCGACCTGGACGGGGCGTCGCACGACGCGCTTCGTCATCTTGGTCATGTGAGTCCGCTTCGGGGTCTCTGCGACATGGACGGCCCCCCCGCCGATGATCGCACCCCCGCATGCGCACGCGCACAATTTCGCCAAGGCCATCCGCACTGACATATCGTCACTCTCTCGTTGCTGGCGTCGGCGCCAGATCCCGGTTCACGGCACTGCGATGCCGTATCCGACAAAGCGCAAAACAAAGCGTTAAGTGCAATCGATTTGAGCACCTTATTGACGAATCGGGCGAGAAATCCAGTGCTCGCGGGGCCATCGCCAGAGTTAACGTGCCGCGCTGGGACAGAATCGCCCCCTGTGGTCCACGCCCGTCACGACGCCCGGCTTTGCAACCACGGGGCCAGTCGACGCAAGAATCGGATCGGGATCGGGTTCTTTGTGCAACTTCCATGACTTGTGATCGGCTTTCGGCGAGCCTATAGGCGCGTTCACCATTTGGGGGCGGTTTCAAGGTTCGGCGCGGTCGAACCGCGGGGCCAGAGGGAGAGTGGTATGGCGACGGTTATGAATCGCGTGGACACTACCGGCGGCCGCGAGGCCGCGAACGACGACGGCGGATATCGGCCGGACGCCGACGAGCCGTTCATGAGCCTGAAGCAGCAGGCCTATTTCCGGACCAAGCTGCAGACCTGGCGCGACGCCATCCTGCGCGATTCGCAGGAGACGCTGTCGCAGTTGCAGGTCGACTCGCTGCGCGAGGCCGACCTCACCGATCGCGCGTCGAGCGAGACCGACTGGTCGATCGAACTGCGTACCCGCGACCGCCAGCGCAAGCTCGTCTCCAAGATCGAGGCGGCGATCCGTCGCATCGACGAAGGCGAATATGGCTATTGCGAAGTGACCGGCGAGCCGATCAGCCTAGCGCGGCTTGAGGCGCGGCCGATCGCGACGATGACGGTCGAGGCGCAGGAGCGCCACGAGCGGAACGAAAAGGTTTCACGCGAGGACTGACCGGTAAGCAATTCGACACGCTTTGCGGTCTACGCGTGGGATCATGGACGCGGACTGCGGGAATGGTGAATGGACAGTGTGAACGGCATCGAGACGGGACTGGGGACCGGTGACGATTTCGGCACCGAGCCCGCGACCAAGCGCGCACGCGGCCGCGACAGCCTGTTCCTCGTCGCGCGGATGCGGATCGATGGCGAGTCGGCGGTGCGCGACGTCCGCGTCCGCAATCTGTCCGAAGGGGGATTGATGGTCGAACTCGACCGGATCGTGGCGGTCGGGACGGTGGTGCATCTGGAGCTTCGCGGTATCGGCGACATTCGCGGCGCCGTCGCCTGGTGTACCGAGGGTCGGCTGGGGATCGCGCTGGACAGGCCGATCGATCCGAAAAAGGCGCGCAAGCCGGTCGGCGTGGCGAAATCGGCCGCGACGCCCTTCTATGCGAAGGTCACGCCGCGGTAGCCGACCGGTTGATGGGCACCTCCGGCAGGACGATCCTGCAGGAGGCGCCGGACCGCTAGATCCCCGACAGCTCTTCCTTGAGCCGCAGCTTCTGCTTCTTCAGCCCTGCGACGATGATGGCGTCGGGCAAGGGCCGGTGGGTTTCCTCGGCGATCCGCCGATCCAGCACGGCGTGCTTGGTTTCCAGGGCTGTCTGGTGCGTCGTCTGCATGGTGGGAGTCCTCCTGCATTCGGGTTGGGGAGCCGAATAAACCATCCGGCTCGCCAAAAGTCTGCATCGGTAACGGACCAAATCGACTGACCGAACGATTTCTCGCGACGATCCGAACGACGCGCTCGCCCTGTGCCGAATTGGTCCTCGCGCAGGCGCGTGCGTTTGCTAAGGAGCAGCCGGCGAGCAGCGGGCATTCCGGGGGGCGACGATGGACGAAGCGCAGATCAAGGTCCGGCTCGACGGCATGCGGATCGAGCATCGCGACCTCGACGACGCGATCGCGGCGCTGTCGCTGTCGACGACTCCCGATCAGCTGCAGATGGCGCGCCTGAAGAAGCGCAAGCTCCGCCTGCGCGACGAGATCGCGATGCTGGAGGACCATCTGATCCCCGACATCATCGCGTGACGGTTCCCCGAACCGCGCCATAATGGTACGGTTTTGCGATGGACTGTCGCTTCGGTTTCTGGCCGATATGGCCGCGTCATGCGATGGCGGACCCATGACTCGTGACTCGCATGACGCCCGTCTGCACCGCCGCCTGACCGATGCCCTGTATGTCGAGGCGATGCTGCTCGCCGACGAGGCGCGCGCCTATTTCGACGAAGCGGGTCGCGCCGAACGCGAGGCGCTCGACCCGCTGATCCGTGTCAGCTTCTCGTGCGAATCGCTGAAGGTGACGACGCGGCTGATGCACGTCATTGCCTGGCTGCTGACTCAGCGCGCGGTCGAGGCCGGCGAAATCGGTGCGCGCGACGCGCTCGACCCCTCGCGCCGGCTGGGCGATGCGCCGGTCACCGACGCCGCTTTGCTCGCGATCCTGCCCGATCGCGCGCGGTCGCTGATCGAATCGAGCAGCGACCTGCACCGCCGCGTCGCGCGCCTCGATGCGGCGCAGGGCAGCCCCGAACCCACGGACAGCCCTGCGCTGTCGATGCAGCGGCGGCTGTCCTCGGTGTTCTGACGCCCCGTCATCCCGGGCTCGTCCCGGGATCCAGAGTTACGGGCGCCGCGCCTGAGGCCCTGGATGTCGGGACGAGCCCGCCATGACGGTTAAAGCGCCAGCCGCACCCGTGCCGCGCGATATTCGCGCTCCAGCCGGTCGACCCGGTCCGCCACGCTCTCGACCGCGGTCACCGCGCCGATGCCCTGGCCCGATCCCCAGATGTCCTTCCACGCCTTGGGCTTCGCGCCGCCCGACGCATTGGCGCCGCCGCCGAAATCCATCGTCTTCAGGTCGCCCTCGGGCAGGTTGTCCGGATCCATCCCGGCGGCAGTGATCGACGCGCGCAGATAGTTGCCGTGCACCCCGGTGAACAGGTTCGAATAGACGATGTCCGCCGCGCGCCCCGCGACGATCCCGTCCTTGTACGCCTGGTCGGCATTCGCCTCGGTCGTCGCGATGAACGGCGACCCGATATAGGCGAAGTCCGCCCCCATCGCCTGCGCCGCGAGCACCGCGTCGCCGGTCGCGATCGATCCGGACAAGGCGAGGGGCCCGTCGAACCATTGCCGGATCTCCTGGATGATCGCGAAGGGCGACAGCCGCCCGGCATGCCCGCCGGCGCCCGCCGCCACCGCGATCAGCCCGTCCGCGCCCTTTTCGATCGCTTTGCGCGCGAACCGGTCGTCGATCACGTCGTGCAGCGTGATCCCGCCCCAGCCATGCACCGCGGTATTCAGGTCCTCGCGCGCGCCGAGCGAGGTGATCACGATCGGTACCTGCCACTTGTCGCAGGTCATCAGGTCGCTTTCCAGGCGGTCGTTCGACTTGTGGACGATCTGGTTGACCGCGAACGGCGCCGCCGGGCGGTCCGGGTTCGCGCGGTTGTGCGCGGCCAGTTCCTCGGTGATCCGGTGCAGCCATTCGTCGAGCAGCGCCTGCGGTCGAGCGTTGAGCGCCGGGAACGACCCGACGATCCCCGCCTTGCACTGCGCGATGACCAGCTCGGGTCCCGAAATGATGAACAGCGGCGACCCGATGACGGGCAGGCGCAGGCGATTTAGAAGAGCGGGTACGGTCATGGCGCGGGCTTAGCGCAGCGCGCCCGCTATCGGCAATTGCGTCCGCGCGGCAAAGGCGTACAGGCGCAGGATAATCTTCCCCGGAGTTCGGAATTCATGAAGCTCGCCGTTGCTACCGCGTTGTTGTCGCTGACTGTTTCCGCCCCCGCGCTCGCCGCCGGGCAATTGCCGAGGACCGTGGTCCCGGTGCTTTACGACATCAGCATGAAGCCCGACGCGAAGGCGATGACCTTTTCCGGCAGCGAAACCGTCACCGTCGACGTGAAGACCGCGACTCGGACGATCCAGCTGAACGCCGCCGGCCTCAAGATCGCGTCGGCGACCTTCGACGGCGCGCCCGCCGCGTTCAAGATCGACGAGGCGGCGCAGTTGCTGACAGTCACGCTGCCCAAGGCCGCGAGCGTCGGCCGCCACACGCTGGCCTTCGCATGGTCGGGTACGATCGGACGCTCGGCCTCGGGGCTGTTCGCGATCGACTATACCAACACCGACGGCTCGCCCGCGCGGATGCTGGCGACGCAGTTCGAGGCGCCCGACGCGCGCCGCTTCGCGCCGATGTGGGACGAGCCCTCGTTCAAGGCGAAGTTCCGCCTCGCCGCGACCGCACCGGGCAAGGATCTCGCCTTCTCGAACATGCCCGCGACCTCGGTGACCAAGCAGGCCGACGGCACGCAGCTCTACCGCTTCGGCGAGACGCCGGTGATGTCGAGCTACCTGCTGTTCCTCGGCATGGGCGACATGGAGCGCAAGACGATCCAGGCGGGCAAGACCGAGATCGGCATCATCTCGCGCCGCGGCGTCGTCGACCAGGGCGACTTCGCGCTCGCCGCCGCCAAAAACCTGCTGACTTATTACAACGACTATTTCGGCCAGCCCTATCCGCTGCCCAAGATGGACATGATCGCGGGGCCGGGTTCCAGCCAGTTCTTTGGCGCGATGGAGAACTGGGGCGCGATCTTCTACTTCGAGAACGAGCTGCTGTTCGACGCCAAGCGCGCGACCGAAAGCAACAAGCAACGCATCTACACCGTAGTCGCCCACGAAATGGCCCACCAGTGGTTCGGCGATCTCGTCACGATGGCGTGGTGGGACGACCTCTGGCTCAACGAGGGCTTCGCCTCGTGGATGGAAGGCAAGTCGAGTGGCGACCTGATGCCCGCCTGGAAGTCCGCCGCCGACGCGGTCGCCAGCGAGCGTGAAGCCGCGATGGGCATCGACGCGACTGCCGCGACGCATCCGATCATCCGCAAGATCGAGACCGTCGATCAGATCGGCGAGGCGTTCGACGGCATCACTTATTCGAAGGGCCAGGCCGTCATCGGCATGCTCGAGTCGACGCTCGGCCCCGATGTGTTCCGCCAAGGCATCCGCAGCTACATGGCCAAGTACAAATACGGCAACACCGTCACCGAGCAGCTCTGGGCCGAGCTCTCGGCCGCCGCGGGCAAGCCGGTCGCCGAGATCGCGCACGACTTCACGCTGCAGGGCGGCGTGCCCCTCGTGACGCTGACCCGCGCGCAGTGCGTCGGCGGCAAGACCAATGCAACGCTCGCGCAAGGCCGCTTCGGGCTCGACGCCGCGTCGAAGACGCCGCAGACTTGGCACGTGCCGCTGGTCGTCGCCACGCTCGGCGGTGGACAGGCGTCGACGATCGTCACCGGTCCCTCGACCAGCGTCACCGTCCAGGGTTGCGGCACGCTCGTCCTCAACCGCGGCAAGGGGAGTTACACGCGCGTGCTCTACGACGACGCTGGCCATGCGGCGATCGTCAAGGATTACGCGAAGCTCGACCTGACCGACAAGCTCGGCACGCTCGGCGACGATTACGCGCTCGCGGCGGGCGGCTATCAGGACCTGTCGCGCTACTTCGCGGTCACCGCGCAGGTCGGCGCGACCGCCGATCCGCTCGAATGGTCGACGGTCGCGACCGGGCTCGGCAAGATCGCGGGCCTGTACGAGAACACGCCGCTCGAAGCACCGATCCGCGCGCGACAGATCGCGATCCTGTCGCCGGTGCTCGCGCGGATCGGCATCGATGCGAAGCCGGGCGAATCGCCGCTCGTCAGCAACCTGCGCGAGACGCTCGTCGGCCGCCTCGGCACCAATGGCGACCCTGCGGTGATGGCCCGCGCCCGCGCTTATGTTGCAGCCCTCGCCAAGGACCCGACGGCGATTCCGCCGGCGATCCGCCAGCCGATCCTCTCGACCTATGCGGTCAACGCCACGCCGGCCGAATGGGACGCGCTGCTCGCGCTGACCAAGGCCGAGAAGAACCCAGTCGCCAAGAACCGCTTCGTCACGCTGCTCGGCGCCGCGCGTGAGGACGCGATCGCGACGCGGGCGCTGGCGTTGCTCAAGACCGACACGATCACCCCGCCGCAAAAGGCCGCCCTGCTCCGGGCAGTCGCGGCGCGCCATCCCGACATGGCGTTCGACTGGGCGGTCGCGAACAAGGCCACGGTCGACGGCTTCGTCGAGGAGAGCTCGCGCGCCGGCTATATCGTGGGTCTGGGCGGCGGCTCGAACGATCCCGCCATGCCCGGCAAGATCAACGCCTACGCCGCCACCAACCTGCCCGAAGCCTCGCGTGGTGGCGCCAAGCGCACGATCGCCGGCATCGCGGTGCGCAAGGCGACCGCCGACCGCCTCCGCCCCGCCGTCACCCAGTGGGTCGCGCGCTGACGTCATGCGCACGACGTTCGAAACCGCCTCGGCCCGCCTGTATCATCTGGATGATGCAGGCGAGGGCGGGGCGGTAACGACGCTCTTCTACGGCCCGATGGGCGAGGCGCTGGCGATCGCCGCACAGCAGCCCGAGGCAGTGCAGGACGGCCTTTATCTCGCGACGGAGAACGACGTCGTCGCGTATCTGGATCTGGACTAGCGGCGGGCCTGCGAACCGACTTCGGCGACGTCGGTCCGTCCCGTAACCCTCTGGCCCATTGATGGTCTTACCTGCGACGCGCGCGCCTTCGCGCCTGCTCGGCCTGATAGGCGTCGCTGTGGGCGCATTCGACTTCAGCCTTCATGCGACAGGTTGCGCGCGCACAGCGCACCGCGACGCTGTTTGACGAAATTGGCTGCGTTTCTCCGCCTTCGGCGATGCTTCCTGGCTGATCCAGTCGCTGCGCGATGGCGGGGCTCGCGGCTGCTGCGATGAGTGCTGCCAAGCCGACCAGGCGTCCGTTGCGCATACCACTCTCCTACTGTCTCGTCCGGCCGGGTAAGCCGCGTGCCAAGCACGCCGGGTTTGAATACCGGGCCAGCGGAGAGCTATGGTATGGCCGGATGTGTTCCAGTGTAAACAACGCCTTAGGTTCGCAATCGGCCGGTTTTTCCCGATCCCGCCTTTACCGACAGCCTAGACTAGCCGGTGCCGGCCGGGTCGGGTTTCGCTCGACCCCGCGAGCCTATAGGCGCCGCATGACAAGGCCACCTCGCGAAGCCAGCGCATCGAAAAAGCCACCGCTTAATGGTTGGCTCGGGACAGGCATCGTGCTGGTCACCATGACGATCTCCGTCTTCGTGGCGTACGCCTACCTGCTACCGTAAATCCCGCTCGGTCTGCCGGCCACGCGCGATGCACCCCGTCAAGGGTCGCGCCCCACCTACCAAAGCTTCGTTTGCCGCTATGCGCCGGCCGCGGCAAAGGTGAAGCGTGATCCGACATAGGAGCGGACCACCTTTTGCGGCATCACGCGCAGCGCTTCCTCGATGAACACCTCGCCCGTGCAGTGCATCGGGATGATGTAACTCGGGTCGATTCTGGCAAATTCCGCCACCGTGCGCCGGGCCTCGTCCTCAGTTCGCGGACGAACCAGATGAAATCCGCCGATGACGGCATGGACTTTCTCGATCCCCGATACCGCCTGCGCACGCCGGACGGAATTGATCACGCCGCGGTGGCTGCACGACGCGATGACGACCAGCCCCAATCCCTTCACCGCATAACAGGTGGCAAGCTCGTGCTCGCCGTCATCGGGGAATTGCGTGGCAGCCTGTCTGGCCGCGGCGAGCAGGTCGCGACGGCACCCCACGCCCGGCCGCATCTGCGTCGGGATCGCAGCGCGCTCGAAACTGTCGAGCGGGATCGTGCCGGTGGTGAACGCGTGATCGGCGACGATCAGGGGGGCCGGGCGGATACGAACCTCGAACCCCGCGCGCGCCAGCGCCATGCGGTCGAGCCTGCCCATGACCGGCGGCGGATCGCCGATCAGCGCGACCCGCTCGCAGAAGGTTTCCTCGCCGCCGACGATGAGCGGGAGGCGGCGCTTGGCAGTGGCCGCTTCGCCGGACACCGCCGCGTATCCGCCGTAATGATCGAGATGCCCGTGGCTCAATATCGCGGCATCGATGCGCAATGGGTCGATCCAAAGCAGCGCCATGTTGTTCGCCATCACCTCGCGGGAGTAGCCGAAGTCGATCAGGACACGCCGGGCGTCTGCCGCGATCCGGGACTCCGCCAGGATCGAAAGCCCGAACTCGCCGAGCAGGGGGTGGGGCAGCATCCGGGGCGCGTGCGACGGTCCACCGTTTCCGGCGCGGGCGACGGTCATGCCGGGAAGCGTCAGATTTGGCAGGAACGGCCCAAAGGTCGCGGCGTCGTCGACCACCACAAGGGTCAGCGAGTCGACTCGTGGTACGGCCAAGGGCCTGGGCGAAGCACGCACGCGCGATACCGGTGCCAGCAGGCCGCCAGCAACGACAAGACGGCGTGAGATTAGCGACTCCCCGTTGGGCATATTCTACCCCCCTGTCCATCATCTATCACGGACTGGGATTGGCCGCCAGACGACACACTGACGCGTTGTCATGTTCCTGGCAGGAACCCGTCGTCGCGGAATTGCGGCGGCTTGGCATGCACTGCGTGGCAGATGGCGAGCAACGCCGGCTTCAACCCCTCTTCGAAGGTCGGGTGATAGAAGGGCAAAGCGAGCGTCTGCGTCGCGGTCCAGCCCGACTGGATCGCCCAGGCGATCAGGTGCGCGCTGTGCTCGACCCCGGGGCCGGCCATCGTCGCGCCGATGAGTTTTCCGTCCGCCGCATCGGCGTAGAATCGCACCAGCCCGGCATTGCACGCCATCACCTTCGCGCGGCCCTGGTCGGTGTACGACGCGGTGCCGACGGCGATATCGGGCGCGCCGTCCTTTGGCACCACGCCGATCACCGCGACCGACGGCTCGGTGAACATGACCGCGAACGGCACCATCCGCTCGGCCGCGGTCACGTCGGGGAAGTGCGCGGCGTTGCGCCCGGCGATCGTGCCCTCGGACGACGCCTCGTGCAGCACCGGCCGGTCGTGGTCGGCATCGCCCGCGAGGAAGATCGGCGCATCGCCGCATTGCATCGTCTCGGTCCTGTAGGTCGGGCTGCCATGATCGTCGAGCTCGAGCCCCGTCGTCTCGAGCCCCAGACCCTTCAGCCGCGGCGGCCGTCCGGTCGCGACGAGCAGATAGTCGAACCGCCGCTCGCCGCTGTCCTTCCCCGTCCAGGACAGCCGCACGCCGTCGCGGTCGGGCACCGCCTCGGTCTCGACGCCGAGCTTGATGGGCAGTTCGCGCTCGAGGATGGCATGCAGCGCCTCGGCGACATGCGGATCCTTGAGCGCGCCGACCGCATCGCCCTTGTCGAGCACCATCGTCTCGACGCCGAGCCGCGCCAGCGCCTGCGCCAGTTCGAGTCCGATCGGCCCTGCGCCGATCACGCCGATCGAACCGGGCAGCGTCTCGAGGTCGAAGATCGTCTCGTTGGTGAGCACGCGGTCCTTCACCGCGTCAAACGTGTCGGGGATGAGCGGTGAGGCGCCCGTCGCGATCACCACCGCCCTGGCGCGAACCGTCCGCCCGTCGTCGAGTGCCAGCGTCGTGGGGCTGGTGAACCGGGCGCGTGCGCAGATCTTCACGTCGTCGGGGATCTTGGCGATCGATTCCTCGACGCCGCTGACGAACTTGTCGCGCTCCTTGCGTACCCGCGCCATCACTGCCGCGCCGTCGATCGTCGGGGTCGCCTCGACGCCGAACACGGGCGCGGTGCGAACCGCATGGGCCGCACCGGCGGCGGCGATCAGCAACTTCGACGGCATGCACCCCACGCTCGCGCAGGTCGTGCCGCCGAAGCTCTCGTCGATCAGCAGCGTCTTCGCGCCGTTGCTGCGCGCGCTGCGCTCGGCGGCAAGCCCAGCCGTCCCGGCGCCGATGATCGCAACGTCGCAGAATAGCTCGTCCATGGAATATCTCCGTCACCGGAGCATTCCGGGGTCTGGACCGGTGAACAGGCGAAGCCGCACCGGTGTTCCCCAACCTCGATTAGGTTTCGCCTAGCCGCCGAACCCGCGTCCGCCGAAACCGCCGCCGAACCCGCCGCGCGAGATCACCGAGCTGCGCGACTGGACGCGGGCAGGGGCCGACCGTGCCGCAGGGTTGAACGCGTCCGACCCGATCTGCGTCCGCCCCGTGGTGTAGTTGCGGCTGAGCATGCCGCCCGCACCGCCGAAATAATTGCCGTTGCGGTCGCGGTACATCGGCGCGCCGCGATAGCCGCCGCCGCCGTTGAGCATCTGCCCGACGATGAACCCGGTCAGCAGCGGCGTGAAGAAGCTGCCATTGTTGCGCAGCTGGCACTGCGCCTCGCCGAATTGTGCCTCGCACGACGCGCGGTCGCCGAACCGCGGGGCGTTCTGGTCGTTCGCCTTCTGCGCCTGCGCGAAGGCGGTGTCGCACTGTGCCGCCGGGATCGTCCCCGCCTGGCGGCATTCGGCGACGGTCCTGTAGCTCAGCGCGTCGACCGGCTTGCCGCCGACGTCCCCGTCGCAGGCGGACAGCGATACGCCCGAGCCCGCGATGAGCGTGGTCAGGACGATGGATCTGGAGCGTTTCATCTGCGGTCCTTCAGGCGGTCATGCACGCGGCGTTGAGGATGCCGACGCACAGCGAGATGCTGGCCATATAGGTGGCGGCGGCGATGTCGCCGCGCGCGATCCGGTCGCTGAAGTCGCGCATCAGGAAGTGGCGCACGATCGAGAAGGCGACGATCTGGATCACGCCCGCGAGCAGCGCCCACACCGCGAACTCGGCCAGGCTGACGGTATGCGCCAGCGCGGATGCGACCGGCAGGACATAGCCCAGAAGCGCGGCGCCCAGCGTGATCGCCGCCGCGGTGTTGCCCGCGCGGATCAGCGTGCGCTCATGATACGGCGTCGCCCATTGATAGATGATCTTGAACGCGATCGTGAACAGGCCCGCCGCGACGAACGCGATCAGGAAGGCGAGCGCACTGGCCCCGAAGCTGTAGGTATCGATCATATATCCCCCGTCATGCCCGGAATTCGCCGAGTTCGAGTGCGACGCCCAGCATGATCTCGAACGAGACCTCGCCGGCTTCGCTTTCCTGGTCGATCGCCAGCAGCAGTTCGCGCCCGTCGCCGGGCAGATCGCGGCCGAACAGCATGCAGGTCTGGAAGATTCGTCGGTCGACGATGCCGTCGCGGTCGTCGTGCAGCTCTTCCCAGAACGTCACCGGATCCTGCTCGCTCGCCTCGTCGCCGAACCAGACCCTACGATAGTCGGGCAGACCCTCGGCGGTGAAGCTGCGCGCGGACAGCCGCGACTTCCATGCCGGCCGCTCGGCGGACGACGAGGGATAGGCACTGTCCCACGGCGCGAACACCGTCACGTCGGTGACGTCCTGGCCCTGGCGATCGTTCGACACCGCCTGGAACATGATGTCGTCGTCGGTATAGAAGCGGTGCACGAACCCGCCCTCGTTGAGGTCGACCAGGCCCTGCGCGACGATGACGAGCGTGTCGCGGTCGAACGGAAACAGAAGATCGGACCCGAACCGCCGCCATGCGAGCGGGTCGAGCATCACCGTGCGGCCCAGCGTCACGTTGCGGATGACGGGAAGTTCTGACGCCTCAAGCGCTTGCTTGCGACCGAACAGGCGATCGAACATGGGAACCTCGTCTCTGCTGTGTGGTACCAGCATAGGACAGATCGGCGGGGTCCGCAAAGCCTTCGCGGGGGAACGTTGGGCGCAACGCTGTGGTATGCGGCTGCAACACGTCCTATGTGAGCGACACGCAAGCCCCGGGAGATCCTGCATGACCGATATCTGGACCGTCCGCAGCCTGAAAGCCGCACTCGATTCGTCCGCGCCCGTTCGCGCCGGCGAGTTCACGCCGCGCATCGTCGAGGGCGCGGACCCCGTGCTGCTCGTCACGATGCACCACCACGGCGATCTCGAACTGTTCGTCAACGTCAGCGAGGCGCAGATTTCCGCGTCCGTGCTGCTATGGCCCTGCGACGAGCAGGACGACCGCGCGGCGTTCAACGAATTCCTGCTGAAGTCGCAACAGCTCGTGCCGCTGTCCAATTTCGGCATTGGTAGCGTCGACGGACGCGATTATTACGAGCTGTTCGGCGAGCTCGCGACGTCGAGCCCGCTCGACACCGTCGTGATCGAACTCAACACGCTCGCGCAAAACGCCATCGACGCCGCGACCGACCTGCGCCACGCGCAGATTCCCGCCGCTTAAAACCTTACGGAGAGACTGGCATGGCCATCTGGAGCAAGCTTTTCACCCTCGGTCGCGCCGGCGCGCACGAAGCCGGCGCCGCTGTCGTCGATGCCAACGCGCTGCGTATTCTCGACCAGGAAATCCGCGACGCGGACCGGGCGCAGGGCAAGGCGCGCGACGACCTTGCCGGGCTCGTCGCCCGCCGCCGCATCCTTGAGACCGAGGTCGAGAGTTTCCGCGCACAGGTCGCGAAATACGAGTCCTCGGCGCGCGTCGCTGTCGAGAAGGGCAATATGGACCTCGCGCGCCAGGTAGCGCAGCGCATCGCCGACCTCGAACAAGACATCGCGCTGAAGAGCCCGCAGGTCGAGGATATGCGCACTGCCGAGGAGCAGATCCACACCGCGGTCGCGCAGACCGACCGCAAGATCGAGCAGCTCCGCCGCGAGGTCGAGGTCGTCAAGGTCAACGAGTCGGTCCAGAAGGCGCAGGCTTCGGTCGCGTCGGGCAGCATGGGCGCGGGCAACAAGCTGGGCTCTGCCGCCGACAGCCTTGCGCGGATCCGCGAGCGCCAGGCGATCCGCGGCGAGCGCATCAAGGCCGCGGGCGAGCTCGAGGATCGCCGCACCGGCGCCGATCTCGACGAGAAGCTGCGTCTTGCCGGGATCACGCCCGGTCATTCCTCGGCGGATGACGTGCTCGCCCGTCTCAGCGCACCCGCCAAGCCCACGCTGCAGATCGAGCAGCGCGACGACACCAAGGACAGCTGATCGATGAAACGGATCGCGCTCGACCCCCGCAGCGATTGGCGGGCCCAGGCCGACGCGATCGGCTTCGTCTATCACGATACCGGCGGCGCGCCGTACTGGGATGAGAGCGCCGCCTATGCGTTCACGCTCGCGGAGATCGAGAACGACCTCGAACCCGCGGCCGAGGCGCTTCACGCAATGTGCCTCGACCTCGTCGACACGGTAGTGCGCGACCAGGTGCTGATGGAACGGCTGGCGATCCCGCGCGCGCACTGGAACCTAGTCGCAGAGTCGTGGCGCACGCGCCAGCCCTCGCTCTACGGCCGGTTCGACTTCGCCTATGACGGCACCGGCCCCGCCAAGCTCTACGAATACAATGCCGACACCCCGACCTCCGTGTTCGAATGCGCGACCTTCCAGTGGATCTGGCTTGAGGAGCTGATCGGCAAGGGTATGCTTCCGCCGGGCTCGGACCAGTTCAACAGCCTGTTCGACAAGCTCCGCGACCGGTTCGCACAGATCTTCCCGACCGGCGGCTTCGTCCATTTCGCGGCCGACGCGACCGCGATCGAGGATCGCCAGACCGTCCGCTTCTTCGAGGATCTCGCGACCCAGGTCGGCATCGAGCCGAAATTCGTCGAGATGAAGCAGATCGGTCTCAACGGCGACGGTCGCTTCGTCGACGACGACGGGTTCGAGCTGCAGGCGGCGTTCAAGCTCTACCCGTGGGAATTCATGCTGCGCGAGGACTATGCGCCCAACCTCGCCAAGGCCGATGTCCGCTGGATCGAGCCTGCCTGGAAAGCGATCCTGTCGAACAAGGGGATCCTGCCGTTGCTGTGGGAGCGCCACCCAAACCACCCGAACCTGCTGCCGGCGTTCTTCGACGACGACCCCGCCGCCGCGATCCTCGGGCCGCGCTACGTGCGGAAACCGCTCTTCTCGCGTGAGGGTGCGAACGTCGAGCTGGTCGAGGAGGGCGGGACACGCACCGCGCTCGACGAGGGCTATGGCGCGGAAGGCTTCATCCGCCAGGCCTATGCGCCACCGCCGACCTTCGACGGCCGCCACCCGGTGATCGGCGCGTGGATTGTCGGTGACGCGGCGGCCGGGATCGGCGTGCGCGAGGACGACGACGTCGTCACGCGCAACCTCGCTCGCTTCGTGCCGCATTATATCGAGACCGAAGAATGACCGACGCCCGCGAACTGCCGCTGATGGAGCGACTGGTCGAGCTCTGGTTCGATGCCGCGCGCATGGGTCGCGACGACATGGTCCCCGCGCTGCTCGCTGCCGGTGTCGACATCGAGGCAACCGACGCGAAGGGCTACACGGCGCTGGTCCTCGCCAGCTACAATGGCCAGCAGAGCACGACCGCGCTGCTGCTGAAGCACGGCGCCGCGGTCGACGGCGCGCACGACGCACAGGGCAACACCGCACTGATGGGCGTCTGCTTCAAGGGTTATCTGCCGATCGCGCAGACGCTGATCGATGCGGGCGCCGACGTGAACCGCCCCAACGGTGCCGGCCAGACCGCACTGATGATGGCTGCGCTGTTCAATCGGGGCGCGATCATCGACCTGCTGCTCGCGAACGGTGCGGATGCGGGGGTCACGGACACGGCGGGCAATACGGTGCAGACGCTGGCGATCGCGCAGGGGAACACGGAACTGGCGGAGCGGTTCGCGGGCTGACCCACTCCGTCATGCTGAACTCGTTTCAGCATCCACCGTGCCACGGACGCCAGCGCTCGCGGTGCGGTGAACCCTGAAACGAGTTCAGGGTGACGGTAGGTTACGGCAGAACCGCGCCGACATGCGCCTCGCCCCGCGCCGCTGCGAGCTTTACCTGCCGCTCGCGCTCTGCATAGCCCGCCCGCTGACCTTCATTGCGCGAGTCATGACACGCCGGACAACTCACCCCTTCGACGAACAGCGCCGACGCCCGATCCGCCACGCTCACCGGCATGCGACACGCATGGCACAGGCCGTGCGTCCCCGGTGTGAGCCCATGCCCCACCGCCACGCGCTGGTCGAACACGAAGCACTCGCCCTCCCACAGGCTCTCCGCCGCCGGCACGGTCTCCAGATATTTCAGGATCCCGCCCTTCAGATGATGGACGTCCTCCAGCCCCTCGGCCTTGAGGAATGCGGTCGCCTTCTCGCAGCGGATCCCGCCGGTGCAGAACATCGCGATCGTCGGAGCGGGGCCGTCGCCGACCAGATCGTCGCGGTGCTCGCGGAACCACGCCGGAAAGTCGCGGAAACTCTTCGTCGCCGGATCGACCGCGCCCTGGAAACTGCCGACCCGCACCTCGTAGTCGTTGCGCGTGTCGATCACGATCGTCCCCGGTGCGGCGATCAGCGCGTTCCAGTCCTCGGGCTCGACATAATGGCCGACGCCCGCGAGCGGGTCGATATCGGGTTCGCCCATCGTCACGATCTCGCGCTTCAGCCGCACCTTCATTCGGTGGAACGGCAGGTCCGCCGCGCGCGAATATTTGACGTCGAGCGTTGCGCATCCCGGCAACGCGCGGATGTGCGCCAGCACCGCATCGATCGCGGCATCGGTCCCCGCGATCGTCCCGTTGATCCCTTCGGCGGCCAGCAGCAGCGTCCCCTTGACCCCGTTCGCACAGCAGATCTTGGCCAGCGGTCCCTGGATCGCGGCAATGTCGGCAAACGGCGTGAAGCGGTACAGCGCGGCGACGCGGATCGGCATCGCGTCCTCCGCGGTCGTGTCGTGATCGTCGGTCATCCCGGGGGCCCTAGCAAATCGCGCGGGCCTTCGCGACGATAGAACGGCCTTCCCCGCTGGGCGCCCGACCGGTATCGACCCCGGTACGCCTCCGTCCGAAGGATCGTTCGTCTGCCGTTCGTCGCGCTTATTCTCGCCGGTGTCTTCTGGGGCCTGGGCTTTCCGCTCGGCAAGCTCGCGCTGCGCGAGCTCGAACCCTCGCACATGGTCCTGCTGCGCTTCGCGGTCGCCAGCCTCGTGTCGCTGCCGTTCGCGTTTGCGAGCGCAGAGGCGCGCGCGCTGTTCCGCTCGCCGCCGGTGGTGATCGCGGGCGTGCTGTACGGCGTCGGCTTCCTGATCCAGTTCGAAGGGCTGGCGGGCGTCACCGTCACGCTCGCCGCGCTGCTCGTTGGCGCGATGCCCGCGCTGATCGCGGTCGCGGCACGGCTTTGGGGCGAACCCGTCAGCCGCGCCTCGTGGATCGGCGTCATCGCCGCCACGCTCGGCGCCGCGTTGATAGCGGGAAAGCCGGGCGCGGCGGGCACGCCGATCGGCATCATCCTGTCGCTCGCCTCGCTGCTCGTGTTCCTCGGCTGGCTGATCGTGCTCAAGCGGGTGCCGGTCACCCGGTCGGCAATGGCGGTCCCTGCGGTTATGCTGATCGTTGCGACCGCGGCGATCCTGCCTGTCGCGCTGCTGCTCCACGGTCCACCGCCGCTCGCCCTGTCGCCCGTCGCGTGGAGCGGGATCGTCGGGCAGGGGCTGCTCTCGACCTTCGTCGCCACCGCCGCGTGGCAATATGGCGCGTCGCGGCTCGACAGCGCGACCGCGGGGGTGTTCATCAACATCGAGCCACTGATCGGCGCGACGCTCGGCATCGGGCTGTTCGGCGATCCCGCCGGTCTGCCGCTGCTGCTCGGCGGCGTGGCGATCATCTTCGGCAGCATCATCGTCGTCCGCGGCGAGCGCAGCGCCCCCGCCGCCACGCACGCCGCGACCGCGACGCACGGCCTGTCGGTCGACTAAAGCCGTGGATGCGTCGGGTCTCGAGGCGGTCTTCCTCGCCAACCGCGGCGCGCTGCTCCGCTTCGTCGCGTCGCTCGGCGCGGGCGAGGCGGCCGAGGACGTCGTCCACGACCTGTGGCTGCGCATTGAGGCAGCGCCGACCGGCCCGATCGCGTCGCCGATGTCCTATCTCTACCGGATGGCGAACAACCTGATGCTCGACCGCCACCGCGCGGTGCGTCAGGCCGAACGGCGCGACCGCGACTGGACCGAGACGACCGGCGGCGCGGTCCCGGGGCAGTCCGACATGCCGTCCGCCGAGCGCGTCCTGATCGCCCGTGAGCAGGCGGCGCTGGCCGACGAGGCACTCCAATCCGTCGGCCCCCGCGCCGCCGCGATCTTTCGCCGCCACCGCATCGACGGCATCGAACAGCGCGTCGTCGCGGCCGAGTTCGGTGTCAGCCTCAGCACCGTCGAGGGCGACCTCCGCAAGGCGTATCAAGCGATGCTCGCGGTAAAGAGGCGGCTCGATGAGGGTTGATCGCATCGACTCCGTCATCGCGTATAGGAGGCCGTGATGGAGCAGCACGATATCGACGCACGCGCGCTGGACTGGGTCGTCCGGTTGGGCGATCCCGCGTTCGCGGACTGGAAGGCGTTCCAGGCATGGCTGGAGGCGGACCCGCGTCATGCGTCGGCCTATCATGCCGCGTCGCTCGACATCGAACAGATGGCGGCAGCCGTGTCGCCCGAGCCGGTGGTCGTCGCCCGGCGTCGCTGGCCGGCCTGGGCGGGCGGAGCGATCGCCGCGTCGCTGGCGCTCGTCGCGGGCTATGCCGCGCTCGATACTCGCGCGGATCCCTATGCCGTAGAGACCAGGGCCGGCACGATGCGCACCGTCGCGCTCGCGGACGGCAGCGCCGTGACGCTGGGCGGCGCGACCCGGCTGATGCTCGACCGCAACGACCCGCGCACCGCGACGCTGGAGCGCGGCCAGGCGATGTTCGTGGTCCGCCACGACACGGCCGATCCGTTCGAGGTGCATGTCGGCGCGGCGCGTCTCGTCGACGTCGGTACCGCGTTCGACGTCAAGCGGACCCGCGGCGAGACGCGCGTCGCGGTGTCCGACGGCGCGGTCGACTATAATCCCGGCCGTGACGGCATCCGGCTCGTGAAGGGACAGGGGCTGGTCGAGACCGATACCGGGGGCGCGGTGCGCGTGATCGCGGTCGACGTCGCCGGCGTCGGATCGTGGCGGAACAGCGTGCTCGCCTATGACGGGGCGACGCTCGCCGAAGTCGCCGACGACCTTTCGCGCGCGCTGGGCGTCGATCTGCGCGCCGAGCCGTCGGTGGCGGGACGCGCGTTCAGCGGCAGCATCGCTACCGCCAAGCTCGCCGGCGATCCGACCCGCGCCGCGCCCTTGCTCGGCGTCGCCGTCCGCCGGCGCGGCAATCACTGGGTGATGACCGCCCGGCCGTGATGCGTCGCCTCGTGCCGTTCGCCTTCGTCGCCCTCGTCGCGGCGCCTGCCGTGGCGGGCCAGCCGGCGCTCGATCTGCGCGCGGGCCGGCTGGGCGATGCGGTGCTCGCGCTCGGCCGCCAGACGGGAACGAGCATCGTCGTCGATCCCGCGATCTGGGCCCGCCGCGTCCCTGCGATCCGTGGCCGCATGAGCGCGCGCGCCGCACTCGACCGGCTCGCGTCCGCGGCGGGGGCAGACGTCACCGCCGCGGGTGCGATCGGCTGGCGGCTCGTCCCCCGGCGTGCGGCACCCGTTGCCGTCGTCCGACGGAGCGCGGTGGCCCCCGTCGCTCCCCCCGCCGATCCGGGACCCGATATCGTCGTCACCGCCAGCAAGCGCGACGTCGCTGCGCGCGATTTCGCCGGGCAGGTCGCGCTGCTCGACGGTCTCGACCTCGCGTTCGGCGGGGCAGGGGGCACCGACGCGATCGTCGCGCGGCTCGCCAGCGTCTCGTCGACGCATCTCGGCGCCGGCCGTAACAAGCTGTTCATCCGGGGCATCGCGGATTCCAGCTTTACCGGCCCGACCCAGACGACCGTCGGCCAGTATCTCGGCGACCTTCGCCTGAGCTACAACGCGCCCGACCCCGATTTGCGGCTCTACGACATCGCCTCGGTCGAGGTGCTCGAAGGGCCGCAGGGCACGCTGTACGGCGCGGGATCGCTGGGCGGGATCATCCGAACGGTGCCGAACATGCCCGAACTCGGCGCGGCGTCGGGATCGATCGTCGGCGGCGTAGCGACCACGTGGCACGGCGACCCGGGCGGTGATCTCGGCGCAACGCTCAACGTGCCGCTCGGCGACCGGACTGCGCTCCGCGTCGTCGGCTACGGCGTCAGCGAAGGTGGCTATATCGACAACCCGGTCCGCGACCGGAACGACGTGAACCGCACGACCATCTCGGGCGGCCGGGCGATGCTTCGCGTCGATCTGGGCAATGCCTGGACGATCGACGTCGGCGCAGTCGGCCAGCGCACCCGCGGCGACGACAGCCAATATGCCGACCGCAACGCGCCCCCGCTGACCCGGTCGAGCGCGATCCGCCAGGGGTTCGCTGCCGATTACGCGCTGGGGCAGGTCATCGTCTCGGGAGGGATCGGCGCCCTCAAGCTGCGCTCCTCGACCGGGATCGTCGGCCAGGACCTTACCGAACGCTACGACGCCACGGTCCCCGACGGCGCACCCCGCGTCTTCGCGCAGCGCAACGCCACCACGCTGATCGCGAACGAGACCCGGTTGTGGCGGCCGATGACGAGCGGGTTCGGATGGGTGGTCGGTACCAGCTTCACGCACAACCGCACGCGGCTGTCGCGCTCGCTCGGCCCCCTCGATGCCTCCGCGCCCGTGACCGGCGTCGTCAACCGCATCGACGAGATGACGCTGTACGGTGAAGGGAGCGTACGGCTGCTGCCCGGCCTCACCGCGACCGCAGGCGCACGCGCCACACGGTCGGCGCTGTCGGGGAGTGGCGAGGACGTCGCGCCTGCCTTCGCCCCTGCCGCCGTGCTGGCTCGCGCGCAGGTCACCGGAGATCGCACCGAGACCAGTATCCTCCCCTCCGCCTCGGTCATCGCCGCCGTGCTGCCGAAAGTGTCGCTCTACGCGCGCTACCAGCAGGGGTTTCGCCCGGGCGGGCTCGCGATCGAGGGCGATTTCGTCCGCCGCTTCCAGAACGACCGCGTCCGGACGCTCGAAAGCGGGTTGCGCTACGGGCTTGCGGGGACCGACGACGTCTATGTCTCGGCGAGCGTCTCGCACACGATCTGGTGCGATATCCAGGCCGACTTCATCGACGCTACGGGGCTACCCAGCACCGCCAATATCGGCGACGGCCGGATCTGGACGTTCGGGGCGACCGGCGGCTGGCAACCGGTCGCGGGCCTCACGCTGGATGCCGGCTTCACCTATAACGACAGCCGCGTGACCGAACCGAGCGCCGCCTTGTTTCTCGCGCTGCTGCGGATGAGCCAGGTTCCCAATATCGCGCGCTATGCCGGCCGGGTCGGGATGGACTACCGCCGCCCGCTCTCCGGCGATCTTGACCTGCGCGTCTATGGCGCGGCGCGTTATGTCGGTCGGTCGCGGCTCGGCGTCGGCCCGGTGCTCGGCGAAGAGCAGGGCGATTATCTCGACACCACGCTGACCGCGCGGATCGGTCGTCCGGCGTTCGGCCTGACGCTCGGGGTGACCAACCTGTTCGACAGCGTCGGCAACCGCTTCGCGCTCGGCACGCCGTTCCAGCTCGGCATGGGGCAGATCACGCCCCAGCGACCGCGCACGCTGCGCCTCGGCCTCGACGCCGCGTTCTAGCGGTTAAGGTTCGCTCCCGACGTCTCCGTCCTCCCTCTGAAAACAAAGAGGGTATCGTATGCGTCGTCTCCTGCTGACCACCACCTGCCTGTTCGCCGTCGCGGCGCCGGCTTATGCCCAGACCGTCATCGACGCCAAGCGCAGCGACCCGGTCCGGACCTCGACCGTCAAGGCGGGCGCCCCCGACGCGATCCGGATCACCGCGACCGGATCGGTCGTCCCGACCGCCGGCACCGCGGCGACGGTCGACAGCGCCAACGCGGTCGTCAACGAAGGCACGATCCAGATCAGCAACGCCGACAATGCGACCGGACTCCTCGCCAATGCCGGCACCGGCGGCGGCATCACCAACAGCGGCAAGATCATCCTCGACGAGACCTATGTCGCGACGGACACCGACAAGGACGGCGATCTCGACGGACCGTTCGCCGCAGGTTCGGGCCGGACCGGGATCCGTACGTCCGGCGCCTATGCAGGCGCGATCGTCAACAGCGGCAGCGTAACCGTGCAGGGCAACAACTCGGCCGGGATCTGGCTGGGCGGACCACTGACCGGCGCGTTCACGCATGACGGCACGACCTCGGTCACCGGCAACGGATCGACCGCGGTGCGGATCGCCGACGTCACCGGGAACGTCCGCCTCGCCGGCACGATCGCCGCGATCGGGCAGGGCGCCGTCGCCGCGCGGGTCGATGGCGACATCGCCGGCGCGCTGGTGGTGCAGGGCGCAATTGGCGCGACCGGCTATCGCTATGTCCAGCCGCCCGCCGATCCGTCGAAGCTCGACGCCGACGACCTGCTCAAGGGTGGGTCCGCGCTAGTCGTCGCCGGCAACATCTCGGGCGGCATCGTTTTCGCGGTCCCCCCGAAGGACGCCAGCACCACCGACAATGATGAGGACAAGGACGGCATCGAGGACGCCAAGGAAGGCTCCGCCGTCATCACCGGCTATGGGGCTGCGCCGGCCGTGCAGATCGGCGCGGCGACCCGCGCGGTGACGATCGGCGCGGTCGCCGGGACCGGCACGGGCTACGGCCTCATCGTCGACGGCGGCATCGCAGGCAGCGGTGTCTACGCCGGCATCGAAGGCAACGGCCTCGCGATCGGCGGGCTTGGCGGCGCGGTGACGATCGCCGGCGGCATCGGCATCAACGGCACCGTCTCGGCGACCGCCAACGGTGCCAGCGCGACTGCGCTCCGCGTCGGCCGCGGTGCGAGCACGCCCGAAATCCGCAACGCCGGGATCATCGCGGCGTCGGGCGGCGGCACGACCGCCTCGCGTACGACGGCAGTTCTGGTCGACACCGGCGCCACGGTCGGCACGATCCGCAACAGCGGCGCGATCCGCGCGACTGCGCAGGCTGCTGATGGCAGTGCCAACGGCATTCTCGATCGCTCTGGCAGCGTCTCGCTGGTCGAGAATAGCGGTGTGATCAGCGCGTCGGGCGCGCTCGCCACCTCGGAGCGCAACGTCGCGATCGATCTCTCCGCGAACAATGCCGGCGTCATCGTCCGCCAGACCGCGGTGGCGGCCGGCATCGCCGCACCGGGCATCGCGGGCGATCTGCGCTTCGGTGCCGGCAACGACCTGTTCGACGTCGCCGACGGGACCGTCGCCGGCACCGCGCGGTTCGGCGCGGGCAATAATCGCCTCGCGCTGTCCGGAGATGCCGCGATGACCGGCGGCGCGATCTTCGGTGCCGGCAACGACACCGTGGCGCTGGCCGGCACGTCGAGCTTCGCCGGCACCGCGGATTTCGGCGGCGGCAGCGATACGCTGACGCTGGCGGGTACGTCGCGCTTCACGGGCAGCATCGCGAACGCGGCGAACCTCGCGGTCGCGGTTACGGGCGGTACGCTGGGCGTCACCGGTGCAGCCTCGATCGCGTCGCTGTCGGTCGGCGGGCAGGGGGTGCTCGCCGTCACGCTCGACAAGACCGGCGGCACTGGCACGCTGATCACGGTCGCCGGCACCGCGTCGTTCGACAAGGATTCGAAGCTAGCGCTGCGGCTCGCCAGCATCACCGATGCGGAGGGGCGCTATGTCGTCCTGCGCGCGGGCACGCTGACCGGTGCGTCGAACCTCACCGCGACCACCGCGGTGCTGCCGTTCCTCTACAAGGGCAGCATCGCGACGGGCACGGGCAACGACCTCGCGGTCGACGTCCTGCGCAAGACGTCAGGCGAGCTCGGCCTCAACCGCTCCGAAGCCTCGGCCTATGACGCGATCTATAAGGCGCTCGGCACCGATGCGAAGGTCGGCAGCTCGTTCCTCAACATCACCGATGCCGAGGTGTTCCGCGGATCGGTGCGCCAGATGCTGCCCGAGCATGCCGGCGGCACGTTCGAGACCGTCACGATGGGTTCGCGCGCGGTCGCCCGCTCGCTCGCCGATCCGCACGGCCCGTTCAAGGACCAAGGCAATTGGGGCTATTGGGTGACGCAGGTCGGGTTCGGCACCGCCAAGAGCCTGGGCGACACCGCCAGCTACGACGTCAGCGGCTGGGGGGTCTCGGCCGGCGCCGAGTACAAGACCGGGGTCGGCAATTTCGGCACGTCGATCGCCTATCTCGACGGTCGCGACGCCGACGGCGGGACCGCCAACGAAGTCAACACCGCGCAGTACGAACTCGCTGGTTACTGGCGTGGCCATTGGGGCGATCTGCAGGCCAATGCGCACGTCGCGGGCGCGAGGGTCGCGTTCGACGGCATGCGGCGCTTTACCGGTGCGATCGGCAGCGAGGCGGTCGAACGCACGGCGCGGGGTGACTGGAACGGTACGCTCTATTCGGCGTCGGGCGGCGTGTCGTGGGACGGCGGCAAGGGCAGGTTCGTGTTCCGCCCGGTCCTCGCGCTCGATTATTACACGCTGAAGGAGGACGCCTACACCGAGACCGGCGGCGGCAAGGCGATCGACCTCGCGGTGCGCGCGCGCAGCAGCGACGAGCTCGCGGTCACGGGCAGCGCAGCGGTCGGTCTCGACTTCGGCGGGCTGGATCCCGAGCGCGGTTGGTTCCGGGTCGAGGTCGAGGGCGGTCGGCGCGAGCTGATCGGCGGTGGCCTCGGCGCGACGACCGCGTCGTTCGACGGCGGCGAAGCCTTCACGCTGACCCCCGAGGATCGCACGAGCGGATGGGTCGGCAAGCTCCGCGCGGTCGGCGGGTCGGAAGGCTATCGCATCGGCGGTGAATTCAACGCCGAACAGCAGCAGGGCCGCGCCGCGCTGTCGCTCCGCGCGACGTTGCAGGTTGGGTTGTAAGGACTAGAAATCCTCCCCCGCCAGGGGGAGGTGGCGCCGAAGGCGTCGGAGGGGGCGGACACGGAACGGATGTTTCTCTTTCCGCCCCCTCCGTCACGCTGCGCGTGCCACCTCCCCCTGGCGTGGGAGGATTGAGAGGAGTCTTACCCCGCGACGGGCAGCTTCACCTTGCCATCGGCGTCTCGCTCGAGCGGCCCATAGGCCACCACCGTCTCCAGCAGTAGCGGCCCGCCATAGACATGCGGAAACAGCGCGCCGCCGCGCGACTCCTCCCACTTCACTGCATCGCCTAGCGCCTCGAGGTCGACTGCCGCGACGTGCAGGTCGTCCTGCCTCGCGAAATGCTTGTCGACCGTCTCGGTCAGCTGCGCCGCGGTCGACAGGTGGATGTAGCCATCCGCCAGATCGACCGGCGCACCCGCGAAGCTGCCGCCTTCGAGCGTCGCCATCTGCGCCGCGGTCAGGACCTTGTACGCGATTGCGTCGCTCATTCGCCGTCCGCCGGACCAGCGGCGGCATCGTCGCCGATGATCGCACCGGTATCGGGTGCGATCTCGGGCGCAGTGTCGGCCAGGTTGATCTCGGCGTCTTCCTCGGTCTCCTCGATCCGTGCGGCGGACACGACCTTCTCGCCCTTCGCCACGTCGAACAGCTTCACGCCCGCCGAGTTGCGGCTGATGACGCGAAGGCTGGCCAGCGTCGTGCGGATCAGCTTCGCCTGGTTGGTGACCAGCATCAGCTGATGCCCTTTGGCCGCCGGGAAGCTCGCCACGACCTCGCCGTTGCGGGCGATGTTGTCGATGTTGGTGATCCCCTGGCCACCGCGCCCGGTCTGGCGATAATCATACGCGCTCGACAATTTGCCATAGCCGTTCGCGCAGACCGTCAGGATGAACTGCTCGCGATCCTTGAGATCGTTGAACCGCTCGGCGCCCAGATCATGCTCGCCCTCGCGCTCGCCCTTCCACGGCGCGAACTTCAGGTACGTCTCGCGGTCCTGCGGGGTCGCCTCGACGCGATGGAGGACCGACAGCGAGATGACCTCGTCGTTCGCCTTCAGCGTCACGCCGCGCACGCCCGTCGAGGTCCGGCTCTGGAACTCGCGGACGTCGTCGCCGGCAAAGCGGATCGCCTTGCCGAGCCGCGTCGCGAGCAGCACGTCGTCATGCGCGCTGAGCAGCGCCACGCCGATCAGGCGATCCTCGGAGCCTTCCTCGAATCGCATCGCGATCTTGCCGTTCGACGGCACGTTGGTGAACGCGTCCATCGCATTACGACGCACCGTGCCCTTCGCGGTCGCGAACATGACGTGCATCGCACCCCATTCGGCCTCGTCCTCGGGCAGCGGCAGCACGGTCGAGATCGTCTCGCCCGGCGCCAGCGGCAGCAGATTGACCATCGGCCGGCCGCGCGTGGCGGGACCGCCCTCGGGCAGGCGCCAGACCTTGTAGCGATAGACTTTCCCGTGGTTAGAGAAGAACAGCACCGGTGTGTGCGTGCTCGTCACGAACAGCTCGGTGACGACGTCCTCGTCCTTGGTCGACATGCCGGCGCGGCCCTTGCCGCCGCGCGCCTGGGCACGGAAGGTGTCTAGGCTGGTGCGCTTGATATAGCCCTGCATGGTCACGGTAACCACCATGTCCTCGCGCTCGATCAGGTCCTCGTCCTCGATCCCGCCGGCGAACAGCATGATCTCCGACTTGCGCGGGGTCGCGAACTCGTCGCGGACTTGGATCAGCTCCTCGCGCATCACCTCGTACAGCTTCGCCCGATCGGCGAGGATCGCGAGCAGCTCGCCGATCGTGCTGGCGAGCGTCTTCAGCTCGTCGCCGATCTCGTCGCGGCCGAGCAGCGTCAGCCGGTGCAGGCGGAGGTCGAGGATCGCCCGGACCTGGATCTCGGACAGGCGATAGACGCCGCCTTCCTGCTTGTCCTCGACCGCCTCGACCAGCGCGATGTACGGCGCGATCTCCTCGACCGGCCATTCGCGCGCGAGCAGTTTCGCGCGCGCTTCGGCGGGGCTCGACGACCCGCGGATGATCCGGACGACCTCGTCGAGGTTGGTGACCGCGATGACGAGGCCGAGCAAGATGTGCGCGCGGTCGCGGGCCTTGGCGAGCTCGAACTTCGACCGCCGCGTGATCACTTCCTCGCGGAACGTCACGAACGCGGCGATGATGTCGCGCAGGTTGAGCAGTTCCGGGCGCCCGCCGCGGATCGCCAGCATGTTGGCGGGGAAGGAGCCTTGCGCCGGCGTGTGCCGCCACAGCTGGTTGAGCACGACCTCCGTCGTCGCATCGCGCTTCAGCTCGATGACGATGCGGACGCCCTCGCGGTTCGATTCGTCGCGGATGTCGCTGACGCCTTCGATCCGCTTGTCCTTGGCGGCCTCGGCGATCTTCTCGACCAGCGCGTTCTTGCCCTGCTGGTACGGGATCTCGGTCAACACGATCGAGCGCCGGTCGCCGCGGCCTTCCTCGACGATGTGGCGCGAACGGAGGATGATCGACCCGCGGCCGGTCTCGTAGGCGCTGCGCGCGCCCGCCTTGCCCAGGATGATCGCGCCGGTCGGGAAGTCCGGACCGGGAACGATCTCGAACAGCTCGTCGACCGTGATCGCGCCATTGTCCATGTACGCGAGGCAGGCGTTGATGATCTCGCCGAGATTGTGCGGCGGGATGTTGGTCGCCATGCCGACCGCGATGCCGCCCGCACCGTTGACCAGCAGATTGGGGAAGCGCGCCGGCAGCACCGATGGCTCGCGCTCCGACCCGTCATAGTTGGGGATGAAATCGACCGTGTCCTTGTCGAGATCGCCGAGCAGCGAGTTCGCGACCTTCGACAGGCGCGCCTCGGTATAGCGCATCGCCGCGGCCTTGTCCGGATCCATCGACCCGAAATTGCCCTGGCCGTCGACCAACGGCACGCGCATCGACCAGTCCTGGCTCATGCGGACCAGGGCTTCGTAGATCGAGCTGTCGCCATGCGGGTGATATTTACCCATCACGTCACCGACGATGCGCGCCGACTTGCGATACGCCTTGCCCGCGACGAAGCCGCTCTCGTGCGCCGAGAACAGGATCCGGCGGTGCACCGGCTTCAGCCCGTCGCGTACGTCGGGCAGCGCGCGCGCGACGATGACGCTCATCGCATAGTCGAGGTAGCTGGTCTTCATCTCGTCGACGATCGAGATGGTCGAGATGCCGGCCGGCTCGCCGCCGGTGGGTTCGGCGAGGATGGTCTCGTCGGTCAAATTCGCATGCTTTCGGCTTGTGTCGGTGTGATGACACACCCTAGCCGAGGGGGGCAGACCTGACCACCCCCGCGCGTGCGTACGCGAGGGAGCCGCGCTAGGCGGGGAGCCGTTCGACCAGAGCGGCGATCGCATCGCCGTGGAAGACGGGCACGGCGACGCCGTCCAGCAGGATGGGGCGCTCGGGCGACAGCGTGGCCTTGTCGCGATGCTCGGGATCCAGCGTCGTCCAGGCGACGACGGCGGCGCGCAAGTTGGTCACCTCGGGCACGTCACCGCCGCCGCGCACGACATTCTCCAGCGCCGCGCTCATCGTCCAGTCGATATCGGGCGTCTTGGTCGCATCGCCCCAGGTCGCTTCGGTCATGCTCGGTCCTTATGTCAGGCCCCATGGGGCATGCCTACCAAGCGCCGACCGACCGGCGTGGTTCCCTCGAACCGTCGGGCCGGCTCGGCCGCCCGGCGCAGGTCGCGGATCTCGGCCCAGGTGATCGGCCGGTCGCGGCCGACGCAGCGGATGATCATGTCCTTGGCTTCGTCGGGGCCCATCGCCTCGGCCGCCGCGATCATGTCCTCCAGCGATCCGCTGGCCACCGGCTCGGCGTCGGTCGGCCCATCGGTATCGGTCTTCCGCAAGAGCTTGGCAGGCATATTCCACATCGTCTTGAACACAGGTCTTCGCTCCAGCCCCCCGGCTCGGGCCGCCGAGATGGCGATGGCGCGAGCCGCGGTCCAGAGCGCGGAACACCGGAATGCGCCAAGGTCACCGCCGGGTCGGACGGGCCGATCCGCCGGGTCCCGGCCCGGTCATTCGCTATGGTCGGCAGCCGCGCCGCGTCATCACTTCCAGATAGGCGTCGAGCACGGATTCGTTGATCGTGTCCCATCGATAGCCGGCGGCCTTGGCGTGCCCCGCCTGGCCCATACTGGTGCGCAGGCCGGGTTCGGTGACGATCCGGGCGATCGCGTCGGCATAGCCGCCGATCTCGGTCGGCGGTACCAGGAACCCCGTGACGCCGTCGTCGATCAGCCCGATCGCGCCCGACGCGCGCGCCGCGACCACGGGAACGCCCGCCGCCATCGCCTCGAGTGTGACATTGCCGAACGTCTCGGTGACGGACGGGTTGAAGAACACGTCCATCGACGCGACCGCGCGGCCCAGCGCGTCGCCCGACTGGAACCCCGCAAAGACCGCACCCGGCACCTGCTCCGCGAACCAGTCGCGCGCCGGTCCCTCGCCGATCACCAGCACCCTGTGCGGGACGCCCCGATCGCGCAGCGTGCGGACCACGTTCGCGAAGACGTCGAGCCCCTTTTCCTTGACCAGCCGGCCGAGGAACCCGACCGCGACCTCGTCGTCGCCGATGCCGAGCCCGCGCCGCCAGTCGAGATCGCGGCGCGCGGGCGTGAAGCGCTCATGGTTCACGCCGCGCGACCATATGCCGACCGGCGTCGTCACGCCCCACTCGCGGACGATGTCGGCCATCCCCTTGCCGGGCACCAGGACCGCATCGGCGCGGTCGTAGAACCGCGTCAGGATCTTGACCATCACCGGCTCGAAAAAGCCCATATGGTAATAACGGAAATAGGTTTCGAACCGCGTGTGCAGCGACGCCACCGACGCCAGCCCCTTGTCGCGGGCATAGGTCAGCGCGCGGTGGCCGAGAAAATCCGGGGCGGAGACATGCACGATGTTCGGCGCGAACGTGTCGAGGTCGCGGCGCACCGCGGCGGGCAGCCCGCGCGCCATCTTGTATTCGCCGCGTCCGGCCGGCAGCGGCAGCGACGGCACCCCAACCAGGTCGCCGGTCGGCGGAAAGGCAGGACGCTTCGAGGTGGGCGAATAGACACGCACCGTCACGCCGCGCGACAGCAGATGCCCGACGAGCAGATTCAGCGCCTGGTTCGCGCCGTCGCGGACATAATTGTAATTGCCGCTGAACAGCGCCACTCGAAGATCGGTCGGGAGCATGGCTCGGGCGGATAACGGGCGCGGCGCCGGTACGCCACTAAATCCCGCTTATTGTAGGGATCCACACTCCCCGGGCGAATCTTTCGGCTGTCCTACCTGCGCCGTTCGTCCTATGTTCCGGCCATGGGAATTCACACACGCACCGCAAACGACCGTTCGCGTCTCAACATTGGCAACATTCGCGCGAGCGCACGCCGTGGTTGAGATCGTCGCCGTCGCCATCCTGGCGCTCGCGCTCGGCCTGTTGGTCGGCTGGCTGATCGCGTCGCGCAAGGGACAGGCGCTCGCCAGCGACCTCGCCGTAGCGAAGACACGCGCCGCCGATGCCGACCTGATCCGCACTGCGCGCGACGCTGTCGAGCGCGAGCGCAACGACGCGCTGCAGGCCCTCGCCACGCTCCGCGCGCAGCACGCCGAACGGACGGGCGAGGCGGACCGGCTACGCACTGATCTGACCACGATCCGCGCGGATCGCGATATCGTGAAGCAGGAACTGGCTACGCTTCGAGCGCAGTCGGAAGAACGACAGGCAGCCCATCTGACAACGCTCGAGCAGCTTCGCGATATGAGGGAAACCGTTGCGATGCAGTTCGACGCCGCCGCGGTCAAAGCGCTCGATGTCGCACAGAAGAACTTCCTGGAACGCGCCGATGCCCGTTTCCGGCAGTCTGAGGAAGCGGCAGGACAGAAGCTGGAATCGCTGCTGCAGCCGGTGAGCGAACGCCTTCAGCGATACGAGCAGGGGGTGGCGAAGGTCGAAGCCGATCGGCGCGATGCCTTTGGTGACCTCAAGGGCCAGATCGAGCAGATGCGTCTCGGGCAGGAGAAAGTGAGCACCGAAGCTGCGAAGCTGGTCAATTCGTTGCGGAACGCGCCGAAGGCCAGGGGCCGGTGGGGGGAGCAGCAGCTTCGAAATGTGCTCGAGACGTGCGGGCTGAGCGAGCACACGGACTTCGCCATGGAGGTGAGCGTCGCCGACGGGGACGGGGGCAGGCTCCGTCCTGACGCCGTCGTTCGGATCCCTGGCGGCAAATCGCTGATCATCGACGCGAAGGTTTCGCTGAATGCGTACCAGGATGCGTTCGACTCGGTGGACGAAGTCGAGCGGCAACGCGGCCTTTCGATGCATGCGGCGTCCGTTAAAAACCACGTCACGGCTCTGGGCAACAAATCCTATTGGAGCCAATTCGACAGCGCGCCCGAATATGTCGTGATGTTTATTCCCGGGGAGCATTTTCTGACAGCGGCGCTCGAGTTCGACCGGGAGCTGTGGGATTACGCCTTTAACCGTCGGGTTTTGCTGGCAACACCGACCAACCTGGTCGCGATCGCCCGGACCGTCGAAGGTGTTTGGCGTCAGGAAAGCATGGAACGCCAGGCGCGCGACATCGCGAAACTTGGCAGGGAACTGTACCAGCGGCTGGCCACGATGGGCGAGCATGTTTCGAAGCTTGGCAAGAATCTAGGCACAGCGATGAATGCCTATAATTCGTTCGTAGGCAGTCTCGAAAGTCAGGTTCTGACGTCGGCTCGACGCCTGGAGGCCTACGACGTCGACGCCGGCGGCAAGGCGATCGATGCCCCTCCGTTGGTCGATCAGGCGGTCCGTCCGCTCACCAAGCTTCACGTTCCGGTCGAGCAATCGAAAGAAACAACGGAGTGATGGATGGGCGACGGACTAGCCGCGTTGCTGCGCCAGCACCTCATACGCCATCACCGCGGTCGCGACCGCGGCGTTGAGGCTGTCGGCCTTGCCCAGCATCGGGATCTTGACCAGCGTGTCGCACGCCTCGGCCATCTCGGGCAGCATCCCCTGCGCCTCGTTGCCCGTCAAGAGAAAGGTCGGCGCGCCGTAGCGCGCCGCACGATAGTCGGTGTCGGTGTCCAGGCTGAGGCCGACCAACTGCCCAGGGCCGCTGCGAAGCCAGTCGAGGAACGGCGTCCACTCGCTCTTCACCACCGGGATCGTGAACAGCGCACCCATGCTCGCACGCACCGCCTCGACCGAGAAGGGATCGACGCTCTCCCCGATCAGGATCAGCCCGCCTGCGCCGACCGCGTCGCCGGTGCGCAGGATCGTCCCCAGATTGCCCGGATCACGGAGCCGTTCGGCGACCAGCCAGATTCCCGACGTGCTGCGGTCGAAATCGGCCAGCGTCACCGCGAACTCGTCGAACACGCCGACTACCGCCTGCGGATTGTCCTTCCCCGACAGCTTCGACAGGATGTCCGGCGTCGTCTGGATCGACTCGCCGCCGGCCTCCTCGACGTCCATCGACAGCGCGTGGACCAGCGGATGGTCCGCACTCGCCGCCGCATAGAAGAGCGTCCGCGGCAGCCGCCCGGTCTCGCGCGCCTCGGTCAGGATGCGCAGGCCCTCGGCGAGAAACTGGCCGGCGGCACGCCGATGCCGCTTGTCGCGCAGGTCGCGGACATATTTGATCAGCGGGTTCGAAAAGGCGGTGATCTCGCGGGGCATCTAGCGTCCCGCCCGTTCACGGGCGGCACCGGGGAGGGGGCTGTTCATCGTGCGGGACATGCCCGCCCGCCGCCCTGCCCGCAAGCGGGATGCGCATGGGAACGCGATCGAGGACGGACCGATATGCTGGCGGCGGCGCACGCTGTCCCGGCGATGGCGCCTTCGATCGACCGCAAGACGAGCAAGCCTGGGCGTTAGATCCGGCAACCCACCGCCGAGGATGTCACGCACGTCGAATTGTGATGCGCGCGACGGTGAACTATGATCGCGACCAGGCGTCCGGACGGAACGTCGCGAATGACTGGAGACGACGATGCCCGAAGACGTGAGAGCTGCGCTCGAACGGTTCCAGACCTTTCTCGGGCGGTTCCCGGGCGGCGATACCATCGATGCCGATAGTGGCTTCACGGTGTCCGATGGCATCTTGCTGGTCGGCGAGATCGAAATGTCAATGGCACATTCCGACCCGGACGAAGATCCGATCGACTGATCGAAGGGCGCACCGCCGGCGGACGGCCCGGAGGCCAAACGCAAAGTCTTTGTAAGATTACGGGTGCAGCGCGCCCGATCGCGACTATGGTGCCGGCTGCAGGAATCGAACCCGCGACATCCAGTTTACAAAACTGGCGCTCTACCAACTGAGCTAAGCCGGCCTGACCTTGGTCACCGCGGACGTTTGCGGTTCGCGGTCTCATGAAACAAGCCGCGCGGAAGATCAATGCCTTCGCCGCTACGACTACCGAGGCCGCCCGATCACCGCACTACGCCGTCCGCCGGAAGCTTGAACCGCACGCGTTGCACGCAGCCGCGGCGGCCGGTGTCGGAGGGGGTGGTTTGGGCGTTGGAGAGGATGTTGCGTGCGGTGTTGCCGAAGGAGTCGTCGGGTTCGGACGTGAGTATCTTGGGATTGCCGACCGCACCCCATGGCGCGGTGTCGTAGGCGATCACCGCGACGCCCTCGATACGGCGTCGCCAGGCCGGTCGCGGATAGGCGCTGCCGTCGAGCAGGCTCCGGATCGACCTGGGATCGATCACGCAGCCCGGTTGGTCGCCGGTATCGGCCGGCGAGTCCGGGCCGAGGTCCGGCGCCGGATGGTCCGCGCCGCCGTTCAGGAAGAAATGATAGGTACAACCCCGATAGCCGCCCCCCGGGGCGTAGCGGTTGGCGAGAAGCGCCTCGCGTCCCGCGCGGTCCAGCGCGGCGTTGCCGGAGGTGCCGAGAACCCGGACGTTCCCGGGCTTGCCGGCCGTGTCCACGTCGAACGCCAGGAAGACCCAGGCAGGGCCGCCGGGCGACCGCGGCAGGGTTTCGAACGGCGGCATGTTCAGGCGCCGATACTGGCCGGGCTGGCGCGGACAGTTCGACCCCATCGGACGAACCCGCTCGAACAGTGCGGCCGGATAGCCGATCGTCTCGGGCCGGCTCGCGAGTTCGTACAGGACGGGCATCGCGGCGGCTTCGAGCGGCTCGGTCGAAACGGTGAAGCGAACCGAGCAGCCGGTGCGCGGCGCGCCGACGGGGAACTGCGAGGCGGCGAGGGCGGGAGCCAGATCGCTGGTATCGACGAACCAGCCCGCGGACGGGGCGGGTTCGCGGCGGATCGTGCGCGCGTGCCCCTGCGCGTCGATCACGAACGTCAGGCGGTGGGTCGGCGCGGTCATCCCGCCCGCCGCCGCATAGCGTGTCGAGATCGCGGAAAAGGGCGTGAGGATTGCACCGGCCGCGACCGGGCCGTCGGCGCACGACACGTCGGTGGCCTTGAACGCCACCACGTCCGTCCGCTGCCCCTCGGACGGTGGCGGAGGAACAGGGAGGCTTAGCAAGGCGAGCAGCGCGACGGGCATGGTCCGACTCCAGATGACGGACGTCGACTACCCCGCCGGACGCCCGAAGCCTAGGCTCCACGGCGCGACCGAATGGTCGGAATTGGGTGGCGCTTGCAGTCCCGCCGGTGCCCGAGTTGTCGGCAGATCAATGCGTCGTTCGTCCGGTCCGGCGCCCCGTTGACGGCGGACCTGTTCCCTTGATCGCCTTCACCCCCCATCTGGTGCAGCATGGACGATCAACTCACCCACCTGGGCCTCATCGACGAAGACGAGATCGCGCTCGATGACGCGGCACTGTCTCTGGCGCATCTCGACCACCCCGACGTCGATCTCGAGCCCTATCGGCATCTTCTGGGTACGATCGAGACGCGTCTGGCGCAGGTCGGACAGGGCGTCGAGACGTCGACCGATCGTGCCGAGGCGCTGGCGGCCGTGCTCGCCGGAGAGTTCGGTTTCGCGGGAGACGCAGAGACGTACGACGATCCCGCCAACGCGGACATGATCCGAGTCCTCGACCGTCGTCGGGGCCTGCCGGTCAGCCTGTCCATCCTCTGGGTCGCGATGGCGCGGCGGCTCGGCTGGAGCGCCGACGTGCTCGACGTCCCCGGCCACGTCCTGGTGATGATCGGCGCCGACGCCAAGCCGGTCATCGTCGACCCGTTCGCGGGCGGCGCGAGTGTCGGCGTCGAACGGCTCGCCGCGCTGGTCGGGATGGCCAAGGGCGAGGGCCGGGCGGCGACGCACGTCGCGGCGATGCCGAACCGCGCGGTGCTCGTCCGCCTTCTGCAGAACCAGGCGTCGCGGGCCGAACAGGCCGGCAAGGGACGCCGTGCGCTCGACCTCTATGTCCGGATGACGACGATGGCGCCCGGCTACCCCTATGCGTGGTGGGAGCGCGCCCGGCTCGAACTCGTCGACCACGAGGTCGCGGCGGCGCGGGGCAGCCTGAGCGCGATGCTGGAGATCACGCGCGAGCCCGAATTGCGTCGTCGCGTGACGGAGACGCTCGCCGCGTTGCCGTCGCCCTGATGGGGAAGGGGCCGGCAGATACGCCGGCCGAGCTTCGCCGTGGCGTTAGAGCGCAAGGTCCGGGCTGCGATCGACCTTGACGCGCGTGGCGGCGGGCAGGGGATTCTTGGCGACATGGACCGCGGGCGAGGGAACGCTCAGTTGCAGCGTCTGCGCGGTGCTGGCCCAATGCGCGGCCAGCATCTCTGGATGGTCGTTGAGCGCGATGCCGTAGCTCGGCACGATCTCGCGGATCTTGGCCTGCCAGGCGGGCGTCGCGAGCCGGGTGCCGAACACCGTCTTCAGCAGGTCGAGCATGATCGACGGCGCGGTAGAGGCGCCGGGCGACGCGCCGAGCAGGGCCGCGATCGATCCGTCCTTCGACGCGACGATCTCGGTGCCGAGTTTGAGCACGCCACCCTTTTCCGGGTCGCGCTTGATGATCTGGACGCGCTGGCCCGCCTGCCACAGCCGCCAGTCGGCGTCGCGCGCCTGGGGGAAGTATTCGCGCAGCGCCGCCATCCGGTCGGCATCGGACATGATCAGCTGGCCGGCGAGATATTCGACGAGCTCGAAATCATCCCAGCCGACCGCCACCATCGGGCGGAAATTGTCGATCGTCACCGACGCCGGCAGGTCGAAATACGAGCCCTGCTTCAGGAACTTGGTCGAGAAGGTCGCGAACGGTCCGAACAGCAGCGCCTGCTTGCCGTCCAGATAGCGCGTGTCGAGATGGGGGACCGACATCGGTGGCGAGCCGACCGCGGCCTTGCCATAGACCTTGGCCAGATGACGCTCGGCGACTGCCGGGGTCTCGCTGACCAGGAACGATCCGCCGACCGGGAAGCCGGCATAATCGTCCGCTTCGGGAATGCCAGATTTCTGCAGGATCGGCAGCGCGCCGCCGCCGGCGCCAGCGAACACGAACTTCGCGGTCACGATCTGCTTGTCGCCGGTCTTCATGTCGCGGTACGTCACGCGCCACGTGCCGTCGGGATTGCGCTCCAGCTCGCGGACTTCCTGGCCAGTGCTGAGCGCAAAGCCGGGCTGCTTCTGCAGCGACGCGATGTATTGGCGGGTGACCTCGCCCCAGTTGCAGTCGGTGCCGAGCGGCGAGCGCGTCGCCGCAAGCTTGGTGGCGGGATCGCGATTCTGCATCATCAGCGGAACCCACTGCGTGATCTGCGCGGGGTCGTTCGAGAATTCCATGCCCGAGAACAACGGGCTCGCGGCCAGCGCCTTCCAGCGCTTGTACAGGAAAGCGACGTTGGCGTCGCCCCAGACCAGGTTCATGTGCGGCGTCGAATTGATGAACGACCGCGGGTCGTGCAGCATCCCGGCCTTGACCTGGTGGCTCATGAACTGCCGGGTGACCTGGAACTGTTCGTTGATCTCGATCGCCTTCTTGATCTCGACCAGGCCGTCGGCCTTGTTCACCGGCGTATAGTTGAGTTCGCACAACGCCGAGTGCCCCGTCCCTGCGTTGTTCCACCCGTTCGAGCTCTCCTCGGCCACCTTGTCGAGCCGTTCGACCATCTCGATCGTCCAGCCGGGTTCGAGCTGGCGCAGCAACAGCGCGAGCGTCGCGCTCATGATGCCGCCGCCGATCACGAGGACGTCGACCTTGCGGTCGGGCGTCGCGCCGTGGGCAGCCGCGACCGGCAGGATGGCAGCCGAGCCGCCGATCAGGGCCGATCCGAGCAACCCGCGCCGAGTCACGCCGCGCCCGGTCGTGCCGCCTTCGTTGCTGCCGCCTTCGTTCCAGTCTGCGCCGCGCGTCTCGTTCGTTGATCCAACCACTGGTTCGTCCTTCCGGTTCGGTGAGCGCGCCGGCTGCTCATCGAGCGTGCGACGCGGTGACGGCACCGACACGTGGGGGGCGACGGTTGAGCCGGATACGATATGGCCGGGGTCACGATGCGGACCGCGAAAAAATGTCGGCAGGTACTAAGGCACTGTAAAAAGGTGGCAATCACTGAAGCAGCGCGCGGAGAAGGCGCGTTCGAGGGCAAGTTCCGGGACATCGTCGGCGCCCAATGTGCCGAAAGTTGCATACCGGGTGGTGCATGCTATTCACCCGTCATGCGAGTGGGATGGACCGATCGGGACTGGCGCTGGCTGGTGGGAACGCTGGTCGTCGCGGTCGCGGCGTTCCTGATCGTCGGACAGCTGGCCCGCCACGCTGCGATCGACGCGCGGCGTGCTCAGGCCTCGATCGACGCGCGGTTCCGCGCCGCGTTGATCGACAGCGAACTCGCGCGGTTCCGGTTGCTCCCTCTGGCGCTGGCCGACGACCGCGACGTCATCGCGGCGATCGACGGGCAGGCGGCGGCGCAGGCCGCGCTCGACCGCAAGCTGGAAACGCTGGCGCGCGTGACCCGGGCCGCCGCGATCTACGTCATCGGCGCGGACGGCATTGCCGTCGCCACGAGCAACTGGCGTTCGCCGCAGAGCTTCGTCCGCAACGACTACACGTTCCGGCCCTATTTCCGCGACGCGCGCACCAGTGGCGAGGGGAGCCAATACGCCTTGGGTACCGCAAGCGGTCGGCCCGGCCTCTATCTCGCGCACGGGACGGCCAATCGCGGCGCGATCGTGGTCAAGCTGGAGTTCGAATCCGTAGAGCGGGAATGGGCGCGCGCGGGCGGGATCACCATCGTCCGCAGTCCGCTCGGCATCGTGCTCGTGACGAGCCGGCCGGACTGGCGGTTCGCCGGCACCCGCCCGCTGTCGGCGGCGGATGCCGGGCGGTTTCGCCGCGAGACGCGGGTGCCGGCGACTGCCCTGTCCGCGCTTCCCGTCGCGCCGTCCTCCACGCCCGACCTGTTCGTCGGCAGGGGCACGACGCTGGTCGCGCAATCGGCGGCGACCACGCAGCCGGGATGGCGGCTTACGGTATTCGAACCGGTCGAGGCCGGGGGCGCCGTCTGGCGTGCCGGTGCGCTCGCCGCGCTGATGACGATCGCGCTCGCGGGCATCGCCTGGTCGGTGCGGCAACGCGTGACGCTGGCTGCGCGGCGGACGGCGGAGCTGGAAGCCGCCGTCGCCGACCGCACCGCGGACCTGCGCCGCGAGATGGACGAGCGCGCCAGCAGCGAGGCGCGCGCCGCCGATCTTCGCGAAGGGCTACGCCAAGCGAACCGGCTCGCCGCGCTCGGCCAGATCACCGCGAGCGTGGCGCACGAGACCGCGCAACCCGTCACCGCGATCCGTACCTATGCCCTGTCGAGCGAGGCACTGCTCGACGCCGGTGCACTCGACGACGTGCGCGGCAATCTGGGCGCGATCGGCCGGCTCGCCGACCGCATCGGGGCGATCACGGCGCAGTTGCGCGGATTCTCGCGCCGCCAGCCCGGGCCGTTGCGGCCGATCCGCATCGTCGACGTCCTCGACGGTGCGCTGCTGATCATGAAGGACCAGCTTCGCGACGTGACGCTCGCGCTGCCCGAGGTCGATCCCGGGCTGGCGGTGATCGGCGGCAAGGTGCGGCTGGAACAGGTGCTGGTCATCGTGGTGCAGAATGCCGTCGAGGCGATCGCCGACGGCGCGTCGCGGCGGATCGCGATCGGCCTCGCGCTCGACGCGGCGATCGTGCGGCTATCGATCACCGATTCCGGTGCCGGGGTCGCGCCGGACCTGGCGCCGAAACTGTTCACCCCGTTCGTCACCAGCAGGCCGCAGGGCCTGGGACTGGGGCTGGTCATCGCGCAGGACATCATGGCCGAGCTCGGCGGATGGCTGCGGCTGATGCCGTCGGACGGCGGCGCGACGTTCGAGATCGGGATGCGTCGGGCATGACGGCGCCGACGCCCCGGCCGCCCGCGGTGCTGATCGACGACGACGACGATTTGCGCACCGCGACCGCCCAGCTTCTGACGCTGCGCGGGTTCGACGTTCGCGCGTTTGCCGACGCGGCGACCGCGCTCGGCCATATCGATGCCAATTTTCCCGGCGTCGTGATCACCGACGTCCGCATGCCGGGGATCTCGGGCATCGACCTGTTCGAGATCCTGCACGAGCGCGATCCCGATCTCGCGGTCATCCTGATTACGGGCCACGGCGACGTCGCAATGGCGGTGACCGCGATCAAGGCGGGGGCGTGGGATTTCCTCGCCAAGCCGTTCGACCCCGACGCGCTGGTCGCCGCTGCGCTGCGCGCGGTGAAGGCGCGGACGCTGACGCTCGAGAACCGCCAGCTACGCGCGGCCGCGGATGCGGAGGCGGGCGCGGCGCTGATCGGGACCACGCCCGCGATCGTCCGCCTGCGCGGGATGATCCCGATGCTCGCGGACGCCGCGCTCGACCTCGTGATCGAGGGGCAGTTCGGCACCGGGCGCGAGCATTTCGCCCGGCTGGTCCACCGCGCGGGCCGCCGGTCGCGCCACCGGTTCCTCAAGATCGACTGTGCGACCGTTACGCTGCCGACGCTCGAACGCGAACTGTTCGCGCGCAACGGGGTGATCGCGCGCGCGCACCGCGGGACCGTGTTCCTGCACAATCTCGCGCGCGCCGGCGCGACGCTGCAGGATCACCTGGTCCGCCTCGCCGAGACGCGTACCGTGGCGTTCGAGGGCGCCGATCCCGACCCGGTGGATATCCGGATCATCGCGTCGATCGACGAGGGCGAGCGCTACCGGGTGTCGCCTGCGCTCTACCACCGCCTCGCCGGCGTGCCACTGCGGATGCCGCGGCTCGCCGAGCGGACCGGCGACGTGCCCGCCTTGCTCGCACATTTCATCGGGATCGCCGCGCGGCAGCACGATATCGCGATGCCGTCGCTCGCCGATCACGTCCACCGCCTGGCGATGAGCAACTGGCCCGGCAACGTGCTCGAACTGGCGATGGCCGCGGAGCGACTGTGCCTGGGGCTAGACGAGGGCGGCGTGGCGGTCGATACCGCGCCGGATCCGCTGCCCGCGCGGCTGGATGCCTTCGAACGCACCGCGATCGTCGAGGCGGTCACGGCGTCCGAAGGGGGCATCGCCGGCGCGATCGAGCGGCTGCAGATCCCGCGCAAGACCTTCTATTACCGCGTCAAGCGGCTGGGGATCGACCTGCGGGCGTTGCGCGCGCACCTTTCGTGACGGTCAGCCGGTCGGACGTGCGAACCGGATGACGATCGTCGTGCCGCGCGGCGCATCCCCGAACGCGACCGTCGCATCGAGACGCGCGGCCGCCGATCGTACGATCGCGAGGCCGAGACCGCTGCCCTCCGAGCCGCCGGCCGCACCCAGCCGGACGAACCGGTCGAACGCGGCCTCGCGCTGGTCGGGCGGGATGCCGGGGCCGTCGTCGACGACCGCGATCGTCGTTTCGGCCGGCGTGCTCTGCAACTGCACGGACACGGTGCCGCCGCGGCGATTGTAGCGGATGCCGTTGTCGATGAGGTTCGACAGGATCTCGAAGATCAGCGTCCGGTGGCCGGGGACGATGTGGCTCTCGCCCGGCTTGCCCTCGATCGTCAGGTCGATCCCGGCCTCGATCGCGCGGTTGATCTGGCGCGTGATCACCGCGGCCGCGACCTCGCGAAGGTCGACCGCCTCCAGCGGGGCGGAAACGCCGGCCTCCTCGGCCCGCGCGAGGGTGAGCAACTGCGTGACGAGCCGTTCGAGCCGCGTCACCGCATCGGCGATCTCGGTCAGCGCGACGCCGCGTTCCTCCCCCGATCCGCGGCGTGCCAGCGCGACCTGCACCTTCAGCACGGACAGCGGCGTGCGCATCTGGTGCGAGGCGTCCGCGGTGAAGCGGCGGACGCCGACGGTGGCGGTATCGAGCTGTGCGAGCAGGCGATCGAACGCGCCGGCGAGGGGGCGGAGCTCGCGCGGGAGCGGACCGGTGTCGAGCGGCGAGAAATCGGGGCGCGTCCGGTCGTCGCGCGCCTCGACCGCGCCGCGCAGCCGGGCGAGCGGACGCAGCGACCAACCAAGCGCGGGACGCAGCAACAGCGCGGCGGCGCCCACCAGCACGCATTCGCCGACCAGCAGCGCGAGCATCAGCCGGCGGGTGAGCGCGCCGCGATTGTCGAGCGTCTCGGCGATCTGGACGATGACCGGCCGGTCGATGCGCGGCAGCGACCGGCGGACCTCGGCGATGCGGATGGGCTGGTCGCGGTAGCGGGCGAAGCGGTAGCGCGGCACGTCAACGGCGAGCGTGGCAGGGTCGGGCGCGGGCAGGTCCGCATAGCCGGTCAGCAGCTCGTCGCCGACCGCGACGCGGTAATAGACATTGTCGCGTTCGGTGTTCTCGAGCATCCCGAACGCGGCGGCGGGCAGGTCCAGCGTCACCTCGCCGCGTTCGACCTGCACGGTTTCCGCGATCGCGCCGAGCGCACCGCCGAGCACGCGGTCGTTGGTGCGCCGGACGACGTCGGCGATCAGCGTCGCGCCGACCACGCCGATCAGGATCGCCGCGGCCAGCAGGGGCCCGAGCACCGCGGCGAGCAACCGCGTCCTGAGCGCCGGGGTGCCCCGGTCGGGCGTGATCGTCCTAGCCGGCATCGAGCATGTAGCCGACGCCGCGGACGGTGCGGATGCCGGGGCCGTCGGGCGCGAGTTTTCCCCGCAGGCGCGTGACATGGACCTCGATCGCGTTGCCGCCGACGGGCTCGTCGAAACCGAACACCTCGCCGATCAGCAATTCGCGCGGCACGACGCGGCCCGCCCGCGTCGCCAGCGCCTCCAGCACCGCGCGCTCGCGACGACGCAGGTCGAGCGCGCGGCCGGCAATGTCCGCGTCACCGGTCGAGCGGTTGATCGTCAGCGTGCCGACGACGAGCATCGGCAGCGGATCGCCGCCGCGCCGCCGTCCGAGCGCCCGGACGCGCGCCTCCAGCTCCTCGGGCTCGAACGGCTTGCGCAGATAATCGTCGGCACCGAGATCGAGCCCGCGAACGCGGTCGTCGAGCGCATCGCGTGCGGTGAGCATCAGCACGGGGACGCGCTCGCCGCGCCGCCGCAGCGTCTCCAGCACGGTGAAGCCGTCGATTCCGGGCAGCCCGACATCGAGGATCACCAGCGCGTAGGGTTCGCCCGAGACCACCGCCAGCGCATCCTCACCGGTCGCGACGTGATCGACCGCGTTGCCGCCCGCGCGCAGCAACGCCGCGATGCTGCGCGCGAGCGCGGCGTCGTCCTCGATCACCAGGATGCGCATGAAAACCCGTGAAAGGTTGGTGACAGCTTCGCTTCGTACTCCACGGGTGCAGTCTATCCGAACACAGAGACGGAAGGCGAGGAGAGTGACGATGACGCGAATTTTTCTGACAATTGCAGTGTTGGCCACGACGGTCGCCGCGACTCCGCTCGTGGCGCAGCGCCCTGCCGGCTATCCGCGGTCCTACGACCAGCTGATCGCCGACGCGCGTGCCGAGCGGCAGGTGCGGATCTACGGCAATGCCGATCGCGCCGAGTTGCTGCCGGTCGTCGCTGCGTTCCGGAAGCGGTATCCGGGGATCACCGTGCTGTACGCCGACCTCGGCTCGACCGAGATGTATCGCCGCTTCGTCACCGAAACGCGCGGCAAGCGGCTGTCCGCCGATCTCGTCTGGTCGTCGGCAATGGATCTGCAGGTCAAGCTGATCAACGACGGCTTCGCGCAAGGCTATGCGAGCCCCGAAAAGCCCGCGCTGCCGCCGGTGTCGGTGTGGAAGAACATGGGCTTCGGCGTCACCGCCGAGCCGATCGGGATCGTCTACAACACGCGGCTGATTCCGGCCGCGCGCGTACCCCGGACGCATGCCGCGCTGGAAGCGATGCTGCGGCAGAACGGCCGCGCGTTCGCGGGCAAGGTGACGACGTTCGACCCCGCGCGGTCGAACACCGGCTATCTGTACCTGACGCAGGACATGGCGACGACGCGCGACACGCGGTCGCTGCTCGCGGCGATCGCCGCCACGAAGCCGGTGCTGTCGCTGACCACCGAACCGATGCTGCGCGCCGTCGCCGAGGGGCGGCAGGCGATCGCGTACAACGTCATCGGCTCCTATGCGCTCGAACGCGCACGCACCGATCCGCGGATCGGCGTGGTCTTCCCGAAGGACTATACACTCGTCACCTCGCGGATCGCGTTCATCGCGCGCGAAGCCGCGCACCCGGCAGCGGCGAAGCTGTTCCTCGATTTCCTGCTGTCGCGCGAAGGGCAGTCGCTGCTCGCCAGGCGCAGCCTGTGGCCGGTCCGCACCGATGTCGCGGCGCGCCGTCTTCCCGGCGCGCAGGCCCGACCGATCCGCGTCGGCCCGCAACTTCTCGTCAACCTCGACCGCGTCAAGCGCCAGCGTTTCCTGCGCGACTGGACCGCGATTCTCGCCACCGGAGCCAAAGCCCCATGACCCTTTTCCGTACCGGGTGCGCCGCACTCGCCCTGATCGCAGCAACCCCGGCGCTGGCCCAGGCTCCGAGCGACGCCGACCTCGCCGCACTGGTCCGCGCGCAGGCCGCCGAGATCGCGGCGTTGAAGACCCGGCTCGACCGGCTGGAGACCGCCGCCGCCGTCGCGCAAGCGTCCGCCCCGGTCGCGCCCGCGCAGGTGGCGCCGCAGGCGGTTGCGCAGAACACCGAACCGCGTCGTACCTTGCCCTTCGCGCCGCAACTCGCGCCGCCGGGGCCGGCCGATCGCAGCGTCGCGCAGGCCTTGGCCGCGCGCGACAACCCGTCGGGGGTGACTACCGAATGGGGGGCGGGGCTGCCCGTCTTCCACTCCGCCGACGGCGTCTACACGTTCAAGCCGCGCGGCCGCATCCTGACCGACGTGAGTTCCAGCTTCGGCTCGAAATATGACGGCCGCAACATCACGACGACGGGGATGCGCGCGCTGCGCCTCGGCCTCGAAGGCGGTGTCGGCACGCATTTCTTCTACCAGTTCGAGAGCGATTTCTCGGAGAACGAGGTCGATGTCGTCACCGCGTTCGTGGGCTGGCGCAACAAGATCACGCCCGGTCTCGATTACGACGTCCGCGCCGGGCATCTGTTCAACGACCGCAGCTTCGAAGGCTCGACGGGGTCGGATTCGACGCCGTTCCTCGAGCGCACGACGGTCGCGACCGCGATCATCCCGCAACGCGGCTTCTATGGACTCGGCGTGATGCCGCGCGTGTTCTGGAAGACGGGCCATGCGTCGGTGACCGTCACCGGCGACCGGATCGACGGCACGCAGACCGTCGGCGACAGCCGCACCGTGCTCGCCCGTGCGCACTGGAACCCGCTCAAGTCCGATACCGGCGTGCTGCACGTCGGTGCCTGGGGCTTCGACGAAGCACTGTCGTCGGTCGCGGGGACGCTCACGCGCAACACGGTGATCGGCGGGCGCTTCAACGGCGCGCTGCGCGTGTCGAGCGGGCCGCTGACGGGCGGCACCGGTACGAGGGGCTACGGCGTCGAGCTCGGCGGGTATCGCGGGCCGTTGTGGGTAATGGGCGAGGCGGGTCGCCGCAACGCGCGGCTCGACGGCGGGCGACCCGATTTCGTCAGCAAGGCATGGAGCGTCTCGGGCGGTCTGTTCCTGACCGGCGACCTGCCGCCGTACAACCCGCGGCTCGGCAGCTTCGGCCAGCCCAAGGTGCTGAAGCCGACCTTCGATGGCGGCGTCGGCGCGATCGAGTTGACCGCGCGGTACGAGAGCCTGGATTACACCGACCTGCTGACCGGCGGCGAGGGCTGGGCGGCGACCGTCGGGGTCAACTGGTACCTGAACTCGTTCACGCGGTTCCAGGTGAACGCGATCCAGTGGGACACCGGCAACCGCGCCGGCGACTATGTCGGCAACGACAGCGGCCAGACGCTCAGCGCACGTGTCGGAGTTACCTTCTGATGCGGCGCGCCGTCTCCGGTCGCGACCGTCCCGTCATCCTGACGAAAGTCAGGATCCAGGGTTACGGAGCGCTGCCCTGCTTGGCTCTGGATCCTGACGTTCGTCAGGATGACGGGGGTATTGCCTTCGACCCCACCCCCTTTTTTCACGCCCTTTCCTAGGACGATGCGATGAACCTTGCCCTGCTCGGCTTCCTGATGGTGGCCACGTTCATGACGTTGATCATGACCAAGAAGATGACGCCGTTGGTCGCGCTCATCGTGATCCCGTCGATCTTCGGCGTGTTCGCGGGCGAGGCCGCGGGTCTTGGCCCGATGATGATCGACGGCATCAAGAACCTCGCGCCGACCGGCGTGATGCTGCTGTTCGCGATCCTGTTCTTCTCGACGATGACCGACACGGGCTTGTTCGATCCTTTGGTCGGGCGGCTGATCCGGCTGGTCCACGGGGATCCGATGCGGATCCTGATCGGGACGGTCGTGCTGTGCGCGCTCGTCAGCCTCGATGGCGACGGATCGACCACCTACATCATTACGATCGCCGCGCTGCTGCCGCTGTACAAGCGCTTCGCCATGAACCGGCTGTACCTGGTCTGCCTGTTGATGACGACGAGCGGGATCATGAACCTGACGCCGTGGGGCGGGCCGACCGCGCGCGCCGCGAGCGCGCTGAAGCTCGATCCCGCCACGCTGTTCCTGCCGCTGATCCCCGGCATGCTCGCCGGGCTCGCCTTCCTGATCGGCCTCGCGGTCTATTTCGGGCGCAAGGAGCGCGCGCGGATGGGGGAAGCCGGTATCACTGCGACCACCGAGATCGGCGACATGGCGGTCTCGCAATATCCCGAGGCGCGGCGGCCCAAGCTGATCTGGTTCAACGCAGCCCTCGTCGTCACGCTGCTCACGCTGCTCGTCTGGGGCATCCTGCCGCTGTCGGTGCTGATGATGCTGGCGTTCGCGATCGCGATGATCGTCAACTATCCCGGCGTCGCCGACCAGAAGGAGCGGATCTCGGCGCATGCCGGCAACGTGCTCGCGGTCGTCTCGCTGATCTTCGCCGCGGGGATCTTCACCGGGATCCTCGGCGGCACCGGCATGGTCGACGCGATGAGCAAGGCGGTCGTCGGGATTATCCCGCCGGTACTCGGGCCGTACATGGCGCCGATCACCGCGCTGCTCAGCATGCCCGCGACCTTCTTCATCTCGAACGACGCCTTCTATTTCGGGATGCTGCCGATCCTTGCCGAGGCGGGCGCGCATTACGGCGTCGCGCCAGAGGCGATCGCGCGCGCGTCGCTGATGGGGCAGCCGGTCCACCTGCTCAGCCCGCTGGTGCCTTCGACCTATCTGCTCGTCAGCCTGGTCGGCATCGACCTTGCCGATCACCAGCGCTTCACGCTCGTGCCCGCGATTGCCGTCTGCACGGTTATGACGCTGGTCGGCATGATCGCGCTCGCCTTCCCGTTCGTGGTCTGAGGTGAGCATGCCCGCAACCCGCCGCTTCCGGAGATTTCGCATGGTCCGACCGCGTACACCGCTGATGCTGCTTCCCGCGATGGGATGCGACGGGCAATTATGGGCGCGGCAGATCGTCGATCTCGCCGGGATCGCGCGGGTCGAGTTCGGCGACCTGTCGCAGGACGATACGCTGTCCGCGATGGCGGCGCGGGTGCTCGCCGCGGCCCCGCCGCGGTTCGCGGTCGCGGGCGTCAGCCTGGGCGGCTATGTCGCGATGGAGATGGTCCGGCAGGCGCCCGACCGCGTTTCGCGGATCGCGCTGTTCGGGACGCGCGCCTCGATGGAGGTGCGGCCGCGGACCGTCGTGGGGCAGGGCCTGCTCGCGACCGCGCCGCATGCCGACCCGCGCCTGACGGCAAATGTCGCAGGCCCGGCGCAGGCGATGGCCGACCGCGTCGGGCAAATCGTGTTCGAACGGCAGCAACGTGCGATGCTCGCCCGGCCGGACATCTCGGACGCGATCGCGGCGATCCGTGTGCCGACGCTCGTCGCGGTCGGCGATCGCGACCGGATCTGCACCCCCGACGACGCGCGGGCGCTGAGCGCGCGAATCGAGGGCGCGCACTTCCACCTGTTGCGCTCGTGTGGCCACCTCTCGCCGCTCGAACGGCCGGGCGAAGTGACCGCGCTGCTCCGCCGGTGGCTCGGCGTCCAGCCGGGCGACCATCGGCCCGACGCCTAGTCCGATCGCTCAGGGTTGGGAGGCGAGCACCAGCCGCGTGCGGTCGGCGTAGCGCACGCGCGCGACACCGTAGGCCGACAGCGCGTCGGCGAGCGCGGTGCCGCCGCCGTCGGTCTTCAGCACGCCGCTGAACACGCGCCTGGCGAGCCGGGCATCGCCGAGTTCGATGCGCTGCACGGAATAGCGGTTGAGTTCGGCGACGACGTCCGTGAGCGGCGCGGCGTCGAACGTCAGCGTCCCCTTGCGCCATCCGGTCGCTGTCTCGGCGCCGGCACGGGTGAGTTGCAGCGCCGTGCGGCCGATCGTCAGCGTGTTGCCCGGGACGAGAATCGTCGCGCGACCGATGTCGGGGGTGTCGACGCGGACCGATCCCTCGACCAGGCTGACGACGACGCGGTCGGCGGCGGTACGCACCGCGAACTGCGTGCCGAGCGCGGTCACGCTGTTGCCGCCCGCCGAGACGACGAACGGGTGGCGCGCGTCATGCGCCACCGTGAAGAACGCCTGGCCCCGATCGATCGCCACGCGTCGCGTTGCACCGGGCGCCGCGATCCGGACCGCGGAATCGGCGTCGAGCGTCATCCGCGTCCCGTCGGCGAGCGTGATATCGCGCGACCGGCCGACCGGGGTCGCGTAGCGGGTCTCCGCGATTTGCGTTGCTGGCTGCGTGTCCCGGTCGAGGACGAGCGCGGTGGTCCCGCCGACCGCGAGCACCACCGCTGCCGCGGCCGCCATCGGCCACCAGCGCCGCTGCGGGCGGGTGCCGATTTCGCTGCGGGTCGCGGCGATCATCGCGAGGAGGGCGGGGTCGTCGCGTGCTGCGTCGAGCAGGCGCGTCGTGGCGACCAGCTCGTGCCAGGCCTGGTCGTGCGCGTCTTCGGCGGCGAGCCAGCGGCCGAACGCCGCGCGGTCGGCCGGCGTCGCATCGTCGGCGTGCAGCCGCGCATACCAGGATGCGGCCGCCGCGGCGGCGTCGGGACTCGCCGGTACGGGGTCCATCAGCGCAGCGAACCTGCGAGGAGCTTGATCGCCTTCATGATATGCTTTTCGACCGCGCTCACCGATATGCCCAGATGTCGGGCGATCGCCGCGTAGCTCATTTCCTCGAAGCGATGAAGGACGAATGCCTGGCGCGTGCGCTCGGGCAGGTCGTTCATCGCGGCGATCAGCTGCGCGAGATGTTCCTTGCCCTGTAGGACGCGCTCGGGCGAGCGGTCCTCAACGGGATGGTGAAATTCTTCGAGGCTGTCGTGCGCGGACCGGTGGCGGACGGTGTCACGGCGGCCACGATCGGCAAGCACGCTCTGCGCGACCTGGAACAGATAGCCCTCGACATTGTCGATCGCGTCGGTCGCGCGCCGCGTCTGCATCCGGAGCGCGACCTCCTGCACCAGATCGTCGACCTCGCCGATCGGCGCACGTTTCATCAGGAACCGCCGCACGGCCCCCAGATGGCGCGACAGGTCGACGCTGTTGCCGTCGTCGGCGGCCAAGCGCGCGTGGGAAGTCTGCATGGTCGCGCCCCGTCTGAAATCCGCCCGAAGCCTGCGGCATCCCCTTTTATATATCTGTCATAATCGATCATGTTGCCAGTCGGGCGTCAAGCGGACAGTGTAGCGAGACCGTCGTCAGAACGGGTGGGAGAGGTCAGCGCTTGACCCGGGGGTAGAACGACACGTCCTGATGCATGCCCGCGGCCTTGGCACACGAACGATCGCGATCGCTGCGGCCTGCGGGTTCGGCAGCGTCGACGCGGCGGCCGCATCGCGCGATCGGGTGGTGCTCGCGATTCCCGCGGAGCGGCTCGACCTCACGCTGCGGCAGCTCGCGACGCAGACCGGGCAGCAGATCCTGTTCGATCCGGCGACGACCGGACGCCGCAGGACGGCGGCGCTGCACGGCCCGATCGACCCGGACCGCGCGCTCAGGACGCTGCTCGCCGGCACCGGGCTGGTCGCGAAACGCGTCCGCGCCGGTGTCATCATCATCGTTGCCGCACCGCCTGCACGCGTTCCCCAGGCGAGGATCGAGGTCGTGCCGCCGGACGCCGAAATCGTCGTGACCGCACTGAAACGCCCGACGACGCTCGGCGATACCGAGATCAGCATGGACGCGGTGACCGGCGCGCAGGTCCAGATGCGGGGTGCATACGACCTGCGCAGTGCCGCCGCGCTGTTGCCCGGACTGGTGCCGATCGCGACCGCGCCGTTGCAACAGCGGATCGCGATCCGCGGCGTCAGCGGCACCGGCGAGTCGACCGTCGGCCTCTATTACGGCGAAACGCCGATCAGCGGCCCGTCCGGGACGACGTTCGATCCCGCCGCCAGCACCCCCGATGTCGACCTGGTCGATGTCGACCGGATCGAGCTGCTGCGCGGGCCGCAGGGGACGCTGTACGGCGCGAGTTCGATGGGCGGCACGCTGCGGGTCCTGTTCAACCAGCCCGACGCGACGCGCTGGTCCGGGCACGTCGATGCCGGCGTATCGGCGGTGCAGGGCGGCGGGATCGGGGGCAACCTTGCCGCGGTCGTCAATGCGCCGATCGTGCAGGACACGCTGGCCGCGCGGATCGTCGTGCACCGGCGCACCGTCGGCGGCTATGTCGACAACGCCCTGCTGGGCGTGAAGGATACCGGCGGCGTCCTGCGTCAGGGTGTGCGCCTCGGGCTCGCCTGGACGCCGTCGCCGTCGCTCAGGATCGATACGCTGGCGCTGCATCAGGACACCCGGATCGACGATGCCGGGTTCTGGTATCCCGATCTCGGGCGGTATCGCAACGACCAGCCGGTCCGCACCCCCAATCGCGAGCGGCTCGACCTGGCGAGCGTCACCGCGCACTGGACCACCGGCGCGCTCGCGGTGGTGGCGACCGGATCGCATTATCGTTGGACGATCGTGAAGCAGGGCGACTTCACGCAGGTGCTGGCGCGGCAGGCGACGAGCACGGCAAGCTGCGCGCGCCATGTGGCCCTGACGGGCGGCGCGGGGTGCACGCCGGCGCAGCGCAGCGCGTTCCAGGCGTATCTGCAGACGCGGTTGCCGGGCCTGTTGTACCAGCCGTTCCGCGTCGAAAGCAGCACGGCCGAGGTCCGCGTGTCGTCCGACCGGACGGGCGTGCTCGGCTGGACGATCGGCGGGTTCGTCGAGCGGCGGCGCGATTCGGCGGAGAGCTATACGGTGCGCGCCGACGCCGCGACCGGGCTGCGTATCGTGCCGCTCGACATTACCGGGTTGCGGCTGCTGCACAGCGCGCTCGACCAGCAGGCGGCGTTCGCGGAGACCAACTGGGGCGTGACGTCGCGACTGACCGCGACGCTCGGCCTGCGCTATTTTCATTACACGCGGACCGCCTATGGATCGGTGCCGATCCCCAACATCATCACCGGCACCGGCGCGATCGGCACCGATCGCTATGCGCGCGCCGACGACGGCACCAATTTGAAGGCCGAACTCGCCTATCGCCTGCCGGGCGAGACGCTGGTCTATGCCATCGCCGCCGAAGGATTCCGGCCCGGCGGGGTCAACATCACCCCGGACCTGAGCGACCAGGAGCGCAGCTACGACGCCGACCATGTCTGGAGCTACGAACTGGGCGCCAAGACCAGGCTCGCGAGCGACCGCCTCGCGCTGGAGGGCGCGCTCTATCATATCGACTGGGCGGACACGATCTATGCCGCGTGGAGCGCGAACGGCGCGTTCGGCTACAACCGCAACATCGGCACGGTGCGGATCGACGGCGTCGAGGCCAAGGCCGTTCTGTCGATCGGCGCGGTGCGGCTGACGGGATCGGCGAACTATACCGATGCGCGGCTGGGCGAGGACCAGCCGGTCGATACCACCGACGGCGCGGGGCGGCGCGGCGATCCTCTGCCCAACGTGCCGCGGCTCGCCTACGCCATGGGCGTGCAGACCAGCGTCCCGGTGGCAGGCGGCAAGGTCGCGACGTTCGGCGTCGACGCGGTCGGTGCGACGCGCGTGCGGACCGCGTTCAACGATCGCAGCACCTATTACGCGGTGACCCCGGCGCGGTTCGTGATCGACGCCAATGCCGATATCCGGCTGGCGCAGTGGCGCGCGGGGATCGGGGTGCGCAACCTGCTGAACGCAGTCGGCGCGAACCGGCTGACGTCGAGCGCGTTCGGTACGCGCCAGCTGTACAGCAGCGCGCCGCGCACCGTGATGCTGTCGCTCGATCGCGATTTCTGACGCGTGCGGCTTTGCACGGCTGAGGGGATCGCGCACATCTGCGTCTTGCAGGGCAGGGGCCCTGCGTCCCGGTCTCGAACAATGGGTATTCTAGCGATGACAATGATCCGGCTGCTGCTCACGGGATGTGCGATGATGGCGGGGATCGGCGCGGCCTCGGCCGATCCGGCGAGCGACCGCGCGACGATCGATGCGCAGATCGAGAAGAACTACGCCGGGCTCGATGCGCTCTACCGCGACATCCACACGCACCCCGAGCTCGGCACGCAGGAGACGCGCACCGCGGCGTTGCTGGCGGGCCGGATGAAGGCGCTGGGTTTCACCGTGACCGAGAAGGTCGGCGGCACCGGCGTCGTCGCGATCTACAGGAACGGCGCCGGGCCGACGGTGATGGTGCGCACCGAACTCGACGGGCTGCCGATGGAGGAGAAGACCGGGCTTCCCTATGCCAGCCGCGAGCAGGCGCAGTTCGAGGGCAAGACGAGCTTCGTCGCGCAGAGCTGTGGCCATGACGTCCACATGGCCGCCTGGGTTGGTACCGCGCAGGCGCTGCTGGCGATGAAGGGCCAGTGGAAGGGCACGCTGATGTTCATCGCGCAACCCGCCGAGGAGACGCTGGTCGGCGCGAAGGCGATGCTCGACGCCGGGCTGTTCACGCGCTTCGCCAAGCCCGATTACGGTTTCGCCGCGCATGTCGGATCGGGTGAGGCCGGGACCGTGCTGGTCAAGGACGGCGTCACCAGTTCCAACTCGGACAGCCTGCAGGTCACCTTCAAGGGGCGCGGCGGGCACGGCTCGATGCCCAGCGCGACGATCGACCCGATCGTGATGGGCGCGCATTTCGTCACCGACGTGCAGAGTGTGATCAGCCGGCAGAAGGACGCGAATGCGTTTGGCGTCGTCACCGTCGGGGCATTCCAAGCGGGAACCGTCGGCAACATCATCCCCGATACCGCAGTGCTGAAACTCAGCCTCAGGTCGTTCGACAAGGACGTCCGCCAGCTGTTGCTCGACGGCGTCAAGCGCACCGCGGATGCATCGGCGGCGATGTCGATGGCACCGGCCCCCGAGGTGAAGTGGCTGCACGGCACCGCTGCGGTGATCAACGACCATGCGCTCGCCGAGCGCGCGGCGGCAGCGCTCAAGGCCGCGGGTGGCGACCGGGTCACCTATCTGCCCGCGACCGCGCCCGGCTGGTCGGCGAGCGAGGACTGGTCGGCGTTCGTCGATGCGGGCGTCCCCTCGGTCTATTTCACGATCGGCGGCTACGACGCCGCGACGCTCGCCGCCTACAAGGCCAAGGGCGAGGCAGTGCCGAGCAACCATTCGCCCTTCTTCGCGCCCGATCACGACAAGGCGATCCGCACCGGGATCCGTACCCTGTCGCTCGCGGTGCTGATGGTGACGCAGGCCAAGTGATCCCCTCCGCCGCGATGGAGCAGGCGCGGCAGGCCAAGGCCGCGGGCGACCTGCGCGGCGCGGCGGCGCTGTACGCGCGCGCCGCGGTCGAGCGGCCCGACAGCACGGTCGCGGAGCATAATCTCGCCTCGACGCTGGGCGACCTCGGCGATTTCGCCGGTGCGGCGGCGGCGTCGGCGCGGGCGATCGCGAAGGGATCGACCGCGCCCGAGACCTGGCTGGTCCACGCGCGCGCGCTGCAGGGGACGGGCGCGCTCGACGCGGCGGAGGCGGCCTTCCTGCGCGCGATCGGACGGCGCCCGGACTATGCGACCGCGCACCGCGACCTGGCCCAGCTGCGGTGGATGCGGACCGCGGATGTCGGTGCCGCGCTCGCCGCGATCGATAGCGCGCGCGTGCCCGCGCTCGCGTCGGTCGAGGCGGTCGTGCTGCTGAGCGCGGGCGAGCCGGCACGCGCCGCCGCGGTGCTAGATCGCGCGATCGCGCGCGCACCGGATGCGGCGTTGCACCTGCTCGCGGCGAATGCGCGAGCGGCGCTGGGCGACGCCGCGGGGCAGTTGGTGCAGGCCACCGCCGCGCTGCGACTGGCGCCCGCGTCGACCGATACCGCCAAGGCCGTCGTCGAGGCCTTGCTGCACGTCGGCCGCATCGCCGAGGGGGCCGGCCTGGCGGAACGGATCGCGCAGGCGGCACCTGACGACCAAGGCGTGATCGCGCTGCTTGCCACGGCGTGGCGCCTGCTCGGCGATCCGCGGTATACTGGGCTGTGCGAGGATCCCGCGCTCATTTCGACGCGCGGTATCGAGGTGCCGCCGGGCTGGTCCTCGCTCGACGCTTTCCTCGCCGATCTCGCCGCCAGCCTGCGCGAGCGCCACGCTTGGCGGACGCATCCGCTCGACCAGTCGCTGCGCCATGGCAGCCAGACGCAGGAGGACTTGAGCCAGGTCGACCACCCCGTGCTGCGCGCGCTGTTCGCCGCGCTCGATGCGCCGATCCGCGCGCACCTGGCGCAACTGGGGACGGGCGGCGATCCGGTGCGGCGGCGGAACACGGGTGGCTACCGGTTCGCCGGTGCCTGGTCGGTGCTGTTGCGACCCGGCGGCTATCACACCGACCATGTCCACCCGCGCGGCTGGCTGTCGTCCGCCTTCCATGTCGACCTTCCCGAGACGGTCGCGCAGCGTCCGCAGGGGTGGCTGGCGTTCGGACGGCCCGGCGTGCCGACCACGCCCGCGCTGCCGCCGACCCGGCATGTCCGCCCGGTCCCGGGACAACTCATCCTGTTCCCCTCCTATCTCTGGCACGGCACCGAACCCTTTTCGGGCGATGCGCCGCGTCTCACCGTGGCGTTCGATCTGTTGCCCGGCTGATTTATTGTGGAAACGCATTGAGGGATCGGCGCGGACATGCGTCTGATAATCAGGGGCCGGCAACGACCGGCGGGACACGGGGGATATCATATGTCGAAGACCATGTTGCTGCTGGGCGTGGGCCTGTTCGCGCTCGCAAATGCCGCTTCCGCCGAACCGATCAGCCCCAAGGTCGGCACGATCACCGCGCCGTCCGAAGCCTTCGCGCAGGAGCCCGGCAGCGATTATTTCCTCGCGAATTACGACGCCTACGAAGCCTATCTGAAGAAGCTCGCGACGCAGTCCGACCGGATGAAGCTGGTCGATATCGGCAAGTCCGCCGAGGGGCGCACGATGTGGGTCGCGATCGTCAGCGCGCCCGCGAACCTGGCGAAGCTCGATCATTACAAGGACATCGCCCGGAAACTCGCCAAGGCGGAGGTGAAGACCGAGGCCGAGGCACAGGCGCTCGCGACCGAGGGCAAGGCGATCGTCTGGATCGACGCCGGCATGCACGCCAGCGAGACCGTCACGACGCAGAGCCAGATCCACGTCCTCTACCGCATGCTCACCGGCACCGATGCCGAGACGATGCGCGTGCTGAACGACGAGATCGTGCTGTTCGGGCAGGACAATCCCGACGGGCTGCAGCTGATCGCCGACTGGTACATGCGCAACCCGGTCAAGACCGACCGCGAATTCCGCACGATCCCGCGGCTGTACCAGAAGTATATCGGCCACGATAACAACCGCGACAGCTTCATGGTGCAGATGCCCGAGACCGAGGCGGTCAACCGGCAGCTGTTCCGTGAGTGGTTCCCGCAGATCGTCTTCAACCAGCACCAGACCGGCCCCGCGGGCATGGTCGTGTTCGTGCCGCCGTTCCGCGACCCCTTCAACTACAACTACAACCCGATCGTGATGACCGAATTGCAGGAGGTCGGCTCGGCGATGCACAGCCGGCTCGTGTCCGAGGAGAAGGGTGGCTCCGGCATGCGCAGCGCCGCACCCTATTCGACCTGGCACAACGGCATGGAACGCTCGGTCGCCTATTTCCACAACTCGATCGGGTTGCTGACCGAGATCATCGGCGGACCTACCCCTGAGAAGATCCCGCTGATCGCCGACACGCAACTCGCGCGCAGCGACGAGCCTTTGCCGATCGCGCCCGGCGACTGGCATCTGAAGGACAGCCTCGAATATCAATGGTCGCTCGACCGCGCGGTGATGGACTATGCGTCGCGCAACCGCGAACGGTTGCTGATGAACATCTGGCGGATGGGCCATCAGGCGATCGCCAAGGGCAACACCGACAGCTGGACGACCACGCCCAAGCGGGTCGACGCGCTGAAGGAAGCGGGCAAGGACGCCAAGGCCGACGAGGGCTATGTCGGCTACAACAGCCGCGCCAGGGAGGGGATGGTCGCCTCGTCGCTCTACGCGAGCGTGCTCAAGGACCCGGCGAAGCGCGACCCGCGCGGCTATGTCCTCTCGCCCGAGCAGCGCGACATGCCGACGACGATCACATTCCTCAACGCGCTGATCAAGAACGGCGTCGACGTCGACCGCGCGACCGCGCCCTTCACCGCGGGCGGCAAACGCTATCCCGCGGGCTCCTATGTCGTGAAGACCGCGCAGGCCTATCGTCCGCACGTCATCGACATGTTCGAGCCGCAGGATCATCCGCACGACGCGGAGTATCCCGGCGGCCCGCCCAAGGCGCCGTACGACATCACCGGCTATACGCTCGCCTACCAGATGGGCGTGACGTTCGACCGCGTGCTCGACGGCTTTTCGGGCGCGTTCGAACGCGTGCCCGACCTGATGACGGTGGCGCCCGGTCGCGTGATCGGCGCGGGCAAGGCGGGCTGGCTCGTCGGGCACGAGGCGAACAACGCCTTCCTGCTGACCAACCGCCTGCTCAAGGCCGGCGTGCCGGTATCCTGGATCGAACCCGAGACGAAGGCCGGCGGCAAGACGCTGGCGCCGGGCGCGATCTGGGTCCCGGCGTCGCCTGCCGCGAGCGGTATCCTCGCCTCGTCGACCCGGCAGCTCGGGATCGACGCCTATGCGGTGGCCAAGGCGCCCACGGGGGCGAAGCTCGCGTTGAAACCGGTCCGCGTGGGTCTGGTCGACCGCTATGGCGGGGTGATCGCCGCCGGCTGGACGCGCTGGGTGCTCGAGCAATACGAGTTCCCGTTCAGCGTCGTCTATCCGCAGGAGCTCGACGCGGGGAACCTCAACGCGAAATACGACGTGCTGCTGTTCGCCGACGGCACCGTGCCGTCGACCGCGGGCGGGCCGTATCCGGGCGGCTATCGGTTCGGCATGCCCGATGCGAAGACGATCCCCGCCGAGTATCGCGGCTGGCTGGGCGAGGTGACGCCCGAGAAGACGCTGCCGTCGGTCGCCGCGTTCGCGAAGGCGGGCGGTACCGTCGTCACGGTCGGCAGCGCGAACCGGCTGGCCACGCTGCTCGATCCGCAAATCCAGCCTGCGCTGGTGACGAAGAAGCCCGACGGCACGCTCGCCGCGCTCGACAAGAAGGCGTTCTACATCCCCGGCGCGATCCTGTCGGCGAAGGTCGATCCGCGCCAGCCGCTCGCCTACGGGATGACGCCGACGGTCGACATCTTCTTCGACGAAAGCCAGCCGTTCACGCTCTCGGGCACCGCGGCGAAGAAGGTCGCGTGGTTTGAGGGCCCCGCGCCGCTGCGCAGCGGCTGGGCGGTCGGTCAGCAGCGGCTGAACGGCACCGTCGCGGTCACCGACGTCGATCTCGGCCGCGGGAAACTGTTCGCGATGGGCCCCGAGGTCACGCAGCGCGCGCAGCCCTATGCGACGTTCAAGCTGCTGTTCAACGGGTTGATCTACGGGCCGGCGGTGGCGGCGACGCGGTAGGCGATACGACGGCGGCCGTTCCGTTCTTCCCCCCTTGCCGTTCGCCCTGAGCGAAGTCGAAGGGCACCTCTCCTCTAGGTGCTTCGACTGCGCTCAGCACGAACGGGGGCAGGGGGTCACATTCTATCGTTGCATACGCAATCGCATCGGGGAGCGACCGGAAACGGCCGCTCCCTTTTTCATGCAACTTTTTTGCGTCTCGTGAGTGAGGGCCCCCGAAACTACCGCGTCTTACCCCGTGAGGCCGCCAACGATGCGGCCGTTTCCAAGGGGGCTTCGACATGGTTGCACGGGGTATCACGCGCGCGTTTCTCATTGGCAGCTGCGCGTCCATCGCGCTGATCGCGGGCGCGGCGCACGCGCAGAGCACGGTGCCGACCGCACCGCCCGCGAGCGTCGAGCCCGAACAGGACAGCAACGCGCCCCCCGAAGAGATCACGGTCACCGGATCGCGAATCGCGCGGTCCGACTATGTCGCCAACAGCCCGATCGTCTCGCTGTCCACCGACACGCTCGAGAATACCGGCCGCGTCACCGTCGAAGCCGCGCTGACGCAGATGCCGCAATTCGCCGGCGCGTTCGGCCAGGGCAATACCGGCAGCACCAGCACCGGGCTCAACGGCGGCCAGGCGAATGCCAGCCTTCGCGGGCTGGGGTCGAAGCGCACGCTGATCCTGATGGACGGCCGCCGCCTGCAGCCGTCCAACCCCGACGGCTCGGTCGATCTCAACACCATTCCCGAAGCGCTGATCGAGAATATCGAGGTCATCACCGGCGGCGCCTCGACCACCTATGGTTCCGACGCGACTGCGGGCGTCGTCAACTTCCGCCTGCGCCGCAACTTCAAGGGACTGGAGCTCAACGGCCAGACCGGCGTCAGCAACTATGGCGACGGCAACACCTATCGCATCACCGCGACCGCAGGCTCCGTCTTCGCCGACGAGCGCGGCCATGCGGTGCTGTCGGTCGACTATACCCGCCGCGATACCGCGCAGCAGGCCGAGCGCGACTATTTCACCTTCCGCACGTCGACGCCGGGCCTCAGCACGATCCCGCAGGGCAACGCGATCTTCGGCAGCAACCTGCCGACGCTCGCCGCGGTCAATTCGGTGTTCGTCGGGCAATATGGCACGCGCGCGCTGACCGGCAACGCCGCGGGCCGCTACACCGGGCAGATCGGGTTCAACACCGACCAGACGCTGTTCAGCACCGCGGGCGTGCCCGTGCTCAACTACCGCGACCCGCAGACCGACGAGGCCTATATCGTCAACAGCGGCACCAACAGCCAGCAGGTCAATTTCGGCTATAACGGGGGATCGATCCAGGCCGATCTCGATCGCTATTCGGTGTTCGGCAAGGTCGACTACGACGTCACCGACGACATCAAGGCGTTCACCCAGTTCAGCTACACGACCTACAGCTCGACGGGCATCACCAACCCGACTTTGGCCTCGAACGTGTACGGGCTGACCGTGCCGACGACCAATCCGTTCATCACGCCCGCCTTCCGCTCGATCCTCGCGTCGCGGCCAACGCCGAACGCGCCCTTCACCTTCTACAAGGCGCTCAGCATTTTGGGGCCGCGCATCCAGACCTACGAGTATGACGTCTACCAGATCACCGCCGGGCTTTCGGGCAAGATCGGCGTGCGCGACTGGACCTGGGACCTCTATGCCAACACCAGCCGCGCGAAGTTCGACAATTCGCAGACCGGCGGCGCCAGCGCCGGCGCGGTCTCGCGCCTGCTCAACAGCCCGACCGGCGGGACCGAGCTGTGCGCGGGCGGGTTCAACCCGTTCGGCAACGTCACCCCGTCGCAGGAATGCATCGCCTACATCTCGCGCCGCACGCTCAACACCAACGAACTGAAGCAGCGCACCGTCGAGGGCAATATCCAGGGCGGCCTTGCCCGCCTGCCGGCCGGCGAACTGCGCTTCGCGGTCGGCGCGGATTACCGCGAGAATTCCTACGCCTTCCAGCCGGACTCGCAGCTGTCGCTGCCCGACGGCACCAGCGATATCCTCGGCTACAGCGTGCTCCGCGCGGCCAGCGGCAAGGTCAAGGTCGGCGAGGCGTATGGCGAGCTGCTCGTGCCGTTGCTGCACGACATCCCGCTGATCCAGCAGTTCGATCTCGATCTCGGCTATCGCTATTCCAACTACAATTCCGTCGGTGGCGTGCACGCGTACAAGGCGGATGCGAACTGGCAGGTGTTCGACGCGCTGCGGCTGCGCGGCGGCTATAACCGCGCGATCCGCGCGCCGAGCGTGGGCGAGCTCTACGCCCCCGTCTCGACGGGCAGCGTCGCGATCGGCAGCCCGGCAGCGACGACCTCGACCGGCGATCCGTGCGACGTGCGCTCGTCCTACCGCGTCGGCGCGAACGGCACTCAGGTCCGCGCGCTCTGCCTCGCACAGGGCATCCCGACCGCGATCATCGACAGCTATCAGCTCGGCACCGCACAGGTGTTCGCGCTGACCGGCGGCAATCCCGACCTGCAGGAAGAAATCGCCGACACCTATTCGGCGGGCGGGGTGATCCAGTCGCCCTTCTCGTCGCCGGTGTTCCGCAACATGTCGCTGTCGGTCGACTACTACCGCATCGGCATCAAGCAGGCGGTCGGGCCGCTCTCGATCGCGCAGGCGTTCCAGTTCTGCTTCAACTCGGGCGGCAACAATCCGACCTACGCGGCCAGCAATTACTATTGCTCGCTGATCTCGCGCAACACCGGGAACGGCGTTCCGGTCAACCCGCTCCAGCCCTTGCTCAACCTCGGGACGTTCAAGGTGCGCGGCATCGACGTGCAGTTCGACTGGAAGGTCAACCTGTCCGACATCGGGCTTGGCGGCAATGCCGGCACGATCGCGCTCAACACCGCGGTGTCGTATCTGGAGTCGTTCAAGATCCAGGCGCTGCCGGGCGCGCCCAGCTACGACTATGCCGGCAGCATCGGTACCGGCGTCGAGACCACGGCCGGCCTCGCGCACCCCGAATGGAAGTCGGTGACCTCGTTCAGCTATTCGGTCGGCGGCGCGACGCTGGGCGTCCGCTGGCGGTATATCGACAACATGATCGCCTCGGCCAAGGTGGTGAACCCCGCGAGCACCACGCGCGGCGTCGACGCCTATAACGTGTTCGACCTGAACGCACGGTTCGAGACCGGCGAGAAGACCGAGTTCCGGATGGGCGTCACCAATGCGTTCAACAAGAAGCCGCCGCAGGTCGGCGATACCGAGGCCAATTACGACGCGCAGAACTACGACGTGATCGGCCGCTACTTCTTCCTCGGCATCACCAAGAAGTTCTGATCCTGCCTCGCATAAGGACATTGACCATGAAGACGACGATGTTTCTGGCAGCGCTGATGACGACCGCCGCGATCCCCGCGGCGGCGCAGGACCTGCCCGCCGCCGATCGCACCGCGCTGATCGGCGCAGTCGACGCGAACGCCAAGCCGATCTCCGACACCGCGCTGCAGATCTGGAAATATGCCGAGATGGGCTATCTCGAGACGCAGAGCTCGGCGCTGCTCCAGACCCGGTTGAAGGCCGCGGGCTTCACCGTGAAGGCAGGCGTTGCGGGCGAACCGACCGCCTTCGTCGCGAGCTTCAGGACCGGGGCGGGGCCGGTGATCGGCGTGCTCGCCGAATATGATGCGCTGCCCGGGCTGTCGCAGGCGGCGGTGCCGGTGCGCCAGCCGATGGGCGGCGATGCGGGCCATGGCTGCGGGCATAACCTGTTCGGCACGGCGTCCACCTATGCCGCGATCGCGGTCAAGGACTGGATGGTCAAGAACAAGGTGCAGGGCGAGATCCGCGTCTATGGCACGCCCGCCGAGGAAGGCGGGTCGGGCAAGGTCTATATGGTCCGCGACGGCCTGTTCAACGACGTCGACACCGTGCTGCACTGGCATCCGGGCAACGAGAATTCGGCCTCGCAGGCGCCCTCGCTCGCCAATATCAGCGGCAAGTTCCGCTTCCACGGCCAGTCGTCGCACGCCTCGGGCGCGCCCGAAAAGGGCCGGTCCGCGCTCGACGCGGTCGAGGGCATGGACATGATGGTCAACATGATGCGCGAGCACATCCCCGACCACACCCGCATCCACTATGTCATCACCAACGGCGGCAAGGCGCCCAACGTCGTGCCCGATGAGGCCGAGGTCTATTACTACGTCCGCGACCAGGACCCCGAGATCGTCAAGTCGGTGATGGAGCGTGTCAAGAAGGCCGCGCAGGGCGCCGCTATGGGCACCGAGACGACGGTCGATTTCGAACAGACCGGCGGCGTCTACAGCCTGTTGTCGAACGAAGTGCTGATGAAGGCGATGGACCGCGGCCTGCACGCCGCGGGCGGGATCACCTGGACGCCCGAGGAAACCGCGTTCGCCACGCAGCTGCAGAAGTCGATGCCCGCCGGCGCGCCCCCGCTGACCAGCGTGTCGCAGATCGAACCGGCGCAACTCGAGACCAAGGCGATCGGCGGTTCGACCGACGTGTCCGACGTCAGCTGGGTCACGCCCACGGTCGGCCTGTCGACCGCGACCTTCGTGCCGGGGTCGGCGGGCCATAGCTGGCAGAACGTCGCCGCCGCGGGGTCGAGCATCGGGGTGAAGGGCGCGATTGTCGCCACCAAGACGCTGGCGCTGACCGCAGCCGAACTGTTCCGCAACCCGGCCGAGATCGCCGCCGCCAAGGCGGAGTTCGAGAAGCGGCGGGGACCGAACTTCACCTACAAGGCGATGCTCGGTGACCGCAAGCCGCCGCTCGATTATCGCAAGAGCCCCTCGGAGTAACCGCGTCCGGGACGATCGGCCGGTGCCGGCGTCTCCGGATCCTGCGCCGATGGGAACAGGACGTCGGGGTCGCCGGCGCGCCACGGCGTCAACCGGACCATCGCGGCCTCGAAGCCGTCGGACGCGACCCACCGGTCGAGCCAGGCACGGACGTACGGCAACGGTTGCGCGTCGAACCAGTCGCGGTCGATCGAGGCGAATTGCCGCACGAACGGCAGGATCGCGGCGTCGGTCAGGCCCGGTGTCTCACCGCAGAGGTGGCGCGTCGTCCTCAGCCTGTCCTCCAGCGGACGCAGCAGGTCGATACAGGCGGCGCGGTGCGGGGCGGGGTCGCCGTCGTGGCGCTCGGGGTATTTGGCGCGATCGAGATGATGCTTGAACGCGTCGTCGTTGGTTGCGATCAGGTGCGTGTCCTCGTGGTCGAGCCAACCCGCCGGGTCGCGGCTCGAAAGCGCCCACCGCATGATGTCGAGGCTCTGGTCGATGACGCGGCCATCGGGCGTGATCAGCACGGGCACGGTGGCCTTGGGCGAGGCCGCGAGCATCTCGGCAGGCTTGGCGGAAAGCTTGACCTCGCGGATGATGCAGGCCGTACCGCTCGCAAGCAGAGCGAGCCGCGCGCGGATCGCATAGGGGCAGCGTCGGAACGAGTAGAGGAGGGGATAGCCGTCCATCGGCGAGGGCATAGGGCGCCGAGGGACGGCGGGCCAGGCGCGATCTTGTGCTCCCGCGCGCCATGGTCTGCGCTTTTCGGACCAGTCGCGCTCCCGAACCTTCCTCTTCGATTGTCGCAGAGCGCTCTTCCGGTTGACTACAGGAGCTTGTCGAGCGTGATCGGCAGGTCGCGGATCCGCTTGCCGGTTGCGTTGTACACCGCGTTGGCGACGGCCGCGGCGACGCCGGTGATGCCGATCTCGCCGATGCCGTGGGCGCCCATCGGGGTGTGCGGGTCGGCGATGTCGGTCCAGATCACGTCGATCTCCGGCACGTCGAGATGCACCGGCACGTGATATTCGGCGAGGCTGGGGTTCATGATCCGGCCGTTGCGCTCGTCGAACTGCGTCTCCTCCATCAGCGCCATGCCCAGCCCCATGATGATGCCGCCGCGAAACTGGCTGCGCGCCGTCTTGGGGTTGAGGATGCGACCGCAGTCGAACGATCCCAGGATCCGGCTGACGCGCGTCTCGCCGGTGACGCTGTTGACCCGCACCTCGCAGAAGATCGCGCTGTGCGAATGCATCGACCAATGCATCAACTCGAGCGGCGGCGACGCCTCCGCCGTCACTTCCAGATCGTCGCGCCGCGCGCGCGCGAGGATCGAGGCGTAGCTTTCGCGCATCGCGGGGTCATCGAGCCGGGCAAGGCCGCCATCCTCGCTGCCGACGTCGTCCGGCGACAGGCCGGCGAGCGGGGAATCGTTGCCGGCGAGCTTCAGCAGTTCGGCGACCAGCGCATTGTGCGCGGCGATCACCGCCGCGCCGATCGCGGCGGTCTGCTGCGACCCCCCGGCCATGATCGCGCCGGGGATCAGCGAATCGCCATAGCCAACCTCGATCCGGTCGAGGGGCAGGCCCAGCCGCTCCGCCGCGACGATCGCGGTCGTCGTCGACGTACCCATGCCCATCTCGGCCGCGGCAACCTCGACCTTGGCGCGCACGTCGCCGCCGTCGCGGATCAGCGTGATCCGTGCCGCGGCGCCCGGCATGCGGTAATAGGGATAGGTCCCGGTCGCGCACCCCATGCCGATCTGCCATTCGCCGTCGGTCCGGCCGCCCGGCACGGCACTGCGTTCGGCCCAGCCGAAGCGTTCGGCGCCGGCGCGCCAGGCCTCGACAATGTGGCGCGACGAGAAGGGCAGGCCCGAGGTCGGGTCCTTGTCCGGTTCGTTCCGGATCCGCAGCGCGATCGGGTCCATGCCCAGGTCGACCGCGAGTTCGTCGATCGCCGATTCGAGCGCGAACGTGCCGACGGATTCGCCCGGCGCGCGCATGAACGTGTTGGCGAGCATGGTCATCTTCGCGACGTTGACCTGCAGCGTGATGTTGGGTGCGGCATAGGCGGCACGCGAGCCCAGGATGAAGGGCTCGGGCATGTTGTTGTGCGGGGTCATGATCGACAGGCCGGTATGGATCAGCGCATCGAGCGTGCCGTCGGCCTGCGCGCCCAGCGCCACGCGCTGTTCGGTCAGGGTCCGCCCGCCCACGATCCGGTACACGCCCTCGCGCGACAGTGTGATGCGTACGGGCCGACCCGAAAGCTTGGCGGCCGCCGCGCCGAGGATCTGGTGATCCCAGAGACCCTTGCTGCCGAAGCCGCCGCCGACATAGGGCGAGCTCAACCGGACCTGATCGGTCTCCAGGTCGAACACGTCTGCGATCGTCTGCGCCTGCTGCGTCACCATCTGGCTGGCGTCGTGCAGGACCAGTCCGCCGTCGATCCAGGCGATGGTCGCGGCGTGCGGCTCGATCGGGTTATGCGTGTGCCGCGGCGTGCGATAGAGGTTGTCGACGCGGTGCGGCGCGGCCGCGAGCGCGGCGTCCGCATCGCCGATCTCGTTGAGCAGCGGCTGGCCCATGAACAGGCCCTGTTCGATCCCGTCCGCCTTGGCCCCGGCGAGCGTCGTGGTCGACGGATCCGCCTCGTAGGTAAAGCAGAGCAGCGACGCGGCGTGGTCGGCCTGTTCCTGCGTCTCGGCCAGCACGACCGCGATCGGCTGGCCGTTCCAGTGGATGCGGTCGTCCTGCAGGATCGGCAGGTCGGCCGGACCGACGGCGGTCGGGGAGGATCCGAACACGCCGGGCGTGTTCATCCGCGGCGCATTGCGGTGCGTCATGACGAGGACCACGCCCGGCGCGGCCTCGGCTGCCGCGGCGTCGATCCCGGCGATCCGCCCGCGCGGGATGGTCGCATAGGCCAGTGCGGCATAAGCCATGTCGTCGAACACGAATTCGGCCGCGAAGCGCGCCGCGCCCTTCACCTTGAGCGCGCCGTCGAGACGCGACACGGGCGCGCCGATGAGACCATGCTTGCGCGCGATCAGCGGGTCGGGGACGCCCCCCGGGATCCAGCTGTCGGGCGCGAGCGGTACCAGCTTTGCCATCGCGCCCTGCACGAGGCCCTGCGCGGCAGCCTTGGCGGTTTCGACGATGCTCATGCCTGGTCCCCTGCAAGGTCGCCGAGCACGGCGACGATGGTGCGTGTGGCGAGCGGCACCTTGAAGCCGTTGTCGCGAAGCGGCCGGGCATCCGCCAGTTCGGCAATCGCGGCATCCCTGAACGCTTGCGCGGTGGCGGGGCCGCCGCGCAGCAGCGCTTCCGCCGTCCTCGCGCGCCAGGGCCTGTGGGCGACACCGCCCAGCGCCAGCCGTATATCGGTGATCACGCCATCGTGGATGTCCAGCACGGCGGCGACAGAGACCAGCGCGAAGGCATAGCTCGATCGGTCGCGGACCTTGCGATAGCTCGATCGCGCCGAGTCCGGCAGCGCGGGCAGTTCGATCGCCGTGATCAGCTCACCCGGCTCCAGCACGGTGTCGATCTCCGGGTGATCGCCCGGCAGGCGGTGAAGGTCGCCGAACGGCACCGTGCGCTTGCCGCTTGCGCCTTCCACATGCACCACGGCGTCGAGTGCCGCGAGCGCGACGCACATGTCCGAGGGATGCGTCGCGACGCAGGCGGCGGACGCACCCAGGATCGCATGGCCGCGACTGAAACCGTCGATCGCATCGCAACCGGACCCCGGGCTGCGCTTGTTGCAGCGCGATCCGTCGGTATCGTAGAAATAAGTGCACCGTGTCCGCTGCAACACATTGCCGCCGACCGTCGCCATGTTGCGGATCTGCGCCGACGCGCCGGCCAGTATCGCACGGGCGAGGACCGGATACCGCGTGCGGACGACGCGGTGCTCGGCCAGCGCGGTGTTCTTGACGCTGGCGCCGATCATCAGGCCGCCTGAGGCAGACTCCGCGATCGTGCCCGACAGCCCGGTGACATCGACGAGGCGGTCGGGGCGTGCCACGGTCTCGCGCATCAGATCGACGAGGTTGGTACCGCCGCCGAGGAAGGCCGTCGCGGGTGTGGCGCCCAGCCGCACGGCCTCGGCCACATCGCCGGCGCGGGTATAGTCGAACGGGGTCATGCCACGGTCTCCGATGCGCCGGTATCCTCGGTAAAGGTTTCGCGGATCGCGTCGACGATGCCGTTGTGCGCGCCGCACCGGCACAGATTGCCGCTCATCCGTTCCTGGACCTCTTCGCGGGTGAGCGTCGCTGCCCCGGTCAGGTCGGCGCTGACATGGCTCGGCACCCCGCGCCTGGCCTCCGCTGCCATCCCGATCGCCGAACAGATCTGCCCCGGCGTGCAATAGCCGCACTGGAACCCGTCATGGTCGATGAACGCCTGTTGCAGCGGATGCAGACCCTGGTCGTCGCCGAGTCCCTCGATCGTCGTCACCTGCCGCCCGTCATACTGTACGGCAAGCGCCAGGCAGGACAGGATGCGCTCGCCATCGACCAGGACCGTGCACGCCCCGCACGCCCCCTGGTTGCAGCCTTTCTTGGTGCCGGGCAGGTGCTGATATTCGCGCAGGAAATCTAGCAGCGACACCCGCGGGTCCTGGGGAAGTGTCGACGGTAACCCATTGACGATAATCGACATCGCGAGCGTCCTGTCCTTCGATCCAGATAGCGAACGATCGCGCGCGTCATTCGTGCCACGATACGTCTCACTGCCGAACCATGTGGTGCACCGGAATGGCAAGGCAACCGAGAGGTCGCCGGACGGCCCGAGCGCCGCGACAGACCGTTCCACGCGTTCGGTTCACTCCATCACGCGTCGGCGATCCGGCTTCCGTCCCATCGAACCGGGCGAAGGGCACCGCATCGGTATCGGTTCGTTGTAGGGCGATGATCCGCTTCCTCACCACCGTCGCGATCGGCACGCTCGCCGTGTCGGCCACCTCCAGCACGGCGCAGACCGTACCCCTCGGCGCGAATCTTGAGCGCTTCGACTATCCGGCACCGGTCCGCTGGTATGACGCCTCGTCGCAGGGCCAGCCGATCCGCATGGCGTATCTCGATCTGGCTCCGACCGGCCGCGCCAACGGGACGACGATCGTGCTGCTCCACGGCAAGAATTTCTGCGCGGCGACCTGGGACGAGACCGCGCGCGGGCTTGCCGGCGCGGGGTTCCGCGTGATCGCGCCGGACCAGGTCGGTTTCTGCAAATCGTCCAAGCTCGCGGGCTATCAATACAGCTTCCACACCATGGCCGAACTGACCCGCGGGCTCTTCGACCGCGCCGGGGTGGGCAAGGTCGTCCTCGTCGGTCACTCGACTGGCGGAATCCTGGCGGCGCGGTTCGCGTTGCTGCATCCCGATCGCGTGTCGAAGCTCGTGCTGGTCAACCCGCTCGGCCTCAACGACACTCTGGCGGAAGGGGTGCCCTATACGGACCTGGGCTCGCTGCGTGCGGAGGAGGCGAAGACCGATGCCGCCTCGATCAAGGCCTATCAGCTGCGCAACTATTATCACGGCGAGTGGCGTCCCGCGTACGACCAATGGGTGGCGATGCTGGCGGGGCAATATGCGAGCCCCGACGGCGACGTCGTGCGTGATGCGCAGGCGCGACTGTCCGACATGATCCAGACGCAGCCCGTCGCCGCAGACCTGCCGCGCCTGGCCATGCCGGTCACCCTGATCATCGGCGAGCGCGACCTGACCGCGTTCCGCGCGAACAGTGCCCCGCCCGAACGCCGGTCCACGATCCGCACAGTCCCGCAGGCTGCCGAAGCCGCAGCAAAGGCCATTCCCGGCGCGCGCCTCGTCCGCCTCGACGGCCTCGGACATGCCCCGCAGGTGGAAGCGCCGGCGCGTTTCCTGGACGCGCTGACCGCCGCCATCGCTCGCTGACGGGGCCGGGCGATACCGGCGCCTAGAAGCGGGCGCGGACGCCGGCGCGGTAGAAGCGACCCAGCGTGTCGTACAGCGCCGGGTTGACGTCGAGCCCGGTCTTGGTTTGCGGGGCGGGTTCGGGATCGTGATCGAACACGTCGTCGACCCGCTCGCCGACGGCTTCTACTCGATCGCGGGCGGTGCGGTGGATGCGAAGGGGAAGCTCTACTTCATCGACCGGCAGTTCCAGCGGATCCATGGCTGGTCGAAGGCGGAGGGGCTGTCGATCGTCGCCGACGCGCCGCTCGACGCGGTCAACCTCGCGGTCGACAAATCGGGCGACCTGTTGGTCCTGTCGTCCGCCGGGCGCGACGCCACGGTGTACAGCATCGATCCCGCCAAACCGGCCGACGTCAGGGTCATCGCGCCCGCGCCGGCCAAACCGCACCGCGACGCGGCGACCGTACTGCCCGTCAACGCCTGGGCGAACGGCGAATTTGCCGACCGGATCGACCCCGCGACCTATCAGTTCCCGACCCTGGCCGACTTCTTCACGCAGAAGATGGGCGAGGCGAAGCCGCAGGAATATCTCTCGCTCGACGGACCGCTGGCGTTGCCTGCGTTCCGGGTCTGGAACCAGGGTCCCGACGATCACCAGGGATGGCGCTGGTCGGACACGCTCGACGCGCACGGCTTCGTCACCGCCAGGCCGGGGACGCGTGTCGTGCTGACCAACGGATCGGAGAACCGCACCTATAGCGGGCTGGTCGGAGACGGGGGGCAGGTCACCGATCTCAAGATCGTCGCCGACCGCGGCGGCGAGAGCGTTGCGCAGGACGCCGCGGGCAACCTCTATGTCGCGAACGGCCAGGTCTTCGTCCATGATCCCGCGGGCAGGCCCGTGCGCCGTATCGACGTGCCCGACCGCCCGTTGCAGCTCGTTATCGGCGGCGCGGATCGACGGACGCTGTTCGTCCTGACGCACCACGCGCTCTACGCCGTCGGCATCTGACCTGAGCGCGGCAACTCGGGTGCCCGATAGTCGTCCTGCGTCGAACGACGAAAGGCGACGGATATTTTAGCGCGTCCTAGCGCTATGACAGGGACTGCCGACCCATCCGGGTCCGGGTGTCGAGGGATCCGGTCGATGATGCAAGCTGCCGACGTATTTACCAAGCTCGACGTCGAGCTGAAGCCCGATCCCTCGCGGACGGTGATCCGGCCGTTCGACTTCACCTATCCCGCTGCGTTCGAGGCGGGGCGGCCGACGCGTCCGGAAATGGTCATGCAGCGCCTGCAGGGCCTCGATCCCGAGGTCCGGGTGCGGATGCGAACGCTGCTCGCCGCACCGATGAACGCGCGTCATCGGGGTGCCGAACAGGTGTTCCTGCGACGCTATGCCGAGGTGGAGGACCGGCTCGGCGCGGTAGCGACCGACCGTGACGAGCAGATCCTGATCGGCGCCTATTTCAGCCAGGAATATGCGTTCGAGTCCGCGGCGCTGTTCAACCCGAGCATCGTCCATATCCCGGACCAGGAACCGGCGGCGGATGGCAGCGTCGAGTTCCTGCTGTCGCTGCGCGGCATCGGCGAGGGCCATATCTCGTCAGTCACGTTCCGCACCGGCGTCTGGGGCCCCGGCGACGCGCTGGTGATCCATCCCCCCAGCGCGCAGGGCGTCCCGCCGCGGATCGACCGGACCGAGGGCGAATGGGTCCGTTTAGAATGCGACGACAGCCAGCACGTGTCCGAAACCGTGATCTTCCCCGTGCTGCCAAGTCAGCATCAGGGCGTCGAGGATCTGCGGCTGGTGAACTTCACCGACCATGACGGCACGCAGAGCGTCATCGGCACGTATACCGCGTTCGACGGCAAGTCGGTCCGCCAGGAGATGCTGCGCGGGGTCGACCTGCGCACCTTCGAGATGCGCCCGCTGAACGGCGCGATGACCGGCTACAAGGGGATGGCGCTGTTCCCCCGGCGCATCGACGGGCAGTTCGTCATGCTCGGCCGCCAGGACAGCGAGAATATCTGGCTGCTGCGGTCCGACGACCTGTACACCTGGGAACAGGGCGCGCCGATCATGGCGCCCAAATATCCGTGGGAATTCGTCCAGCTCGGCAATTGCGGGTCGCCGCTCGAGATCGACGAGGGCTGGCTGGTGTTCACGCACGGCGTCGGGCTGGTCCGCGGCTATTGCATCGGCGCTTGCCTGCTCGACAAGGACGACCCTTCCAGGGTGCTGGCCCGCACTGCGTCGCCGCTGCTGTTCCCGAGCGCGGAGCAGCGTGGCGGCTATGTTCCCAACGTCACCTATAGCTGCGGGGGGCTGCTGGTCGGGCGCCGCGTGTTGCTGCCCTATGCGATCGGCGACGAATATACCGCGTTCGCTGCCGCAAGTATCGACGACCTGCTGAGCGTCATGGTCCCCGCCTGATTGCAGCGTCGTGAGGATCATGCGGCCTTTCGCCCGGCGGTAGGACGCCGGGCGGGTCCGCGTAGCTCGCCTGCAACAGGCTTCCGCAGCGCAGACGACAAGGGCCGTCTGCATGCCGCGAACATGTCACATTCTCCCCGTAAGGGCCGCGCTGTGTGACGTACCGCTACGCGATCGAACGACGTAGCCGGACCAGGGCACCTTGCAGACTTCAAAGGGGAATTTCGTGACCAAGATTGCCGCCTTGCGGACCCGCTTCCTGTTGACCGGCGCGCTCGGCGTGCTGGCCTGCCCGGGCATCGCCCACGCGCAGGACGTCAGCACCACCCAGGCCGCGCAGGATGCTATGGCTGCTACGCCCGAGGACGGCGTCGGCGACATCGTCGTGACGGCCGAGCGGCGGTCCGAGAACCTGCAGAAGGTGCCGGTATCGGTCGGCGTCGTCGCCGGCGACCAGCTTCGCGATTACACGTCGGGCGGCGACGACACGTTGCTCTCGCTGTCGGGCCGCGTCCCCGGCCTGTACGTCGAGACGACCACCGGCCGCATCTTCCCGCGCTTCTACATCCGTGGCCTCGGCAACATCGATTTCTATCTCGGCGCGTCGCAGCCGGTGTCGATCATCCAGGACGACGTCGTGCTCGAGCATGTCGTGCTGAAGTCGAACCCGGTCTACGACGTCCAGCAGGTCGAGGTTCTGCGCGGGCCGCAGGGGTCGCTGTTCGGGCGCAACACCACGGCCGGCATCATCAAGTTCGACACCTACAAGCCGACCCAGACGTTCCAGGGACGCGCGACGATGTCGGTCGGGACCAACTACACGACCAACCTCGACACCGGCTTCGGCGGACCGCTAATCGACGGGCTGCTCGCGTTCCGCCTCTCGACGCTGGTCCAGCACCGCGCGAACTTCGTCGACAACCGCTTCAACGGGGTCAGCGCCGACAACACCGCGACGCCGCGCAAGAACGCTATGGGTGGCTTCGACGACCGCAACGTACGCGGGCAGCTGCTGTTCACGCCGGGCGAGAAGTTCTCGGTCGACCTGTCGGGGCATGCGCGCTGGTATGACGGCACCTCGACGCTGTTCCACCGCGGTGCGCTGCGCAAGGGCTCGAACAGCGTCGAGAACGAGCCGCGCGGCTCGGTTTCGCTCGACGAAGGCAACGACAACCCGCAGAGCTACAACACCTATGGCGGCTCGGCGCGCGCGTCGTACGATTTCGGGCCCGCAGTCCTGACCTCGATCACCGCCTACGAGACCACGTCGGGCTTCAGCCGCGGCGATACCGATGGCGGCGCGGCCGCGAACTTCCCGGGCCGTCCGTCCTATGGCCAGAGCCAGGGCCAGATCCGCGATCTCGACCAGTGGACGCAGGAAGTGCGGCTCGCCAGCCCCGGCGGCGATCGCTTCAACTGGCAGGTCGGCGGCATGTATTTCGAAAGCCGCGACATCACCGACTTCTACCAGCGCGGCTATTTCCTCGTCCGCCCCGACCTCAACGGGGTGGGTCCGAACCCGAACAACTGGGTGCGGCTGCACGACGTCAACACGTCCTGGGCCGGGTTCGGCCAGCTGAGCTACAAGCTCGACGACAGACTGACGCTGACCGCCGGCGGGCGGATCACCGAGGACAAGAAGCGCACGCAGCTCCTCAAGACCTCGGCGACCGCGGCGGGCGTCAACCAGTATCCCGCGAGCGGGCGCCGCGACGTGACGCTCAAGGACACCCAGCCGAGCTGGGACGTCAGCGTGCTGTATGAGGCGAGCCCCGACGTCAGCCTGTACAGCCGGGTCGCGCGCGGCTTCCGCGGGCCGACGATCCAGGGTCGATCGGCGGTGTTCAATTCGGACTTCACGACCGCCGATTCCGAGACGATCCTGTCGTGGGAGACGGGCATCAAGACCAGGCTGCTCGACAACACGCTGACGCTCAACGGCACGATCTTCGGCTACCGGGTCAGCGATATCCAGCTGAACGGCAACGACGCCAACGGCAACGGCGTGCTGTTCAATGCCGACAAGGCGGACGCGTACGGCTTCGAGGGCGAGGCCAACTGGCGGCCGGTGCGCAACCTGTCGCTGGGCCTGGGCCTCAGCCTGCTGCACAGCGAGATCAAGGACACACGCGTCTATGCGCAGGTCTGCGCGCTCAATGGCGTGGTGGTGTGCACGGTCGAGGATCCGACGATCACGCGGACGATCTTCGGGTCGCCCGCGGTGCTGGCGCAGATCAACGGCAACCCGCTGCCCAACGCGCCCGAGTACAATGTCGACATCACCGCGCGCTACGACCAGCCGGTCGGCAACGGCGCGCGCGTGTTCATCGCCGGCGACTTCAATATCCAGGGCTACACGCAGTTCGTGCTGTACAAGACCAGGGAGTTCACTGCGAACGGCAACTTCGAGGGCGGTCTGAAGGTCGGCTATGCCGCACCGGACGACAGCTGGGAGCTGGCCGCGTTCGCGCGCAACATCACCAACGAGAAGAACCTGAAGGGCGTCATCGAAAACTACATGGCCGCCGTCTTCAACGAGCCGCGCGTCATCGGCGTGCAGCTGAGCGGCAAGTTCCGCTGATCGATCGAGCGCGGTCACAACCCGACCGCGCTCGCCTTCCTTCGAGAAGGCGACGCGATAGCCGGACGTGGTGGGTTCGAAAGCTGGTGCCCCCGGCGAGATTTGAACACGCGGCCTACGGTTTAGGAAACCGTCGCTCTATCCGGCTGAGCTACGGGGGCACTCTCATCGGCCTCTAAGCCGAGCGGGAGGGTCGATCAAGCGGCGGCGTTACCCAGCGGTAACGACCGCCGCTTGCGACAGGCTTACGCCTTGACGTGCTGTGCGATGTACTTGTTCATCTCGAACATCGTGCACTTGTCGCGGCCGAAGACCTTCTTCAGCTTCTCATCCGCCAGAATCTCGCGCTTGTTCTCGGGATTCTGGAGGTTGTGCTCCTTGATATAGACCCACACCTTGCTGATGACCTCGCTGCGGGGCAGCTTGTCCTTGCCGACGATCTCGGCGAGTTCGGGTGAGGGCTGAACGGGGGCGTGGATGCCGCCGGTCTTGGGAGCTGTAGCCATAAGCATTCCTTCCTGTTCGCGCCGCATGCCGCTTCGCAAGGGCGCGGTTGGTCACGCTTTTTTGAGCGCGGACGCCTTGTGCGCTGCCTTTCCGCCCTTGTCACTCTCTACGATGTACTGCGGATCGTCCTTCGACGCGCGTACGGTATGGCTCTTGATCGTCGTGTCACTGGTCTGCTTCTTCACGACCTTGCCGTGAGCGGTGCCGCCATGGCTGTTCCAGGTGACCTCGTCGCCCTTTTTGGGTTCGTCGTCCTTTGCCTTCGTCATCAGCCCATCTCCTTGGTCTTGCTGAATTAATCGCCCGACGACGGTTTTGGTTGCGTGTCGCGGCGGTTGCGGAACGCACGATCAGGCGGCATCAGGCGCGAACCCAGGAGATCGACTGCCATGAAAACCCGCGCCGCCGTTGCCTTCGAGGCAAAAAAACCACTGGAAATCGTCGAACTCGACCTCGAGGGGCCGAAATCCGGCGAGGTTCTGGTCGAAATCATGGCGACGGGCATCTGCCACACCGACGCCTACACGCTGGACGGACTTGATTCGGAAGGCCTTTTCCCGAGCGTGCTGGGCCATGAAGGCGCCGGTATCGTCCGCGAGATCGGCACGGGCGTGACCAGCGTCGCGGTCGGCGATCATGTTATCCCGCTCTACACCCCCGAGTGCCGCCAGTGTAAGTCGTGCCTGAGCCAGAAGACCAACCTGTGCACCGCGATCCGTGCTACGCAGGGGAAGGGCCTGATGCCCGACGGGACGACGCGGTTCAGCTACAAGGGCCAGCCGATCTTCCATTACATGGGCTGCTCGACCTTTTCGAACTTCACGGTCCTGCCGGAGATTGCGGTCGCGAAGATCCGGACCGACGCGCCGTTCGACACGAGCTGCTATATCGGCTGCGGCGTGACGACCGGGGTCGGCGCGGTGGTGCATACCGCCAAGGTGCAGCCGGGCGACACGGTCGTGGTGTTCGGGCTGGGCGGGATCGGGCTGAACGTGATCCAGGGCGCGAAGCTGGCGGGCGCGGGGATGATCGTCGGCGTCGACATCAACCCCGACCGCGAGGAATGGGGCCGGCGCTTCGGCATGACGCATTTCGCGAACCCCAAGGACCCATCGGTTTTGGGGGGCGACATCGTTGCGCACATCGTCGCGCTGACCGACGGTGGCGCGGACTTCACCTTCGACGCGACCGGCAACACGACGGTGATGCGGCAGGCGCTCGAGGCGTGCCATCGCGGTTGGGGCACGTCGATCGTGATCGGCGTGGCCGAGGCGGGCAAGGAGATCTCGACCCGGCCGTTCCAGCTCGTCACCGGGCGAAACTGGCGCGGCACCGCGTTCGGTGGCGCGCGCGGGCGGACCGACACGCCGAAGATCGTCGACTGGTACATGAACGGCATGATCCAGATCGACCCGATGATCACGCACCGGCTGACGCTGGACGAGATCAACAAGGGGTTCGATCTGATGCATGCGGGCGAGAGCATCCGCAGCGTCGTGATCTACTGACGATGGTCGACACGACGGAGGCGCGCATGGAAACCATCTCGACGGCCAAGGCCCATGGGGGCGTTCAGGGGGTGTACCGCCACGCCTCGACCGTCACCGGCACCGACATGACCTTCGCGGTCTATGTGCCGCCGCATCAGGACGGCGCGCGCCTGCCGGTGCTGTGGTATCTGTCGGGACTGACGTGCACCCACGCCAACGTCATGGACAAGGGCGAGTATCGTCGCGCCTGTGCGGAGGCGGGGATCGTCTTCGTCGCGCCGGATACGAGCCCGCGCGGCGACGGCGTGCCCGACGACGACGCCTATGACTTCGGGCAGGGTGCAGGCTTCTACGTCGACGCCACGCAAGACCCTTGGGCGACCAATTTCCGGATGCGCAGCTATGTCGAGGACGAACTGCCGGCCCTGATCGCCGCGCACTTCCCGGTCGACATGGCGCGGCAGGGGATTACCGGGCACTCGATGGGCGGCCACGGCGCGCTGACGATCGCCTTGCGGAACCCGGACCGGTTTCGCAGCATCTCGGCGTTCGCCCCGATCGCATCGCCGCTCCGGTGCCCCTGGGGCGAGAAAGCGCTGGAGCGATATCTCGGTCCGGACCGTGCCGCCTGGCGTGCCTATGACGCGTGCGCGCTCATCGAGGATGGTGCGCGCGCCGAGGAAATCCTGGTGGATCAAGGGCAGGCGGACGCTTTTCTGACCGAGCAGTTGAAGCCCGAACTACTGGCGGCGGCCTGCGAGACGGCCGGAATTCCCCTGACGCTGCGGATGCAGCCGGGCTATGATCATAGCTATAGCTTCGTTTCGACGTTCATAGCGGATCATGTTGAGTGGCACGCAGCGCGCTTGAGTTGAGCTATGCCGTCGTGAAACTGTGGAGCTGCGCATGTCCGATACCTACCCGTCGCTAGGCCACGATCAGATCGACACGGACGGCAAGCCGCTGGTGCCGTCCGACGTCGCCGAGGCGATCCGCACGCTGATCCGCTGGTCGGGGGACGATCCCGATCGCGAGGGGCTGGTCGACACCCCGCGGCGCGTGGCGCGCGCGTGGAAGGAATATTGCGCCGGCTATGCCGACGATCCCGCGCGCCATCTCGAGCGCGTGTTCGAGGAGGTCGGCGGCTATGACGAGATCGTGCTGCTCAAGGACATCCCGTTCCAGTCGCATTGCGAGCACCACATGGCGCCGATCATCGGCAAGGCGCACATCGCCTATCTGCCGCGCGACCATGTCGTCGGCATTTCCAAGCTGGCGCGCGTGCTGCACGGCTTCGCGCGGCGGCTGCAGGTCCAGGAGCGGCTGACCGCCGAAGTCGCGGACTGTATCTGGGATAACTTGAAGCCGTTGGGCGTGGCCGTGGTGATCGAGGCGAGCCATGCATGCATGACCGCGCGCGGCGTACGGACGCCGGGCGTCACGATGGTGACCAGCCGGATGATGGGCGTGTTCCGCGACGACGACCGCAGCCGCAAGGAGGTGCTGGCGTTGATGGGCGCCAGGGCGTGACGCGAACGGTCCTGGTCACCGGTGGCGCGAGGCGACTGGGCGCCGCGATCGTGCGGCGCCTCGCGGCCGACGGGCATGCCGTAATCATCCACCAGGGGCATGCCGATCGGGCGATGGTCGATCTCGCCGCCGAGATCGAGCGCGCCGGCGGCCGGGCGGCCACGATCGTCGGGGACCTTGCCGATCTGCCGGGCGTCGCCTCGCTGTTCGCCGCGGCGCGGGACGCCGCCGGGGGACCGATCGACGGACTGGTCAATTCGGCGTCGCGGTTCACGTTCGACGAACCGAGGGCGATCGATCCGTCGGTGTTCGCCGAGCTTGCCGCGATCAACTGCGGTGCACCGGCGGCGCTGGCATCGGCGTTGGCGGGACAGGACGACGTGGCGGATGCGAGCGCGGTCAACATCCTCGACCAGAAGGTCGCGAACCTGAACCCCGATTTCTTCTCCTACACCTGTGCGAAGGTCGCGCTGGAGGGGGCGACGACGATGCTGGCGCAGGCGCTGGGGCCGCGGATCCGGGTGAATGCGGTGTCGCCCGGGCTGACCTTGCCGAGCGGGGACCAGACCGAAGCGGAGTTCGCCGCGGTTGCCAGCCGCAACCTGCTCGAGCGGCCGGTCGGTGCGGAAGCCGTGGCCGATGCGGTCGCGTACCTGATGCGCGCGCGCGGCGTCACCGGGCAGAACCTGTACGTCGATTGCGGGCAGCGGTTTCTGCCGTCCGCCCGCGACGTGATGTTCGAGACGCGCGGTGGCTGAGTTCACCACGATCCTCGACAGCCTGTCGATCGCGATCCGGCTCGGCATCCATCCGCATGAGGTCGAGCCGCAGCGGGTCATGGTCTCGATCGAGATGACCGTGGTCTATCCCGAGCCGCTGCGCGAGGACGCGATCGAGCAGGTGCTCGACTATGACTTCGTCCGCGCGGGCGTGCTGGCGCTGACGGAGCGCAAGTTCGCGCTGCAGGAAACGCTGTGCGAGGCGATCGCGGCTTTGTGCCTGGGGGATGCCCGGGTCCGGCGGGTCCGGGTCCGGACGATGAAGACCGACGTGTATCCGGATGCCGCGGTCGGATGCGAGATTTCGCGCGAGCGGTAAGCGCGCCTGCCCTCACCCATCGCCGGCTTCGCCGTCTCTCCCTCTCCCAACGGGAGAGGGAAGGGGCCCGCCCGGCGCAGCCGGGTGGGAAGGGTGAGGGCAGCACGTCAGGCTCGGTTGGCGGCGCTCAGAACGGCGCGGACCGAGGCGGTGGCGATGTCGCCGTCGATCCCGACGCCGAACACCGTGCGGCCGTCGGCAGTGCGACATTCGACATAGGCGGCGGCCTGCGCATCGGCACCGTGGCCGATCGCGTGCTCGTTATAGTCCACCACGTCGAGCGTCGGGCCGGTGCTCTCGCCGAGCGCGGCGATCACGCCCGAGATCAGGCCGTTGCCGCGGCCCGAGATCGACCGGTCCTCGCCGTCGACCGCGACATGGCCGACGAACAGGCGGTGCCCGACCTGGCCGCTCTCCTCATAGTCGCGCAGCACGAACCGGTCGGTGGCCTGCGGCAGGTAGGTGCGCTCGAATAGGCTCCAGATGTCGCTGGCGTCGAGTTCCTTGCTGGTCCGGTCGGCGAGCGCCTGGGTGTGGCGGCTGAAATCGGCCTGGAGGCGCTTGGGGAGTTTGAGGCCCTTGTCCTGCTCGATCACCCAGGCGACGCCGCCCTTGCCCGACTGCGAGTTCACGCGGATCACCGCCTCGTAGGAGCGGCCGAGATCGGCGGGATCGATCGGCAGGTAGGGGACTTCCCAGAAATCGTCGTTGCGCGCGTCCTGCGCGGCGAAGCCCTTCTTGATCGCGTCCTGGTGGCTGCCCGAGAAGGCGGTGAAGACCAGGTCGCCCGCATAGGGATGGCGCGGATGGACGGGCAGCTGGTTGCAATAGGTGACGGTGTTGATGATCTCGTCGATGTCGTCGAAGTGGATCTTCGGGTCGACACCATGCGTGTACATGTTGAGCGCGACGGTCACGAGGTCGCAGTTGCCGGTGCGCTCGCCATTGCCGAGCAGGCAGCCCTCGACGCGGTCGGCGCCCGCCATCAGGCCGAGCTCTGCGGCGGCGACGCCGGTGCCGCGGTCGTTGTGCGGGTGCAGGCTGATCACGATTGAGTCGCGGTTGCGAATGTGTTTGCCGAACCATTCGATCTGGTCGGCATAGACGTTGGGGCTCGCGGCCTCGACCGTCGCGGGGAGGTTGAGGATCAGCGGATGCCCGGGCGTGGGCATCAGGATGTCCATCACCGCCTCGCAGACCTCGACCGAGAAATCGAGTTCGGCGGTCGAGAAGGTCTCGGGGCTGTATTCGAAATGCCACTGCGTGTCGGGCTGCTTGGCGGCCTCGTCGCGGAGCACCTTGGCGCCGTCGATCGCGATCTGCTTCACCTGGGCGCGGTCCATGCCGAAGACGATCTTGCGCCAGGCGGGGGAGACGGCGTTGTAGAGGTGGACGATCGCGGCCTTCGCGCCCATCAGGCTCGAAAAGCTGGTCTCGATCAGGTCGCGGCGCGACTGCGTCAGGACCTGGATCAGGACGTCGTCGGGGATGCGGCCAGTCTTCACCAGGCCTGAGATGAAGTCGAATTCGGTGGCGCCGGCGCTCGGGAAGCCGACCTCGATCTCCTTGAGGCCGACCTTGATCAGCAGGTCGAAGAACCGCGTCTTCTTTTCCGCGTCCATCGGGTCGATGAGCGCCTGGTTGCCGTCGCGGAGGTCGGTCGACAGCCAGCGCGGGGGCTGGGTGATCGTCTTGGACGGCCACTGACGGTCGGGCAAATCTACCTGGGGAAAGGGTCGGTACTTGGTCGATGGGTCGCGCAGCATGGCCGGTCTCTCGTGTTCGGGAGCGTATGGGTCAGCCCTTAGGCGCTGGGCGCGCCATAGCGGGCGCGCGAAACGGTGACGCGCCTAAGGGCGCGTAAGTCGTAGCGAGAGCAGCGGACGCATCATCTGGGGACCGCCCTATCGGAGGGGCGCGGCCCTTGTCCAGTAGGTTGTTCTACCGAGAAGGCGGGGGCCCGGGGTCACGTGCGCAGGCGCGCGCGACTCTCAGGCCCGCGCTTTCGCGGGGGAACGGGGATTACTTGGCCGAGAAGGCCGCGTTGATCGTCAGGTCGACCTTGTCCGACACCACGGGCACCGCCATGCCGAGCCCGAAATCGCTGCGCTTGATCGAGCCGGTCGCGCGGAAGCCGAAATTGACTTTCTTGTTCATCGGGTTGCCGCCTGCGCCGACGAAGGTCGCATCGAGCGTGACGGGCTTGGTGATGCCCTTGATCGTCAGGTTGCCGGTGATCTTGGCGGTGTTGCCGCTCGCGACGACGCCGGTCGAGACGAAGGTCGCGGTCGGATTGGTGGCGACGTCGAAGAAGTCCTTCGACTTCAGGTGATTGGCAAAGGCCGGCGCGGTGACCGAGAGCTGGTCGGTGGCGAAGCTCACCTCGACCTTGGTCGCGTTGGGCTTGGCCGGATCGATCGTGATGGTGCCGCCCGACGCGCCGAATTGCCCCTCGAGCATCGAGAAGCCCATGTGGTTGACCTGCCACGTGACCTGCGTGTGGTTCGGGTCGACGGCATAGGTGCCGGCGGCGACGCGCGTCTTGTCGGGGGCGCCCGGCAGGCCCTGCGCGAGCAGCGGGGCGGCGGTGACGGCGAGGACGGCGGCGAGAATGAGGCGCATGGGGGGTCTCCTGTTGATGGCGGGATGCTGGCCGAGCGGGGGGCTGGCGTCAAACGTCGTTGTGGCAACGGAGCGTTTCGCGAGAGACCGCGCGCGGCCGCGGAAGTTGAGGAACTTCACGCTACGTACCCCTTGGGTTGGAGGTTTCGGGCGGTTGGCGCCGTGGGGTAAGTTTACGAACTTACCGAGAACGGCGAAAATTCGCGGGGGGCGGCTCGGGTGGCTGCGCCGGGGTGCGGTGTGGTCGCTAGGGGAGAATGCGCGAGTCATGGGCGGAGGATGACATTGGCTGGCCGTGTAGGACAGACTCAATTTTGCCATGACGCCACCCCGGCGGAGGCCGGGGTCCAGTTGGGAAGGTGGATATAACGGAGGATCGTCCGCCGCCATGCGAGTCCCCCAGCTGGGCCCCGGCCTTCGCCGGGGTGGGGTTCGGGGTGCGGCGCCGCCTCGCCGAGCTGTTCTCCCGCGAAGGCGGGAGTCCAGGGTTGCGGGCGGTGGCGCTTGGGGCTCCTGGACCCCCGCTTTCGCGGGGGAACAGGCAGAATCCTCCCCCGCAAGGGGGAGGTGTCGCCGAAGGTGACGGAGGGGGCGGACACGGAACGGTTGCATCGCTTACCGCCCCCTCCGTCAGGCTGCGCCTGCCACCTCCCCCTGGCGGGGGAGGATGAGTATTGTCGCCTGACGCCTTTAATTCTTCGCCTTGTCCACCAGCGCGTTCTTCCCAATCCAAGGCATCATCGCGCGCAGTTCGGACCCGGTCTTCTCGATCGGATGCGCCAGCGCCTGCTTCCGGGCCGCCTTCAGCTCCGGCTGGCCGGCGCGGTTGTCGAGGATGAAGTTCTTGACGAAGCGGCCCGACTGGATGTCGGCGAGGACGCGCTTCATTTCCTTCTTGGTTTCCTCGGTGATGATCCGCGGGCCCGTGGTGATGTCGCCATATTCCGCGGTGTTCGAGATCGAATAGCGCATGTTGGCGATGCCGCCCTCGTAGAGCAGGTCGACGATCAGCTTGGTCTCGTGCAGGCACTCGAAATAGGCCATTTCGGGCGCGTAGCCGGCCTCGGTCAGCGTCTCGAACCCCGCCTGGATCAGGTGGGTGATGCCGCCGCAAAGCACGGCCTGCTCGCCGAACAGGTCGGTCTCGCATTCCTCGCGGAAGTTGGTCTCGATGATCCCCGAGCGACCGCCGCCGACGCCGCTGGCATAGGCCAGGCCGATGTCGTGCGCATTGCCGCTCTTGTCCTGGTGGATCGCGATCAGGCAGGGGACGCCGCCGCCGCGGACATATTCGCTGCGCACGGTGTGGCCGGGGCCCTTGGGCGCGATCATGATGACGTCGAGATCGGCGCGCGGCTCGATCAGGCCGAAATGCACGTTGAGGCCGTGGGCGAACGCGATCGTCGCGCCCTGCTTGAGGTTGTCGTGCAGGTCGTCGGCGTAGAGCGCCGCCTGATGCTCGTCGGGGGCGAGGATCATCACGATGTCGGCCCAGGCGGCGGCGTCCTTGTTCGACTTGACCGCGAAGCCGGCGTCGATCGCCTTCCTTGCGGTGGCCGAGCCTTCGCGCAGCGCGATCGCGACGTCCTTGACGCCCGAATCGCGCAGGTTCTGCGCGTGGGCGTGGCCCTGCGAGCCGTAGCCGACGATGGCGATCTTCTTGTCGGTGATCAGGTTCAGGTCGGCGTCGCGATCGTAATAGACACGCATGGGTAGGTCCTTTCGTTCTCGAAGATTGCCGTCATGCTGAACTTGTTTCAGCATCCACCGCGCCCCGGGCGTTGGCGATCGGGGCACGGTGGACCCTGAACCGAGTTCAGGGTGACGAGGAATTTAGGTTACGCCGCGTCCTTGCCGCGGGCGATGGCGACGATGCCGGTTCTCGCGACCTCGATCAGGCCGACCTCCGCCATCAGCGTGACGAAGGTGTCGATCTTCTCGCGGCCGCCGGTGACCTCGAACACGAAGCTCGACGTCGTCGCGTCGACCACGCGCGCGCGGTAGACGTCTGCGAGGCGGAGTGCCTCGATCCGGTGGTCGCCGGTGCCGCGGACCTTCACCAGCGCGAGCTCGCGTTCGACGTGCGGCCCGAGCGCGGTCAGGTCGGTGACGCTGTGGACCGGGATCAGCCGGTCGAGCTGCGCGAGGATCTGCTCCATCGTCGCCGCGGACGCGGACGTGACGATGGTGATGCGGCTGACCGACTTGTCCGCCGTGATCTCGCTCACCGTCAGGCTCTCGATGTTGTAGCCGCGCGCGGTGAACAGGCCGGCGATCCGGGCGAGGATGCCGGGTTCGTTGTCGACGACGACGGCGAGCGTGTGACGCTCGGTGGGGGCGGTGGTGATGTGCATCAGATCCCCCTCCCATTCATGGGAGGGGTTAGGGGAGGGCATGTCCCGAACGACGCGCGTGCGTCGGACAGGCCCTCCCCCAGCCCCTCCCGCATGCGGGAGGGGAGCAGTTTCGCGTTGTTCTTCATTAAACCAGCGCCTTCGCTTCGTCGTCCATCGTGCCCGAGACCTCGTTGGCCTGGAGGATCATGTCGGTATGCGCCGCTCCGCTCGGGATCATCGGGAAGCAGTTGGCGAGCTTCGCGACGCGGCAGTCGACGATCACCGGGCCGTCATGGTCGAGCATCGCGGCGATCCCGGCGTCCAGCTCGTCGTTGGTCTCGATCCGGATGCCCTTCCAGCCATAGGCCTCGCCGAGCTTCACGAAGTCCGGCAGGGAATCGCTGTAACTCTCTGCATAGCGGCTCTCATAGGTGAGCTCCTGCCACTGGCGGACCATCCCCATATATTCGTTGTTGAGGATGAAGATCTTGACCGGCAGCCGGTATTGCGCGGCGGTGGCGAGCTCCTGGATGTTCATCTGGATCGACGCTTCGCCGGCGATGTCGATGACCAGCGCGTTCGGGTTGCCGAGCTGCGCGCCGATCGCGGCGGGCAGGCCGTAGCCCATCGTGCCGAGGCCGCCGCTGGTCAGCCATTTGTTCGGCTGTTCGAACCCGTAATAGAGCGCCGCCCACATCTGGTGCTGGCCGACCTCGGTGGTGATGATCGGGTTGCGCGCGTGCGTCGCCTCCCACAGCGCGCGAATGGCGCGCTGCGGTGCGATCTCGTCCGCGGTCTCGGGGAAGTCGAGGCACTTGATCGCGCGCCAGCCCTTGATGCGCTGCTGCCACTCGGTGGTGTCGGGCTTCGGGTGCTGGCGCGCCTTCCAGATCCGCACCATGTCCTCGAGCGCGTGGCCGACATCGGCGATGATCGCGAGGTCGACGCGCACCGTCTTGTTCACCGACGAGCGATCGATGTCGATATGCACCTTCCGGCTGTTCGGGCTGAACGCGTCGAGGCGGCCGGTCACGCGGTCGTCGAAGCGGGACCCGAGCGCGACGACGAGGTCGGCCTGGTTCATCGACATGTTGGCTTCGTAGGTGCCGTGCATGCCGAGCATGCCGAGCCAGTGCTCGCCACTCGCGGGATAGGCGCCGAGGCCCATCAGCGTCGACGTCACCGGAACGCCGGTGAGGCGCACCAGCTCGCGCAGCAGCTGCGACGCTGCCGGACCCGAATTGATGATGCCGCCGCCGGTGTAGAAGATCGGGCGTTCGGCGGCCGCGATCATGTCGACCAGCGTCTCGATCTGCTTCTGGTCGGCCTTCACCTGCGGGCGATAGGTCTTGTGCTGGATCGGGCCGGGCTTCGCATAGCGCGCGGTGGCGACCTGGACGTCCTTGGGGATGTCCACGACCACCGGGCCGGGGCGGCCCGACGTGGCGATGTGGAACGCCTCGTGGATCACGCTGCCGAGCTTCGCCGGGTCCTTCACGAGATAATTGTGCTTGGTGCAGTGACGCGTGATGCCGACGGTGTCGGCCTCCTGGAACGCGTCGGTGCCGATCAGGCCGGTCGGCACCTGGCCGGTGATCACCACCATCGGAATCGAGTCCATCAGCGCGTCGGTGATCCCGGTGACCGCGTTGGTCGCGCCGGGGCCCGACGTCACGAGCACGACGCCTGGCTTGCCGGTCGAGCGGGCATAGCCCTCGGCGGCGTGCGTAGCGGCCTGTTCGTGGCGCACCAGGATGTGCTTGATCCGCGAGCCGTTCGCGTTGGCGCGGAACAGCGCGTCGTAGATCGGCAGCACGGCGCCACCCGGATAGCCGAAGACGACCTCCACACCGAGATCGCCCAGCGCCTCGATCAGGATATCGGCTCCGCTTTTCTCGGCCATGTCACTACGTCCTTCGTGGTTGTGCGGGCTCCTTAGCGCCCTGTGGGGGCTGCGGCTAATGGTATTTATAGTGCGCGTCAACCGTATCTATTGAAACATTGTTGCGAATTGCTGCGCCTGCTCTGAATCCGATAGCCTTGTCCAGGCGGCGGGGGGCTGGTTGCGGAACCAGGTATATTGGCGCTTGGCGTAGCGGCGGGTGACGAGGCGCAGCGCGTCGAGGGTGGTCGTATGGTCCGCCCCTCCGGCGAGCAACGCCGCGATCTCGGGGACGCCGATGGTGCGGCGGATCGGGGCCTCGGGGGGCAGGTCGGCGCGGGCGAGCAGGCAGGCGACCTCGTCGGTCGCACCAGCGTCCAGCATCTGCGCGGCGCGCGCGTCGATTCGGTCGAACAGCCAGTCGCGGTCGGGGAGGAGGATGCCGGCGCCGAGCGCGATGCGATCGCCGATCCCGCCGGTCGGGACCGCGTGCCAGTCGGCGAGCGTGCGACCGGTCGAACGGACGACTTCCAACGCACGGGCGACGCGGGTGGTGTCGTTGGCAGACAGGCGCTGGGCGGCGTGCGGGTCTTCTAGCGCCAGCGCGGCATGTGCCTGCGCGACGGGGAGCGCGCGGACGGTGGCACGGATGTCGGCGTCGATGTCCGGGATCGGCGCGATGCCGTCGATCAGCGTGCGAAGGTAGAGGCCGGTACCGCCGACGAGGATCGGGAGCTTGCCCTCGCCCAGCGCGGTCTCGATCGCGGCGCGCGCTTCGGACGCCCAGCGCGCGGCGGAGTAGCTGGTGTCGGCGGCGTCGACATGGCCGAACAGGACGTGGGGGGCTTGCGCTTCTTCCTCGGGCGAGGGGCGCGCGGTGAGGATGCGGAGGTCTGCATAGACCTGCGCGGAGTCCGCGTTGATGACGACGCCGTCATGCGCGCGGGCGATCGCGACCGCGAGCGCGGACTTGCCGCTGGCGGTCGGCCCTGCGATGAGCGCGACCCTCGGACGGTCGGAGATAACCATGTTCATCGCAACGTTGATAGCAGCAGGAACGCTGACCGCAGGCGATATTTCGAGCGCGATGGACCGCCTGGCCGCGGCGGGCTGCGCGCCGGCCGGGCAGGGGTGGATCGACGAGGGGTACGCCGCCGACCTGCTGTTCGGCATGGCACCCGACGCCGCGCGAAGCGCGCTGGAGGGCGCGTTCGCGCGGACCGACGTCGTCGTGCAGCCGAGCTTCTCGCGCACCAAGACGCTGCTGATCGCCGACATGGATTCGACGATGATCACGGTCGAATGCATCGACGAACTCGCCGACTATGCGGGGATCAAGCCGCAGATCGCCGAGATCACCGAACGCGCGATGCGTGGCGAACTCGATTTCGAGGCGGCCCTGGACGCGCGCGTGGCGCTGCTCGAGGGGCTGGACGAGCGCGAGATCGCGCGCTGCCTGGCCGAGCGGGTGACGATCATGCCGGGGGCGAAGGCGCTGGTCGGCACGATGCGGGCGCGGGGCGCGCGGACGGTGCTGGTGTCGGGCGGGTTCACGCGGTTTGCCGAACCCGTGGCCGCCGAGATCGGGTTCGAGCGCGCGATCGCCAACGTGCTTGAGATCGCCGACGGGGCGCTGACGGGGACGGTGACCAAGCCGATCGTCGGGTCGCACACCAAGCTGGCGACGCTGCAGGCGGCGATCGCCGAGCACGGGCTCGCGCCCGAGGCGACGCTGGCGGTCGGCGACGGCGCGAACGACCTCGCGATGATCGAGGCGGCGGGGCTGGGGGTCGCCTATCACGCCAAGCCGATCGTCGCGGCGGCGGCGGCGGCGCGGATCGATCACGGGGACCTGACGGCTTTGTTGTATGCGCAGGGGATCGCGCGGAGCGAGTGGGTTCTGGCTTGATTGCGTCATCCCGGGCGTGTCCCGGGATCCAGGGTTACGAACGCTGAGGCCTACAACCCTGGATCCCGGGACGAACCCGGGATGACGGCTATCAGGCGGCCTTGAGCGGCGTACCCGCGACCTCGCAGACATAGCGCGCCAGTTCCTCGCGGAGCGGCAGGCCCTTGATCGGCCGCAGCGGCCCGTCATGCGCGATGTTGGTTTCGACCAGCGCGCGGTTGGGCCCGGTGCCGAGGACGTGGAACAGGCGCTTGTCGCAATCGACCTCCGCGCGCGCATAGGCGACGCGACCGGCATGCTCCTGCCGGATGATGGCGATGTGCGTGTCGGTCAGCGCCTTGCGCTCGCGCAGCAGATAATAGCGCGAGCCGCTGTCCGACGGCGTCGGGATCAACCGGCCGGCGATCCGGTCGGGCTCGCGCGCCGGCCGGGCGACCTCGGTTTCCGCGAGATTGCGGATCGAGACGGTGTCGCCGGCTCCGGTATCGGCGGCATTGCCCGCGGTCGTCGAGCTTGGCGAACAGGCGCAGGCCAGGCCAGCGCCGGCAACCGCCAGCGCGAATTTCGTGAAACGCATTACATCTTTCTCCCGGTCGATGTCAGACCGGAACGACCTAGCGGGGCTATTGATCCGTGTCAGGGTGCGACGATGACGCAGGGCTGCCCGGAGGCGGCGCAGGCGCGCGTCGCCGCGGCCTTCGAGCCGAAGCCGCCGGCCTGGAGGCGGGTCACCGTGCCGGCCTTGACGTAATAGGGCTGTGCGCCGCCGAGCTTGCCGCGGATGCGGTTCCACAGCGCCTCGGCATTGCCGGGCGTACCGAACGCGCCGAGCTGGATCCGCCAGTTGCCCGAAGGGGCCGCGGGCTTGGGCTCGGGCTTCGGTGGCGCCTTCGCCACGGCCTTGGGCGTCGGAGCAGGCTTTGCCACCGGCGCCGGTCGCGTCGCGGGAGCGGGGGTAGCGCGCGGCGGCGTCGTGCGCGTCGGCGCGGATGCGGCCGTGGTCTGGGCGACCGTCGGGCGTGGCGGCGCGGCAGCGACCTGCGGCGCGGGCTGGCGCGAGGGTGCGGTCGGCCGTTCGTTGGCGACCGTCTGGCGCGGGCGCGTGCCGGTCGGCGCAGGCGTCATGCGGGTCTGCGCGGCATATTGCTGGGCGAGGGCTGTGCCCTTTTCGCGATCCGCGGGCGAGATATACTGGTCCATCTGCGCGAGCGTCTGCGAGGCCGATTGCAGCCCCGACGCCGAGGCGCGCGTCATCAGCGCATAGGCGCGGGGATAGTCGCGCGCGACGCCGTCGCCGTTGAACAGCATCGTGCCGAGCACCAGCTGCGTACGAGGTTCGCCACGCGCGACCGATTTCTCGAGCCACGGCAGCGCCTCGGTCTTCTTGCCCGACTGGAACAGCGCGAGCCCGTAATTGTCCTCGGCCTGCAGGTGCCCCTGGACCGCGGCCTTGCGGAACCAGCTCTCGGCGAGCCCCGGATCGAGCGGCACGCCGCGACCGAGCTTGTACGCCTGCGCCAGGTTGAACTGCGCGTCGGCATCGCCGGCGATCGCGAGCGGCCGCCATTCGGCGACGGCCTTGAGGAAGTCTCCCCTGGACCAGGCATCGACGCCGGCCTTCACGTCCGCCCCGGCAGGCAGCGCCGCGCCCATCAGCCCCGCCGCCACCGCGCCAAAAATCAGCTTCCGCATCGTCCCACCCCAACCAAGTCCATGCCCGCATAATGCCGCCCTTCCGCAGCGAACGCAAAGGGGAAGGGAAACGGGATATTCACCATATCGGGTCGTGATGCCGCGTTAACCGGTTCTTAGCCCCCGGCGTGCCATTGCTCCGGTCAATTGGCGGAGTTCGGGGGACTATGCGCGTTCTGGCGTTGGCATCACAAAAGGGGGGGTCGGGCAAGACCACCCTGTCTGGACATCTGGCCGTGCAGGCGCAGCTGGCCGGGCAAGGTCCGGTCGTGCTGATCGATATCGATCCGCAAGGCTCGCTGTCCGACTGGTGGAACGAGCGCGAGGCGGAATATCCCGCCTTTGCCCAGACGACCGTCGCCCGGCTCGCCGCCGATCTCGAGGTGCTGCGCCAGCAGGGCTTCAAGCTGGCGATGATCGATACGCCGCCGGCGATCACCGTCGCGATCCAGAGCGTGATCGCGGTCGCCGAGCTGATCGTCGTGCCGACCCGGCCGAGCCCGCACGATCTTCGCGCGGTGGGCGCGACCGTCGACCTGTGCGAGCGCGCGGGCAAGCCGCTGATCTTCGTCGTCAACGCCGCCACTCCCAAGGCGCGGATCACCGCCGACGCCGCGGTCGCGCTGTCGCAGCACGGCACGGTGGCGCCGATCACGATCCACCAGCGCACCGATTTCGCCGCGTCGATGATCGACGGCCGCACGGTCATGGAGGTCGACCCCAAGGGCAAGTCGGCCGCCGAGATCACCGCCTTGTGGGTCTATATCTCCGACCGGCTCGAGAAGAACTTCCGCCGCACGGTGTTCAGCGTGCCGACCGCGCCCGCCGCCTACGGCCAGCGCAGCGCGTCGAGCGGCTTCGGTCGCCGGGTGGTCGGGTGATGGCACAGCCCAAGGCTCTCGCGTCGCTGTCGTCGACGCTGCTCGCGCGCAAGGGTACCGCACGTCCGGCAATGCGCCCGCAGGGGTTCGGCGGCGGGTTCGCGACGATGGCGTCGACCGCCGACGATCTCGGCTGGAACGACATGGGTGCGCCCGAGCCGGATCAGGCCGTTCATACGCCGGTGCCTGCCCCCGTGCCGGTGCCCGCCGTGCTCGTCGAACGCGAGGAACTGAAGGCCGAGATCGAGCGCGTGGCATCGGAAGCCGCACCGGTCGCGGTGAAGCTGGTGTCGGTCGCCACCGCGACGCGGATCGGGCGCGAGAGTGCCGCACTGACCAAGAAGTCGAAGGCCGCGTTCACGCTGCGTCTCGAGACCGAGCGCCATCTGCGGCTGCGGCTGGCGAGCGCGGTCACCAATCTTTCGTCCCAGAAGCTTGTGACCCAGGCGCTGGACGCATTCCTCTCGTCCTTGCCGGAGGTGGACGCGTTGATCGCGCAGCTGCCGTCGGCAAAGACGGCGAAATAGGGGCTCTTCCGATGAAGACCAAATTCCTGATGGCCGGTCTGTCCGCGCTGGTGCTCGGCGGCCCGATGGTCGGATGCACGGCGAACGGCAACGGGGTGGCGTCGGCCAGCGATCGTGCCGGCGCGCTGGCGGCCAAGAGCGCGGCGAGCAATGCGGGCCGTGCACAGAGTGCGCTGGCGAAGAACAACGGACAGGCCGCGATCGGCTTTGCCGAGAGCGCGGTCGCGCTGATGCCGCGGTCGGCGGAATATCGGCAGCTGCTGGCGCAGAGCTATATGCAGGGCGGGCGGTTCGCGTCGGCGACGCAGGCCTATGGCGACGTGCTGTCGCTGTCGCCGGGCAACGGCAAGGCGGCGCTCAACCTGGCGCTGTCGCAGGTCGCGACCGGCGACTGGCAGGCCGCGCGGACGACGCTTGCGACCTATGCGGGCGTGATCCCGGCGAGCGATCGCGGGCTGGCGCTGTCGCTGGCGGGTGATACGGCGGGGGGCATCGAGGTGCTGACCGCGCTGGCGCGCTCGCCTGCGACGACGGCCAAGGTCCGGCAGAACCTGGCGCTCAGTTTCGCGCTGGCGGGCAACTGGCAGGCGGCACGCGTCGTCGCGGCAGCCGACATGGCGCCGGGCGACGTCGATGCGCGGCTCGAGCAATGGGCGGCGTTCGCGCAGCCCGCCAGGGCGTCCGACCAGGTCGCAGGGTTGCTCGGCGTGCGCGCGGTGCAGGATGGCGGCCAGCCGGTCGCCCTCGCGTTGAACACCGCGCCGGTCGCGCGCGATGCCGATCCGCAGGCGCTGGCCGCGGTCGCGCCGGTTGCCGAAGCCCCGATGGCGACGTCGCCGGTGGCGGTTGCGATGGCCCCGGCTGCGAACGGCGCGACGAAGATCACCTATGCCCCGCGGCAGGAAGTCGTCCAGGCGCTGCCCGCGATGCTGTTGCGGCCGGCCGGCGCGATGAAGGTCGCGTTGGCATCGCGCCCGGCGGCCACGGTTGCGGACACGGCACGCAAGCCCGCGACCGGCAACTGGTTCGTCCAGCTCGGCGCGTTCGACAGCGCGGGCGTTGCCAAGGATGCCTGGGGTCGGGCGACGCGGCGGTTCGCCGCCTTTGCCGGCCACACGCCCAACGGGATGAACTTCCGCGCGAAGGGTGAGGACTTCTATCGCCTGTCGGTTGGCGGGTTCAGCCGTGCAGACGCCGATTCGGTCTGCCGCCAGTATCGTGCGCGCGGCGGGACCTGCTTCGTCCGCCTGAACGCGGGCGACCAGATGGCGCAGTGGGTTCGCAAGACCGGGATGCAGCTGGCTTCCCGGTAAGCGCGCCGCCGGGATAACGGCGCGCCCGCTGGCGCGTCAGTCCAGCGTCACGGGGATGCCCGACAACGCCTTTGCGGTCCGGATGGTCAGCGAGGTCTTCACGCTCGCGACGTTCGGCGCGGGCGTCAGATGCGTCGTCAGGATCTCCTGAAAGCTCTTCAGGTCCGCCGCCACGATCTTCAGGATGAAGTCGATTTCACCGTTCAGCATATGACATTCGCGAATTTCGGGAACATCGGCGATATGCTGCTCGAACGCGGTCAGGTCGTGCTCGGCCTGGCTGCGCAGGCTGACCATCGCGAACACCGTGATCGGGAAGCCGAGCTTCCCGGCGTCGAGATCGGCGTGGTAGCCTCGGATCGCCCCGGCTTCTTCGAGCGCGCGGACGCGGCGCAGGCAGGGCGGCGCGGTCAGCCCGACGCGATCGGCGAGATCGACGTTCGTCATCCGGCCGTCGGCCTGCAACAGCGACAGGATCTGCCGATCGATCCGGTCAAAAGTCATTTCAGCATTACTCCCAAGACATTGCGATCCGCGCTGTCACACACCCCCATAGCGATAAGATAATTGCGGCGAAACGCAATTGTCCCACATTGCGACGCGATGAAATCGCCTGTTCCTTCCGCGTGTGGAGCGCGGTAGTGCAGGGCGACGGCGCGCGTTCCCGAAGCGTCGGTCCGGGGGTGCCTGTGCGGTTCGACGACAGCCTGAAGACGGTGCTTTCCGCCGACATGGCGACCGGCTTCGGCGCGCAGTCGGCATGGCGCCAGCTGGTCGACCTGATGGGTCGCGGGCGTGCGGTCGCGGACGAGTCCGCGATCGAGCGGTTGCGCGTGCTGCGCGAGGCGGTGCCCGCGAGCGTACGCGCCGCGAGTGCGCGTGCGCTGGCGTTCGCGTCGCCCGGGGCCGCGTTGGTCGGGTTCTTCGCCGAGGACGAACTGGCGATCGCCGCGCCCGTGCTGCGCATGGTGACGTTGCCTGCGGCGGACTGGCTCGGCCTGCTGCCGCGGCTGTCGCCGACGGGGCGGTCGGTGCTGCGCCATCGCCGCGACCTGCCCGCCGAGGTCGCGCGGGGGCTGCAGAGTTTCGGTGCGGTCGATTTCGTTCTGCCGCAGCCCGAGCTGGTCGCCGAGACCTTCGTCGAACCGGTGGTCGAGACGGTGGTGGAGTCCGCCCCGGCGGTCGAGCCCGTGCCTGCGCCTGTCGCGACGCCCGGCGTCGTGGCCGCACCGCTCAGCGAGACCCCGTTCATGGCGCTCGGCGACATCGCCCGTGGCCTGCCGGTGGTCGCGCAGGCGTTCCGCCACATCGCCGCCGAGCGATCGAGCGACCCCGCGCGGTTCGAGATTTCCGACCTGGTCGCGCGGATCGACGCCTTCAATCGCGACCGGGTGATCCCCCCTGCGCCGCCGGTCGCGCCACGGGTCGAGGCGGAAAGCTTCCGGTTCGAGACCGACGCGAGCGGCGTCATCCGCTGGATCGAGGGGGTCACGCGCTCGCCGTTGGTCGGGGTCTCGCTGGCACACGCCACCCGGCAGGGCGACGCGCAGGTCGACGGCGTCGTCGCCGGTGCCTTCCGGCGCCGGTCGCGCTTCGGCGATGCACGGTTGCAGGTCGGCGGGCAGTCCGATGCGGCGGGCGCGTGGCGGATGTCGGGGATCCCGGCGTTCGATCACGACAGCGGGCGCTTCACGGGCATGCGCGGCACCGCGCGCCGGCCGCGCGCCGACGAGGTCGCGGAACGGATGGCGGCGACGTCGCCCGTCTCCGATTCGCTGCGCCAGCTGGTCCACGAACTGCGTACGCCGACCAACGCCATCGCCGGCTTTGCCGAACTGATCGAGACCGAGCTGCTGGGGCCGGTGTCGCCGACCTATCGCGAGCGCGCGACCGCGATCCGCACCCAGGCCGGCGACCTGCTCGCCGCGATCGACGACCTCGATACCGCCGCGCGGATCGAGGGGCACGCGCTCGACCTGCGCCCGACGATCGTGCCGGTGGTGCCGCTGCTCGAGCGTGTCGTGCGCGACCTGGCGCCGCTCGCGAGCCTGCGTGGCGCGACGCTGCTGGTCGATCCGGGCAGTTCGGACTGCGCCATCGCAGGGGACGACCGCGTCGTCGAGCGGCTGGTCGGTCGCCTGCTGGCCGCGCTCGTCTCGGCCTGCGGGCAGGGCGAGCGGATCGGCATCGCAACGGGCACCGCGGCCGGCGAGGTCTCACTGGCGTTCGATCGCCCGCGCGCGCTTCCGGCACATGCGGGCGACACGCTGCTCAGCATCGATGCCGAGGACGAGATCGAGGGCGCACCGCTGCTAGGCACGGGCTTCACGTTGCGGCTGGTGCAGAACCTCGCCGGCGAGCTGGGCGGTGGGCTCACGATCGATGTTAATCGCCTGACCCTGCGCCTGCCCTCGGCACGGGATCGCGGTCTGGGGCAGGCGTCCGACACCGTCCGGTGACCGCCGGGCCCGCGTACCGCGTACCGCCCGCCACCGACGCGCAGAGAGTGGCGTGGCCGGCGTCGTTCGGCACGCGCTACACCGTCTTCGTCGACGTCGAGGAGGAGTTCGATTGGCGCAAGCCGTTGGATAGGGCGAACCGCGCGACGACGGCGATGGCGGGATTTGCCGATGCGCATCGCCGGTTCGTCGACCACGGCATCGCGCTCGCCTGCCTGATCGACCATCCGATCGCGACCGATCCCGCCGCCGTCGCCATCCTGTCGCGCGTGGTGGAAGATGGCCGCTCCGAGATCGGGACTCAGCTCCACCCCTGGGTCAACCCGCCATTCGACGAACCCGTCACGCCGGTGACGAGCTATGCGGGGAACCTGCTCCCGGCGCTCGAGGCGGCGAAGATCGATGCGCTGACCGACCGGGTCGCGGACGCGTTCGGCCGGCGGCCGCGCGTCTATCGCGCGGGGCGCTACGGGATCGGGCCGCGCACGGTCGCGCTGCTCGCCGAGCGCGGGTACCGGATCGATAGCTCGGTGCGTCCCGGCTACGACTACAGCGCGGATGGCGGGCCCGATTTCACGGCGCTCGACAGCGGCGCCTATCGCACCGGCGGGCTGGTCGAACTGCCGCTGACGACGGTGTTCACCGGCGGTTTGCGGCGGTACGGCGCGCCGCTGCACCGGGCGCTCGGTCGCGTTCCGCGGGGCCGCGGCGTGTTCTCCCGCGCGGGGCTGCTGTCACGGATCGCGCTGACCCCGGAGGACATGCCGATCGAGGCGGCGATCGAGGCGGTCGACGTTGCCGTGGACGATGGCGTGCGCCTGCTGACCTTTTCGTTCCATTCGCCGTCGCTGGTGCCCGGCCATACGCCCTATGTGCGCGATGCAGCGGACCTGGCGCGGTTCCACGGCTGGTGGGACCGGATGGCGACGCATCTCGCACGCCGCGGCGTCGCCAATGCCACGATCGAGGACATCGTCGCCGCGCTCGGCTGACCGGGGCGACCGGGCGGGGGCGGCCCCCTACGCGCGTCGGGGTCCGGTGGCCGGACCGGCGGATTGGAGCCAGGCACCATGGATGCCGGGCGGGATGCGGTGGGGAATCGTGATGGACGCGACGGGGGATGCCTGCAGGTCCCTCGCATCGAGGATCTCCAGCGCACTGCTGGTACCGTCTGCGTCGATCACGAACCCCAGCAGCCAGCCGTCATCCTCGTCCGCATCGGGCGCGCGCGGCACGAAGACGAACTCGCCGGCGATGCGTCCCGGCCCGAACGCGTGCAGCTGCCGCGTGCCGCGCGCCAGATCATGCTTGATCAGCGGGGCCTCGCCGACCAGCGTGTCGGTCAGCTGCTCGGGCAGGCCAAGCGCATAGGCGTAGCGATAGGGCAGGCCGGTGCGGCGTTCGTCGATCGTCGGCAGTTCCTGCGGCGCGAAGTCGATCGGGCGCTGCTCCACCGTCCCGGTCTCCGGATCGATCGTCCAGCGCTCGAACCCGCGCGGCTGTTCGTCGGGCGCCAGATTGTCGCCGGCGAACATGCGGTCATAGGCGATGACGTCGAGCACCACGCGCCCGTCGGGCAGGTCGTAGGCGTTGGCGGTGTGGAACACGAAGCACGGATCGAGCGCACACCAGCGGATGTCCTCGGCACCGCCCTCCCGCGGCAGCAGCCCGATCCGGGCCGGGTGCTTCTCGTTCCAGCGGTAGGGAAAGCCGTGCCCCGCCAGTACCGTGCGCATCGACAGGGTGAGCGGCAGGTCCATGACGACGACATAGCGTTCGGTGATGGCGCAGTCGTGGATCAGCGGTCCGTGCGCGACCGGAATCGTAACCGAGCGCCGGACCGTGCCCGCGACGTCGATGACGTTGTAGCGGACGCGCTTGGGGTCGGTCGCCTCGTAGCAGAGCGCGTGAAGCTCGCCCGTCGCCGGATCGCGCCGCGGGTGGGCGGTGAACGAGCCGGGCAGGGTGCCGCCGAAATCGTCGTAGCGCTGGCCCTCGAGATGCTCGTCGAACCGGACCGGGGTGCTGCCCGCCTCGACCAGCGCCCAGCCGCTCCCGGCGTGGTGCAACACGCTGGTGTTGACGGTATCGAAGACGTGCCGCGGTCCGGGGGCGGCGGGCACCTGCCTGGCGGCGGCGACGTCGGTCGAGCGGATCCAGCGATTGCGATACCAGTGCGCGCGACCGCCTGCGATGCGCACGCCGTGCAGCATGCCGTCGCCGGTGAAGAAATGGTAGGCGCGCGGGTCCGCTGCGACCGGGTTGGGACCGATGCGAACATAGCGGCCGTCGAGCTCGGGCGGGATGCTGCCCACGACCGCGAGGTCGGTGAGGGTCAGCTCCTTGGTCATCGGCTGGTGGATGCCAGTCAGCAGCGGGTGCGGCGCATCGCGCGGCGGCAGTCGGCTCTTGTTGAACGCGGCGATGCCACCAACGATCGGCCCGGCGACCGCGCTCACGGCCCGGTCGATCGCGAGTTCGACGCGGCTGGCGATCGCCGATCGCCTGGCCGTCACGAAGCGGCGCCCGTCGACGGCGTCACCGTCTGGATGATCTCGAAGCCCTCGAAGCGGGGTGGCCCGAGATACAGCGGCGCGTGGTTGCCCGCCCCGCGGTGCGCGGCGCGGAACGCGTCCGAGCGCGTCCACGCCTCGAAATCCTCGCGGGATTGCCACGTCGTGTGCGACGAATAGAGAACATGGTCGTCGGCCGCCGGCCCGCGCAGCATGCTGAACGCGACGAACCCGGGGACGCCGGCCAGATGCGAATCGCGCGACAGCCAGAGCTCCTCGAAGGCAGGCGCCTTGTCGGGAATGACCTGGAAACGGTTCATGGCGATGAACATGCGCGCGGGCTCCTGCGTCTGACGGACAACCGCAAGATGGGGCGCGGTCGGCCCGGATACGAGGGCCGCATCGCGCGGGCCCGAACGGCCCGAACGGATTGCCACGCGGTCGCAGACGGTTATGACCGTCGCCGTGACGTCGATTGCCCTTGTCCTCCGAGCGATTGTCCGCCGTGCGATGCGCGGGATCGCCTGCGTGGCGACGGCGGGGCTCGGCATCGGTCCGGCCGCCGCGGAGACGACGGCGTTCGACCTGGCGGGGCCGGTGTTGCGTATCTCGGTGACGCATGGCGGCGAGACGCTGCCCTTGTCGCAGGTGCCCAATCTGTCGGCCGGCGACCGGCTGCGGATCGCAGCTGAGCTGCCGGCGGGGCAGGGCGCGCGGTACCGGCTGGTGCTGGCGTTCCTGCGCGGCGCGACCAATCCGCCACCCAAGAACTGGCTGGTCTCGGCCGAGACCTGGAAACCGAAAAAGGCGACCATCGACGCGGTCGTGCCCCAGGGCGCGGGCCAGGCGGTGGTGCTGATGGTGCCGGAGACGGGCGGTGCGCTCGACGCGGTGGGGTCCGCGATCCGCAGCCGGCCGGGCGCGTTCGTGCGCGCGTCGCAGGAACTCAACCAGGCGATGCTCGACCGCGCGCGGCTCGAGACGTTCGTCGACCGCGTGACCCGGCGCGATCCCGCTGCGCTCTCGGCAGTGTCGCCGCAGCTCGCGCGCAGCCTGGCGGTCAAGCTCGATACCGACTGCCTGCTCCGCCAGCCCGACGCGCGCGTCGCCTGCCTGACGCAGGGGAGCAACGCCGCGGTGCTCGCCGACGGGCAGACCAGCTCGATCGCGCAGACGCTGGCCGGTGCGCCCGCTGACATCGCGCTGCAGCTCAGCTCCACGCCGCAGGCCGGGTTCGGCTATTACAGCCCCTATGTCGGCGTGATCCGCGACGTCGCGCGTATCTTCGGCGCGTTCCAGTCGGCGCAACTCCAGTTCATCCCGGCGCTGGGCGTCCAGCACGGCCCGACGACCGCGCTGCTGCTCAACACGGTGCCGTCGTTCCGCAAGCCGCAGTCGGTCCTGGTGGCCGCACTGCCGAGCGTAGCACCCCCCGCGCTGCCGCCGCTGTCCGCCGGCGACGAGAGCGCGTTATGCGCCACTCAGCCCGGTCTGGTGCTGCCGGTCAGTGGGGCGCCGCTGGTATTCGCGACCGACTATGCGCGGCAGATGGCCGTGCGGCTGACGGGCTCGGGCGGCCGCGTGATGGAGATCCCGGCTACCGCCGACCCGGCACGCGGCGGCTATGTGCTCGGCGCGGCGGACGCGACCGCGTTCGGGCCGGGCACGCAGGCGACGCTGCACGGCCTGTGGGGTTTCCAGCCGTTCGACGGACCGACGTTCCGGCTGGTGGCCCCCGCCGGTCGCAGCTGGCGGGCAGCGGGGGATGCGACGCTGGTCGTCGGACGCGAGACGCCGTTGCGGCTCACCGGGGCCGCTGCGGCATGCGTCACCACGGTGGCGATGGAGCGCGGCACCGGCCCGGTACAGGGCGTGGCGTGGCGCGCGGACGGGGCGGACGCGCTGGCGCTGAAAGTGCCGCTCGCCGGTGCCGGCCCGGGCGACGTGACGATCGTCGTGAGCAGCCAGGGCGCGACCGAGCCGCAGCGGATCCGGATCCGTGCGTTCGCCGAAGCCAGCCGGATCGCGAGCTTCGACCTGCGCGCGGGCGACCGGGGCGGGGTGCTGACCGGCACGCGGCTCGACCAGGTGGCGGCGCTCGACATCGACGGAGTCGAGTTCCGGCCAGGCCCGCTCGAGCGCAGCGGCGCGACCGACCGGCTGCCGATGACGACAGACATGGCCGCGGTCGGTGCGTTGCAGCCCGGGCAGTCGCGCGAGGCCAGGGTCACGCTCAACGACGGTCGCGTGGTACCGTTGAAGATGACCGTCGCGCCCGCGCGCCCCGCGGCCACGCTGGTCGGCAAGACGGTCGAGCGGATCGGGCCGGCACCCGCGCTGCCCCTCGCGCTGTCGGGCGACGAGCTGGTGCCCGCGGACGCGCGGCTGACATTCTCGCTGCGCGCGGAGGGGGCGACGCGCCTGACCGCCGGCACCGTGGTGGAGGTGACGGCCGGCGAGAGCCTGCCGGTGGTGGCGCTTCCCTTGCGGCTGCAGGATCCACGGGTCGGGATCGCGGCTTTCGTGCCCTCCGTCACGCTGGGCGATTCGGCGCATGGGCCGCTTCGCTTCCGGCTGGTCCAGAATGGCGTTGCGGGCGACTGGCAGCCGCTCGCGACGCTCGTGCGGCTGCCGACACTCACCGCGCTCCGCTGCCCGCCTGCGGGCGGACGATGCATGCTGGCGGGCGACGGATTGTTCCTGGTGCGCAGCGTGTCGGACGGCACCGACGCGCCGGCCACCGCGATCCCCGACGGCTTCACCGGCGGGACGATCGAGGTGCCGCGACCCGCGAGCGGACGACTGGCGGTGTCGCTGCGGGACGCACCCGAGGCTCCGGTTAGTCTGGCAGTCGCGCCTTAGGCAGCAGCCCCCGGGCCATCGTCGCGGGAAACGCCGACGCGCGGATCAGCTCCAGTGGCGCACGGGGCCGGTGTCGACGTGGACGAAGCCATCGTGCGGATAATAGCCGACGCCGCCGCCCCGCAGCGACAGGGCGGCATCCCGCAGGCGCGCGAGCGGCACGCCGGGAATCGCGATGTCGGTCGCCTTGCCGAGCATGTGCTGGCTGTTGCTGGCGACCCCGTGCGAGCGCGCATGCATCGCGCCGTTCGTCTTGGGACTGCGATAGCCGCAGACCAGCTTCAAGGGGCTGCGCGGGGCGACGTCGAGGCGGTCGCGGACATCGACCAGCAGGTCGAGCAGCCTGGGATCCATCGTCCGCGTCGCGCCCGTCCGCCAGTCGCGCATGGCGTGGTTGAGCTCGGCCAGCCCCTCGGGCCGATAGCGGCCATTGGCGAAGAAGCAGGCGTCGTAATGCTCCCCGGTGTTCGCGTTGGTCAGTTTGAGGCGGCGTTCCGGCGTGCGTGCGGACACCCGTTCGGACAGGGCCGCCATGACGAGGGCGGCGGTCCCGCCGTTGATGAGGGCGCGGCGCGAGAGCAGGGATTGGGGCATGGGGGTTCCGGTCGAAGATTGTCCCCGCCTTACAGCATGATCGGGTGAATCTTTCGTTGCCGCGCGGGCGTTGGTCGCAGCGCGCGAACGGGCCGGCTCAATCGGTTTGAAGCGAATAGATCGCGACCCGGGCGGAAATGCGGAGCCGACCGGGTCCGGGTGCGTTCAACGAGCAAGTCATGGGGAGTAATGCGTGCGTTCGATCTTCACTAAGTCATTGGCACTGGGGCTGTTGCTGCCTGCCTGTAGCGTCCAGGTGGTGCCGGACCAGAGTGCTGCATCGAACGCCGCGGCGTCGGCCGAGGCCGCAAAGTGGAGCGACCGGACGGCGGCGCAGTTGCGCAACGCGATCGATGCCCGCGCCACCCACAGTCTCGACCAGGTCGATTTCGGCGCGGCAGCGAACGACGACGCGGGCCGTACCGCCCAGGCGCTGCGCTTCGCCGGAGCGTTGGCGCGCGGTGCGACCGATCCTTCGAAACTCTACGAGGTGTACAGCGTCCCGCGGCCCGCGCCCGATCTGAAGGCGGGACTGGCGGCGGCGCTCGCCGCCGGTGACCTGACGGGGTGGCTGGACGGACTGGCGCCGCAGGACGCCAATTACAAGAAACTGTCGGATGCCTATCGCGCGCTGCGACGCGACCCCCAGGCGCCGGTTGCCGCGATTGCCAGCACCGGCGAGGCGATCGAGCCGGGCGCGGCCGATCCGCGCCTGCCCGCGATCGCGCGCGAACTGGCGGTCCTCGACTATCTCGCGCCCGACGCCGCGTCCGGCGACCGGTACACGCCCGCGATGGTGGCCGCGGTACGGCGGATGCAGGCGGACTATGCGATGAAGCCCGACGGGATCATCGGCGGCGAGGCGCTCGCGATCCTCAACATGTCGGACGTCGACCGCTCGCGCGCGATCGCGGTGGCGATGGAACGGCTGCGCTGGCTGGAGCGGACGCCGCCCGCGACGCGGATCGACGTCAACCTCGCCGCGGCACGGCTGACCTATTGGCGCGACGGGAAGATCGCCGACAGCCGCAAGGTCGTGGTCGGCGAACCCGATACCGAGACGCCGCAGCTCGGATCGCCGATCTTCCGCCTGGTCGCCAACCCGACCTGGACGGTGCCGCGTTCGATCCAGAAGAAGGATCTCGCCAGCAAGGGCGCAGGCTATCTCAAGGCGAACAACATGGTCTGGAAGAACGGCTGGATCGTCCAGCAGCCCGGGCCGAAGAACTCGCTCGGGCTGGTAAAGTTCGACATGCAGAACGAGCATGCGATCTATCTTCACGACACGCCAGCAAAGGCGCTGTTCGCCGAGGTCCAGCGCCAGCGCAGCCATGGCTGCGTCCGCGTTGAGGATGCGCTGGGGTTCGCCGACATGCTGGCACGCGACGGGGGCGTGTACGAACAGTGGCAGCAGGCGCGCGCGACGGGCAAGGAGACGTTCGTCAAGCTGCCGCGCCAGATCCCGGTCCGGATGCTGTACCAGACGGTGCTGTTCGACGATGCCGGCGAGCCGATCGTGCGCAACGATCCCTATGGCTGGGACGACCGCGTCGGCACGGCACTGGGGTTCAAGGCCGGAAAGGCGTTGCGCGTCGAGAGCGGTGCTGCCGATGTCGGCCCCTGAGAAGCGCGCTGTTCCGGGTGAACCGGCGATGAATTCTTTGTCATGAAGCAGCCTGTCCGCTTATCCTACGTTAGCTGAACGAGGACACCGGGCGGAGCGAACTGGCATGAGACGAATTCTGGCACGCGCGCTCGGGTGGATCGTCGCGATACTCGGCGGATTCTTCGCCGTCGCGGGCGCGGTGTTGGTGGCGTGGCATGGGTCGCCCTATTACCTGATCGCGGGTCTTGCGATGATCGTCAGCGGTGCGCTGGTCGGTCGGCAGGACCCGCGCGGCAGCTGGCTGTTCCTGGGGATCTGGATCGGGACGCTCGTCTGGGCGGTGTGGGAGGTCGGGTTCGACGGCCTGCAGCTCGTGCCGCGGGTCATCGCGCCGACCGTGCTGCTGGTCCTGATCCTGCTGGTGAGCTGGCACCGCGGCGGCACCGCGCGGCGGCGGACGGGCCTTGGGCACGCCGCACCCGCCATCGCGGCCGGCGTTGCAGTGTTGTTCGTCGCGACGCTCGCGGTCCGCGGACGGGCGGTCGAGGCGCAGGCGCCGGCGCACGCCATGCGCGCCGGCCCTGTATCGCCTGGCAGCGAAGCGGATGGCGACTGGACGGAATATGGCGGCACCGCGTCGGGTCGGCGCTATTCCTCGCTCGCCGACATCACCCCGGCCAACGCCGATCGCCTGACGCTCGCCTGGACCCAGCGCACCGGCGACCTGCCGGTCGCGGCGGAGACCACCGAGCACAAGCGCGAATATCATTCCGAGGCGACACCGATCCATATCGGCAACACGCTCTACACCTGCACGCCGCATTCGTTCGTCCAGGCGATCGACGCGACCACCGGGCGGACGCGGTGGAGCTGGCACGAGGCGGCGAGCGTCAAGGGCAACAACTATCTCGTGTGCCGCGGCGTCGCCCATTTCGAGGCGCCGGCGGGGACGCCGTGCCCGCACCGCATCTTCGCGCCGACCTTCAACGCGCGGCTGGTCGCGCTCGATGCGGAGACCGGGCGGGTGTGTCCGAGCTTCGGCCAGAACGGCAGCATCGACCTGCGCGCGAACATGGGCGTCTCGAAGGCGTCCGACCAGATCGGGACGTCGCCGCCGATGGTCGTCAACGGGCGGCTGATCATCGGCGAGCGCATCACCGACAACGTCAACCGCAACATCCCCAGCGGCGTCGTCCGCGCCTATGATCCCGTCTCGGGCGCACCGGTCTGGGCGTGGGACGTCGGCCGGTCGCAGGACGCCATCGCGCCCTTGCCCGCGGGGCAGGTCTATACGCGCGGGACGCCGAATGTCTGGGGTGCGATCACCGCGGATGCCGCGAACGGCATCGTCTATCTGGGCACGGGCAACGCGTCCCCGGACTATTGGATCGGCTATCGCCGGCCGTTCGACGACCGGTTCGGGAGCTCGATCGTCGCGCTGGACGTCGCGACCGGCAAGCTGCGCTGGAGCCGCCAGCTGGTGCATCACGACATGTGGGACATGGACCTGCCGATCGGGCCGTCGCTGTTCGACTATCGCGCGCCCGACGGGCGGACGATTCCGGCGCTGCTGCAGACCACAAAGATGGGCCAGGTCTATTTCCTCAACCGGCTGACCGGCGCACCGATCGCCGCGGTGGCCGAGCGACCCGTTCGGACGGACGGCGCCACGCCCGGCGTCACGGTATCGCCGACGCAGCCCTTCTCCGTCGGGATGCCGTCGTTCACGCCGCCTGCGCCGAGCGAGAAGGCGACCTGGGGCGCGACGCCGATCGACCAGTTGATGTGCCGGATCGATATCCGGCGGTCGCAGGGCGCGGGCATCTATCAGCCGCTCGGCCTGAAACCCATCATCGGCCATCCCGCGTTCGACGGCGTGACCGACTGGGGCGGCGCCGCGGTCGACCCGGTGCGCGGCATCATGACCGTCAACACGATGGAGATGCCGTTCAAGCTGTGGCTGATGCGCCGCGACGACCCGCGCGTCGCGCCGCTGATGAAGCAGAAGCAGGGTGGCGAGAACGCGCGGCAGGCGCAGCTGCAGACGCAGTACAACACGCCGTACGTCGCGGTCGTCCAGGCGTGGATCGGCATCTTCGGCGCGCCGTGCAACGCCCCGCCCTGGGGCCATCTGACGGCGGTCGACCTGAAGACGCAGAAGGTGCTGTGGCGCGAAGTGCTGGGGACCGCGCGCGATACCGGGCTGTTCGGTTCGCATCTGGGCGTTCCGATCAAGACCGGCGTGCCGAACCTGGGCGGATCGATCGTCACGGCCGGCGGGCTCGCCTTCATCGCCGCGACCACCGACCAGTATCTGCGTGCGTTCGACCTCAGGACCGGTAAGGTGGTGTGGAAGGCACGGCTCCCGGCCGGCGCGCAGGCAACCCCGATGACGTATCGCGGTGCCGACGGGCGGCAATATGTCGTCATCACGGCTGGCGGGCACGGCGCGCTGGGGACGCGGTACGGGGATTACACGCTGGCCTATGCGTTGCCGCGCTCGTGACCGGTCCGGCGTTTCTGGAGAAGGCTGGCTAGCCAGTTCAGGAGCGCCGGCTCCGCTCGGCCTCCTCTGACGGCGGCTCGACATACGTCGCATCCCGCGCGATGCCCTGCTACAACGAAGCAGGGTGGCGATTTCGAGGGCGGCAACAGTGGCGGGCAAGTGGCATTGGTCGATGGCGACGGCGGTCGCGCTGGCAGCGCCCGTGCCCGTGTCGTCGGCTGCGGACGCCCAGACGGCGCTGAGTTTCGATGCGGCGCAAATGCGGTTCGACCGGACGTCGCGGGCAGTCAGCGCGGCCGATCACGGGGTCGACGCTGCGAAGGCGGGGGCCGACGCGATGCGGACGCTGCACCGGCCGATCGTCACTGCGTCGGCGCAGTATCTGGTCTACGAGAAGACGCTGTCGGTCGATCTTGCCGGGGCCAAGGGCGATGCGCTGGGCAGCACGCAGGATTTCCTCGCGTCCTTCCCCGCCAGCGTGCCGCCCGCTTACCAGCAGATCGCGAGCGAGATCACCGGCCGGCTGTCGCAGGCGCTGCCGGGACTGTTCGATGCGATCCCCGACCAGCTCAGCTACCGCTTCCGCGACGAGGTCTTCCGGCCGACCGTGCAGGCGGCGATGCCGCTCTATACGGGTGGCGCGATCCCGGCGATCCAGCGTGCGGCGCAGGGCGGGGTCGCAATGGCGGAGGGGCGGCGCGCGCAGGTGGTGGACCTGGCGCGGATCAATCTCATCCGTGCCTATTTCGGCCAGCAGGCCGCCGCGGGACTGCTCGATTCCGCGCGCCGCAGCCGCGATGCGCTCGACAAGATCCTCGCGGATACGCGCAAGCTGGAATCGGCGGGCGTCATTCCCCGCGCCCGCACGCTGGAAGTGCAGGTCGCGCGCGATACCGCCGAACGCGTGTATCAGCGCGCCGAGCTTTCCAGTGCGACCGCGCGCGACGAACTCGCCCGGCTGCTCGAGATCGACGGCGCGGTGGTGCCGACGACCGCGTTGTTCGTCCAGACGCGCCCGCTGGCGCCGGTCGAGACCTTCCTCGGCAGCGAGGGCAAGGCGCCGGAGGCCCGCACCGCGGACGCCGGGCGCCAGATCGCCGACGCCGGCGTCGCGCTTGCCCGGTCGCGCCGGTTGCCGCAGGCCTATGCGTTCGGCGAATACAACTTCAACCGCTCGAACGCGTTGCCGATCGAGCCGGACTGGATCGCGGGCGTCGGCGTCCGGTACACCATCCTCTCGAACATCGATCGCCGGCGTACCGAGGACGCCGCGCGCTCGCAGGCTGCCGCCGCCGCCGATACCGCCGCCGAATCGCGCCGGATCGCCACCAGCGCGACGATCCGCGCCTATAATCTCGTCGAGGGCGCACGCCGCTCGTTCGTCCTGCTCGACAGCAGCCTCGTCGCGGCGCGCGAGAATGTCCGCGTGCAGGCGGTGGCGTTCCGCGAGGGCGAGGGGACCGCGACGCCGGTGATCGCCGCGCAGGCCGCGCTCGACACCGCGGAGGCGCAGCGCATCGCGGTCGCCTATGAATACGACCTCGCGCTCGCCGGGCTGCTCGCATCGGCCAGCCGGCTCGACGCGTTCGGCACGCATCTCGCCCAGGCCGACCAGCGCCTCACCTACGGAACCGACCGATGAGCGACCCCACCGCCCCGCCGACCCGCCGCGCCCGCCTGCTGCTCTATGCCGGCCTGATCGTCGTCGTCGCGATCGTCGGGGTCGGGTTGTGGCTCGCGAGCCGTCCGGGGCCCGAGCAGATTCAGGGCATGGTCGAGGCGGACAGCGTCAACGTCGCGACCAAGGCGCTCGCGCGTGTCGACCGCCTGCTCGTCGACGAGGGCGCGCGCGTGAAGGCGGGGCAGGTGCTCGCCACGCTGTCGAGTCCGGAACTGGGCAATGCCGAACGCCAGGCGCAGGGTGTGCTCGACACCGCGCGGGCGCTCGATGCGGTGGCGCAGGCGGGTGCGCGCAGCGAGGATGTCGGATCGCTCCGCGCGATCTGGCGATCGGCACAGGCGGCGGCGGATCTGGGCGCGACGTCGAGCCGCCGCGCGGACACGCTCTATGCCGAAGGCGTGATCGCGGCGCAGCGCCGCGACGAGGCGCATGCGGCGCGCGACAGCAGCCGCATGTCCGCGGAGGCCGCGCGGCTGCAATATGAGAAGGCGCTCGCCGGGCCGCGTAGCGAGGACAAGCAGGCGGCGGCAGCGCAGGTTCGGATCGCGCAGGCGGGGCTGTCGACCGCGCAGTCGCTGATGACCGAGACCCGGCTGGTGTCGCCGATCGCCGGCGAGGTGTCGCGCAAGTTGCTCCAGCCCGGCGAGATCGTCAGCCCGGTGCTGCCCGCCTATCAGGTGATCGACATCGACCATCCCCATGTCGAGATCACGGTGCGCGAGAGCCAATATGCCGGCGTCCGTCCGGGCGGCATCCTGGTCGGCCACGTCCCGGCGCTGGCGCGCGACGTCCGGTTCCGGGTCACGCATATCGCGCCCGAGGCCGCGTTCGCGACGGTCCGCGCGACGCGGCAGTCGAGCGGCTACGACGTCCGGGCGTTCGCGGTCGAGCTGCGCCCGGTCGAGCGCGTGGCGGACCTGCGTCCGGGGATGAGCGTGCTGTTCGACTGGGCGCGATGAGCGTGTTCCGGCGCGCGCTGGCCGCGGAGCTCGCGCATCTGTGGCGCGACCGGTTCGACCTCGCGCTGCTGACCCTTGTGCCGCTGGTGTGCCTCGTTGTCATGGGCGGGATGCTGTCGCAGGGGTCGCCACGCGGGCTCGGCGTCGTGATCGTCGACCAGGATCGCAGCGCCGCGTCGCGGTCGATCGTCCGCGCGATCGGCGCGGTCGATGCGCTGAAGGTCGTCGACGACGTCTCCGGCCTGGCAGAGGGGCTCTCGGCGATCCGGCGCGAGCGCGCGGTCGCGGTGGTCGTGCTGCCGTCGGGTCTGGGCGGCAGGCGGGCGGATGCGACCCCGCGCACGATCGAGATCTTCTACCAGACCGCGTTCCTGTCGACAGGCGCGCTGACGTCGGCGCTGCTGCAGGCGACGATCACCGCGGACCTCGCGCGACAGGCGCCCGAGGACGCCGGCGTCGCGGGGGTGGCGCTGCTGCGCGTACCGCTGCCGGGCGTGGAGGTGACGTTGCTCGGCAATCCGTCCGCCAGCCTGGAATGGTATCTCGGGCTGCTGATCGGTCCCGCGATCCTCCACCTGCTGATCGCCGTGACCTGCGCGGCATCGCTCGGACGCGAGCTGGTCGATGGGTCGATGGGACCCTGGGCGGTGCGGGTCGGTGCGCCCGCAGCTGCGGCGGCGGGGCGGCTGGTGCCGCATGTCGTGGTGGGAACGCTCTGGCTGTGCCTGTGGCACGTGTGGCTGACGATCGGGCAAGGCTTCGCCTTCACCGGCGCGATCGGGCTCGTCGCGATCGGCGGGCTGTTGCTGTTCGTCGCGACCGCGGCGATTGCGACATTGCTCGTCACGCTGACCGGCGAGGTCGCCACCAGCCTGTCCGCGAGCGTGATCTATGCAGGGTCGGCGCTCGCCTATTCGGGCGCGTCGCTGCCCATCACCGGCGGCATCGTGGTCGCGCGGATCTGGAGCGCGATCCTGCCGCTCACCCATTATGTCACGCTGGAGATGGACCAGACGATCGGCGTCGACATCGCGGTATGGGCGAGGCAGGCCGCGATCCTCGCGCTCGCCGCGCTCGTCGCGGGCGGCGGGGCGACGCTGCTGCTGCGGCGGCAGGCGCGTCGATCGGCATGAGGTTCGCTCCAGCCTTCGAAGGCGCGCTCCTCGAGATACTGCGGACGCGCGACCTGGTCGCGGTCGCGGTGGTCTCGGTGCTGTTCTACGCCTTCTATTATCCGGCGCCCTATGCGCATCAGGTCGTCGAGGGGCTTCCCATCGTCATCGTCGATGCCGATCGCAGCGCCGTGTCGCGCGCGATCGTCCGCAACCTCGGCGCGTCGCACGAGGTCGAGATCGCTGCCGACGTCCCGGACATGGCGGCGGCGCGGGCGCTGGTGCGCAGCCGGCAGGCCGAGGGCATCCTGCTGATCCCGCGCGATCTGGGTCCGGCGCTGGTCGAGGGGCGGCCCGGCGGCGGGATCGCGGTGTGGCTGAACGGGGCCTATCTCCTGCGCGCGGAGGCGGTCGGCAAGACGATCGGCGCGGCGATCGGCGCGACGCTGGAGGGACGGCTGTCGGGGCTGGCGCGATCCGCGGCGGTGCCCGTCACGCCGGTCGTCACGCGCCCGCTGTTCAACACCACCCAAGGCTACCGCGACTATATCTTCCCGGCGGTCGCCAACATCATCCTGCAACAGACCTTGCTGTTCTCGGTCGCGCGCCTGATCGCCGAGCGGCGCCGCACCGGCCGGTGGCAGCGGGGGGCGTTCCTCGGCGTGTGGGCCGCGTGCACGACGATCGGGACCCTTGCCGGGCTGTTCTATTTCGGTTTGATCTACTGGCTGCAGGACATCCCGCACGGCGGCAACATCCCGGCACTGCTGCTGACCGTTCCGATATTCGCCGCGACGGTATCCGCACTCGCTATGACGATCGGCAGCCTGGTGAGGAGCGGCGACGACGCGCTGAAGTTGCTGATCCCGACGTCGATCCCGTTCGTCTTCCTGTCGGGATTCGCCTGGCCGCTGTTCGCGATGCCCGACTGGGTTCAGGCGATCGCGTGGATGATCCCCGTGACGCCTGCGACGCACATCTTCGTGCCGCTGAACCAGATGGGCGCATCGCTGGGCGAAGTCCGCGGTGCGCTCGCGGTTCTGGTGCTCCAACTCGCAGTCTTCGGGTCGGCGGCGGCCTACCGCTTGCGGTGAGCGCGGCCGGTATCGGGACGCGCCGACACGCTCACGCCGACTGGTATGCGGCGTGAGCGCCCAGAAGCCGGCGGGCCCGATCGACGACGGGTTTGTCGATCAGCTTGCCGTCCAGCGCGACGGCGCCGAACCCGCCGTCGATCGCCGCCATCACGCGGGTCGCCCATTGGACGTCGACGTCCGAGGGAAGGAAGGCCGTGTTGACGACCTGTACCTGGCGGGGATGGACGCAGAGCTTTCCGCCGAAGCCGAAGCGCCGCGCGTGGTCGGCGTCGCGTGCCAGCGCCGCATCGTCCGACAGGTCGGTCGAAACGCCGTCGACCGGGGCGGCGAGCCCGGCGTTGCGCGAATGGAGGACAATCATCGTGCGGACATGGTCGATCTCGGCACCGTCGCCGTCGATGCCGGCGTCGGCCTGGAAATCGACCGTCCCGAACGACAGCCGCGCGAGCCCCGGCGCGGTGACGAGATCGGCGAGCGCGAAGACCGCCGAGACCGTCTCGACCAGCGCATGCAACGGCTTGCCGGTCGCGGCCTCGTGCATGGCGGCGAAGTCCGACGCACGCTCGGCCTTGGGCAGCATCAAGCCCGATACGCCCGGCAGGCCCGCCAGCGCGCGGACGTCGTCGGCGTGCCACTCCGTGTCGAGGCTGTTGATGCGGACGACGAAGCGCGGCTCGGTCAGGTCCGCGAGCGTATCATGGATCGTGTCGCGCGCTGCGGCCTTGCGGTCGGGGAGGACCGCATCCTCGAGGTCGATCACCACGAGGTCCGCGCCGCTCGCGCGCGCCTTGTCGAAACGCTCGGGGCGGTCGCCGGGGACGAACAGGATGCTGCGGGCGGCAATGGTCATGAGATCATCCTCTAGGCGCCGGACACGGAGTCCTGGCGGAAGGTCTGGGAATAGGAATAGCGGTCTGCCGGATGGGTATTGATCGCCATCTCGATGACCTCGCCGCGGACGTTCAGATACTGGCGAGTCAGTCGCAGGCCCGGAGCGCCGGGCTTGGTTTCGAGCAGTCTGGCGATCGGTGCGGGGATCGCCACCGCTTCGATATGCTGGCGAACCTCGGCGACGCGTTCGCCGAACTGTTCCTCGATCCGGCTGTAGATCGGTAGCGAGCCGACATCGTCCTCCAGCTTCACGCTGCGGAACGCGGGGTGGAGATAGATGTCCGAATAGGAGATCGGGCTGATCCCGGCGGCGCGGCGCAGCGCGCGGAGGTAGAGCCAGGTCTGGCCGGGGGTGGCACCGACCTGGTCCGCGATCGGCCCGTCCAGCGTTACCGTCGACCGCCCGATGAGCGAGAGGCGGGTCTCGTTGGTGTATTGCTGGAGATCGGCAAGACCCTCCATCACCTGGCGGTAGGCGGCCGGCCGCGACAGCCCCAGGACCCGCGTGCCGACCCCCGCCTGGCGCGAGACCATGCCCGATTGGACGAGACGCTTGATCGCCTCGCGCACGGTGAAGCGGCTCGCGCCGAACTGGTCGCAGAGTTCGAACTCGGTCGGCAGCAGCGTGCCGATGGGGTAGCGTCCATCCTCGATCTCGGTGATCAGCGTCTGGGCGAGTTGCAGGTAGCGCGGTTGCTGACGAAGCTGCGGCATCGGATATCCATCGTTCGGTTTGTCGGGTAATCCGGACAATAGGATATCGTTCAACGCCTTGGCGTTCGATGCAAGCGCCGGTGTCACCGGACGGCGCCGCGGACCCGCAAGGCATCGACATCGTCGACGGTATAGCCGAGCGTCGCGAGGACGGCGTCGGTATCCGCGCCGAGGGCGGGCGCCGCCTTGTCCGGATGCTCTACACCCGCCGCTCGGATCGACGAGGCGATACCGGGCAGGGGACCGTGCTCGGGATGCTGGAAGTCGACGATCCGCTTCGATTCGGCAAGAAACGGGTTGTCGAGCGCCTGCTGGACGTCGAGCACCGGCGCGGCAGGGACCCTGCCTTCGAACATCTGCATCCAGTCCGCGGTAGTCCGGGTCGACAGCACCGCATCGAGATCGGCGTTGAACGCAGGCCTGTTCTCCAGCCTGGCGGCGAAGGTCGCGTAGCGCGGGTCGGTCGTCCAGTCCGGACGCCCGATCAGCCCGCACAGGACCTCGAAGAACTTCTCCTTGTTGCACATCACGAAGATCCAGCCGTCGCTGGTCGTGTAGAGCTGGCTGGGGGTCAGCGACGGGTGGCTGGAGCGCGAGGTGCGTTCGACGGTGACACCGCCGTTCAGATACCACTGCGCGACATAGTTGAGGTTGCCGAGCGCGACGTCGAACAGGCTGACGTCCAGATCGCACCCGACGCCGCTGGCGCGCGCCGAGACGACGCCGGCGAGGATCGCGAGCGCGGCGGTGGTGCCGGTCATGAAGTCGACGATCGACAGTCCGAAGCGCGAGGGCGGTGTTCCCGGCTCGCCGGTCAGCGACAGATAGCCGGCCTCGGCCTGCATCAGATAGTCATAGCCGGGCCACGCCGCGCGACTGCCGGTGCGGCCATAGGCGGACAAGTGGACGCACGCGATCGCCGGGTTGAACTGCGACAGCGCGGCATAGTCGAGCCCCAGCTTCGCCGGCAGATCGCCACGCAGGTTGTTGAACACCACGTCGGAATCCGCGACGAGCTTCTCCAGCACCGCACGCCCGTCGGCGCTCTTCAGGTCTAGGCCGATGCTGCGCTTGTTGCGGTTGAGCGATTCGTAGAAATGGCTGTCACCGGGGGCGAAGAAATACGGGCCGACATGGCGGCCGATATCGCCGCCGTCCTTGTGGTTCTCGATCTTGATGACGTCGGCACCCAGGTCGGCGAGTTGCTGCGTCCCGAACGGCCCGGCGCCATATTGTTCGATCGCGACGATACGGAGTCCCGCGAGTGGCTGGTTAGGGGCGGGCTGGGTCATGCCGGGTTCCGCGCGATGATCTGCTTGGCGATGATGATCCGCTGCAGCTCGTTGGTGCCCTCGCCGATCGTCAGCAGCGGCGCGTCGCGGTAGAGGCGCTCGACATTGTATTCCTTCGAATAGCCGTAGCCGCCGAAGATCCGCATCGCCTCGATCGCATTCTCCAGGCCGGCTTCGGTGGCGAAATACTTCGCCATGCCGGCTTCCATGTCGCACCGCTCGCCGCGGTCATAGGCTTTGGCCGCCGCCTCGGTCAGCAGCCGCGCGGCATGAGTGCGCGTCGTCATCTCGCCGAGTTTGAGCTGGATCGCCTGATGCTCGCAGATCGGCTTGCCGAACGTCTTGCGCGTCTGCGCATAGGCGACCGCCTCGTCGAGCGCCGCCTGCGCGATCCCGACGCCGCGCGCGGCCACGTTGATCCGCCCGAGCTCGAGCCCGCCGAGCACCTGTTTCAGGCCGACGCCCTCGACCCCGCCGATCAGCCGGTCGACGGGCACGCGGTACCCGTCGAAGGTGAGCGCGTTGCTGTCGATGCCCTTGTAGCCGAGCTTCTCCAGCTTCTTGGACACGATGAAGCCATCGCCCTTCTCGGCGATCAGCAGGCTCATGCCCTTGTGGCGCGGCTCGGCGGTCGTGTCGGTCTTGACGAGCAGCAGGATGGTGTTGCCCGAGCCCGAATTGGTGATCCACATCTTGCTGCCGTTGACGACATAGTCGTCGCCGTCGCGCACCGCGGTGGTGCGGATCGCCTGGAGGTCGGTGCCCGCATCGGGCTCGGTCAGGCCGATCCCGCCGCGGAGCTCGCCGGTCGCGAACTTCGGCAGGTAATGATCCTTCTGCGCCTCGGTGCCGCAGCGCTGCACCGTCATCGCCATGATCATGTGGCTGTTGATGATGCCCGCGACCGACATCCACACGGTCGAGATCTTCTCGATGATCCGCGCATAGGTCAGCGTCGAGACGCCGAAGCCGCCGAATTCGGGCGCGATCATCAGGCCGAACAGGCCCATCTCCTTCATCGTGTCGACGATCTTCTGCGGATATTCGTCGTCATGTTCGAGCTGGTGGACGAACGGCCGTACATCGGTCTCGATGAACTTGTCGATCGAATCGAGGATCATGATCTCTTCGTCGGTCATCGTGTCTTCCGGGATCTGAGTGGTCATGGGGAGGTCTTCCTAGAAATCAGGCGCGCCGGGCGAGGATGTCGCCGAGCGCGGAAGCGGGGTGCCGGTCCATGCCGAGCACGGCAGTCCGGATGGCGGCGGCGCGGGTCACGTCGACGGTACGCGCGGCGTTCTCGAAATATTTGACGTCGATATCGGCGTTGGCGAGCGGCCGGTCGGGCGCGCCGCGGTTGATCGCCTCGCGGTGGCGAAGCATGCGGCCGTCGGTCGTCTCGACGATCACCTCGCCGGTAAAGTGCCGGGGGTAATCGCTGTCCGGGTCGATGGCGTAGGTGACGCGGCCGGCGAGATCGAGGACCGCCGGATCGCTCAATGCCGGCGGATCGAGCGCGTCGAGCGTGAACCTGCCGGTCAGCAGCGCAGTGGCCACGGTATAGGGGATCGAGAATTGCGCATCGTAGCCGGTCCGCGGCGTGCGCTTCGGCGCGAGGGGCTCGCAGACGATCGGGATGACCGCCTCGGGTACCAGTACGACGACCCGTGCGATGTCGGTTGCGGTCAGGTCATGTTCCGACCGGAGTGCGACCGCCGCGTCGATCGCGGCGTGCGTCATGTGGCAGGCGGGGAGCGGCTTGACCGAAACCGTCTCGATCTCCCAGGTCTCCCCGAGCCCTTCGGTCGCCTGCGCGAGCAGGGCCGGCGCGGCGTCGCGCAGGTAGAGCGCGTAGAGTCCGAACCGGCCTTCATAGGCCTCGGGCGGGCCGACGAAGCCGCGTTTCGCAAGCGTGGCGGCGGTGAGCGCCGAACTCGCCGCCCAGCCGGGGTGAAGCCGCTTGGTCCAGGCGCCGTCGGCGAGGAATTCGAGGCTGCCGCCTGCCATCGACAGGACGATGCCCTGCGCCATCGCGGTCTGCGGCGCGTCGAGGCCGAGCAGCCTGCCGGCCGCGAGCGTCGATCCGAACGCGCCGATCAGGCCGGTCGGGTGGAAACCGAAGCCGTGGAACCCGCCCGCGCCGACGGCGGCCACGCGGGTCGAGACCTCCATCGCGGCGATATAGGCGACGAGCAGGTCGGCGCCCGAGGCGCCCGCCTGGTCCGCCGCGACCAGCGCGGTTGGGAACGCACTGACGGTCGCATGGATGATCCCGCGGGCGTGCGTATCGTCATAGTCGAGCCCGTGCGTGACGATCCCGTTCAGCAGCGCCGCGTCGCGCATCGCCAGCGTGCGGCCATAGCCGAGCACGGGGGCGGTGCCGCTGCCCAGGTCCTCGGCGGTGGCGAAGCTCGCCTCCGCCCAGGGCGCGCCGACCGCGGCGAGCCCGGTGCCGACCGCGTCGAGGATCAGGTGGCGCGCCCGTTCCTTGACGCGGTCCGGGATGGCATCGATCGTCAGGCGCGTCGCGAAGTCGGCAAAGGTCTGCGAGAGCGTCACTTGGCCGCCCCCCCGGTCACCAGCGAGTCGTCCGAGACGTCGTCGAGCGACTGGCCGGTGGTCTCGATGTTCAACAGGCCGACTGCCGCGATCATGCAGGCAAGCACGACGCCGACCATGCCGAGCACGCCCTCCAGCCCGAAGCGCTCGAACAGCGCGACGGTGGCGTAGGGCGTGACCATCGATGCGGCGCGGCCGCACATTCCGGCGAACCCGGTCCCGCGCAGGCGGTAGGCGGTCGGGAACAGCTCGGGAATGTAGGCGAACAGCGCGAGCGTCACGAGCGTGTAGATGCTGGAGACGAGCAGGAAGCCGGTCAGCGGCACCATCAGGTCGCCGTGCGCATTGGGATAGAGGAAGCCGAACACCATGATCGCGACCGCGGCCGCGATCAGCGAGGCGCGACGCGAGATACGGTCGGCGATGCCGATCGCGACGACCGCGCCGAACACGCTGCCGAACGACATCAGCGTGGTGTACCAGAGCGAGGTGACGATGCCGGTGCCATGGCTGACCAGGAAGGTCGGCAGCCAGGCGACGAAGCCGTAGACCGAGACGTTGACCGCGATCGCGGCGAGCGTCGCGGCGATCAGGCGACGGCGGAGCTTGGATCCGAACAGCGCGCCGAGCGGCGCGTGGACCTGCTGCACGACGCGGACCTCGGGGACGGCCGCCAGAGGGCCCTTGTGCGCGACGACTTCGGCTTCGATCTCGCGAAGCGTCGCCTCGGCCTCTTCGTTGCGGCCGACCGATTCCAGCCAGCGCGGCGATTCCGGCATCTTCTTGCGCATCACCCAGACGATCAGCGCGAGGATACCGCCGATCGCGAACATGTAGCGCCAGCCGAGGGTCGGGATGACGATATAGCCGACCGAGGTCGCAACCAGCAGGCCGGAATTGACGACCATGCCCATGATCGACACCCAGCGCCCGCGATAGGCGGGCGGGATGAACTCGCCGAGCGTCCCCGCCGCGACGACGAGCTCGGCACCGAGGCCGATACCCATGATGAAGCGGCAGACGATCAGGAAACTCATGTTGGGCGAGAAGATCGCCGCGATCGAGGCGAGCCCGAACAGCGCGAGGTTGAACTGGTACGACGCGCGGCGTCCGAAGCGGTCGCCGACATAGCCCGCCATGCCCGCACCGATCATCATGCCGAGGAACGTCATCGACATGAACACCGCGGCCTGCGCCAGTGTCGAGAAGCCCTCTGCCTTGAGCGCGGCGATGACGCCGCCGGCCAGATACACGTCGAACGCATCGAGGAACGCACCGGCGCTGATCAGCCCCAGGATGCGCCAGTGAAATCGGGAGATGGGCAGACGGTCCAGCCTGGCTCCGGCGTTGACGGCAATGGTACTGGCCATGAGGCTACCTCTCTAGGGAATGACGATCGGCCGGGGCGTCTTGGACGACGCTCTCGCAGCGCATGCACGGGGATGATCGACCGCGGGGGCGCGGGGCGGCGGCCGGTTGGTCGGTCGCTCGGATCACTGGTCGTCGGGGGACTGTCCGCGCTTGTAGACCAGCGAGTTGCGCGTGAACTCCATGATCTGCTTGGCGTCCTGGTTGAAGGCGCGGGTGCGGGTGGTGACGATCCCCTGTGTGGGCCGCGACTTCGAGTCCCGGATCGCGAGGACTTCGGTCTCCGCGGTCAGCGTATCGCCGCCGAACACCGGATGCGTCAGCTTGATATCGGTCCAGCCGAGATTGGCGGGCGACTTGCCGCTGACGTCGTTGACGGTCATGCCGAGCACGATCGCCAGCGTCAGCCCGCTGTTGACGAGCAGCCGCCCGAATTCGCTCTTGGCGGCATATTGCGCGTCGCAGTGCATCGGGTGCGCGTTCATCGTCATCAGCGAGAACTGGATATTGTCCGCATCGGTGATCGTCCGACCGGGGCGGTGCTCATAGATGTCGCCGACGATGAAATCCTCGAGATAGCGGCCATAGCTTGCGCGGTAGCGCTGCTCGCCGACCTTGATAGCCGAAAGGCTCATACATCCTCCTTATCGCTTTGTACGGACATTACAGAAGTTACGGCAGGTTGACAAGTCCTGTTCGGGGACCGGCGTTCAGAAGGCCACTTCGGCCCTTGCGGCGAAGGTGTCGCCGGAATCGCGTCCGACGAAGCTGCCCGTCCGGTTGTCGGTGCGGAAATGGGTATAATCCGCCATGAAGCGGAAATTGTTGGTCAGCGACCAGTTCAGCCCGACCGTACCCGCCGTGCCGGTACCCCCGAGCGGGAGGCTGGAACTGTCGAGATCCTCGTAGCGCACAACGGCCTCCAGCGCGCCCCAGCCGCCATCGAGCACCGAGTTCAGCACGTTCGGCGCAACATAGGTGCCGCTGCGTGCGGCATAGGTCGGCGTCTCGCCGGTGATCCAGAAGCCGCCATTGACCGACAACGCCTTGATCTTGCCGCTGCGGAAGGTCGAGGTCGGGCCGCCGTGCACGATACGCTGGCCATATTCGCCGAAGGCATAGAACGGCCCGAGCGTGCCACCGAGCTCGAGGCCGAACGCCTTCGACCCATCGGCGCCGGTCAGCGCCGCGGATTCGACGCGTACGCTGTTGTTGAGCGCCCCCGCCATGCCCTGCGCGAAGGTCGTCGGCAGCGTCGTGTCGGGGATGTTCTCGCTATACGCCCAGCCGCCGATATGGATCAGCCCGTGCTTGGTGAGGACCGGGTTCCAGTGTGCGCGGCCCAGAAACAGACGGTTGTCGCTGCGCGTGAAATCGCTGTCGATCGCGTCGCCGTGCACGCCGAAACTCGCATGCCAGTTCTTGCCGCCCGCGCGTCCGACCGCGCCCATCAGAAAGACCTTGCCGCCCTGCGTCGCGAGCGCGGTGGTGTTGATGTTGGTCGTGATGAAGGGGTTGGCGGTCGACGCGGTGCCGATATCGATGCCGCGGTCGGTGATGAGATTGCCGAACCGGACGTCGGCGTCGGTCGCGCCGAACTTCTGGCGGTAGCCGACGAACGCCTGCACGACTTCGGTCGCGTTGCGCCGGAAATCAGTCTCGAACTGGTAGAACAGGTGATCGCCGATCGTGCCGATCGCGCCGACGCGGAACTGGCGCAGCGTCGAGACGGTGATGTTGCGGCGGTCGAAGTCGGATCCGCCCGTGGACGACACGTCGGCCAGCAGGCGCCCGCGCATCTTGAAGGTGAACTTGCCGTCGCGGCTGCTGAACACGGGCGCGCCGCGGCTCCAGTCGACCGCGAGGTCGGCGGGCAAGGCGACCCCACCGGTGCTCGTGACCTGGGCGTTGCCGACCGGTACGGGGGCGATCTTCGCGCCGGCATCGGCCTCCTGCCTGGCGACCTGCACGCGGGTCGGCGCGGGTGTCGGGGTGGGGGGCGTCGGAACTGGTGGTTGCGGCGCATTCGCGGCGAGGGCGCGCCCGGCCTTCGCCTTGGCGTTGGCGATCAGCGTATCGGCGCGTTCGCGACTGACCAACTTGTTCTCGACCATCTCGTCGATCAGCGCGAGCATGGTCTGGTACGACGGATCGGTATCCAGCGCCGACATGGCCTGGGCCTGCGCCGCCGATGGAGAGGCGGCAAGCACCGCGCACAGCGCGACGGCGTAGGAAGTACGCATACAGACATCCTCTTGTGATCGGGATCGTCTGTCTTCGGCAGCGCGATAGCCCGGGACCGGCAGCGCCGGCTGGGATAGTCTTAATGTCCGTACAAATGAAATGTCAACGGCGGGGCTCGCGAAAAGCGAGTCAGGGCATGTGCGGTATGGTCGTACGCGGCGCCAGATCGGGTCGCGAACGGATCAGGCCTTCCTGCGTCACATGCGCGATCGCGCGCCCGTCGCGGGTGTGGAACACGCCGCGCGCAAAGCCGCGGCCATGCCCGGACCACGGGCTCTCGCTGGAGTAGAGCAGCCAGTCGTCGAGCGGGACATCCTCGTGGAACCACATCGCGTGATCGAGGCTGGCGGTCTGCATGCTGTGCTCGAACATGTTGACGCCGTGCGGGATCAGCGACGCACTGAGCAGCGCGTAGTCCGACAGATAGGCGAGCACACCCCGGCGCACCGCCGGTTCGGCCGGCGCGCGCCCGCGGAACCGGAGCCAGACATGGGACACGGGCACGCCGGGTTCGGTCTGCAGGAACGCCGGCACGCCGCAGGGCCGGATATCGAAGGCGGACGGTTGGCCGAGGAACGCGGCGGCCTGCGCGGAGCGGTCCGCATAGTCGCGCGCGCGGACGTCGAGCGAGCGGAGGGATTCGGGCGGCGGCACGTCGGGCATCGCGGCCGCATGCTCCAGACCGGCTTCGGGGCGCTGGAACGACGCCGTGAGGGTCAGGATCGTCGCGTCGTTCTGACTGGCGGTGACGCGACGGTTCGCGAACGAGGTGCCGTCGAAATCCCGCTCGACCCGGAAGATGATCGGTCGGGTCTCGGCGCCCGCACGCAGGAAATAGGCGTGCATGCTGTGCGCGACGGCGGGTCCGTCGACCGATCGCTGGGCGGCCATCAGCGCCTGCGCGACGACCTGTCCGCCGAAGACGCGCGCGTTGGCGCCCGGCCGCTGCGACCCGCGAAACAGGTTGGTATCCAGCGGTTCGAGGTCGAGAAGCCCGACCAGTTCGGCGGCGAGGTCCGGGGTGGAGGCTGTGTCGATCATGCCCGCCCGTACCGTTCGAGGGCGAGGGGTCAAGCGCGCAGGGTCGGTTGGGTGAGGGGCCGGAGTGGTCGCGGAGCGTGCCCGGGTCTGGCGTTCAGTGATGCAGGACCCGGACCCGCCGACCGATGACCTGAACCGTCACCGGTGCCGGATACGGTGCAGTTCGGAGACGAGGACGGCGACCGACCAGCCCATCAGCAGGACGCCGTTGATCCCCTCGATCGCCCTGACCAGCCGCCACGATGCGGCAAGCGATTCGTCCGAAAAGCCGATCGCCGCATAGGTGATCGTCGAGAAATAGACCGAGGCGGCCAGCGTCGTGGTCGCTCCGATGCCCAGATAGACGATCGCGTAGAACCAGATCTCGATGCCGGCCAGCGCGAGCAGGCCGAGCACGACCGCACTCGTATAGGCCGCCCCCGTCAGCGAATGCGGGTTGAGCTCGAGGTCGACCGCACCGCGATCGAGCGCGCGCAGCGATCGACCGATGGTGAGCAACCCGAGCCCGTGGATCACCGCGGTCGTCAGGACGAGCAACGTCGACAGAGCGAGCTCGATCAGCATCGGCAGGGAAACGGTCCGGTGATGACCGCTAGAACCTGCGCGGCTCGTTGCCGATGACGTCGCAGGTGCCGCGGAACCCGTAGCTGCTCATGCCCTGCACCGTGATCCTGCCGCTGCGGCGATCGATGACCACGCGCGGCTTGTTGAGCCCGTTGAGGCGATAGGTGCCGCGGATCATATCGGGTCCGATCGAGACGTCGTAGAGGTCCCACCAGCCGCTGTTGCCGCGCGAGTTGATCGGCGGAATCAGCGAGCGGGGAAGCCGGATGCGTCCGCCGCCGCTCCAGGTCTGGACCATCAGCGATGCGTCGAACACCTCGGTCCGGGTCTCGTTGTACCGGCCATATTCGTAGCGGTCGCGATCCCTGTTCCACGTCCAGGTCGTGCCGCTGGCGATCCCGGGCTTGGTGCCGTCGCCGAAACAGACGAGGCCGAGATCGACGGTGTTATCGCCGACCACCGGTCCGCCGCCGGGATAGCCGGGGCGTCCGAACCCGGGATCGGGGTCGTAGCCGGGGCGCGCTCGGCTGGCGGGCCGGTTCGCGTAGTTCGGGTCGGGTCGGAGATTTGCCGACTGCCGGCAGTCGGGTGGCAGCGTCGGCTGGATGGAGTTGTAGCGCCCCTCCATCGTCGCGATGGTCACGCACTGGCGGCGGTCGGCGTTCCACCAATAGCTGTAGCTGCGGTCGTCGCCCTTCTCCGTGCGGACGTTGACGTATCCGCGGCGCTGCAGCTCGCCTTCGGCTTGCCCGCCGCGGGCGCCGACCAGGTCTTCGAGACCGGTCGATTGCGCGGTTGCTGCTCCGGACAGAAGCAGCGAAGCGACGATAGCGGCGATTTCCTTGACACCTGGCATGCTGAGTCCCCCGTTTGGCCTCGATCCCTGCGATGAGACCGAAGGCTAGGACGGCGAAACGGCCGCGTCCAGCCGTTACCGGCATCGCGACGCGCGCCGCCCGTTGCGACGCCGACACCGATCGCCCATGATGCGGCATGGACTTCATGAAGTGGCTCAACTCGCTCGACGAACTTCTCTACGAAGTGATGAGCTGGCTGCTGTTCTTTCCCGTCACGATGTGGCGGGCGGCCGTCCATCCGATCCGGATCCTGCACGAGACCGAGGCGGCGGCGATGCTTCCCGAGGACCAGCGCTATGCCGACGTCCTCAGCCCGCCGCTGTTTCTCGCCCTCGCGTTGCTGGTCGCGCATGCGATCGCGACGGCGCTGGGGCAGACCGATCTGATCATCGCCAACCAGCACGGGCTGGCGGCGCTGGTGACCGACAATGCGAGCGCGCTCGTGTTGCGGATCGTCATCTTCGCCGCGTTCCCGCTGTTCCTCGCGGCGCGCATGGTCCGTCGCCAGAAGGCGAAACTGGACCGGATTTCGCTCCAGCAACCCTTTTACGGCCAATGCTACCCGGCCGCGATCTTCGCGCTCGGCATCAGCACCGGGGCCAGCCTCGGCTATGACAGCCATCCCCTGCTGCAGACCATCGGGCACTGGCTGGTCGTGGCGAGCATCGTCAATTTCTGGGTCGTCGAAACGCTGTGGTTCGCCAAGGTCCTGGGCATCGGCTATCTGCGGGCGTGCGGCAACGTGCTCGTCGGACTGCTCGAGGGCACGCTGTTCCTGCTCGCCGTCGGGTTCCTGTTCACCCGCTAGCCCGGTTGACGGCCGCCCATGCCGATCGACGCGGCGCGCCGAACGGTTTCCCGGCGGTCGCCTCAGACGCCGCGGTAGACGAGCGCCGTGAACAGCGTTCCGCCGATGATCGACCGGCCCCATGTCGCGTCGAGGTCCTTTGTCGGGGCGGCCGCCTGCGCCTGGGCGAGCGTCATCCCCTTCCGCTTGAGCGCGGCGACCCGGTTTCGGACCGTGACGAGCATGTCGCGGAAGGCGGCCTGGGACCTCAGGTCGCCGGCCGGGCCGTGGCCGGGAACGATGATCGTGCGCGGCGTCGACATCGCGATGTTCGCGTTGGCAGCGGCAATCGCGCCGTCGATGCTGCCCCCCGTCACATAATCGATGAACGGATATTGGCCGTTCCAGAAGGTGTCGCCGGTCGCAAGGATGTCGGCCTTTGCGAAATAGACGGAGATGTCGCCATCGGTGTGGCCGTGCCTGTAATGACGGATGCGGATCGTCTCGCCGCTCGCGTGCAGCGTGCGGTCGCCGGTGATGACGATGTTGGGCAGCGCGGTCGCCGGCTTGGGCCGGAACATGGTCTCCCATTCGACCACCCGGATGGTCTGCTTCAGGCGCTGCACCGCGACCGTGTCCGCGATGATGTCGCCGCCCTGTGCGCGGACCCAGCCGTTGCCGTCGGCGTGGTCCCAGTGCCAGTGCGTATCGACCGCGAGCCGGATCCGGCCCGGACCGAGGGCGCGCAGGCTTTTCAGGATCATCGGTTTCGATACGGCGATCCCGGTATCGACGAGGAAGAAGCCGTTGCGCCCGGGCAGCGCGGTGATGTTCCCGCCCGAGCCCTCGAGCATGCTGATGCCGCCGCGCAGGCGGTGGGTCTTGATCGGCCCCGCCTTCGCGGCGGCGTTGATGGCGGAGAAGGGGCTCGCGACCGCTGCCGTGTAGGCAAGGAGGAGAGCCGCGACCGAAACGGCAGACGCGACGATGGGCAGCGACCGACGTGCACGCATGATCGTTTCCTTTGGCGGCGGGCGGGGGAGGGGTAGGGGGCGCGCAGCTCGTTACTTGACGGCGCGTGCGGCCTCTTCGATCACGTCCGCGACGGCGCGCGGCTGCGAGATGAAGACGACGTGGCTGGCATCGATCTCGGTGATCTTCGCGCCCGCCCGCTTGTACATCCAGCGCTCAAGGTTCGCGTTCAGCGCGAGATCCTTGGTAGCAACGATGCCGTAGCTCGGCTTGCTGCGCCACGAGGCCACCTTGGTCTTCTCGCTGAACGCGATCGCCGCGACGGGCATCTGCGACGCCTTCATGAATTCGGCCAGATCCTTCGGCACGTCGGCCGCGAAGTCCGCCACGAACTTGTCGGAGGCCAGTGACAGGAAACCGTCCGCACTTTCCTCGACGTCGCCGTTGGGCAGCTCCATCGTCTTGGCGAGACCGATCACGGATTCGCCCACGTCGGGCTGGAGTGCTGCGACATAGACCAGCGCCTTGACCTTGGGGTCGGCGCCCGCATCGGTGATGATCTGGCCGCCATAGCTGTGGCCGACCAGGACGACAGGACCCGTCTGCTTGTCGAGCACGCGCTGGGTCGCCGCGATGTCGTCCGTCAGGCTGGTCAGCGGCTGCGAGACGATGCTGACGTGATAGCCGTCCTTGACGAGGATGTCGTAGACCCCGCGCCAGCCCGAACCGTCGGCATAGGCGCCGTGGACGAGCACGATGTTCTTCGCGGGTGCCGCCACCGCGGCGCTGACGGGCAGGACCGAGGCGGCTGTCGCGGCGAGAAGGATACTGAACGATTTCATGAGTGTCTCCGATGTCGAGGGGCCGCGTGATGCGAAATCAATGTCGGCGGGCCCGAGAGCCCGCCGTCCGTGCTCAGATCGCTGCCAGTTCGATCGCTGCAGCCTTGCCGGCCGCGATCGACGCCGCTTCGGCTTCGGTGCCGAACAGCAGTTGCTCGAGCGTGATCGTCCGGACATCGGTGATGCCGATGAACTTCAGCCAGGTGAGCATATAGGCTTTCTGGTAATCGAACTCGGACTCCGGCGTATCCGTGCCGGTCGCGTAGTTCGTGCCGCGCGTGGCGATGACGAGCGCCTTGCCCGTCGCCATGCCGCTGAACCCCGTCTCGTCGAACCGGAAGAGATAGTCCTTCTGGGTCACCAGATCGATGAAATGCTTCAGGCGGTAGGGGATCCCGAAATTCCACATCGGAACGCTGATCACCAGTTCGTCGGCGCGGATGATCCGGTCGACCAGCGGCGACAAGGTGTCCCAGGCGTTCTGCTGTTCCGCGGTCAGCGGCGTCCCGGTGATCCCGGAATATTTGGCGCTGATGGCGTCGATGCCGAAATGCGGCAGATCCTCTTTCCAGACGTCGAGCCGGTCCACTACGATGGTGGGCTCCGCTTGGAGCCGAGCGTCGATATAGGTCGTCGCGACGGCGGTCGATGCCGACAAGGCGCCCCTGGGGGAGCCGATCAGGTGCAGCAGCGTGGTCATTGGTCGGTCTCCGGTGGGATGGCGGACAGGCGGTCGAGCGCCGCACGGACGCCGGCGCCATAGGCCGGGTCGGCCCTGGTGCAGTTTGCGACGTGGCGCTGTTGGACGGGGATGGTGGCGCCACCGACGGACCGTGCCGTGTTGTCGAACAGGACCTGTTGCTGGGCGGCGCTCATCATCCTGAACAGATTGCCCGGCTGCTCGTAATGGTCGTCGTCGACCCGGTGATCCCAGTGCGCCGCCGCACCGTCGATCTGCACCGGCGGCTCGCCCAGGTCCGGCCGATCGATCCATTCGCCGCGGCTGTTCGGGAAATAGCTGGTCGCGCCGCCCATGTTGCCGTCGGTCCGCATCTGCCCGTCGCGGTGGTAGCTGTGGACCGGGCACTGGGCGGCGTTGACGGGTATGTGGTTGAAGTTGACGCCGAGCCGATAACGCTGGGCGTCTGCATAGGCGAACAGGCGGGCCTGCAACATCTTGTCCGGCGAGTATCCGATGCCGGGCACGATGTTTGCGGGCGAGAAGGCTGCCTGCTCGGTGTCGGCGAAGAAGTTCTCGACGTTGCGGTCGAGCTCCATCACGCCCACCTCGATCAGCGGGAATTCGGCATGCGGCCAGACCTTGCTCAGGTCGAACGGATTGAAGCGGTGCGTGCGCGCCTCCGCGCCGGTCATAACCTGGATGAACAACGTCCAGCGGGGAAACAGTCCCGCCTCGATGCTGTCGTACAGATCGCGGGTATGGCTTTCGCGGTCGCGACCGATCAGGTCCTGCGCCTCCGCGTCGGTGAGCGTCTCGATACCCTGCTGCGTCTTGAACGTGAATTTGACGAAGGTCCGCTCGTTCGCCGCGTCGATGAAGCTGTAGGTATGGCTGCCGAAGCCGTGCATGTGGCGGAAGCTGCGCGGAATGCCGCGCTCGCTCATCACGATGGTGACCTGGTGCAGCGCCTCGGGCAGCAGCGTCCAGAAGTCCCAATTGCTGTCGGCATCGCGCATGCCGGTGCGCGGGTCGCGCTTGATCGCGTGGTTGAGGTCGGGGAATCGAAGCGGATCGCGCAGGAAGAAGACCGGCGTGTTGTTGCCGACCAGGTCCCAGTTGCCCTCCTCGGTATAGAATTTCAGCGCGAAGCCGCGGATGTCGCGCTCCGCATCGGCCGCGCCGCGTTCGCCGGCGACCGTCGAGAAGCGCGCGAACATCGGCGTACGCTTGCCCACGGCGGAGAACAGCTTGGCCCGGGTGTAGCGGGTGATGTCGTGCGTCACCGTGAAGTGTCCGTGCGCGCCTGCACCCTTCGCGTGCATGCGCCGCTCCGGGATCACCTCGCGGTTGAAGTGCGCGAGTTTCTCGAGCAGCCACACGTCCTGCAGCAACGCCGGTCCGCGCGGCCCCGCGGTCTGGATGTTCATGTTGTCGAGTACGGGCGTGCCCGTCGCATGCGTCAGGTAGGCCGGCGTATCGGGACGGGTCATGGTTCGTCTTCCTTTCTGGTCATCGACGCGGCCGGGCACGCCAGATCAATCGGCACGACGGTGCCTTGGCGGCACGCCGGTTGCGCGCCGCCCTGTGTCGCAAGCTGGGGGCTGACGGCCCGGCGGATCGTCCCGCCGGGCCGTGCGGCTCAGCCGCGGATGAACGTGAGGATGTCGGCGTTGATCACGTCGGCATGGGTCGTCGCCATGCCGTGCGGGAACCCGGGATAGGTCTTGAGCGTGCCGTGCTTGAGCAGTTTGACGGCGAGCCGCGAGGTGGTGCCGATCGGCGCGACCTGGTCATCCTCGCCGTGCATGACGAGCACGGGCTGCTGGATGGCTTTCAGGTCGGCGGTGAAGTCGGTCTCGGTGAACACCGCGATGCAGTCGACCTGTGCCTTGATGTCGCCCGCCATCGCCTGACGCACCCAGTTGGCGATGACCCCCTTCGAGACGGCCGCGCCGGGACGGTTGAAGCCGTAGAACGGGCCAGCGGCGAAATCCTCGTAGAATTGCGCGCGATTGGCGATGACGCCCGCGCGGATGCCGGCGATTGCTTCTGGCGGCACGCCGTTCGGATTGGTCGGCGACTTGCCGAGCACCGGCGGGATGGCGCCGATCGTCACGGCCTTTGCGACGCGGCCGCCGCTGCCGTATTTCGCGACATAGCGGATCGCCTCGCCGCCACCGGTCGAATGGCCGATGTGCACGGCGTCGCGCAAACCGAGATGCGCCGTCACCGCGGCGACGTCGGCGGCATAGGTGTCCATGTCGTTGCCCGTCGATGCCGGGCTCGAGCGGCCGTGACCGCGGCGGTCGTGCGCGACGACGCGGAAGCCCTTCTCCGAGAAGAACATCATCTGCGCGTCCCAGTCGTCGCCGCTGAGCGGCCAGCCGTGATGGAACACGATCGGCTGACCCGTGCCCCATTCCTTGTAGAAGATCTGCGTGCCGTCCTTGACTGTGATCGTGCTCATGGTCTTGTCTCCGGTGAAGTTGGTGAGGGTTTGCGCGGCCGATGCGGCAGGCTGAGCCAAGGCAATCCCGGTGACGGTGGCAGCACCGAGCAGGACCTTCCGACGCGAGACGGCCAAAGCGTTCGTGGCGTCCCGGTTCGAGTTCGGACCATCGGAGAGTATCGGGTTCATCGCGGCGATCCTGTTCAGGGGCAGGGCGCCATCCGACCACCCTCGCTGATCTGAACGCAGGTGCAGCAAAAACCCTCACCGGGATCGCCGACCTTTCGACATCCGTCGGCGAGCGCGGTCATTTCAATAGCGGGCGACGAGCGACAGTTCGAAGCGGCGCAACCGCGGGTCGCCAAAGAGGCTGTAATTCGCCGTATCGGGGGCAACGATGATCGGCGGCGCATGGTCGAACAGGTTCTGGATGCCGAAACGGAGATCGACACTGACGATGCCCAGCGGTGCGCGGGATAAGGTGAAGCGGCGCGCCGCGAACGCATCGACGTAGATCTGGGCGGGGATCCGGGACCCGCCCTGGAGCAGCACGGCCTGTCCCGCGGTCGCCGCGTCATCGGTGCTCATCGCAGCGCGGTACCCGTGGAAATAGGTCGCGATGAACCCCAGGTCGAGCGGCCCGGCCTGCCAGTCGATCCCGCCATTCGCGCGCCACGCCAACGGACCGTCCGCATAGCCCGCCGAGTTGACCGGCGCGCGATCCGGCGCCGATTTGCGCGTCAGGCGCGGTTGCCGGCTTGCGGCACCATAGACGTGGAAATCGCCCAGCCTTTCGGTCGGAACCCGGTAGTCGAGCTGGACATCGACGGCTTCGACCGTGGTTCGGCCGACGTTGAAACTGGTCGTGTCGATGGCCGTGACGACCCCGGCGGCATAGCCCTTGGCCCGGTCCGCGTCGGTCAGCGGGGCGCGGATGACGCGACCGGGGAACCGCGCTTCGTTGAGAAGGAAGTAGTCCGGCTCGTCGGGGTGGAACGCGACGATCTCGTTACGCTTCTGGATCCGGGTATAGTCGACCGACAGGCGAAGCTTCGGAAGAACAGCGGGCGTCAGCACGATCCCCGCGGAGTGGCTGCGTGCCCGTTCGGACAGCAGGCGGGTGGATCCTCCGCTGACCAGGCTGGCGCTGTGCTCGCTGCCGACCCTCGTTCCGCCGCGCAACGGGTCGGCGACGATCTCGGAACTCGTTCCCAGATACCGGGTGGCCAAGCCGATCTGCGTGATGGTCGGCGGTAGGAACCCCGATGCCGTGCTGGCCCGCAGCATCACGCCTTCGGCCGGGAAAAATCGCAGGCCCGCCGTGTAGGCCGTGGCGTGGGTGACATTGTCCGGCGTCGTCCAGGATCGGGTCGCGCGATTGATATCATGGCGAAGCGCCAGCTGGACTTCCAGGCCGCGCAACCCCGCCGGCCCCGTCACGCGGTCGACCAACGGCGCCCGCACTTCGCCGTGGATCGATCGCGCGCCGATGCTGAACGTCGGCCTGGGGCCCAGACCGAAGACGTTCGTGATCTGCAGCGACGCTGGAGGATAGTGTTCGTGGCGATCCTCGGCCATCAGCGAGAGCGACAGCGGGCCGCCGCCGAGCGAGGCGATCGGCCCGGCAAGGTGAAGCGTGAGATCGCCGAAATCGGTCCGTCGCGATGTCAGCGTGGTGCTTTCGCGCCCCAGCGGGATGATCGAGGCGAGAAAGTCGGCCTGGCCGGCGAGCGGCGCGCCGGACAGGCTTACGGCGCCGATGCTCAGGCCGGTGCTCGATGTCCTGGTCGTGGCCCGCGCGAGACCATAGTCCGCATTGGCCTTCCACCCGTGCGGCAGGCCCAGGATGAGCCCCGCGGTCAACCGCGCGGCCCTGTCGTGAAAGCGGTTCACGCCGCCATAGCCGGGTAACGGCCGCGAGACCTGGATCGCCTGCTGGAAGGGATTGCCCGGCGCTTCGCCGGCAAGCGTGAACACGCGCGGTTCCCGGGGCACGATCGTTCGCCCCGTGGTCTCCAGATACAGGAGGTCGCCGTAAACCTCCAGGCTTTCGCCGATCTCCTGGCGGACATTGGCGAGCAGGAAAGCGGACCGGAGGCGTGAGAGCAGGCTGCGCTCGGTGCCACCGATGTCCGCCGCCAGCGAGGAATCGAGGCGCCCCGCATTGGCCTGGTAGAGAGCACCGCCGTCCGTAGCGACGCCCCCATAATCGACGGGAACGCTCGTCGTCGTCGCCCCGATGCTGGCACCGCCATGGGCCGCATCGAACGCCAGGGGTGCGCCGCTCACGCTCACGATATTGACCGATCCGCTGGCGGGCGGGACGGCTGCAAACCCGGCCGGGTCGCGCTGTTGCTGGAGCGCCCGCGCGCGCGCGGTGAATGGCCTGTCGCCAGCGCGCAGGTCCGCGCCCCAGGTTCGGCTGGCGGCGGCCATGACTTGCGTCCGGCCGTCTTCCGACGACAGGCCGACCCGTCCGTCGAGGCGCCTGGTCGCGGCATCGCCGCGGGCGCTGAGGCCGCTCGTCAGACCGAACTCCGCGCCGTGATAATTGCGCTTGAGGACCAGGTTGATCACGCCCGCGGTCGCGCCCGGACCGTAAATCCCGCCGGCGGTGGAGTTGAGCACCTCGACCCGCTCGATCGCGCTCAGCGCGATGGCGCCCAGGCTCGGCTGGAAAACATCGACGAGGATCGACGCTTCTCCCGGCAAACGGCGACCGTCCACCAGCAGCAGCGTCTGGCCTGAACCCAGGCCGCGCAGGTCGGCGTCGGACCGGACCCCGCTGACCATCTGCATCGCGGTGCCGATCTGCGCGTTGCTGGTCACGCGGTTGCGCAGGAAGTCGTCGACCGAGGCGGAATGGGACTGCTCGATGTCCTGGCTCGTCCATACCATGTAGGGCTGGATATCGTCCTGACTGCGACGGATATCGGTATTCTGCGTTTTCCGGCCCACGACGAGGATATCGGGGATCGCCACCGCTTCGCTCTCGTCGGGGGCCCGGACCGACGCCAGGACGACATAGGTGCCGTCGTCGGAGCGACGATAGGTCAGTCCCGATCCGGCAAGCAGCTGCGAGAGCGCCTCCTGAAGGGTGTAGCGACCCTGCAGCTTTGGCGCGGCGCGTGTTGCCCCGGCGGGCGCCGCGAGGACCAGCGCGATCCCGGCCTGCCGCGCGACGTCGAGCAGCGCCGCGGCCAGGCTCTGGTTCCTGATCGATAGGCGAACGACGCGGCCCGGCGGCGCGCCCGCGGCGTTCGCCGGGGTCGGGATGGCCAGGCACAGCCCGAGAATGACCGCCGAAAGGTTCTTCCCCCGCACCTGAGACGGAATGACAGCTTATGCGCGGAGATGCGCAACAAATCTGAAGTTTGCGCTCCAGGGGCAGTCGAGGCTCCCGGTTTGGTTCCGCCGCGATGGCCAGAATGAGGATTTCGGGTGAAGCTGCGTTCTACTTGAGGAACGCTCCCTCTGCCTTGGTCCAGCGCTTGCGCCCATGGGGAACGAGGAATGGAACCCTGAATGAATTCGGCTAACGATGCGGCCATGAGCGAGGACGACATCGCTGCTCGTAACGACGCGTTCACGCGGCACGCAGCGGCAATGCGCAATCCGTTGAACGCGTACTTCCGCAGGCGCGTCCGCGAAGCCAGCGACGTCGAGGATCTCGTCCAGGAGGTCTTCCTGCGACTGACGGTGCGCGGCGCGCCCGCCCATCTCGACGGGGCGAGCGGATACATCTTCCAGACCGCCGCCAGCGTGCTGGCCGACCGCCACCGGCGACGCACCGTCCGTCACGCCGACGACCACGTCGCACACGACCCCGAGGCGCACGGCGAAAACGATTTCGACCCGCACCGGATAATGGCAGGAAAGCAGGCACTTCACGCGGCCGCCGCGGCTCTCCTCACGATGTCGGAAAGAACCAGAACGATCTTCCTGCTCAAGCGGCTCGACGGGCTCCGCCACCAGGCCATCGCGAACCAGCTCGGGATCTCCGTAAGCGCCGTCGAGAAGCATATCGTCCGCGCCATGGAGCATCTCATGGCCTACGCAGGAGAGGGCAGATGACGGGTAACGCTTGGTCGCTGGCCGCCTTGCGGACGCTGACTCCGGCCGAGGCGGCGGCACGCTGGATCGCCACCGAGGATCGTGATCCGTCGCTCTTCGCGCAATGGCTCGCCGACAGCGAGGACAATCGCGAGGCTTGGCGCAAGGCGCAGATGGTCTGGGGCATCTTCGACGAGGCCGAGGGCGATGCGATGATCGCCGCGATGGCACGGGCCGCGCGCCAGGCGGGCCCGGATGCGCCATCGGACGCCATCCTCGAACCCGCCAACGATCGCACATGGCGCCTGCACCTCGCGGCCGCCGCGGCGGTCCTCGTCGTCGCGATCTCGCTCGTGTTCGCCCTGCAGAGCCGTTGGCAGGTCGGTCGTGCGCCGAGCGTGATCGCGGCGACGGACCGCGGCGATCCGCTCGCGCGGTTCGGCAAGCCCGATTACACGACGGGCGCCGGCCAGATGTCGATGATCGAACTTTCCGACGGCACGCGCGTGACCCTGGCACCAGACAGCGCGTTGGACCTCGCCTATGGCGACGGGCGCCGCGATCTGAGACTGTTGCAGGGGCGGGCCTATTTCGACGTCGCGCACGACACTGCGCGGCCGTTCACGGTCGAGGCGGCCAACAGGCGGGTGACGGCGCTCGGTACCCGCTTCGAGGTCGACATGATGCCCGGAGGCCTGCGGGTGGTGCTGGCGCAGGGCAGCGTATCGGTCTCGCGCGCGCCCGGCGGCAAGATGGACCAGCCCGTGATGCAGTTGCGCCCCGGGCAGGCCTTCGTTGCGGTCGGCAACACGCCGGGCACGGTGAGCACGACGAATGTCGAGCGCGACCTCGCCTGGCACGAAGGCTTCCTGTCGTTCGACGACCGGCCGCTTCCGGAAGTCATCGAGCGGCTCAATCGCTCGACGCGGGCGCAGATAGTCATCCGCGATCCAAAGGTGGCTGCGATGCGGGTCACCGCGCAGTTCCGGACGGGAAACGTCGAACGGTTCGGGCGCGCCCTCGCACTCGCCCTGCCGGTCCGCGTCGTCGCGCGCGGAGCCGATCGCTACGAGATCGTGCGCAGCCGCTGAACGCGGTCACCGGCGTTCCACCGCCAGCGGACCGGTGCGGGTGACGGAGGGTTCGGCGAGGAAAGCAGCGGCAATCCCGTTGAAGGCGACGGGATCCTCGAGATACGGCAAATGGCCGCATCGGGTCATTCCGACGATGACGCTGGCTCGGAGCCGTTGGTTCAGATCGTGGGCGCAATAGGCCGGAACGAAGCCGTCCCTCTCCCCTCGGACGATCAGCACCGGGCACGCGATCTGCGCGAGTTCGGGACCTTGTTCGTAGGCGACCAACTCGGTGAAGAGGCGACGGATGTGAGCGGGGTCGATCGTCGCCAGCGACCGCATGAAGCCGCGGACGATCGCGGGACGATCCGAGACGCCCATCCGCTCGAGCAGTTGCTGCGCCCACTCCGTCACCCCGCCCGGTTCGCCAAGCAGGTCGTAGAGCGCGAGGCGACTGGCCCTGTCCTCCGGCTCGAGATGCACGAACGCGTTGACCACGATCATCCGCTCGACGCGCGCCGGCCGCCGGGACGCGAGGGCTAGTCCGGCGCGGGCCCTTGGACAGGCCGCACAAGGCGGCGGATTCAATATCCAGGTGATTGAGCAGCGCCTCGATGACCTGCCAATAGTCCGCGAAACGGACCCCTCGGCCCGACGACCGGCCGTGCCCCGGGAAATCCAGCGACAGCACGAGATGGTCGCGCCGCAACACCGTTCGTTGCGGCAGCCAGTTGTTCGCGTTGCCGCCGAGACCATGCAGCAGCACCAGCGGCGGCCCCGCGCCCTCGGCCACGAAATGGATCGTCTCGCCCTTCCACCGGAAGTCCGTGATCGGCGCGCTCACGCCGCCGATCCGCCCGCGGCACGGACGAGCCGGATCAACGCCGACGCCAGTCCCGGATGATCGGCACGCTCGAACCCCGCGCCGGGCGGAAGGGCAGACGTCAATCGCCGATGCGCTTCGCCGAGCCGGTGATAGGGGATGCCGGGCAGCAGGTGATGCAGGGCGTGATAGCGCAAGCCGACGGGCGCCCACAGCGCGGGCAGCCACCCCGGGGGCGGCACGTTCACGCTGTCGAGATACTGTCCGGTCACGCTGAGCGGCTCGCCGTCGCTTTCCCACAGATGCGCCGCCAGGGTCCGGACCTGGTTGAGCACGGCCATCCCCGACAGGACTGCGGCGCCGGTCAGCACGACGCGGAGCGGGATCAGGCCGGCGATCGCACCGGCAAGGATGGCGATCGCCCATGCGCTGGCCGCGCTTTCGAGCAACAGCCAGCGCCGGCGTTGCGGCCCTCGCGGAGGCTCGCGCCGGAAAGCAGGATTGATCGCCAGCGCGGAGAAGCGTTCGACCAGTATCCGACGCAGCGGCGGCACGATCGCGGACACTGGCGCCAGCAGTGCAAATCGAACCATCAACAGCACCGGCGCGAAGCCGGCCATGATCACCGACACGGGCAGCGTCCAGGGCGACATCGCCGCCAGCCGCAGATATTCGGGATCCTCCGCCGTCCCGTAGCGCGTGCGGGCATGGTGGAGGTTGTGCACGCCATCATAGAGGAAGGACGGGGTGAGCAGCGGAATGCCGATCGCCAGGTTCCACGCCAGCGCGAAGCCCGGAACGGCACCGCTCTTGAGATGGCAGAGTTCGTGGATGAAGCTTTCCGCGCGGTAGAGCGCCAGGATCGAGACGCCACCGGCGAGCAGCCTGATCCAGACCGCGACGTCGCTGCACGCCAGCGCCAAAGCGAGATAGCCGAGCCCCGCAGACAACGACAGGTCGAGCCAGAAGACCGCCGGTCGCGGCGCGCCGAGCGTGAGCGTGAGGCGCGCGGCGAGACGCACCAGGGACTCCTCGCGGGCTGCCTGTCCGGCCCGATCGTCCTGGACCGTGCTCATCGCCGCCGTGCACCGTTCCAGGCATTGACGAAGGCGTCCGCGCGCTGCCGCGTGTCGGCGAGCGACGCTCCGGGCGCATACAGGGCCGAGCCGAGACCGAAGCCCGATGCCCCGGCCGCGATATGGGCTTCCATCGTCGCCGGCTCGATCCCGCCCGTCGGACACAGGAGCGCGTCGCCCATCACCGTCCGCCATGCGCGCACCGTCGATGGCGCCAGAGTGTCCGCGGGAAACATCTTCAGGCCATCGGCGCCGGCATCGAGCGCCGCGAACGCCTCGGTCGGCGTCGCGACTCCGGGGAGGGCGTGGAGCGCCAGCGCCTTGGCGGCGCGGATCAGGGCGACGTCACCGTGCGGCGTGACCATGAGGCGCCCTCCGCAATCGACGAGCTGGCGCAGCTGCGCGATCGTACGGACCGTCCCCGCGCCGACGATGATCGCCGGACCGACCCTTTTGACGAGCCGCGCGATGCTCGCAAACGCGTCGGGCGATGTCAGGGGAACCTCGATCAGGCGAAAGCCGGCCTCGACGAGAAGGTCGCCGATGGCGTCGATCTCGGCGGGCGTGATGCCGCGCAGGATCGCGACCAGCGGCAACGCCTCCATCGCCGCGCCGAATGCGGTCGCACCGTCGCCAAGGGCGTTGGGAGTGGTCGTCATGGGAGATCCGATCTGCTGGTGAGCGGGGTGATGGCGGCGTGACGCGGGACGATCATGCGTGGAGCCAGGACCGGATGACGAGCGACACCGCGCCCAGTGCCAGCACGCTGCCCAGCCAGATCAGCATCATCCATGCGACCCGTCGCCAGCGGGGAAGGGGGTGTTGACCGGGCATCAGTGATAGCCCGCCACGCCTGCCTTGCCGCGGAACACCCAATAGGCCCAGGCGGTGTAGCCGATGATGAGCGGGATGATCGCGACCGTGCCGACGAGCAGGAAAATCAGGCTGCCCTCCGGCGCGGCTGCGTCCCAGATCGTGACCGCGCGGGGCACGACATAGGGGAACATGCTGATCCCGAGGCCGGCAAATCCCAGGGCGAACAGCGCCAGCGTCAGCACGAAGGGCGCCCGCTCGTCCCCGCGTGCGAGACTGCGGAAGAACAGCGCCGCCGTCACGATCACCAGCACTGGCACCTGCGCGGTCAGCAACACGCCGGGAAAGGCGAACCAGCGGCGCCAATAGTCGAACGCCAACAACGGCGTCGCCGCGCTGACCGCAGCCATCATGACCAGCATCGCGATCCCTAACTGGAACGCCATCCGCCGCGCATGCGCCTGCGCCGCGCCGCCGGTCTTGCCGATCAGCCAGGACGCGCCGAGCAGGGCGTAGCCGGTAAGCAGCGCAACGCCGGTCAGCACGCTGAACGGCGTCAGCCAGTCCAGCCACCCGCCGCCATAGCCACGCCCGACGACGTGTATGCCCTGAAGCAACGCCCCCAGCATCATCCCCTGCGCCAACGTCGCCACCACCGACCCTGCACAGAAGGCGATATCCCATACGGCGCGATGCCGCGGATCGCGCCAGCGGAACTCGAACGCCACGCCGCGGAAGACGAGGCCGAGCAGCATCGCGATGACGAGCGGATAGGTTGCCGGGAGGATGATCGCATAGGCCAGGGGGAAGGCCGCCATCAGTCCTCCGCCGCCGAGCACGAGCCACGTCTCGTTCCCGTCCCACACCGGCGCGATCGAGTTCATCGCCTGGTCGCGCTCGTCCCCGATCGCGAAGCCCGGGAAAAGGATGCCGATGCCGAGGTCGAAGCCGTCCATGACGACATAGGCGAATATGGAGAAGGCCAGGATGGCGGCCCAGATCGTGGCGAGGTCGAAGGTCATCGTCGTCACTCCAGGCCGGCGGCGGGGACGAGCCCGGCCGCCCGTTGCGGAATGTGGGCCGGCTCGCTCTCATGGGCGTGCGGAGCGTGCGCCATCAGCCTGAGCAGGTAATAGGTTCCGGCGCCGAAGACCGCGAAATAGACGATCACGAAGGCGAGCAGCGACGTCGCGACGGCGGGCGCCGCGAGCGGCGAGCGCGACTGCGCGGTGAGCAGGAAGCCGTAGACGGTGTAGGGCTGCCGCCCGACCTCGGTCGTGACCCAGCCGGCCAGGACCGCGACGAAGCCGGTCGGCCCCATCGTCAACGCCGCACGGTGCAGCCACCGCGCGTCGTACAGTCGACGACGCAGGCGTGCCCAAAGCCCCCACGCGGCCATCCCCAGCATCGCCACCCCGAGCCCGACCATGAGGCGGAACGACCAGAAGACGATCGGCACCGGCGGCCATTCCGAGCGCGGATAGTCCTTGAGGCCGGGGAGCGGCGCGTCGGGCGCATGTTTCAGGATGAGCGAGCCGAGCTTGGGGATCTCGACCTTGTAGTGGACCGCGGCATCCTTCTGGCTGGGGATCCCGAACAGGATCAGCGGCGCGCCATCAGGGCTGGCCTCGAAATCGCCCTCCATCGCCAGGATCTTGGGCGTCTGATGCTCGAGCGTGTTCAGCCCGTGCATGTCGCCCGCGAAAATCTGCAGCGGCGCGGCGAGCGCGATCATGCCCATCGCCATCGAGAACATCGTGCGGGCGCCGGGGTTGGTCCGGTCGCGCAGCAAGTGCCACGCCCCGACCGCGGCGACCACCAGCGAGGTCGTCAGATAGGCGGCGATCACGACGTGCACCAACCGATACGGGAAGCTCGGATTGAAGATGATCGGGAGCCATGAGCCCGCGGGCATGAACTGCCCCTTGCCGTTGATCACGAACCCCGCCGGCGTATGCATCCAGCTGTTGGCCGCGGTGATCCAGGTCGCCGAGATCAGCGTCCCGAGTGCGACCATGCAGGTCGCGAAGAAGTGCAGCCCCTTGCCGACCTTGCTGATCCCGAACAGCATGACCCCCAGGAAGCCGGCCTCGAGGAAGAAGGCCGTCAGCACCTCGTACGCCATCAGCGGTCCGACGATCGGCCCGGCCTTGTCGGAGAACACCGCCCAGTTCGTCCCGAACTGATAGGACATGACGATACCCGAAACGACGCCCATCCCGAACGTCACCGCGAAGATCTTAAGCCAGTAGCGATACAGGTTGGCGTAGACGCCTTTCCCCGTCTTCAGCCAGAGCCCCTCGAGCACCATCAGGTAGCTCGCCAGCCCGATCGAGAAGGCGGGAAAGACGAAATGGAACGAGATAGTGAAGGCGAACTGCGCGCGCGCCAGCGTCAGCGCATCGAAGCCGAAATCCATTGACGGTCCTCCGGCCAGTCGGAAGCGCCGGGAGACGCTTCTTGTATGGCCTTGCTCGGCGCTTTGCGCTCAATCAGGAAGCCATACAATAGGACAGTTTGTCTCGCTTCTCAGATGTTGGTTGCCCGGCGCCCCGGCGAATGCGCGATCAGGGCGTCCAGCAAACCCAGCGTCCGCTTCAGGCGATCACGCGACAGCCCCCCACCGATCGATACGCGCAGGGCGGGCGGGACGTGCGAAGGATCGACCGCGAAGGCTTCGGCCGGAGCGACCGAGAGGCCGGCCGGCCGGAGCGCGTTGACGATGTCCGCGACCGAAGCCTCGGGCTGGAGCGGTACCCAGAGATGGTAGCCGTCGGGCTGGGACGCATAGGGCACCTCCGCCAGTATCTGCGCGGCGAGCGCCTGGCGGGCTTGTGCTTCGGCACGGACCTCGCCGACGAGCGCCGCGAAGGCACCATCGCGCAGCCAGAGGCTGACGAGCGCCGCGTTGAGCGGCGGCGCCATCACGGCCGTCTCGTGCAGGTCGGCCGCGAGCCGCCAGGCCTGGCGGGTCGAGGGGGCGAGCACCCAGGCGACACGCAAACCCGGCGAGATGATCTTCGATACGCTGGCGATATGCCATGTCCGGTCGGGTGCGAGCGTCGCGATCGAGGGGAGCGGGGACCCGGCGAGTTGGCCATAGGCGTCGTCCTCGATCACGATCAGCCCGTGTCGTTCGGCGACGGCGGCGATCGCGCGCCGGCGATCGCCGCCCATCGTCGCCGTCGTTGGGTTGTCGTTTTCCGGGACGATATAGACCGCCTTGGCGCCCGCTTGCGCCGCGCGTTCGAGCGCCTCGGGCAGGATCCCTTCGCCATCGCTCGCGACCGGCGCCAGGGTCAGGCCGTAGCGCCGCGCCAGGGACAGAAAACCGGGATAGGCGAACGCGCCCGCGCAGACGGTGTCGCCGCGCGTCAGGGTCGCGCTGATGATCGCATGCAGCGCGTTCTGCCCGCCGCTGGTGATCAGAACCCTGTCCTCGGACGCATCGATGCCACGCTGCCGCAGCGCCGCCGCCGCGGCGACGCGATCGGCGGTGGCACCGCCGCTCGGCTGATACTGCAGCGCCGCCAGGCCATGCGGCTGTGCCAGCAACGCGGCCATGCCGTCCCGCATCCGGCGGGCCAGCGAGCTGCCTTCGGGCTCGGGCGGCAGGTTCATACCGGTATCGACCGGCGTCGCCTCGGGGACCGGCGTCGGTTCGGCGGCGCCGCTGACGAAGCTGCCGCGCCGTCCGCCCCCCTTGATCAGCCCGGCATGCCGGACCTCGTTATACGCCTTGGTGACCGTCGTCAGGTCGATCGACAACTGCTCGGCGAGGACGCGCTGGGGCGGCAGCCGGTCGCCCGGACGAAGCACGCCGCGCGCGATGTCGCGGGAGAGCGCGGCTGCAATCGCTGAATATTTCGGGCCCGGCAGGTCAGTGAGGTCGGGAGTCCAGTATTGCATGGTTTAACCTTGACATTGCATGGTTATAATAACCATACGTAAACGTAGCATCGCATCCGGCTTTATGCGGCTGGTTCGGGCGGTGGACAACCCCGGAGTCGTACGATGCCCGATACCGATACCGCCGTCGCCACGCCGCCCCTGATCTATCCGGGAGTGAATTCTTTGAAGGCGGGTCTGCGTGGCCGCTGCCCGCGATGTGGCAAAGGGGCGCTGTTCGACGGGTTCCTGAACCTGCGGCGCGAATGCCCTGCCTGCGGGCTCAGCTACGCGTTCGCCGACCCCGCCGATGGTCCCGCCTTCATCGTGATCTGCTTCGGTTGCGTTCCAGCGGTGTCCCTCGCGCTCGGCCTGCAGATCGCATTCTCGCCGCCATTCTGGGTTCACCTGCTGATCAGCCTGCCCTTCGCGGTGATAACCTCGATCGCTCCGCTGCGCCCCTTGAAGGGCTGGTTCATCGCGTCGCAATATTTCAACAAGGCGCGCGAGGGACGTCTGGTGGGCACATGGCATCCCTATGGCCCCGACCAGCCGGGCGTATCCCAGCCCGCGCACCCGTGGTGAGGCGGCGGTGGACATGCTCGACCGCGCCCGCGTCGCCGCTGCGCATCATCTGGGCCATCGCGGCTACGCCGCTGAGGCTGATGCGATCCGCAAGGGCCTGGGCGACGATTTCGCGGAGGTCCGCATCGCGCTGCAGATACTCGCCGGAGAGGACGATCGCTTCGCCCGGCTCGAACGCGCGCTCGCGACATATGCGGCGGCATCCTTCTGGGCCTACGACGTGTCCGGCCTGACCGCAGCGGACCTCGACGAGGGAGACTTGGCGCGCCACGCGCTTGCCGGGACGGCGCCGCCGGGTCGGTATCACGAGTAGATCGGACAGCATCATGGATCCTTTCCCCCATTTCGAAGCGCTCCTGGCCGAAACCAAGCTCGACGGGCGCTATCGAACCTTCGTGCAACTCGAACGGATCGTCGGCTCCTTTCCAAGGCACTCTGGCACGGCCCCGATGGGGCCGAGGAAGTGACCGTCTGGTGCAGCAACGACTATCTGGGCATGGGCCAGGACCCGGCGGTGCTGGCCGCGATGCACGAAACCATCGCCTCGTCCGGGGCCGGGGCGGGGGGCACGCGCAACATCTCGGGCACCAACCGTCACCATGTCGCGCTCGAGGCGGAGCTGGCAGCCCTGCACGACAAGGACGCCGCGCTGATCTTTACCTCGGGCTGGATATCGAACCTTGCCAGCCTCGGCGCCTTGGGAAAGCTGCTGCCGGGCTGCGCCATATTCTCCGATGCGCTGAACCACAATTCGATGATCGAGGGGATCCGGCGTTCCGGCGCCGAGCGCTTCATCTTCAAGCACAACGACGTCGCCGATCTCGATCGGCAGCTCAAATCGGTCGCGTCCGATCGCCCCAAGATCATCGCGTTCGAAAGCGTCTATTCGATGGACGGCGACATCGCGCCCATCGCCGCGATCTGTGACCTCGCCGACCGATATGGCGCGCTGACCTATCTCGACGAGGTCCATGCCGTCGGCATGTACGGTGCGACGGGCGGCGGGATCGCGCAGCGTGACGGCGTCGGCGACCGGATCACCCTGATCGAAGGGACGCTGGCCAAGGCGTTCGGTGTCATGGGTGGCTATGTGGCGGGGCCGGCGCTGTTGATCGACGTGATCCGCAGTTTCGCGGACAGCTTCATCTTCACCACCTCGCTCTGTCCTCATCTCGCCGCCGGCGCCCTTGCCGCGATCCGGCAGTTGAAGGCCGATCCGACCCTGCGCGAACGCCAGCAGGTGAACGCGGCGCGGCTCAAGGATTTGCTGCGCGTGGCCGGCTTCACGCTCAGCGATACGCAGAGCCACCTCGTCCCGGTCCTCGTCGGGGATGCCCATCTCTGTCGGGCGATGAGTGAATATCTGCTCGAACGGCACCGGATCTACGTGCAGCCGATCAACTACCCGACTGTCGCGGTCGGTCAGGAACGGCTGCGGATCACGCCGACGCCGGCCCATTGCGAGGAGGACATCCGGGCGCTGGTCACGGCCTTGGTCGAGGCGCGGACGCACTGTTCGGAAATGGCGCGCGCTGCTTAGGATGGCGGAAGCTCGTCGGGGACGTGCTGGTAGAAGCCTCTGAGGGGCGCGGAACACCGTTCGGCATCTGGCCCGACCACAGGCGAATCAGCGTTTTTGCTGTGCTGAATAGATGGTCGGGGAGACAGGATTCGAACCTGCGACCCCCTGGTCCCAAACCAGGTGCGCTACCAGCCTGCGCCACTCCCCGACGACCGAGCGGTTAGGCCGGGTGGGCGCGATGTGCAAGCGTGTTGGTCGATGGTCGCGCAAAGACGCGGTGCGTCGGCGCGTGGCGGGCGTGCGACGACAGGAGGTTCCGGATCGGGGGAGGGTGTGGCACATCATTCTCATGTGGGGGACAACCAAAGCGGCCGTCTGGCTGCGCCGTAGCGCCATCGTGCTGGCCGTGACGTTTGCGAGCGGCGGTCCGGCGATCGCGCAGGACGAGACGGGCTTTCAGGCCTATCTGGCGACGTTGCGCAGCCAAGCGCTCGCGCAGGGCGTGACGCAGCGTACCGCCGATTCCGTGTTTCCGACGCTGACGCTGAACGAGCGCGTGATCGCGCTCGACCGGGCGCAGCCGGGGGCTACCAACAATAGCGTGCCGGCGTTTGCGCCGTACAAGGCGCAGCATGTCGATGCGGCGCGGATCTCGCGCGGGCGGAGCGCCTATCAGGCGCAACGCTTCCGCCTCGAGCGGATCGAACGCGAGACCGGCGTTCCCGAATCGGTGATGGTCGCGATCTGGGGCCACGAGACCAATTACGGCAGCTATACGGGCAATTTCGACCTGCTCCGCTCGTTGGCGACGCTGGCCTATGAAGGCCGGCGTCGCAGCCTGTTCGCGGGTGAGTTCATCGCGGGGCTGAAAATCATCGACCGCGGCATCGCGCGTGAGCAGTTGAAGGGCAGCTGGGCGGGGGCGATGGGCAACCCGCAATTCCTGCCGTCGATCTATCTGCGGCTCGCGCGCGATGGCGATGGCGACGGCCGCGCCGACATCTGGAACAGCCCGGCGGACACGCTGGCGTCGATCGGCAATTACTTCGTCGATGCCGGATGGCGGGCCGGGCAGCCCTGGGGGCTCGCGGTCAGCGTGCCGCCGCAGTTCGACCGCTCGCAGGTGCACAACCGGCTGGTGTCGCCACGCTGTCCGCGCGTGTTCGAACGGCATAGCGGATGGCGCACGATCGCCGAGTGGCGCGCGCTGGGCGTCGTGTCGCAGGGGCGGAGCTGGCCGGGCGATTCGGTGATGGCGACGCTGCTCGAGCCCGACGGTCCGGGCGCGACGGCGTATCTGCTGACCAGCAACTACCGCGTCATCCTCGATTACAACTGCTCGAACTTCTATGCGCTTTCGGTAGGCCTGCTGGCCGATGCGGTCGAACGCTAGCGTCCTGATCCTCGCGATTGCGCTGGCCGCGTGTGGCGGTACGCGCGAAAGCCTGGGGGCGACGCTGCCCTACGGTGCTTATGGCCGATACCAGGATACCGGACTAGCCAGCTGGTATGGCGAGGAACTATCCGGCAACCGTACCGCGTCGGGCGAGGTGTTTGACGCGAGCGCGATCACGGCTGCACATCGTACGCTGCCGCTGGGGTCGTTCGCCGAAGTGACATCGCTCGACACCGGGCGGTCGATCCTGGTGCGGATTACCGATCGCGGACCGGGGCGACGCGACCGGATCATCGACCTGTCGCGCGGCGCGGCGCGGCTGCTCGGCACCGACCGACGGCCTGTGGCGAATGTCCGCGTGCGCGCGGTGGTGCCGTCCTCGCAGGACGCGGCGACGCTGCGCGCCGGACGTTCGGTTGCGGCGCGCGATCCGGGTTTCGTGCGTGCCAGCGCCGTGTCGCTGCCCGAGCGGCGGCCGGTCGTGCTGGTTCCCGGGCACACCTATGTCCTGCAGATCGCGACCTTCTCCAACGAGGCGCGCGCGCGGGCGCTGGCCGACCGACTCGATGCGCGCGTGGTCGGCGGCGGGGGGCTGTGGCGCGTGCGGCTCGGGCCGTTCGACGATGCTGGCCGGCTGCAACGCGCGCGTGACGCGGTCGCGGAGCGCGGCTATGGCGATGCACAGGTCCTGCCCGGGGACTGACCAACCGATACCCCAAACTACGGAATTGCCATGAAGACGCTGATCGTCGCTCCGCTCGTCGCCCTGATGCTCGCGAACCCGTCGGTCGCGGCCGCGCCGCAGTTCCAGACCGCCGCGCCGATCGCCTATATGGAGGACTTGTCCTCGGGCGCGGTGCTGTATGCGCGCGATGCCGAGCGCCGGATGCCGCCGGCGTCGCTCGCCAAGATGATGACGGTCTATGTCGCGTTCGACATGGTCCGCAAGGGAGAGCTCAAGCTCGACCAGATGATGACCGTCCGCCCCGAGACCTGGGCAAAATGGCATGGTCCGGCCGCGGGTTCGACGATGTTCCTGTCATCGGGTGAGAGCGTCAGCGTCGCCAATCTGCTGTACGGTATCGTCACGCTGTCGGGGAACGACGCGTGCGTGGTGCTCGCGGAGGGGATTTCGGGATCCGAGCAGGCGTTCACCGAGCGGATGAACCGCACCGCCGCCGAGATCGGCCTGAAGAACAGCCACTTCGGCACCGCGAACGGCTGGCCCGACAATGGCGTCACCTATGTGACCGCGCACGACCTGGCCGATCTCGCCGCGGCGACGATCACCAACCACCCCGCGCTCTACAAGCAATTCTATTCGAAGCGTGATTTCACCTGGGGCAAGACGATGGGCGGCAACGCCATCACCCAGGCCAACCGCGACCCGATCCTGGGCCGCGTCGCGGGCGCCGACGGGCTGAAGACCGGGCACACCGAGGAAGCGGGCTATGGCTTCACCGGCTCGGCCGAGCAGGGCGGGCGTCGCCTGGTCATGGTCGTCGCCGGGTTGACGAGCTCGGCGCAGCGCAGCGAGGAGTCGGTGCGCTTCATGGAATGGGGCTTCCGCGCCTGGTCGTCCAAGCCGATCGTCGCGAAGGGGCGGAAGGTCGAGACTGCCGAGGTCCAGATGGGCGATTCGTCGACCGTCGGACTCGTCGCGCCCAAGGCGCTGACCGCGACGTTGCCCGCCGGCACCTCGCCCAACCTGACGGCAAAGGTCGTCTATAACGGCCCGATCAAGGCACCGATCAAGGCCGGACAGCACATCGCCGACCTGGTCGTCAGCACGCCCGACGGCGTCACGCAGACGATGCCGCTGGTCGCGGACAAGGACGTCGGCACGGCCGGCTTCTTCGGCCGCGCCTGGGCGGGGCTAACCGGGTTCTTCGGCTGATCCGATGACGTCGGTCGTCGGCAACGCGGCGGCGCAGGCCGCGTTCGTCTCGGCGATGGCAAGCGGGTCGCTGCACCACGCCTGGCTGCTCACCGGCCCGCAAGGCGTCGGCAAGGCCAGCTTCGCGCGGATGGCGGCGATCCGCATGCTGGCCGAAGGGGCGGGGGCGACCGGACTGCCCCCGGGCCTCGACGTGCCGGAAGGCAATGCGACGCGCGCGCTGGTCGAGGCCGGGTCGCACCCCGATTACCGGGTGCTGGCGCGGTTGCCCAAGGATCCGGAGAAGCCCGACCAGGATATCGCGCGCAGCATCACGATCGCGCAGGTCCGCACGCTGCAGCCGCTGTTCGCGACAACGCCGTCGATGAGCAGCCGGCGGGTGGTGGTGATCGATGCGATCGACGATCTCGAACGCGGCGGCGCGAATGCGCTGCTGAAGAATCTGGAGGAACCGCCGCAGGGGACCATCTTCCTGCTGGTCAGCCATGCGCCGGGGCGGTTGTTGCCGACGATCCGGTCGCGCTGCCGGCTGTTGCGGTTCGAGGCGCTGGGCGACGGCGAGGTCGCGACTGCGATCCGGGCGGTACAACCCGAGGCGGACGAGGCCGAAATCGCGGCACTGGTCCGCGCCAGCGACGGTGCGCCGGGGCGTGCACTGCGCTATGCCGGCCTCGACGTCGCCGGGATCGACGAGGCGATCGCGCGGATCGCAGGGGAGGGCGACCGCGACAACAGCCAGCGGCTGCGGCTGGCCAAGTCGCTCGGCGGCAAGGCGGCGCAGGCGCGGTACGAGGCATTCCTCGACCGCGCGCCCGCCTATGTCGCGCAGGCGGCCCGATCGCGGTCGGGGCCGGCTCTGCGGTCCGCACTCGATGCGCATGCCGCGGCGCGCGAGCTGGCGGGTGCCGCGATCGGGCTGTCGCTCGATGCGCAGGCGACGGTGTTCGAGATGGGCGGAATCCTCGCGTCGCTGAAAGCGTGACGGGCTTCACCTGATCCGGGCGATGCTCTAGGAGCCGGGCATGGCCGAACCCTATTATATCACCACCGCGATCAGCTACCCCAATGGTCGCCCGCATATCGGGCACGCGTACGAAGCGATCGCCGCCGACGCGATCGCGCGCTTCCAGCGCCAGGCTGGGCGCGACGTGCGGTTCCAGACCGGCACTGACGAGCATGGCCTCAAGATGGTCCAGACCGCGCGCGACCTCGGCAAGGGCGTGCGCGAACTCGCAGACGAAATGTCCGGCATGTTCAAGGCGATGTGCGATCGCCTTGAGATTTCGTACGACCGCTTCATCCGCACCACCGAGCTCGAGCATCACCGTGCGAGCCAGTCGCTCTGGCAGGCGATGGCGGACAATGGCGACCTGTATCTCAGCCGCTATGAAGGCTGGTATTCGGTGCGCGACGAGGCGTTCTACGACGAGAAGGAACTGACGGGGGAGGGCGATGACCGCCGATCGCCGCAGGGGACGCCGGTCGAATGGACCGCGGAGGAGAGCTGGTTCTTCCGCCTGTCGGCCTATCAGCAGCCTCTGCTCGATCACATTGCCGCGAACCCGGACTTCATCCGGCCCGAGGGGCGTCGTAACGAGGTGGTCAAGTTCGTCGAGGGCGGGCTGTCGGACCTGTCGGTCTCGCGCACCAGTTTCGACTGGGGCGTGCCAGTGCCGGGCAGCCCGGGGCATGTCATGTATGTCTGGGTCGACGCGCTGACCAACTATCTGTCGGGGATCGGCTATCCCGATGACGGTCCCAACCGCGGGTTCTGGCCCGCCGACCTGCATCTGATCGGCAAGGATATCGTCCGGTTCCACGCGGTCTACTGGCCGGCGTTCCTGATGTCGGCGAAGCTCGCGTTGCCCAGGCAGGTGTTCGGGCACGGCTTCCTGCTGCATCGCGGCGAGAAGATGTCGAAGTCGATCGGCAACGTCGTCGACCCGGGCGAACTGGCCGATGCCTTCGGGGTCGATGCGCTGCGCTATTTCCTGCTGCGCGATGTCAGCTTCGGACAGGATGGCAGCTATTCGGCCGAGGCGATCGTCACGCGGGTGAATGCCGAGCTGGCCAACAGCTTCGGCAACCTGGCGCAGCGGACCTTGTCGTTCATTGCCAAGAATTTGGAGGGTGTTCTTCCGACGACGGGCACGGTCGACGAGGCGGACGGCATGCTCATCGAGGAGGTCGTCGTCGCCTGCGCCGCGTTGAAAGCCGGGTTCAATGACCTCGCGCTGTCGCAGGCGATCGAGGCGTGGATGCGCGGCGTGTTCGCGTGCAACCAGTATATCGACGCACAGGCGCCCTGGGCGCTGCGGAAGACCGACCCCGAGCGGATGCACGCGGTGCTCAGGACTCTGGTACGGGCGATCAGGATGTTGGCTATCGCGATCCTGCCGGTGGTGCCTGGGGCGGCTGGAAAGGTGCTCGATCAGGTCGGCGCTGAGGACCGCGATCACGCCGCGATCGACGATGACGGCTGGTACGACCGCGTCGCTGCCGAGGGATTCCGGATCGCGCCGCCGTCGCCGGTGTTCCCGCGGCTCGACATGCCGGAGGTCGCCTGATGCTCGCCGACAGCCATTGCCATCTCAATTACGAGGGGCTGGTCGACGAGCAGGCGGCGGTGCTCGATCGCGCGCGCGCGCGCGGCGTGACCGCTATGCTCAACATCTCGACGCGGGAGCGCGAATGGGACGACGTCGTCGCGACCGCCGAGCGCGAGCCCGACGTCTGGGCGACGATCGGCATCCATCCGAACGAGGCGGACGAGCATCCCGCGATCGATGCCGCCAAGCTGATCGCGCGCGCCGCACATCCGCGCGTCGTCGGGTTGGGCGAGAGCGGGCTCGATTACTACCGCGACACGTCGGACCGCGAGCGGCAACAGGCGAGCTTTCGCGCGCACATCGCCGCGTCGCGTGAGACCGGCCTGCCGATCGTCGTCCATACCCGCGATGCCGAGGACGATACCGCAGCGATCATGGCCGACGAAATGGGGAAGGGGGCCTATACCGGCGTCATCCACTGCTTCACGGCGAGCGGAGCTTTCGCCGACAAGGCGTTGGACATGGGCCTGTATATCTCGATATCGGGGATCGTCACGTTCAAGAACGCGAAGGATCTGCAGGAGACCGCGCGGCGGCTGCCGATCGAGCGGCTGCTGATCGAGACCGATGCGCCGTTCCTGGCGCCGGTGCCCCACCGCGGCAAGCGCGGCGAACCCGCGTTCGTCGCCGACACCGCGAAATTCCTGGCGGACCTGCGCGGCGAGCGCGTCGAGGACCTGTCGCGCCGGACCGCCGAGAATTTTCACACCCTGTTTGCCAAGACCCGCGCGTGAAAATCCGGATCCTCGGGTCTGGGACGTCCTCCGGCGTGCCGCGGATCGGCAACGACTGGGGCGCGTGCGACCCGAGCGAGCCGCGCAACCGCCGGACCCGCGTGTCGGCGATCGTCGAGCACGAGGGCACGCGGATCCTGATCGACACCGGTCCGGACATGCGCGAGCAGCTGCTCGCTGCGGACGTCGACACGCTCGATGCGGTGATCTGGACGCACGACCATGCCGACCACTGCCACGGGATCGACGACCTGCGGCAGGTCTTCCATGCGATGGGCCGGCCGGTGCGTGGCTATGCGCGGCCCGAGACGCTCGCCGCGCTGGATGCGCGGTTCACCTATGCGTTTCACGGGCGGCACGGCTATCCGTCGACGATCGACGCTGCGCCGTTGCCGGACCGCCTGACGATCGGCAGCATCGAGATCAAGACGACCGACCAGCCGCACGGCAATATCAGTGCGACCGGGCTCAGGTTCGAGGCGGGGGGTGTCTCGATCGGCTACGCCACGGATTTCAACATCATGACCGACGACATGATGACGCTGTACGAGGGTCTGGACATCTGGGTGGTCGATGCACTCAGGCGCTGGCCGCACCCGACGCATCCCGAACTGTCGGCCGTGCTCGGCTGGGTCGAGCAGCTGAAACCGGGGCGTACGGCGCTGATCCATATGGACAATACGATGGACTATGCCGCGCTCTGTGCCGAGCTGCCCGACGGTGTCGAACCCGGCTATGACGGGCTCGTGCTCGAGCGATGACCGACCGGGGCGCCGACCTGCTCCTGTACGGCATCATGCTGATCCTGCCGCTGGCGGCGTTGATCGCCCGGCGTCCGCCGCTCGGGCAGACGCTCAAGATGGCGCTGGCCTGGGTCGGGATCTTCGCCGTCGGGCTGCTCGTCGCCAGCCAGTGGCAACGGTTCGGCGGGATCACCGCGATGCTGAACGACCAGCAAATCAGCGGGACCGAGACGCGCATTCGAATGGCCGAGGACGGGCATTTCTGGGCGAATGTCGAGATCGACGAAACGAAACGCCGGATGCTCATCGACAGCGGCGCGACGACCACGGCACTCTCGCCGGAGACCGCGGCGGCGGCCGGGCTGGATCTGGACGAGAGTCCGTTCGCCACGGTGATCGAGACGGCTAACGGCGCCGTGACCGCGCGGACGGCCACGGCACGCCGCGTGACGATCGGCACCGTGACCGCTACCGATCTTGGCGTCGTGTCATCGCCGGCGTTCGGCGATACCAACGTGATCGGGATGAACTTTCTGTCGCGATTGGCATCGTGGCGGGTCGAAGGCGGTACGCTCATCCTCACTCCGAAACCATCGTGAGTTTAACATAATGTATATTATCGAACTAGGATTGTGTCTGTGATCGAGCGGCTGGTAGCGATCATGGCGCGGTTGCGCGATCCCGTTTCGGGCTGCGACTGGGATCGCGTGCAGACCTGGGACACGATCGCGCCGTACACGATTGAGGAAGCCTATGAGGTAGCCGATGCGATCGCGCGCAACGATCCTGCCGATCTGAAAGACGAGCTCGGCGACCTCCTGCTCCAAGTCGTGTTCCACAGCCGCATTGCCGAGGAAGCCGACGCATTCACGCTCGCCGACGTCGTCACCGCGGTCAGCGACAAGATGGAACGACGCCACCCGCATATCTTCGGCGACGCCGATACCTTCCCCGGCTGGGAAGCGATCAAGGCGACCGAGCGTGCGGCGAAACCCGATCCCAGCGCGCTCGCGGGCGTCGCGATCGGCCTGCCCGCATTGCTGCGTGCTGAGAAGCTGCAGAAGCGCGCCGCGCGCGTCGGGTTCGACTGGCCCGATGCGGACGGCTCGCTTGCCAAGGTTCACGAGGAGATCGCCGAGGTCCAGTCCGCGGGACCCGACACGGTCGAGGAAGAGATTGGCGACCTGCTGTTCGCGGTGACCAACTGGGCGCGGCATCTGGGGATCGACCCGGAAGCGGCACTACGCGCGGGTAACGCCAAGTTCGAACGCCGTTTCCGTGCGATGGAGGTCGAGGCCGGCGATGCGTTCGCCGACCTCGATCTCGCAGGCAAGGAAGCCCTATGGCAAACGGTCAAGCATCGCGACGGCTGAAGCGGTCGTAATCCGCTTCGGACAAACGTACTTCATACGTCGTCTCAAGACCGTCGACCTGCGTGTCGATCACCTCGCCATGCGCGTGCAGCCAGGCGGCCCCTGCGCCGTCGGTTGCATCGAGCTTGAGCCAATAGCGGCGATGCGCGCCGGTCAGCTTGCCAGCGACCTGGTCGAGCAGGTTGGGCACCCCTTCCCCGCTCAGCGCCGACACCGCGACCACGTCATCGCGGTGCGCGGCCTCGCCGATGACCTCCTCGCGGTCGGCCTCGTCGAGCAGGTCGAGCTTGTTCCAGACCTCGAACCGCGGCGTCGTCTCGTCGACGCCGATCTCGGCAAGGACGGCCTCGACGTCGGCGCGCTGCGCCTCGGTATCGGGATGCGCGATGTCGCGGACGTGCACGAGCAGGTCGGCCGAGACCACCTCCTCGAGCGTCGCTTTGAACGCGGCGACGAGCTGCGTCGGCAGGTCGGAGACAAAGCCGACGGTGTCCGACAGGATCGCCTTGTCGATCCCGGGCAGCTGGATCTGCCGTAGCGTCGGGTCGAGCGTCGCGAACAACAGATCCTCGGCCATGACGTCAGCGCCGGTCAACCGGTTGAAAAGCGTCGACTTCCCTGCGTTAGTATAGCCCACCAAGGCGATCACCGGCCAGGGCGCCCGCTGGCGCCGCTCGCGGTGCAGGCCGCGGGTGCGGCTGACCTGTTCGAGCTCGCGCTTGAGCTTTGCCATGCGGTCGCGGATCAGGCGGCGATCCGCCTCGATCTGCGTTTCGCCCGGACCGCCGAGGAAGCCGAAGCCGCCGCGCTGGCGTTCGAGATGGGTCCAGCTGCGCACGAGCCGGCCGGCCTGATAGTCGAGATGCGCGAGTTCGACCTGCAGCCGCCCCTCGGCAGTCGCGGCGCGCTCGCCGAATATCTCGAGGATCAACCCGGTACGATCGATGACCTTGGTCTCGAGCGCCTTTTCAAGGTTGCGCTGCTGGATCGGGGTAAGGCTCGCGTCGAACACGACGAGCCCCGCCTCCTCCATCCGCACCTGCGCGGCGAGCATCTCGACCTGGCCGCTGCCGATCAGCGTCGCAGGTTTCGGCGCGCGGACGCGGTAGGCGATGCGCTCGACCACCGAGACGCCGATCGCCGCGGCAAGCCCGGCGGTCTCGGCCAGGCGCGCATCGGCGTCGCGCGTCGCGTCACCCTGATCGGGCAGCACGACGATCGCCTTGGTGCCGCGTGCGAACTCGTCCCGATCGCGGTCGAAGCCGCCGCTCAATCCTCGTCCGACTCGTCGTCGGCCTCGCCTGCCAGGTTCAGCGGTCGCGCCGGCTGGATCGTCGACACGGCGTGCTTGTAGACGAGCTGTGCCATGCCTTCACGCTGGAGCAGCATGCAGAACAGGTCGAAGCCCGCGATCTGGCCCTGCAGCATCACGCCGTTGATCAGGAACATCGTCACGCTGTCTTCGGACTTGCGTACCGCGTTGAGGAAAATCTCTTGCAACAACGGCTGCTTCTTCTGGTTTTCTCCGACCGCGTCGATGAGCGCGGCGATGTCCATCGGACCCGCGGGCATGATCGTCGAGATCGCATGCTTGTAGATGAGCTGGGACTGGCCATCGCGGCGCAGCAGGACGGAAAAATTGTCGAACCAGGTGACGATGCCCTGGAGCTTCACGCCCTTGACGAGGAACATCGTGACGGGCGTCTTGGAACGCCGAAGAGCGTTCAGGAACAGGTCCTGAAGCGAACCCTGCTTGTCGGCCATTGGGATAACCCTTGTTTTTGGCGGGACTTTGCCCGCGAGGCGCCGTTTCCCGGCGTCGGAGATGGACCGGTAGCCGGTCACGACGCTAATCTATAATCGCCGAGCCCCGACGTCCAGAGTAGCCGCGCGAATAGCACGGACTATTCGTCGCGCGTCTCGGTGATGCCGAGCAGCTTCAGTTTCCGGTGCAACGCCGAGCGCTCCATTCCGATGAAGCTGGCGGTGCGCGATATATTGCCCGAGAAGCGCCGGATCTGCACGCGCAGATATTCGCGTTCGAACGTCTCGCGCGCCTCGCGCAGCGGTGAGCCCATGATCGCGGTCGCGCTGCCGCCGCCCATGTCGCCCTGGTCGCCCATCACTTCGGCGGGCAGCAGGTCGAGGTCGATCCGGCCGATCCGGTCGCCCGGCGCCAGGATGATCGTCCGCTCGACGACGTTGCGGAGCTGGCGAACGTTTCCCGGCCAGTCGTAGGATTGCAGCGCAACCATCGCATCGCCCGCGATTTCCGGGGTCGGCACGCGGCGCTCTGCGGCGTAGTGCGCGATGAAATGCTGGACGAGCGCGGGGATGTCCTCGCGTCGGTCGGACAAAGGCGGGATCGTCACGGGGACGACGTTGAGGCGGTAGTAGAGGTCCTCGCGGAACCGTCCCTCGGCGATCTCGAACACCAGGTCGCGCGCGGTCGCCGAGACGACACGGACGTCGACCTTGACCACGCGGGTGCCACCGACGCGGGTGAAGCTCTGGTCGGTGAGCGCGCGCAGGATCCGGGCCTGCGTCGCGATCGGCATGTCGGCGATCTCGTCGAGGAACAAGGTGCCGCCATGCGCCTGTTCGAACAGACCGGGACGGACGAGGTCTCCCCCCTCCTCCACGCCGAACAGTTCCTCGTCAACGCGCTCGGGCGTCATCCGCGCCGCGCTGACGATGATGAAGGGGGCGTCGGTACGCTGGCTCCAGCCGTGGAGCAGCCGCGCCGCAACCTCCTTGCCGACGCCCGCGGAGCCCATGATCAGCACGCGGCTGCCGGTTGCCGCCACGCGCTTCAGGGTCGCACGGACGCCGTTGATCGAGCTCGAACTGCCGGTCAGGTCGGTCTCGCGGCCAACCGTGGCGCGCAGCGTCGCGACCTCGCGGCGCAACCGCTCGGTCTCGGTCGCGCGCGCGACCATCAGGAGGAGGCGCTCGGCCTCGAACGGCTTCTCGATGAAGTCCGACGCGCCGCGACGGATCGCGGCGACCGCCGTGTCGAGATTGCCGTGGCCCGAGATGACCAGCACCGGGATCGACGGGTCGCGCCGCTTGATCTCATCGAGCAGTTCGAGCCCGTCGAGCCGCGAGCCGTGCAGCCACACGTCGAGCAGCACCAGCGACGGCCGGCGGTCCGCGATCGCCTCCAGCGCGGCATCGCTGTCGCCGGCATTGCGCGTCTCATAGCCTTCGTCCTCCAGGACGCCGGCTACCAGTTCGCGGATGTCGCGTTCGTCGTCTACGACGAGAATATCGAGCGCCATTACATTTATGTCCGGTTGCGAGTCATCGTGTCGAGCTGGCTCCCATGAGCCATCTCCGCTGCCAAAGCCCCCCGGCTCCCCTTGCCTGCCTGATTGCCGTCCTGGTCGCCCCCCTGGTCGAGCGCTGCCAGCGCCCGCGTATCGAAGAGCATCGTGACGCGCGTACCGCCACCCGGCCGATCGGCGAACCCGATCGTTCCTGCATGCTCCTCGATGATCTTCTTGACGATGGCAAGGCCGAGACCGGTGCCCCGTGCCCGCGTCGTGACATAGGGTTCGACGATCCGGTCGCGCTCCGCAGGAAGCCCGATGCCGGTATCGGCGACCTCGATGCCGATGCTGCGGCCCGGGTCCTCGGTCAGCGTCATCACCACGGCATGGTCGCCCGGCCCCCGCGCCTCGATCGCCTCGACCGCGTTCTTGACGATGTTGGTCAGCGCCTGCCCGATCTGGCGGCGGTCGCAGACGAGCGTCGGCCCGGGATCGTCGTGGATCAGCTGGAAGCGGATGCCGGGATGCGCGACCTCGTGCAGGAACATTGCCTGGCGCGCGGCATCGACCAGCGATTCCTCCTTGAACACGGGCTTGGGCATCCGCGCGAAGGACGAGAATTCGTCAACCATGCGGCGCAGGTCGGCGACCTGGCGGATGATGGTGTCGGTCAGCCGCGCGAAGGTGCCGTCCTCGGCGTCGATCTTGCTGCCATAGCGGCGTTGCAGGCGCTCGGCGGCGAGCTGGATCGGGGTCAGCGGGTTCTTGATCTCGTGCGCGATACGGCGCGCGACGTCGGACCAGGCCGCGCGGCGCTGGTCGAGCAGTTGCTGCGTGATGTCGTCGAAGGTCAGGATCGGGCCGGTCGCGGGCCGCGCGATGCGGACCGCGAGCGTGCGGACGTCGCCGCCCTGCCCGACCTCGACGATCGCCTCGCGGTCGGTGCCCTCGACCATGTCGTCGAGCTCGGGCGCGACGTCGGCGAGTTTCCGCCCGACCAGCCCGCCCGGACCGGTGCCGAGCAGCGTGCCGGCCGAATCATTGGCGATCGAGATCGTCCGGTCGCGGCCGGTGGCGATGACGCCGGCCGAGACCCCCGCCATCACTGCCTCGATCAACGCGCGGCGGCTGTCGAGCTGGCTGTTCGCGGTGACCAGATCGGTGTTCTGTTCCTGCAGGCGCCCGGTCATCTGATTGAAGGCGCCGGCCAGCGTTCCGACTTCGTCCCGACTCTTCGAATCGGGGACGCGGGCGGTCAGGTCCCCCTCCGCGACGCGCCGCGCCGCGTCGACGAGCTCGCCGACCGGGCGGACCAGGCGATCGGCAACCGTCAGCGCGACCCATACGGCAACGCCGACGATCAACAGCGAGATGAGCAGCAGGGCGGCATTGAACTGGAGCTGCAGCGATCGAGCACGGGTGAGAAGATCCCGGTAGCTGTCCTGGACCGCCACGCCGCGCTGGCGCTGGCGCAATGCGGTCCGCATGTCGACGACGGTCGCCGTATAGAGAAACAGGTTTTCCGCACCGGGCAGTTTCGTGATCGTCTGGATACGGTTCTCGCGGACCGAGACGATGCTCGGACGCCCCGCCCGCAACGCCGCAATATCCTCCGGCGAAACCTCGCGTCCAATCTCGACCAGATCGGGATTGATCGTCGCGACGGTCTGGAACTCGTTCTTGGGTGAGATGGCGAACAATATGCCGTCCGACAGACTGCGGTAATAGACCTGCTGGAAAAAGAATCCGGGGAATTCGGGGCTATCCACCGCGCGGTCGCGCATGAATTTGGCGGTATCGTCCGCCATCGTCACCGCCGCCTGTTCCCAGCGGTTCAACATCTGGTCGTACGAGGTACGGGCAAGCCCCGTCGCGTTCTCGAGTATCCCGCGTGCCTGGTCCGAGTACCAGAATTGCACGCCATATTGGAACAGCAGCGACGCGAAGATCGTCACCAGCAGCATCGGAACGGCGGCGACGACGGAGAACAGCGCGACGAGACGGACGTGCAGGCGTCCCCCACCACCGACCGGCGACCGCGCCGCCCGGCGACGCGCGACCCGCCGTCCCGCCAGCATCATCAGCGCGATGCCCGGGACGAGATTGGCGACCAGCAGCAAGGCCACGAGGGGCGGCGCGATCAGTCTCTGCGGATCGTTGGCGCCGACGATCACGAAATAGCTGCCGACCGCGATCGCAATCGCGATCCCGAGGACGAGCAACTCGATGGCCGGGGTCACCGCGAACCGATGCGCCGGGCCTTCATCGTCTGTCGATTGCGTCGCGGCGGCGATCATCGTTGCTACAATACAACGTCAACCGTTGCTGCGAAACCACATAATGCAAAATTCAGCGTGACGGCGGCTCGACCGGACGACCCGACTCGCTGCCGACTTCGATGCCCAGCGTGTCGAGCCGCTTGCGCAGCGTGTTGCGATTGATCCCCATCGCGCGGGCAGCGCGCAGCTGGTTGTGGCCGTGCCGGGCCAGCATCGCCTCGATCAGCGGCCGCTCGACCTCGCCGATGACGCGGTCGTAGAGCGTGCCGTCGTCGAGCGCGGCGGGATGTTCGCGCGCGATCCGCTCGATCAGCGCATGGACCGCGACCGCGATGTCCGCGTCGCCGGTATCGCCGCTCGGTACCGGCGCGCCGAGAGTCGCGCGGATGGTATCGGCGCCGATCACCTCGTCGCGCGACAGCACCGCGAGCCGGCGCATCAGGTTCTCGAGCTCGCGGACGTTGCCCGGCCAGTCGTGGCTGCCGAGCGCGGCGATCGCATCGCTGGCGAGCTGTCGCCGCGGAAGGCCCTGCGCGGCGGCGTGGTCGAGGAAATGGCGAGCGAGCAGCGCGATGTCCTGGCGCCGTTCGCGCAGAGCGGGCAGCGTGATCGGCACCACGTTGAGGCGGTAGAACAGATCCTCGCGGAACTGCCCGGTGGCGACCTGCGCGGTCAGGTCGCGGTTGGTTGCGGCAAGGATGCGGACATCGACCTGGATTGTGCGCGCGCCGCCGACACTGGTGAACTCGCCGGACTGGAGGACGCGGAGCAACCGGGTTTGCGCCTCCATCGGCATGTCGCCGATCTCGTCAAGGAACAAGGTGCCCCCCGCCGCCTGTTCGAACCGCCCGGCGTTGCGCGTCGCGGCGCCGGTGAACGCGCCACGCTCGTGCCCGAACAGCTCGGCCTCGATCAGCTCGCGCGGGATCGCCGCCATGTTGATCGCGACGAAGGGCGAGGCGCGTCGCGGACCCAGGTCATGGATCGCGCGCGCGACCAACTCCTTGCCGGTACCCGATTCGCCCGAGATCAGCACGGTCAGGTCGTTCGACACGACGCGCGCGATGACGCGGTAGACATCCTGCATCGCCGCGGACCGGCCGATAAGCGGGAGCGCGCTGTCCTCGCCCGGTCCCTGGTCGGAGGCGATGCCCCCTCGGGCGAGCGCGCCCGTCACCGCACGCGTGAGCACGTCGAGGTCGAACGGCTTGGGGAGATATTCGTACGCGCCGACCTCGGCAGCGCGAACCGCCGTCGTCAGCGTGTTCTGCGCCGACAGCACGATGATCGGCAGCGTCGGGAAGCGCATGGCCACGCTGCGGATGTGGTCGATGCCGTCGCCGTCGGGGAGCACGACGTCGGTGATCAGGACGTCGGGGACGGCAGCCGCCAGCGCGCGTTCGAGCGCGGCGAGCGAGTCGGCGGCGACGACCTCGTGCCCGCCGCGCCGCAGCGCCTGTGCGACAACAGTGCGGATCGCGGCATCGTCGTCGACGACCAGGACGGTGCTCACGACGCCGATCTCGGCAGCAGCAGGCGGAGAACGGTCATTTCAGGTGTGCCTTCCCGGGCATATTGGACGATCCCGCCCATGTCGCGCGTCAGCTTGTCGACGAGCGCGAGGCCGAGCCCCTGCCCTTCGCGCCGCCCCGACACGAACGGGTCGAACAGATGTTCGGCGATATCGGGCGGCGCGCCAAGGCCGGTGTCCATGACGCAGATCTCGATCGGCAGCATCTGGCGCGGCTTGCCGGGGGCCGGGCTGACGGTGATGCCGTGGCGATAGGCGGTCGTCAGGACGATCCTGGCGTCGCGGACGTCGCGTACCGCTTCACGCGCGTTCTTAAGCAAGTTGATGACGATCTGCAGCAGCGCGTCGCGGTTGATGTGCGCTGGCGGCAGCGAGGGGTCAAACCGCTCCTCGATCACGATTCCCCGCGCGAACCCGGCGAGCGCGAGGCGCCGGGCATGCGCGAGCAGCGGATAGATATTCTCGCTCGCGAGCGGCAAGGGCCGCGTGTCGCTGAAATCCTGCATCCGGTCGATCAAGGCGGCGATGCGGTCGACTTCGGTGACGATCAGCGTCGTCAGTTCGTCGGGGCCGAGCAATTGCGCCGCGCCGCGGATGCCCGACAGCGGGTTCTTGATCTCGTGCGCGAGCATCGCCGCGGCGCCGACGGCGGCCCGCGCGCCCGCCGCCCGGTCGACCGAATGGCCGAGGCGGCGCGAATTGGACGCCGAATGCAACGTGATCACCCGCCATCCGGGATAGTCCGCGATCGGCGTCTCGGCAAAATCGACGCGGATCTTGCCGCCGTGCGAGGTGGTGATCTCGGTGTCGTAGACGGCGAGCGCCTGCCCGTCCTGCGTCCGGGCATCGGCGAGCGGCGGCAGGATCGCGGCGAGCGGCTGACCGACCATCAGCCGTTCCGACAGGTTCAGCAACTGCTCGGCGAGCGCGTTGGCGTGCGCGATCCGGTTGCCGGCATCGACCACGACGACCGCGACCGGCAAGGCGGCGAACAGCTCCGAGAAGCCGGGCCGACCCCGGCGCCGCGGATCAGGCTGCGGCAAGCTGGCGCCACGGCGCATAGAATTCGGCGAGCATCGCCTTGACCTGGTTGGGGTCGGGGATCTGGTTCACGCGGTTGCGGAACTCGGCCGAGCCGTGCAGCCCGCGGGTGTACCAGCCGATGTGCTTCCGGGCCATGTTGACGCCGGTCTCGATCCCGTAATGTTCGAGCATCGCCTCGTAATGGCCTGCGATTGCGAGATATTGCTCGTCGATCGAGGGATCGTCGACGCGCTGCCCCGTCGCGAACCAGGTCATGACCTGTCCGAGCAGCCAGGGCCGTCCATAGGCGCCGCGGCCGATCATCAGCCCGTCGGCACCCGACTGTTCCATCGCCTGTTCGGCGTCCTCGATCGAGCAGATGTCGCCGTTGACGATCACCGGGACGGTCACCGCCTCCTTGACCTTCCGAACGAAGCCCCAGTCTGCATTGCCCTTGTACATCTGGTTACGGGTGCGGCCGTGGACGGTGATCAGCTTGACGCCGAGATCCTCGGCGATGCGCGACAGTTCGGGCGCGTTGAGGCTGTCATGGTCCCAGCCCATCCGCATCTTCAGCGTGACGGGGACGTCAACCGCCTTGACCGTCGCCTCGATGATCGCGGTGGCGAGCTTCACGTCGCGCATCAGCGCCGAGCCCGCGTCGCCGTTGACGATCTTGCGGACCGGGCAGCCCATGTTGATGTCGACGATCGCAGCGCCGCGATCCTGGCTGAGCTTGGCCGCCTCGCCCATCTCGTACGGCGTGCAGCCGACCAGCTGCATCGAGACGGGCTCCTCCAGCCGGTCCCAAGCCGATTTCTGCAGCGACTGGCGCGTTTCGCGGATCGCGGCCTGGCTCGCGACCATCTCGGTCACGTTGAGGCCGGAGCCATAGCGCCGTACCAGCGTGCGGAACGGCATGTCGGTGACGCCCGTCATCGGCGCGAGCACGACGGGGCTTTCGATCCGGACGGGGCCGATCTGGATGGGGGACAAGGGTTTCATGGATGTGCCTGAAAAACGGGCACCAAGTAGCGGATGCGCGCTCTGGTGGCAAGGCGGGCGAGACGCTAACCAGACTGCCATGACCGAAGTCCAGCGCACCGTCGCCCTGATCGTCGCCGCCGGTATCGGCGCGCGTGCGGGCGGATCCGTTCCGAAGCAGTTCGCGCGCGTCGCGGGCAAGCCGATGATCGCGCATTCCTACCGGGCGCTTGCCGCGCATCCGGGGATCGATGCGGTCGTCGTCGTTGCGGGGGTCGGGCAGCAGCAGATGGTGCGCGACGCGATCGGCGACGTCACCGTCGTCGCGGGCGGTGCGACCCGGCGCGAGTCGGTGGCACTGGGGCTGGCGGCGATCAGTAATGCGACGCGCGTGCTGGTCCATGACGCCGCCCGCCCCTTCCTGCCGGCGCGAGTCATCGATGCGGTGCTGGCCGCGCTCGATACGCAGGACGGTGCGATTCCCGTTCTGCCGGTCGCGGACACGTTGGCGCGGGGTGACGGACTGCTCGGCGACACCGTGACGCGCGACGGGCTGTACCGCGTCCAGACTCCGCAGGGGTTCCGCATGGCCGCCCTGCTGGCGGCGCACGCGGCCTGGGACGCGTCCGAGGATGCGACGGACGATGCGCAGATGGTGCGACGGCTTGGCGGCGGCGTCGCGTTGGTGCAGGGCGATCCGATGCTCGAAAAAGTGACTCACCCCGAGGATTTCGCCGCGGCCGACGCCCGCGCCGCTCTTGAAACGCGCACTGCGCTCGGCTTCGACGTGCACCGGCTGGAGGTCGGCGAGGAGCTCTGGCTCGGCGGGATATTGATCCCGCACGACAAGGGACTGTCGGGACACAGCGACGCCGATGTCGCGCTTCATGCGCTGACCGACGCGCTGCTCGGCACGATCGCCGCCGGCGATATCGGCACGCATTTCCCGCCGAGCGATCCGCAGTGGAAGGGCGCCGACTCCGCGCAGTTCCTGCAGCACGCCGCCAATCTGATCGCCGACAAGGGCGGCCTGATCGATTTCGTCGACCTGACGATCATGTGCGAGGCGCCCAAAATCGGGCCGCACCGCGCCGCGATGGTCGCGCGGATCGCTGACCTGCTCGCACTGACGCCCGACCGGGTGAGCGTGAAGGCCACGACGACCGAGCGGCTGGGCTTTACCGGACGCGGCGAGGGTATCGCCGCGCAGGCGGTCGCGACCGTCCGCGTCCCGGGGACGCCGCGATGAAGATCGTCGCCGCCCTCGCCGCCATCGCACTGCTGGCGAGCCCCGCGGTCGCGCAGCCGCGTTGCATCACCGGACCCGAAGCGGAGGCTCTGACGCTGGTTGCGATGCCCGACATCATCCGTGAGACCGGGTCGGTCTGTGCCGCGCAATTGCCCGCGACCAGCCTGGTCCGGCGCACGTCGAGCCCCCTGCTCTCGCGGTACCAGGTCGAGGCGGAACGCGCCTGGCCCGCGGCGCGCGCGGCGATCGTCAAGCTGAGCGATCCCGCGGTCGACGCGCTGCTCGATTCGGAGTTCGCGCGACCGTTGTTGACGTCGTTGCTGGTCCCACAGCTCGTCGGGCGGATCGCGGTGCGCGATTGCGGGACGATCGACCGGCTCGTTGCACTGCTCGAGCCGCTGCCCGCGAAGAACACCGCGGGCATCGTCGTCGAGACGCTGCGTTACCTGAAGGCGGACCGGGCACGGCGCGGTGCCGCCATGGATCCGGATCTGCCGCTGTGCACCGCAAGGAGCCGCTGACCATGGACACCGTTCTTCCGCAGGCGCTGGTCGATGCCGCCCGCCGCGTGATCGAGGAAAACCGCGCGATCGGCCGGCGCGTCGCGGTCGCCGAGAGCTGCACCGGCGGGCTGGTCGCGGCTGCGCTGACCGAGATCCCGGGGTCGTCGGACGTGTTCGAGGTCGGGTTCGTGACCTATTCGAATGATGCCAAGCTCGGCCTGCTCAAAATCAGCAACGACCTGCTCGAAACCTTCGGCGCGGTGTCGATCGCGGTCGCCTGGGCGATGGCGACGTCGGCGCTGCAGCAGTCGGGCGCCGACGTCGCGGTGGCGATCACCGGGATCGCCGGCCCCGGTGGCGGCTCGGCGAAGAAACCGGTCGGCACGGTCGTGTTCGGCCGCGCGGAAAAGGGCGGCGATCCGGCCGACGTCCATGCCGACCGCAAGGATTTCGGCGACCTGGGCCGCGGGGGCATCCGCCTTCAGGCGGCGCTGTGGGCGCTCGAGCTGCTGCTGCCGGTACCGCCGGCGGCGTAGAGCTGCGCGGCGCGCGTCTCGAACGCGCCGATCATCTTGCGCAGCGCGACGCCGAACACCTGGCCGGCGATCATCTCGAACATCCGGTTCTTGAATGCGAAGTCGACGGTGAAGTCGACCGCGCAGCCGCCCGGCTCGGGCCGGAACCGCCATTCGTTGCGCAGGAATTTCAGCGGACCCTCGACATAATCGACGGTGATCGCGTCGGGCCGGGTCTTCTCGACGCGCGAGGTGAAGGTCTCGCGCAGACCCTTGAACCCGACGATCATGTCCGCGAGCGTCTCGGTCTCGCTATTGGACCGCACGCGCATCGCGCTGACCCAAGGCAGGAACTCCGGGTAGCGCGCCACGTCGGCGACCATGTCGAACATCTGTTCGGGGGTGTACGGCAGATGCCGCGTTTCCGCATGCTTGGGCATCAGATGCTGACGAACCCTGCTCCCAGCTTCGACACGCGATTGGCGCGCAGCCGTTCGAAATCGTCACCGGCATGATAGCTCGACCGCGTCAGCGGCGACGAGGCGACCAGCAGGAAGCCCTTCGCGCGCGCGATCGAGGCATAGGCGTCGAACGCCTTGGGGGTCACGAACTCGGCGACCTTGGCGTGGCGCGGGGTCGGCTGAAGATACTGGCCCATCGTCAGGAAATCGATGTCGGCGCAGCGCATGTCGTCCATCACCTGATGGATTTCGAGGCGCTCCTCGCCGAGGCCGAGCATCACGCCCGACTTGGTGAAGATCGACGGATCGTGCTTCTTGACGCTCTCGAGCAGCCGCAGCGACGCATAGTAGCGCGCACCGGGGCGGATCGTCGGGTAAAGCCGCGGCACCGTCTCGAGATTATGGTTGTAGACGTCGGGGCGCGCTTCGACGATCGACTCGATCGCGGCCTGCGCCTTGTTGCGGAAATCGGGGGTCAGGATCTCGATCGTCGTGGTCGGGTTCGACCGGCGAATCGCCTGGATCACCTTCACGAACTGCGACGCACCGCCATCGGGCAGGTCGTCGCGATCGACCGAGGTGATCACGATATGGTTCAGCCCCATCTGCGCGGCGGCGTCCGCGACGTTCTGCGGCTCCATCGCGTCGACCGCACGCGGCATGCCGGTCTTGACGTTGCAGAAGGCGCAGGCGCGCGTGCAGGTGTCGCCGAGGATCATGACGGTCGCATGCTTCTTCGACCAGCATTCGCCGATGTTCGGGCATGCCGCCTCTTCGCACACGGTCGTCAGGCTCTTCGAGCGCATCAATTCGCGCGTCTTGGCGAAGCCGACGCTGGTCGGCGCCTTGACGCGGATCCAGTCCGGCTTGCGAACGCGCGGCTGGACGGGGGCGAGCGGGGTCATCTCGTTCATGAGCGCGAGATAGCGATGCCGGCCCGCCGAGACAACATCGGTCAGCCTTCGGTCGCGAACGCGCGCGTCACCCCGGCCGCGTGCCGGTGACGATCCGACAGGAAGCGTTCGAACTTCTGGTGCGCCTCGCATGACAGGCGGAACGTCGTCGTCGCCTCGACGCCGGTGCCGCGCTCATATTCCACCAGACCCTCAGCGCTCAGCGCACGGATCCACCGCAGCGTGTTGGCGCTGCTCGTTCCCATCACGTCCGTAAGGTCCGCGACGGACAGCGTGCCCCCCTCCGCTTCGCAGACATAGGCAGTAAGCAGGATATCCCAGGCCGGATCGGAAAACAGCGTGATGGGGAAGGCTTCGGCCCGTGCGCGCCGCCCGTCGACCAGCAGCTTGGCGACATAGAGCAGCATCGCGGGGTCGACCCAGTCGCTCGGCGCGGCGGCGCTTTCGACCTCGATCTCGATCCGGACCGCATCATTGTCCGGCACGCCCATCGACAGCCGGTTGGAAATCCATTCGTGCGACCCGTCGTCGCGGATCAGGCGCTTCACGGTCGATACCGGTTGGCCATCCTCCAACAGCTTGGCCAACAGGAAGATGCACCGCTCGCGATCCGCCGGGGCGGTGAAGTCGAGCAGGTTGCGACCGATCAGGCGCGCCGCGTCCATCCGCATCGTCACCGCGAAATCGCGATCGGCCCGAACGATCACCCCCGTTACGTCGATGGCCACTCGTCCCAACTGGGGCATCGTCGTTCACTCACATCACTATACCGACCGACCCCGTCATCGACCCCTTTTCCGGCCCTCTTGCAAGGCCGGAAGAGCACGAACCGGATCTTCCCCGTCCCGTATGTCCGATGCGTACTTGGCTAATCTGGGTTATCAACTCAAATCGTATACCAAATTGGATATTTGGGGCCGGGAAAATACACGTGTTGCCGTAGCGCTACAGTCCGAGCGCAGCCTTTGCGACGGCCGCGACCGCCGGATCGAGCAGCGGCGGGTCCATCGGCACACCCTGTTCCAGCCGATCCGCGATCGCGGTCAGCGCCGCGATCCGTGCCGCCTTCTTGTTGTTGCCGTCGATCGCGAGCCAGGGTGCGGCGGCCGTATCGGTCCGCGCGAACATCTCGTCCATCGCGAGCCGGTAGTCGGCGCGGCGTGCGCGGTTGTGATAGTCGTCGAGACCCGTCTTCCACCGCTTCCACGGATCGTTCAGCCGGGCCTTCAGCCGCTTATCCTGCTCCTTCTGCGTGGTGTGCACGAACAGCTTGATCAGCGTCGTGCCGTTCTCGACCTGGTGCGCTTCGAACGCGTTGATCTCGTCATAGGCGCGGCGCCATTCCTCCTGGGTCGCGAACCCCTCGACCCGCTCGACGAGGACGCGGCCGTACCAGCTGCGGTCGAACACCGCGATGCTGCGCGCGGGCGGCACGCGAGTCTCGAAGCGCCAGAGAAAGTCGTGCGCCTTTTCCTCGGCGGACGGGGCAGCGATCGGATAGACGTCGAAATGTCGCGGATCCCAGGCCGCGGTCATGCGCTGGATGATGCCGCCCTTGCCCGCCGCGTCCCAGCCTTCGAACATGACGATGGCACGCTTGCCATGGACTATATGCGCGACCTGAATGCGCTCCAGCCGTGCCTCCAGCTTCGCTAGCGCGCGCTTGTAGTGGCCGTCATATTTCTTGCCGTCTTCAAAGTCGGACAGGTCGATCGTCATGCTGCTGCTCCGTTGCCGTCGGGACATGAACGTCCCAGGGGCCGCGACGACGCAGGACGAGGTGATAATAGGCGATCGACAGCGCGATCTGTGCCGCGGTCATGATGAGGCCCGGCCGCCCCTCCTCGAGGTCCAGCCAGCTCGTCCAGGTGACATAGCCCAGGGCAACCAGCGTCAGCACGGGTGCGACCGGGTAGAGCGGCATGCGGTAGCGTGCATGATCGGTCCGGCCGGTGCGACGCCCGACGATCGCCGCGAGCGCGATCCCCGCATAGATCGCGACAAGCCCGGTGCCGCTGAGCACGACGAGCAGTTCGAGCCGCACGAAACAGCACGCCATCCCGATCCCGCCGCAGATCAGCGTCGCGATCCAGGGCGACCCGAGGCGGGGATGGACCTGCGCCATCCAGCGGTCGACCGGCCGCCCCCAGCTGCCGTCGCGCGCGGTGCCGTAGAAGAAACGCGAACAGGCAAGGATGCACGCGATGATCGCATTGACGATCGCGACGACCACGCCGATCGACATCCAGGTCGACAGCCCCGTGCCGCCGCGGTCGACGGCAAGGTCCATGAACGGGCTGCGCGCAGCGAGGAAGCCGGGCAGATCGGCTGCGCCCATCAGCCCGGCAACGAGCGGAAGCCCCTCGAACAGCAGAGTAAGCACGAGCGCGGCCAGGATCGTCCGGGCGATCAGGCGCTCGGGCTCGTGCATCTCCTCGCCGAAATACACCGCGGCACCGTAGCCGTTGAGCGCGAAGATGGCGATCGAGGTGGCGAGGCCGATCGCGGAGAGCGAGGCCGGGACCAGCGCCCCGGCCTCCGGCATGACCGGGTCGAGGAGCATGGCAGCGAGCGGCCGCATCGTCTCGGTAAGGCCGAGCCAGACGATGACGACGATCGCGAGCAGTTCGACGAGCAGGAAGAGCCCCGTCACCCAGGCGTTGATGCGGATCTGCAGCACCGCCACCAGCGTCGACGCGGCGATGATCGCGAGCGCGACGGGGATCGCGGGAAGCCCCGGGACCAAAGTCTCCAGCACGTCGGCGATGCCGAGCCCGAGGATCGGCGGAAACAGCAGGTTGTTGAACACGTTGACGCCGAGCATCGCGAAGCCCGACATCGGCCCCAGCGTCCGCGCGACCATGACATATTCGCCGCCTGCGACCGGATAGGCGGACGACAGCTCGGCATAGATGAACGCGGTGGCGACACAAACCAGCCCGGCGAGGACCATCGCCCAGATCGCACCGGTGCCTGCCACCTGCAGCATCGTGGGAATGATCACGAACACCGACGAAGCGGGCGTCGCGACCGACAGGGTCAGCAGCAGCACGCCGACGACGCCGAGGCTGCGGACGAGTTTGGGCGCCGCCGCCGGTGTCAGCTGATCGTCGAGCATGCAGTCCCCTTACCCCGGGGATGTGATGGCGTGGTTAACGGCCGGGGGCAAGCGTGGTGCGTTCGCCTTCCCGCGCGACCGCCGCCCACCCCCACCCGTCATCCCAGCGCAGGCTGGGATCTCCCGTTCGGGCCACAGCACTCGACAACGGGAAGACCCCAGCCTGCGCTGGGGTGACGGAGTCCGGGGTGTCGCCGGGTCAGCCCGCGTTGGGGGCGACGACCTTCGGCGTGTCCTTCGGGCCGTCGACCGTTACCTTAATATTTAGCTCCTTGAGCTGCTTCGCGCTCGCATAGTTGGGCGCGCCCATCATCAGGTCCTCGGCCTTCTGGTTCATCGGGAACAGCACGACCTCGCGGATATTGGGTTCGCCCGCGAGCAGCATGACCATCCGGTCGATGCCGGGTGCCGAGCCGCCGTGCGGCGGCGCGCCGAGCTTGAACGCGTTGATCATGCCGGCGAAGTTCTCGTCGACATCGGCCTGGCTGTAGCCGGCGATCTCGAACGCCTTGTACATGATCTCGGGCTGATGGTTGCGGATCGCACCCGAGCTGAGTTCGACGCCGTTGCAGACGATGTCGTACTGGTAGGCGAGGATGTCCAAGGGATCCTTGGTCTGCAGTGCCTCCATCTCGCCCTGCGGCATGCTGAAGGGGTTGTGGCTGAAATCGACCTTCTTGGCATCCTCGTCATATTCGAACATCGGGAAGTCGACGATCCAGCAGAATTCGAAGCGGTTCTCGTCGATCAGGCCGAGGTCGGCGCCGATCCGCGAGCGCGCGGCACCCGCGAGCTTGGCGGCGGCGAGTTCCTTGCCGGCGGCGAAGAAGATACCGTCGTTGGGGCCAAGGCCCATCTCGGCGATCAGCTTCCGCGTCGCGTCCTCGCCGTGGTTCTTGGCGATCGGGCCGCCGAGCTCGCCGTTCTTTTGCGTGATGTAGCCGAGGCCCGCATGCCCTTCGGCACGCGCCCAGTCGTTCATGTCGGTGAAGAACTTCCGGCTCTTGTCCGCGGTGTTCGGGGCGGGGATCGCGCGCACCACGTCACCGCCGGCGACGATGCTCGCGAACAGGCCGAAGCCCGAATCGACGAAGTGGTGGCCGACGTCGTGGATCAGGATCGGGTTGCGCAGGTCCGGCTTGTCGCTGCCGTATTTCAGCATCGATTCGCGGTAGGGGATGCGCTTGAACGGGAGGGCCGAGACCTGGCGCCCCTTCCCCTGCCAGTCGGCGAATTCCTCGAACACGCCGTGGAGCACGGGCTCGATCGCGGCGAAGACGTCGTCCTGCGTGACGAAGCTCATCTCGAAGTCGAGCTGGTAGAATTCGCCCGGGCTACGATCGGCGCGCGCGTCCTCGTCGCGGAAGCAGGGCGCGATCTGGAAATAGCGGTCGAAGCCCGCGACCATCAGTAGCTGCTTGAACATCTGCGGCGCCTGCGGGAGCGCGTAGAACTTGCCGGGATGGACGCGGCTGGGGACCAGATAGTCGCGCGCGCCCTCGGGGCTCGACGCGGTCAGGATCGGGGTCTGGAATTCGGTGAAACCCTGCCCGTTCATGCGGTTGCGCAGCGAGGTGATGACCTGGCTGCGGAGCATGATGTTGGCATGGAGCCGCTCGCGACGCAGGTCGAGGAAGCGGTAGCGCAGGCGGATGTCCTCGGGGTATTCGGCATCGCCGGCGACGGGCATCGGCAGTTCCTGCGCGACCGACTGGACGGTGGCGCTGGTTGCGCGGATCTCGATCGCGCCGGTCGCGAGGTTCGGGTTCACGGCTTCTGCCGAACGCGCGGTGACCTTGCCGGTGATCGTCACGACCGACTCGTTCTTCAACTTCTCGATCACGTCGAACACGGGACCCGAGACGTCGGTGACGATCTGCGTGATGCCGTAATGGTCGCGCAGGTCGATGAAGACCAGGTCGCCATGATCGCGCTTCTTGTGGACCCAGCCGGAGACGCGGACTTCCTCGCCGACATTCTCGGGGCGGAGTGCGGCGCAGGTGTGGGTGCGATAGGCGTGCATGGTTCTTCTCTCATGCGTCATCCCGGCGAAGGCTGGGATCTCGTGCGGCAAGGGCGCGCCCTGCGACGGGAGATCCCAGCCTGCGCTGGGATGACGGGAATTGGATGGCTCGCGCTTCCCTTTACCGCCTGCCTTTGTCAACCGGCCTTTGTCATCAGTGGGGACCCTCGCTATGGACGAACCATGCATATCCATGACCTGATTTCCGACAGCGCCTCGCTCGCCAATCTCTGCACCCGCCTCGCGCAAGCCGACTATGTCTGCGTCGACACCGAGTTCATGCGCGAGAGCACCTATTACCCCGAGCTCTGCCTGATCCAGATCGCCGACGACAAGGAAGCCGCGGCGATCGATCCGATGGCGCCGGGGATCGACCTCAAGCCACTGCTCGACCTGCTGACCGAGAACGAGGACGTGCTGAAGGTCGTCCATGCCGGCGGGCAGGATATCGAGATCATCTACAACCTCACCGGCAAGACCCCCTACCCGCTGTTCGACACGCAGGTCGCGGCGATGGCGCTCGGGCAAGGCGAGCAGATCGGCTATTCGAACCTGGTCGACAGCTGGCTGGGGATCGCGGTCGACAAGGGCGCGCGGTTCACCGACTGGGCGCGCCGCCCGCTTGACGAGCGGCAGATCGAATATGCGATCGGCGACGTCACCCATCTGTCGCGGATCTTTCCCAAGATGCTCGACCGGCTGCGGACGACGGGGCGCGGTGCATGGCTGAACCAGGAAATGGAGCGGCTCGCGGACCCCGCCAACTACGCCAACGATCCGGACCTTGCGTGGAAGCGCGTGCGGATATCCGGCCGCAAACCCGAGGTGCTGGGGCGGCTGAAGGCGCTGGCGCGGTGGCGTGAACTGGAGGCGCAGGGCAAGGACCTGCCGCGCGGGCGGATCGTCAAGGACGAGACGCTGGGCGACATGGCAGGCCATCCGCCCAAGAAGCAGTCGGACCTGGCGCGGGTCCGCGGGCTGTCGGCGAGCTGGGCGGGCAACGACATCGGCGCGCGGCTGATCGCGGCGCTGGAGCGGGCGGAGCCGATGGGCGCGGACGAACTGCCGGCGCGCGACGACCGCAAGCCCGGGCTCGGCAAGGAAGGCTCGCTGGTCGCCGACCTGCTGAAACTGCTGCTGAAGATCCGGTCGCGCGACATCGACGTGGCGGCGAAGCTGCTGGCGCGGACCGAGGAGCTCGAGGCGCTCGCCGCGGGGGTGCGGACCGGGTTGCCGATGCTCGAGGGCTGGCGCTTCGACCAGTTCGGTCGCGATGCGCTCGACCTGGTCGAGGGGCGCCTCGCCTTCGCGGTGATCGACGGGCGCCTCAAGATGACCCGGACGGAGGCGGTGGTATGAAGGCGCTGGTGGTGGCTGCGGTCCTGGTGGCAGGATGCACGCCGGTCGAGATGCGCGGGCCTTCGGAGCCGAAGATCTGCAATGCCGCGTCGCTCGGCGACCTGGTCGGCAAGCGCGCGAGCGACGCGCGGGGCGATGTGCTGCTGGCGCGGTCGGGGGCCGCGACGCTGCGCTGGCTCGCGCCGGGTACGATCACGACGAAGGAGTTCCTGCAGGAGCGGCTGAACGTCCATACCGACGACAAGGGGCGGATCATCCGCCTTACCTGCGGGTAGTGTTCCTCCGGTAACGTCGTCAGGATGACGGGAGGCACGGGTCAGGCGATAACCAGCGCCGCCTTGCGGCCCAGTGCGGCCGCCAGCGCGGCGTGGCGGCGTTCGACGGCTTCGCCGTACAGGCCCTTGTCGTCCTTGCCGAGATGCAGCGCGAGCGTGGCGCCGTCGTCGACCAGCCGCGAGCGCTGCAAGGGGCCTGCGAGGCCGCCGCTCATCCGTTGTCCGAGCCGCATCGCGAGACCCCAGGCGGTCGCCTGGCGGATGTCGGCGACGGCGATCAGCCGCCCGACCGGATCGGCGGCGGACTGGCCCCCGCCAAGGCTCGTGTAGAGCGCCTGCGCGAGCAGCGCGCGGCCGGTGGCGTCGATCGCGACCCAATTGCCGTGCAGCGCGATCTCGACGCCGCGTTCCGCGCGGAATTCGGGGTTGGCGCGCCAGCCGACATCGGCCAGCAGGCAGGCGGTGTGGCGGATCCGCGCGGCGGCGGCACTTTCGCCGGCGAAGAGCGGCGCGATCCAGGCGTCGAGCAGGTCGCCATGTTCGGGAAAGCGGCCGAGCAGCCGCCCTTCCTCGCGCGCCGCGACGATCAGCGGGTCGAGCTTCCGCGTCGCCGGGTCGAGATCCTCGTACAGCAGCCCCTCGCGCAGGCCGTAGGACGAGACGATCGTCGTCCGGCTGCCGAGCTGCCGGATCAGCACGCCGAGCAGAGCGGCGGCATCCGCTAGCGTGCCGGAGCGCCCCGACGACAGCCCGGGCACGCCGCGCATCCGCGGCTTCGACAATTGCGGAATGGTGCGGCTGAGGCGGACGATCTTGGCGGGCGACAGCGCATATTGGTGGATGATCGGCAGCGGATAATCCGACAGACGCATGTCGAGCCGCGACAGCGCGCGCCACGATCCGCCGACCAGATACAGCGGCAGCCCCTGCCCCCTGCCCGCCCAGCCGGCCTCGCGGATCAGCTTGGCGACGTGGCGTTCGAGCACCTTGCCACGCTTGGCGCGGATCGGTCCGATCCGCAGCACGCCGAGCGGAAAGGACACGCGGTCCTCGATCCGGCCGGCGCGGATGCGGACGAGTTCGAGGCTGCCGCCGCCGAGATCGCCGACGATGCCGTCCGCCTGCGGGATCGCCGAGAGCACGCCATAGCCCGCCGCACCGGCCTCCTGTTCGCCCGACAGCGTCTCGACCGTCAGCCCGAGCGCGGTCGCGGCGTCTATGAGCTCCTGGCCGTTGGCGGCATCGCGGACCGCGGCGGTGGCGACGGTGCGCAGGCTGGTCACTTCCATCTCGCGCGCGACCGCGGCGAAGCGGGCAAGCGCGGTGCGCGCGGTCTTCAGCGCGGACTTCTCGATCGCTCCCGTCGCCGCCAGGCCGCGACCGAGGCCCGCCATCACCTTTTCGTTAAAGCGGATCGCCGGGAGCCTCGGCGGTCCCTGGTAGACGACCAGGCGGATCGAGTTCGATCCGATGTCGATGATCCCGGTGCGGGGATGATCGTCGGTCTCGACGGTCGCCACGGGCTTGCCGAACAGGCGCGCGGTGACGCTCACCGTTTGCGACGCAGCGACAGCGTCGGCACGCTCGCGCTGGTCGCGAGCGATGCGCCACGGCCCGACAGAGACGGATTGGTCATGAAATACCGATGCAGGTTGAACGGGCGGTCGCCGGGGTCCACGCGCGTATAGGCGCCGTCGGGCCCGCATTCCCAGCTCTGTTCGTTGTCGATGAGGTTGGCGACCATGACCTGATCGAGGATCTGGTCGTGGACGGTCGGGTTGAGGATCGGCAGCATATACTCGACGCGGCGATCGAAGTTGCGCGGCATCCAATCGGCCGACGAGATGAACAGCTTGGCGCCGTCATTGGGCAGCGCCTTGCCGTTGCCGAACGCCCAGATCCGGCTGTGCTCCAGGAACCGGCCGATCACCGACTTCACGCGGATATTGTCCGAGAGGCCGGAAACGCCGGGGCGCAGGCAGCAGATGCCGCGTATGACGAGCTCGACCTCGACCCCGGCGCCGCTCGCCTCGTAAAGCTTCTCGATGATCGCGGGATCGACCAGCGAGTTCATCTTCGCCCAAACGCCGGCGGGATTGCCGGCACGCGCGTTCGCGATCTCGGCATCGATCAGGTTGACCAGGTTGGGTCGGAGGTCGCGCGGGCTGAGGCTCATCTTCGCCATCGCGACGGGTTCGACATAGCCGGTGATGTAGTTGAACATCTGCGCGGCATCACGCCCCACCGCAGCATCCGCGGTGAAGAAGCTGAGATCGGTGTAAATTTTAGCCGTGACCGGGTGATAATTGCCGGTGCCGAAGTGGCAATAGGTGCGGAACGCGGACCCCTCGCGGCGGACGACCAGCGACACCTTCGCGTGCGTCTTCCAGTCGATGAAGCCGTAGACGACCTGGACGCCCGCGCGTTCCAGCGCGGAGGCCCAGACCATGTTCTGTTCCTCGTCGAACCGCGCCTTCAGCTCGACGACGGCGGTGACCGACTTGCCGGCTTCCGCGGCAGCGATCAGCGCGTTGATGACCGCGGGCTGCTTGCCGGCGCGGTAGAGCGTCTGCTTGATCGCGACGACGTCGGGGTCGTTGGCAGCCTGTTTGAGGAAGGCGAGCACGACGTCGAACGTCTCGTACGGGTGGTGGACGACGATGTCCTTCGACTTGATTGCCGCGAAGCAATCGCCGCCGAACTCGCGGATGCGTTCGGGGAAGCGCGGCGTGAAGGGCGGGAATTTGAGGTCGGGGCGATCCTCGTCGAACAGCCCGTCGAGGTCGACGATGCCGAGCAGATTGCCGCTCTCGGTGATGATCGCGTCGGCGCCGCCGAGTTCGTCCTTGAGCACCGCTGCCAGCGCATCGGGGATGCCGGTTTCGAGTTCGAGGCGGATCACGCGGCCGCGGCGGCGGCGCTTGATGGCGTTGGCGAAATAGCGGACGAGATCCTCCGCCTCTTCCTCGATCTCCATGTCGCTGTCGCGCAGGACGCGGAAGCTGGCGGCGGCGAGCACGTCGTAGCCGGGGAAGATCACCGGCGCGAACCGCTTGAGGATCGTCTCGATCGCGATGTAGCGCGCGGGCTCGCCGGGCAGGCGGACGAACCGCGTCGCGGTCGCCGGGATCATGATGAGCTCGCGGATCGGCTCGCCGTCCGAGCGACGGACGAGGTCGAAGATCACCGACAGCCCGCCGTTCATGATGAACGGGAACGGATGCGCGGGGTCGAGCGCCTGCGGGGTGAGGATCGGGAAGATCTGGTCGCGGAAATGCGTTTCGAGCCAGGCATCGGCCTCGTCGTCGATCGCGTCGCGGCGCAGCACGAACAATCCCGCGTCGTCGAGCAGCACGCGCAGATCGCCCCACACAGCCTGCTGGCTCGCCATCAGCGCGTCCGCCTCGACGATGATCGCGCTCAATTGCTGCCCGGCGGTGAGACCGTCGGCGGAGCGGCGATCGACGTCCTGCGTCTGCTGCCCCTTCAGGCCGGCGACGCGGACCATGAAGAACTCGTCGAGATTGGAGCCCGAGATCGACAGGAAGCGAAGCCGTTCGAGCAGCGGATGCGCAGGGTTGCACGCTTCCTCCAGCACGCGGCGGTTGAAGCCCAGCCACGACAGCTCGCGGTTGAAATAGCGGTCGTTGGGCGCTGAGGCGGTCGGCGCGTCGTCGTCTTCGGCGATGCGGACGATATGGGCTGGGCGGTTCATACGTCCTCGCGCGTAACGGGGGTTTGTTGCGGTTTCGCGATCAGTCCGGCATCCGCGAGCGTGGTTCGCGCCAGCGGGATCGACAGGCGCTTCCGGGTTTCCATCACCTCCTGGTCGAGCGCATCGATCGTCCGTTCAACGGCTACATGGCTGCGTTCGATCCGTGCGACCAGCCAGTCGACCAGGTCCGGCCGCGCATCCAGGCTGCGGCGATGGAAGAGATGATCCAGCAGCAGCCGCATGAGTTCGTCGTCGGGCGCGCCGATCGCAGCGATCGGGCTGGCCGCGAGGCGCGAGCGGAGGTCGGGCAGCTTGACCTTCCATTCGGGTGGCGCGGCGTCGGCGACGATCAGCAGCGGGCGACGCGTTTCCTGCGCGCGGTTCCAGGCATGGAACAGCTGCGTCTCGGGCACGCGCTCGGCATCGTCGATGATCGTGCCGCCACTCTTGGCCGCGAAGATCCGCGCGAGCAGGCTGCGTCCCGACTTGCGCGGCCCCGTCAGGACCGCGGTCATCACCGGCCAGGTCGCCCAATGCTCCAGCGTGTGCGCCGCGCGGGCGTTGCTGTCGGTGACCAGGAAGGCGTCGTCGCGGGGATCGGCGGGCCATCCCAGCGGAAGCGCGATCTGACTCATCCTGCGGTCGCGGTGTCCGCGGGAAGGTCCGGCGGCAGCAGTTGCGACACGCGCCGGATCCGCAGCGTCTGCCCCGACCCGAACACTTGGTAGCCGCGCACCTCGAGCGCAGTCTTGAGCGCCTCCGGATCGCCGTCATAGGTGACGCGCATCAGCGACACGCCGCCGAGCGCCAGGCTGGTCGTGGAGGCCGAACGCACGCCGGGGATGCCGCGCAGCGCCGCTTCGGTCGCGGAGATCACCGAGGCTTGCGGCGTGTCGAACTGGACGATGATCGGGATCCCCGCCCCGCTCGCGGCAGCCGCGGCGGCATCGTCGACGACGAGGCCGTCGTCGGGCAAGGTGTCGTCGATCGCGGCTTCGGGCGGCGGCGGCGGCGACAGGCTGGGGTCGACGCGCAACTCGCCGCTGCGCAGCGCACGCTGATACAGGTCGTCGATCCGCTTGACCCCGGTGTCGAGCAGCTGCGGCAGGCCATCGGCATTGCCGACGCGCAGCGTGAAGCGGCCGATCAGGTCGTTGTCGGGGCCGTGCCGCGCCTCGAACACGCCGATGATCGGCCCGCCCGGCCATTGGCGATAGAGCTTCACGACCGGGATCAGCACGTCGTTCGCGCCGTACTGGTCGATGATCGTGCGCCACCAGCCGCGGCCGGGACGCTGGATCTGGCCGATGTTGAGCAGCAGCGCGTCGGGGCCGCTGCCGGCGGGACGGACATAGTCGACGCTCGAATTGCCGGTGCGGAAGCGCGCCCAGGCCTGTTGCCAGGCGGTCGGCTGTTCGAACGCGCGGCCGACCCCGCCCGACCATTCGACCGGGATCACCAGCATCGGCGGCGATCGGTCGGCATAGGAGGAGATGCCGAGGATCGACCCGGCGCGCGCGCGATTGAACAGCACGCCGAGCTTCGCGATGTAGCGATCGGGCCCGATCTGTTCGTTCTCGACGACGATCCCCGATACGATCGAATCGAGCGTGCCGTCGGAGACGAGGCCCCCGCCGCCGCCGAGCCGCTTCGAGAGCTGGACCCAGGCTTTCCGCTGCGCGAGCCGCCAGCCGCCGAGCCGTGCGGCGTCGGCGGACTTGCCCGCGACGTCGACGGCGACGCCGCTGACTTCATAGGCGCTGCCGCTGTCGACCGGCGCAGTCCCGGCGGTACCGCCCTCGATCTGCGCCACGACGGCGCCGCCGCCGAGCAACAACAGGGCGCCGGCGAGCGCGGCGGGAAGCGGGCGAATACGGGTCACGCGGGCCTTTTGGCGAAGCAGGCGTGGAAATCCAAGCGGGATATGGCTAGCAGGCCGCATGACCGACAGCGACAAGCCCTACACCTACGCCCAAGCCGGCGTTTCGATCGCAGCGGGCAATGCCCTTGTCCGCGCGATCGCCCCCCTCGCTCGCGCCACGCGGAGGCCAGGAGCCGACGCCGATCTCGGCGGGTTCGGCGGCATGTTCGACCTGAAGGCAGCAGGGTTCGTCGATCCGTTGCTGGTCGCCGCGAACGACGGCGTGGGCACCAAGCTGAAGCTCGCGATCGAGTGGGACCGGCACGAAGGCGTCGGCGTCGACCTGGTCGCGATGTGCGTCAACGACCTGATCGTCCAGGGCGCCGAGCCGCTCTTCTTCCTCGATTATTATGCGAGCGGGAAACTGGACGCGGCGATCGCCGAGCGCGTCGTCGCCTCGATCGCGGAGGGGTGCAAGCAGGCCGGCTGCGCGCTGATCGGCGGCGAGACCGCCGAGATGCCGGGCATGTATGCCGATGGCGACTACGACCTGGCGGGCTTCTGCGTCGGCGCGGTCGAGCGCGAGAACGTGCTGACGGGCGGCGAGATCGCAGCAGGCGACGTGATGCTCGGGCTCGCCTCGTCGGGTGTGCATTCGAACGGCTTCTCGCTGGTCCGGCGGCTGGCGGCGGATCGCGGGTGGAAGCTCGATCGCCCTGCCCTGTTCGACCAGGACCGGTTGCTGATCGATCACCTGATGGCGCCGACGCGGATCTACGTGGCGAGCCTGTTGCCGCTGCTGCGCGCGCGCCGGATCAAGGGGCTGGCGCATATCACCGGCGGCGGCCTGCTCGAGAATATCCCGCGCGTGCTGCCGGGCGGGGTCCATGCCGTCGTCGATGCCGATGCCTGGGCACAGCCGCGGCTGATGGCGTTTCTGCAGGCGCAGGGGCAGATCGAGCCCGAGGAAATGGCGCGGACCTTCAACTGCGGGATCGGCATGGTCGCGATCGTCGCGGCGGACGAGGCGGCGGCGATCACCGCCGAGCTCGAAGCCGCAGGCGAGACGGTGTTCGCGATCGGCCATATCGACGAAGGCACGCATGGCTGCACCGTGAAGGGCACGATGGAGACCTGGAGCGCGCGGGCGGACTGGTCCGCCACGCATGAATAAGACCAGGGTCGGCGTCCTGATCTCGGGCCGCGGTTCGAACATGATGGCGCTGGTCGCGGCGTCGCGTGCGCCCGACTGCCCCTATGAGATCGTCGTGGTGGCATCTGACAAGCCATCCGCGGCGGGTCTGGCCTGGGCGCTGTCGGAGGGCATCCCGACCTTCGCATTGAGCCCAAAGGGCATCGACAAGCCGATCTACGAGGCGGCGATGGATGCCGCGCTGCGCGAGGCAGGCGCGGAGGTGATCGCGCTGGCGGGGTACATGCGCCTGCTGACCGACTGGTTCGTGAGCGCCTGGCGCGACCGGATCGTCAACATCCATCCCTCGCTGCTCCCCCAATACAAGGGCCTCGACACGCACGCGCGCGCGATCGACGCGGGCGATGCGGTGGCAGGGTGTTCGGTGCACGTCGTGACCGAGGAGCTCGACGGCGGCGCGGTGCTGGGACAGGCGGAGGTGCCGATCCTCGAGGGCGACGATGCCGACGCACTTGCGGAACGCGTGCTGGCGGCCGAGCATTCCCTGTATCCCCGAATACTCGCGGAGTTCGTGACCCGATGACCCTATCCCCGCTCGCCCAGTCCCCACTGGACCACGTCCGCGAGGTCGCTCTCCTGCTCCCCGAAGCGGAGGAAAGGGAATCGCACGGCCAGCCGAGCTTCTTCGTGGCGGGTACGCAGTTCGCGCAGTTCCGCGAGGATCATCACGGCGACGCGATGACTGTCGTGTGCGTCAAGACCGGGGATGCCGACGAGCAGGCGATGATGATCGAGGCGAACCCGGCGGTCTATTCGCGCCCCTCCTATCTGGGTGCCTCGGGCTGGGTCGCGATCGACCTCGCCGGCGACGTCGACTGGGCGCTGGTCGAGGACCGGATCGCGCGAAGCTGGGAACTGGCGGCGCCGCGGCGGCTGCTCGAGGCCGGCGGGCGATGAGCGAGACGCCTGCCGAACGCAAGGAAGCCGCCGCGACCCGGCGCCGCTGGGTCTCGCTCGCCGAGGTGCTTGGCGTCACCGGCGCACTGATCGCCGCGCTGACCCTGTGGATCAACTGGTCGGATCGCCGCGCCGATCAGGCGGACAAGGCGCAGGCCCGCGCGTCCGAACAGCGGGCGGAAAGCCGCGTCGCGTTGTCCGCCGAGGTGCAGGACGGCGGCAAGGCGCTGTTGCTCAAGGATTCGCGGCACGAGATTCAGGACGTCGCGATCGCCTTTCCCAAGGCGCTCGGCATCTCCGCACAGCATCCGCCCGCGGATCCGCTGATCGCGGTGTCGGCGTTCGAGACCGTGCTGCTCAAGCTGACCGACGGCGGCGCGGACGAGCGGACCGGGCGGCTGCCCGTGCTGCTGACGATCAGCTATCTCGATGGCGAGACGACCCGGACGACGAGCGGGATCTATGATCTGCTGTGGAAGACCGAGGGCCGGATGCTGCGCGGACGCGACCTGCGGCTGACGGGAATGAAGGTGCGGCAGGTTCGGGGCACGCAGGCGCAACTGGACGCGGTCTGGGCACGGGCCAAGCCGTGATCATCACCCCGGACTTGGTCCGGGGTCCATCGTGCCGCGTACCCACTGGCCGGAGAGTTTGCGGAAGCATGGATGCCGGAACAAGTCCGGCATGACGGACGGGATCAGACGTCCCGCGCGTAGACCGGATCCGTGTACGTCGCTGTCCCCACCGTGAACCGGCGCTCGCCGATCCGCGTGAACCCCAGGCGTTCGTAGAACGCGTGCGCGCGGTAGTTATGCTCGTAGACGCCGAGCAGCACCCGTCCGTGCCCAGCCGCTGCCGCATCCTCGAACGCGCGCGTCATCAGCGCCTTGCCCAGTCCGGTGCCCTGCATCTGCGCGAGGATATAGATCCGCCGCAGCTCGACGTCGGTCAGGCGGGTGTCGATGGGAAAATCGGGGGCGGTCAACACAGCGTAGCCGATCGGCGCATGGCCGGGCGCGTGCTCCGCGATCGTCACGATCGTCGACCGATCGGTCGTCCAGCGTGTGAACAGCTCCACGCTCGTGTTATTGAGGCAGTGCGCGACGATGTCGGCACCGGCCAGTTCGGTCGCATAGGTTTCGAGGAAGGTGGCGGATGCGACCAGCGCCAGTGCGGACGCGTCGTCCGGGCCAGCGCGGCGCACCCGCCAGCGCATCAGCCGACGATTTCTTCGGGCTTGAAGAAATAGGCGATCTCGATTGCGGCGTTCTCGTCCGAATCCGACCCGTGCACGGTGTTCGCCTCGATCGATTCGGCGAGCTCCTTGCGGATCGTGCCGGGCTCGGCGTTCGCCGGGTTGGTGGCGCCCATGATGTCGCGGTTGCGCTGCATCGCGTTCTCGCCTTCGAGAACCTGGACGACGACCGGGCCCGAGATCATGAACGAGACGAGCTCGCCGAAGAACGGACGCTCCTTGTGGACCGCATAGAAGCCCTCGGCCTGATCGCGTGTCATCTGGATGCGCTTCGATGCGACGACGCGGAGGCCAGCCTCCTCGAGCATCTTGGTGACGGCGCCGGTGATGTTGCGACGCGTGGCGTCGGGTTTGATGATCGAAAAGGTACGGTTCGCGGCCATGATGGTCACGGGCTCCTGTCTTGATGCTTGGAAAAGTGGCGCCGCCCTAGAGCCGGACCGGTCCGAATGCAACTAGGCGGGCCGGAATCCTCCCCCGCAAGGCGGAGGTGGCGCGCAAAGCGTGACGGAGGGGGCGGACACGGAGCGGGCGTTATCGTTTCCGCCCCCTCCGTCGCCTTCGGCGCCACCTCCCCGTGGCGGGGAGGATGAGGGATCAGGCGGCTTTTTCCCATTTCCCGCTGTCGTCCTGTTTCCAGTAGCGGCGCTCGATGCCGTCGCGGTCGGCGAGCGCCTTCCAGGCGAGGCGCGCCTCGCGGATCGCCTCGTCGTCGAAGAAGTGGAAGGCGCGGTCGAAGCCGAGCGCCTCGTCGCGCCATTGGCCGTCGACGATCGCGACATGCCGCGCGCCGTTGGCGGGGGCGATGTCGGGGGCGATCAGAATCGGCTGGTCCGCATCGGCATCGCCGCCCGCGCGGGCGTGAGGGAGGAAGCTCTCCGGCGTGTAGGTCCAGAGCAGGCGGTCGAGCGCGGTACGCTGGTCGTCGGACGCGCTGACGATGAGCAGGCGGCCGCCGGTGGCGACCACCTTTTCCGCGATCTGCGGGAGGGCGCGGTCGAGCGGGGTTGCGGTGAGGTGGTAGAAGTCGACCTGCATGATACTCCCCTCCCGCTTGCGGGAGGGGTTGGGGGAGGGCTTGCCTGCTCCAACCGGTGCCCTGACAGGCCCTCCCCTAGCCCCTCCCGCAAGCGGGAGGGGAATTACCCCTCGAAATTGTCCGCGACGAACCGGTCGAGCAACCGCACGCCGTAGCCGGTCGCGCCCTTGTCGTGGTTCGGCCCGGCCTTGTCGGCCCAGACCATCCCGGCGATGTCGAGATGCGCCCATTTCACGCCGCTATCGACGAAGCGCTGGATGAACTGCGCCGCGGTGATCGAGCCGGCGCCGCGCGGGCCGACGTTCTTCACGTCGGCGATCGGGCTGTCGATGATCTTGTCATAGGCCGGCGACAGCGGGAAGCGCCACAGCAGGTCGCCGGTCGCGCGGCCGGCGGCGAGCAGCTGGTCGGCGAGCGCGTCGTCGTTGGCGAAGATGCCGCCATGCTCATGCCCCAACGCGACGATCATCGCGCCGGTCAACGTGGCGAGATCGACGATCGTCGCGGGCTTGTAGGTCCGCTGCACCCAGGTCACGCAGTCGCACAGCACCAGCCGCCCCTCGGCGTCGGTGTTGATCACCTCGATGGTCTGGCCGGACATCGATGTCACGACGTCGCCGGGACGCTGGGCGTTGCCGTCGGGCATGTTCTCGACCAGGCCCATGACGCCGATGACGTTGACCTTGGCATTCCGCGCGGCGAGCGCCTTCATCGTGCCGGCGACCGCACCCGCGCCGCCCATGTCCCACTTCATGTCTTCCATGCCCGCGGCGGGCTTGATCGAGATGCCGCCGGTGTCGAAGGTCACGCCCTTGCCCACCAGCGCGAGCAGCGGATCGCCCTCCCCTGCGCCGTTCCACTTGAGCGCGAGGATGCGGGCCTCGCGACGCGAGCCCTGGCTGACGCCGAGCAGCGCGCCCATGCCGAGCTCGGTCATCTGCGCCTCGTCGACGACGACGATCTCGAGACCGAGTCCCTCGACCTCGGCGGCGACCTTCTCGACGAAGCTCTCGGGGTAGAGGATGTTCGGCGGCGTCGCAACCAGCCAGCGAGTCAGGTCCATGCCGCGCGTGACCGCATCCTGCGTTGCCCAGGCGGCGTCGGTGCCCTCGGGCGCGCCCGCGATCGTCACGGTGGCGAGCGTCGGCTTCGCGGTCTCGGCGAGCTTGGTGCGATAGGTGTCGTAGCGCCAGGCGCGCTGCGCGGCGGCGCCGGCGAAGCGGGCGAGCGCCTTGGCGGTCGGCTTGCCCGGCGTGGCGGCGAGGTCGACCGTCACCGCGGTCGCGCCCGAGGTCAGCAGCCTGGCGACGAGCGCGCCGCCGGCCTTCTCCCAGTCCGCCTCGCCACCGGCACCGACGCCGACCAGCAGCACCTGGCGCACCGCGTCGCCCTGCGCGACGAACAGCTCGACGATCGACCCGGCCTCGCCGGTGTAGCGCGCGGCCTTCGCCGCTGCGGTCGCGAGCGTCGCACCGTCAAGCGCGCCCCAGACCGTCCGCGCGAGACCGTCCTTCTCCACCGGGATGGCGACGATCGCCGCATCGGCGGCGGCGGTGGAGACGAAATCGATCTGCATTGGGGGGCCTCGGAAACGGGAGTTGGAACGGGGGGTTGGCCGGCTGCTCTAGGCTCATGCGCGCGCAGTGCAAAGCGTGACGATTGCAGCAGCGGCCCGGTGATGCGATAGGCCGGCTGGAACGTGGCCGCGACGGTGGCCGCGCAAGGCCGCCAAAGGGGTTGCTCCGGACCGTGTTGCGTATCGACCTGATGGCGGGCTGTGCCCTATCGCTCGCACTGCTGGCGGCGGCACCCGCCGCCGCGCAGGACCTGCAGAACCGTGCCGTCGCGCCGCCCGTACAGGACGCGCCGGTGCCGAACGCGCCGCCGCCCGCGATCGGCGACGACCAGGTCCAGTTCAGCGCCTCCGGCCTCGAATACGACACCAACGCCGACGTCGTCACCGCGACCGGCGAAGTCCGCATGTTCCGCCAGGGCGACCGGCTGCGCGCGGACAAGGTCGTGTGGAACCGCAAGACCGGCAAGGTCGTCGCCACCGGCAACATCGCGGTCACCAATCCCGAGGGCGACATCGCCTATGGCGACGAGATCAACCTGACCGATTCGCTGAAGGACGGCGTGATCGACAACATGCTCGTCGTGCTCGAACAGGGCGGGCGGCTGGCGGCGAAGCAGGGCACGCGCGACCTCAACGGCACGGTCGAGCTGCGGACCGCCGCCTATACGCCGTGCGCGGTCTCCAATTCGGCGGGCTGTCCCAAGGAGCCGACCTGGAAGATCACCGCGATCCGGGTGACCTACCGGCCCGAGCGCCAGCGCATCTATTATTCGGGCGCGCGGCTGCACCTGTTCGGGCTGCCGAGCCTGCCGCTGCCCAAATTCTCGAACCCCGTCGGCGGCGGCAGCGACAACGGGCTGTTGTCGCCCAACTTCAACTACAGCCGCGCGAACGGCCTCGAATTCGCGCTGCCCTATTATTTCAAGCTCGCCCCGAACAAGGGGCTGACCATCACGCCGCACGTCTACAGCAGCGTCCTGCCGATGTTGCAGGCGGAATATTCGGCGCTCAGCACGCGCGGAGCATTCAAGATCGGCGCCTATGCGACCGAAAGCCGCCGCAGCGACGACCTGTCGACCGCGACCCTGACCGATACCGAACGCGCGTTCCGCGGCTATATCGACGGCATCGCCCGCTATCAGCTGTCGCCGAACTGGACCGCGAGCGGATCGCTCAGGCTCACCACCGACCGCACCTTCCTGCGCCGCTACGACATCTCGCGCGACGACCGGCTGCGGAGCACCGCCAGCCTCGAGCGGATCGACGACAGCAGCTATTTCGCGCTGACCGGCTGGGTCGTGCAGACGCTGCGCGTCAACGACCAGCAGGGGATGCAGCCGATCGCGCTGCCCGAGCTCGATTACCGCAAGCGCTTCGCCGATCCGCTGCTCGGCGGTACGCTGCAGCTTCAACTCAACACGCTGGCGCTGACGCGGACCGACGGGCAGGATACACAGCGCGCGTTCGCGTCGGCGCAGTGGGACCTGCGCAAGCTGACCCGATGGGGCCAGGAGGTCACCTTCACCGCGCTCGCCCGCGCCGACGCGTACAACACCAACGATACGGCCGCGACGTTGGTCGAAAGCTATCGCGGGCTCGAGGGGTTTCACGGCCGTGCAATCGGCGCGCTGGCGGTCGACGTGAAATGGCCGTTCATCGGCAGCTTCCTCAGCGGCACGCAGCGCTTCACCCCGCGCGTCCAGCTCGTCGCCTCGCCGAAGCTCGCCAACCAGTCGCTGCCGAACGAGGATTCGCGCGCGGTCGACCTCGACACCAGCAACCTGTTCGCGCTCAACCGCTTCGCCGGCTACGACCGGTTCGAGGATTCGTCGCGCGCGACCTATGGCGCGGAATGGGCGGTCGACCTGCCCGGCATCACGCTGGATGCCACCGTCGGCCAGAGCTACCGCCTCGACGCGCGGCCGTCGCTGTTCGCGGATGGCACCGGGCTCAGCGACCGCTTCTCCGACATCGTCGGGCGCACGGAACTGCGGTTCCGCGACTTCGTGTCGCTGACGCACCGCTACCGGCTCGACAAGGACAGTTTCGCGGTGCGCCGCAACGAACTCGACGCGACGATCGGGTCGCGCGCGAGCTATGTCCTGGTCGGCTATCTCCGCCTCAATCGCGACATCTTCCCCGCGATCGAGGATCTGCAGGACCGCGAGGAGCTGCGCGTCGGCGGCCGGGTCCAGTTCGCGCGGTTCTGGTCCGCGTTCGGATCGGCGGTGGTCGACCTGACCAACAAGGCCGAGGATCCGGCGTCGCTTTCCAGCGGGTTCGATCCGATCCGGCACCGCCTCGGCGTCCAGTATGAGGACGACTGCATCCGGCTCGGCGCGACGTGGCGGCGGTATTACAACGACACCGGCGACGCGCGGAAGGGTAACAGCTTCCTGTTGTCGCTGGCCTTGACCAATCTCGGCCGCTAAGCCCGCGTTCAGCTATACTGGGGCAAGCCGCGCCACATACGCGATGATGGGATTTCGAAACCTTGAAGCATGACGTTGGATTGAAGACGCGGGTCAAGACGCGGGCTGGCAAGCTGGTCGGCGCGGCCGTGCTGGCGGCGCTGGCCACGACCGCGATCGCGCAGACGGTTCCGGACCAGAGCGTGCCCGACAATACCGGGCTCGACATCCCCGCGAACCTGCAGATCTTCGGCAAGCTCGACCCCAACGTCCGCAAGCCGACCGCGATCGTCAACGACAGCGTCATCACCGGCACCGACGTCGACCAGCGCGTGGCGCTGGTGGCGGTGGCGAACAACGCCAAGCTTAGCCCCGAGGACCGCGACCGCGTCAAGCTGCAGGTGCTGCGCCAGCTGATCGACGAGACGCTGCAGATCCAGGAGGCGAAGACCGCCGAGGTCGTGATCACGCCCGCCGAGATCACGCAGAGCTTCGACGCGGTGTCGAAGAAGTTCAATCGTACCCCCACCGCGATGCGCGCCTTCCTGCGTGAGGAGGGCTCCTCGGAGCGCTCGCTCAAGCGCCAGATCGAGGGCGAGCTCGCCTGGCAGCGCTATCTGCGCAAGCGCGTCGAGCCGTTCGTCAACGTCGGCGACGAGGAGGTCAAGGGCATCCTCGATCGCCTGCAGGCGGCCAAGGGCACCGACGAGTTCAACCTACACGAGATCTTCCTGCGCAGCGATGCGGCAAACGGCCAGCAGGTGTTTTCCAACGCCCGTGCGCTGCTCGGCGAGATCCAGAAGGGCCAGCAGCCGTTCGAAGGGTTCGCGCGGCAATATTCGGACGCCTCGACCAAGGGTGTCGGTGGCGATCTCGGCTGGGTCCGTGCCTCCACGCTGCCGCCCGAACTCGCGCAGGCGGTGAACAGCATGCAGGTCGGCCAGGTCGCGGGCCCCATCGAGGTCGCGGGCGGCTATTCGATCATCTACCTGACCGACAAGCGTCAGGTGCTCACCGCCGATCCGCGTGACGCCCGCCTCAGCCTCAAGCAGCTGACGCTGCGCTTCCCGCCCAACACCAACGCGGCGCAGGCGACCGCCCGCGCGACCGCGTTCGGCGAGGCGACCAAGGCGCTGCGCGGTTGCGGTACGGTCGAGAAGGTCGCGGCGAGCATCGGCGCCGACGTGGTCGACAACGACACCGTGCGCGTCCGCGACCTGCCGCCGCAGCTGCAGGAAATCATGCTGCGGCTGCAGGTCGGCGAATCGACTCCGCCGTTCGGCTCGGCCGAACAGGGGGTGCGCGCGCTGGTGCTCTGCGGTCGCGACGATGCCGCCGCGGGGTCGCTGCCGAGCTCGGACCAGATCCAGGGCCAGCTCGAGCAGCAGCGCGTCAATTTGCGCGCCCAGCAGAAGCTGCGCGATCTGCGGCGCGATGCGGTCGTCGAATATCGCTAATCGTCGCCCCGGCACCGCGGCGCCGATCGCGGTCTCGATGGGTGATCCCGCCGGGATCGGGCCGGAGATCATCGCCAAGGCCTGGGCCGCACGTGAAACGCATGCGCTGCCGCCCTTCGTGGCGGTCGGCGACGCGCGGGCGATCGCGCGCGTGTGGTCGGGGCCGATCGCGCGGATCGGCGACCTGGCCGAGACGCATGCGGCGTTCGCCGACGCACTGCCGGTGATGACGGTCGAGGACGCCGGCGAGATCGTGCCCGGCGTCCCGGATGTCGAGGGCGCCCGCTGTGCCCTGCATTCGCTGGAGCTTGCGGTTGGCCTCGTTCGCACCGGCGCGGCGCGGGCGCTGGTCACGGGTCCGGTGTCGAAGGCGCAGCTCTACGCGATCGGCTTCAGCCATCCCGGGCAGACCGAGTTCGTCGCCGAACGCTACGGGATCGCGGGCGAGAACGCGGTGATGATGCTCGCAGGGCCGACCCTGCGCGTCGTGCCGATCACCACGCACGTGCCGCTGGCGCAGGTCTCGTCGCTGTTGTCGGTCGAGCTGATCGTCGCGAAGGGCCGCGCGACCGCACGGGGCCTGACCAAGAATTTTGGGATCGAAGCCCCGCGGATCGTGTTCGCAGGCCTCAATCCGCATGCCGGCGAGCAGGGCGCGATCGGCCGCGAGGAGATCGATATCCTCGAACCCGCCATCGCGATCCTGCAGGCCGAGGGGATCGACGCGGCAGGGCCGTTCGCCGCCGACACGCTGTTCCATCCGCGAGCGCGCGCGACCTATGATGCGTGCCTGTGCTGCTATCACGACCAGGCCCTGGTGCCGATCAAGACCCTGCATTTCGACGAGGGCGTCAACATTACGCTGGGCCTGCCGATCGTGCGGACCTCGCCCGACCACGGCACCGCGTTCGGGATCGCGGGCAAGGACATGGCCGAGCCCGGCGCGATGATCGCGGCGATCGTGATGGCGGGTGCGGCGGCGGACCGGCGCGCGACGATCCGGTCGTGACCAGCCTGCCCCCGCTGCGCGAGGTGATCGCGCGCTATGGATTGAACGCGAGCAAGGCACTGGGACAGAATTTCCTGTTCGACGGCCAGCTGCTCGCGCGCATCGCCGCGGTACCTGGCAACCTCCGTGGCGAGGAAGTCCTCGAGGTCGGGCCCGGCCCCGGCGGCCTGACCCGCGCGCTGCTCGCCGCGGGGGCGCGCGTGACCGCGATCGAGCGCGACCGGCGCTGCATCCCCGCGCTCGCCGAGCTGAGCGAGGCCTATCCCGGGCAGCTGACCGTGATCGAGGGCGATGCGCTCGCGGTCGACGCGCCGTCGCTGTTCACGGGACGTCCGCACATCGTGTCGAACCTCCCCTACAATGTCGGCACCGCGCTGCTGGTCGGCTGGCTGTCGGGCGCTTGGGAGCCGTGGTGGCAGTCGTGCACGCTGATGTTCCAGAAGGAAGTCGCCGAGCGGATCGTCGCCAGGACCAACGACGATCATTACGGCCGGCTGGCGGTGCTGGCGCAGTGGCGCAGTGCGGCGCGGATCGCGATGCCGGTTCACCGCTCGGCCTTCACGCCGCCGCCCAAGGTGATGTCGGCGGTGGTCCACATCACCCCCCTGCCCGCACCCGACGGCGTCGATTTCTCCGTGCTGGAGCGGCTGACGGGGGCGGCGTTCGGGCAGCGGCGGAAGATGCTGCGACAGAGCGTCAAGGGCGTGGCGGGGGCGCTCGAGGGGCTCGAGGCGATCGGGGTGGATACGACTCGGCGCGCGGAGACGCTGTCGGTCGAGGATTTCGTGAACCTGGCGCGGGTCGTGGGCGCCCCCAAACCCCCGTCACCCTGAACTTGTTTCAGGGTCCACCTCTCCACAAGCGCTGACGCTCGTAACGAAGTGGATGCTGAACCAAGTTCAGCATGACGATCTTTGCGGGTTGCGGCCAACTTCACCACGTCGGTTTGGCGCGACCAGCTCACTCAAACCCCCGTCACCCTGAACGCGTTTCAGGGTCCACCTCTCCACAAGCGCTGACGCTCGTAGCGAAGTGGATGCTGAACCGAGTTCAGCATGACGTCATTCCGGCGTTGCGGCCGGCTTCACCACCTGCGCGGTCGTGATCGGCGGGCCCTTGGCGATCACCGCGGAAAGCTGGGTCGCGTCCGCGCACTGCGTCTTGCAGAGCGTCTTGATCTTGGCGAGATTCTCGCGCGCCTTGATCACCGCGCCCTTGGCGACCAGCGCCTCGCCCTGCCCGCGCAGCGCGCGGAGGTCGTTGGGTTCAAGCAGCAATGCCTCGCGGTACAACCGGATCGCCTTGCCGGGCAGGCCGCGCGTGCTGGCGATCTGCGCCATCAACACGAACGCACCGCGGTTGCGCGGATCGACCGCCGCCGCGGTCTCGAGCACGTCGGTGGCGCCGTCGAGGTTGCCGGCCGCGACGAGCGTCCGGCCCTGCGCCAGCAACTGCAGCGAGCGCGCGTCGATCTGGCTGTCGGGGCGCTGGCCGCTGAGCGACGTCGATACGCACACCAGGGTCAGGGCGGCAGCGATACCGACGGACGAAAAGCGCATGATGGTCTCCAGACGGGGCACGCCCCGCGCTATCACGGGGCAATCAGCCGCGCGACAAAAAATCCGTCGGTGCCGTCGCGGCCGGGTTCGAGGCGGATGCCCTGGCCATGCTTCGCGCCCGCGGGCAGGTCGAGCGCTTCGACCTTCCAGCCGGGGTGCGCGCCGAGGAACCAGCTGACCTGGTCGGTCCCCTCTGCATCGAGCAGCGAGCAGACGATGTAGACGAGCGCGCCGCCCGGACGAACCAGCGACGCCGCGACGCCGAGCACATGCTGCTGCGTCGACTGCAGGCGGGAGACGCGTTCCGGGGTCAGCCGCCAGCGTGCCTCGGGGTTGCGCCGCCAGGTGCCGGTGCCCGAACAGGGCGCATCGACCAGGACGCCGTCGGCGCGTTCCTGCCAGTCGGCGAGCGCCTCACGTTCGCGCGTCGGGTTGAGCAGCGTCGTCTCGACGATCGTGGCGCCGGCGCGGGTCGCGCGGGGCGCGAGGCGCGACAGACGCATGCGATCGGTGTCGCAAGCGAGGATCGTGCCCTTGTTCTGCATCGTCGCGGCGAGTGCGAGCGTCTTGCCGCCGGCGCCGGCGCACAGGTCGACGATACGCTCGCCGAACTTGGCCTGCATCGCGAGGCCGACGATCTGGCTGCCCTCGTCCTGAACCTCGATGGCGCCTTCGTTGAAGAGCGGCAGTGATTCGACGTTGGTGCCGGTCGGCAGGCGGATCCCGTCGGGGGCGTGCGGCGTGGGTTCGGCGTCCGGCAATGCCGCGAGCACGGCCTCGCGCGTCGTCGCGACGGTGTTCACCCGCAGGTCGAGCGTCGCACGGCCGGCGAGCGCGGTCAGCGCGGCGCCGTCCAGGCCGGAGGCGCGCAAGGCCTTGCTCAGCCATTGCGGTGCGACACCTGGGCGCGCGCGCGGCTCGTCCTTGGCGATCGCGGCGGGGGCGTGGGTGGAGCCGTCGAACGTCGCGGCAACCTCGGGATCGGCATCGGCGACGAGGAGCATCGCCGAACGGCCGGTCTCGGGGCGGTCGCCTGCGGCGCGGATCGCTGAGTAGACCAGCTCGCGGACCGCGCGGCGATCCTTGGAGCCGGCATAGCGGCGAGTGGCGAAATAGCGCGCGATCAGCGTATCGGCGGCGGCGCCGCCTTCGCGGGCGGCGGCGAGGATCTGGTCGAGGAGTTCGATCGCGGCTTGGGTTCTGGCGGGGGGCGTCATGTGGTCCCCCCTACCCGCTCGCGCGCGCGGGAGGGGAATTTTCTCGCGCGACCTTCCCGCCGGACCGTTCTCCCGCGAAAGCGGGAGCCCAGGGTAACCGGACGCAGCGCTGCTTGACCCTGGGCTCCCGCTTTCGCGGGAGAACGGCGGAGGTGACAGTTTACCGCGTCGGGTAGTTCGGCGCCTCGCGCGTGATCGTCACGTCGTGGACATGGCTTTCCTTCAGCCCCGCGCCGGTGATCTGCACGAACTGCGCGCGGTCCTGCAGGTCGCGGATCGTCGCCGAGCCGGTATAGCCCATCGCCGCACGGATGCCGCCGACGAGCTGGTGGATGACGTCCTTCGCCGGACCCTTGAACGCGACCTGGCCCTCGATCCCCTCGGGGACGAGCTTCATCTGGTCCTTGATGTCGCCCTGGAAATAACGGTCCGCGGACCCGCGGCCCATCGCGCCGACCGATCCCATCCCGCGATAGGATTTGTACGCGCGGCCCTGAAACAGAAAGGTTTCGCCCGGCGCTTCCTCGGTGCCCGCGAGCAGCGAGCCGATCATGCACGCCGACGCGCCCGACGCGAGCGCCTTGGCGAGGTCGCCCGAGGTCCGCAGGCCGCCATCCGCGATGACGGGGACGCCCGCCTTCAGCCCGACCTCGGCGCAGTCCATCACCGCGGTCAGCTGCGGCACGCCGACGCCCGCGACGACTCGCGTGGTGCAGATCGAGCCCGGGCCGATCCCGACCTTGATCCCGTCCGCACCCGCATCGATCAGCGCGCGCGTCGCGTCGCCGGTGGCGACGTTGCCGGCGATCACCTGCACCGAGTTCGACAGCTTCTTGACCCGCTCGACCGCGCGCGCGACGTCGCGGTTGTGGCCGTGCGCGGTGTCGATCACGACGAGGTCGAGCTCGGCATCGACCAGCGCCTCGGTGCGCGCGAAACCCTTGTCGCCGACCGTGGTTGCGGCCGCGACACGCAGGCGGCCGGCATCGTCCTTGGTCGCGTTGGGATAGGTGACCGCCTTTTCGATATCCTTGACGGTGATCAGCCCGACGCAGCGATAGCGCTCGTCGACCACCAGCAGCTTCTCGATCCGCCGCTGGTGCAGCAGCCGCCGCGCCTCTTCCTTGCCAACGCCGGTCGAGACGGTCGCGAGGTTCTCGTGCGTCATCAGCTCGGACACGGGCTGCTTCGGGTTCTCCGCGAACCGCACGTCGCGGTTGGTGAGGATGCCGACGAGCTTCCCGTCGGCCTCGACCACGGGGATGCCGCTGATCTTGTGGCGGACCATCAACGCCTGCGCCTCGGCGAGCGTCGCCGACGGCGCGATCGTGATCGGGTTGACGACCATGCCGCTCTCGAACCGTTTCACCGCGCGGACGGCCGCGACCTGTTCGTCGATCTCGAGATTGCGGTGGAGCACGCCGATCCCGCCCAACTGCGCCATGACGATCGCCATGTCGGCCTCGGTCACGGTGTCCATCGCCGAGGAGAGGATCGGGATGTCGAGCGCGATGCCGCGCGTGACGCGTGTCGCGGTGTTGGTCTGGCTTGGCACGATGTCGGATTCGGCCGGCACGAGCAGAACGTCGTCGAAGGTGAGGCCGAGGCGGATATCCATGGGCTGCCGGTTTCCTGCGTGGGGAGGTGGCGCGCCATGTAACCAAAGCGGGCACGGACGGCTAGGCCCCCTGGCGCACGGCGTGCTATATCGTCCGCACCGATTTGGGGGATGTTTCGATGGGCCTGACCTTAGCCGCACTGATACTCGCGCTGGTGCTCTTCTACCTCTTCACCAGTATCAAGATCGTCCGCCAGGGCTATCAGTACACGATCGAACATTTCGGCCGCTTCACCGCGGTCGCCCGGCCCGGGTTCAACTTCTACCCCGCCTTCTTCTACCGGGTGGGGCGGAAAGTGAACATGATGGAGCAGGTGATCGACATCCCCGGTCAGGAGATCATCACCAAGGACAATGCGATGATCTCGACCGACGGGGTCGTGTTCTTTCAGGTGCTCGACTCGGCCAAGGCCGCGTACGAGGTGTCCGACCTGTACATGGCGCTGCTGCAGCTCACGACGACCAACCTGCGCACCGTTATGGGGTCGATGGACCTCGACGAGACGCTGTCGAAGCGCGACGAGATCAACGCGCGTCTGTTGAACGTCGTCGATCACGCGACGACGCCCTGGGGCGTCAAGATCACGCGCGTCGAGATCAAGGACATCCGCCCGCCCGCCGACATCGTCAACGCGATGGGCCGTCAGATGAAGGCCGAGCGCGAGAAGCGCGCCAATATCCTCGATGCCGAGGGCAGCCGTGCTTCGGAGATCCTTCGCGCCGAAGGGCAGAAGCAGGCGCGGATCCTCGAATCGGAAGGGCGCAAGGAGTCGGCGTTCCGCGACGCCGAGGCACGCGAGCGAGCTGCGGAAGCCGAAGCGGCGGCGACGCGCGCGGTGTCGCACGCGATCGAGGAAGGCGGCGCGCAGGCGATCAACTATTTCATCGCGCAGAAATATGTCGAGGCGATCGGCAAGTTCGCGACCAGCCCCAACGCCAAGACGATCCTGTTCCCGGTCGAGGCAACCCAGCTGATGGGGACGCTGGGCGGGATCGGCGAGCTCGCCAAGGACGCGCTCGCCGACCGCGTGCCGACGCCGCAGGTCAAGACCGAGGGCAAAGCCGAAGCGCGGCGCGGGCCCTTCGAGCTGCCGAAGGCCTGAGATGGGCGCGATCGGCGCATCGAGCGCGTGGCTGATCGCGGCGCTGCTGCTCGGCATTGCCGAGCTCGCGGTGCCGGGCGTGTTCCTGGTGTTCCTAGCGATCGCCGCGGCGGCGACGGGTTTCGCCGTGTTCGCACTGCCCGACTTGCCGGTGACGGCGCAGCTCGGGTCGTTCGCGGCATGGAGCGTGGTGACGGTGCTGATCGGGAAGCGCTGGTATGTCGACTATCCGGTCGAGGGCGGCGACCCGATGCTCAACGACCGCGCCGCGCGGCTGGTCGGCGAGATCGTAACGGTCGAGACCGCGATCATCGCCGGCCACGGCCGCGTGGTGGTCGGCGACGGCGGATGGCCTGCGCGGGGCGCGGATGCGGCAGTGGGGACGCGCATGCGGGTTGTCGCGGTCGAGGGCGGGACGGTAGTGGTCGAGCCGCTGGAGGCCTGAACTGCTCCCCTCCCTGAAAGGGAGGGGTTGGGGGTGGGTCGAGCAGACAGACGACGGTCCGTCCCCAGCCTCCGCCCACCCCCGGCCCCTCCCTTGCAGGGAGGGGGGGAGAGGTGTCGGATCTGTTCTGTCAGGCCGGCTCGGTCACGCGCGTCACCTGCGGCGCAGCGTCCCGCACGCCCTGATCGACATGCTCTGCGAACTGCGCGAAATTCTCGACGAACAGGTCGACCAGCTTGGCCGCCGTCTCGTCGTACGCCGCGCCGTCCGCCCAGGTCGTGCGCGGGTCGAGGATCGCGCCATCGACGCCCGGGACCGCAACGGGCACCTGGAAGCCGAAATTGGGATCGGTCCGGAACGTCGCATCCTTGAGGCTGCCGTCGAGCGCGGCGTTGAGCAGCGCGCGCGTCGTTTGGATCGGCATGCGATTGCCGACGCCGTACTTGCCCCCGGTCCAGCCGGTGTTGACCAGCCAGCAATCGACCCCGCCCTTCGCGATCCGCTCCTTAAGCAGGTTGCCGTAGACCGACGGATGGCGCGGCATGAACGGCGCGCCGAAGCAGGTCGAGAAGGTCGCGTCGGGTTCGGTAACCCCGATCTCGGTCCCGGCGACCCGCGCGGTATAGCCCGACAGGAAATGGTACATCGCCTGGTCGGGCGTCAGCTTCGCGATCGGCGGCAGCACGCCGTACGCGTCGGCAGTCAGCATCACGATGTTGCGCGGCACCGGCCCCATGTTCTCGGCGCTGGCATTGGGGATGAAGTCGATCGGATACGCGCCGCGGCTGTTCTCCGCGAGCGTGTGATCGTCGAGATCGAGCCGCCGCGTATCGGGGTCCATCACGACATTCTCGAGCACGGTGCCGAACCGCTTGGTGGTCGCGAAGATCTCGGGTTCGGCGTCCGCGGACAGCCGGATCATCTTGGCGTAGCAGCCGCCCTCGAAGTTGAAGACCGCGGTGTCGGACCAGCCATGCTCGTCGTCTCCGATCAGCGTGCGGCTGGCGTCGGCGCTGAGCGTGGTCTTGCCGGTGCCCGACAGGCCGAAGAACACCGCGGTGTCGCCGTTCGGACCCATGTTCGCCGAACAATGCATCGGCATCACGCCGGTCGGCGGAAGCAGATAGTTGAGCAGCCCGAACACCGACTTCTTCATCTCGCCGGCGTAGCGCGTGCCGCCGATCAGAATCAGCCTGTCGGTGAAGTTGACCGCGATCACCGTCTCGCTGCGGCAACCATGGCGCGCGGGATCGGCGCGAAAACTCGGCAGGTCGATGATCGTGTAGTCGGCGACGAAATCCTTGAGCGCCGCTTCCTCGGGCCGCACCAGCATCGTCCGGATGAACAGATTGTGCCACGCAAGCTCGGTGACGACGCGCACCTTCACGCGGTGATCGGGCTGCGATCCGCCGAACAGGTCCTGGACGAACAGCTCCTGCTTCTCGCCCAGCGCGGTCATGAAGTCCGCTTTCAGCGCGGCGAAATGCGCGGGGTCCATCGCCTTGTTGCTCTTGCCCCACCAGACCGTGGTTTCGGTCTCGGCGTCGCGGACGATGAACTTGTCCTGTGCCGAGCGGCCGGTGTGCGGCGCGGTCTCGACGACCAGCGGACCGTCGGCGGACAAGCTTCCCTCGCCGCGCGCAAGTGCCGCCTCGACGAGTTGGGCGGTTACGAGGTTCCAGTGCAGTCGTGCGGGCGTGCGGATGCCCTGGGCATCGAGCCCCCTGGACGGAATACGGGCGTCGGTCATGGTCATCATCTCCAAAAATTCGTGCAATTCTTTTGAATGCATCGTTGACATCGGATGTAGCCGGCACCCTGAACTTGTCAAACCGGGGCCAATCGCGGGTCGTATCGAGCCGGTTGAGCGGCGCGGCGCTTTGCCCTAATCGGGGGTCCCCACGCACGAGGCTCGCTTCCCGACATGACGGCAACGATCGCGCTCGTCGACGACGACCGCAACATCCTGACCTCGGTGTCCATCGCGCTGCAGACCGAAGGGTTCGTGACGCGGCTCTATTCGGACGGCGAGACCGCGTTGAAGGCGCTGGTCGACAATCCGCCCGATCTGGCGATCTTCGACATCAAGATGCCGCGGATGGACGGGCTGGAGCTACTGCGCCGGCTGCGCGAGAAGAGCCGGATCCCGGTGATCTTCCTGACCAGCAAGGACGACGAGCTCGACGAGGCGCTGGGCCTCGCGATGGGCGCGGACGACTATATCGCCAAGCCGTTCTCGCAGCGGCTGCTGATCGCGCGGATCCGGGCGATCCTGCGGCGGTCGGAACTCGTCCAGTCGCCCGAGACCGCGACCGCGGCGGAGCAGGCCGGGCCGATCGATCGCGGTCGCCTCAGCATGGACCCGGCGCGGCATCGCACGACCTGGGCCGGCGAAAGCGTCACGCTGACCGTGACCGAGTTCCTGATCCTCGAGACGCTGGCGCAGCGGCCCGGCATCGTGAAGACGCGCAACCAGCTGATGGACGCGGCGTACCAGGACGACATCTATGTCGACGATCGGACGATCGATAGCCACATCAAGCGGCTGAGGCGCAAGTTCCGCCAGGTCGACCCCGAGTTCGACGCGATCGAGACGCTGTATGGCGCCGGGTACCGTTTCTCTGACGACTGACCTGACCGACGCCGAGGACGGCTCCGACGATGGCGGCGGCGGGGGTGGCACGCGCGACCTGACGCTGCGCTGGTCGGGGCAGATTTCGCTGACCCGGCGTATCCTCGCGGTCAACATCTTCGCGCTGTTGCTGCTCGCGGGCGGGTTCTTCTATCTCGATTCCTATCGCAGCCGGATCGTCGACAGCCGCGTCGCACAGACGCGTCGCGAGGTCCGGCTGATCGCCGAGGCGATCGCGGCCGTCGAGCCCGCGCGGCGCGATCCGTTGCTGAAGCGGCTGGCCGCGGATACGGGCGCCCGAATCCGGCTGTTCGACCCGGCGGGTGACGTGACCGCGGACACACGCGCACTCGGCGTGCGCAACTTCGTGCTGCAGGACCCCGACAAGGACCCCTGGGACCAGTCCGCCGCGCGCTTCCTGGATGCGGTGATCGACGTCATCGTGATGGCGCCGCGCCCACCGCTGTACCGCGAGCGCCGCGAGGGCGCGCGCTGGCCCGACGTGGCGGCGGTTCGAACGCAGCCGATCGTGGCGACGACGGTATGGCGCGCACCGGATCGTACGCCCGTGATCACCGCCGCGGCACCGCTGTCCGCGGGCGGCGTGGTGATGACGACGATCAACGCGCGCGACATCACCCGCACCGTCCGGATCGAGCGGTTCCGGCTGAGCATGGTGCTGCTGGTCGTGTCGATCGTGTCGATCCTGTTGTCGCTGTTCCTCGCGCGGACGATAGTGCGGCCGCTGCGCCGGCTGGCGCGTGCCGCAGTGCGGGTGCGGCTTGGCCGTGCACGCGAGGTGGTGGTGCCGCGCCTGCCCTCGCGCCGCGACGAACTGGGCATGCTCGCACGCGCGCTGTCGGATATGAGCCTCGCGCTGCGTGCGCGGATCGACGCCACGGAAGCGTTCGCCGCCGACGTCACGCACGAGATGAAGAACCCCCTCGCCTCGCTGCGGTCCGCGGTCGAGGGGCTGAGCCGCGTCAAGGACCCGGCCCTCCAGGCGCAGCTGCTCGAAATCGTGCGCGACGACGTGCTCCGGCTCGACCGGCTGATCTCCGACATCTCGGAAGCCTCGCGGCTCGACGCGCAGCTCAGCCGCGCGCAGTTCGAGCCGGTCGACGTCGCCGCGATGATCGAGGGCCTGCTCGCGCAACGCGCCGCACGCGGAATCGAGCGCGGTATCCGCATCCGTTTCGACCGCGATCCCGCGCTGGCGCTGGTGGTGAACGGCGAAGGCGCGCGGCTGGAGCGCGTGTTCGAGAACCTGATCGACAATGCGGTGTCGTTCTCGCCCGACACCGGGTTGATCGCGATCGCCGCCGATGCGGCGCGCCGCGAGCTGGTCGTATGCGTCGAGGACGAGGGCCCCGGCGTACCCGAGGACGAGCGAGAGACGGTGTTCCGCCGCTTCCAGTCGATCCGGCCGGAAAGCGAGGCGTTCGGCCAGCATTCCGGGCTCGGCCTCGCCATTGCGCGGACCATCGTCGAAGCGCATCAGGGCAGCATCATCGTCGAATCGCGGAAAGACCGGCTGGAGGGCGCCCGCTTCGTCGTCCGACTGCCGCTTGCCGACCCCCGCTGAAGGAGCTCGTTCTGGTCGTCCTCTCCTCTGACCGGCTGCATGCCACCACGGTCGCGATCGAAGGCCGGGCCGTGCTGATCGAAGGGCCGTCGGGCGCCGGCAAGTCGGACCTCGCGCTCAGGCTGATCGATCGCGGCGCGGTGCTGGTCAGCGACGACCAGACGCTGGTGATGCGAAAGGGCAAGATCCTCGTCGCGCGCGCACCTACCGAGATCGCCGGGCGGATGGAAGTGCGCGGGATCGGGATCGTCGCGATGCCGCATGTCGACGACGTCCCCGTCGGCCTCGTCGTGCGCCTGGACGGCCAGGTCGAGCGGATGCCCGACCGGCGGATTCGCCGGGTCGCGGGCGTCGAGGTCCGCGAGATGCACCTCGACGCGCTGCACGCCTCCACGCCGATCAAGGTCGAGATGGCGTTGCGCGGTATCGAGGTGCTGGCATGAGCCAGCGGGATGGAGGTGCGGGCATGACCCGCGATCGCAAGCATATCGTGCTCGTCACCGGCATGTCGGGGGCGGGCAAGTCGACGGTGCTCAAGACGCTGGAGGATCTCGGCTGGGAGGTCGTCGACAACCTGCCGCTGCTGCTGCTCGACCGGCTGCTCGACGCGCCGCTGCCCGAGGGATCGCCTGATGATTCGCAGCCTCTGGCGATCGGCATCGGTGCGCGCACGCGCGACTTCGATCCCGATCGCATCGTCCGCCGGCTGCGCGACATGCGCGACCCGAACGGGCCGGAAATCTCGACCCTGTTCCTCGATTGCGCGGGACCCGAGCTCGAGCGGCGCTATTCGGAGACGCGGCGGCGGCATCCGCTGGCGCTCGACCGGCCGGCGAGCGGCGGCATCGACCGCGAGCGCGCGCTGCTGAAGCCGCTGCGCGACTGGGCGAACCGGCTGATCGACACCACCGCGATGAGCGCGAACGAACTCGCGCAGGTCATCCGCACGGGCTTTGCCGGCGGCGACCGCGGCGAGCCGATCCTGTCGGTCCGCTCGTTCGGATTTTCCCGCGGGGTGCCGCGCAACGCCGATCTGGTCTTCGACATGCGCTTCCTGCGCAATCCGCACTGGGACGCACAGCTGCGGCCGGGCACCGGGCTCGATGCCGATGTCTCGGCCTATATCGCGGCGGACCCGGCCTACGAAGCCGCGGTCGGGCGGATCGAGGATCTGCTGATCCTGTTGCTCCCGCGCTACAGGGCGGAGGGGAAAAGCTATGTTACCGTCGCCTTCGGCTGTACCGGCGGGAGACACCGGTCGGTCCATGTGACCGAACGCGTCGGCGCACGGTTGCGCGAGGCGGGATTTTCGCCCACGGTCAGCCATCGCGACCTGGGGGCCGCGCCGCAGGACTCGCTAGAGGGACCATCGGTCGGCACATGAGTATGAAGCGACGGATATGATCGGTCTGGTATTGGTAACGCACGGGCGACTCGCCGAGGAGTTCGTCAGGGCGATGATTCACGTGGTCGGCCCGCAGGAGCGCGTCGCCACGATCGCGATCGGCCCCGACGACGACATGGAGGAACGCCGCGCGGACATCGCTGCGGCGATCGCCGAGGTCGAATCGGGACGCGGCGTGATCGTGCTGACCGACCTGTTCGGGGGTACGCCCTCCAACCTCGCCATCTCGCTGATGGAGCGCGGCCGGGTCGAGGTGATCGCGGGCATGAACCTGCCGATGCTGATCCGGCTGGGCTCTGCGCGCAAGTCGATGACGGTGGTCGCCGCAGTCGCCGCGGCGCGTGAGGCGGGGCGCAAATACATTTCCGTCGCGTCCGAGGTACTGGGCGAGGCCGCCGCGTGACGGTCGCGCGGACGGTGCTGATCACCAATCGCCGCGGGCTGCACGCGCGTGCGAGCGCGAAGTTCGTCACGCTCGCGTCATCGCAGACGTGCGAGGTCCAGGTCGAGAAGGAAGGCGCCGGATCGGTGACCGGCACCTCGATCATGGGGCTGATGATGCTCGGCGCGGCGATGGGCGATTCGATCGTCATCTCGGCGACCGGTGACGGCGCGGACGCGGCGGTCGCGACGCTGGTCGAACTGGTCGAAGCGAAGTTTGGCGAGGACTGACGCGCGTACCGCCGGCCCGGCGGCCCCGTCTTCGTAGTCCGGTCGATCGACCGCGCCAGACATGAAAAAGGGGACGATCCAGGATCGCCCCCTTCCCCATCTCGTCGATGTCGACGTCGCTCAGACGGCCGGTGCGGCCATCCAGGTCGTCCACAGCCCGGCCGTCTCTGCGCGCGGCGAGGACGTGATCGCCCCGAACGCCGCAGCAGCCCCTGCCTTGTCGCCCGACTTCGCCAGCGCGATGCCGAGGTGCAGGTTGACGTCGTCGGCAACGACACCGCCCTTGCTCAGCGCCAGCCGGTACATCGTCACGGCCTTGGCGTAGTTGTCCTGGCCGAGATACACGTCGCCCGTGCTGGCAGCGAGCTTGCCGTTCGGCGCAGCCTCGGAGCGCTTCTCGAGCGCCGCGACCGGACCGTCGTTGCGGATCGCGGTGGTGGTGTCGGCGACCAGCGACTTGGCCATCGCGTTGCTCGCCGGGATCTTGCCGGTCGCCAGCCCTTCCTTGACGACCGCTTGCGCCTCGCTCGGCAGGCCGCGACGGTTCACGCTGTCGGCGTACTGGAGATAGTCGGTCTGGTCGGCCAGCGACTTGGTCGCGCGCATCAGGCGGAACATGTCGATCTTCTGCGTCTCGTCCATCGGCACCAGCGGATTGTTCTGGATGCCGACCAGCACGATGGTGTCGCGCCAGTTCTTGGACGTCGGATAGGCGGTGACCCACTTCTTGAGCCAGGTCAGCGTCTGCGGCTTCAGCTTCGCCTGGTACGACTTGGCGATCGCATAGCGATAGAGCTGCTCGTCGGCCTTCTGACCGCCCGCCGATTGCGCCGCGATCGTCGCGTCGAGATCGGCCGTCGCGCCCGCGACGTCACCGCTCTCCATCTTCGCCTTGACGATCTGCAGGGACAGGTTCGGATCGTTGAAGCCGAGTTCCTTGGCCTTGTTGAAATACTGCAGGGCCTGCGGATACTGCTTGCCGTTGAACGCCAGCGCGCCGCGGCGATACGCGTAGCGGCCGCGATCGGCAGCGGGCGTGCTCGGGCTGGCGATCAGCGCGTCGAGCGGCTTGGCCAGCACCGTCTCGTTGACCGGCGCGTTGGGGTTGGCAGCCTGTGCGACGGCGAGCTTCTGCTGCTCGATATCGTAGCGCATGGCGGCTGCGATATACTTGTCGTCGTCGGTCTTCACCGCCGCTTCGATCTGCGCGACGGCGGGTTCGGCGGTGGCGAAATCCTTGGCGGCGATCGCGGTCTGCGCAACCTGGCCGGCCTTGATGACCTCGGGGCTGAGCTTGAGGCCGGGCTTGGCCTCTTCTTTCTTGTCCTTGGCGACGGCGGGGGCGACCAGCGCCATCCCGCTAACGCCGGTCGCAAATACGGCAGCCAGCGCGAGCTTCGAAACGGTCTTCATGCGTACACTCTCCTCAAGCGTCGTCGACGCGCGTGCGTCGCTATATGTCTGGGGTCCGACCTGTTCAAGCGAACTGCCGCCGTTAAGTTCCGTGCGCGACGGCCCGTGAACGGCGATTGAACGCCGCCGCTGTCGGGTTTAGGCGACGGCGATGATCGCTGTCCTCTCCCCCGCCAAGACGCTCGACTACGAGACCCCGCTGCCGTCGCTCGAGCCCACCACGCCGCGGTTCGCCGACGAGGCGGCGACGCTGGCGCATGCCGCGTCGCGATTGCCGCAGAAGCGGCTGCGCGAACTCATGCACATCTCGCCCGCGCTCGCGAAGCTCAACGCCGACCGGTTCCGCGACTTCGACACGCTGCCCGAGCGACCGGCGCTGTTCGCGTTCGCGGGCGACGTCTATACCGGGTTCGACGTCGCCTCGCTGGATGAGCAAGGCGTGGCGTTCGCGCAGGGGCATGTACGGATGCTGTCGGGGCTGTACGGCCTGCTGCGCCCGCTGGATCTGATGCGGCCCTATCGCCTCGAAATGGGCACGCGCTGGGCGCCGCGGAAGACCAAGCTGACCGACTGGTGGGGCGACCGTATCGCCAAGGTGCTCGCCGCCGATGTCGAGGAGGACGGCACGGGCGTCGTGCTCAACCTGGCGAGCCAGGAATATTGGGCGGCGGTCGACGGCCGGTTGCCGAAGTCGGTCCGCGTCGTCGCGATCGATTTCCGCGAGGGCGCGGCGCAGAAATTTGTCAGCTTCCACGCGAAGAAGGCGCGCGGCATGGTCGCGCGGTGGATGGCCGAGCACCGGATCGAGGATATCGACGCGATGAAGGGATTCGATACCGACGGCTATGCCTATGATGCCGCGGGCAGCACCGACGACATCTGGCGGTTCGTGCGGGCATGAGCGCCGTCGTCATCGGCGCGTCGGGCGGCATCGGCGCGGCGCTGGAAGCGGCGCTGATCGACGAGGGCATCGCGGTCCAGGGGTTCGCGCGATCCGAGTCGGGAGCGCGCCATATCGATCTGGAGGACGAGGCGAGCATTGCGGCCGCGGCGGGACGGATCACGGGATCCCCGACATTGGTCGTCGTCGCGACCGGCTTGCTCCACGACGGCGAGCGCGGTCCGGAAAAGGCGATGCGCGATCTCGATCCGGTCTGGATGGCGCGCAACTTCGCGATCAACGCAATCGGGCCGGCACTGGTCGCGAAGCACATCCTGCCGCTGATGCCGAAGTCCGGGCGGATGGTGTTCGCGGTGCTGTCGGCACGCGTCGGTAGCATCTCCGACAACAAGCTCGGCGGCTGGTACGGCTATCGTGCGTCGAAGGCGGCGGTCAACCAGCTCGTCCGGACGCTCGCGATCGAGGACAAGCGCCGCAACTCGAGCGGGATCGTCGTCGCCTTGCATCCGGGCACGGTCGATACCGGCCTGTCTCGGCCGTTCCAGGGCCATGTCGCACCCGGGCGGCTGTTCAAGCCGGACCGCGCTGCGGTGCAGTTGCTCGACGTCATCGACGGACTCCGCGCGCCGGACAGCGGCAAGCTTTTCGCATGGGACGGGGTCGAGGTGGCGCCCTAACCGGCCCGCCGCCTGCTACACCGTCAGCGCTTCAGCAGCGGCAGGATCGTCGAATAATCGTCGGTCCAGCCGGTAAAGCCCGCGCGGCCGACTAGCGGCGCCCAATCCGGGTCCTGCGCCTTCAGGACGGCGATGGACGCCGGGTTGCGCGACAGCGCGATCCAGTCGGACCGCGTCGCCATGTCCTTGTCGAGTTCGGACGGACGATAGCGCATCTGCATCGCGGTCCAGCCGCCCTCCGCCGCGGCGGCAGCGACGACCGGGTTCAGGTCGATGAACCGGTTCGAGACGTGGACCAGCAGCAATCCGTCATGCGACAGCACGCGGCCATAGGTCGCGAACGCCTCGCGCGTGATCAGGTGCATCGGCACCGCGTCGGACGAGAAGGCGTCGAGCGCGAGCAGGTCGAGATCGTTCGCCGGCTCGTGGCCGAGCGTGATCCGCGCATCGCCGATCCGGATCACGGGATCGGGCAGGCAGCGTGCGAGATAGCTGAACTGGCCGGTATCGCGCGCGATCCGCACCACCGCCGGGTCTATCTCGTAGAAGCGCCAGCGCTGGCCGGGCTGCGCATAGCAGGCGAGCGTCCCCGTCCCCAACCCGACGACACCCACTCGGGCGTTCGCACCGTACAGGCCGGCCAGGGCCTCCATCGCGCGACCGACGCCCGAGCCTCGGGCGTAATAGGTGGTGGGCGTCCGTTCCCGCGCCACCGATCCGCGCAGCTGGACGCCGTGGACGGTCGTGCCGTGGTCGAGCTCGTTAACCTTCGGCTTGGTACGGATCGTGTAGACCCCGAAATAGCTCCGCACCCGGGCGCCCGGCTGCATCGACAGCATCAGCGAATGATAGCCACCGAACAGGAACAGCGTCCCCGCCAGCGCGATCACGTACGGCCGCCATGCGCCGATCGTGATCAGCCCGATGGTCGCGATCACGATGAACGCCGGCCCCTGCCGCTCTTCGCCGAACAGGCTGTCGGGCAGCGCGGTCCGCATCCCGATCATCACCGCGAAGATGACGACGATGATCGCGAGTCCGACGTGCCGCGTCACGCCGCGCGTGGTCCACAGATCACGGAACCGGGGAGTGAGGAACTGCTGCGGGACCAGCATCCCCGCCGCGAGGATCAGGATCGGATATTCATAGGTCCAGTCGAAGATCACGGGTGCGATCAGCGCCGCGAACACGCCGCCGAGCACCCCGCCCCCGGACATAGCCAGATAGAATCCGGTCAGCCGGTCGGGCGCCGGACGCAGCCTGTACATCGCGGTGTGCAGCGCGACCGAGATCATGAACAGCAATGTCAGCGCGATCCCCGCGCTGAGCAGCGGGCCTTCGCTGTAGCCGCCCATGATGACGCCGCCGAACATCAGGATCGTCACCGGCGCGATCCGCGTCAGCAGGTCGGCGAGCTCGCGATTGGCGGCGAACGCCACGGTGAAGCTCAGCAGATACAGCCCGAGAGGCAGGACCCAGAGCAGCGGCATCGCGACGATGTCGGTAGTGATGTAGGTCGACGTCGCGAGCATCAGGCCCGAAGGCACGAGCGCGAGCGCGATCCAGTGCAGCACGCGCCCACGCGACGCCGGTGGGCTCGTCGCGGCGACGTGCTCCGCGGACGCGGTCCGCGGCAACCGCGTCGCGCAGGCGGCCACCAGCGCGATCAGCGCGATATAGCCGCCGCTCCAGAGCAGGCTCTGGCTGCGCGTCGCCATCAGCGGCTCGACGAGCAGCGGATAGGCGATCAGGCCGGCGAAGCTGCCGAAGTTCGATGCGGCGTAGAGCGCATAGGGGTCGCCGCCGCCGCTCGCCGCGCTGAACCAGCGCTGCACCAAAGGCGCCTGCGCGGAGACCGCGAAGAACAATGGGCCGATCGACAGGCCGAGCAGCCATGGCACCCACACCGCGGGCTGCGCGTCCGCCGGCAGGTCCATCGCGATCAGCCCGATCGGCAGCCACAGCGCCGCGACGACGAGCACGCCGATGTGGATCGCCGCCTGCGCACGCGGCCGGACGCGGCCGAGCCAGTGCGCATAGGCATAGCCGGCGAGCAGCAGCGCCTGATAGACGAGCATCGCCGAGTTCCACACCGCGGGCGCGCCGCCCAGACGTGGCAACGCCATCCGCGCGATCATCGGCTGGACGAGGAACAGCAGGAACGATCCCGTCAGGATCGTCGCGACGAACAGCATGCGGGACGATGTCGGCATCGCGCGCGGCATCGGGTCAGTCATGCACGGGCCGATCGATCGCGTAGACGATATGGCGGCCGAGCGGGTGCCCGACCGGGAAGCCGGGATGGTCGAAATCGAGCGTCGGCGCGTGCGCCATCCCGATCCGGCGCATCAGGCCCCAGGACGCGGTATTGGCCGGGACGGTCCAGGCCGTAACGCGGTCGCGGTCGGTATGCGACCACGCCCAATCGACGCTGGCGAGCGCGGCTTCGCGCGCATAGCCTTGCCCCCAGGCGTGCCGCGCGAGCCGCCAGCCGATTTCGAGTTCGTCGGGCACCGGGGTTCCGGCATGGCCGCCGATGCGCAGGCCGCAAAAGCCGAGCAGCACGGCGTCGTCGCGGCGTTCGATCGCCCAGAAGCAATGGCCCTGCGCGGCCTGGACCGCCTGCTGCCGCGCAATCATCGCCTCGACCTCGATGCGCGGTTGCGGCCCGCCGAGGTGCGTCATCACCTCCGGATCGCTGCACATCGTCGCGAACGGCTCGACATCGGCGTCACGCCAGGGACGCAGCACCAGTCGCTCGGTCTCGATCATCGCGCGAGGAGCTTGGCCGCATGCGCAGCGTGATAGGTCAGGACACCGGAGCAGCCCGCACGCTTGAACGCCAGCAACGTCTCCAGCACCATCGCGTCGCGGTCCGCGGCGCCGGCTGCGACGGCGGCCTCGATCATCGCATATTCGCCCGACACCTGGTAGGCGAACACCGGCACCTCGAACGCCTGGCGGACGCGGACGATGATGTCGAGATAGGGCATGCCGGGCTTCACCATGACGGTATCGGCGCCCTCGGCCAGGTCGAGCGCGACCTCGCGCAGCGCTTCCTCGGCGTTGGCGGAGTCCATCTGATAGGTCTTCTTGTCGCCTTTCAGCAGCCCGCGGCTGCCGACCGCGTCGCGGAACGGGCCGTAAAAGGCACTGGCGTACTTGGCCGCGTAGCTCATGATCTGGACGTTGTGGTGCGCGTCCGCCTCTAGCGCGGTGCGGATCATGCCGATGCGGCCGTCCATCATGTCGCTCGGCGCGATGATGTCGGCACCCGCCGCGGCCTGGTTAAGCGCCTGCTGCACGAGCATGTCGGCGGTGGTGTCGTTGACGACATAGCCCGCCGCGTCGACCAGCCCGTCATGGCCGTGGCTGGTATAGGGATCGAGCGCGACGTCGGTCAGCACGCCGATATCGGGCACCGCGTCCTTCAGCGCGCGGATCGCCCGGCACATCAGATTGTCGGGGTTGAGCGCCTCGCGGCCATCCTCGGTCCGGCGCTCGGGCTGCGTGTAGGGGAACAGCGCGAGGCACGGGATGCCGAGATCGCGGGCTTCGCGACCGCGTGCGACGATGTTGTCGACCGACCAGCGCGACACGCCCGGCAGCGCGCCGATCGGTTCCTCGATCCCCTGCCCGTCGCAGACGAACAGCGGCCAGATCAGGTCGGCGGGGGTCAGCACGGTCTCGGCGTGAAGCCGGCGGCTCCAGCCGGTGGACCGGGTACGACGGAGGCGAAGCGCGGGATAGCTTGCGGTCATGGTCCGCGCTTTGCGGGATGCCGAAATAGCTTGCAAGCGTTACGGGTTCGAAACCGTCGGTCGTGCGTTGAGGGCTCCGATGCCAGACACCCAGATCCGCTCCGCCGCGCTCGTCGTCAACGCCAAGTCGCGCAAGGGACAGGCGTTGTTCAAGCGCGCCTGTGCCGCGATGTCGGGCCTGCCCTACGACGTCGACGCGCATGCGGTCGAAAATCCGGGCGAGCTCGAAGCGACCGTGCTGAAGGCGCTGGCGAAGAAGCCGGACCTGCTGATCCTCGGCGGCGGCGACGGCACGATCAGCGGGCTGGTCGACCTGATGGTCGGCCATGACGTCATCCTCGGCGTCCTGCCGCTCGGCACCGCGAACAGCTTCGCGCGCACGCTGGGGATCCCGCTGACGATCGAGGGCGCGGTCGAGGTGATCCGGACGGGGGCGCCGCGCCGGATCGACCTGGGGATGATCGACGGCGACTATTTCGCCAATTGCGCGGCGATGGGGATCAGCCCGAAGATCGCCGAGACCGTGCCGCACGGGCTGAAGAAGATCCTCGGGCGCGTCGGCTATCTCGGCTGGGCGGCGTATCAGTTCATGCGATTCCGGCCCTTCACGCTGATCGTCGGCGAGGGCGACGACGCGGTCCGGATGCGCGTCGTCGAGGTCCGGATCTCGAACGGCCCCTATCATGGCGGCACCGAGCTGGTGGATGCCGCGGCGGTCGATTCGGGCGAGATCGTGGTCCAGGCAGTGATGGGCAAGATGAAGCGCCGGCTGATCCACAACTGGGTCGCAAGCGTGCTGCGCCACGAATCGCGGCACGAGGAGGTCCGCGACTTCCGCGGCAAGAGCATCCGCGTCGACACCATCCCCAAATTGCCGATCTCGATCGACGGCGAGGTGCTGGCACGAACCCCGGTCACCGCGAAGATCGCCGCCGGCATCATCCGGGTGATGGCGCCGGTGCAGCCTTAGGGTTCCGCGATGATCCTCCCCCGCCAGGGGGAGGTGGCTGCCGCAGGCAGACGGAGGGGGCGGACACGAAACCGCTGTTAGCCGATCCGCCCCCTCCGTCAGGCTTCGCCTGCCACCTCCCCCTGGCGGGGGAGGATAAAGGGGTCACCCCGTTGGCTGTAGTCGGCCGGCGGGCTCGGTGAGCGGTTGGGTCGGCTCGTCCTCGGGCACGACGAGTGACCCCTTGCGCCAGTTGCCGTAGCGGTAATAGCCGATCCCCATCACCAGGTTCGCGACTGAGCCGGCTGGGAAGCTCCACCAGATCGCGTCGGAGCCGATCCAGCGCTGCGCTACCAACGCGAAGCCGATCCGTACCGGGTACATCGAGACGAACAGGAACAGCAGCGGCATCAGCACCGCGCCGTTCGCGCGGACGGTCGAGAACAGCACCATCGTCGCGCCGAACACGATGAAGTTCCAGCTCGCGATCAGCTGGATATGCCGCGCGATCGGCAGCGCGGGGCTGGTATCGGGAACGAACAGCGTCATCACCGGCCGATCGAACAGGATCACCGCCAGCACCATCGTGCCCGTCAGCGCGACGTTGAAGATCAGGCCGTATTTGGTGATGTCCCCGACGCGGTCCCATCGCCGCGCGCCGATATTCTGCGCCGCCATCGAACTGACCGCGGCACCGATCGCGAGCGCCGGCATCTGGATATAGGTCCAGAGCTGCTGCGACACCGCATAGGCCGCCGCGGTGTCGACGCCGAGACGGTTGACAAGTCCGACCATCGTCAGCCCGGCGGTCGACATGACGAGCATCTGCGCGCCCATCGGCAGGCCTTTCCGCACGATCGTGCCGGTCAGCGCGGCGGACGGGCGGAGGTAGCGGAGCTCGGCGCCGCGCAGCCGGATCGGGAGGTCGCGGATGTAGAGATAGGCGACGAGGCCCAGCAGCGCGATATGGTTGGCGATCAGCGTCGCGGTCGCCGAACCGGCGATCCCCATCCGTGGAAACGGTCCGATGCCGGCGATCAGCAAGGGGTTGAGGCCGCTGTCGAGCACGACGCTGAGCCCCATGAACCACAGCGGCGTCATCGAATCGCCCGAGCCGCGCAGGCCCATCATGATCAGCACCATCATCATCGACGCGGGCAGCCCCAGGAAGATGACGCGCAGATAGGCAAGCGCGAGCGGCATCGCGTCGCCGGGGGTCGCGAGCAGGTGCAGGATCTCCGGCGCGAAGATCCAGCCGAGCATCGCGATCACCGCCGCGCCGCCGAACACCAGCCCGACCGCGGATCCGAACGCGCGGCGCGCGCCGTCCGCGTCGCCGCGCCCGAAGCTCTGCCCGACGAGGATCGTGGCGGCCATGCCGAACCCGAACACCGCGCCGAACATCAGGAACATGATGATGTTGGCGTTCGACGTCGCGGCCAGCGCGCCTTCGCCCAGATACCGCCCGACCCAGATCGCGTTGATCGACCCGTTGAGCGACTGGAGGATGTTCGATCCCAGGGTCGGCAGCGCGAAGGCCAGGAGCGTACGGCCAATATGGCCGGTGGTGAGGTCGCGTTGGGGTCTTGCCACGGGCCGTCCTGTTGCTGCGCGCGGCCGCGAGTCGGGGCGGCGGAAGTTGTCGAAGTTGAGGCTATGTCCGGTCGGGAATCACGTCCCGCGGGAGATTGCCGGAAGAATCCTCGAGGAAGGGGCGTAGCGTGTCACGTGGGGATGGTGACAAATTCGCGGGCTGTAGGACAGTCCAAAAGTACGCCACCAAGTGCATAGCTCCGTCATGCCGGACGTGTTCCGGCATCTACCCATCCGCATGCCCTCAGGCCAGTTGGTTCGCGGCGCGGTGGACCCCGGAGCACGTCCGGGGTGACGGTGAAGGGAGCAACGTCCCCCTCTCCGTCACCCCGGCGTAGGCTGGGGTCTCCCGTTCGGGGCAACCGTTCCGCCGCGAACGGAGAGACCCCAGCCTTCGCTGGGGTGACGGTTTGTGGATAGGTGCCCTACCCCAGCCGGCCGAGTGCCGCCTGCAACCGTGCGGCTTCGGCGGCCTTGTCGGCGTGGTCCGCCTTGGCCTTCTCCACCGCCTCGGGCTTCGCGCGTTCGACGAAGCTCGCATTGCCGAGACGCCCCGACAGCGCGTCGCGCTCCTTCTCTGCCGCGGCGATCGCCTTGGTCAGGCGGGTGCGCTCGGAGTCGAGGTCGATGACGCCCTCCAGCGGCAGGACGAAGGTCGCTTCGTCGACCACGACCTGCGCCGCGCCGCCGGTGGCTTCGCCCTCGGCGTGCGTGACGCGGGCGAGCCGTGCCAATGCGGGCGCCTGGCGCTCCAGCCGCGCGAGCGTCGCCGCGTTGGCGTCGCGGACGTGCAGCGGCAGGCGCGCGCCAGGCGGGACGTTCAGTTCGTTGCGCGCGGTGCGGATTTCCTGGACCAGGCGGATCAGCCAGTCGACCTCCCTGCTCGCCTCCGGATCGAGCGACCGCGCGTCGGCCATCGGCCAGCTCGCGAGGATCAGGTCGTGATCGCGCGGGCCCATCGCGTGCCACAGTTCCTCGGTGATGAACGGCATGAACGGGTGGAGCAGGACGAGGATCTGATCGAGCACCCAGCCGGCGACCGCCTTCGATTCCTCGTCGATTGTCCCGCGCTCGTCGCTGACCATCTGCGGCTTGATCAGTTCGAGATACCAGTCGCAGAAGCGACTCCAGACGAACTGGTAGATCGCGTTGGCGGCGCCGTCGAAGCGATAGTCGGCGAGCGCGAGGTCGACCGCCTGGACGGTCGCGATCGTCTCGGCGATGATCCACTTGTTGACCGCGAGCTCGGCGTGCGGTGCCTCCAGCGTCGTGCTGGCGACGATGCCGTTGGCCTGCGCGAATCGCGCGGCGTTCCAGAGCTTGGTCGCAAAGTTGCGATAGCCCTCGACGCGCTTCTCATCCATCTTGATGTCGCGGCCCTGGCTCTCCATCGCCGCCATGAAGAAGCGCAGCGCGTCGGCGCCGTAGCGGTCGATCAGGCCGAGCGGATCGACCGTGTTGCCCTTCGACTTCGACATCTTCGCGCCGTCGGCGGCGCGGACGAGGCCGTGGAGGTAGAGCGTGCGGAACGGCACGTCCTTCATGAAGTGCAGCCCCTGCATCATCATCCGCGCGTTCCAGAAGAACAGGATGTCGAAGCCCGAGATGAGGACGTCGTTCGGGTAGCGACCGTCCAAGACTCCCCTCCCGCTTGCGGGAGGGGTTGGGGGAGGGCTTGTCACGGCGGAGGCGCCGTCCGTGGACAGGCCCTCCCCTAGCCCCTCCCGCGAGCGGGAGGGGGATTCTTCACCATCCCACCCGAGCGTAGCAAACGGCCACAAGGCACTGGAAAACCACGTGTCCAGCACATCAGGGTCGCGCGTCAGGGTCACCCCCTCGCCTGCCTTCGCCTGCGCCTCGGCCTCGGTCTCCGCGACGTAGGCGGTGCCGTCGGGCCCGAACCACGCCGGAATCTGGTGCCCCCACCACAGCTGCCGCGACACGCACCAGGGCTGGATGTTCTCCATCCAGTTGAAGAACGTCTTCTCCCAGGTCTTGGGCACGATGGAGATCGCGCCGACGCGGACCGCCTCGATCGCGGGGCGGGCGAGCGTGTCGGCGTCGACATACCATTGGTCGGTCAGCCAAGGCTCGATCACCACGCCCGAGCGGTCGCCATACGGCGTCTGGATCGTGCGCGGTTCGGCGTCGTGCTCGACGCCCTCCTTGTCGACGTGCGCGATCAGGAAGCCCTCGGCCTTCAGCTGCGCAACGACGGCTTTCCGCGCCTCTGCGGTCGAAAGGCCGAGCAGGTCGGCTGGGATCAGCCCGTCGGACACCTGCACGACGCGTGCCTTGGCATCGAGCATGTTGAGCATCTCGCCGGCCTTCATGCCCGCGCGCTTGCCCACCTCGAAGTCGTTGAAGTCGTGGCCGGGCGTGATCTTGACCGCGCCCGATCCGAGTTCGGGATCGGCATGGTCGTCGGCGACGACCGGGATCAGGCGGCCGGTGATCGGCAGGCGGACCTTCTTGCCGACCAGCGCGGTGTAGCGCTCGTCGGACGGGTTCACCGCGACCGCCATGTCGGCGAGCATCGTCTCGGGGCGCGTCGTCGCGACCTCGATGAAGCCCGACCCGTCCTCGAGCGGATAGCGCAGATGCCAGAAGCTGCCCTTGATCTCGCGCGTCTCGACCTCGAGGTCGCTGATCGCGGTGCCGAGGCCGGGGTCCCAGTTCACCAGCCGCTTGTCGCGGTAGAGCAGGCCCTGGTCGTGCAGCGCGACGAAGACCTTCACGACGGCCTTCGAAAAGCCCTCGTCCATCGTGAAGCGTTCGTTCTTCCAGTCCATCGAGCAGCCGAGCCGGCGCAGCTGCTGCGTGATCTCGCCGCCGCTCTCTTCCTTCCACGCCCAGACCTTCGCGACGAACTCCTCGCGGGTCAGGTCGGTGCGCTTCTGCGGGGGGGACATGGCGCCCATCTGGCGCTCGACGACCATCTGCGTGGCGATGCCGGCATGATCGGTGCCGACCACCCAGAGCGCGTCCTTGCCCTTGAGGCGCGCGTGACGCGTCAGGATGTCCTGCAGCGTGTTGTCGAGCGCGTGCCCGATATGCAGCGAGCCGGTGACGTTGGGCGGCGGGTTGACGATCGTCCAGGGTTCGGCGTTGGGCCGGTCGGGCCGGAACGCGCCGGTCTCCTCCCAATGCGCGTACCAGCGCGCTTCGATGGAGGCAGGGTCGAAGGTTTTGGGAAGTTCGCTCATGGCTGCCGCCTTAGCGGGCGGGGGCTGCCAAGCCTAGGCCTGTCCGTTGCAATCCTCCCCCGCCAAGGGGAGGTGGCACCGCAGGTGACGGAGGGGGCGGACACGGAACCGATGTCGCCCTTTCCGCCCCCTCCGTCAGGCTGCGCCTGCCACCTCCCCCTGGCGGGGGAGGATGGGTTTAGGCCTGGCCGGTGATCTTCTTGATTTCTTTGGCCACCATCTCTTCGACCATGGCGGGGACGTTGGCGTCGATCCATTCGCGCAGCATCGGGCGGAGCATGTCGCGGACGAGACCCTCCAGCGTGCCGTCGCTCGACGGATCGGGCTTGACCATCATCCGCGACAGCGCCTCGAGCGGCGCACGCGCAGCGGCAGCGGTCTGGCGCGAGACGATGGGGTCGGCCTCCGGATCGGCATCGACCGCGGGCGGCGCGGGGCGCGGCGGGGTCGCGGGCTCGGGCGCAGGCTTCGCGGCGCGCGGGGAAGGCGTACGGTCGACCATCGGCATCGGATCGCTCAGTTCGAGAATCTCGTCCTCGTCCATGTCGTCGAGGTCGATCGGTTGGGTCACGATGGGCGCGCGTGCGCTACGGCGCTGACGACCGGGCGGCGTGTCGCCTTCCTCCGCGATGATCCGTTTGATCGACGAGAGGATCTCCTCCATCGACGGCTCTACGCTGATATCCCCCATGCGCGGCGTCCCGAATCGTGGCCACCGCCTCTATTGGCGGTTCGGCGAGGCTGCACCTGTGGTCAGTCCGGGGCTTCTGTCAACCGGGCTGTCGAGCAATTCGTCCTGCGGCCGCCTCACCACGGCGTCCTGCGCGGGCGACTGGACGGTCCGCGTGGCGACCGCGACGGGCTCGCCGTCGCCGCCCCAATCCCAGATTTTCCGCCGCACGCGGTTGTAGTTCGCGACCGGATCGTAGAGCACGCCGCCGTCGAGCCCGAGGTCGCGCGCCTCCGCCTCGCCCATCGCGGCGAGCAGCGCGAAGCCCGCGACATAGGCGTCGCGGCGCGCCGTCACGAGCGTCACCTGGCTGTTGAGCAGTTCCTGCTCGGCGTTGAGGATGTCGAGGATGGTGCGCGTGCCGACGCTGTTCTCGGCGCGGACCCCCTCGAGGCTGAGCTTGTTGGCGTTGACCGCGGTCTCGGACGACTGGATCACCTGTTCGGACGAGCGCCACACCGCATAGGCCGAGCGCGCCTGCGCGATGACGTTGCGCTCGGTCGCGGTGACGTTCTCGATCGCGCGGCTGCGCAGCGCTTCGGCCTGGCGCACCTGCGCGGCGGGACGCCCGCCCTGGAACAGCGGCATCGTCAGCGAGAGTCCGGCCCGCACCGCCTTGTTCGCATTGGGGGTGGTGCCCGCACCGAGCCCGCCGCCGCTCGGCGGGATCGAGTTGAGATAGTTGGTGTAGCTCGCGCCCCCGACGGCGGACACCTGCGGCAGGCGGCTCGCCCGCGCGACGCCGATATCGTAGCGGGTCGCGTCGCGCTCCTTCGCCGCGGCGAGCAGGACGGGGTTGTTGTCGATCGCGACGGTGACCGCCGACGCCGGGCTGTCGGGCAGATGCGGCAAGGTCGGCGGCGTCTCGAGGATTCCCGCCGGAGTGCCGACGAGACGGACATAGCTTTCGCGGCTGGAAATCAGCTGCGCCTGCGCCGACTGGAGCTGCGCGCGGGCGAGCGCGAGCCGCGCCTCGGACTGAGCGACGTCGGTGCGCGTCAGGTCGCCGACCTGAAAGCGGTCGCGGCTCGCCTGGAGGTTGACGTCGAGGACGCGGACGTTCTGCGTGTTGAGCCCGACGATCGCCTCGTCGCGGATCACGTCCATGTACGCGGCGACGACGTTGGTGAACAGATCCGCCTCGGTCCCGCGCAGCTGCGCGCGGCCGGCTTCGACGCGGGTCTGGGCGGCGGCGACCGAATTGCGGACCTGCCCACCCCTGTACAACGGGATCGAGACATTGGCGCCGGCGACGCCCTGCCGCTGCGGGGCGAGGAAGTTGTTCGCCGCGTTGACGACGAACTCGGTATAGTCACCGGTCGCGTTGGCGGAGGGCAGCCCGGCGGCGCGGGCGATGGGGACGTTCTCGTCGGTCGCGCGCTGTTGCGCGCGCTGCGCGGTGATCGTGGGATTGGTCGAATAGGCCTTGAGCAGCGCCTCGCGAAGCGTTTCCGCCGAGGCCTGCGTCATCGGTACGATCAGCGCGCTGCCGAGCAGCAGACGGCGCACGGCGATGCCCCCCAGCACGCCGTCAGAACCTGAACGGTTTCGCGAGCGCGAAGCCCGGGAGCCCCACGCAATCGGTGTCGACGAATGCCGCGAGGCCGAACCCGCCATCGGTCTTGCGACCCGAAGCGAGACGCGTCACGCCGCGCTCGACGAGCCCCGACACGACGCGGCCGCCGGTCTTCACCTGCGCGACCAGCGCGTCGGGAAGCTGCTCGACCGCGCCGTCGACGATCAGCACGTCATAGGGTGCGCCGGGATGGCCCTCGGCGAGCGGCCCCTCGACCAGTTCGACATTGGCGATGCCCGACAGCGCGGCGCGCGCGATCGCGACCAGCGCGGCGTCGCTCTCGACCGCGGTGACGTGCGCGACGATCCCGGCGAGGACCGCGGCGGTGTAGCCGGTCGCCGCGCCGATCAGCAGCACGCGGTCGGTCGCCGTCAGATAGGCTTCGGTGAGCAGGCGACCGGTCGCCATCGGCAGGTTCGCGCTGCGCCCGGCGCCGAGCGGAATGGCGGTGTCGCGATAGGCGAGGCCGCGGACGTCGGCGGGCAGGAAGTCCTCGCGCGGGACGCGGGCCATCGCCGCGACGACGCGCTGGTCGTTGACCGCGTTGGTGCGCAACTGGCTCGCGACCATCGCGTGGCGCATCGCCTCGAAACCGGTACCAGACGGGTTCGTGCCGGCCGGGTTTGTGCCAATCGGGAGAGTCATCGTGTTCATGGGGCCATCCTGTCGCACAACTGTTTTAGTCATGCAATACACTTGTTGATGGTCCGACCTGTATCGCGACGAGCCGCGCACGCCAAGATCGAGACGCATCGAAATCGACCAGTCCCGGCGTGTCGCACGGCTGCCAGCGATGAGGAAGGGCGCCCCGCCCGCCCGTGTGACACCGAGATGCCGCGTGCGGGGCGCCGAGGGTGCACGCAGGACTCCACGGCAACACCTCTAATGTCGCCATAGCATCCTATGCCGGTCGCGGCGCGCCCTAATCCGCGTCATCATGCAGATGGTTGCGAAGCCGGCCGGGTCGATCTAGCGGCGGCGGCGTGACCCATTCCCCGATTCCCTGGGCCGAGCCCCTTCCCGGCCTGCGCGTCGTCAAGCGCGGCGACGTCCCCATCTCACGCGTCCAGATCTACGGCTCGCGGTGCAGCGGGACCAACCTCGTCACCCGGACGATCGAGGCGAACCTGCCGTCGGTGACAATGACCGAGGCGTTCGGGTTCAAGCACTGGTTCGTGCCGCGCCAGAGCGTGTTCATGAAGGATACGCTCGTCGTGGTGGTCGCGCGCGACGCGTTCGACTGGGTGCGCAGCCTGCACCGCCAGCCGTGGCACGCGCATCCGGACCTGAAGGCGCAGCCGTTCGACGCGTTCATCCGCAGCGACTGGCACAGCTATTGGGACGAGCATTTCGGCCATGTCGAGCCGGGACACCCGATGCTCGGCAGCGAGATGCTCCACGAGCGCGATCCAGAGACGGGGGAGCGCTTCGCCAACTGCATCGCCAAGCGCACCGCCAAGTTGCGCCACTGGACCACGCTGACGGGCCGCGCGCACAATGTCGCGCTCGTCGGCTACGACGCCTTCGCGCGCGATCCGGCGGGGTTCGTGACGGCGCTGGCGGATGCGGCGGGGATCGAGGCGCCGACGACGTTCGAGGCGATCACGAGCTATAAGGGGCAAGGGTACGAACCCTATCGCCCGACCCGCTACGCCGAGCTGGCTGCGGCGGATGCGGGGCATATCGAGGCGTGGCTCGATCCCGAGGTCGAGGCGGCGTTCGGTCTGCGCGCGCGGTACGGGGCAAGCCCGGGCGGGTGATCCACCCGCTACCGTCACCCCGGACTGGTTCCGGGGTCCATGGTGCCGCGTATCCACTACGCTTTAGATTATCCACTACGCTTTAGATTTCGCCGAACGATGGACCCCGGAACAAGTCCGGGGTGACGGCGGTAGGACAGTTATGGTCCGCGCTTCAACGCGGAACCGGGGGAGCATATTTTGGACGACCGCCTGAAACCGATCACCTTCTTCATCCATCACCAGGGTCGCGGCCATGCGAATCGGGCGATGGCGATCATCCGCGAGCTGCCTGCCGCCCGCCCCGTCACGATCCTCACCGCGAAGCCCTCCCTGTTCGACGGGTTCGAGCGCGAGATCAGCATCACCGCGCTGCCCGACATGATCGGTGCGCCGGTGCCGACGCGAGGCCTTTTCGCGCAACCGACGCCGGAGGTGATGCACTGCGTCCCGCTGGGCGTAGCGCAGACGCGGGCGACGATGCGGACGATCATCGACCATCTCGACGACGTCGATCCGGCGCTGTTCGTCGTCGACGTGTCGGCGGAGATCGCGCTGCTCGCACGGATCGCGAGCGTGCCGGCGATCAGCATAAGGATGCACGGCGACCGCCTCGATCCCGGCCATCTCGGCGCGTACCAGGCGAGCGTCGGGCTGCTCGCACCGTTCGGCGAAGCGCTGGAGCAGGACGACACGCCCGACTGGGTGCGCGCGAAGACGTGCTACGCAGGCGGGCTCTGCACGACGGTAGACCCTGTGCCGACGCGGGCCGAGGCGCGTGCGAAACTCGGGCTCGATCCGGACAAGGAGATCGTCGTCGTGCTGACCGGCGGCGGCGGGGCGGGGACGCCCTATGCGCCGCTGACGATGGCGGCGCGCGCGGTGCCGGATGCGCTGTGGCTGGTGCTGGGGCCCGTGCACCGCGAGGGGCACGAGACCGATTTCGGCAATCTGGTCGAGCTCGGCTGGGTGCCGGGCGTCACCGACCATATCGCCGCGGCGGACGTCGTCATCGCGTCGGCAGGCGACAACACGGTCCACGAGATCGCGCGCGTCGGACGCCCCTACGTCTGTGCGCCCGAATGGCGCTATTTCGGCGAGCAGACCCGGAAGGCCGAGCGGCTGGCGGAGCTGGGTGCGGCGGTCGCGCTGCCGTCCTGGCCGGGGGCGCTGGCGCCGTGGCGCGGAATCCTCGATGCGGCCAAGGCGCTCGACCCGGCCGCGCTGGCCGACCTGTACGACGCCGATTCAGCGCACGTGGCGGCGGCGTATCTGGACGACCTCGCGACGTCGCTCTGGTCAGCTGAATAAGGTCGTGTCCGGCATCCGCGACGCCGCGATCTCGTCGGCGTTCGGATGCCGGAGCACGGTAATTGCGGCGTCGTCGATCCGGATCATCCCGCGTTCCGCGAATTGCCCGAGCCAATAGTCCATGCACCAGCGGCCCCAGGTCGCGCGGAACAGCGCCGCGTTGCGCAGGATCGAGTCGAAATGCTGGTAGGGCGGCATGTGCACCGCATGATGCTGGTGCCACGCCCGCGCGCCGCCGACCCACGCCATCGGCACGCCGGCCGCCTCCAGGCGCGCGGCGAAGTCGGTCTCCTCCGCGCCATAGCCGACATAGCGTTCGTCCATGCCGCCGGCCGCCGCCCAGTCGGTGGCGGACAGTGCGAAGGACAGGCCCCAGAGCTCGCCGTGATCGGGGGTCGGGCGAACCTCGTCCAGCGCGATCGCGGGTTTGGCCGGGTGGCGGACGCCTAGCCGGTCGAGCCGCTCCGGATCGAGCCCGCCTTCGGTGGCCCCCGCGGGCAGGTACAGCACCTCGCCGAGCCGAACGCCCTGCCCCGCCGTCTCGGCATAGCGCGCGACGAGCGTCGGCGACGGGATGCAGTCGACGTCGAGGAAGACGAGTGTCTCCCCGCGCGCCGCCTCGGCCGCGCGGTTGCGCGCGGCGGCGAGCGGCATCGGCTCGCCCGGCACCTGCACCATCCGCACCGGGAACGCGGTCGCGGGCAATCCGGCGGGCGCCTCGTCCTGCATATAGGCGATGACGAGCTCATCGGGCGCCTGCGTCGAAGCGTCGAGGCCGGCGATCAGGTTGACGAGATGGTCGCGGCGCCCGCGGACCAGCGTCAAAACGCTGAGCGTCACGACGCCTTCAGCGTGCCGGCCGAAGTGTCGGCGACCCCCTCTCGGAAATGCACCACACCCTCGAGGACGCCGCGGGCATGATGACCGACCGCGACATAGCCGTGCGACAGGTCGGCGCGGGCGGCGAGCCCGTCGGAATAGTTGCCGACGATGATCGCGTGGCGCGCCGAGCGGAGCATCTCGATGTCGTTGCCGCTATCGCCCGCGACGATCACCTGGCGCGGGGCGAGGCCAAGACGGCGGCGGACATGCTCGACCGCGGTGCCCTTGGATGCGGCATGCGGCAGGATGTCGATATAGCGCCCATGGCTCTGGATGATCGAGCAGCTGTGGCCGTGTGCCGCGAGCAGCGCGCGGACCCGCTCCCCCGCATCGCGGTCGCCGTCGGCGAAATAGCTGAGCTTGAACCGGCGCTGCTCGAGGGCGGCCTGCGGGACCAGCCCGCCCTGGTCGGCGATCAGGGCCGCGACCGCCTCGCGGTCCCAGCCCGCGGCGATGATCGCCTCCCATTCGGCGTCGCGGTCGTACACCGCGCCGCGATAGGCGCGGTAATAGATTTCGGAGCCGACCGACGTGATCAGGATCTCGGGACGCGGCGCATCGTGCTGGCCGAGCACCGCCATCGCGCTGTGGAAGCTGCGCCCGGTCGCGATCGCGAAGGCGACATCGACCTGCGCGCTGTGCCAGCTGGCGAAATCGACGACGGATTCGGCGCAGCCGATCAGCGTGCCGTCGATATCGGAGACGAGCAGCAGGTCTGGCTGCGCCGTCGCCGTCGTCGCGCCATCGACCACGTCGGCCAGCAGCTCGGCATAGAGCGCGACGTGGCGGTCCCAGTCATAGGCCTTGATCGCGACCGATCCCGCCGCGGCGTAGCGGTCCCACAGCGCGGGGTCGGACAGGATCGCGAGCAGCGCGTCGGTGATCGCCCCGGGCGAGCGCGGGTCGACGAGGATGCCGTTGCCGCAGGTCTCGACGATGTCGTTCGGGCCGCCGCTGTCGGTCGCGACGACCGGCAGCCCGCTCGCCGCGGCCTCGAGCAGGGTCAGACCGAACGGCTCGTTGAGCGCGGGGTTCGCGAACACGCCGCGACGTGCACGGGCGTGCGCGTAGATCGCTGCGACGTCGTCGGGGCGGTGGGTCTTGGGATAGGCGACCTTGCCGTAGAGGTCGTAGCGGTCGATCAGCTGGAGCAGCTCGGCGAGATTGTCGCGGATTTCGGGTTCTAGCGTGGTCAGGTCGTCGCGGCTGCCCGCGAAGATCACGAGGTTCGCCGTCGCCTGCAACGCGAGCGACCGGCCATAGGCATGGACGAGCGCCGCCAGGTTCTTCTTCGTGACCGGCCGCGCGATCGCGAGGATCACGGGCTTGTCCGGCGCGTCGAGGAAGCGGTCGATCGTCGCCTCGACACGCGGGTCGCGCGCGCTGTCCGCGAACTGCTTCAGGTCGCTGCCCGGCGCGAACACGCGGATGCGACCCGGGTCGTAGGCGTCGTAGCCGGCATATTGCACCTCGGCCTCGTCGCGCGACGACGCGATGATCGCCGCGGCGCCCGCGATCGCCTCTTCCTCGATCGCGATGCGGCGATCGAGCCCGGCGGTCTCGGCGCAGTCGCGGTCGAATGCGGCGCGCTTGACCCGCCCCAGCGAGTGCGCGGTGAAGACGTAGGGGATGCCGGAGCGGGCGGACACGCGCGCGGCGACGAGCCCGGCATCGGCATAATGCGCGTGGAGCACGTCCGGCCGCCGATCGAGCGCGTCGATATGCGCGACGAGCGCGTCGACCAGGCTGTCATGCTCGGTCCACAGGTCTTCCTTGACCAGATAGTCGGCGGACGCGGTCGCCAGCCGGACGATCCGCGTCGTGCCGTCGATCGTCTCGACCGGCTCGGCATAGCATTCGGCATAAGCCATGTGATGGAAGGCGCGCGTGACGATCTCGATCCGGTCGATCGCGGCGTTGCGCCGGCTCGCCGTCACCAGGTCCAGCAGGTACCGGATATGGCCCCCGGTGTCGGCGGTGAGACCATATTCGACGTCTTGGGCGCGCAGGCATCCCTGTAGCGCGATGTGGAGAACGAACACCCGGCCTCCGTTCAAAAAAGCGTTCATCTGGAATTCATGAGCGAGGGGAACCGCCGGTCGGTATGCGGGGTTCCCGTCCCGATGAGGCAAAAAACGAGTTATTGATGCAGGTTGGCACGATTGTCGGAACGCAATGAGGATCGGACTCATCACCTGGGCGTACCCGCCCGAGAAGAGCGGGCTGTCGCGTGCCGCGCGCGAGATCGTGCAGGCCCTGTCGCAAGCCGGGCATGACGTCCGCGTCTTCACGATGGACCGGCGCACCCGCGATCGCGACGGCGACGTCGAGGTGATCGGCTGCGGCGTCGGCGAGACGTCGCTGGCAGCACGGGTGCGCAAACTGGCCGGAATCGGCCACGTCATCGGACCGCTCGCCTTCCTGCGTGCGGTGCATGCCGAACATGCGCGGCGGCCGTTCGACGTGATCGAGGCGACCAACTGGTACGCCCCCGGGCTGGCGATCGCGCTGGCCGGTCCGGCGCCGCTGGCGACGCGCAACTCGACGCCGGCGGCGACCTCGGCGGCGACCGCGACGTCGCTCAGGGACCGGTTCGACCGGCGTGTGGCAATGATGCTGGAACGCTGGTCGGCGCGCGCCGGGGCGCTCATCTCGAACACCGCGCTCCATGCCGGCAAGATCGCCGCGCTGTACGGCGTCCCCGGCCCGGGGCCGCGCCATGCGGTAATCGGGCTCAGCCTGCCGCCCGAAATCGTCACGCGCGGCCAAGCCGCCGCCTACCCGGGCGGCTCACCGGTCGAGCTGCTGTTCGTCGGGCGCGACGAGCACCGCAAGGGGTTCGACGCGCTGTTGTCCGCGCTGACGATCCTGAGCGGCGAGGCGCACGCGGGAACGCTCGACGCGTTCCGGCTGACGATCGTCGGGGTGACCGACGATACGCTCGCCGCGCTGCCGGGCTCGGCCCGCGCGCATGTCCGCTGTTTCCACCGCGTCGGCGACCCGGTGCTCCACGACCTGATGGAAGCCGCGCACATCGTCGTCGCGCCGTCGCGCTACGAGAGTTTCGGGCTGGTCTATCAGGAGGCGATGATGTTCGGGCGGCCGGTGGTCGCGTGCGCCGAGGATCCGAGCGCCCGGCTGTTCATCGGCGAGAGCGGCGCGGGGCTGCTCGCCGCGACCTGTTCGGGACCCGACCTCGCCGACCCGCTGCGGCGCCTGATCCGCGACCCGGACGCCCGCGCGCACTTCGCCGAAGCGAGCCGCGCGGCGTCGGGGCAGTTCACGCGCGAGACGCTCGCGACGCAGACGATCGCCGCCTATCGCACCGCGATCGGGTCGAAGGGTTCGAGCAGCCGCGTCTCGTCCTCGGGGCGCCCCGCGCCGGTCGACATCGCCTCGTAGATCTTCGTCCGCGCGCGGACGCGGTCACCGTCGAGCCGGTGTTCGATCGCGCCTGCGAGCGCGAGCGAGCTTTCGGCGAACGGGACCACCGGGCGTTCGTGGACGCGGTTCTGGAAGCGGATATCGCTGCGATTAAGCCGGTACTGGATGTCGGGATAGAGCGCGGACTGCGCGCCATCGACCATGTTGCGGCGGGGAAGCCCCAGCGACCGCAGACCGTCGCGGTCGGCCCCTTCGACCAGCCATCCGATCGCCGCCAGCAGTGCCGGATCGGGCCGCTCGTCGGAGTCGAGCTGGAGCACCCAGCGCGTGCCCGCCAGGTCCTGCAGCCGGTTGCGCTGCGCGGCGAAATCGCCGTCCAGCGGGTGCGCATGCCCTGACACCCAGGGCGCACGCGCCACGATCGCCGCGAGGTCGTCGGCCGTGCCGTCGATCAGGACGACGATCCGCGCGAACCGGTCGCGCAGAAGGGTGGCGAGGTCGACCACGTCGTCGGCATCGGCCGGACGCGCCATGACCGCCAGCGCGACGTCGTGCGGCAAGGTGACGGCCGGGCTCGTCGTCGCCACGGCGGGCTGTCCGTCAGGCGCGAGGCCCGGCGAGACCGCAAAGCCGTAGCGCCAGGCCGCATTGCGCAGCCCGGCGCCATCGAGCCGCCACGCCGCGGATGGCTCGTCGGCAAGGTCGACCGCCCCCGCCGCGAGCCGCGCCTGCACCTCCCGCGCGACGGCCGGGAGGTCGTCAAAATCACGCACGATCAGCCGGCAATGGCTGCATTCGGGCCAGCCGCGGTCGAGCCAGTGCGCGTTGCCGCAGATCGGACAGCGCGGCTGCATCAGGCGTCGGCCCAGTCGAACGTCAGTGGCGCCTCGCGAAAGGCGAAGCGGTCGAGATGGCTCGACACCACCTCGCGCATCCGGGCAACGTCGCCACCGTCGGGCACGGTCAGCGCAACGTCGAGCGTGTCGCTGTCCGCGCGCATCTCGAGCACCGCGCCGCCCGGGAAGGCGATCCGCGCCTCCTCGGGGGTGTGCGTCACCTCCATCTTGTGGCTCCAGTGCTTGGCGAGCTGCTGGAGATACTTGCTCGCCGACTGCGTCGGCACGCGGGCTACCGAGATTTTTGGCGAGACGCTCATTTCAGGCGCTCGATCTTCTGCACGACCTCGTCGATCAGCGCCGCGACCTGGTGCACGGCGTCGTCCGAGAAACCGCCTGCGAGCAACCGGTCCTGCACGACGTGGCGCAGATTGCCCATCGCCCGGCGGATCGGGGCGCGGTCGGTACGCTCGGACTCGGCGTTGAGTGCCGCCAGCCGCGCGAACAGCGCCTCGACGAGCTCCGCCTGCCCGGCGAGCAGCGCCTGCCCCTCGTCGGTGACGGCAAAGCGCTTCTTGGCGCCCTCGGACTGCTGCTCGGCGACCAGGTTCATCTCGTCGAGCAGGGTCAGCGTCGGATAGACCACGCCGGGGCTCGGCGCATAGCTGCCGCCGGTCATCGCCTCGATCTCGCGGATCAGGTCGTAGCCGTGGCGCGGGGTGTCGGCGATCAGCTTGAGCAGCACGAGCTTCAGCTCGCCACCATCGAACATCCGGCGACGACCGCCGCCCCCCCCGAAACCGCCGCCACCGAAGCCGCGGCCATGCTCATGCCGGCCGTTATGGCGTTCGCCGCCACGGACTTCCCAGCTCATCGAAAAGGGGCCGCGCTCGAAATGCCCGCCCCGGGGACCGCATCCGCGGTTGTGTGTGTTGAACATGATGATTCCTTCTGTATCACGATAGCACTAAGATATATCTTCGATTTTGATCGTCTAGATGCGTCGAAGATATATCTTGGCGTGTTTTGAGCTGCTGATCCTCCCCCGCCAGGGGGAGGTGGCTGGCGTAGCCAGACGGAGGGGGCGGACACGGAACAGCCGTAATCGTCGCCCGCCCCCTCCGTCACGCTACGCGTGCCACCTCCCCCTGGCGGGGGAGGATAGAAGTGGACGGGGTGACGCAACGCCCCCCGCCCCCTACATTCGCGCCATGGCCGACCTCTTCGCGGGTTTCGAACCCGCCCCCGCCCCCGATACGCATCCCGAGAACGCCCCGCTCGCCGACCGGCTGCGCCCGCGCACGCTCGACGAGGTGGTGGGGCAGGATCACATCACCGGTCCCGAGGGCGCGATCGGGCGGATGGTCGCGGCGGGGCGGTTGTCGTCGGTGATCCTGTGGGGGCCGCCGGGGACCGGCAAGACGACGATCGCGCGGCTGCTCGCCGACGCGGTCGACCTGCGGTTCGTCGCGATCTCGGCGGTGTTCTCGGGCGTCGCGGAGCTGAAAAAGGCGTTCGCCGAGGCGCGCGACCATGCCAAGATCGGCAAGCGCACCTTGCTGTTCGTGGACGAGATCCACCGCTTCAACCGCGCGCAGCAGGACGGTTTCCTGCCCTATGTCGAAGACGGCACGGTCACCCTGGTCGGCGCGACGACCGAGAACCCGTCGTTCGAACTCAACGCCGCCTTGCTCAGTCGCGCGCAAGTGCTGATCCTCGAACGGCTCGGGCGCGGTGCGCTCGACCTGCTGCTTGAGCGCGCGGAGGCGGTGATGGAACGCCCCCTGCCCCTCACCCCGCCCGCCAAGGATGCGCTGATCGCGAGCGCCGACGGCGACGGGCGGTTCCTGCTCAACCAGGCGGAAACGCTGTTCTCGGTGAACCTCGCCGACCCGCTCGACCCCGCCGGGCTCTCGGCGTTCCTGCAGCGCCGCGTCGCGGTCTACGACAAGGATCGCGAAGGGCATTACAACCTGATCAGCGCGCTGCACAAATCGATCCGCGGGTCCGATCCGCAGGCGGCGCTCTACTATCTCGCGCGGATGCTGACCGCCGGCGAGGAGCCGCTGTTTCTGCTGCGCCGGCTGACGCGTGCGGCCGTCGAGGACATCGGGCTCGCCGACCCGCAGGCGCTGGTCCAGTGCATCGCGGCCAAGGACACCTATGACTTTCTCGGCAGCCCCGAGGGCGAGCTCGCGATCGCGCAGGCCTGCGTCTACCTCGCCACCGCGCCCAAATCGAACGCGGTGTACAAGGCGCAGAAGGCGGCGTGGAAATCGGCGAAGGAAACGGGCTCGCTGATGCCGCCCCCTTCGATCCGCAACGCGCCGACCAAGCTGATGCGCGATATCGGCTACGGCAAGGGCTATGCGTACGACCATGATTCCGAGGACGCGTTCTCGGGATCGGATTACTGGCCCGAGGAAATGAGTCCCGAAACCTTCTACACCCCGACCGAACGCGGGTTCGAGAAAAGGCTGTCCGAACGGCTCGCCTATTGGGACGAACGCCGGACCAGGCGGTCGTGAAGGACTGGGATGCCGTCGCCGCGTTCGCGCTGTCGCTGCCCGAGACGGAGGTGTCGACCTCCTATGGCCAGCCGGCCGTCAAGGTCCGGGGCAAGATGTTCGTCAGCACCGGGCACGAGGCGGGCAGCTTCCACGTCCGCAGTACGCACGAGGAAAAGGCGCTGCTGATCGAGACCGACCCGGCGACCTTCTGGCAGACGCCGCATTACGAGACCTGGCCGGGCCTGCTCGTGCGCTACGCCAGCGGCGACGCAGAGCGCATCCGCGTGGTTATCGCGCGGGCATGGTGGGACCAGGCGCCGGCGCGGGCGCGAAAGGGGTTTGGCGATCGCCCCTGACCGGTTCACGCGCTTCGCCGCGATCGACTGGTCGGGCGCGAGGGGGGCGTCGCACAAGGGGATCGCGCTGGCGGTGTGCGAGACCGGCGACGCCGCGCCGGTGCTGGTCGCGCCGCCCGGCCGCGCGTGGTCGCGCGCCGCGATCCGCGACTGGCTGCACGGCGAGGCGGACAGCGATCTGCTCGTCGGGCTCGACCTGTC